>JAOPTU010000001.1:0-528460 GCA_051531995.1 Desulfotalea sp.
TTCTGAGAATCCAAATACGATTTAAGACATCCGGTTTCATCAAGAGATCTTCTTTCCTAGTACCAGACTTACGAATATCAATTGCTGGGTATATTCGTTTATCAGCCATCTTCCGATCAAGAACAAGTTCCATATTACCCGTTCCCTTAAACTCCTCAAAAATGACCTCATCCATACGACTACCGGTTTCGATCAGAGCTGTAGCAAGAATAGTTAGACTACCACCCTCTTCGATATTCCTAGCAGCACCGAAAAATCTTTTGGGCCGGTGCAGTGCATTTGCTTCAACACCACCAGACAAAATCTTACCACTTGCTGGAGTAACTGTATTATAGGCACGAGCAAGTCGAGTAATACTATCAAGTAGAATAACAACATCCTTCTTGTGCTCAACTAAGCGTTTAGCTTTTTCAATTACCATTTCAGCAACTTGAATATGTCTCTGTGGAGGCTCATCAAATGTTGAACTAACAACCTCAGCAGCTCTAACAGAACGAGTCATCTCAGTAACTTCTTCAGGGCGTTCATCAATCAAGAGTACAATCAAGTATACTTCCTTGTGATTGCGCACAATAGAGTTAGCAATTTTCTGCATCAAAACAGTCTTACCAGTGCGAGGAGGTGCAACTATTAACCCTCTTTGGCCTTTACCAACAGGAGCAAACAGATCGATAATACGCATGGAATAATTGTCTGGTTGCCATTCTAAAGAAAAAGCATCGTCTGGGTGAAGCGGGGTAAGGTTAGAAAACACTGTCTTTTGCTTACACGCTTCAGGCGGATCAAAGTTTACTGCCTCAACTTTTAAGAGAGCGAAATAACGTTCTCCCTCCTTTGGCGCCCTAACTAACCCTTCAATGGTATCACCAGTTTTCAAATTCAATCTTCGAATTTGTGATGGTGAAACATAAATATCATCGGGACCAGGAAGATAGTTATAATCTGGAGCACGCAGAAAACCAAACCCATCAGGCAAAATCTCAAGCACACCAGTGGCACGCATTTTTCCGTCTTTGTCTGCTTCTGCTTGGAGTATCGCAAAGATCAACTCCTGCTTACGCAAGTTACTATAACCTTCTACTTTTAAGGTACGAGCAAGTTTAACTAGCTCTCCAATTTTTTTTTGCTTTAATTCCGCCAGGTTCATTAAGTATCCCTCTCCTTCAAGGTAATGGCAGGACATTGTTATGAAAATCAGTTCCCACGTCTATCGGTTAGACATCGTTTATCAATGTAAGCAGTTAAATAGCGCATAAATTTCTCTGCACTATAAACTAATTTATCTAAGGTCCATTATAGACAATAAATAAGGACTTCCAAATAAAACGATGTTTAAAGAATATTAGGTTTTGTAGGCTGATTTTTGTGAGTAGGCTTTAAAGCCGTTTTGATTAAAATAAATACGCTCGAAACATTTTATACGTACTCAAGTGTAGAGTGTCAAGGATTATTAGCATTTTTTGATTTTTATCGCAACCCTGATATCATCAACAAAATTTGTGAATAGGTACTAACAAACATTCCATCGTTATTAATAACGTAATTAGCTCTTTCACACTTACTTTTGATATCCATCTGGCTAGCAATAATTTTTTGTGCCAAACTCTTAGACATCCCATCCCGCAAACAAGCCCTATCTATTGCAATTTTATTACTTGCTGAAACGACTACAACGTTGTCAACAGTATATGTTTTTTTAGATTCAAAAAAAAGCGGAATTTCAACTAATAAATGTTTATATTCTTTTTCTGCTATTTGAGCACAGGAATTAATTTCCGCAAATACTAAAGGATGAAGAATATCTTCTAATTCAATTTTAGATTTATCATCAGAGAAGATCCTATCCTTTACCGCATTTCTATCAATTCTGCCATCTTCAAGAAAATACTCACTCCCCCAACTCGATTTAAGAGCGCACCATCCCACAGCTCCTGGCTCTAATTGTTGACGACAAATTTCATCGGCTGAAAGACAATAACAATATAAAAGATTACTTAAAACACTAGTGACACAACTCTTCCCACAGCCAAACCCGCCTGTAACGACAATTTTCAAAATAAATAACCTCCAACCACTAACACTCAGCGCTCAAGGAGCCACACCAATCTAGAGTATGTAAGGCCGTTTCGAAATCTTCCCATAATGGCGCATTAAAAGTCATCTTCTTACCAGTAACTGGGTGAAGAATTCTCAACCGTGAGGCATGTAACATTTGTCTTTGGAAAAGGGGGTTTTGATTTCTTCTGCCATATAACTTGTCTCCCACCACCGAATGCCCAATATGGTTCATATGCACTCTAATTTGGTGAGTTCTACCCGTTTCAATATGTACTCTAATTAAGGTATAGCGCCCATAATCATTCTCGAATGCTTCAATCCCTTGCCAGTTGGTAGCAGCATAGCGCCCTTTTCTTTCACACACTGCCATTTTCTGGCGATTTACCGAGTGACGACCAATAGGAGCAACTATTCTTCCTTCATAAGCATTGGGAATACCAGCTACCAAAGTATGGTATATTTTGTAGGTTTCGCGATTTTTAAAATCATTTTGTAATGACTTCATACTTTTTTCATCTTTAGCTACGATCATCACTCCTGAGGTGTCTTTATCTAATCTATGAACGATCCCAGGTCGAATTTCATCACCAACACCACGAATAGACTGGCAATGATGTAGTAAACCATGCACAAGGGTTCCGGATTGATTACCATTGCCAGGATGCACTACTAAACCAGGTGGTTTGGATATCACAAGAATATGATCATCTTCAAAGATAATCGGAAAGTCAATCTTTTCTGCCTTTAGCTGTGGAGGCAATGCCTGCCACAAACTACCAACGATTTTTTCGCCAAGTTTCAATTTGTAACTACTCTTCTTAAAAGAGTCATCCACAAAAATTAAATTCTTTTTATTTGACTCGAGAATTTGAGTCCGTGATTTTTCAGGTAATAGCAAAGAAAGACATTGATCCAACCGCATTCCTTTATGTTTGTTTTCAACAACAAATGAGAAACTAAACTCAGGATCACTGGCAATAGACGATTTTTCACACTCGTCAATATCTAAATCATGGGGCATTTCGGTAGGCATAATAATAAAAAAAAAAAAACCTTATCAATTTATTATACTAACAAACGGATAAGGCAGTAGTCGAAATTACGAGAAGATAGCTTCTATTTGATTGGTTACAACATCTTCTTCAACAGATTTTGCAAGAGATAATTCCGTAACAAGTAAACCCTTAGCAGTATCTAACATTTTACGTTCACCATAGGACAACTCTTTATCAACACTAAGAAGATACAGATCACGTAATACTGATGCTACCTCGTGCACAGAACCAGTTTTAATTTTTTCCATATAATCACGATAGCGTCTATTCCATGTTTGCGAACCAAGCTCTACATCTCTTTCCTCAAGAATAGTGATTACCTCGGCAACTTCTTTCTCGCTAACAATTGCTCGTAAACCAACATTGGCACTAGTAGCTGTAGGTATCATAATAGTCATCTTATTTTCAAGAATTTCCATAACATAGAAACTCTGATCTGTACCTGCTACAGTTTGTGTCTCCACAGACTTTATAACACCAACACCATGGGCTGGATACACAGCCATATCACCTTCAGCAAACACGAATAATTCCCCTTATTGGCCAATTAGAACAATTTCATTGCAAAACTTGCAAGCAAACAGAACCCTAAATGAGTATAAAAAAACACATAACGACGTCACAGCTAAAACTACACCCTATGTATATGTTTTTTCCACAACCTACATAGTATAACATACAATAGGCCATTACGCCCTATCTTTCGCCTTTCCCAAAGGATAGGGCAAAGCATGGGGATGACAAAAACTACTTTAAAGAATTGAGCAAGTTAGTAGCTGCAGAAACAGAACCATCAAAAAACAATTCTAATCCGGAGACTATATCTGAAAGGCGTTCTTGCAAAACTTGACTTTGCTCATTTGTGAAATTTTGCAAAACATATCTATCAACCGGAATATCAGGATGGACACCGTGCTTGCCAGGTCGCCCGACACCAATCTTCAATCTATAGTAATCTGTAAAACCGACACAGGAATTAATTGACTTAATCCCATTATGCCCACCTGCGCCACCACCTCGCACGAGTTTAATGCGCCCAGGAGCCATATCAATATCATCATGAACAACAAGAATATTTTCAGGATTTATCTTATAAAACCTAACGTACTCACCGACTGCCATACCGCTTTTGTTCATATAGGTTTGGGGCTGCAAAAGCGCTAATGATTTACCCGACAACCTTCCCTTGCAAAAAAGTGACTGGTATTTTTCATTAAGAGTTGGGAAATTCCATATTTTAACTAGTTCATCTAGGAACATAAAACCAATATTATGTCGCGTTGTAGCGTAATCGTTCCCTGGATTACCCAACCCCACAAGAAGTAATTCAGCAGCAGCCATTTTATCACCATTAAACCCAAAAAGTCCGAAAAAGGATAAACCTCTTTCGGACTCAACAATCTTAATCTCTAGGGCTAAAAGAATAGCCCAAAGAAAGACTAACCTAAAACTTCTACAGCAACCTTCTTGCCAGGAGAGACAATTTCCACTCCCTCAACAACAATGTCTGCCACAGTTATTTGATCGCCAATAGCTAAATCAGAGACGTCGATGCGAATCTCATTTGGAACATTCATTGCTTTGGCTTTTATCATCAAACTTTCAATATACACTTCTTGATTACCACCTAAATCAACACCCTTAGCAACACCATCAATTGCAACTGGCACTTTAAACTCACGCTCTTTCTCAAGATCTACTTCACAAAAGTCAACATGAATAAGAGCATCAGTAATAGGATTTACCTGAACTTCTCCAATAAGAACGTTTCTCTCGTCTTGACCTTCGACCTTCAGATTCACAACAGTATTAACTTTGTAAAACTCAAGAAGTTGAGTCATCAAAATCTTACTATCCATTTGTAATTTCTGAACATCCTTACCACCACCATAAACAACTGCTGGGGTTAAGCCCTCTTGACGAAGACGACGCATTGGACCTTTTCCAGATACTTCTCTTACAGAAGCAGACATTTCAACTTGATACATTTTCTATCCTCCACAACCGATATAGCCAATGGACGTCATCGGTTAAATTATTACAAATATAAGTGATTTTTATTTTACACAAACAAAGAGCTAACTGAATCTTCGTTATGAATTCTTTTAATTGCCTCTGCCAAAAGAGACGATACAGACAGAACCTTAATTTTATCACACTTGAGAGCATCACCCTTGAGTGGGATTGAATTAGTCACAACCAAACTTTTTAGCGCTGAAGCATTAAGTCTATCAATCGCGGGACCTGACAACACAGGATGCGAGCAACAAGCATGTACTTCTTTAGCACCATGATCTAGCAATGTTTTAGCGCCATTACAAAGTGTTCCAGCTGTATCAACCATATCATCCATCAATATTGCAGTTTTTCCAGCAACATCGCCAATAACATGCATAGCTTCACACTCATTAGGTCGATCTCTTCGTTTATCGATAATAGCGAGCCCGGTATTAAGCCTTTTAGCAAAAGCACGGGTCCTCTCCACACCACCAGCATCAGGAGAAACCATTACAACATCTTCAAACTTATTCTCAATATATTTCAAGATGACAGGAGCAGCATAAAGGTGATCAACAGGAATATTGAAAAAACCTTGTATTTGGCCTGCATGAAGATCCATACAAAGAACTCGACGGACACCAACAGCCATGAACATTTCAGCAACAACCTTGGCTGTAATAGGTACCCTTGGGGCACTCTTTCTGTCTTGGCGAGCATATCCGTAATACGGGACAACCGCTGTAATCCTACGCGCTGAGGCACGTCTCAATGCATCAACCATGATAACCAACTCCATAAGGTTATCGTTAACAGGAGTACAAGTTGGCTGGATAACAAAAGCATCAGTTCCGCGAACATTTTCCTTCAGTTCAACGAAAATTTCACCATCGCTGAATTTACGCACGTCAGCTTTACTGACTTGCATACCTAGGTTCGAGGCGATTTCTTCTGCCATCTGAGGATGAGCATTGCCTGAGAAAATTTTTATTATATTTGGCATGGTAACATGAAAAGAATGAATGTCGGATCATTTAAATGGATGGCTGGGGCGGCAGGATTCGAACCTACGCATGCCAGGATCAAAACCTGGTGCCTTACCGCTTGGCGACGCCCCATCCTATCAAATTGCTTTCGCAATGAATATTTTATCACCGTATTTAGGAGACAAAGCCTCGTAAACACGACTAAATTCTTTAGCAGTCAAACCATTTTCATATACCCCGAAAACAGTAGGGCCGCTACCGGACATGAGCGTACCCGATGCACCAGCTTCTTGCAAGTCCTTTTTTATTTCTTCAATGCTTGGATAAAATTCACACGTAACGCTTTCAAGGTCATTGTAAAGTCTATTAATATTGAATATTCCAGGATCATTTCCTACAGGGCGGAACAATATATCTTGGTCGTATACCCTTGTCAACGAAAAACTCTCAAATATTTTCTTAGTCGATACATTAAAGTTGGGATTAACCAAAACATAATCATATCTTTCATTGGCCTGAACTGGGCTAAGTATCTCCCCAATACCCTCTGCAAGAGCCGCCTTAGCCTCACAAACAAAAAATGGCACGTCTGCCCCAAGTGGTGTTGCTAACTCAATTAATTCTGCCTCACTAAATTCATCATTACATATTTTATTGAGACCAAGAAGAACCGCTCCCGCATCACTACTTCCTCCACCAAGTCCTGCTGCCACAGGAATTCTTTTTTTCAAATAAATTTTAAAGCCACATCCTACAGCTATCTTGCTTTTATTCATAAATGCAAGGGCCGCTTTAACTGCTAGATTTGTATCATCTACTGGCAAGCTTGGGTCATCACAACTAAAGGTAACCCCAACATTATTTTGAATGGAAATCCGTAATTCATCATACAAACTTAATTTTTGCATCAAGCTATATATATTATGATACCCATCTTCTCTTTTACCAACAATATGCAAAAAAAAATTCACCTTAGCAGGCGCAAGTAATACTATTTCCCTTATTTTAAACAAACCCAGCCACCTAGAAAGAAATTATTTTGTGCTATTCACAAAGCTCATCTTTACATCAAAAAGAATATCTTTTAACATTCCCGCCTCTTCGATGTTTAGATTCCCTTTTGTCTTTTCTTCTAGCATAACTAAGGTGTCAATCGTGTGCCTCGCTAACTCTTTATCGTATTTTCGCTCGCCTGTGCTGGGATCAGGGATTTCACCTAAATGAAATAAAGCCGATGTATTTAATGACATAATAAAAGTAGTAAAATTTATGGTGGGCATCACACAGTTACCGCTAGCCTCTTTATTTTTCCCACAACCGCAGTCTTTTTTCTCTTCCATCATTTTCACCTCAAATAAGTTATAATATCAAAAAAACAAAAAACAATTACAGACAAATTATATCCTTTTAAGCAAAAGACCACAGCTAATTAAAAAAAATATACTTTTTCTTTAAACAAGGTCTTTATAATTAATGTATTGAACATTAAAGGTGAAAAAGATATAAACAGCTATTTATAAGAGATTTATTTAATTTTTAAATGAAACTTCGCTGAAATGGGTTATTTGAAACATCTTAAATATACATTTACAAATAATATCACCTAGAATTTAGGAGCAATATCATGACTGAGGTTAGACTTCGTTTCCCCCCAAGCCCTACTGGCTACCTTCATATCGGCGGCGCACGCACCGCGCTATACAACTGGCTATACGCAAAAAAGCATGGTGGAAAACTCGTTCTACGAATTGAAGATACAGACACAGAACGCTCCACCGAAGAGTCCATTAAAGGTATTGTTGAAGGACTATACTGGCTGGGTATAGATTTTGACGAAGGTCCTTATTTCCAAACTGATTTCAGCGAAGATCACAAAAAATATGCTAATCAACTTCTAGAAGAGAGCAAAGCCTACAAGTGTTTTTGCACAAAAGAATCTCTTGATTCTAAACGAGAAGCTAACCTTGCCGCAAAAAAAAGTCTTGGTTACGATGGTACTTGTCGCAATCTTAGCAAAGATGAGATCTCCGAAAAAGAAGCAGAAGGCATTCCAAGTGTGATTCGTTTTCGTGTGCCAGAATGTGATAGTGTCTCCTACGACGATAAAATTGCTGGTCACATACGAGTTGCCAGAACAGAAATTGATGATTTTGTGATCGTTCGCTCCAACGGTTTGCCGCTCTATCTGCTGTGCAATGTTGTTGATGATATCCGTGATAGAATTAGCCATGTCATCAGAGGCCAAGATCATATGACTAATACCATTAAACAGATCTTGCTTTATGAAGCACTCGCAGCAAATGTACCTATATTTGCTCACATGCCACTAACTCTCGATACCAAAAAAGCCAAGATCTCTAAAAGAAGTCATGGTGAAATTGTTTCAGTTCAGTTTTATAAAGAACATGGCTTCGTGCCTTGGGCGTTAAATAATTTTCTTGTTCTGCTCGGCTGGTCAGCAGGTGATGATAAAGAAATTTTCAGCAAAGAAGAATTAATCGAGGCATTTAGCTTAGAAAGAATTAACCGTTCTAGTTCTGTTTTCAATTACAGAAAAAATGACCCTAAATTTTTCACTGACCCCAAAGCTATCTCGATCAATGAACATTACCTACGTAATATGCCTATCGAAGAACTTGGCATCATGATTGAAGTCGAATTAAAAGCTGATAATATCTGGGACGACGCCTACCTGAGCGATAAAAAAGAGTGGTACCTTACAACTCTTGATATGATAAGAGACAGGTTTCACACCCTAAAAGATTTTACCACCTTAGGCAGAGCGTATTTTGCCGATGATTATAAAGTTGAAGACAAACCGCTTAAGAAAAATGTTTTAAAACATGCTGAACTTAAAGAATGGTTACCAATCCTCGCCGAGCGTTTTGAAACTCTAAGTGATTTCAACCTTGAAACCACAGAGCAAGCAGCTCGCGATCTTGCAACTGAGCTGGAGGTAAAGCCAGGCGTTATAATTAACGGAATGAGAACCGTTGTAACCGGTCAACTTGCAGGCCCCTCAATGTTTGATATTGTCATCGCACTAGGTCAAAATCGAATGGTATCTAGACTAAAAGATGTCGCAAAACTATACAATTAACTGATAACAATATGACTATGAAAGACGTTGCCGAAAAAGAAAAACCCTTGGATTTCATCAGACAGATGATTGCTGAAGATCTTCGCACCGGAAAACATCAACAACCAGTAACCCGTTTTCCACCCGAACCAAATGGATTTCTCCACATTGGTCATGCCAAGTCAATCTGTCTGAATTTTGGTATTGGAGTAGAAAACAACAGCTCTTGCCATTTGCGTTTTGATGACACAAACCCAAGCAAGGAAGAATCATTCTATGTTGAATCCATTAAAAAAGATGTTCAATGGCTGGGTTTTTCTTGGGGTGACAATCTCTTTTTTGCCTCTGACTACTTCGATCAAATATATAAATTTGCCATCGAGTTAATTGAAGTGGGCAGAGCTTTTGTGTGCCAGTTAAGCCCGGAAGAAATGCGAGAATACCGAGGAACTCTTACCGAGCCAGGAAAAAACAGCCCTTACAGGGATCGCTCTATTAAAGAAAACCTCGACCTTTTCCAGCGTATGCAAGGCGGAGAATTTGCAGAAGGGAGCCATGTACTTCGAGCAAAAATAGACATGTCATCACCTAATGTAAATATGCGTGATCCTATTATTTATCGCATTATGAAGGTTGAGCATCATCGCACCGGAAACAAGTGGAATATATATCCGATGTATGACTTCACTCACGCGTTGTCAGATTCCATTGAAGGAATCACCCATTCGCTTTGTACCTTGGAATTTGCAGACCACCGTCCATTATACAACTGGGTACTAGAAAATATCACTGCCCCAAGTAGACCCCAACAAACTGAATTTGCTCGTTTGAACCTTAGCTACACGGTTATGAGCAAGCGTAAACTCCTCCAAATGGTGGAAGGTAATTATGTTAGTGGCTGGGATGACCCTCGTATGCTCACTGTTTCAGGCCTACGTCGCCGAGGGTACACCCCTGCATCCATTAGAAATTTTTGCGCTGAAATTGGTGTCGGCAAAAAAGGAAGTTGGATTGATATGGCGGTTTTGGAAATTGAGGTCAGAAATGACTTAAACCCTAAAGCCATTCGCAACATGTGCGTTCTCAAGCCCCTAAAAGTGATTATCGACAACTACCCAGCAGGTCAAGTTGAAGAAGTTGTAGCTAAAAATCATCCCCAAAATCCTGAAATGGGAACTAAGATGATTCCTTTTTCAAAGGAGATATACATCGAGCAAGATGATTTCATGGAGAATCCTCCGGGCAAATTCCGCCGTTTAGGACCTGGACGAGAAGTACGCCTCCGCTACGGCTACTACATTCAATACAGTTCCCACGAGGTAGATGAAAATGGCAATGTAACTGTTGTTCATTGCACCTATGACCCTGAGAGTAAAGGTGGTTCTTCTCCTGATGGAAGGAAAGTTAAAGGAACAATACACTGGGTTAGTGCTAGTGAGGCTCTTGACTGTACTGTCCATCTTTATGATCGCTTGTTCAAAGTTGAAAACCCTGATTCGGATAAAGATATAGACTTCCTAGAGCAACTAAATCCAGAATCAAAAGTTGTCCTTGAACACGCCAAAGCTGAACCAGGTTTAAAAAATTTAAAGGTTGGGGAAAGTGTTCAATTCGAAAGGCAAGGGTACTTTTGCGTTGATGAGGTTGATTCAACAGAAGATAATATTGTTTTTAATCGTGTGGTAACTCTTCGTGATTCTTGGGCAAAAATTCAAGGGAAATAATTTCAAAATAGATTTCCCTTAATAATCCTAGAGCTCAAAAAGGGATCTACAGCTTTTCATCTGTAGATCCTTTTTTACTTTTATACAATGCGAATCTGCCCGACATCGATCTCCTGTAAACTTCTCTCGTTACCGTCAGCATCTGCTTTATTAGTTGTTAAGGTTTGATTATCGTCCTTATTTTCTGAATCAGCAGGTTTTAACTCAACTCCTACCTTTGTAGCCTCAGTATCATTTTCCCCAATTACTAGCGTGTCTTTATCTTTGCCTACATCTTCAACAATTTCTTGGACGGCTGTTTTATCAGATTGTTCACGTATTTCAGGCAAAACCTCTATTTCTTTTATGACACGTTTAAAAATAGCTACTACACCATTTTGCATATTCATAACTGAAATTAGTTCCCAACCTAAAAAACCATACTCGTTAAAAGTTTGCTCCAGCTCAACCTCATCAAGTATCTGATCTCCTAAAAGACCTTCCTTTTTCAGTGGATAAAATATGTTTTTATATTCCCACTTCACCTTTTCACGCTCCTCAATCTGTTTTCAGCAATGCTGTATCCCAGGAAACTGCCTTTGAGCGAAGCTCAATAATAGTTCATCTTCATTTCAATATTTCCCATCAAATTCACTCTAACTACTCTTAGAAATGATGAAGAAAAAATATAATCTACTTTTATGATTGTTTAATATATTTATCATTTTCAAACCGACCTTCAACTTTTCTGCCATCAGGGCCTATTAAAACTCCTTTTCCATGTCGGTGTCCTTTTACAAAATCACCTTCATAACGGGCACCAGAAGATGATGATAAAATGCCTTTCCCGTGGGGTAAATCATTTTCAAAACCACCGTCATAAATGCTGCCATCACGGTAAGCCAGCTTGCCTTTGCCAGAAAACTTGCCCGCTTCAAAACCACCTTTATAAACACCACCGTCAGCGAAAGTATAAGCTCCGTTTCCAGAAAAAGAACCAGCGATAAAACCGCCTTCATACTTAGTGCCATCAGCATAGGAAAGCATACCCTGTCCCTGTCTTTGTCCAGCAACAAAATGACCGGCATAAACACGACCATCAACGTGATGATAACGACCTTTACCTGAATATTTATCAGAATCAAACTCTCCAAGGTATGAATCTCCATTCGTCAATTCTAAAGACCCATACCCATCTTTCATACCATCTTTTAGGTAGCCATCGTAATAACTACCGTTACTATATTCTACCTTAGCAAAACCAGTTACTGGTTTCTTAGTTATATCCTCAAGAACCACCCTATCAACATTACGGTAAAACTTAGCACTACCCTGCTCATCAACTTGAACGACAGCTACTCTTTTTTGTACATTAGATTTTTTGCTCACAACTAACTGTTTTTCAACTACTACTGGTTTTATCACCGTTTCTATGGCTGGTTCTTCTTCAGCCTTCTTTCCTTCTTCTTTTGAAGATGGCACTAGTACTGTTTTTGTTTCTTTTGAAATTAAGGGGGGAACTGTCTTCTCATCAGCTTCTTTTGTATCGTTAGCAACTTGAGATTTAATGAATTTACCAGCAACAAACAATCCTTCGTAAATACTCCCATCAACCTGCACTAACTCACCTTGACCTTCTCTTAGACCCGATACAAAGTCGCCTTCATAACGACTTCCACCAGCCATGATCTCTTTGCCGACACCATGCTTTTTGCCATTTGCGTATTCACCCTGATACCGGTCGCCATTGCTGCCCTGAAAGCTTCCCTTACCATCCTTCTTCCCAGCTTTAAAATCACCTCGATAGCGGGCACTATTGGGATACTCTAGAACGCCCCAGCCTTCGATAATACCTTCTACAAAATCACCACTATACTTTCGTCCATCACTATAGGTTAAGATACCTTCCCCATGATATTTATCTTTTTTAAACAGACCACTGTAAACCTCACCGTTTTGATAAGTCAACTTGCCTTGTCCCTGCCTCTCCCCGCTGGAAAAGTCACCACTATATTGGCTACCGTCTAGGAATTTCTGGGCTCCTTTTCCATGGGGTTTACCGTTACGAAACATCCCCTCATACCATGTGCCATCGATGTAAACTAATTTTCCTTTACCATCTATGATGTTATTACGAAAATCACCGTTGTACTGACGACCGTCTGGAAAAAAGAGAATTCCTTTCCCATGAAATTTACCCAAAGAGAATTCGCCAACATATTGACTTCCATCAGGCCTAGTAAGCTTTCCCCGTCCATCAATCACATTATTAACAAATGAGCCTGTATACACTCGCCCATCTGGACTGGTTAACTCACCCTCGCCCTGCATATAACCCTTAACAAAATCGCCAGAATAAGTAGTCCCATTGCTATAGCTCAGCCGACCTTTACCGTTCGGACGGCCGCCAACAAAAAGACCTTTATAAGATCGCCCATCACTTGTTACCCATTCACCTGTACCATTTTTACAATCACCCTTTACACATTTAGCAAAAGCTGAATTATTTGGAACCAACCCAAAAATTAAAACGAATAGGAGTAAATATTTAACTAAAGATATGGCTGAAAGAAAACGAGGATTATGCATAAAATTTACCATCATCCTTTTTTACAGGAAATTTATTTTCAAACATCTGGCATTCCATACCAGACGATGCTTTTACGACCGAGGACGGACTAGTTTTAGACTTAAAACCCATTGCTCGGCAACCATATGGTTTACCATATTGATGGGTCAAATAGAAATACACGCATTTTGTACATACTGGTGCGGACATGGTTATTTATTTATTAAAGTTCTTTTATTGTTTTTGGGAAAATCAAATGATTTCAATTTCCCGCGGCTTTTCGATGTAAAATCGCCACTATACTCTATAACAACTATACCACAGGTTGGGATATTCCCTATATTCTCGCGAGTAAGCAGCTCCGCACACTCCGTTATAACCTCATTATGACCAACGATGGCTAGAACATCGGCTTGACGAAAATAATCATTTATAGCATCACGATATTTACTAACACTAGAAAGATACAAATCTTTTGTGTAGACGATATCTTTTTTTCTGTATCCTGTACCTTTAGCAATTTTCCTAGCAGTGGATCGTGCTCTTTTAGCAGGACTTGAAACCATCAAATCAAATTTGATTCCTTCGACTCGTAGCCGCTCCGCCATAATAGCCACATCATTCTTGCCACGATTTTTGAGAGGTCTATCATAATCTTTCAAGCTAGTATCCTGCCAACTTGATTTGGCATGTCGTATTAAGTATAGGTATTTCATATTTTGTCTCATTTATGGGTATAAAAGTCGCCTTTAAATGATAAATTAATACCTAGCTTCGATAATCTGCGTTAATCTTCACATAATCAATCGAAAAGTCACAGGTATAAATTTCATCACAACCAGAAGCAATTTTCAAATCTATTGTTACAATAATTTTTTTATTCTTAAGCAGTTCTGTTGCTTTCTTTTCTGCCTCAGCACCAACAAACAGCCCATTACGAACCAAAACAACATCACCAAAGGCAATATCTACATGGTCAGGGTTAAACTTAACCCCAGAACGTCCCATGGCTGCAATTATTCTACCCCAATTGGCATCTTCGCCAAAAAATGCTGTCTTAACAAGGCTAGAATTTGCAATTATGCGAGCCATCTGTTCAGCATCTTTATCTTCTTTAGCGCCACAAACCTTGATGGTAATATTTTTCGTTGCTCCCTCACCATCAGAAACAATCTGTAGAGCTAAGTCCTTAAGTACGTGCTCTAGTGCCGTCTGAAATGCCACCGCTGCTGGACTTCCATCTGTAATTTCCTGATTTCCAGCCTGCCCATTGGCCATGACTAAAACCATATCATTGGTACTAGTATCGCCGTCAATGGTGATTCGATTAAAAGTTCTTTCTACACTCGCAGCCAGAGCCTTGCGCATCTCTGAAACATCAATCTGAGCATCAGTGAGAACAAAACTTAGCATGGTCGCCATATTAGGCATTATCATTCCCGCGCCCTTTGCCATGCCCATAAAATTAACTGGTACTCCACCTATCTCTACAGTATGAAAACAAATTTTCTGCACAGTATCTGTTGTCATAATAGCCTTAGCAACGTCTTCAAATTTATCAGGAGACAATCCCTTAACTAGCGTCGATATACTCTCTTCAAAGGCTGACACATTAAGCAATTCTCCTATAACACCTGTAGAAGACAACAACACCATATCCTCTGCAATATCAAGCTCATCGGACAATAACTTTCCCGTTTGCAGAGAAGCTTCCATGCCAGCTTCACCTGTACAAGCATTGGCACAACCTGAATTAACTAGAATTGCTTGAGAACTACCTTCTTGCAAACGATCCATATCTATCAAAACAGGAGCCGCCTTCACCAAACTAGTGGTAAAAGTACCGGCTGTAACAACTGGGGTATCACTGTAAATAAGGCCTAAATCAAGCTTATTATTATATCTAATTCCAGCTTCAACTGCTGAAAAAGAAAATCCTTTTATTTGCATTTCTTATCCTTTCTATCCGTAAAATTGACTTCTCCAAGCATTAAAGCCTGAAAACAACCAAATGTGTGAACCATTCTTAACTATTTAATATACTATAATTCAAACGAATCGTCGACTAACAACAAATTGTGACCTTGCAAAAATAAAAATGAGTATTTCAACTTTAAATAGGTATAATGTTTAAAAGAAAATTTCTTAACTAACCAATTAAAACAATTCAAGGTGAAATTATGAGCAACAAGAAGAGCCCTTATGAGGACATAAAACTACTCGAAAATACTGCCTTAGATAATATAAACACCAAAAAAGGACTAAACAAAACATCGCTTTGGATTAAAAACAAAACCTTAGATTATGAAATTGAGCTAAAGACATTGCAAGTCGAGTTAATGAAATTACAGCTCCATCTTAAAGAAAAAGATGAAAAGGTTTTAGCTATTTTTGAAGGTAGAGATGCTGCTGGAAAAGGTGGGACTATCAAAAGACTTACAGCCCATCTAAACCCTAGAAATGTGAAAGTTGTTGCCCTAGCCGCCCCGACCGATCGTGAAAAGAACCAATGGTACTTCCAACGCTACCTGAGTCATCTCCCAGCCGCAGGCGAATTAGTTATCTTTGATCGAAGCTGGTATAACCGATCTATGGTGGAACCTGTTATGCAATTTTGTACAGATGAACAAAACAAAAGATTCCTAAAAGATGTCCCCATGCTCGAAGAAATGCTAGTAAAAAATGGTATAAAATTATTTAAATTTTATTTTTCTGTCTCAAAACATATCCAGGAAGAGCGTTTTGATTCGAGAAAAGGTGATCCTTTAAAGCAATACAAACTTTCACCTGTTGATAGTTTAGCACAAGAATATTGGGATAAATATTCCATAAGAAAATTTGAAATGCTAACAGAAACGAACCGAACATTAGCCCCATGGACAATTATTCGATCAGACGTTAAAAAGCTAGCTCGAATAAATTGCATCAAACATATTTTGAGCCAATTTGATTATAAAGGTAAGATAAGTTCCAAGAAACTCGTGCCTGATCCAGACATTGTTATCTCTGGCATCGATGAGATAAAACATATGCAAGAAAACCTGATGACTCCTGACACCCTTAGAGGATAACTTTCCGGCAAAGGTAAAGGGAGGACACCTAATCATCCTCTCTTTACCTGCAAGATAGCCGTAAGTCATAAGCCCTATAGGTTATCTATAAACACAAAACCTTCTGATGCCCATGCACAGTTTGCTCTCTTTCTTGAGCTAAAAAACAAACATTATTACTTTCTAATCCAAGCAAAGTCGCAAGTTCGTCACTACAAGTCCAGACAATTATCCGCTTAATAAACCTATTCCTATCTCTTTTTAAATAATGACCATGTAGCTCATCTGGCAGCAACTTAAACAATCTATTTTTGGTATCAACAAAACTTTCTTCACCTTTAACCAACCCAAGAGAATCAGGGAATATTTTGTGTCCAGTCCTTAACCAATCGTAGCGCAAAATCTCTTTAATTATTGCAGTGTCATCTCTTTCATCAGCCCAATCCATCAAAATTTCAGTTAATAATTTCTGTGTTGGGGAATGCTCAAACAATTCTTTTTTTATACTTATGGCTAAAATTCGCAAGAAAACACCTGCTATATCTTCATTTTCCTCCAGCAAGTAGGCCCATAAACTAACGAAATATCTATTATTAAGAAACTTTTCTATGCACTCACAGAACCAATATAGCTCAGCCATTCCAGTTGGATCAAGCCACCGATTAGCATAAACTGAATAAGGGGCGGTCGTAGAAGAAATATAGCCAAATTCATCAACTTGTTTTGAGATAGGTGTTCCAGGCAACATCTTCAACAAGCCCATCTGAATATAATGTGCTCCCATGGCAAATACATCACAAAAAGATTTTAAAAAGCTCTCTCTTGTTTCAAAGGGAAGACCCAAAATCAAATCTACATGCAGATGAATGTTCTTGCATGAAGCAAGCCGTGAAACAATTCCATGAACCTTTTCAGGTTTCATCTTACGTGAAATAGCCTGCAAGGTCTGTAAATTAGTTGACTGAATACCTATCTCAAACTGGAATCGTCCTGATGGCAACTCCTCAAGGAATGCAAAAGTTTCGTCGCTAAAAAAGTCTGGAGCAATTTCAAAATGAAAAAGAGTATCACAATCTTTAGTCATTAGATAACGCCAAATACTAAGTGCTCTATTGGCATTATCATTGAATGTTCTATCGATAAAACGAAGTACTCTCGGATTATTAGATAGAATTAGATCAAGCTCTTCATAGACCTGCTCCAGCGGTTTATGGTAAATACCGACATCGGAAGCCGACAAACAATAGGAGCAAGAGAAAGGGCACCCTCTAGAGGTCTCAAGATAGATCTGCCTATTTTGCAAATAATTGTGGAAATCATCTGGTGTATAAAGACTTACAAGTCCTTTACGTCGAACCACTTGGAAATCACACTGGTAAATTCCATTTAGATCATGACCTGATAAATCATTATAAAATTTAGGATTTATCCCCTCAATCTCACCAATTACTAGACATGGATTTGATTTAACTTTTTCAGCCACGATTAGAGCTTGCGGACCTCCCACAACAATCTGACAACTAGGCAAAGTAGCTGTTATATCGTCAACTAATCTTTCCATCAGATGGCTATTCCAAATTGCGGCTGAAAGAAAAATTGAATCTGGCTCCCCAGCAATAAGACGCAAAAAAACCTCGTGATAAGCTTCGTTAATAGAAAATTGATATAATTCTAATTTGGCTTCAGGCAAGTAGACCTCTAGCTCATGGCGAATATAAAAAAGAGCCGGAGCAGAATGCGTGTACCTTGCATTTATTGCGACCAGCTTAATATTAAAACCGTCTTGCTTCGTTTTAATTTTTTGCACGATCTGAACTTCCTTTAGTAAATTTTTTATGAAGATAAGAACTTAATTCAAAAACAATAAAAGATAGTACGCCAATCAACAAACCAACAAATGTGCCAGCAATTATGCTTGGAATGAATTCAGTGTAATGGTGAATAAATTCGATATTATGTACAAACATACCACCACCAACAGCAAACATGGCAATACACCCAATAACACTCAATCCCTTGACAACATACGGCAGCAAGCTCACCAAAAAACGACCTGTATGCCACTGCAAGGAAGAAAACAATCCCTCTCTCAATTGCGATCTTTCCTGTAAATACAAGCCGACATCGTCCATGCGCACCAAAAAAGCAACCAGTCCATAAACACCAAATGTAGCAATCAAGGCAGTTATACTAACAGCGATGATCTGTATAATCAATTGCTGCCCTAAAACAGACCACAAAGCCACCACTACAATTTCAATAGAAAGAATAAAGTCGGTACGAATAGCGGATTTTATTTTTTCTTGTTCTAAGTCGGCTACCTCGTCACTATCTAATTCTGAAATTTTCTGCTCAAAACCTTGATGACCACCCAAAAACTCATATGTTTTTTCAGCTCCTTCAAAACATAGATAAACTCCGCCAAGAAGTAAAATTGGTACGATCAGCCAGGGTAAAAAAGAACTAATCAAAAAGATCACAGGTAAAATTATTATCTTATTTACCAAAGAACCTTTACAAATATCCCAGATGACAGCAAGTTCACGAGATGAAGAAAAGCCTGTAGCTTTTTCTGCATTTACAGCAAGATCATCACCCAAGATGCCGGCCGTATTTTTAGTAGCCACCTTACTCATGACCGCAACTTGTTTAAGTAAAACCGTAATATCATCTAATATTACAAATATACCACTCGCCATTATTTTTTTTACCTTTGTGAACTATAGATTACCTACAAAATTGTTTGAATTATTAAAGCATACCCCAAAACTCAGGATTTTTATTCAGCTCAAAAAAAAACGCATCTCAATTCATGGAATCAAGACGCGTAAAAGTTAACCTCTTATCAAGCGACACGAGGAAAAATAATTCATTAGAAAAAGAATGTTAGTTTAATTTACCACAACATTTCTTATACTTTTTATTAGATCCACATGGGCAAGGTGAATTACGACCAATTTTGTCACTATGAGCTTGGACACTAACCTCTGTATCACCTTTATCAGCACCTTGAGCCTGCATTCTACTAGCTTCTTGCTCCTGCTTTAGGCGACGTTCTTCTTCTATTTTTTCGACACCGTCCTCATGAACCACACGCACTCGCATCAAGTTAGATACAACCTGTGATTTAACGGTCTCCATTAAGGCACTAAACATATGGTAGGCTTCTTTTTTATACTCTTGTAGCGGGTTTTTCTGCCCGTAACCACGAAGACCAATACCTTCTTTGAGATGATCCATAGACAAGAGATGATCCTTCCATAAAGAATCAACCAATTGCAATAACATAATTTTTTCAACCTGTCGTTGTACTTCAACTCCATTTTCTTCTTCCTGGCTGGCATATTTTTCACTTACCACAGCAGTAATCAATTCTAGAAAATCGTCGAACTTCAGGTCTTTGAAATCTTCGTCTCGCCATTCTGGTTTTACATTAAAGGCTTCCTGCATCCTCTCAATACAACCGTCCCAATCCCAATCTATGGAATCTAAACGATCTTCACAATATTCAGCAGCCACACGTCTAACCGTGTCGCCAATCATTTCTTGAACTTCTTCAGCAATATCTTCTCCCTGTAGAACTTCGTACCGTTGCTGATAAACGATCTCACGCTGTTTATTCATAACATCATCATACTCAAGGAGGTGCTTACGAATATCAAAGTTATGTCCTTCAACTTTTTTCTGTGCATTTTCAATAGCTCTAGAAATCATGCTGTGCTCAATTGGCTCGTCTTCTTCCATACCCAGCTTATCCATGATACCAGAAACACGTCCTGAACCGAAAATACGGAGTAAATCGTCTTCTAGTGAAAGATAAAAGCGAGATGAACCTAGATCACCCTGACGACCAGAACGACCACGCAATTGATTATCAATCCGCCTAGACTCATGCCTAGAAGTACCAATAATGTGCAGCCCACCTATTTCTTTTACTCCTTCACCCAACTTAATATCAGTTCCACGCCCAGCCATATTCGTAGCTATAGTTACCTTACCCAAGCCACCTGCAGCGGTGATTATGTCCGCCTCACGAGCATGCTGCTTAGCATTAAGAACTTCGTGCTCCACACCTGCATCTTTAAGCATTTTCGCAATTTTTTCAGAAACATCAATAGAGATGGTACCAACCAATACCGGTCGACCTTTGGCATGCATTTCTGCAATTTCTTTAACTACAGCTCTATATTTTGCGGCCTCATTTTTATAGATTACATCTGCATAATCATCACGAACCATGGGTTGGTTCGTAGGCATTAATACAACATCAAGGTCATAAATCTTTTTAAACTCAGGTGCTTCAGTATCAGCAGTACCAGTCATTCCGGCTAGTTTATCATACATACGGAAATAGTTCTGGAAGGTAACTGCCGCAAGAGTTTGATTCTCTTGCTCAATCTTAACACCCTCTTTGGCTTCCAAGGCTTGATGCAAGCCATCGCTATAACGACGCCCTTCCATGGTACGCCCTGTAAATTCATCAACAATCACAACCTTGCCATCTTTGACGAGGTAATCGACATCACATTTAAACAATAGATGAGCTTTTAATGATTGGTTAAGATGATGAAGCTTTTCAATGCTGGATGGATCATATAAATTATCAACCTCAAGAAGCTCCTCTCCTAGCGCAACACCTTCATCGGTTAAGGTCACCTGTTTTGATTTTTCATCAATACTATAATGTTCTTCAGATTCGAACTTTGGAATAACCTTATTCACATGGCCATACAGCTCAGTGGACATTTCGGCTGGCCCAGAGATGATAAGAGGAGTACGAGCCTCATCAATTAAAATTGAATCAACTTCATCGACAATGGCGAAATTAAAACCACGTTGACAAAAGTCTTCCAAGTCATACTTCATATTGTCACGTAGATAATCAAAACCAAACTCGTTATTGGTTCCGTAAGTTACATCTGCACCATAGGCAACTTTTCTTTCTGCATCTGGCATTCCATGAACTATTTTATCCCAACTAAGACCTAAGAAATTGTAAATATCACCCATCCACTCAGCATCACGAGCTGCAAGATAATCATTCACAGTCACAACGTGAACACCTTTGCCGGTAATACCATTTAGATAAATAGGGAGTGTAGAAGTTAATGTTTTACCCTCACCAGTTTTCATTTCAGCAATTTTACCCTGATGAAGAATAATGCCACCTACGAGCTGGACATCATAATGACGCTCACCAAGAACTCTCTTACCAGCCTCTCGCATAACCGCAAAGGTCTCAGGTAAAAGAGCATTTAATTCCTCACCCCTACCAAAACGTTCTTTAAACTCTACCGTTTTAGCAGCAAGCGCTGCATCATCTAAAACCTGAATACCAGCTTCTAAATCATTAATCCTAGTAACAATTGGGTTGAGTTGTTTTAGTACACGGTCATTTTTACTACCGAAAACTTTGGTGAGAATATTTCCAATCATAATTGTCGTCTTTGTCGTATATTTTTAAAGGGTGAGATGAATTTGTTTTTAAATTATCTATACGTTTTGTTACTATAATTATTCTAGTTTTTTGTACCCATTCCTATTGATCAAACATCAGAGCGTTTTCATCACAATTAGGAAACTTAGGGCAATGCATACAATCGCTCCAAATTTTATGGGGTAGTTCTTTTTTATCAATATCGTAAAAACCTAGCTTACGGAAAAATTCATCAGCATAGGTAAGGGTAAAAATTTTATTTATTTTGTAATCTTCTGCCTCAGCAAGACAAGTTAGAACAAGTTCACGTCCAAGCCCTTTGCTATGATAATCCTCAGACACAGCAAGGGATCTAATTTCAGCTAAATTATCCCAGGAAATTTGTAGAGCACACATACCTACCACTTGTTCATTATCAACGTATACAAAAAAATCTCTTAATTTATCATATATGGAGCTGATGGACCGGCCAATAAGCATTCCTTTATCAGCGTAACCATTTAGTAAGGCATGCATGTTAGCAACATCTGCCATTGTAGCTTTACGAATCATTTTAAAACCTTATCAACAGATACAACTATTGAGATATAATTATTTTTTTCTTTGTTCCGTTATTAAGACGGGGAATCTTGCCCTTTGGTTTTGTTTTGCTAGTGGGCTGAACATTTCCAATGGATAATGTTTTTTCTTGGGTTTGAGGAAGAACATTTCTACCAGCCCAAAGCCCCAACAAAAACATCCACAAAAAGACACAAAAAATTATCACAACAATCCCCAAGATACCACTTTTGCTAAGTTCAAACTTGATTTTAGGTGTTTTCTTTTTGCGTGGGCTTGCCATTAATTAACCATAATTACATTTTTTCAGGGGCTGACAAACCTAAAAGATCTAGGCAGTTTTTCAAGGTAATTCGCATCACTTGGATTAGGGCTAGTCGTGCTTGGCTAGTCTCCAGATCCTCAGTGATAACCTTATGTTTATTGTAATAGCTATGAAATTGCCCTGCCATCTCAGTAAGGTAAAAGATAACCTTATGAGGTGAAAGCTCTAGGGCTGCATTTTCAATGGCTGCAGGAAAACCAGCCATAGCTTTTAGAAGGGCAATCTCCTCAGGCTCAACTAATTTTGCTAAAATTTCAGCACTATCTGAGACAACTATGCCATTTTCCTCACTCTGCCTAAGAATAGAACAGATCCTAGCGAGTGCATACTGTACATAATAAACAGGATTATCTTGGCTCTGACTAGTTGCAAGGTCTAAATCAAACTCTAGCTGACTATCAGGTTTTCTCATCATGAAAAAGAAACGTAGTACATCTTCGCCAACTTCATCAACAAGCTCATCAACTGTTACAAAATTAGCTTTTCGGGTGGACATTTTCACCTGTTTACCATCACGGGTGAGAGTAACAAATTGATGAAGAACTACTGTCACCTTGTCGGGATTATAGCCTAGCGCCTTAACGCCAGATAAAACGTCTGGTACTGTAGCAATATGATCTGAACCAAAAATATCAATTAACCAATCAAAATCACGTTTAAATTTTTCACGATGATATGCAATATCTGGCAATCGATAGGTTGGTTCACCGGAAGACTTAATTATTACACGATCCTGCTCTTGGCCAACTTTTGTAGTTTCAAACCAGACAGCACCATCTTTTTCATAGACAAGACCTTTATCACGAAGTTCCTGCACAACCGTATCAATATGGCCATTTTCATACAATGAACGTTCATTATAATAGTTATCGAAAAATATTCCTAAGCGCTCTAGAGTTCCGGAAATATCTTTAAAAATTGCGTTTTCCGCCTGCTCTTTAAAAGGTGTCACATCTACTTCATCTTTTAAACTATCACCTTTTTCATCAATGAGAGTTTGAGCGATATCAGCAATATACTGTCCCTGATAACCATCCTCTGGGAATTCACATTCAGCGCCGATAGCTTGTAAATATCTAGCCCTTGTAGATTCACCAAGAACCCGCATTTGCCGCCCAGCATTATTGTAATAATATTCACGGTAAACGTTATGACCAGTAGCCTCAAGAAGTCTTGATATGGAATCGCCTAAAATCGCCTGACGACCATGCCCAATAGATAATGGTCCTGTGGGATTAGCACTGACAAACTCCACCAAGACCTTGCGTCCGACACCAACCTTACTGTGACCAAAGTTTTCTCCAGCTTCCTTGACCTTGGCAATAACACCCTGCCAAACAACTTGTTTGATAGTTATATTTACAAAACCAGGGCCAGCAATATCTACTTTTTCCACCAAGTCACTGGCTGATAATTTTTCTGCTATAATAGCTGCGATCTCTCTAGGATTGCGTTTCTCAATACCCGCTAGAACCATTGATATATTTGTAGAATAATCGCCTTGACCTTCACGCTTAGGCAGTTCCACTGTATATTTTCCGGCACCTTTTTCGCTCCACGTACCTTCTTCAATACCCTCTTTAAAACAATTATCTAGTAGTTCCTTTAACTGAGAACGAATCATAACCTAACCTATATTAATCTATATATTTTCTATTATTTGCATATCCAAACATGCAAAGTATTTCATAACTAATGGTCCCAGCCCAACCACCCAATTCATCGGCTGATATATTGTCATTGCCTTGAGGACCAAGTAGAACGACCTCGTCTCCAACATTAACATTTCCGATATCAGTCACATCCACCATGCAAAGATTCATGCAAATTCTGCCTCGCACAGGTGCTCGTTTTCCGTCAATCAAAACCTCGGCTTTGTTGGACATAGCCCTACTATAACCATCTTCGTAACCAACAGGTAGAACAGCGAGTCTGGTTGGCTTATCAGTTTTATAAGTATGTCCGTAACTAACACCCACACCTATGGGAAAATCTTTTACCTGAATTACTTTCGTGGTGAATTTCATAGCCTGTTTTAACTTAAGATCCGATAAAACATCCGCACCCGCTGGGTGATATCCATATAAACTTATACCAACCCTTCCCATATCAAAATAAGCATCAGGAAAGTTAAGCACGCCTGCAGAATTTACAAGGTGACAACTGACTGAAAACTCGGCCTTTAGTTTAAGGGCAAGATTGGAAAACAAATTAATCGCCTGCATATTAGAAACAGCTTCGGGAGTATCAGCCTCAGGAAAGTGACTTACCATACCTGCAACTGTAATCCCTGGCAACTGGTTAGCCTTTTTTGCAATCTCTATTAATTCTTCCACCCTAAAACCCAGCCTACCCATTCCTGTATCAACTTTTAGGTGGATTGATATATTTCGACTAAGTTGCTCGGCTACACTAGACAGCACCACAAGATCAGCCCATGAAAAGATAACCGGAGTTAAACTATGGTCAAAGAATAATTTGGCATCCTCATGCTCAAAGCCCATCATTACAAAAATCTCTCCTGTAATTTCGGCTTCACGCAGGATTATGGCTTCTCGAACCTCACCTACCCCAAAAATATTACAACCCACTTTTGCCAGAGATCTGGCAACTTCTACCGCGCCATGACCATAGGCATCTGCCTTGATCATCGCAAGCATTGATCGGTTGGTGCCCAGCTTGTTTTTAAGAGTATTATAATTTTCCTGCAAAGCTGTACGGCTGACGATCACATTATTAAAAGACTTGTTCGACATCTGCGTCCTCGTTTAGTTTACTCTTTTTCATTACCCATATTCTTCCACCAAGCTTTCCAACCAAACCTGCTAGACCAAAGTAATGCAACACCGATGGTACAACAAAAAAGGCCTAGATACTCTTTAGCAATGGGGGACATTCGTAAAAGTACACCTAAAAAACTCATTAAAAATACTAATAGCCAAGACCACTTAGAATACACAGCTCCGAGACAGGTACTATCCGAAAATTTTTCTATTCTATAAACACTCTTTCTAGCAGTCTTATCTAGAATAAACTTAGATTTTAGAAAACCCAAAACAACTGCAATTATGCCAAAGAAAAAGAAATCTGGCCAGATATAATGCCAACCACGAAAAAGTAACAAAAAGCCCGCAATAGTCCAAAGCATACCTGCAAAAAACAGATGTACTCCCTTAGGAACCCCAGGCTTGTAACGATATTTAAAGGATTGACTCATTTCAAATTTTGATCATTATTTTCTCAGAACCCATAAACAAAATAAGCCCATCTCCCAAAAGGAAGATGGGCTTGAAAACCATACTATAACTGAATTACATCTCGGTAATAGTAATTGCGTCTTCAGGACAAACCTCAACACAGGTCTCACAACCTAGGCATTCATCTGGCTCAACAACAGCAGCTTTTCCGTCTTCCATCTCGAAAACTTGTGCTGGACATGCTGCTACACATTCTTCATCACCACTACATTTTTCTTTATCTACTTCAACTTCAAACATTTTTTATGCCTCCGTGAAATGAGTTTAAAGACAGGATCGATCCCGTCGAACTAGCTACGCTCTCGCGCTTTGCTTATCCATTATCCGACACCAATATTTTTGTCAAGAAAAAAGGTAGGGTGATAAACCGAAAATTTCATAATTCCTCATTTAAATTGGGGTTATAGCAAATAATCCAACCATATATATTGAGATCTCTTGTCTTTAAAGTGAGATTTTTGCTAACTTATGTTATGGATAAATTCGATTAAAAATATGGCTTGTTTGAAATGCAATCCACTAAGGAAGTCTAAACATAAAATATAACCTACGATAATAAATATTATGGCAAAGCGAACAGCACCTGAGAAAAAGAAAAAAGCAAAAACAGAGAAGCGAGAGCGTGCGATGGTAGAGGGCATACTTGAAGGAAGCCCAGATGCCATTGGCGTAGTTATAATTAGAATAGAGTGTGGATGTAGAAAAATGGCGGCTGTTGATAAAGACGGCGAGCCTGCATCTAAAGTTATTATCTACAGAGATGGTTCAACTAGTATTTGTGATAAGTGCAAGGAAGACCAGGGAGCATTTGTAAGAGTAACCGAATCTTTTATTACTTGGATTGAGCCAGAACCAACCGATGAAAAGAAAAAAGCAATTGAACTTAAGGTTCTTGGCTCCGCAACCACCAACTAAAAATAAAAAAGCCCATACCTAGACAAAATTGATGTCTGTATGGGTTTTAATCAATCCCCTGCACATAGTTTACTGGCTCTCATAACATTTCAGTCATTCGCTCAAATACTTTTACAACTCAGACACCATACAAAGAGCATAACTTTAGCTATGAAATGATGACAAATGACTCTAGGCAGTTATATACCCTAGAAAAAGATTAAAGATTTTTGACATCAATAAATCCATACCGACCGCCCTCATCTTTTTTTCTATTCCCGTTATCACAAACAAATAGCAAATAAGATGAACCTTCATGATCGATTATTGTTATTCCTTCAATATTTTTCACACCTTTAATTTTCGGGATATCAACTCTCACGGGCTTGTCTTTTTGTAATCCACTCCAAGACCATATCCGTGAGCGAAGCTTGCCCTTTTTATTTTTAGCTTCTCCTGCAATTAAGAAACGAGTATGCCTCTTGTCATACGATATAGAACGAATGCCGGCTCCTTCCAGATCTAGATGTATTATTTCATCATCGAAAACAGGATTTTGGTTTTTTCTAAAAAGGTCGTAGGGATTGAGAAGAGAAAGTACAAGGGCTTCATTATTATTGATTGGAGACCGGAGACCAATAAGCAATATTTCTTTACTCGCATCAAAGGTCATACCCTCAATATTAATTTCTTCAAGTTCATGATCCTTCATTTTCAGTGAATCTTTAAGGTGCTTCTGTATAAGGGGACGAAGGTGAGCAAATGTTTGAATGTTGGATATCTGCTTAGGGTCGATTGTTAGTTTAATTATCTGTTCCCGAATCTTTTTTCGTTTTCCTTTCTTCGATGTTGAATGCGAAGTAATGAGAAAAACTTCACCATTTTTCCCTTCTGTGACACCCTCAAGGTCATCAACTTTTATTTCCCCTCCTTTAACTGCTTCTGATGATAAGGCCAATTCACCATTGTTAGTAATAAATGAAAAAACCCTAAGAGGTTTGGCACCTTCATCTTCAACAATGATAACCCTGCCATCGGCTAAATATGTGACACCAGAAGGTTCATATAGGTCGGAAAAAGATTGTGCAGATTTTGACCAGGCGGGATAAGGATATAGCACAACAGTAGAGCTCAGTAGTATAGCTGCAACCAGAAGTGGGAATATATTTATCGATATTTTCATGGGTTCACAAACTCCGTCAGTGATTTTATTATAAGCTCCGAGTAAGCGTCATCAAAGTAAAAGAGAGAAATTAGCCTTCAGAATATTTCTCACACATTTAACATTACCATCAGAAAGTTAAAATCAATGAACACAAAATATTACTTTTATTGATCGTTTTTTATGTGCCGGTCAATGTATGATTTATGACACTCTCTCAAAAGTGAAAGAATAACCCATTGATGCGAACTCTAAAAAGGCCTGCAAGGTTTATGTACAATTCTAGGATAGAAAAATTACGCTGCCAATAAGATAATCAAATCACAAAAAGATAAGCTGGATAATTATGAGGATCGTATTAGCTTATTGAAAACAAAAGTGAACTCTTAAAAACATATTAGCCTTTGGGCTTTTCTCAAAAAAGTTTAGGCTACAATTACCTCAAATTCTTACCAAAGAACTTGAGATAAATAATAATATCTTGAAGTTACTCTTATACGGTATTTGCACATGGAGAGATGCAAAGCAAAGATAAATAGTTACACAGATTAATTTACAGACTCTATTTTTTAAATTTTCTGATCATCATTAATATTTTGTAATTCTACATCCTGACCGCTCCACTCTTTAAGCTTCGTTTCGATAGCATCTCGTGTTTCATAAGAGATGTCAGGCAAGGTACCTCCCCAAGCTTCCTCGGCCTGAGCAAAGCCGTCTCTCATACCTGTAACAATCGCATCAAGACGTGTTGGATCATCGCCTGCAACTTTTACCGCAAAATCAAACATCCTCTGAGCAGTGTTTTCTACTCCAAAATAACCTTCATCTGAAACAAGTTCAGTCGCCTCTTCTTGAGTTATAGTCTCAATGTCAATTTCAATTTCACCTGTGGAAAATTGGATGGCAACTCCCTGTTCTTTTAGGTTCGTTGCCAAAAGCTCCCGCAACATCCTAAAGTCAAGTCCTAATTCAACGTCAGAAACAGTGGCAGGAGCAGAAGCAGGGGCACTGTAGGTGGCATCATCAACAGACTTATTGCCAAGACTCACGCTGTCAGTATATTTATCAGCGCTATTTAATTGTTTTTGCTGTTTCAGTACGGCTCCTTCTAATAATTGCCGAGCCTTTACTTTAAAACTATCCTGTGAAGTTGTTCCGACACTATCAATCATGACTACCTCCTACTTTCGCGGCTAATGACACTTAAGACTCAACCAACTAGTTGAGTATGCGTTACATCTAGGCATTTATTTTTTGATGCTAATTAAATGGTATCAGATTTTTCAACAAAACACACTTTTAAGCGAAATAATCCAGAAGCATCGGAAGATTTTTCTGTCAGACAGGAGAGTCTTTTGCGAGGCTATAATTTTGCCTGAATCCGTGAGGGCAGAATTATAGAGCTTGTGAATTATTCTATGTAACTACCCATTAATTGGGTTCTACCCAGGTGCAAATATCGGATAATTACTCTTTTCCGACATTAATACTCCTGAATTCGTATGATAATTGCACACCTTAAGGTAATAAACGCATAATCAACCGCTTGATGGTTTTAGCTAATCAAAACACTTATTGGTGAAATTCGATTGATTGACTGGAAACATTGATTGACGATGGTGCACTTGTGCGTTAGACATGGTGTGCACAAAAAATATTCAGCTCTACAATTTTTCTAAATTTGAAAGAATGTTATTTTGTTCTTTAATATTACTTCAACTCATCTCAATATGAGGCAATTAAATGCACATAGGTGGTTTTCATATTTTTGTAGGTTTGTTTTTTGTTGTTGTCTGTTCAGCTTTAACTGCATTCTTGCTTAAAGCTATATATTGGTTATGGATTAAATCTCGTTATGGTGCTTATAAATTAAATCTTTTTCTTTTTAGCCTACAAGTAAGGAATGGAGAAAGGGGAAATCCAGATTTCAAGATAGATGAAAAAATACGTCCCATACCTCCTAAAGGTAAAGCGTGGAATAAAAAGTGGCTAATCAAATTGTTCATCTTTTTTTTAACCATAAATATGGGCATTTATTTGTTTGAACGTATCAAATACCTTGGGGATGACAATCTTCACTATAAAGCTAAGGAATATTGGATTGCAGGACAAGTTGTTGCTAAAACCAGAAAAGTTTTAGGGATGGTACTTCACCCCGAAAATCCGATACTAGTTCCCTATATACTTCTTCATAAATCAATTTATCACATTGGTAAGCGTTATCTGCCATATGATGATGGTGAAATATATGTCTGGTACGGATCCTGGTTTCTTCATCCCTATGCACAAAGAATAAAACGCCCCTATGGTGTTATATCAAAAAGACCATCTCCTAAAATGGCTGGTTTTGTTGAAGAATTCTATAATACTATGAAAAACACCCAGACTAGAACAATTGGTGACAAGGATATCTATCGCAAGTCTCTTTTTGATTTTCCATTTCTAGCATTTTATTATTCAACATTTAATGGCTTTACTTTTGGGCGGTATATTAAAAGTGGAGAGAGAGTAAGGACTAACAAGCTTGCTAGTGGAAGACTTATCGAGTTATTAAGCTGGCTTGATCAGGTTAAAATAGACTGGAAAAATGAAGGACTAAGCGAAGCAATATGGGAGGATGAAAAATATCTAGCCAGTATTATGCAATTAACAACCCTTGGAGTGTTACAAGATATTGCTTTATCACTCCCAAGCAGAGGTGAATTCACCTGTGATCATTCAATTATTAGAAGAATGAAAGAAGAGTATCAAAATATAATGTCTACTGATCCAGCTGTTAATTCGCTTGTTAATCTCGGGAAAAAAAGCTACGGGGAAAAAGCATATCAAACAATTGTATTCTCTGTGAGAGGTTCTACAGGTAAATATTTTATCTCCGATGTATGTAAAAAAGAGATGCCTCAAGAGCAGTATCTTTTTTTCAAGCGTAAATCAAGAAAAGTTGGGCCAGGCTGGGACATGTCTTACCAAAGAAGCAGTGTCGAGTCAGTGTTTGCAACGGAGCTTCGACCTTTAATGTTTTATTTTTATCATACAAAAGATGCAGAACTGTTTTGTGGTGAAGCCATGGCAAAGTATTCAGATTGGCAGAAAGTGAAACGAAAAAAGGGTGAGAAATTTACACAACAAGAGCATGAGGATCATGAATTGATCTTGCAGGGGATTGATGAAATGTGTCTTGAAAAAGCTTTCATTAATGAAGAAGAAAGAAATAGAATTGTCCACTGTGATCTGTACCTAGATCGCTACCTTTACCTCCTTGATCCAGAGAATAATAACGATATGTCTTTACCAATCCTAAAAAAAGAAAAAGCAATGGAAATTCTGGATGCTAGGTACAAAGATTGTTCCAAAAGACGTGATGAAATTACCCAAGCCCAAAAAAGGTTAGCCCAATAGTTGAATAAGCCTGACATTCGGAGGTGAATCCATTTAGCGATAAAGACTTTGGTAAATGCGAGAATAAGCGATCCTGGATAATCACTTATTTGAAACCTCAACAATCAGCATGCCCCTAAGAGGCTGTCATCTGGGGTTAATACCGTCACAATAGCAAAGTGATAGTTTTGTGAAACTCAAGCCCTTAAGTTATCTTGAGTTACCTGGATTACCAGCCTCGACATATCTCCGAAATACAGTTAAGCAGAGTGTTAATACCACAGACGCTTGGGTAATGAATGTAGCTATTCTCAATAATAGTCTATCGAAAAACCTCATTCACCGAATTGTAGACAGTTTTTTGAATGAGGAGAAGTATCAGAGTTTGGTGACAGAGTTTAAAGAACAACTTATACCTTACTTGTGATGAGGCCAGTTACACAAAATAATTTCAAGCTCAAGATTTACGCTCGTAGCATTTTTTCAAAAATCCTTCACTCCACTCAGGACTTCCTTCGGCATGAACATGGGTGTACATGGCAAGTACATTTTTATAAACCAGACCATCTCGGCCGTCCATGAAACCAGTCCCTCTTTCTACTTTTACACAAAGATCTTTTGTATTACCACTCCAGGATAAAACTTTAGAATACCTGAATTCGTGCCCTTTAATTTTACAACCAACAGGATAATATGGGTTTTCTAGTTCAGTGTTAAAAATCGAATATCCGTGAGCCTGCGGTTTTGCCGACATACCAAACCTGACAGGGAAAACCCCTGTAAAATTATATTCTTTCCCACCAATTTCTAAAACTTCTCCAAGATACATTAACCCGCCGCACTCAGCATAAATTGGTAGTCCTGCATCAGCGCCATCTTTTATAGACTTAAGAAAGGTTTTATTTGCAGCTAATAACTCAGCTCCAGTTTCTGGAAACCCACCACCAATATAAAGTCCATCTAATTTAGGTATACATTTATCCTTAATGGCATCTAAATAAACAAGCTCCGCCCCACCAGCCTCTAAAGCCTCTAGGTTTTCCGAGTAGTAAAATTGAAAAGCAGCATCACGAATAACACCGATTTTAATTTTAGGTTTTGCAGATTTAGTTTGGGTTAATGCCTTTTCCGAATGGGGAATATCAACCATAATTTCTTCAAGCAAATCCATATCTAAATGTTCTTCAACAAGGTCCGCCAAAAAGCTAACCGCTTCATCACTATTTTGATATTCTTGGTGAGGAACCATACCCAGATGACGCATGGGAAAAACTTCTTTTTTTGTTCGGGGAATACAACCAAGGATAGGAATACCCGTATATTTTTCAACTGCTTCACTAACTAGTTTCTTCTGTCGTTTTGTGGCTATTTGATTAAGGATTACACCCTTGATATTGATCCGTTCATCAAACAGCTTGCAACCCAAAACAAGGGCAGCAATGGTACGGGTTGTTTTGGAGCAATTGACAACTAAAACAACGGGAAGATTTAGGTTAATTGCCAACTCAGCGGTAGAGAAACCGCCATCAACATTAACCCCATCATACAGTCCTCGATTACCCTCGACCACTGCCACTTCGCCATTTTGACAACGAGAATAAAAAGAATCCTGCACATCCTGCTCAGTCATCAAATATGGATCAAGATTATAGCATGAAGAACCAGCTGCCTCTTGCAACCAGCCCGCATCGATATAATCTGGCCCTTTCTTGAAGGGAACAACACTCCTACCCTTGCGAGTAAAATAAGCCGCTAAACCCACAGAAACGACACTTTTCCCAGAACCACCTGATAACCCTGTCACCACAAACGCCTTCGTACTTTTCATCGTCAAACCAGTAGTATTTTATTAATTTGTAAATATTAAACAATTAAGGGTACCTTGAATAATTAGAAAATTCGTTCAAATTCGAGGCGGACGAAAAATTTCACCACAGGCATATAAGCTATATCCCGAGGATAAAATTTTAAGTCCAACGAAGAAGTTGGGCAAAATAGCAATTTTAAAAGGTAGCCTTAAAACTATGTGAGCTACTAAGTCCTAATGTGTATCTTTACCTTGTATAGCCCAAGCCTTTTTATATAAGCCAACTAATTCTACCTCAAACTTCTCTCTATACTCCTCAATTTCCTTACTGCCTAAACCTTGTGGAACCTTAAAAATATCTCCCCAAAAGAAGTCCACCTTGGAAAATGGTAGAGGGAGAACTGTTCTATCCCATGAGCCTATTACTTTATATTTTGATGCTGACCAGGCAATGGGCAAAATTGGATTGCCAGTTTTTGATGCTAAGTAGACAGTTCCCGTTTGCACCTTTAATGGAGGTCCCTGTGAGCCATCACTAACGACACCCGCATTATATCCTTTCTTCACCTGCCTCAACATATCTTTTAAAGCACTGAGGCCACCTCTATTACTAGAGCCACGAACTGGGATATAACCAAACAGTTCTGCGACCTTTGCCAGGTAGTCACCGTCTTTGCTGGAACTTACCATTACTGCTACTGAATCTTTTCGGGCCATATATAAAACCAGAAAAATAGAATAATGCCAGAATGCGGCCACGACTCGGCGATCTTCTCCTGTTGAATCGACCCTATTTTCTGCCCCATGTACTTTAATACGCAAAGTGGAAAACCAAAGCATCATTAACCAGTAAACTAGTCTAGGAATTACAACTTTTAATATTTTTTCAGTTATTTTTTTCACTGCACACCTTGTTTATTTTTTGAAACTACTGCTTGTTTTATTTACCTACCACTACCCTTAACTAAAGATGTTTACCAAGAGATTTCCACTAAAAATTTCCTATAAATTAATAATATGATTCTAAAATAACCGTCTAGAAAAAGGATATCACTTCTTCCCTGGTGCTATAGTTTAAATAACACCAATATCAACTTGTCAACATCGGATTACTTGATATTGACAAGTTAAACGTTATGCGATTTTATCAGAATTGATGTTGACAAGTTCACCAAGACACGAAAGATCAGGCAGATAACAGAGAACTCCATTAAATATACAAAAAGATGTGTTTACTGTTTTTCCACACTTAATCCTATTAAGTAAATATCAATGGCACTACAAGTCCTAGATAATTGTCGATAAATTCCTATCTACGTAGAGATGACAAAAGAGCAACAAAGTCTACATATGTAGTTCCAACATTCTCAATGCCTTAATCCGATCCCTGATGTTTGCAGCTTCCTCAAAAGCAAGATCAGCAGCAGCCTCTAGCATATCTTTTTCTAACTTTTTAATATCTCTTTCAAGGTCCACAACACTTGTGTAAATAGTTTCATTTTCGGCAACCATGGAACCAGATTGAGAATAATCATCTGCCATATACCCACTATTTTTCAAGTGTTGTTGCAAACTATCCTTGATATCTGAAATGATAGTTTTGGGCACAATACCATGTTTAATATTATGCTCCTCCTGTATTTTACGCCTTCGTTCTGTTTCCGAAATTGTATAAGCCATGGACTTGGTTATATTGTCACCATACATAATAACTTTGCCATTTACATTTCGAGCAGCTCTACCACAGGTCTGCACCAGAGATCTTTCCGAGCGTAAAAAACCTTCCTTATCAGCATCTAAAATTGCGACAAGGGTGACCTCGGGGATATCCAAACCTTCACGCAAAAGATTAATTCCCACCAGTACATCATACTCGCCTTTTCGCAAACTATGAATCAACTCGGTACGCTGAATTGTTTTAATATCGGAATGTAAATAACGAACTCGAACCCCAAGTTGCTCATAGTAATCAGTTAAATCCTCTGACATCCTCTTGGTTAAAGTCGTTACCAGAACTCCTTCTTCTTTTGCTGCTCGAATACGTATTTCATCAAGCAGATCATCAACCTGGTCTTTTGCCGGTCTTACTTCCACTATCGGATCTAAAAGTCCCGTTGGCCTAATAACCTGCTCAACCACAACGCCAGCGGATTGCTCTAGCTCATAAGCTCCAGGAGTTGCCGAAACATAAACCACCTGGTTTACACGTTTAGTGAATTCTTCAAACTGTAGTGGTCTATTGTCAAGAGCCGAAGGCAACCGAAAACCAAACTTCACCAAAGTCTTCTTACGAGATCTGTCTCCGTTATACATACCATTCAACTGCCCTATTCCGACGTGGCTCTCATCTATAAAAAGTAAAAAGTCTTCATCGAAATAATCCAGTAAATTAGGAGGAGCAGCACCTACTGGTTTCCCTGTTAAGTGACGACTATAGTTCTCTATTCCACTGCAATAACCAAGTTCATTTATCATTTCTAGATCAAACATTGTCCTTTGATCCAAACGTTGCGCCTCAACTAGTCGGTTCTCCTGATGAAAATAATCTAGCCTTTCAACCAACTCTTTTTTAATTTCCTCGGTGGCTACTTGCAGACGATCTTTAGAGGTAACAAAGTGACTACCTGGAAAGATTGTGTACTCTGGCAGTTCTTCAATAATTTTCCCTCGAAGAGGATCAATAATGCCAATACGCTCGATAGTATCACCAAAGAACTCTAAACGAATAGCACGGTCTTCCTCATGAACGGGAAAAATATCGAGAACATCGCCACGGACTCGAAACGTTCCCCTGAAAAAAGAGGTGTCATTTCTCTCGTATTGCATAAAAACAAGTCTACGCTGTACATCTTCCATGGCATAATCACAATCGACCTTCACCAAAAGATGCATATTCTTATATTCTTCGGGAGAACCAAGACCATATATGCAGGAGACAGAGGCAACTATGATAACATCTCGCCTAGTTAAAAGAGAACGAGTGGCGGAGTGACGCATTTTATCTATTGCATCGTTAATCGCAGAATCTTTTTCTATATAACTATCAGAGGCAGGGATATAAGCTTCAGGTTGATAGTAGTCATAATAAGAAACAAAATACTCAACCGCATTTTCGGGGAAAATTTCTTTCATTTCTGAAAAAAGCTGGGCAGCAAGAGTTTTATTAGGCGCTATAATTAAAGCTGGTCGCTGTAACTCCGCAATTGTATTAGCAATGGTAAAGGTTTTTCCTGAACCAGTTACCCCTAAAAGCACTTGGCTTTTATCACCACGCTTTAGACCTTCTACCAATTGTGTAATTGCCTTGGGTTGATCTCCTGCTGGGCTGTATTTTGAAACAAGTTTAAATGGAGTAGCCATAGGCGTAAATATTATGTAAATGTTATTATTAGTTTTAAATTATCCCTTCTCTGTAAGTTGCCACGCAAAAGGGATACCTCCAGCGTAACAATACAACATAAAAATCCTTGAGCAACAGGCATAAGATGAAAAGAGAAGTTTTCCAAAAAAGAATTACCTTGTTTTCACTAGTATTTAGTCTGGTTTTCTTAGTTGACCAAGTCAGTAAATACCTGGCTATTAAGTTTTTATCAAACGGGGCTGACTATGTGTTTGCAGGAGGTTTCATCAGTTTATCATATATCGAGAACCCCTACGGATTTCTTGGTATTCTTACTAATGCACCTCCCACCACAAGAACTTTCCTATTAATTTTTGTAGTGGCTTTCTTGATAATTATCTCGATATTTTACCTATTAACTAAAGAATATATTGAACAACCAAGAATAATCCTGGCTGGAGTAATCCTGGCTGGTGGCTGCTCCAACTTGTTTGACAGACTTATACATAGCGGCGTTATTGATTTCATCGCCTTCGATTTATACTTTTTCAAAACTGGGATCGGTAACTTCGCAGACTTCATGATTATGGCTTCAGGGGCTGGTTTGGGTTTTTTAATATGCAGGCGATTATAACTAGACACTGAGCGCTCTTTATTCTTTTATTTAAACAAATTACATCCATAAAAAGCAAAAACACAGGAGCTAAGAGATGATTGTTTTTTACAGGTGCAATTTGAAGAAATTTATGACATAATCAAAATTCGTCGCAAAAAACTAACAAATAGGGTTTATCCACCTAATATAAGGAGCTTAAAATGAAAAAAGTCGGGTTTATCGGATGGCGTGGCATGGTTGGATCTGTCCTCATGGAAAGAATGAAGTCAGAAAATGATTTTGGTGATTACGAAGCAGTATTCTTCACCACCTCCCAAGCTGGGCAAGCAGGGCCAGATATAGGCCAAGGTGCTAAACCTCTTGAAGATGCAAAGAACCTTGATAAACTTGCCGAAATGGACATCATTTTATCATGTCAAGGTGGTGGATATACAACCGCAGTTTACGAGGAACTAAGAGCCAGATGGGACGGTTACTGGATCGATGCAGCCTCTACTCTACGCATGAAGGATGACGCTATTATTGTCCTTGATCCTGTTAATAGAAATGTTATTGATGAAGGCCTAAAAAGTGGTGTTAAAAATTATGTCGGGGGTAACTGTACCGTTTCGCTGATGTTGATGGCTCTAGGCGGACTTTTTGAGAACGATCTCATCGAGTGGATTAGCTCTATGACCTACCAGGCGGCAAGTGGCTCTGGTGCAAAACATATGCGTGAGCTGATTAGTCAAATGGGTGAGATAGAAGCGGAAGTAAAAGACCTTCTTGATGATCCTTCTTCAGCCATTCTTGATATTGACAAAAAGATCACCGCCAAATTAAATGATGGTACCCTGCCTATGGACAACTGGGGTGTACCACTTGCAGCATCACTTATTCCATGGATTGATGTTCCTGTAGAAAATGGTCAAACAAAGGAAGAATGGAAAGGTATTTCTGAAACCAATAAAATAATGGGCAATAGCGAAGGTGCTGGCAACATGATCCCCATCGATGGTCAATGCGTAAGGATTGGATCTATGCGTTGCCACAGCCAAGCCTTCACCATCAAGCTCAAAAAAGATTTGCCGATTGAAGAAATCGAAAAAATTATCTCTTCCCACAATGAATGGGTTAAATTGATCCCTAATGAAAGAGAAATCACCAGTAAAGAACTTTCACCAGTAAAAGCCTCTGGAACTCTAACGGTACCTATCGGGCGTGTAAGAAAATTAAATATTGGCCCTAAGTATATTACCGCTTTCACTGTAGGTGACCAGTTGCTTTGGGGTGCGGCTGAGCCAGTTCGACGAATGCTCAATATCGTATTAAAACACCTGAAAGGATAGAAACTTTTCTAAGGATGAAAGCAATCAATTATGCTTTCATCCTCAGTATTTAAACTCAATAAATCACCCACCTCAATTACTTTTCCATAACTATAAATAATTCAATGACTAAATAATATGCGAAAGCGTTGCAAAGGGTACGCCCATTCTACCCTATAAGTCATTCTCCCATAACGATAGATTTTCCAACGAGGACATCATGTTTTTTAAGGTAGCAGCAATTTTGATCTACAGTCTTGTGATTATTAGTATCGGTATCATAGGGTTCAGAAAAACAAAATCATCTAAAGATTTTTTATTAGGTGGCGGTAACGTTGGCCCTTTCATGACCGCTTTTTCATATGCTACAGCATATTTTTCAGCAGTTGTCTTTATCGGCTTTGCTGGGAAAATTGGTTGGTTCTTTGGCTATTCTGGAATCTGGATTGGTATTTGCAATGCTCTGATAGGCGTTGCCATGGTTTGGGCTTTAATGGGCTGGAAAGTCAAAAAGGTTGCTATGGAACTTGGGGCAACCAATATGAACGAGTTTCTAGAAAAGAGATATGACTCCCAATTTTTAAGAATCTTTGGCTCTGTGGCAATTTTTATTTTCCTCATACCTTACTCGGCTGCGGTTTTCATTGGCTTGTCCTGTCTTTTTGAGACATCTTTTGCTCAACTTGGTTTAAAATATGAATATATTGTGATTTTCATCGCCATATTCACATCCATCTACCTAGTTCTAGGTGGATATAAATCAATGGTTATTATTGATGTCGTTTTTGGTGTAATTATGATCGTTGGCGTCATTATCATGGCATACTTTACTGTGAAAAATGGTGGTGGCTTCGAGAATATCACGACAAAGCTTTCTGCAATTGACCCCAAATTAACAGAACCCATAGGGCCTCCTGGTGCATGGAAACTATTTTGCCTCATCTTTCTAACAAGTGTTGCCCCATTTGCCATGCCGCAATTAGTGCAAAAGTTTTATGCGGTTAAAGATAAAAACACCATTAAAATTGGCATGTTTGCATCCACTTTATTTTCCTTATTAGTTGGTTGCGTTGCCTATTTCATGGGGGCGACAAGTAGAGTTTTCATCTCACCGGAAAACACACCAACAGTATTTACAGATTCTGGGAAACCAATCGTTGATCTTTTGATGCCAGAATTACTAAACACTATAATTCCTGATTACTTACTAGTAGTCATCCTACTGCTTTTATTGTCCGCTTCCATGTCAACCTTAGCAAGCCTTATCCTTGTTTCAAGTTCATCCATAGTAAAAGATTTTTGGCATGGATTTATAAAGAAGGAAAAATGTAGTGACAAAGAACTAACCAAACATCTTCGCATTGGTAGCCTGTTGTTTATATTTATTTCCGCATTAATTGCCATGAATCCACCTGCTTCAATTGTCTCTATTTTTGGTATTAGCTGGGGAGCCATCGGCTCTATTTTCCTAGGCCCTTTTGTCTGGGGATTGTTCTCGAAAAGAGTAAACAAATGCGGTGCCATCGCCGCCATAATAACTGGATTATCAATGTGTCTTGGACTTTACCTTGCTGGACTGTCATCTCCTGAGGCAGGAACCATCGGCATGTTAACATCTCTGATGATATGTCCTCTGGCTAGTTTATTTGACGAAGCTTAAGGTTCCAGACCATAAAAAAAGCCTCGCAACAGAGAAAATCTGTTGCGAGGCTTTTAAGATAACAAAGTAAACAAGCTTAAAGGCTAGCCCACTTTTTTAACAAACTTTGTCAGTATCACAATTCTTTGTCCATCTACTCGGCCTTCGATATGCTCGGCATTATCCTCAACTAAAGAAATATTTCGAACAGTAGTTCCTCGTTTGGCTGTGAATCCAGCACCTTTCACATTAAGATCTTTAATTAGAGTAACCGCATCACCCTGGGCAAGCGCAACACCATTGCTATCGAGATGACACACAGTGTCAACTTTTTCTACAATGCCAGCTTTCGCCCATGCTATGACATCATCTTCTAAATAAAGCATTTCTAATAAATCTTGTGGCCATGCTTCACCTTTTATTCCAGACAAGATACGCCAAACGCTCACCTGCACTGCTGGCACTTGACTCCACATGGTATCATTTAGGCAGCGCCAATGGTTAACATTACCATTTTCAATTTGTATCTGCTCTTTACAAAAGTCGCAGATACAAATTGCTTGTTCTGCACTGCCATCAGATTCAGGCCCAACCTCAATGACTGATAAATTCTCTGGTGAATTACACAGTTCACATTTAGATTCACTACGTTGTAACACTTCACTTTCAACTGACATTTTACTTTCTCCAAAATATTTAGGAACCTGCAAGATCATCTATCTCACAGGTTCCTATCAAAACTTAGCTCATGCATCAAGGTGAGCTAAAAAATCTAACTTTTCAAAACACTTTATACAGAGGCAGACCTATTCAAGCAACTAACAATCGCCTTAATTGAAGAAATAATAATATCGGTATCAACACCTACACCCCAAAATCTTCTGCCATCTTCATCAAAAGCTATTTCGATATAAGATGCAGCTTGAGCACTGGAGCCACCTTCTAGGGCATGCTCATGGTAACTATGGAGGTGAAAAGGTGCGTCCAAAATTGTATTAATCGCGGCACAGAAGGCATCCAAAGGACCATTACCATCGGCAAGAATTTTCTTTTCTTCTCCATTTACCAAGATAGTTGCCACAACCTCTGCAACTGAAGATTGTGTTTCAGAGTCAACATGACGCTTTACAACATTAAACTCTTGTAACTTATATGGCTTGATTCGATCAAGATATTCATCTTTAAACGCATCCATGATCTCAACATATTTCAACTCACGCCCTTCTCGATCGGTAACCTTTTGTACCAGGTTACCAAAACTTGGATGCATATCTTTTGGCAGGTTATATCCATACTCTTGCTTCATGATATAAGCAACGCCACCCTTACCTGACTGGCTATTAATTCGAATAATCGACTCATAACTTCTACCAACATCATTAGGGTCGATGGGAAGATAAGGCACAGCCCACAAAATATCATCCCCATCGCTATACATATTCATTCCCTTATTTATCGCATCCTGATGCGAACCAGAAAAAGCAGTATAAACAAGCTCACCGGCGTAAGGATGGCGAGCATGCACCTCAAGATTTGTTACTTTCTCATATATTTCTATAAGATTATTTATATTAGAGAAATCTAGATGAGGATCCACGCCCTGGGTAAATAAATTTAAACCAAGAGTCACTAAATCTACATTACCTGTCCTTTCACCATTACCAAATAAAGTTCCTTCTACACGATCGCCACCCGCCATCATACCAAGTTCGGTAGCTGCAACGGCACAACCTCTATCATTGTGGGCATGTAAACTAATGGAAACTGAATCACGACAAGAAACATTGCGGCAAAACCATTCAATTTGATCTGCGTAAATATTTGGGGTGGACATTTCAACGGTCGCAGGCAAATTGACGATTAATTTATTCTCAGGTGTTGGTTTAAAAACACCAATAACCGCTTCGCAAATCTCTAAGGCATAATCAAGCTCTGTTCCAGTGAAACTTTCTGGGGAATATTCAAATCTGAAATCTGTTTCTGGATGTTCTTTTGACTCGGCTAAGACCAACTCTGCTGCCGCTACCGCTAAACCTATGATTTCTTCTTTATTCTTTTTAAATACAACTCTTCTCTGCAACGTTGAGGTAGAATTATAAAGATGAATAATTGCCTTATTACATCCCTCTAGAGCCTCATATGTTTTTTCAATTAGATGCTTTCTCGCTTGAGTTAGCACTTGAATGGTTACATCGTCCGGAATGTGATTATCTTCAATTAGTGCTCTGCAAAACTGAAATTCAACTTCGGCCGCAGAAGGAAACCCTATTTCGATTTCTTTAAAACCCATATCTACAAGCATTTTAAACATCAAAATCTTTTGCTCAATGCTCATGGGCTGTATAAGAGCCTGATTTCCATCTCTTAAATCTACACTACACCAATCTGGTGCAATCTCTATTTTTTTACTAGGCCATGTGCGATCTTCTAAGTCAACCACTGGGTATGCTTGGTATTTCTGAATTGACATCATTAAAATTATCTCCTAGTTGTGTTAATATTTATAGTTTGCAAAAATAAATTACCATTATTAAATGAATTACAATTAACCTTAATTACCGATTTTACAAAAAAAAAGGGGCCGCAGATTCAATCTGCGGCCCCTTAGTAAACTTATAACGTGCACACGTCAAAAGTCTTCTCCACGGTCCGCAGGAGTAGTCAGTAAGAGACAGAGCAATCCTAGGAGTAGAGAAAAACATTTCATAATATTTACCTATTTAATTATATTGTTGCACTTTCAAATTATTATCATCATTAACTGCAAAAGACATTAAAACGTCGATTAAGTCTATTGTCAAGAGTCTTTTTTATCGAATTATCAACCACAGGGAGTGAAATCATTGTTTTTGCTATTTCTCTATTGTTGACAGAGTGTCTACATGGCTATATAATTTAAAATTCGACTTAATATAATTTAAAACTATAAGTGAGAAGATTTGCTAAAATAGGCATTTTTCTTAAAAATAAGTTAATCAGCTACTCTAGGGAATAGATGAATGAGTAAAATTAAAGGTTCTCGAGCAATTATAGAATGCCTCAAAGAAGAAGGCGTTGAGACTATTTTTGGTTATCCTGGCGGTGCAGTAATTGAGCTTTACGACGCCTTGATGGATTGCAAAGACATTAATCACGTACTGGTACGCCACGAGCAAGGAGCTGTACATGCAGCAGATGCGTTAGCTAGGGTGACAGGTGAAGTCGGTGTTGCAATATTAACTTCAGGTCCAGGCGCTACAAACGGTGTCACTGGTATTGCCACAGCATATCTTGACTCTATCCCTATAGTTGTCTTAACCGGTCAAGTCCCAAGGGCACTCATCGGCAATGACGCATTCCAAGAGGTTGATATTGTTGGAATTACCAGGCCTTGCACCAAGCATAATTATCTTGTAAACAAGCCTGAAGATCTTATCCCCGTAATAAGGGAAGCTTTTCACATTGCTAAAACTGGCCGTCCAGGCCCTGTGCTTGTTGATTTACCAAAAGATATTATTGGTGCACTAATTGACTATCCAGAGATGAAAGAGATTTGTCTAAATAGTTATCAGCCAACCTATAATGCCCACCAAGGTCAAGTCGCTAAAGCCTGCAAAATGATGCTTGAAGCAAAAAAACCAGTTTTATATGTTGGTGGTGGTGTCATTTTATCTGACGCTGATAAAGAATTAACTGAGCTTGCTGAAAAACTAAATATACCAGTTACCATGACCTTGATGGGATTAGGGGCTTTCCCTGGTCGCCATAAATTATCTATGGGAATGCTTGGTATGCATGGTAGTTACACTGCCAACATGGCAGTTGCTGAAACAGACCTACTAATTGCCATTGGCTCTAGGTTTGATGACAGGGTAACCGGTAAGTTGGATGAATTTGCAAGTAATGCTAAAATTATCCACGTAGATATCGATCCGACTTCTATTAGTAAAAACGTAAGTGTTGACGTACCAATAGTTGCCGATTGCAAACTGGCGCTGCAAGCAATCAACACTTGGCTCGACCAGAATGGTAAAAAGAAAATAGCAGAAGTAAAAGAAAATAACCTTTCTTGGAACAGTACTGTCGAAAATTGGACAAAAAAACATCCAATGAAATACAATGATAATGGACAAGAAATAAAACCACAATATGTCATTGAAATGCTCGATAAGCTTACCAAAGGTGAGGCAATAATAACCACCGAAGTAGGCCAAAACCAGATGTGGGCAGCCCAGTTCTATAAATTTAACAAACCTCGACATTTTGTTACATCTGGAGGACTTGGTACCATGGGATATGGCTTACCAGCAGCAATTGGTGCTCAAATGGCATTCCCTGACAAAACGGTTATTGATATTGCAGGCGATGGTTCAATACAAATGAATATCCAAGAGCTTGCCACAGCAAAACAGAGTAAGTGTAACGTTAAGATCGTAATTTTAAACAATGGTCACCTAGGCATGGTTCGGCAATGGCAGGAACTTTTCTACGACAAAAGGTACTCTTCCACAATTATGGATGTAGCACCAGATTTTGTGAAACTTGCTGAAGCATATGGGGCGGTTGGTTTAAGAGCCACAACCAAAGATGAGGTTGAGGATGTTATCAAGCAGGCTTTAGAAATTGACAATGTGGTAATCATGGATTTCAGGGTAAGCCCTGAAGAGGGAGTTTACCCTATGGTACCAGCTGGTAAGTCTAATACTGAAATGCTTCTTGTTTAGTACGATAAAATTACAGAGGAATAAAATGAAACATACTATAACCGTACTCCTTCGTAACGAGCCTGGAGTTCTTTCACGAGTTACTGGTCTTTTCAGCGGCCGGGGATTTAACATTGAAAGCCTTAGCGTTGCCGAAACCATGGAACCATTGATTTCATGCTTAACCTTAGTTTCCAATGGTGACGGTGCTATTATTGAACAGATTACAAAACAGTTAAATAAACTTATAGATGTAATCAAGGTCACTAACGTAAGTGACCAGGCCCACCTAGAAAGAGAAATGGTTTTGATTCGTATAAACGCTGAAGCTAGTACGCGCGCCGAAGTTTTACGAATAAGCGATATTTTTAGGGGCAAAATTGTAGACGTCAGCTCCAAGAGTTACACTATGGAGCTAACAGGCAATGCGACCAAAATTAATGCTGTGATCGAACTGTTACGACCAATTGGCATTAAGGAAATTGTAAAAACCGGCACTATCGCCATGGCAAGAGTTTGCAAAAATAAATAATTTAATCAATGGAAATATGTACGGGGATTAAGTTACGCCACTCCCCATTGTCTCACTAAAGGAATTATTATGATAGAGCCAAAAGTTCCAATTGCTAAGGAAGGTATACCGTTTATTGCTGCGTCGGCCTTTCTCACCATTATAGCTGCCATTTGCGAATATGAATGTTTAACTTTCATCCTAGTTGCATGTACACTTTTCATTGTTTACTTTTTTCGTGACCCAGAAAGATTTATTCCGACTGATGACAATGCCCTAATCTCCCCCGCCGATGGTAAAATAATTGTTGTGGAGAAATGTACGGACGAACGTTTTTTGAAAGGTGAAGCCATGAAAGTTTCTATCTTCATGAATGTTTTCAACGTGCATGTTAACCGTATTCCTTTTTCTGGGACTGTAAAAAAGATCATTTACAACCCTGGTAAATTTTATTCTGCCGACTCCACTAAGGGAGCTGAGCTGAATGAGAATTGTGGGGTCATCTTAGAAACAAAATCTGGCAAGCAATTTGCCTTTGTACAGGTAGCCGGTTTAATTGCCAGAAGAATAGTGTGCTGGCTAGAAAGTGGTGATAAAGTTACAAAAGGAAACAGATTTGGCCTTATTCGTTTTGGCTCTAGAGTAGACTTATACTTACCTGTAGATAGCAAAGTAATCGTTGGTATTGGTGAACATGTATCTGCTGGCGAAACAATTATTGCCACCCTGGACTAAAAAATAGATAGGAGTAGTATGTCAGAACATAATGAAGAAATGAGCACTAAATTTTATCTGTTACCATGCATGTTTACGCTTAGTAGCCTTTTTTGTGGTTTTTATGCAATTCTAGCCGCAACTAAAGGTGATTTTGTTATATCTGCAATAGCAATTATTGTCGCCGCAGTATTTGATGGTTTAGATGGTAGGGTCGCCAGAATGACAGGCAAAACAAGCCTTTTTGGTGTTGAACTAGATTCACTATGCGATAATGTTTCTTTTGGTGTCGCCCCAGCCATTTTGGCCTATTTTTGGGCTCTTGAGCCATACGGCAGATACGGCTGGCTAGCCGGGTTTTTATATATTGCCACGACCACACTAAGACTCGCCCGCTTTAATGTTCAACAAACTACTTCTGTTAACTTCGTGGGCTTACCATGTCCTGCAGCAGCGGCAATGATTTCTTCCAGTGTATTATTTTCCAACTATATTGGCATAGACGGAACGGTAAAACATATATCCCTACTATTACTAGTGTACCTGTTATCATACTTGATGGTTTCGAACCACGACTATTGTAGCTTTAAAAAAGGTCGTAACAAAGGACGCACCTTCCCAATGGTTGTTGCAATTGTCCTCCTTTTTGTGCTAGTTGCCGCCGAACCGCAAATAATGTTTTTTGGTAGTTTCTTACTATATACCGCATCAGGCCCCATAACAGATCTTATCAAATGGGTTAAGAAGAAAAAGTCTACAGCAAAAACAATCAAAGAAAGTAAATAAAATGCGTATTATAAGCGGCTCAGCCAGGGGACGAAAGATACAATCACCACCGAACAATAGCATTCGCCCCACCTCAGATCGTGCAAGAGAAGCTATATTCTCTGTTATAAGTGAGAATATAAAAGACTCCTGTATCATAGATTTTTATTCAGGTACAGGAGCCCTCGGTATTGAAGCTTTAAGTAGAGGTGCGAGACAAGTAGTCTTTGTGGATAATGCAATAGATGCCCTTGCAACTATTGCAACCAACCTACAAAACATCAATTCTTCTTTTCCAGAAGATATTGATGCTAAGATAATCCAACATAATCTACAAAATTCACTCCCCGTAGCTGACCTTGAAAAAGTAGGTGCTTGCAAAGCTGATATAGTTTTTGCCGACCCTCCATACTCAAAAGGACTAGGGAATATTTTTCTAGAAATGCTAAGCAAGGAATCAATTGTAAAAAGCCAAGGTATTGTAATTGTAGAAGAACGGTTTACTGAGAAGCTCGCAGAGACCTACCACAACCTTCAGTTAACTGACAAGCGGGTCTACGGACAAGCTGCATTTTGGATTTACCATAACAAATAATCATGAACAGCGAAAAACATTCTGTAGCAGTCTACCCTGGTACATTCGATCCTATCACTAACGGTCATCTTGATATCATAGAACGCGCTCTCAATCTATTTGATAAAGTTATAGTTGCTATTGCCGTAAACTCGACCAAGTCACCTTTATTTTCTCTTAATGAAAGGAAGTTGATGATCGAAAAGTCATTATCTTCCTTTGACCAAAACAAAATTGAGATTGTTGATTTACCAACGGGTCTACTTGTTGATTTTGCTTCGCATAAAGGTGCCAAGGCTATAATTCGTGGTATTCGTGCAGTATCCGATTTTGACTATGAATTCCAGTTAGCTCTTATGAATAGGAAACTTGAAAGAGATGTAGATACTGTTTTTTTAATGCCAGGATTCAGATGGATTTACATAAGTTCTACGATAATAAAAGATGTTGCCAAAAATAACGGTGATATCAGTGACCTTGTTCCTGAAAATGTAAATTATGCATTAAAGAAAAAATATTCTATTCTTTAACAAAAAGACCGCATACAGACAAATCAAGGTATAAAACAAAAAAAGGCACCTTCCTTTTTAAAGAAGATGCCTTAAATTTTGACTATAAGTAACTACAATAAAGATCACTTCCCTGCTAGAATGTCTTCCCGCAAGCGTGAGATATCTCCTTGGATTGCTTTTCTTAATTCTTGAACTTCATGTTTCAATGAATTAACGTCCACAACAGTATCCTTGGTCTCTTCCTCTGTAAAAGACTCTGATTTATCAACCATAGTCTCTATATCGATATCAACCTTGCTAGTTTCAACAACCCCAACCGATGCAACATAAGACTGTTGCCACGCTAATGTTTTAGCCATTAAAAGCATAAATTTTTGCTGGGCCTCTTCACTAGAAAGTATACTATAGCTGCTTACTCCCTCACATAATTCCTCTAAAATAGGATATGCTTGCCCATGACATCCATAACCATACTGTTGTATATGTTCAGCAACGAATTGCATTAACTGTAAATAAAGCTCACCAGAAGAAATATTTTTCTCCCTTAAAAGTTCGATATCATTAAGAACAGTAGCAACAATTTCATCAGTAAAATTACAACCAAGAGAAGAAACAGAACCTTGCAAAGACTTCAAAAGTTCTTCTACAGTGTAACCTGATACATCAGCAAGACCAGTTTTAACTGGGACTATCACAACCTTAGAGATGACAGGCTCATCTTCTATCTCAACATCAGGAGTTTCATTTTCGCCGCCATTTATAGCAGTCTGCACTATCTCTTCGCCCTTAGCATTAACGAATATTTTTACACCAATGACACTTTCTTCAGCCAACACATCTACGTCAAAAAAGTCACTTAAAGGGTTTGGATCTTCAACAACTTGAGCATCTTCTTGCAACTTCTCAGTATCACCAAAAAAGTCTTCTAAATCAACGCTATCTTCTTCATCAGTCGTTGCATCTTCAAATATTGAATCAAAGGCGTGATCTATATCTTCCGGTTTCGTTTCATCATCAAATGATATGTTTGTTACGAGTTCATCCTCTAAATCATCTTCTATAATTGCAGATTCTTTCTCATCAGACTCTTCAACAGCAAAAAACTCGACCTCAGTTTCAACAGAACTAGAGTCATGAGAAACAATATCTAATTCATCAACATCAAGAAAACTTAGGGCAGAATCAAGATCAATATCAGAATCAGTTTCATCCAGAACATCGTCTTCATCATCTAGGAAATTTAATGCTGATTCAAGATCACCATCTAGATCTACCACCTCTTCAGAAGAAAATGTGTCCATATCTGATAATGCCGCAATATTATCCGATAGAGCAGGAACAACATCACTTAATGGATCATCATCTAAGGAATTCAAGGAAGTCTCGAGATCATCAAGTGGTCTATTGACGTCATCGGCAAACAAGGTGTCTGAATCTGATCCAGCTTGTTCAGACATTAGATCTTCTGAAGATTCAGTGTCTGATAAACCTGCTATCTCCCCTATCAAAGATGCGCCCTCAGCATTAGCCTCATCTTCATCAAATTCATCAGCTTCTGTTTCGACATCTACTCCAGCAAGAGGATCAATTCCGGCAAGCGTTGTTTCGGCCAGACTACCACCTAAAACTTCATCCACACGTGAAAGGACCTCAGAAACACCTTCATCTACTGGTTCTTCTTTTTCTTCTATTAAAGAATCTGGTTTAGCAATGACCTCTTCAATCAAATTGCCCACTTGAGCAGATGATAGAGACTCATCGCTCTGTATAGGTTCATCTAAAAAGCTAAGGGAATCATTTAGACTGCTATCAAGAGTATCTGAAAATCCATCAACAGCCAAAGCCTTCGGTTTTTCTTCACTTTCAGCAAAATCTTCATCTAAGAAACTCAATGATTGTTCTAAATCTAGATCTGAATCATCTTGACCGAGAGTAGCTTCTATTTCTTCAGTCAAGTTATCTGAGTCTTCGTTACCATCTTCAGAGATTCCTGCAATTTCTCCAAATAAGGAAGCACCGTCTAACTCTGATTCGTCCTCAATATCTTCATCAGCCTCGCTTTCTACATTTATACCAGCGAGAGGATCTCTACCTTCGAAAAGATCACTACCAAGCTCTCCTTCCATAAGAGAACCAAGGTTTTCATCTATCTCTCGGATGTCTTCTGTTGAATTACTTGCATCATCATCAAATGCTCTCAAAGAATCTTCCAAATCACCAACAACATCTACAGATTCATTTGCTTCATCTTCATCAAGAAAACTTAGTGAATCTTCAAGCGAATTATCACTTAACTCTTCATCAGATATTTTGGGAATGCCAGACTCTACAGGTGGCGTGAGTAATTCATCATACTTTTCGTCTTCATCTTCATCTAAAAAGCTAAGTGACTGTTCAAGCTCAGTAGTGTCTTCATCATCGAAAAGTACACCTAGAGGTTCCTCGATTGGACTCTGGTTACCATCGGACAACCCGGCAATATCACCACTTAAAGAAGCACCAGCTAGTTCCGCCTCTTCCTCATCAAAATCATCATCATCTTTCTCTACATCTACTCCAGCTAGAGGATCAATACCTTCAAAAATTTTAGTATCCAGGTCAGTTCCTAACACAGCATCAACTCGAGTCGAAATTTCCTCTTTAGTATCGCTGTCAGGCACCTTATCATCATCTAAATCACCCCCAATATCACTAAGTGACACGACAGGAGAAGATAAAAGATCATCTTTTTTCTCAATATTCGTATTATTCGGAGTAACAACTTCTTTGGGAGACTCGGTCAAACCAATAGGCGTAACTTTCTCAACTATCTCAATAGAAATTGTGGCCTTAAATTTTTCGAATTTATTAATCTCAACAAGCAATAACTCTTTTTCAGTATCAGCCGGCAACTCTTTAACGACAATCTTCTCTAAGGTATCAAAGAAATCATACAAAAGTGTAAAAGACCCTACATTGGCTTTACTTCCTTTGTTTTGAATATAGTTTGCAATAACTCCAATTCCCTGCAAAAGAATTCTAGCTGGCCTACTATCAGTAAACTCTACCTCTAGCTGAGATGCTTCTACCTTAAGCTGCTCTAGATCCTCTTCAGTAAGTTGCCAATCTATACTTAAAACTATCTCTTTTAATTTCAAAAGAATATTATTCTTTTGAAAATCTTTATCTGGTGTTTTATTTTCCTTGTATTTGATTATCTCGCGTTTTAACTTTTCGAAACGCTCTACATCCTTTCTTAAAATATCTTTAATCTCAGTTTGTTCTGTTATATGTTCAGAAACTATATTTTCAAAATTACGGAAGAATAGTGGTAACAATTTGATCGCATCAGGAATTGCGTTACTTTTCTTTTGATATATATACTTACTAAGTTGCTCTAAAGCCTGTAAGTATACCAAAGCAATTTTATCAGAAATAAAATCTTGTCGAAGAGATACTACTTCTTCATTCAGGGCAAATAAATTTTCATCAGTGATCTCCCAGTCAAGACCTACGACAATAGATTTTAATGTTGCTAAAGGTGAATCTTGTTTCTGTGGTTTTAGTAAATCCCAATCATCGACATACAGATCGTCTTCAAAATCCCCTAAACCTACAGTCAAGTCATCGTATTGCTCTGCCTCAAAACGCTCTGCCATGATTTATCTCTAAAGTAATTTTTTCTGGATAGATAATACCGTTGATGAAATAATTTTTTTCAATGTTGCTGGAACATTGTACCCAGTAAGAGCACTGGCTTCAAAATCTGGTACCTTAAGACGACTATTCAAATCTTGTCTTAGAACTTTGGTCGGTAAAACTGGTATACCATGTTCTGCCAAATCAATTTTATTATATTGGATTACCAAGGGAATATCTAAAATACTTTCTTTATAAGATTGTAAGTTTTCGTGCAATTGATTTAATGAACGAATATTTTTTTCTCTCTGTTTTTCCATGGCATCAGCTACAAAAACAATACCATCCACACCTCGAAGAACTAGCTTTCTGGTGGCATTATATTTAACTTGCCCAGGAACAGTATACAATTGAATTTTCACATCATATCCTTTGATTTTCCCCATATCAAAGGGCAAGAAATCAAAAAACAAAGTTCGATCACCATGCGTTTTCAAACTAACCATTTCAGTTGCTATCTGCTTACGGTATACTTTATTTATGTACTCAAGATTAGTTGTTTTCCCACATCTTCCAGGACCATAATATACGATCTTTACCTGAACAATCTTATCCTTTAAATTTATAAAACTCATAATTTACCTCCCTCATAAAATCCCAACTCTTAAAACAAATATCCAGAACAGATACAGACAAGTGCGAGGAGAGTATATTAGTCGTTTTTAAGCCACAAGGCCTTGATTTGCTCAATGACATCAATCACATTCAATCTTAGAAAGCCAAGCGAGATTTCCTTACCAAACATAGAAATCAACAATAGCTCATCATCTATTTTGGAGAAATGGATATTTGAGTCCTGCCCTTTATGAAATAGCAAGGAAAATTCTTGTTCCCCTACCAATTTGGCCATTGCATCCACGGTAGCAAAATTACCAGCTGCAAGAGCAGCAAAAGAATAAACATCGTACTTACTAACACCGCTATCCTTCGCAGTTATTATATTTCCCGCCATATCAATAATAACAACACAGTCAACGCCTAGATCGACCAATTTTGTAGTTATAATATGGTCCATTTGCTCTAATTGTTCCTGGCTGACTATCCCGTAGTTCATGCTATTACCCCATTGCGAATTTTGAGTTCCAACGCTATAAAGTGTACAAAATACACCCAAATAATTAAGTCACAATATTACCTAACATATTCGACAACTAATGAAAAGATCTTATGTTATTCATGTATAATTTCAATTACATCTTAAAACAATATAAATATAATAAGTCTTCATCTAAAAAAAATTACTACTACACAAAGCTTCGAGAAAGGTTATTTTATTAATTTTTATATCTCACTATTAATACTATTCGATTAAACAATATTACAAATCCATAGTATTGTATTTTAAAGAGGAATCAAAAGTGCAAAACAAGCCATTACCAAACATCCATAAAGCTAATCTAATAGACACTCATTGTCATCTCGATATGGACGCCTACACAGATGACCTACAAGATATACTTGAGCAAGCAACTCTTGCAGGAATAAAACATATAATTTCCATAGGGATTGATATTGAAAGTTCTAAGTCAGCAATAAAACTTGCGCAAAAACACCATAACATCTCAGCTACTATTGGCATCCATCCCCACGATGTCTCGAATATAACAAATACAACTTACAATGAACTAAGAGCACTACACGAAACTGAACATGAATACATCGTTGCTTACGGCGAAATTGGCTTGGATTACGCAAGAAATTACTCTCCAAAAGACACTCAAATCACACACTTCCGCAAACAACTAGAACTGTCACTTGAATTACAACTACCTGTTATAATTCATTGCCGTGATGCCCACAAGGACTTGATAGATATCTTAAAAAAGACAAGCCCCGGAACATACAAAGGTGTAATACATTGTTTTTCTGGAGATTGCTGTTTTGCAGAAAGAGTTCTCGATCTAGGTTTCTACATATCGATACCAGGGATCGTCACCTTTAAAAATGCCAAAAGCCTGCATGAAGTCGCTAAAACTATCCCACTAGACAAATTACTAATTGAAACTGATGGTCCGTTTTTATCGCCGACACCATTCAGAGGCAAAAGAAACCAACCAGCATATCTAACTTACACCGCTAACAAAATTGCCGAATTAAGAAACATTAGCTTCGAAGAAGTTGCTATTGCAAGTACTGCCAATGCTGAAAAATTATTTTCAATAGGATAACAATATGATTTGCGAGAACATTCAAAAAATTAATGAAGAAATTGCTGCTGCTGCTAAAAAATCAGGCCGTTCACCTGAAGCAATTAAGCTAGTCGCTGTCTCCAAAAGGCATCCTGTTGAACATCTGATGAAAGCAATTAGTTGTGGACACAATGTTTTTGGAGAAAACTACATCCAAGAAGTAATTGAAAAAAAGAATTTTCTGCAGGATAAAGTGAATATCCATTTCATTGGTAACCTGCAAAGTAACAAAGCTAAACATGCAGCAGAACATTGCACAATGATTGAAACCATAGACAGATTAAAAATAGTTAAAGCTATAAATAAACATCTACAAGAAACAAATAGGACAATAGATATCCTTATTCAAGTGAACATAGGTGATGACGATAATAAATCAGGGACAAGAAAAGAGGAAACTTTTAAACTAATTGAAGAAGTATCCAAACTGAAACAAATTAACACAAAAGGTTTAATGACAATTGCGCCTCTTGAAAAAGACAACGAATTATCTAGAAAACATTTTGCAAATTTAAGACAATTAGGAGAAAAAGCCCAAGCCGAAGGACTGTTTTCAAAAAACATGAAAATAGAATATTCGATGGGAATGTCAGGAGATTACAAGATAGCAATTGAGGAAGGAGCTACAATTATCAGAGTGGGGACAGCCATTTTTGGTCAACGACCATAAATAATATAAGGTATATGTATACGTCTTACATATACCTTATATATTGTCGAATGAGCAAGTACCACGAGAACCTTACAGAACCATTGATTAACCCTTAGAAGCTCTCTTAGCAGCTTTAAGTGGGTTAACACGCACAGTATTAACCTTAATCTCAGGTTTTACGTGGGTGGCAAAGTTACAAAGACCCAGTTTCCACTTCGCTTCTGGGTTTACATAGGTAGTACAGTACTGAGTTCCTTCCTGTTCGGTAATCCTATCACAACCTACACATTTTTCAGCAACTGATTTAAAACGACCATCGGTATAATTAACAGCTGTATTCTTTTGCATCTTCAAACCCTCCAATTCTTTTTCAGTATAACAATCCGACTACGCCGGGGAAATTTATCAAACAAGTTATTATCAATATCTTAAAACAAACCATCTTTTGTACTACAAGTATCTCTACAGTACAAGTTTTTTTTATTATTTGACATGTATTTAGAATTTCAAAGCTCTATTCCCCTTGCCCCTCAAAATCACTCAGCATCCTACCAAAATAGTGTATTGTATCTTTTCACTTCATACTATATTATAATTTTAACATATACTTTACCTATTTATACTAATCAAGACACTCATACTTTCAGGACAGGAGCTTCTACAAATGCCTATTTACACATGGAAAGGGAAAAATTCTTACGGAGAAAAAAGAAAAGGTGAGATAGAGGGTGTTGACATCGCCAATGCCACAGCGCAAATAAAAAGGATGCGCATTAGCGATATGATTGTAAAAGAAAAGCCTAAAGATATTTTTGCAGATATTGCTATTTTTCAACCCAGTGTAACATCTAAGGATATAGTTGTTTTCACAAGACAACTATCTACCATGATCGATGCTGGTTTACCACTTGTTCAAGGAATTGAAATTCTTGAAAAACAACAAAGTAACCCTACCTTCAAAAAAACTTTAGGTACCATCAGGGCAGATGTCGAGTCAGGTGCAACCATGGCAGATGCCATGCGAAAACACCCAAAGGTCTTTGACAAACTATTTACTAATATGATCGAAGCAGGAGAAACGGGTGGTATCCTAGATATTATTTTGCAAAGATTGGCTGCATTCATCGAAAAGTCAATGTCTTTAAAAAAACGCATTAAAGGAGCAATGTCATATCCTACCATCTGCCTTGCAATTTCAATTTTAATTTTAGGTATTATACTTGTTTTTGTAGTTCCCGTCTTTACATCAATGTTTGCGAGTTTTGGATCCGGGCTACCTCTTCCTACACAAATTGTTGTGAATATGAGTGACTTTGTAAAAGGCAACCTTCACTTTATAATATTAGCAATAATTGTTGCTATTATGAGTGTTAAGAAAATTTACTCCACCTACAAAGGAAAAACAGCTATCGATCGTTTTTTATTAAAAGTCCCTGTAGTTGGCATTCTAATCAAAAAAGTAGCCGTAGCCAAATTTACCAGAACCCTTAGTACAATGCTACAAAGTGGCGTTCCTATCTTAGAAGCTTTGCAAGTTGTTGCAAAAACAGCAGGTAACAATGTTATTGAAATTGCAGTTTTTAGGGTTGCTGATGGAATCGCTGAAGGTCGCCCAATGGCAGAGCCATTAGAAGAATGTGGTGTTTTCCCAAATATGGTAACCCAAATGATCAATGTTGGCGAAACTGTCGGTGCACTCGATGTTATGCTCGAAAAAATAGCTGATTTCTACGATGGAGAAGTAGACCAAGCTGTAGATAATCTAACCGCAATGATAGAACCATTTATGATGGTTTTTCTTGGAGGCATGATTGGTGGCCTAGTTGTTGCCATGTATCTGCCAATCTTCAAGATGGCTTCTGTTGTAGGTTAATTAATAATTTGTTTTCCTTCAAATGCTTGACTTTATTTCCTATTTGCCTACAATTATTTTAAGAATAAGTAAAATATCATAAAAAGGAGTTAAACAATGACACTTACAAAAGCTGATTTGATATTGAATATCTACAAGAAACACAAAGGATTAACTAAAGACCAAGCCACTAGATCAGTAGAATCTTTTTTAGAGATTTCCAAAACATCTCTCATTTCTGGTTCAGATCTACTGTTGAGTGGCTTCGGGAAATTTCATGTTAAAGAAAAACATGCTCGCAGAGGTCGTAATCCACAGACAAATGAAGAATTAACCCTTGATGCAAGAAAGGTTATAACCTTCAAACCATCGGGTATCTTAAGAGATAAAGTCAACAAGATCTAGCTCTACGACTACCAAATAATAAGCACAAAGTATTTTTTAGTGTGCTTATTATTTACAGGAATGAAAGAATACCCACAAAGACTCTTAAAGTTCGCTTTGGCTTTCTTTAAAAAGTCTGACTAATAACACCCAACTACAGTAAAAGAGCTATCGCCAACAAGGCCTCAACGACTAAACTACTTTTCTTTTTCGTAACCAAGCTCTCCAGACATCATGATGTCCTCGCCAAGTATTTCATAACGCGGAGCAACAACCCGAAAAGCTTTAGATCGCTCCCCCGCAGAGTACCCAGAAGTCAAAGATACACCTTTATCGCCTATAAAAATAGGTGCCTGCAGTAAATATGCATAATCATAAAGTTTCCTACGCAAGAACTCTCCATGGATCCTGGCTCCGCCCTCTACAAGCACTGAAGTAATTCCATTTTTTCCTAAAATACCTACTATTGCATCAAAATCAAGTCCATCGTCACAACCAGGGGTCTCAATTATTCTGACATGAGCCGGAAAAATATTCTTATTCTTTTTAATAATTCCAGTCTCACAGAACACAATTACTTCATCCGAATCATTATAGACCTTAGCTCCTGGATCTGTTTTGAGACTACTGTCAACAATGACTCTAATAGGATTTTTACCATCACCATTTCCAAGGCGTGTTGTAAGTGATGGGTTATCTACTATTACGGTGTTTGAACCAACTAATATGGCATCAACTTGATCACGCAACTCGTGAACAAATCGACTAGATTCATCTCCTGTGATCCAACCGGCCTTTCCCTGCTCGTAGGTTATCTTACCATCAATGCTAAATCCAGCTTTCATAATAATTAAAGGACGACCAGTTTGAATCATTTTCACAAAAGGCCTATTTATACTTAGACACTCGTTCTCAAAAATTCCAGTCGTAACAGCAACACCATGGCCCAACAGGTAGTCTACCCCTTTTCCGTTAACAAGGGGATTTGGATCCATCATACCTACAACGACCCGAGAAATATTCGCACCCACAAGAGCCACGCAACAAGGAGGTGTTTTCCCCGTGTGGCTACATGGTTCAAGAGTGACATAGGCTGTAGCCCCGGATGCCCTGCTACCTGCGTCATCTAGAGCATGAATTTCAGCATGTGAAGTACCTGCTTTTTTGTGATAACCTTGACCAACTACAATACCATCTTTAACGATAACACAGCCAACACATGGATTTGGTGAAGTTCGACCAATTCCTTTCTTAGCTTCAACAAGAGCTAGTTCCATGAATTTTTTGTCTTGACTCAAATCATACTTTTCATTCATCCCGGCCGCCACCTTTAGCATCCAGCAGACTAGTTAACTCTGTCATAAACTCATTGACATCTTTAAATTGTCTATAAACAGAGGCAAACCTCACATAGGCCACCTCATCTAGTTCATGCAACCGCTCCATAATCCACTCCCCAAGCTCACTAGTAGGAATTTCTTTACTTCCATAATCTTGTAATTTATGTTCAATCTCATCAACAAATTCATCAATAACATCACGACTCACTGGTCTTTTTTCGCAAGCTTTTTCTAATCCAACAACCAACTTTTGCCTATCCCATTCTTCACGTCTCCCGTCTTTTTTAACTAAAACAGGTAGCATAACCTCTAGGCGTTCATAGGTTGTAAATCTTTGATCGCAAGAAATACAGGATCTTCTTCGCCTTGTTATTGTAGCATCTTTATTAATTCTAGAATCAATAACTTTATTGTCAAGATGACCGCAATATGGACATTTCATTTTCACCCCTTAAAACGACAAAAGCCCATATCGCATGGCGATATGGGCTTTTAGCAAATCAATATAATTAAAGATCACTAAATTTAGTAATCCTTTCCAAATGCCTACCGCCTGCAAATTTGGTCTTTAACCAAATTTTAACCATATCGAGAACCAAACTAGTTTCAAGAACACGTGCACCTAAACAAAGGACATTAGCATCATTATGTTCTCGACTCATCTCAGCCGTAAAAACATCGTGACAAAGAGCGGCTCTAACAAAACGGTGCCTATTGGCAACAATCGACATACCAATACCAGTACCACAAATTAGTATACATAGATCACCATCCGATCTTAACTGCTCAATTGCCTTCTCTGCATAATCTGGGTAATCTACAGAATTATGATCATCACAACCCATATTAACTACATCATGGCCAAGCAAATTAATCTGATCTATAACCATTTTTTTTAACTCAAAACCACCATGATCTGACGCAATTACAATTTTCACAATAATATCCCAACTTAGTATAGAGTAGCTAAGTAATCTTATCTATTTACTTTTCGAATTTCTTCATAGCAACAACACCGTTAGTGCCACCAAAACCAAATGAGTTAGAAAGAGCAAATTTCATCTCCATCTGCCTTCCAACATTAGCTACATAATCCAAGTCGCACTCTGGTCCCGCTTCATCTAAATTAACAGTAGGAGGAGCATATTGATGGTAAAGAGAAAGAGCCATAAGAGCCGCCTCAACTCCACCAGTAGCACCAAGAGAATGTCCCAGCATAGACTTAGTAGAACTAATAGCTAGTTTTTTCGCATGCTCACCAAATACCGTCTTAATAGCTGTAGTTTCACACTTATCATTCAAATAGGTTGAAGTTCCATGGGCATTGATATAATCAAAATGTTCAAGGCTTACACCAGAATCTTCAATCGCCATACGCATTGCTCTAACTGCGCCCTCGCCATCTTCTGGAGGAGCTGTAATATGATACGCATCACTACTTAAACCATACCCAGCCATTTCTGCATATATTTTGGCGCCACGAGCAATAGCATGATCATAATCTTCTAATACAATAATTCCTGCTCCTTCACCTATAACAAAGCCATCTCTATCTTTATCAAATGGCCTTGAGGCTTTAGAAGGATCATCATTACGGGTTGAGAGAGCCTTAATAGCACTAAAGCCACCAACGCCTGTTGGACAAATAACTGACTCTGCCCCACCAGCTAACATTACATCACAACGTCCACTTCTAATATATTCAAAAGCTTCACCAACAGCATGTGTGCCAGCTGCACAGGCAGTGCTGTAAGCCAAATTTGGTCCTTTAGAACCTATAGCCATCGATATTTGACCCGCAGGCATATTGGGCACAGTCATGGGAATAAAATAAGGAGACATTCTCTTAGGGCCACGATCAAGGCATAGCTTATGGTTTTTTTCAATCATGGGCAAGCTCCCCATACCACATCCAACCCCTACCCCAATACGTCCACAGTTTTCATCGGTGACCTCAAATCCACAATCTTCCATGGCCATTGAAGCTGCCGCCAAAGCATATTGCACGAACAAATCAATGTGCTTTGCTGTCTTTTTATCAAAGAAATCATCAGCCTGGAAGTCTTTAACCTCAGCTGCAATTTTCGAGGGAAAATTCGATGCATCAAAGCGAGTAATCAAGTCCACTCCACTCTTTCCAGCACAAATGTTGTCCCAAGTCTTTTGTACACCAGTTCCAAGCGGTGTAACCAATCCTAATCCTGTGATAACAACTCTACGTTTCACAATATCAACTCCCATTATTGTTCAAAACCCGCCAAACCATAGAGGCAAGGCGGGTTTTAAAAAACTTACATATACTACCTATCCTGCTTACTTATTAGCAACGTAATCAATTGCGTCTTGAACAGTTACAATCTTTTCCGCATCTTCATCAGGAATTTCGATATCATAACCATCTTCCATTGCCATGATAAGCTCAACAAGGTCTAAAGAATCTGCACCAAGATCATCAACAAAAGCTGCGTTAGAAACTACTTTTTCTTTATCTACAGAAAGCTGCTCTGCAATAATATCAACCATTTTCGCATCTAAAGACATTATAATATCTCCTATAAGTTATACACTAATTTAATATTCAACCATTTGACGGTTTTTTAAACTACATATACATTCCACCATTTACATGGAGAGTCTGACCTGTAATATAGCGTCCATCTTCAGAAACTAAATAAGCCATAGCTCCAGCTACATCATCGGTGGTTCCAAAACTTTTTAATGGAATATCCGCCATTATTATTTCTTTAACTTCATCTTTTAAAGCATCAGTCATTTCGGTGACTATAAATCCCGGAGCAACACAATTGACAGTTATATTGCGAGCAGCATACTCTATGGCCATGGATTTACTAAATCCCACAAGCCCAGCTTTGGCTGCTGCGTAATTGGCCTGCCCAGCATTTCCAGTGCTACCGATAACTGATGAGATATTAACAATACGGCCCCACCTTTTTTTCATCATGTACCTTGCAGCAGCTTTGGAACATAGAAAAGCACCTTTGAGATTTGTATCTAAAACCATATCCCAATCAGTTTCTTTCATCCGTGCCATCAAACCATCTCTTGTAATCCCGGCATTGTTAACCAAAACATCAAGGGAACCACTATCGGCGACAATCTTATTAATTGCATCTTGGACTTGGTCCGCATCTGCGACATTAAAACCAATGGTTTCAGCTTTACCGCCTGCATTTTCAATATTTTTTTTTACTTCCATGGCTGCATCAGGACGGCTTACATAATTTATGTAAACAAGGGCTCCCATACTAGCTAAGCGAATAGCAAGCGCTCTGCCGATACCACGACTCCCCCCTGTCACCAGGGCTATTCTACCTTCAAGATTCATAATATATCCCTAACTTTTCCACAAAAAAAATACGATTTCAACGTAGCTTAACAAGCCCAAATAGCTATCAAAAAACAAAACTTAAACTATATGCTCCGAATTATAAAGTAAATAATATAGGTTGAATTTTTTGTTGTAAATATTACCTACCACCGAACTAAACATGCGCCCCAAGTTAAGCCACCACCAAAGGCACATAATGCCACTAGGTCACCGTCTTTAATCATATTAGATCTTACAGCTTCATCCAAGGCGATAGGCACAGAAGCGGCTGAAGTATTGCCATATTTATCAAGATTCACAAAAACCTTTTCAGCATCTAGACCTAATCTATCACCAAGATTGCTGACAATTCTTATATTAGCCTGATGAGGCACTAAAACATCAACATCAGCTATACTAAGACCTGCATTTTCTAAGGCAGTATTAACAGCAGATTCCATGCATTTGACGGCATATTTAAATATCTCCCTACCTTCCATACGAACGACTGTGTCTTCAGCTAGTTCAGGCCTTAGGTCTAGATTTTTACTTTCAGCGGAATAAAGGTAAAGTAAATCTTTCAGAGAACCATCTGAATACAACTCACTTCCAACAATCCCACGATCTCCTTCCTCATACCCTAGAACCGCCGCACCCGCTCCATCGCCAAAAAGAATACAAGTATTCCTATCTTCCCAGTCTACGACTGTGGACAGAGTTTCAACACCTATACAAAGTATCTTTAAATCATGATCAGCTAGTAAGTATTTTTCGGCAATGTCAAGGACATATAAAAAGCCAGAACAGGCTGCCCCGACATCAAAAGCAAAGGCTCCTTTAGCCCCTATTTCGTCTTGAACCAAGCAAGCACAAGCAGGAATAGCCATCTGAGCACTAATGGTGCCTAAGATAATAATATCAATATCATCCGCTTTAAGCCCAGAAGCATCAAGAGCCTGTCTTGCAGCATTAGAAGCAAGGATATGGGTGTTCTCTCCTTTTCCAGCAATACGTCTTTCTGCAATTCCTGTACGAGTTATTATCCACTCATCGTTGGTATCTACAGTCTTCTCAAGATCCCTATTAGTCACTATCTTCTTAGGAAGAGAAGATCCTGTACCTAGAATTACTACTGACATTTATTACTCCTTAATTACTGCTTTACTGACATCCTTCTCTTCAAGAACCAAACTCTCGATAATCCTTTGCTGAACTTGCTTTTTCTCCATTTCAGCCACACCAAGAATTGCATTTTTGATAGCATGGGCCGATGATTTACCATGAGCTACACTACCAATACCATTAACTCCAAGCAATGGTGCACCACCGTACTCAGCGTAGTCAACTCGTTTCTTGAATGCTTTAAATGCTGGTCTTGCTAACAAATATCCAAGCTTAGCAATATTTGACTTCATTATTTCATCTCTAATCATCTGCATGGCTGCTCCAGCAAGACCTTCACTTAATTTCAAGCAAATATTACCTACAAAACCATCACAGACAACAACATCAACATTACCAACATTAACATCTCGACCTTCAACATTGCCAATATAATTCAAAGAACTATTTACCAATAAGTGATGGGTTTCTTTGACAAGTGAATTCCCTTTACCTGGTTCCTCTCCGATGGATAACAAGCCAACACGAGGATTAGAAATACCATGGATTCTTGCATAGGCAGAAGCCATGATTCCAAATTGAAAAAGATGTATCGGTTTGCAATCAACATTTGCACCAATATCCATCAATACAACTGGCTTTTTTAAAGTAGGGAAGTTAGAAGCAATGCCAGGTCTGGCAATACCTTTTATCCTACCGAGCTTTCGCATACCAGCAGCTAAAGTGGCACCAGAATTACCAGCACTCACCGCACCACAAGCCTTTCCTTCTTTAACAAGTCCAAACGCTTTTAAAACAGAAGAGTCAGTCTTTTTACGAATAGCTTCAACAGGATGCTCATCCATCTCAACAACCTGAGATGAATGAACTATATCTAGTGACGATAAATCTTTTGTAGAAGGAGATAAATTATCAAGGGCATCTGCCAGCACCTTTTCATCACCGACTAAAGTCACTTTTAAATCGTTTTCCTTAACAGCAAGCAACGCCCCAGCAACTAACTCGCCTGAACCACGGTCGCCGCCCATGGCATCTAGGGCAATTTGCACATTAAACCTCTATTGTACTTCAGCATCTAGGCTGAAAACATCACGTCCTCTATATTTACCACAGCTACCACATAAACGATGATGAGCTTTAGGTTCTCCACAAGCTGAACATAGTGAAATACCAGGTGCAACTAGCGCATCATGTGAACGTCTCTTACGGGTACGTGAACGGGAATGTCTTCTTTTTGGTAAGGCCATTTTTTCCTCCAATTAACAACTACATCAGGCAGCTTTATCGCTGCGAAAGTTTCTTTAATACGGCAAATGGCGAATCAGAATAATCTTCTTCGCATTGACATGGTTTATAGTTAAGCGAAACACCACAACTATAACAAATTCCTTTACACTCATTTGAGCATAATATTTGAGCAGGTACACTGATTACTGATTCTTCTTTTAATAAGAAATCAACATCAATAACATCCCTGCCTAAATATATAGTTGAGAGTTCGGTCAAATCACATTCAGTTTCTGGAAATTCTACTTCACTTTCAGCTTTCTCACTTAAAAGATAAGTAAAGCCTTCTGATATCTCATGGATGAGTGAAACACCACATCTATCACAGGCTGTCTTGCAATTTCCTTCAAACCTTCCTTTCAATTCTACTAAAGATGTTTCCTTTCTAGATAAAAAAACAGTAGCGACAATTTCACCACTTTTTATATTATCAGGCCAAGCAAACCAACCGTCACCAGAGCAAGAATACTCAATAGTTTGGTCTTTTATCTCTCTAAAACTTATCTTCATAACTTCCTTCTTGATATGTCACTATTATAATATATCAAAACGAAAACATAACAAAGTAATCAATTTTCACAACAATGACCATAAAAAAAACCAATCTTATTAAATTTAATTTCCAACTTAAAAAAAACAGTAAGTAATTTAATCCAATAGCATTCTAAATTTACATTCATTACTGTACAAGCAAACGCAAATACAGTAAGTCATGACACAGTGAAATCAAGAGACAATTAAACCACGGATTCAAACCATGACAAACAAACAAATCATCACAAAACAAGAAGAACTAAATAACATCATATCAAAAGCGATGAAAACCGATGCTGTCGGTCTTGACACCGAGTTCGTATGGGAAAGAACTTACTACCCAAACCTTGGCTTAATCCAAATATCTTTAAACGACGAAGAATGCTACGCCATTGACCCTCTAAACGTTGAAGACCTTAGCCCGCTCGGAAGTTTACTTGCAGATCCTAATATTACAAAAATCCTCCATGATGCCCCACAAGATTTAACAATTTTAAGTAAGGCGTGTGGGAATGTCACACCGAGAAATATTTTTGACACCCGTGTTGCTGCTGGATTTGCAGGATCAAGTGCCACAATAAGCCTGGCAAATTTAATTTCAGAGCAATTGCACACAGAGATTGACAAAGGTGCCACCAGAACGGACTGGCTAAAACGGCCACTGAGCAGCGAGCAATTATCATACTCACTAAACGATGTTAGATACCTGAGAGCATTAAGAGTTCTTCTACTGAAAAAAACAATTACCCCCACAGTCAAATTCTGGCTACACGAGGAATTAGACCAACTTGACTCACCAGAAAGCTATGCACCAATAAAGGACGAAAAGAGATATACTAAAATCAAAGGCATCAACAAATTAAAAAACAAAGAAATTACTTTAATAAAAAACATCTGCATCTGGAGAGAAGAAACAGCAAGAATTCACAACAAACCCAGAGGGCACATAATAAAAGATGAAATAATTCTTGAAATTTGTGAAAAAATCCCAAGACAATTAGATAATTTACAAGAAACATCTATCAGCAGCAAAGCCTTTTCAAAATATGGAGAGGAAATCATCAAGATAACCAATTCCATATCTACCGAAGCCACAAGCAATGATATACACAAGGCCAGCCAACTAACAGCAAAAGAAAAGGAAAAATTAAAAAAGCTGAAAGAATTCATAGTGCTGAAATGTAAAATTCTAGACATAGACCCTAGTCTCATTGGTAACACAAGAGAGCTTAAAAAACTTATCAAATCAACGAAAGACAACTCACTTGCACCCAAAAGACAGAATAACGGCTGGAGAAAAGAATTCTTAACAGAATTCATCCAAAATGAGCAACGACAATAGCGGAGATCAAAATGAAAAACTGGGAAAAAGCTTATTCAATATGTGCAATAATATTTATCTTATCCTACATGGTCGCCCTATATCTTTATCCACAACTACGAGAACTAATTCCGCTTCTTGCGATCTCAACCGTAGGGCTTTTGATAAATATTGTTTTTATGTTCATCATACTAAAAAATGTTTTATCAAATCCAAAATTTGATCAAAGCAAAAAAATCACTTGGGTTGCATTAATCCTTGTGATTTGGCCTATGGCAATCATATACCTTGTAAAGCATGGGGCAAAAAAAAATACCAGTATCCAAGCAACCACCTTATCTAACTAAACCAAGATCAAAAGCAACCATTAGATGTTTTTTGCACCCAGCAGACTCTGTGTGCTTGACTTATCAAAAAACACAAAGTATTATATTTTGTTTTTCGTGATACTTTATTATTAATAAAAATATTATTGGATCAGTATTCACCAGAAAGATCCTTATTAAATATTGTGTTTTAGCAGAGGTAAATATCTCCTAAGACACTAAACAAAACAACAGGCATTATGTTTGATAATTTAACAGATAAACTAGAAGGAGTTTTCAAAAAACTCCGTGGTCATGGCAAACTAACTGAAGAAAACATTCAGGAAGCCATGCGCGAGGTAAGGATTGCCCTACTAGACGCTGATGTTAATTTCAAAGTTGCCAAACAGTTTGTCGCCACCGTAACTGAAAAGGCGATTGGTCAAGAGGTATCTAAAAAGCTCTCACCTGGTCAACAGGTTATTAAAATTGTTCACGAGGAATTAGTAAATCTCCTAGGCGGTAATACTGCAACAATTGAGCTCGATGGAAAGCAACCTGTAGTTATCATGATGGCTGGCTTACAAGGTTCTGGTAAAACCACTACCTCTGGCAAGCTCGCCAAAATGTTTAAAAACAAAGGCCGTAAGCCATATCTTGTTCCTGCCGATGTCTATCGCCCTGCGGCTATAGAACAACTTCAAGTTTTAGGTGAACGAATTGGGGTGCCTGTTCACCCCTCTACCACAGAGACCAAGCCTGTTGATATTTGTAAACAGGCAATAGCAGAAGCAAGAGCTAAAGATTATGACACCGTAATCTTAGATACTGCAGGTCGACTCCACGTTGACGAATCTCTGATGACAGAATTAAAAGAAATTCAAGCTGCAGTAAGCCTCTCTGAAGTTCTATTTGTTGCAGATTCAATGACAGGGCAGGATGCTGTCACTGTTGCTGATAAGTTTAACAGTGATCTTGAAATCACTGGTGTCGTCCTCACTAAGATGGAAGGTGACGCAAGAGGCGGTGCCGCACTATCTGTGAAAAATGTTACTGGCAAACCTATCAAGTTTGTTGGTGTCGGTGAAGACCTTGATGCAATAGAAGTTTTCCACCCTGAAAGAATCGCTTCAAGAATTCTTGGTATGGGTGATGTGCTAACTCTTATCGAAAAAGCTGAGGCAGTAGTAGATAAAGATAAAGCAGAAAAATTAGCAATCAAACTACAAAAGAATCAATTTACGTTAGAGGATTTTCTTGATCAAATTCAGCAAATCAAGAAAATGGGTTCTCTAGAGCAAATACTCAGCATGGTACCAGGCATCAATAAATTGAAGCAGATGAAAAATGCCCCACAGCCAGATGAGAAAGAGTTAACCAAAACTGAAGCAATCATTCGTTCCATGACACTAAAGGAACGACGTGATCACAAAATCATCACTACCAGTAGACGACAAAGAATAGCGTCTGGTTCTGGTACTGATATTGCTGATGTTAACCGCGTGATAAAGAGTTACTCAGCAATGTTGAAAATGATGAAAAAAATGCGTGGTAAACCTGGTATGATAACAGGACAAAAACGTAGAAAGTTACCAAAAGGTATGAAAAAAAGAAGATAAATAATCATATAAAGATTATTACTACAGAATCTCAAGGTATGAAGTAGATTCAAATATAATCCGTTAGGTGCCAATTTAGGCACGTGAACATAAAACGAGGACTAACCGGAATGGCAGTACGTATTAGACTTACTAGAATGGGAAGAAAGAAGAAGCCTTTTTACCGTGTTGTTGTAGCTGATAGCAAATCAGCACGCGATGGTAAATTTCTTGATATCGTTGGAACCTACGATCCAATGCAAGATCCTGCAGTAATAACTGTTAACAATGAGAAACTTGACCAATGGATGGATCGTGGTGCGCTACCAACCACAACTGTGAAAAGTTTGCTCAAAAAAGCAGCAAAATAATGCAAGAACTTATAGCACATATTGCCAAGTCACTCGTTGACAGCCCTGATTCTGTCAAAGTTTCAAGGGAAGACAAAGAAGAAACTGTTAACCTTGAGCTAGCAGTGGCCGCAGAGGATTTAGGCAAGGTAATCGGTAAACAGGGACGGACTGCTAGAGCGATGAGATCTATTTTGTCAGCAACAGCTGGTAAAGAAAACCTCCGTTCTAGACTAGACATTGTTGAGTAAAAAATATGAGTAGTGATTATAACTTTCCTGAGGAAAAATACATACTAATCGGTGCCATTAGTAAGGCTCATGGTATGAAAGGAGAGGTAAAGGTTTACTCTTATTCAGGTCAACCTGAATCTTTTTGCGATTACCGAAATATTACTCTTATCAGTCAAGATGGTGAGTTTTCTCCTCAACTAAGTATTCAGAAAACTCGCCCTCAAGGCAAGATGGCCATTATGCTTTTGGAAACAGTTAGCGATAGAAACCGCGCCGAAGATATTGAGGGCATGGGTATACTAATTGAGAAAAAAGATTTGCCTCCAATAGATGATGATGAATTTTATTGGCATCAACTGATAGGCAAAAAGGTCATAGACAAAGATAATAAAGAGCTAGGGAAAGTAGTAGATATGTTTTCCAACGGCGCTCAAGACCTAATGGTAATATCAACACCTAGGACCAAAGATATTTTGGTACCTGTTGTTGATAAGATCATATTAAAATTTGATGATGAATATGTTCAAATAGATCCCCCACAGGGTTTGTTAGATTTAAATACTGAATCAAATTAGGTATGTTATTTAACATACTAACCATTTTCCCCCATCTTTTCGCCTCCCCTTTAGAAGAGGGTATATTAAAAAGAGCGATAAGTGAGAATGATATCGATATTAACATTATCAATGTCAGGGATTACACAAATGATCGTCATTCTACCACTGATGACAGACCGTTTGGAGGTGGTGAAGGAATGGTTATGAAGCCCGAGCCTTTATCATCGGCTGTACGCAACATCCAAACCCTTGGCAAGGTAATTTTTCTTAGCCCGCAAGGCCGAAAATATACCCAAAGGGTTGCAGAAGAACTAGCTGAGGAAAACAGTATTACCTTAGTTTGTGGCAGGTACGAAGGAATTGACCAACGATTTTGCGACAAGTATGTCGATGATGAAATTTCGCTTGGTGATTTTATTCTAACTGGAGGCGAGCTAGCAGCATTAATGGTAATTGACTCAGTTACTCGTATTCTTCCTGGGGTGTTAGGTTGCTCTGCAAGTGTCGACAAAGATACTTTTAGTCGCAATTTACTTAAACACCCTCAGTACACAAGACCACGAGTCTTTGAAAATATTGAGGTACCTGAAATTCTTCTTTCAGGCAACCACAGTGCTATTGAAGAATTTAGGTTTGTCTCTTCCATTAGACGAACCATTGAACGCAGACCATCTTTATTGGAAAACGAAAATTTCGATAAAAAAGAACTTAAAATGCTTAAAAAACATGGTCTATTGAAAGAGATTTTATATATACAAAAATGCGAAGATTGAGGTGCTGTTTTGAGCGCAAACTGTGTTGCAATTGCACTAGTTCACCACCCAGTTGTAAATAAAATTGGTGAGACAATCGGTTCTGCAGTGACAAATTTGGATATACATGATATAGCCAGAGTGTCACGAACCTATGGTATCGGGCAATATTTTATCACAACCCCATACGATGATCAGCAGAAGCTTGTAGACGAAATTATTGATCACTGGCAAACTGGTCATGGAAGTACCTATAACCCTGCTAGAAAAGAGGCTTTTAGTATAGTTTCCAAAACTAAATCGGTCGAAGAAGTAATTGAAATTTTAGAAGCAAAACATGGTACTCGTCCACAAATTATAGCTACCACAGCAAAAATGTGTGACAATACCTTGGACTACCAAGAGATCAGCAAAAAAATTGACGATGGACAACCAATTCTTTTACTTTTTGGTACAGCCCATGGTTTAGCACCAGAAATTATGAACAGTGTTGACTATGTTCTACCTCCTATTGAAGGTGGAACTGATTATAATCATCTTCCTGTACGAGCAGCCGTTGCCATAATTATGGATCGATTACTCGGAAGGAAATAGGATAAACCTATCAACGGGTATTTACCTTAAAAAATATACTAACGACAAGAATATTATGAGCACAATATTAGAAAGAATTAATGAAGAGCAGATGCGTCAGGATCACCCAGATTTTCGCCCAGGTGATACCGTTAAAGTACATATTCGCATCATTGAGGGAAGTAAAGAGAGAGTACAGATCTTCCAAGGTGTTGTACTTAAGCGTAAGAAAGGTGACATGTGTGCATCTTACACCGTACGCAAAATTTCTAATGGCATCGGCGTTGAGAAGACTTTTGCGCTACATAACCCACGTATCGAGAAGATAGAGGTTGTGTCCCTAGGTCGCGTTCGTCGCTCTCGCCTATATTACCTCCGTGATCTTAAAGGTAAGGCTGCACGTATTCGCGAGCGTGGTTTCCTTCGCAAATAATTATAAAATATTATTGCTAGGTCAAATATCTATTTTGACCTAGCAGTTTTTCATAATTCAAAACGGTAATTATATTACCAAATCATTTATTATGAAAAACAATCTTACTCTAACAGCGGATCCTGATAATAATTATTTCCTTGAGGAGTATCTGTTATCCCATGGCTACAAATTTGTAGCTGGAACTGATGAAGTTGGGCGTGGCCCTCTCGCTGGACCGGTTATAGCCGCTGCTGTTATACTACCTGCAAAATGTGATCATTCTAAGTTTGTTGACTCTAAAACATTGAGTCATAAAAAATTACTCGAACGTCATTCTTATCTATTAGAGTTGTGTTGCCCTATGGCTTTGGGTATTGTCTCTGAAAAAATCATTGATAAAATAAATATACTCCAAGCTTCTTTGCTTGCCATGAAAAAGGCTGTGAAAAATCTTGAGAAATCTGGCTATAAATCCGATTTCCTCCTTGTCGATGGCAAATTTGAGGTGCCAATGTCAATTGCTCAATCAGCATTGATAAAAGGTGAGAGTAAAAGTAGTTCAATTGCGGCTGCCAGTATTCTAGCTAAAGTTACACGTGATGAATACATGATGGAACTTCATCATGACTACCCTGAATACGGCTTTAACACCAATAAAGGCTACCCTACCAAAAAACACCGCCAAGCAATTATAGATATTGGACCATGTTCGCACCACAGAGTCTCTTTTAGGGGAGTTAAAGAATATGTCAATATGGAGAAAAAATACCGGTAAAATTGGTGAAGACTTAGCCAGTAAATATCTTCAAAAAAATGGTTATAAGATTTTGTGTTGCAATTACCGTAAACCAACGGGTGAAATTGACATTATTGCCACAGAAAAAAACGAACTTGTTTTTATTGAAGTCAAGACCAGGAACTCCTACAGACATGGTACACCACTAGAAGCCGTTACGATTCACAAACAAAAACAAATTATTAAAACTGCTGAATACTACCTTACAGAAACAAATTCTTTCGACTCTGTTATCCGGTTTGATGTCATAGGACTTCTATTAAGCAAAGATTCCCCACCAAGTTTTGATTTAATAAAATATGCCTTTGAAGTATCTTAAAAAGAGTTAATCCTAAATATTTTATTCTTGGATTAGTTTGGAAACAATTACCTTCTATTCTCACCATCACAAGGTTCATGTAAATGAATAATTCAAAGAATCTTCCATTAGCTATTACAATGGGATGTCCAGCAGGTATAGGCCCAGAAATTATTTGCAAAAATTTTTCTAGGAGACTTACCAAATCACCTGCTATTGTCATAGGCGATCTTTCCATTCTTGAAAAAGTAAACTCGGAACTCAAGCTTAACTGCCAATTTACACCATGGCAACCCACCGATACTGTACCAAATAACAAAATTGGCGTACTGTCATTATCAAATTTAATTGACAACCATACTTGGGGAACACCAAATATGGCTTGCGGCAAGGCGACTGCGTCTTATATCAAAACTGCTGTAATGTTGACCCTAGAAAAAGTATTCTCGGCCATCGTCACCTGCCCTATTTCAAAACAAGTTTTAAACGATGCTGGCTATAACTTTCCAGGACATACAGAGTTTTTAGCAGAGCTTACCAACACCCCCAAGGTCATGATGATGATGGCTGGAAATAAACTACGGGTTAGCATGGTCACCCTGCACTGTTCTATTGCTAGTGTACCTTCCCAGTTGAGTATAGATAAAATTTCCGAGACAATCTCCATCACCAAGAATAGTTTACAAAGAGAATTTGCAATCAAAAAGCCAAGATTAGCAATTGCAGCGTTAAATCCACATGCTGGTGAAAATGGTTTATTTGGTACGGATGAAACTGATTTTATCATCCCAGCAATAAATCGATGCAGAGCTGATGATGTGAGCATTTCTGCCCCTTTGCCACCAGACACCGTCTTTCTAAAAGCCATTGCAGGAGAATATGATGCCGTCGTCTGCATGTATCATGATCAAGCCTTAATCCCGTTTAAACTACTTCATTTTGAAGATGGAGTTAATATTACTCTAGGAATGCCGATTATTAGAACTTCTGTCGATCATGGTACAGCTTACGATATAGCTGGTAAAGGCATTGCAAGCGAGAAAAGTCTTGCCGCTAGTATGGATATGGCTAATATAATTTACAAAAATCGTTTTAAGGTATAAAAATGAACGAATTCCCAGGCAAACTAATCATATTTGAAGGGACAGATGGTGCAGGTAAGTCAACTCAAATTAAACTACTCGCTAGTTATCTTTCTGAAAAATATACTGTTATAAATACTTTTGAGCCAACGAATGGTCCATTCGGCAAAGAAATTAGATCTTTATATAACAATCGCGGAGCCAAAACTAAACAGGAGGAATTAGACCTCTTTTTAGCAGATAGAAAACAACATGTAAAAGAGCTTATATTGCCAAACCTAAAAGATGGCAACATTATCCTCTGCGACCGGTACTATCTATCTACAGTCGCTTATCAAGGAGCTATTGGATTTGACCCGGCAACAATTTTGGCAATGAACTCATTTGCCCCCGAACCAGATCTCGCCATTCTTCTGCATCTACCAGTTAGCCAGGGACGCGAAAGAATAACAAAACTACGGGATGAAGCAACCAATGATTTTGAAAAAGCTGAGATGCTGGAAAAAGTTTCCCATATCTTTTCAGGATTGAATTTACCTTATATTAGAAGAATAGATGCCAGTAGAGACATCGAGCAAGTTCAACTAGATATAAGAGCAGAGGTTAAAGTACTTCTGGAGAATAAATAATGTGGCGATTGATTTTTATTATTCTTTTAATTTCAGGCTGCCAAGCAACCCATAATTTACAACCTGATTTAGATAGTAATATCACATACCATAGCTATGGCAACTACAATTTAATTTTACAAGCGAGCCATGAAGAAGCACAGGGTGATATTGAAAATTCATTAAAACTTTATAATGAGGCCGCAAAGTTCAATCCTTCGTCAAACTTTCTAGCCCAAAAAATTTCTTCTCTCTTGCTCACCAATAATGATATTGAACTTGCGTTAATACACCTACAACAATTTATCCTAAATAACCAAGCAAGTATTAAGACCAAACATATTCTTGCCAGTATTTATATTGCTACACAACAGACCGATCTTGCCCGAAATATTTATACCGAAATTATCGATACATCAACTGATCTAGACACACTAATCAAAAGATCTGCCTTATATTTTTACTTGGATGAAAAAAAGCTATCCTACAGTGACATCAATAAAGCATTAAAGATTGATCCTAACTTCTCCCCAGCCCTGCTCGCCAAAGCCAGACTATTTCAAAAAGAAAAGAAACTCAGCCAGAGTATAAGATATTACAAAAGATATTTGGCTCATGACTGGGCCTTAATGGTGGCATATGAATTAGGAGATTTGTACTTAAAAACCGGGGAATACTCTAAAGCCTTAGCTACATACAATACAATCCTAAAATACAGCCCTAGCGAAGACTTTGCCTTTGCCTATAAAATTATTTGCCTTATACAAACATCAAAAGTAGCGCAAGCTAGATCTGCTTTAGATGAAAAACGAAGTTTTATCCATAACCCAGAACTACTTGATTCCACCGTTGCAGAATACCTTATCGCCTTTAAACTAAATGAAGAAGCCAAAGTTTTACTAGGTAAAATGATAATCCTTTATAAATCAAATAGGGCAAAACTCACCATCGCTCTACTAGAATATGAAGAAGGCAATTTTGCTAAATCTATTGAATGGATCCAGCAAATAAATAGAACAACTGATGAATACATTGTTGGACAAGAGTTAGAAATACAAATCTTATTACGCACAAAACAGGAGACAAAAGCTATAAACAAACTAACCCAGTTAATCTCTTCAGTCCCCAACAAACCAACTTGGTTTTTAAACCTCGCTCTCATTTACGATAAACAAAACCTAAAGATACAAGTTGAACAAACATACCTAAAATCACTACAAATATTTGAAAGTAATCCCGATTTATCTTTTCAATATGCTTTATTCCTTGACGGTCAAAAACGCTACAAAGAAGGTATTGCTATCATGACTAAAGTTCTAGAACAAGACCCCGATAACAACCTAGCTCTAAATTATATTGGTTACAGTTGGGCTGACAATGATGTGAATTTACATAAAGCGTTAGAATACACTAAAAAAGCAGAACATCTTGAACCTGGAAATGGATATATTATGGACAGTGTAGGCTGGTGCTATTACAAGCTTGGTAAATACGACAAAGCCTTAGATAAACTTCTATCAGCAAAAGATATTATTGGTGATGATCCAAACATCCTTGAGCATATTGGTGATACATATAACGCCATGTCAGACACCAAAAATGCAATTTATTACTATCAAGAAAGTCTAAAAAAGTTTGATGACAAGAGTAAACAAGAAATAATTAGAAATAAAATAATCCAAATTAAAGGGAAACAATAATGAGACAGACTATTAAATTTATCCCCTATATCATCCTGACGATACTTTCTTTGCTATTAACAAGTTGTAGTCAAAAACCTTGGTTAAGTGGGACTATCGATCATCCTGGGGTTGATATACGACTGCCTGAAATTATTAAAAAGCACAGTAACAATATCAGCATCGATGGGACGGCACAAATCATTATAAATACGCCAATAAATCACAAAACGGTTAATGGTTATTTCGCCATTCTAACACCAGACCATATTAAATTTATAGTCTCTAGCCCTTTGGGGCAACCAGTGTACATTCTTACTGAAAACTCAAACCACTGGCAATTGATAGACGTATTAAGTGGTGGCTACCAAAAAGAAGAAAGTAGCAAACTTTTAGCTAGTCAGGACATGCCTAAATCACTAGCTAAAATAAATTTATCGACCATAATAACGGGTGGAGTAAGCGATAATTTTCAACCACCATTCATAATAAGACAGGATAAAAACGATAGGGGTTTATGGTACACTTCTGCCGGAGAAAGTATTTTAATTTCTCTAGATAATTTGCAAATTGTGTCTAGGCTTCTTGAGTATGATGGGGAAAAGATAGAAATCAACTACGCAGGTAGACAAAATATTCAGACTTCACCAACCAAAGAGGTATCGATCCCTAGCAAAACGGTAATAACAGGTCTTGATTATGGTGCGAAAATCACCATTAATCTAGATAAAATAAAAGGACGGGATATATCCGAGAATAGCTTTCTGATAAAACCACCAGCACATTTTGTTGAAAGTATATTGGTACCGGTGCAATAAATTCTTTAGAGGTTCTTTGAGGGATTATTTTTAACTAAAGTTAAAACATCTTAGATTATGTCATCATCAAAAAAGACTAACTACTAAAACTTCCAATCAAGTCTCTTACACCTTTTCTATGAATTAAACCAAAACCTCCCTACTATCACAGTGGGGAGAACAATCAATTATTCCCATTGCACCAAGCCGTTACCCAGTTATCAATAAGGTCATAATCTGTGAAATCCTTTACAACCGCAATACTACATTGTTCATTTTGTTCTTTATCTAAAAAGTTAATTACTATGAACAACCAAAGTTAGAACATTTTCTTTCTTATAGAAAACTTGATTTAGATCGTAGGTGTAGTTGTTATTCAAAAATAATGAAATCAAGCTAGAACCATCATCCGTTTTTTCGGTTTTGATCTTATCTACAAAACGACTATTTACCGGGATATTTTTTAAAACATTCTCTTCTAAACTAGTTCCTGGCAACTCACAAAGAACAGTTAAGGAATCGCCATCTACGGCAGTCAAGTTAGGATTTACAAAGCCAGTTAAATAGATAGCGACCATCTCTTGGTTTTCTCCAACTTCTTCATGGGTTATCTTTTTTACTGCAATTGAAGTTTCATTATCCTTAGATTTTAATGCAGTTGCCCCTTTCACTTCCGTTTTTTTAGGGTTTGTTATTTTGTCTTGTTTTAACGGCAACACAGGCTTTACCGGGGACACTGATTTCACCTCAGACACAGGGGTAACCTGGGACACGGGCTTTACTGGGGCTTTAGGTTTAACTGGCACGGCGACATTCAGACTTAGCGCCTTCACCTCGCTTACACCAACCTTAGGACAATACAGATCCAGAGTCATTCCTCGCTCCGTTTTACTATACGAATAGTCTTCTTTTATACATCCAGGATCTAAATCTAAAACAATTCTAGTCTTCAATGGCTTCTTGTAATGACCATATCTAATTCCTTTAACAACACCTTTAGATACGCTATTCTTACCAAGATTACTGTTCGCACCCAGAAAATCCATAACAAGCCTTGTATTTTCGGAACCCGGCAAAAACATAAGTTTAAAATCGAGACTACCATCAGAGAAAATTGACACCTTCCCTTTGTGACTACTAGAAGAATTATACTCTACTTTGGTTATCTCAAGAGCTTCTACCGACAGAGCCATTAAAAAAAGCAGAAAGAAAGTGAAGCAAACCACAGACAAAAGATTTTTTTTATTCTTCACAGCAAATCCTTATATTTACAATTATATTAATATTAAAGGGTGACTTTATGTCGAATATACACAATATAATACTCTTACAAACTTGAAAAGTAGTACAATAGTCAGTAAATGATGCTCATACTTATCTACGGCGAAATGAAGCCGTCAAAATATATAGGACTACACTAAAAACATGACAGATAATAGCATTTTCCCTCACATCAGTAAACCAGGTAGATACTTAGGACAAGAATTTAACTCTATTCAGAAAAATTGGCAAGAATGCTCTGTACGTTGTGCCTTTGTTTTTCCCGATCTTTACGAAATTGGTATGTCCCATCAAGGACTACAAATACTCTATCATATTATTAATGCAAAAAATGATTTTCTAGCAGAAAGATGTTACTGCCCTAACACCGACGTTGAAAAACTATTAAGAGAAAAACAACACCCTCTTACCAGTCTTGAATCTGAAAAACCTCTGGCTGATTTTGATATTGTTGGCATAACACTACCATATGAGCTCTGCTATGCTAATATTTTAACAGTTTTAGATCTCGCAAACATCCCATTTGAGGCAAAAGATAGACAAGACACATTTCCTCTTCTTATAGCAGGTGGCGCAGGTGCTTTCAACCCAGAACCAGTAGCCGAGATCTTTGATGCCATCATTCTTGGTGATGGTGAGGACTCAATGCTTGAAGTTGCAAATGTAGTAAAAGATGGCAAATTAAAATGCTTAAGCAAAGATGAGATACTAATAGAATTAGCCAAACTTGATGGTCTATATATCCCAAAACATTTCACTCCTCAATATGACGATACTGGCAAAATTATAAACATTAAAAGCTCAGGGCCTAAAAAGACTGTACTGAAAGCCTTTTTAAAATCATTTGAAGAAACTGCTCATCTAACAAAACCACTGGTTCCAAATGCAAAAATCATCCACGACAGATTAGCTATCGAAATAGCAAGAGGTTGTACTCGAGGATGTCGTTTCTGCCAAGCAGGCATCACTTACCGCCCTGTTAGAGAACGTAGTGCTAAAGAAATTAAAAAACTTGCCATTGAAGCTATCGCTGATTCAGGTTTTGATGAGCTTGCACTTTTATCACTGTCAACAGGTGATTACTCTTGCCTCGACTCCCTTCTACCTGAATTGATGAATGAATTCTCAGATAAATTTGTCTCTGTCGCCATGCCTTCCATGCGGGTTGGCACCTTGTCTCCAACAATTATGGATGAGATAAAACGTGTCAGAAAAACCGGATTCACCCTTGCCCCTGAAGCAGGTAGTGAACGTTTGAGACGTGTCATCAATAAAGGCATCACTGAAGAAGACTTACTAAATACTTGTAAAGAAGCTTTCTCCTTAGGGTGGACGACCATGAAGCTATACTTTATGATTGGGCTTCCAACAGAGACCGACGAAGACCTTGAAGCAATGGCAGATCTCACCAATAAAGTTCGCCGTTTTAGGGAGGTGGGAGGGAATGTAAGAAAATCACAAGTAAATATAAGTGTTGGAACTTTTGTTCCTAAGCCACATACACCATTTCAATGGGCTGCCCAAATGAGCCTTGAGGAAAGTAAAAGAAGAATCCAGTTGCTAAAAAAATTACTTCCTAAAAAAGGATGTAATTTCAAATGGCACACTCCCGAACAAAGTTTTTTAGAAGGTGTTTTTTCAAGGGGCGACAGAAGGTTATTGCCAGTCTTAATTGAAGCGTGGAATCAGGGAGCAAGGCTAGATGGTTGGTCAGAGTCTTTTAATTATGCCAGGTGGATAACTGCTGCTGAAACCTGCCAAGTAAACCTAGACGAATATTTAAGAGAAAGAGATTTGGAAGAAGTGCTACCTTGGCAACACCTAGAGACAGGGGTTAGTATGGAATTTCTAAAACGAGAACTAGAAAATTCCATCAAAGAAGCCTACACACCAGATTGTCGATATCATAAGTGCTCTAAATGTGGTGTTTGCGATATGGAGACTATTTCACCGATAGTTCATAACAAACGTAAATTCTTAGACGAAATCGAAGTAAAAGAACGTAAGGTAGTAGAAAAAAAGGTCAGTAATAACCACCATAAATACATCATTCATTACTCTAGACATGGCAGAATATGCTACCTTGGTCATCTAGAAATATTACAGGTGGTATTCAGAGCACTTAGAAGAGCAGGTATTGAAACTCACTTTAGCCAAGGCTATAACCCTAGTCCCAAGGTATCTTTTGGACCTGCGTTATCTGTTGGCACAGAAAGTATGGCAGAATATTTCATGATCGATCTCCCTCACCCTCTTGCTGATATAAAAGCGACAGCTGAGAAAATTGGCAGTAATCTGCCTCCGGGGATGGAATTAATGGGACTAGAAAACAGTAACGGAAAAATCCCTCAGGATATAGTCACCAAATACCAAATAACTCTACCCAACGAGTTAACAGGTGACTCAAATAAAAACATTGAGGATTTTTTAGCGACCAATGAATTTTTCTGGACTAGAAGTAGGAAGGGCAAAACTAGCCAAATAGATATTAGACCAATGATCCCTGCTTTTTCCATAATAAATGAAAACACTGTGGAAATAGATCATATCACCAGAGCTAGTCAACCTGGAATTAAAACCATAGAGGCCATTTGCAATATCTTAAAAATTAGCGATGAAGATCGGCCAAAGCTGAAAATACTAAAATTATCTTGGAAAGATATATAGGTTATTATGAATATAATAAAAATCATTCAGCATCTTAGCCTAGGACTATTTCTACTCAGCCCTTCATATGCCTTTAGTGATAATCTTGACAAGCTCATCACTAAGGGTGGTTATATTTTTTTGTATGAAAAAGATGGGGAGCCGGCAGCTGAAATGCTTTTACCGAAAAAGCAATTTATACCTGCCTCCACAGCCAAAATAATCACAGCTATGATAGCTCTTGATCATTTGGGTGAGGACTATCGCTTTAAGACTGATTTTTATTATAGCGACCAAAAAGATTTAATCATTATTGGTCATGGCGATCCATTACTGGTTTCAGAAGAGATCGTAAAAATAGCTGAGCATCTTAAAGAAATTGGTATAACCCAAATAAATAACGTCCTTATTGGGGGCTCTAGTTATGGTCCCCCACCTGGCATTGAAGATGCTTTAGACCCATACGAAGCCAAAAGTGCTAGTCTTGCTGTAAATTTCAATTCAGTTTCAATAAAAATTAAAAATGGGGTAGTAACATCCGATGAGCCTCAGACACCCACTCTGCCCCTTGTTGCTCATTTCAGCAATCACCCCGACGGTAAGTATCGCTTTAATATTAATGCGATAGAGACAAGACTTCCCCCAGAATCTGCCTATGCGGGTCAATTGTTCCACGCATTATTGTCAAAAAATGACATCATTGTTCAAGGCGTGGTTGAAGTTTACTCTCCCAGTGAACATGGTGACTTAATGGAACCAACATTTGTCTGGGAATCATCATTCACTTTAAAACAGATCCTCAAAAGTTGTCTTAGATATTCAAATAATTTTATGGCAAACCAATTGTTCTTAAGCTTGAGCGAGAAAACAGACACCAAAGCATGGACTGAAGCAAGACAAGTTACAGCCAATTTTTTAAAGGAAAAAATTGGACTTAGTAAAGATGAAGTTTTAATAATGGATGGAGCTGGTCTAAGTCGAAAAAACCGCATCACTCCCATAGCGATGATAAAGATCTTGGATAAATTTAGCGAACACTATAAGTTACTTAAAAGAGGAAAAAAGACTGGCACATATTTGAAAACAGGAACCATGGATGGAATTTACTGCCTAGCTGGTTACAGTATGCAAAATGCCACACCACAACCATTTGCTATTTTTTTAGATCAAAATAAAAACAATCGTTCAAAAGTATTAGTTGAGTTACTAAAGTATGCGGATACTGCACCTAATAAGCCAAAGACCTGATTCAACAGGTTCAGGAATTTATTTAAAAGAGATCTTAAAACAAGCTGAGTTAGCAGGGCACGAGAACTATCTTATTGCGTCTCTGCCCAGTAAAGACCTACCTCCTGCCGATCTACCAATTGATCCAAACCACTGCTTTTTTATTCGTTTTGAAAGCAATGATTTACCTTTTCCCATAACTGGGATGAGTAACATCATGCCTTATTACAGCTCCCGATTTGACCAGTTAAGTGAGGCAGAAATTTGTGCTTATAAAAATTCTTTTAAGAGCAAACTAAAAAGAATTTTAGATAAATATGATTTCGATTTAATACATAGTCATCATCTCTGGTTATTATCGAGCATTGCTCGACAATTAACCAATATTCCCATGGTTACTAGTTGCCATGGATCTGATCTTCGCCAATTCAAATCCTTCTCATCCTTAAGAATCGATGTTTTAAGTGGATGCCAAGACATCGACCATGTTTTTGCCCTGAGTTCAGAACAAAAAAGCGACATAGAAACAACTTACACTATCCATAACAAGAACATATCTGTCGTAGGTGCTGGGGTTAACACTGATATATTTAAGCCCAAAAAAGAATATAAGGAAAATGACAAGAAAAATAATTTCCAGATAATCTATGCCGGGAAGTTAGCCAAATCAAAAGGTGTACCCTATCTACTTAAAGCTGTAGAATCAATCATCAAAGAACAAAACATTAATATTCATATAAAACTTGCAGGAAGTAGCACTAGCAATGAAGGTGACGAGTGTTTGCAATTAATAAAAGATTTGCCCGAAAATGGTAGTGCCTTGGGAAATATTAGTCAGTCGGAGCTCGCAGAACAACTACAAACCGCAGATCTATTCATCCTACCGTCTCTTTTTGAAGGCCTCCCACTTGTTATACTTGAAGCACTGGCATGCAACTGCCCTGTACTAGTGACAGAGTTACCAGGGGTAAAAGAAATTGTGGCAAAAATAAACTCGCCCGACCTACACACTATACCAATGCCTGGAATCATACATATTGACCAAGTACAAGACGAGGAAGCATTTATTAGAAGTATCAGTTCGAGAATTATTGATTTGATGGCTAAAAATACTGTAAAAAAGGAAATTGCTGAACTAAGCTATTTTTCTTGGCCCCACGTCTTTCAAAGAATGGAAAATGTCTATACAATAGTTTGCAAAGATAATGATCGTCATAGTTGAAATATTTTTTAAAGTGCTTGCGGCTGTTCTCTGTGGATCAAGGATAAATTAATAAAAACAGGACGTAAACTTATGAAACATACTCCAAACATAACTATTTTGATGTTACTACTTTGTATTACTATATACTCTTCTCAAGCACTTGCTGGTAGCAATAAAGGTGAAGAGCTATATGCAGTCCTTTCCTGTAAGGCCTGTCATGGAACAAAAGGATCAAGGGGTATACCTTCTGCAATTGCCAAAAACAAAATTAGCTACGACCAGTATCATGAAAAAATAAGGGCAGAAAATTCACCAACAATGCCATATTACTCACCTGAATCCTTAGACGATCAAAAAGCTAAAGAAATTTTTGCTTACCTACATGAATAAAGTGCTGCTCGCTTTCAGGTTAGGTTCATTACTCGTTGCAATAGTAGTCCACCACTTCAATTAGTAATGGATAATAGAACGTTTTAGATACTAATTTACAGCAGAAGCAAAGACCTCAAAAAAATAGATCTAAACTTACTTGCTCAGCATGAGTCCCTATATGCTACCCTGAAAAATCAAAAAACTATTTACATTCAAGATGAACGCAAACAACTGGTAATTTTTTTAGAGACCTCTAAGCAACCATCCTGTTTGGTGTGAAAGAAATGATAAGCCTTAATCGCACGTTCCTCTCTATCATATTCTGAATCTAATTCCGTTAAAAGGGCCATGGCCAAGTCGGTTGATGAATTGACTTGCAGCACATAATTTTTAGTGAAAACATCATCGCCAATCCAATAAAAGTCAGTCCAGTATGGCCCAATAATAGGCCGCAATCCATGGGATAATGGTTCCAGAAAATTATGACCTCCTAGGTTCTCTAAACTTCCCCCAACAAACGCCGCTTGGGCGTAACCATATGCTGAGGATAACTCTCCAAATAAATCCCAAATAATTACATCACATGATTTGTTAGCCGTCGATCTCAACTGACAGGAAACACCTTCTTTAAGCAATTTATCTATTAGATAACCTGCCCGTTCAATGTGTTTTGGAAAAATTGCTATCTGACAAGATGGTTTTCTTTCCCGTAATTCTTTAGCAACCTGCACAATTTTCTCTTCTTCTTGTCTGCGAATAGAACCTAAAATAATTAGTGGCTTCTTAAGTATTGAATCAAGCTTACTATTATCGTAGTTTACCTTGCCAGCCACACTACAAAACTTAATATTATTCATTAGTGAGACCCGACCATCATCAAAAATATCACAGAAACGATCTCGATCGGCATGTGACATCGCCATAATATCCATTGGTCCAATACTCTTTAATAAAGTCTTAAATTTCCTATAACCATCACGACTGGAAACAGACAACCGACCATTAACTAGCATAGTTTCACAACCACACAATTTAGCTGCTAACAAAAAACCTGGCCATAATTCTGTCTCAATAATAATTGCGATTTTTGGTTGAAATTGTCTAAACGCCTTCTCCATGATCATTGGTGCATCCAAAGGGAAATACCGTATTGTCAAAGATTCATCATATTCTTGTAACGATTGTTCTAAAACCTCAACACCCTGCAAAGTTCCTGATGTTAAAAGTATTTTTATAGGCTTCCTATGCTGCTTTGCCAGCTCTTCAACCAGCAAAACGACCAATTTTGCCTCCCCCCCAGAAGCGGCTTGAATCCAAATATCAAAAGAGCCCTTTGGTCTTGACAGGTCAAGCAACAGCCGTTGCTTAATACCTCTTCTCAGCTTGGGACAAAAGATTAAAAGCCAAGGTAAAGAGAGCAACCAAAGTAAATTATAAAAGCATCTGAAAATTAGGGTTAGGAATGAGTTCATTAGAGAGTGACTAGCGCTAGGTAAATTAATTATTTGTTATACTTCTGACTTAAAAAATTAGAAAATCCATTCAAGTTCAAGGCGGACGCAAAATTTTTACCGCAGACATATAAGCGATATTCCGAGGATAAATTTTTTAGCTCAACGAAGAAGTTGGGCGAATTAGCAAGTTTTCAAGGCAGCCTTGTTACTTGAATTACAAGATCCCCTATTACGACACTAGAGAATGACATAACCTCACTTATTTTTTAGTGGTTATCAAGCTAAAGAATCTTTGACAAAAAACAATTGCAGACTACCATGCAGATGCTAAATTTTAAATATTCTTTTCTCAACAATCCTGAATTCGTATTATAAGTACACACATTCCCGGGATAAAGATCATTTCATAAAAACCAACCTAAGACTAATTAATTGAGGATGTTTTCCTTAACACCAAAATATGGTATATTTCTCTTCTCATAAGAAAGATGAAAAATCATATAAGCATTTTATAATTGCATTATTATATAAACCGCCTATCTTCATAGTCTTTTAAAAATACCAACACAATACAACCATAAAATCACCATCACATAATAGCAGGTATAAAGCATCATGGGCAAACAACTAGAACAAGAAATAGCCAAAAGGCGAACATTTGGCATCATCAGTCATCCTGATGCTGGTAAGACAACACTTACAGAAAAACTATTGCTTTTTGGTGGTGCAATCAACATGGCTGGTGCCGTTAAGTCAAGAAAAGTAGCACGACATGCCACCTCTGACTGGATGGCAATCGAGCAAGAGCGTGGTATTTCCGTTACTACCTCAGTGATGAAGTTCACCTATAAAGGCTGTGAAATAAATCTTCTTGATACTCCTGGTCACCAGGATTTCTCTGAGGATACCTACCGCGTTCTTACAGCTGTAGACTCCGCCATCATGGTAATTGATAGCGCCAAAGGTGTAGAGGCACAAACAGAAAAACTTATGGAAGTTTGTCGGATGCGTAATACACCGATTATCACTTTCGTAAACAAACTGGATCGAGAAGGACAACATCCACTTGATATCATGGCGGAAATTGAAGAAAAACTACAGATTGAATGCGCCCCACTCTCATGGCCCATTGGCATGGGGAAAGATTTTAAAGGCGTCTATAATATTCACCAGAAAAGGTTACACCTATTCACCCCAGGACAAGAAACAATTAATGCTACAGGGCAAGTCATCGAAGATCTGAATGATCCTCTTTTGGATGAGCTACTGGGCCGACAAGCCAATGAGTTAAGGGAAGATTTAGAGCTATTAGAAGGTGCTGCCAATCCTCTAGAATACGATCAATACTTAGCAGCAAATCAATCACCAGTATTCTTTGGTAGTGCTGTTAATAATTTTGGTGTTCAAGAGATGCTAGATGCATTTGTGGAAATGGCACCGAAGCCCTCTGGCCGTAAAGCTGTTAGTAGAGTCATTGAACCAAACGAAGAACCATTTACTGGTTTTGTTTTTAAAATTCAAGCCAATATGGATCCTGCCCACCGTGATCGTATTGCTTTTCTTCGTATCTGTTCCGGTAAGTTTACAAGGGGTATGAAAGTTCGTCACCACCGCATAAACAAAGATATCTCTCTTGGTAATGCTACCATTTTCATGGCTCAAGAGCGTGCAAATGTGGAAGAGGCATGGCCAGGTGATATCATAGGCATTCACAACCACGGAACCATCAAAATAGGCGACACTTTCTCTATCAAGGAACCATTGAAATTTACAGGAGTTCCAAATTTTGCGCCTGAACATTTTCGCAGAGTACTATTAAAAAACCCACTTAAAATGAAGCAACTACAAAAAGGTTTAATTCAGCTTGCTGAAGAAGGTGCGATACAAGTTTTTAGACCAATGCTTGGCGCGGACTACATAATGGGGGCAGTTGGTGTTTTGCAGTTTGAAGTAACCATGGCTCGCCTGAAAAATGAATATGGAGTTGATGCCATCTATGAACCAATTGATTTCCAAGCTGCTCGCTGGGTAACGTGTGAAGACAAAAAAGATTTAGCAGAATTCGAAAAGAAAAACCAAGGAAACCTTGCCAAAGATTCAGAAGGATTTCTCACCCACCTTGCTCAAAACGAGTGGATGTTAAATTTCTTTATCGAAAAATGGCCAAATATCGAATTTCATAAAACAAGGGAAAACGTTTAATAAAAAGTTAGCACAGGGATACCTTGAAAAAGTAATCTTTGTTGAAAATCAATCACAACTTTCAACAAAGATTAAGGCTTGCCCATTGTTCAGAGCAAGAGCCACTTTCTTCCTTGCTCCAGACAGTATTCTTTGCACTGTTCCCCTAGAAACACCCATCTCTTTACCAGCTTGTTCTTGTGTGTAACCTTTGCCATCGCATAAGTTTAAGACTTCCAATTCATCATGATAGATCTCTACTTTATCTATCTCGCCCATAGAAATGCCAGTCGGCTTAAATGCTCGTCGGCAAAAATTACTTTGACAATTGCGTAGTTTTTTAGGTCTTGGAGACATTTTTCAAAAATATAGAAAAGATTAATGGTTGCAGTTGCCTGAACCTTTACAAACTTGGTCAGCACTCATTAGTGGTAGCATGTTCTTAACAAAACCATCATAAACTTCTTGAACGGTGCCGATGGTTGCAGTATTTGCAAAGTAAACTTTAATACCAGCATCAGAAAAGCCCTTCATTGGCCTTGCACCCATACCACCAACAACAATAGCCTCAACCGCAGCATCACTCAGAACTTTCACAGGTGCCATGCAACCACCCGCTTCGTGGGCGACATTGGCCACTACTTCAATTTTTCCAAGTTTTAATTCATCATCAATTGTTATCACAGTAAATACATCGGCATGACCAAAATGATCTGATCTAGTAGCACCAAGGCCACCAGGGTTGTTAGTTGGGATAGCTACACGCATTTTATTCTCCAATAATTATTTAAAATTAGTTTCACATTAAGTTTTAGAAAACACTTTGACATCTACCAGTAATAATTTGGTTTGATTACTAATAAAAAGCATATCTATCATAGTATTAATCATTTACCGACAGTCAACTACAGCTGGTCATCAAATTCCTAATATATCAAGTCAATAGCATTTTCAATATTTAAATACAGGTCACAAGATCAGTGCATATGCTCATTGTTGAGTCCAATAAATGATTATGTCAACCATCTATCTTTTTTCTACCCCTTTTAAGCTAAAAACAGAACAAGCAATAGACATGATTAAAGCTTTGCATTAAACTGTTACGAAATCATTTCCATTGGTCTCAGATCAAACAATTTACTAAAAAAATCACATAAAATGCACATAAAATTAAAAATCTGTCTTAGCATACTATTTATAGTTTTAGCCTGTAATTTTGCTGACGCAAGTCAAAATAAAATGAAAATGTCTGAGATTACCGTTATTGATTCGGATAAGAATTTGCTCTTTTACGGTAATTTAGAAAATATTTTTGGCGATAAAACCATCGACAGGTTAAAAAGCGGTATCGAATTAATCTTTCAATTTTCTTTTGAAATTTACAAAACTGCCCCAGACATACCAAACGAGTTAATAACCAGCAACTCGTTCCAAAACACGATAAAATACGATATTCTAAAAGATGATTATATTGTCTCACTAGAAAATGAGACACAATATACCACAAACTTTAAATCATTTATTGATGCTAAAAAGAGACTAGAAATCATCAATGATGTACCACTTACTTCCTTAAATATGCTTATTCCCGAAAGCAACTACACCATCAGGATCAAGGTGGAACGCGAGCAAAAAGCTAAAGATCTTAGCCCAAATACCATCATGCCCTTAATAAAACAGCTCAGTAACAAAACCATCTGGTATGAAATTAAATTCGTCTATTAAGGGATAAGAGAATGGTAGATATTAGCGAGCAACTAAATAAAACATTTACACCCGAAGAGCAAAAGAGACATAAAAGAAAACTTGTCAGACGTGCAATATACCTATGTCTTTGTGTCATTCCACTTTTTATCTGGTACCAAACCCGTCTATTACAAAATAACGATTCTTCTTTTACAGACAGTAATGTTTTTATTTTTGCCCTAATTAACATTAACGTTCTACTTGTTTTATTAGTACTGTTCCTTGTTCTAAGAAATTTAGCAGAACTATTATTTGAGAAAAGGGTTAACAAAATAGGTAGGACCTTAAAAACCAAATTAATCACCTCTTTTTTATCGCTAACCCTAGTACCGGCTATCTTGCTGTTTTTTGTCGCTCTCCAATTTGTTTCTACCAGTATGGATTATTGGTTTAACTCAAATATCGAAAACTCCCTTGAAGAATCTCTTAAGCTGGCCCAAAGTGTATTAAAAGACAAAGAGGATAAAGCCGAAATCTTAGGTCAAGCTATCAAATGGAATTTACAAAACAGAACCGACAGTGACGATGAATTAAAAACAATCATTACCGAAGTAATAAAAACCACCAAAGATGGTCCAGATTCCATATCGCTTATCGGTAATAGCCAACAAAAAGTTATAATGGCAAACAACCTACATGGACAAATACAATTACCCAAAATCCCAGCAAATATTTTAGATAAAGTAAAAACAAATGATGGTCGTGAAATCATCATTCAACCAATCGAAACAGGAGATCTTGTTAGAAGTGTGGCTCTTGTAAAAATAGGCGCTAACGACCACCGTATCCTAGTTACCAGTATTTTAGTTACCACAGAACAGCTTGAACGAATGAAAACCATTTCTCGTGGTGTTGAAGGTTATAGGCAACTAAAATATTTCAAAGAACCTTTTAAATTCTGGCTTCTTATTATCCTATTAATTGTTACCTTGCTTATTGTTTTTGCTGCAATTTGGTTTGGAATTTATATCGCTAGGGGAATTACCTCACCCATTGAGCAATTAGTCGAAGCTACCAATAGAGTCGCAGAGGGAGATCTCGAGTTTACTCTCAGTAGTAAGTCGAATGATGAAATGGGTCTACTAATCGATTCTTTCAACCAGATGACCTCCAACTTATATCACAGCAACGACCAGCTTGAGAAAACTTATCTAGCCTTGATGAGTAGTTCTCAGGAGTCAGAGCAACGTCGCCAATACACAGAAATTATTTTACAAAATGTCTCTGCGGGAGTTATCTCCCTTGATAGAGATGGCGCCATAACAACTATCAATCATTTTGCAGAAAAACTACTCCATATTGACCGAGACTACTTCATCGGTTTGACCTTCAATCAGGTTCTTCCTCAAAATCAAAGTTTGATAATTGCTGATTTCATCAATGAATTACGGGAAACTGACAAACAATCTCTTCAGCAACATATCAAATTGCAGGTGGCTGGTAAAAGTTACTCTCTATTGATAAACTTTTCTCGACTTGAAGATGACAAAGGAAAACTACTCGGTTTTGTTCTTGTTTTTGATAATCTTACAAAACTTGAAAAGATGCAGCGAATGGCTGCATGGCGTGAAGTGGCTAGACGTATTGCCCACGAAATAAAAAACCCTCTCACCCCTATCCAATTATCAGCCCAGAGGTTACGAAGAAGGTACCCAGACATTTTAGAGGAAGAAAACAGTGTTTTTGACAAATGCACAGCCACTATTATTTCCCAGGTTGATGTTCTAAAAAACTTAGTCAGTGAATTTTCCCAATTTGCTCGAATGCCAAAGGTACAGAAAAACCTTGGTTGCATCCAGGAACTCACAGAAAAAACTTTGGTTCTTTATAGGGAAGGCCATAAAGAAATTAACTTTTCGTGGTCAGCCGAAGAAATACCTGATTTTTATTTTGATAACGAGCAGATCGGTAGATGTCTAGTTAATCTTCTTGATAATGCAGTAGCCGCTCTTAAAACTGGAGATAGCATTAATATCAATCTAAAATTTTCTAATGACCAGGAATCGGTATTTATAGCAGTCGCAGACAATGGTCCTGGAATATCCAAAGAGAATAAATTAAAATTATTTGAACCATATTTTTCCACAAAAAAGACCGGTACAGGTCTTGGCCTTGCCATTGTTTCAACTATTATTGCCGATCATAATGGCTATATAAGAGTTCAAGACAATAAGCCTAAAGGATCAATATTCACCATTGAACTTCCCCTTAATCAGGGCGAAATAATAATTTAATAGCCTGAGGATTATATGGCCAAACGAGTACTTATAATTGACGATGAATCCAGTATCCGTGATGCACTGTCTGGTATTATTGAAGACGAAGGATTTCAACCTAGCACCTGTGCTTCTGCCGAAGAGGCAATGAAATTTCTTGAAGACGAGATCGTTGATATAATTCTCCTAGATATATGGCTTGGAGATGGTATGGATGGTTTGCAAGCACTGGAAATAATCAATAGCAAATACAGCGCCCCAGTCATCATGATTTCAGGGCATGGAAATGTCGAAACAGCTGTACAAGCAACCAAAAAGGGCGCTTTTGATTTCATTGAAAAACCACTTTCCTATGAAAAGATTTTGGTTTCCATCACTAATGGATTGCGTTTTTCCAAACTTGAACAAGAAAATAAAATTCTTAAAGAAGGGATAGCAAAAAAACCTTCTCTAACAGGAAGTTCAAATGCCATAGGAATGATAAAAACACAGATTGAGACTGTGGCTCCCACCGATGCTTGGGTCCTAATAACAGGCGAACACGGCACAGGTAAAGAACTAGTTGCACAATCGATCCAAAATTTATCAACATCAGAGGCCCAGCCAATGGTGGAAGTAAACTGTGCTGCTATTCCCGAAGAACTGATTGAGAGTGAACTATTTGGTCACGAAAAAGGTTCTTTTACAGGTGCTCACAGTAGCAAACGTGGTAAATTTGACCAGGCAAATGGCGGCATATTATTTCTAGATGAAATTGGCGACATGAGCATGAACACCCAAGCCAAAATCCTAAGAATTTTACAGGAACAGAAGTTTGAACGGGTGGGAGGCAACAAGACCATTAGGGTAGACGTACGAGTTTTAGCTGCTACAAACAAAAATTTAGAAGAAGAAATAGAAGCTGGCAATTTTAGAGCTGATTTATATTGGCGTTTAAATGTGGTGCCAATTCATCTGCCACCACTAAAAGACAGACTAGAAGATATACCCGAACTAGTTGCGAGCTTAACTAAAACATTACAAGCAAAAGGTCTTGCAAAGAAAAACTTCACAGATGACGCTTACAATGCCTTACAGGGTCATAGCTGGCCCGGCAATGTTCGAGAACTTAGAAACTTCATCGAGCGAGTTAGCATTATGACTGCGAGTCATAACATTACCGGTAGAGACATCAAGTTGTTTTTACAGGGACCAAGTGCCAACCTCGTACATTTTGAAGGGGAACTACCAAGCTGGTTTGGACATGATTATAAAACTGCCAAAAAGGTTTTCGAAAAAGAATATCTAAAGGCAAGGCTAGAACAAAATGAGGGCAATGTCTCTCGCACCGCAGAGGAAGTAGGATTAGAAAGAAGTCATCTTCACAAAAAACTAAAAACGCTTAATATTATCGATTGATTATATTAAACGCTGAATTTGATTCGTGACATAAACGCTAAGTTATAAAATAAAGACAGGAGTTTTCATATGGTATTTCCAGATTACCGTCCCCGCAGAATGAGAAAAAATGAGGCACTACGCAGCCTGATTAGAGAAACCCACTTGAGTGCTGATCAATTCATATATCCTTTATTTGTCATGCCGGGCAAAAAAGTTAAGACAGAGATATCTTCTATGCCAGGAGTATTTCGTTTTAGTGTTGATATGCTTGAAAAAGAAGCAAAAGAATGTCTAAAACTAGGTATCAAAAGTGTTATCCTTTTTGGGCTACCAGCAACTAAAGATGCTATGGGAACTGGTGCACACGAGAAGAACGGCATTATTCAGCAAGCCATCCGTGAGTTAAAACGAAAAGTACCAGAAATACTTGTTATCACTGATGTTTGCCTATGCGAATATACTGATCACGGTCACTGTGGTTGCATTATAGAAGGTGATGTTGACAACGATACAACTCTTGAGATACTTGCAAAAGTAGCCCTATCCCACGCCCAGGCAGGCGCCGATATGGTTGCACCGTCGGATATGATGGACGGTCGGGTCACCGAAATAAGAGCAATGCTTGATGAGCACAACTTTGATTCTATACCAATAATGTCCTATGCCGTTAAATATGCTTCAGCTTTTTACGGTCCATTTCGTGATGCAGCAGACTGCACCCCACAATTTGGCGATCGACGTAGCTACCAGATGGATCCAGCAAACTCAAGAGAAGCCTTACGAGAAGCAACACTTGATGTCGACGAAGGTGCCGACATCCTAATGGTTAAACCTGCCGTAGCTTATATGGATATTATTAGCCGTTTAAGTGACGAATTTGATCTACCCATCGCTGCATATCACGTAAGTGGCGAGTACGCCATGATCAAGGCTGCAGCCCAAAATGGATGGATAGATGGCGACAAAGTCATGGAAGAAACCCTACTTTCCTTGAAACGAGCCGGAGCCGATATAATCATTACTTATTTCGCCAAGGATATGGCAAAAATACTAAAAAACAGAAAATAGAAATTTGTTTCACTTATCTAAATTACTAGTGGTAAACGTTTAAAACCTTGCCACTAGTAGCTACATCCATAAAATATTTCTAGCCACCTATATCAGCACCTGCAAACAACATCAAGAGTACCTTTTAGTACAAAATATTTATCTACAATCCAATAATAGATATCTCAATCTTTACACCCAAGAATCTATTTTGATATTCTCTTTATAATCAAAACAATTGCATACATTTGCTATTTTTAATACTCTCTCTTTGTTCAAAACACCTTTATGTAAACTAAATAATTCCTATAACATCTAATGTCATTTTTTGAGAAAAACCATGAGCGTTAACTTCAGCCGTAATAGCAAATTATTAGATAGCAAATATTTAGAATTTTTCATACCAACTGTATTAACTGCTATGACCACAACAATGTCCATTGTTGTGGACAGTATAATAGTGGGAAATATCGTTGGAGAAAGTGGGCTTGCCGCTGTAAACCTTGTAATGCCACTAATGATGGCTTATGTAAGCCTAGCAGTATGTTTAGGGATGGGTGGCGCTACTATTATTTCGATAGCAAAAGGAAGGTTAGATGGAGCAAAAGCTAATAATGTTTTTACAGTAGCACTCCTTTCTATGATTTTTTTCAGCATTTCCTTGATGCTTTTGCAATTGGCGTTCATGGATGAAATCACAAACCTTCTAACAACTAACCCTCAATTAAATCCTCTTGTTAAAGACTACATCCATTATTTTATCTGCGGTACCCCTTTCATTGTGGTTACTTCTGGAATGGTTTTTTGCTTACGAACAGATGGATGGGTAAAATATGCTTCAGTTATTTTAATTGTCGCCAATGTGGTAAATTTAGTTCTTGATCTTGTCTATATGGGGTATTTCAAAATGGGCATTGCAGGTTCATCCTTGGCAACTACATCAGGGTACGGTGTTGGATTTTTAATTTTATCAGTCTATTTCTTTTCAAAAAACAAAAATCTGCACCTTAATTTAGACTACCTCATAAGACCGCTCAAAGTTCTTAAAGAAACTAAGAAAATAGCGATAGCTGGAGCACCAGCAACTATGAGTACAGTGCTCATGACAATAAAGCTTATTTGCCTCAATACTATTATTTTAAGCATAGCTGGTAAATCTGGAGTTGTTGCTTTTTCGGTCTGTCTTTCCTGCCTCTCTTTAATCTCTATGTTTATTGCCGGTGCAGCTCAAACAATGATGCCAATCATCGGTGTTTTATTTGGAGCAAAAGATATTAAAGGAATAGCTTTTATTGTAAAAAAAGCCGTAATTATACTGCTCTCTGCAAACCTTATTGCTGTTCTCCTCTTAGAGTGTTTCCCAGAACTAGTTCTAGGATTATTTGGCGTCAATAATTCAGCAGATTTAGCAATTGGCGTGCCAGCGGTTCGGATTTTTGCCCTGAGTTTGATTGGAACAAGTATAACTTACTTATCCATGTATTATTATATGACCATTGGTAAAAAAATAATTGCGACCACTATTTCAATTTGCCAAGGGTTCTTAGTAGTTGTCCCTTCAGCTTTTATATTATCAAAATTGATAGGTGTCGAAGGAGTTTGGGTATCATTTATAATTGCGGAAATAGCCACAATCTTTGTAATAACTTTAAATTACCTTTGGGAGAAAAGCAAAAACAACAAATATCAAAACATCTTATTGCTTGAAAAAGAAGATGCTTTGATAGATTTCACCATTCCTTCTGATTTCACTGACTTAAAAACTTTGTCTTCTCATTTGTCAGATTTTTTGCAAGAAAACAACATTAGCACCGATATCCATGGAAATATTAATGATATCATCAATAAGATAGTTAGCAGTATTAAAACCAACAGCTATATCAATAAAAGTAGTGTCATTGATATAATAGTGAAGTTAAATGCCCAAAGGATAACCCTTATCTTTCGTGACAATGGCACCAGTCACAACCATGAAGATACTATTAAGACTAAAAATCAAGCAGACGATTTTAACTGGAAGATAGAACAATCCAAGGTTTTAGGGTTTAATGAAACCATCATTTCAACCTAGACCTTATTTCAATCAGAGTTCAAAAAAGTCTGCCTCACTCAAATAAATAATAAAACAGACTTTTATTCCCTAAAGGGACTACATAACCACAAACAAACGTTCACCCTGATCTGTTTTGATATTAGATAGTTTCAAAAGAGCAAGTCCAAGGCGTGGATGCTTTGCCACAATATCTCTAAAGTCCGTAAGTTTAAAACTATAGGCGAAAACATTATCAATTGCGGCAACAGAGTTCCCAGCATTACTGTCTTCAAAAACCGCTTCCTCACCTACTAAAGATCCCTTACTATTAAGTCTCACCGTCCCTACCCAACCATTTCTATTGCGGCGATAGGTTTCAGCCATACCAGAAATAATAAGATGTAGTGCCTTAGATGGCATTTCTTCTTGCTGAATAAGAACGTCGGGTTTATACCCTGAAGGAATAATTTTTTTGGCTAGATCAAGTAATGTGTCATTCTCCAGAGAACTAATAACAGGTAATTCCATTAAAGTTTCAACCCGGTCTTTTAATGCCTGCTCAACAAAGAAACGTAGGTCAGCTGATTCTGGTTTCTTCCAGCTAAAACCACATCTAGCAAGTAGCTTCGCAGAACGAGTCACTTCAATTTTGGTGGCTGTTTTACCAGGATTAGCAAGCCAGTCTTGCCATCCTAGATGAAGCAAAATACGGTCAATATACTCTTCGAAACCTTCAAGTCCCGCCATTTCAGCTAGAAAATCAATAAATTCATCAAAGGCAATTCTTGTTACATTTAACCCAAGATCATCACTAGAAAGACTTTCAGATATGCTTAATAAATTATCATTGTGAATATGTAAGTTCTGACCCAGAAGTCCTGGCCGATGCATTGCCATAACAATAGCCTTTGCAGCTTGATCAACATAAGACATATTACGAACATCAGTCTTGTCTGGCGCAACACCAAGATTTATATAGGCACGGAGTTGCTGATAAAACGCATTGTCATCAACATTTCGTTGAAAAACCCCTGTCTTTGAATCACAGGTAATATTCCCCGCTCTGTAGATAATAGATGACAACCCTGATGCTCGTAAGTCATCAAGGCATTTTTCGGCTAGTAGTTTTGTCTTAATATAGTTATTGCCAGACTCCTGACCTAAGTCTATATCAAATTCTGTAAATAAATTTTGGGTTTTCCCTTCAATTTGACCACCACCAACAGATGTCGTCGATACATGATGAATTGTTTTCTTTCTACCTTTCTGAGCAAAAGCAGCTAGGTTTTCTGTGCTAGTAATATTTGCTGCCACAAAAACATCCCAGTCTCCATAATGACTGGTTAAAGCTGCGGAATGTAAAATCGTATCCACACTATGTTCCAACTTATCATAAACTTTTTTATCGAGTTGAAACTCTGTTTTTGCAAGATCACCCGCTAAGATCTCAATCCGATTCTCACCAATCTCAAGAAGATCTTGCCCGAAACGATCATAGTAATGTTCAGACAATCTTTGGCTAGCACCTAAATCATCTTTTCCCCTAACAATTGCTGTCACTTTTGCTGTTGATTCTTCTAATAATTCTCGAAGTAGATAAATACCAAGTGTTCCTGTTGCTCCTGTAATCAGGACATGGCTTAAAGAACGTACTGTCTCCGTATCTAATTTTTCATCCGCTCGACAAAGTCCTTCATACTTAGCAACCTGTGTCTCGAAACCAGGATCTTTTGCTGGCTCCTTAACGAGATCTTTTAGTTTTAGTAAGCGATTTGAACGGGTAAGCTCAGCTTCTTTAAAATTAAATGCTTGTTCAGCAACGGTGGTATGTGTGAATAAATCGGTTGCACTTATATCATAGGCGTCACTTAAACTTGCAAGAAGAGCCAGAACACTTAATGAATCACCGCCAATATCATAAAAAGAATCGAGTCTACCAAAATTATTATGTCCTAGAACATCTTGCCAAGCCTTGGCAATATCCAGCTCTTTTACGTTGGTAATTTCTTCAATATCATTATTATTTGCAAACTCAGGCGCTGGTAGCTTCCCTCTATCAATTTTGCCATTATTATTTAATGGTAACTTTTCAAGCTGAATTATATAAGCAGGAACCATATATTGAGGAAGTGAGTCTGTAATAGCAAGTTCAATATCTTCTTTATTTACTTCACCGCTAGCGGTGTAATAAGCTATAAGTGCTTTGTTGCCACTAGGTTCATCAAAGGCTACAACAACACAATCTGTTATGATGTTAATCTTTTTAATACAAGTCTCAATTTCTCCAGGTTCTATTCTATACCCACGTATTTTTATCTGAAAATCTATCCGGCCAATAAAATCAACAGTACCATTCTCGAGCCAACATCCTTTATCACCTGTTCTAAACATCCTTTCACCAGGATAAAAAGGATCTTCAACAAAATACTTATCCGTTAGCTCTTGGTTATTCAAGTATCCTCGGCCTACACCACTGCCAGCTACACATATCTCACCAGCCACGCCTACAGGGCGAAGTCGATCTTTTGAATCTAAGATATAAATTCTTACATTATCAACCGGCACTCCAATTGGCGGTTTTTCCATCACCGATCTTACATCATAACTTAGACAAGCCATGGCCGTTTCACTGGGACCATATTCATTTGCTAATTTGAAATTGCCAAGAGAGTAAGATTTAAGACTATCACCGCCAACAACCATATGCTTCAAACTCTTTATCTCGCAGAGGCGCATATATTGTTCAGCAAACTGAGTTGGAAAATGGGCATGGCTCACATCATGTTTTCTGAAATAATCTTCTAGGTCATGTGGTGATTTACGAATATCTTCAGACAATACATGTAAAGTAGAACCAGCATATAAGGGTGCAAAAACCTGAACCACAGAAACATCGAAACTAAAAGAAGCAAAAGCGGCACAGTTAGATTCTGGTTTCATTTGATGATGATTAGAGTACCAGTTAATAAAATTAACCATGGAGTGATGTTCTATCAAAACGCCTTTTGGTTTACCTGTAGAACCAGAGGTAAAAATACAATAGGCAAGAGCATCACCATCAATATTGACAGCTGAATCTAGCGGAGAATATGTAGAATCTTCATCAACTATAATAGCTGGGCAGGTAAATTCAATTTCATCAAGTTGGCTTTTACTACCAACAACACAAGGACTCATTGTCTCTTCCAAGATAAGATCAATTCTCTCTTGCGGATAACTATTATCAAGCCCGACATAGGCACAACCAGCCTTTAGAGTGGCTAGCATCCCTACAACCGTATAGATCGATCTTTCAGCAACGACCGCGATTATACTATCTTTTCCACCACCATTTGCGACAATAGCACTGGCAATACGAGAGGCTTTATTTTCTAGTTCAAGATAACTAAGAGATCCATCTACCCCAATGACAGCAGTATTATTGGGTTGAGTATTAGCATGATGACTAATTGCCTCACATACATTTTTATATTTGGGCTGGGGACTAAAAGCTGGGTTGAATTTTTTAAGAACCACATCACGCTCTTCTTCACTTTGTAAATCAATTTCCCCAAGAGCTTGTTTTGGGTTTGCTGCTATAGAGCGCAGTAGACGACCGAACCCTTCAGCAATATTAATAATTGTTTTTCGTTTATATAATGAAGTCCGATAATCAATATCGAGTAGTATTCCTTCTTCTGTCTCTTCTGCTGAAATAGAAATATCAAATTTGGCTATTCCTAATGCGATATTATCAATACCAAGTGTTAGCTTATCACTTGCCAAATCAGTATTAATACCTGTGCTACGCATAACAAAATTAATATCAAATAGAGGGTGTCGCCCTGCACCTCTATTGGCACCTAAAAATTCATACAAGCTACTAATAGGATACTCACTATGTTCTTGAATTGAACACATTTGTTGCCTCGTTTCCTCTAGTAACTCACTAAATGTTTTATCATCTTCAGGCCTGATTCTCGTTGGCAGTGTACGAACAAACATACCAATTATAGCCGCTGTCTCTGCCTTATTACGTCCACTCATACTAGTGCCAATACAGACATCTTCAGAGTCTGACCACCTAGAAATTAAGCAACCAAGAGCGGAAATTAAAGTCTGATGTAATGTGGCACCATGAAATTGAGCAAGATGATATATGTCTTTAGTAAGTTTATCGTCGATAAGATATTTATATGAATCACCAATAAACTCTTGTTGCTTAGGACGGCGATAGTCAGTTGGACATTCAATTTCCGGAGGGTTAGTAAAAAGATCATGCCAAAATATCTCATGCTTTGCGATAATGTCTTCTAGCCGTGCTTCTTCCCAGGTGGCAAAATCTTTATGTTGGATAGCAATTGACTGAAGATTTTCTCCTTTATACAAAGCAAATAGTTCTCGCATAAAAATAGCAAGAGAGACACCATCAAAAGCAATATGATGAAAATCCAAAAGGAGCCACTGCTTCATCCCATCCACATGCTCAATTAATTTGGCTCGCATAAGAGGAGCATTTGCTAAATTAAAAGGACGGATAAAATCTCTGGCCAAGCCAGTAATATCGTCCCTTTTTGTTTGAGCATACTCTAGCTTTAAGTGAGCACCAGTTATAATTTTCTGCACACATCTACCATTTTGTATCTGAAAGGAGGTACGTAGAGACTCATGCCTATCAACAAGTTGAACAAGTGCATCAGAAAGCTTTTTACTATCTAATTCTCCTGTAAGGTTAAAGCATAAAGGCATATTATAGGTAATGCCAATCCCCTCCATCTGACTTAACAGGTACAACTGTTGCTGAGATATGGTTGTCGGGTAAAACTCTGATTTTAGAGCAGTTGGTATGCACTCGGCTACATCATTTTGTTCAATTAACTTAGCTAGTTTTTGCGGAGTAGAGTATTCAAAGATGGATGGTAACTCGATATCAATGCCATAGTCCTGAAACAAAGTAAGCTGCAAAGCTACCGTTCTCAGAGAATCCCCGCCAATTTTAAAAAAATCTGCATCGACACTAACTCTTTCAAGTTCAAGAACTTTACCCCAAGCGTCACAAAGTGATTTTTCTGTTTCACTTTTCGGGCTAATATAAACATCTTTATCTAAAGCAATTTCTTTAGGCTTGGGTAGCTTGTTACGATCTACTTTACCATTATTATTAAGAGGCAATTCATCTATACCTACCAGATGAGCTGGTACCATAAACGGGGGTAATTTTACTTTGAGGCAGTTAATTATTTTCTCTGTTTCACAGCCCCCTGTAAAATAGCCACAAAGATATACATTACCATGGCTATCTTTATAATCGACAACAGTCGCTGTATTAATTCCGTCAATGTCAAGCATTGCCGTTTCAATCTCACCTAATTCAACCCTAAAACCACGTATCTTGATTTGTCTATCAATTCGCCCCATGTAAAAGATGGCCCCATCAGGCGCCCAGCAGGCAAGATCGCCTGTTTTGTATAATCTTTCACCCTCTCTAAAATAACTACTCTTGAAATGTTCGGAAGTTTTCTCAGGAAGATTGTGATAGCCTCTTGCTAAAGGAATTCCTGCAATACAAAGCTCACCACCATAACCAACAGGTTGAGGGTTATTATATTTATCTATCAGATATATACGGTTATTGTTAAGCGGATAACCAATGGGAATATTATTTTTTGCTTCTAAAACGTTATAGGAAGTTGATTGAATAGAACATTCAGTTGGACCATATGAGTTAACTAGAGTGTAAGATCTAGGGGTGAATTCGATCAGCTTTTCACCCCCTGTGAAGAGGTATCTCAAAGATTTATTATCAAAATATTTAGCAAATTGTTCTGCCAACCTAGTGGTAAAAACAGCAATTGAAATACCATGATATTCGTAATATTCGTTTAAAGCACCCAAAGAAAGCTTAATTTCCTCAGGAATCATATGAAGTTCAGCACCACTCATTAAAGTAGAGAAAATTTCCAGCATACTTGGATCAAAAGAAAAACTAACTTGCTTAGCAAATTTATCCTTGGTTGTTATCTGGAATCTATAAATTGCAGCATTTATAGTATTACATATCGAACGATGCTCTAGCAAAACACCTTTAGGGTTTCCTGTTGAACCCGATGTATAAAAAACGGCACAAAGATTAGTCGGTTTAACTCTTGAGGATAATTCAATGTATCCATCATTAGAATTATAAATATTCTTGTCATCTAAATTTATAATTATGGCTTTGCCCAAATCATAATCTTTATTAAGATGACTTTGACTAATAACAATAGGGGCATTTATATCCTCTAACATATACTGAATACGTGAGTTTGGATACTTTGTGTCAATCGGCATAAAGGCGGCCCCAGCCTTTAAAATTGCGAGTTGAGCGACTATAATATCTATGGAAGTCTCAGCCAATATACCGATAACATCTTCAGACTCGGTTCCCATCTCAAGTAAGGTTCTAGCAAGAGCATTACTTTTTAGATCTAACTCCCTATAGGTCATTATTTTGCCACGATAGACAATGGCAACTTTCCCTGGATATTTGTTAGTTATTTTCTCAATTCTTTCGTGGATGCATACTTCCGTTTCCCAAGTGCAATCTGTTTTATTAAAATCCTCTAAAATAAGCTGACGTTTTTCCCCACTCAAAAAATCAATCTTGCTAACTTGGACTGTAGGTAAATCCAAACAATTATCAAGTAGGTTTTCTATATGCTCTATAAGATCACTAACTCTCCACTCTTCAAACAGTTCAGAGTTATAAAGAAATTCCAGAGTGATATCTTTTTTGTTTATTTGTCCGCGCCTAGGAAAAGTTATATAACCAACGATAGGGGAAAGACTTTCTCTACTAATATATACTTGACGATCAGCGTATGAGGGAAAATCACTCTCAACCCCCTCCACCAATGTGCAGTCGTTTAAAGTATGATTTTCACCAGTACGTTCTCTAAGGTCGGTGATAAACTTATCATATGGGTAGGCACCATGTTTAAGTCCATTTCTGACACTTGAACTTGCAAGCTGCACTACTTCTTCAAAGCTGCGGTCTGGTTCTATATCAAGTCGCATAGAACAGTTGTTAACAAACATTCCCAAGCTATTATAGAGATCTTTATGGAGTCTATTTGCTACTCCGAGCCCAATAACAACATCCTCTCTCATAAGTGTTCTTGAAAAAATGATAGCAATTGCGGCCGTGACTACTCGAAAAGGTGAAACCTTATTATGAGCACAGTATGCGAGAAGTTTTTTACTGACTTTCTTTGATATCTTTCTTTTTATACGACCTTGCTTCAGAGAGTTTGTCGGTGTTTTCCCTGATATGTTCATTGGCTCAGGAATTGTTGAAAATAGATTTTGCCAATATTCTTTATCTTCACCACATTTATTACTTTGCAGATACTCTTGCTCCAATCTATAGGAGGTATCTAGTGATGGTGGTTCTGGAAAGGTGATAATTGAATTACTATCTTTTTGTAAGGAATCATAGGTGGTTAGAATACGATTATTTATGATATCCAGTGTAGTACCATCCCCAAAAATATGGTGATATTTAATTATAAGATGATGAACGTCATGCCCTAGAGTAACTATTTTAATTGTGTAAAGTAACTCATCGACTATTGGCAAAACCTGAGCAGCATCTTTCTCTGCCCATTTATAGTAATCTTCTTCATTTGTATTTGTAAAATCAATACATTCAATTTTGGGTTTATGAGTTTTTCTATAATATTTGTAAATCTCAGAATCTCTTTTGGTAAATACAATATTAAAGCCAACGCTTTTCTCTATAACTATTTCAATCGCTTTTTTAAGCAAACCCAGATCTATCATGACAAGCCTTAAAGTATCATGGATAGTCCACATGTGTGATTTGGGATTAAGCTCCTGAGTTAGGAAAATTCTTTTTTCGGCGTGGGTTAATTGTACTAGTTGAGATGTCGTCATTATAACCTCCGTAAAATAGTCACAGGCACTACTTAAAAAAATAATAAAGAAATATATAGATAGCTAGCTAGATAGATAGAATTGTTCTGATTACTAATTCTTATACTAAAAATATCTCTTAAACACCTAATAAATAATATTATTTAGCAGAACAATTCTAGGAAAGAAGGGGAATATAACAGCTTTTGAGGACTCAATAAAAAGATTTTTATATTTCTAAAACAATATAAGAATGATATCTCATATTCAAGTTAATGAGATATCATTCTGCAAATAAAAAAGCACCCATGATAAAAATCATGGGTGCCAAGATTAAGCTATTAGACATAAACTAGATTTAGTTACATGTCATTAGGATCAAGATGCACAGATTCTAGTTCGCTTGTACTAAATTTTTTGCGAATTCTACGTACTGCGGCATTAATCTCTTTAGAAGGAGCATCAGCTAAAGTAGTAACCTGCTTGTCCGTGTAGGCGGTGATAAGCATTTCTTTGTTTTGAATGACAAAGGTATGGCTCCAGTTAATCTCGATGGTTTCAGAGTTCTCATTGATCTGGGAAGGAAGTCTTTTGCCATCCTTTACCAACTGAACACAATCAAGTTCGGTCATCTCAACAAGCCATGCATCTCCATTTCCTGTCGAATAGAGAAAGAACACACCTAATTCATTTCTACTCACCGTCTTGGCCTCTGCTGCCACCAAAACATTTTCAACAGCAGACATTAAGGTAACTTTCATCTGCTCTTCTGGGCTCATTTCCTTAGGCTGAACCTGAGGATTTTTACCACAACAACGCTTATATTTCTTACCGCTACGGCAAGGACATGGTTCATTTCTTCCTATTTTTGCCACGTTAGACACTCCAAATCAAATTATTTATAAAGAGTTACGAGCATTTACTATAGCCACAGTCATGACAACTCTCGCACCCTTCTTCAAAACGTAGGGTTCCTGTACATTCAGGGCAGGCACTAGCAAAACCTTTTTGAGTACCAGCCAAGAAAGATTTGAACAATTTACTCAATTGAGCAGGAAGGTCAAGCATATGTCCACTGGAACGATCAAGTTGTTTAATAATTTCATCCATGGGTACACCAAAACGCAAAGCAAGAGACACTAAACGACAAGTGGTAGTCCACATGGTAGACTTATCTTTCAAATCAACACGATTATCAAATGGGAATTTAGCGAAAACTTCCATCGGTTTTTCATTCTCGTCAAAACAGACGATTATATAAACTGACTTCTGTTCCTGGTCCTTCACCTTATAACGCTTAGCATCTAAAATATCTGGCAAATTACGTTTATTAATAAGACCATCCGCACCTACAATAGCAGATTCGCCATAAGCTTGAGATTGCGTTGTGGTATTGAGAACTTGGGTATCCCGAGAACCATCTCTATAAACAGTAAGGCCCTTACATCCAAGTCGATAACCTGTTAGATAGGAATATTTAACATCATCCTTGGTAGCAGAATTTGGCAAGTTTATAGTCTTAGAAATAGAACTATCAACGCCAGAATTCTGTAAAATAGCCTGCATTTTAATATGACTTTCTGCAGATATATCCTGAGCGGTACGGAAAATCTCCTGCCATTTCTCAGGAATTTCCGCATGACCAATCACTGTTCCAGACTCTGCCACTTTCTCCATTACGCTTTTAGAGTAAAAGCCTTCTTCTCTAGCTATACGTTCAAAATGCTTATTAACCATCAATAACTTATCGCCATCCATAACATGCTTCACCATGACAATTGAGAAGTATGGTTCACAACCAGACGCACAATCTGCAATCATGGAAACAGTACCAGTCGGCTGAATAGAGGTAAGTGCAGCATTACGACGAGAGGCGTAGGTATTAACTTTGCCCTCAAAGGCTGGAAAAGCACCTTTTAATTCTGCTAATTCAACCGATTGTGCCTCAGAGATATCACGAACAAACTGCATAACTTTACCTGATACAGCACGACCTTTTTCACTACCGTATGGTACTTCTAGGCCGATGAGCATATCATGCAAGCCCATAATTCCTAAACCTATTTTTCTGGTTTTAAGGGTCATTTCACCTATTTCAGGAATCGGAAAAACATTACAATCAATCACATTATCAAGAAAGCATGTCGCAAGTCTTACGATTTTTTCCAATCTTTTATAATCAACTTTTCTTTCAACTACGAACCTACCGAGATTGATAGAACCAAGATTACAACTTTCATATGGCAGAAGCCATTGCTCACCGCAAGGGTTGGTTGCCTCAAAATCTCCCAGCTGAGGAGTTGTATTACTTTTGTTGGCTGTATCAATAAAAAGAACTCCAGGTTCACCATTATGCCAAGCTAAGTCGATTATTTTTTCAAATACTTCGCTAGCGTTTAAAGCACCAGCGACGGTTTCACTACTCGGCTCGATGAGCTCATAATCGCTCCCGGACTCAAGGGCAACCATAAATGCGTCGGTGATGGCGACACTAAAATTAAAATTGTTGAATTTTTCCTGGTCTTCTTTAGCTGAAATAAAATCCATAATATCTGGATGATCAACTCTAAGAACACCCATGTTGGCACCACGACGCTTGCCACCCTGCTTGATAGTTTCGGTAGCTGCATCAAATACCGCTGCAAAAGAGAGGGGTCCTGATGCCACACCTTGGGTAGATTTTACTGATGCATTGCGTGATCGTAAACGGGAAAATGAGTACCCTGTACCACCACCTGTTTTATGGACAAGAGCACCATTGCGAATAGCGGTAAAAATGCCATCCATGGTATCTTCGATAGGAAGAACAAAACAAGCTGAAAGTTGACCAATATCAGTACCTGCATTCATTAAACAAGGAGAATTTGGTAAAAAATCCATTTCGTGGATCATGGCAAAAAAATCATTCTCCATTTTTTTGCTTCTAGCTGTTTGCCCCTTGGCATCCCCATCAACTGCTGCTACAGCACTAGCAACTCTATTGGCAAGACCTTTCCAATCTTCTGCTATTTGTCCGTCATGTCCTTTTAAATAATAACGTCGTGACAATACAGTTTCAGCGGTCGCAGTCAGTTGCTGTTCCATTTTTACAGGAGCCATAAAACCCTCATCTACTTTAGATTTTTCATGTGATGTTCGTTAAGAATATTAAGATATAGAAACACTATTTAATGAAGTAAACTATCATCCAAAACTGATTACCCAAAAGATGTGCTCCAAAAAGGATATACACCATATTTATGGTGCACTCAAGAAGAAAACCACTACATATAGATCAATACTTCATAAAGTCCCGTCCCTTGGACTTCTTAGAATATATTTTTTTTTACAAGTATTTTTTATCAATATTTTATATTTTTTAATTATATTCCCACAAGTTTTATATTCCTTCCACAAAACCAATTACTTGAGAAAATAAAAATCAAATATAGGGTAGGAAGATGAAATTTATTCCTAAAAGAAGTTCCCTAAAGTCTGGTAACACATTTACCTTTGTTCAGTCTTCTGGCACAAACAATAATTTCCATTTACTAAAGAAAGATGATCAAAATCATTAATTTTAGAAAGAACACTGACAATTAATTTATAAATTTGACCTAGGTCAAAGAAATTAATTTTTTTTATGCTAAAATAAAATAATGAGTGGTGAGAAATAACTGAATAGCAAAACCTCAAGGAGAAATAAAATGCAAAATACAAGAAAAATTATACAAATTGATGAAGAGTTATGTGACGGCTGTGGACAATGTGTTCCTGATTGCGCCGAAGGATCTTTACAAATAATTGATGGCAAAGCCAAACTAGTTTCAGACAATCTATGCGATGGTTTAGGAGCATGCCTTGGTGCATGTCCACAAGGTGCCCTAAAGATTATCGAACGTAAAGCAGATGATTTTGATGAAGAAGCTGTAGAAGAATTCTTACGCAACCAAAAAAAGTCTAGTGCCGGTAGCAGATGCCCTTCTAGCCAGATACAAACTTTTCAACCGCAACCGGACTTGGGCATGGCAGGCAAGTTAAAGCCAATGGACTCAAATAGCGATTCTGCCCTTACCCACTGGCCAATACAAATACGTCTTGTCCCAGCTGAAGCACCATTTTTAAAGGGCGCCGATCTTCTTATCGCCGCAGATTGCAGTGCTATAGCAGCCACAAACTTCCAAGGTGACTATCTACAAGGTAAGAAAGTTTTAATGGGTTGTCCAAAGTTTGATGACCAAGAGCTATATATCTCCAAATTCACCGACATAATCAACAAATCTGGCTTAAACAGTATCACTGTTTTAATTATGGAAGTACCTTGTTGTTCCTCAATGCTAACACTGTTAAAAGAAGCAGTAAAAAAAGCAAGTAAAGCCATCGATATTGAAGAAATAATTATCTCAAGGCAAGGACAAGAAATTAGTCGTAAGAAGTGGTAAATAGCAATTATGATCACCTTATTGAAAGACCTTTAAGGTGATCATAAACTATTTCCAAATAAGCTCAATGCCCATAGGCGTTTCCAAAATACGCACCCCGAAAGGATGTAATAATTGGAAGATCGGTCTACCAAAATAAAAAAGCTCATCATCTAATTGTAGCGCGTGGGCTTTTACCTGTTTGGTTCTAAACTGCAAATCATCACGAACCAAATCCTCAAGTTTCTTTTGCGCTTCTGGGCCTATGTTTTTCCCTTGTTTAGAGAGGATAAGCATATCAGGGCATGGGCATTTCTCTTCATGCTCTAACATCGCCGCATATAAATCAGAATCAGTATCAACAATATCGAACCTAGTCAGAACATCCTTCTCCATTAGATTCAATATAGCATCCGTATCCCAACATTTTAAAACGTCACAAGCCTGTGGGCGCATTTCATATATCCCACACCCTTTTTCTACATCATTATAATAATGACAGATCCATTTCTTGCCCTTCCCCTTAATTTTCAAAAGCTCAGTGCTAGCTGGTTGCAAGCCACCTTTGGCAGGGTTAATAACCAGCTCACCCTTTCTTATGGTGATAAGGTTATCGACAGAAATTTTGCCATTTTTCACCAGTATTAAATCACGCTCGTGCAGGGCGGGACCACCCTCTTGGCAACATTTTCCACATCTATTACAACTTGTTTGTTCATTACCCATTATATCTCCCAAATTAATACCCTTACTGACCTTCTCAAGTGTGCCCTAAAGCATCATTCGTCCCCGACAAAACATTATGGTTTAATAATAGTTAGGCCGTGTTGTTTAAATAATTTATAAACTCCAGACAGACGAAATGTGTTAATTCGTAAATAAATTTTATCACTGGTATCTGGATCTTGAAGTCGAATGAGACGAGTAAACAGGATACCATTATCTTCTAAAAGACTTACAATTTTACCCATTATGCCAACCTCGCCAGTATCTTCCAAACCTATTAGAACTGAACCTTTATCCGACACACCGAACAAATTTTTATAGGCCCTCATCAAGTCACGAATGGAAAACATTCCCAGCACTACATTTTTTCCATTTACTACTGGTAGACCTCCTACCTTATCTCGATCAAATAAAAAAAGAGCATCATCTAATGTTTCATCCATGCCTAGGGTTGTACAGGCCTTTGTCATAATAGTTGCAACAGAAGTTTTAGCAAGAGATTCCAAACATAACTGTCGGTCCTCTAATTTGCCAACACTTGAAGGATAAGCAGAACGAAGATCTCTGTCGGTAACAATACCAAGAAGTTCTCCTGCCAAATCAACCACGGGTAAATGCCTAAACTTGTAATCATCCAAGATTTTCCTGGCTTCAACGAGAGAGGTTTCAGCCGTTATGGTAAGTGGGTCTGGGGTCATGTGTTCACAAATATACATAAAACTCTACCTCAATGTGCCTTCAATAAGGCCTGATAAATATTGTTCTACAGATTCCCCAAGAACAGATAATTCATAGCCTCCTTCCAAAATAGAAAGAACCCTGCCCCCAGCATATTTATTGCCAAATTTTTGGAGAATCTCACCCACAGATCTAAAAACGTCACTGCTGTAGGCAAGTCCTGACATATCATCTTTAAGATGACCATCAAAACCTGCTGCAATTATTAAAGCATCTGGCTTCCAACTTTCTAGAGCTGGCCCTACTTTGTCATGGAGTGCTGCTAACAATTGTTTATCAGAAGAACCTGGCGATAAAGGGATGTTCAAAATACTTCCTTTGCCATCTCCTAAACCATTTTCATCCTTATAGCCAGTGCCGGGATAACTAAAACTAGGATGCTCATGAATACTAATATAAAAAGTATCTTTTTCTCGTTCTAAACCAGATTGAATGCCATTACCGTGGTGGGCATCAAAATCAACCACCGCAACCCGTTTACGCCCGTAGCTTTGCCAGTGTCTTGTTGCCACAAGAACATTATTAAAAAAACAAAAACCAAATGGCCTACCATCTTCGGCGTGATGTCCAGGAGGTCTTACAACACAAAAACAATGTTGAGCCTCTCCTTTTTCCATAAGATCTATGGCCTTAATGCCAGCTCCTGCCGCAAGAGACGCCACGCTAAAAGTTTCATAACAGATTTGATTATCAAAATGATCAATATGTGTTCGACCGGACAAAACTGACTCTTCAAACCGAAAAAGCCAAGCTTCTGCGTGGGCTTTTAGTAACTGCTCACGACTTGCTGGTTCCGAGGATACAAAGTCTAAAAATGGAAGTGATTTACTAGAATGGATAGCATCAATTATCATTTCTAAACGAACAGGGCTTTCAGGATGATCCATCCCACCTGTATCATGGTCAAAACAATGAGAATCAGTGATAATGGTTAAGAGAGGCGTAGTAGTCATATTATCTTTTCATACATATAATCAGTCTAACCTTGAAGAAAACTCGTTTCAGTGTATCTTGATTGCTTGCGACGATAGGTAGTTAAAACCAAAATAATTATAGGGTAATATTTTTTTTTAACAAGAAAATTATGAATATTAACATCTACACACTAAAAGCCTGCCCTCGCTGCTGGCTGGCATATAAGTATATAACTTCACTACAAGATGAATTTCCAGAGATGAAGTTGACCCGTATTGATGCCCTACTCCACCCCATATATGCATACAAGCAAGGGGTCAGAATGATACCGGCACTGCAAGGCAAAGAACATCTTTCTGGTGTCACCCTGAGTAAAGAAAAAATACGGCAGTTTCTGCAAAGAGAAAAAGAACTTCAAACCGATTAAATAAAGATCAAAGGAATATTTAATGAAAAGATTTTTGATGGATTCCATCGGCAGACTAGACATGGTTGTCTGGTGCTTAGTTCTCCTGTTTTTCGGTGGCTCAGCAATCTTATTTGATGGTAACCTAAAAATGTCTTTTATTGGTGCATCCTCAATTATCTTTGAGATGCTCGTCATAGGAATGGCGGTTGAAATAATAATTGAGTGTTTAAAAAATACCAAAGGTATCGGAACCATTACCGGTTTTATAACCAATGGCCCCGAAGCTATATGTCTAATAGTTGGCTTGATCGCTGGCGATATTATCTTTGCCGCCTCCACACCATTGGGATCAAATTTCATGAACCCCATATTATTAGGGGTAGCAACCATCATCTGTGGCTCTGTTTTATCAGTTCTTAAAACCAAACCTATTTACACTTTTATTTCTATTTTCTTCACAGCATCATTTGCAGCTGGCTTTTTTGCTCTACCTGAAAAACTTTATTATTTGTGGATAATCGGTGTTCTTGCCCTCACAATACCTCTTTTTATAATGCGCCCAAGAGAGGAAGAGGAAGAAAGCGTAGACTATAGTTTCAATCCTCGTTTATGGTTGGTTCCTGCCATAATCTTACTAACTGTTGCGGGATATTTTCTTGATTCAGTTGTCTCTTTCACTGCTGAACATTCCAAAGCGCCCAAAGGATTAATTGGTTTTGTCGTTCTTTCAACACTTACAAGCTGGCCTGAATTTAAATCTTGCCTAATACTATTAAAGAGAAATAATCCGCTGGGGGCAGTATTGAATATCGTGGTTTCCAACATAACCAATATCTGGCTAGCGGTTATAGGTGTATTCGCCTACCTACTCGCGTAGAAAGGTAAAGATCAGCTTACCCATAAACTTCAGTATATTCCTATTATTTTCAAGAGAGGGAAAGTAATCGAGATCCTCGATCAATACATTTGGAAAGAATGGTGCAATAAGATAGCAATGAAGAATATCAAGCGACATTAATATTGCTGTCAAAATAGAGAAGAACCTAGAAATTCCAGAAATTGCGGCAAAGCAAATAAAGTTAAAACTAAGAACGACTATAAAAGATCAACTAAGCTCTAACTTCATCAACATTAAATCTTTACCATCATCGGTATTGACCACGAGTTCTGCATCTTTCGTGGCAGTGTTTTGACCTGCAATCACATTAAAACCAAACAGAAAAGACTCAACCACAATACCTGCGTTATCACCCACACAGATTTCAATTTCAATTACCTTCTCAACCTTATTTTCCCGTACAAGATCCATAACTTGATCATGTAATCCTTGGGCTAATGAGAATTCATGCATAGAACAATCCTTTAACTAGTCTATCCGAGCAAACTTTGGAAATTCGAGATTATATTTAAAATAAGCGGCACAGATTCCTTCATCAGAAATCATGCAAGGTCCCACAGGACTTTGTATGGTGCAAGCCATACCAAAAGCTGGGCAATCTGGTGGCAAAGCACGTCCTGAAATAATTTCATTACAGTGACAAAGACACTTTTCCTCACCTTCTCCAAAACGTATGTTGAAGCGCTTGGTAGCATCATAAAGAGATAATTCATCCCTAATAACAAAACCACTTTTAGCAATTTCGCCTAAACCTCGCCATGATGTCTCGGTGACAAAAAAGACCTCGGAAACCATATCGTGGGCCTTTGCTGTCTCTTCAGTGGAATACAAAAGGTTGCCACTATTATCAATTACCGATTGGCCACATTGAACCTGCCCAACCATCTTTAAAATGCCATACAAAATTTCCTGCTTTTCAAAACCTGTGATACAACAACTTAAATTATGTTTACGGGCAAGATCCGAATAAGCATCTTTATCTGAGATATTTTTAAGATGATCAGAACAAAGCAAACCCTGAATATTAAGCTTTGGATCATGCAGCAAGGTATCAATTGTAGGTGGTAAAAGACGAATAGAAGGAATCACACAAAAATTATCTACACCATTTTGAGCAGCTTCTAAAATAACCTCGGCAACACTAGGGGCAGAGGCCTCAAAGCCAACAGCAGGATAAACAACAATATGATCTTTTTGCTGATAAGCAATCTCTAAAGCTTCCCGAGCAGTCGATATTAATTCTACCTTTTTCCCTTCCTTTCTGACATCATCTAGAGACTCTGAACTTCCTGGAACTCTAAGTAGATCCTCGCAGGTTGCGGTGATAACATCAGGTTGCCTTGCCACTCGAACAAATGCATCAATATGCCCAGTCGGCATAACGCAAACACTACAGCCAGGACCAGCAACGAGGTCTATAAATTCTGGCAATAACTCACGGATACCAAAACGCAAAATAGCTCGGTTATGGGTACCACACACAACCATCAAACGAATTGGTTTGACAGTAATACGATGAAGTTCTTGTAGTAGTTCTTCAGAAGTAGGTAGCGTTTGACTCACTTAATTATGCTCCTTTTTCAAATTATCGAAAGGACAGTAGCCTATAAATCAACATATCTTGGATTTTAAAATTACCACCGAAAAATTGTGAAATCCAAGGGTTGGTTATTGCAGACTAAGATAGAAATCATTCGTATAACTAATTACACTATAATTTTCCCATGAGCAAGGTAATATGATGAACGTCTATACTATTTAATCACTTAACTCATTCCCCAATTATAACCACGTTGTTCTACTGGCGAGGCTTGGAAATACTTTACGATTCTCGGCGACGATATCCATATTAATGTCGTGAAAAAAAACTCCCTCACTGGTTCCAAAGTCAACACTATTTCCCTCAGGACTAACGATAACACTACGACCTGCAAGAATTGTTTGCCCTTGCGTGCCTGCACTATTTGCACCAATTAAATAACATTGGTTTTCTATTGCTCTAACCTTCGTAAACATCTGCCAATGCTCATTCCTAGCGGCTGGCCAAGCAGCACACACCAAAAAAAGTTCGGCACCTTTACTAACCATGGAGCGGAAAAGCTCTGGAAACCGAAGATCAAAACAAGTCGCCAGACCAATACAACCAATCTCGGTTTGTACCGTCACAACTTCATCACCTGCATTTAAGAGTTCTCCCTCAAGAGAGCCGAAAGGGAATAGATGTATTTTTCGGTAATTAGCGAGTATATCCCCTTTTTTACCTAACAGATAACTAGAATTATAAAAACATCCATTTTCTTCTTCAACAAAACTACCGGTATGAATATAAACACCTTTTAACACAGCCATTTCCCGCAACATAGTGAGGGTTGGCCCACTCTTATTTTCAGCCCAACTTTGATATTGGCTAAAGTTATTAAAACCGATATTCCAAAGTTCTGGCAGGATTATCAAGTCAGAATCGTTACAAGAGTCAATATAACCTCTAACCTTCTTAATATTAGCCTTCACATCTCCATCTACTGAGGCAATTTGAACAATCGCAACTCTCACTTTACTCACCATTTTTAATAGACAACATTGAGGGAAATGGCTATTTGCCAAAGAATCCTTACGTTAAAATAATTTACCAATAAACACAGATTCAATGAATCTATAAAAACATTGCATCATGAAACATTAATACTTATTTTACATAGATATTTAATATTTCAGATAAACCTATTAAAATCAAAAGATGAAATACCATGAAAACAATATTCACTAGTTTGCTATCACTTACCTGTCTAATACTTCTTACTCTACAACCAGCAAGCGCAGAAAAAATAGGTTCGGTTAGCACCACCTTTAAATTAGTCGGGGCCAACGATAAAATTATTATTGAAGCCTTTGAAGACCCAGATATTTCTGGCGCAACCTGCTACTTAAGTAGGGCTAAAACAGGTGGAATGAAAGGAAGCCTCGGCATGGCTGAAGATAGTTCGGATGCTTCTATTGCCTGTCGGCAAACCGGCCCGATAAGTATTACTGATAAAATTGCAGCCGGCAAATATGATGGTAAAGAGGTGTTCAAGAAATCAACTTCCATTCTATTTAAAACAATGCAGGTCGTTAGATTTTACGATAAAAAGCGTAACACACTTATCTACCTCACCTACAGCGATAAACTAGTTGATGGCTCGCCTAAAAATGCTATCTCCACCATCGTAATTAGACCTTGGTAAATATTTATATCACCTTTTACTAAGACTATTATTGCGTGAAAAATAACAGTCTACAGCAACCTACAAACAGTCCTAAACTGTTACACGATCATTCCAAACAACCACCGATCCTACAACAGCCTTCGCTTTCTTCTTAACCTCAGTTGCAAGCGAAGATATTTCAGCAACAGAACAAACACCATCATTTATGGTACTTACAACACCAACAGATAGTGACAAAAGCGGAAATTGTTGTTTGTCGCCACTTCTACTGGTCGAATAATAATAAGATGAATCGTACTCTTCTCTAGTATGGAACAGAGGGAGTATTTGTTCAAACTGGGCAATAATTTCTTCACTGATTTTTGCTGCACCATGAGATTTTGTCAACAAAATAAAATCATCGCCACCAATATGTCCAGCAAAACCAATCCGATCTTCTTTGCTCCACTTTTTTATAACCTTATCAGATATATTACCAAGAGCCTTTATAACCTTATCACCCATGTTAAAACCATAGCAGTCATTATATGGCTTAAAATTGTCTATATCAATGTAACAAACATCAAAATTAGTAGCGCCAGAAAACATCTTCTCAATTTGCCTCAAGATAAATTCGTTGCCTGGTAAACCTGTGAGAGGATTTGCCCCTCGTGCATTTCTAATACTATTTTTCGTAACGGAATTCAGAACTGATTGAACAGAAACAACACCAATATATTGTCCATTTTTGGTAACACAAATATCATCATAAACAGCCATTTTTTCCCGGCGTTGAATCTTCTGGGCAACATCTTCAATGGACAGGTAATCAGGTACTTGCAAAAAACTTTTTTCAAGCACATTAGAAATGGTTTTATAATAATTAATATTAAGCCCGTGACCAAGTCTACCCACCATACTATTTTCCATGAATCTCTGGCGATTTACCAAGCCACATAATTCATTTTTATGGAGAACAGGAATACAAAGACGGCTTGGATCTTCATTAAAAACATCCAATAGTTCTGTGACCTTCATATCACTTTGGATCGGCTCCACATAACTAACAATTCCACCAATACAGTCTGCTTCTCTAAACGATACTGTTTTATTTATGGAAAGTTTCTTACTGAGATCAATATCTTCTTTATTTAAAAGATTTGGGTTAGGCCTGCCTAGATGATAACCTTGCATCAAATCAAAATTCATTTCTCTACAAATATCTAAATGCTCATCAGTTTCTACACCTTCAACAATAACTGCAACACCCAAACTATTACAACCTGTAGACAATAACTCCATGATAGTAGCGTTGGTCTTACTTTTCGAACAATTGAGTAAAAAATGTTTATCTACTTTAACATAATCTGGTTCCACAACAGAAAGCATCTTCAATCCACCATAACCTGCCCCGAAATCATCAATGGCAATCTTGAAGCCACCCTTTCTATAATGCTCAATTGCTTTATGAAAAAGGTCATAATTATAGACAGCTTCATGCTCAGTAATTTCTAAAACTATTCGATCTTTATCAATTTTATTTTCAAGACATAATTTTTCAGTTTGGCCGACAAAGTGACCGGGGTGCATCAAAGTGGTGGGACAAACATTAACAAACAGGTAACTTTCTGTGGAGTTAATACCCTGTTCAGCCGCAAGTTTTAATGCATTTGCGCGGCAACACATATCAAGACTAAGTGTCAATCCTGCCTTATGAGAAAATTGAAACATCTCCTCAATATTACCAAAAGGGTTAGGTACATTGAGTCGACAAAGAGCTTCATAGGCAAAGACACTCTCATGATCACGCGAGACAATTGGTTGGAAATGTGTAGTTATCTTTCGCCCTGAGATGATTGATTTAAGCTGATTTTTTTGTTTATAACTACTGGCTAGTAGATTCATAATCGCTCTTTTTATTATTTAAACAAGGATATTTCATGAAAAATGAATTTATCAATATCACATTTAGGTCTGATATATTTATGGTTAAAATTTGATTATGCTGAAAATATTAACATGGAATATTTTGTAAAAGCTTGAAGTCCAATAACAAAACATATAAGCTGACATCCATTCAAGAAAGACTACACCTAACCAACAAAAAAAGGAACATATTATGAAAATTTCGATTAAAATCTTGGCTTGCCTGCACCTGCTATTCTTCTCTCACATTTGCTTTGCCCAAAACGCAGAACAGGATATGACGGAGCAGCAAAATTCAATGGTGGAAATGGGAAAATGCTTTGAGCAAATAGATAAAGAAGAAATGAAAATCTTTACCCAACAATCTATGGAACTAGGCATGCAAATAGATAAACTTTGTAGCCAAGGTAAAGAAAAAGAAGCAATGGCAAAAGCTAAAGCATATCAAAAGAAAACAAAAAACATGCCTATCCTTGTGCAAATGCAAAAATGTGGCGCTATGATGGACTCATCTGCAATGATGGATGATAGCGGTATGGAAGACGACAGTGACCAAGAAGACAATAGTGGCATCTGCGACTGATAGTGTTGTTTTAAGACCTACAAATGCAGGGTGTTTTGGGAAATAATATTTCCCAAAACACCCTGTGTCACGATCGTTCTTTGAAAACCTGTAAACTGGCTCAAATCCAAAGCAAACGCAAAATTTTCGACCCAACCATATTATCGATATCAAAGTTTTACTTTGTTCTCTTATCTCCGAGAGATAAAGCTTAAACTCAACTAATAGCTTAAACCAAATAACAGTTCTCCAAACTAGCCATTAAATTATTTTCCCATCAACGAAACATGGCAAACTATACGCTTTTCTAATCTCTTCAGAAGATGCATTGGCACCACTGAACTGCAAAACTATATTTTTACCTTTGAGCTGCGCCCTTATCTTCCAAGCCGCCATAATTGTCGAAGCACCAGCGCCCTCAACAAAGTTATGTGTATAATATGCGGCTAGAGATATTCCTTGCATGATCTCATGTTCGGATAGCAATACAAAATCAGCAAGAGCATTTTTGTAAATTTCAAAGGTGGTCTGATAAGCTGTTCCTGTTGCAAAGCCACCTGCAAAAGTTGCGTTCTCACTCTCGCAAATTTCTTGAGCCTGCCAAGATTTATACGCAGCGCATGAAGACTCCGCCTGCACCGCAATAATATCAACCTGTGGTTTAATGGTTTTCAATGTGATAGTGGCAGCGGCAACTTCACTACCACCACCAAGTGGAAGAAAAATCGCATCGACATCTGGTAATTCCTCTATCACTTCAATAAACTCGGTGCCGACACCATTAATCAAATGCGGTTCATTAGCAGGATGCACGTAATAGTAACCTTGCGATTTGCTGATCTCAGCTACCTTCAAAGCCGACTCATCAAATGTTTTCCCCGACTCAATAACTTCAGCGCCAGCATCTTTTATCAATTGTATTTTTACAGGGTTTGTTCCTTCAGGCACAACAACCACAGCAGACACACCAAACTTTTTTGCAGACATCGCAACAGATATACCATGATTCCCTGTGGAAAAAGTCACCACTCCATTAAGCCCAAGTGACTTAATATGAGACATGATATTTATACCGCCACGAATCTTAAAACTCCCCGCTAAATTCTGATTCTCATGTTTCACATAAACATTACAGCCTAATAATCTCGATAAACCTTCATAGTGAACAAGTTGGGACGGTGGAAGGTAGCTAGAAACTATTTTTTTTGCTCGGTACACTTCTGCTAGTGAAATTGGAAAGTTCTTAAGTTCATCCATAATGATTTATTCCTCATATATGTTTCTGATCTTCAGTCCTAGAGCAAAATCAGATTGTATTTTTGCGAAGTTAATTTGACACCATAATCTCTTTAAGAGATATCTATAAAAGGCAAATATAGCTCACAAAAAGATGTTGTCATACCATTATCATTCTCGTCAAACCAGCATCAAGCAACAACCTTAAAAACCACCATAGTGACATCATCTTCTAACTGCTCTTCCCCTCGAAACTCTGTCAGAGAATCGGTGATGAGAGATAATATTTCTTTAGCTGTTGCGGAGCTATTAGTACGGATGATTTCTTTAAGTTTATCTCTACCAAAAAATTCACCAAGTTCATTTCGCATTTCCCATATACCATCGGTACCAATTAAAACGATCTGATTGAAGCCAAGCGTATGCTGAAATTCTTCATACTCAAAGGTGCTATCAAGCCCGAGCGCAACACCTTTGCCCTTAAGCTCTTCAAACTCATCACGGTCCGGGTTATAAATAAGTGCAGGATCATGCCCTGCCCTAACCCAGTGTAACTCGTGTGACATAGCTTTAAGCTCACAAAAGAAGAATGTCATGAAATTGCTTGTATGATAAGTGTCCAGGCTGAGGTGTTTATTAACATCATTAATAATACTAGATATGGGTCCCGGCAATGATGACCGTTGCATGACCAACGCTCTGGCTGTCGCCATTAGTAAGGCCGATGAAATACCATGCCCTGACACATCTCCAACAACCACTGCAAGTCTCTCATCATCAAGCTGGATGAAATCGTAGTAATCTCCTCCAGTTTCATCACAGTAAATACTTGTTCCTGCTATATCAAAACCTTCTAAAACTGGATTTGCCCCGGGCAGAAGACTCTGTTGCACTTCTTCGGCCATTTTCAAGCCATTGCTCATCCTTAGATGTTCATCCAGTTTGGGGATGATATTGTTGAAAGTGCTTATAATTAGATCACGCTCATCTTTAAATTCTAAAGCTAACCTCACCGAGAAGTCCCCTTGCTCTAATCTCTTTAAGCCGGACACTATTGTTTTAATCCCTCTAGTATTAGCCTTGGACACAAAAAAAGCCATGCCTGCAGCCAATAGAATAGCTATCAAAGTTGCTGCAACAGAAACAATAGTTTGCCACTTAGAATAACTTCTTAAGCCCGCACCAACTTCTTCAGACAATTTAACTACCATTGATTTTGGTGCTATAATTACAAAATGTAGACCGGGTAAAATTTCAGAAAAAGCCCAGAAAGAATCGACTCCTCGATAAGACATCTCCATACTGCCAATATTTTGCGTGATCATCTGAGCGAATAATTTGGAGAAATCAGGGTCTTCTGAAAGCTTAGGCATTCCACTTGCTGAGTTTTCCAACTTTTCTATGGCACTCCAGTTTTCATTTTCTTCCGATAATATCCAAAAATCTCCTTTTTGATCTGGCTCTTTATGAGCGCCGACAAGGAAAGACTGCATATTACTCGACCACTGTGATGCAATATGATTTTCTAGAAGAATGTTGGGAATTAGTACATCAACAGCAGCCACCCCGGCAAAAGAGCCATCAGGTTTTGCAATAGGGGTGGAGACGGTAAGTATCAATTGATTAGTTATGGTATCGACCAGAGGCTCTCCCCAATCAATAGCTCCTTTCTTTCGGGCTTTAATGTACCATGATTGCTCGCGAGCATCATAAGCCTCCGGATACCCTCCATGACCGGGATAAGAAAGATGGACACCGCTTTCTAGGCTGGTATATATCCAGAAAAGCTTATGGTCAAGTTTGGAGGCAATATCTTTAAGTTTTGGTGATAGCGTTGCAAGGCGGTTAATATCATCCTGCACCTCAGCGCGGTCAACAGTTGCTGGTACAAAAAAACTCGGGTGATCTTTACTAATTATTATTGGCGTACTCTTGCCAGATTTTAATATTTCAAGATGAGTCTCAGATGCTGATAAATCATTAGGCCCGGTATCAGAACTTTCAAAATCGCTAGCAAAATACGCTTTCTGTGGTTGACCTGACGGCAGGACTAAAGCTTTCTCTGCCTCCAACACTAATAACTGTAAAGCAAACTCCAAGGAAGTGCCTGTTCCACCAACAATCATTGCATAGTTTTCTGTGGCAGAAATAATCTCCCTTCTTACCTCCTCAGTAAGCATTTGTTCAGTTTTAACAGAAATTGACCTTCCTAATTCCCTAGAAGCTTTCTGGTTAAAAAGTGTAACGGCTACCATGGGAACGAGGCTGGCAATCAAAAGAACTGCAAATATTTTCCACCTTAACTTCATACATCTCCTGCAATAGTTAATAACTTTTACTTCTGAAAGGTAATCACGACTTACCTTCTACCTTTTACTCTCGGCGAAAAGTACCCTACCCACCAAGCAAAAACAATCTTTAAGCATCAACCCTATCAGGGATAAATATATGATAGCTGAAGAATACCCCATAATTAATTTTTGTATCTTTAGGTATTCCACAAAAAATATAAGCTCCACTATTGCTACAAAAGAGATGTAAAAAATATTTATAAAAACACTTTTAGAATAACTAGAGCAAATATGAAATGACCGGATCAGTTCAAATATTTTCTTAGTATCAAAGCCCACACTGCATATCTTGACATCGTAATTATCTCTTGGTAGGCTCATTCTTGTAAGAGACCTAGGGGAGTCTGCCTGACTGAGAGCTTTTGATAAATAAAGCGACCCTTTGAACCTGATCCGGGTAATACCGGCGTAGGAAATGGTCGAGCCATTTTAAACCTATTTTTTAATGTGTTCTCCTCGATCATCTCCTGTGAAAACCTTCACTGAGAGATACCAATGTTTAAAACAGAAATGGAACTAGCCCGCGAAGGGCAAACCACTGAAATTATGCGTAGGGCCGCCCAAGATGCGCAAATTGAACCGGATCTTCTTCGCCAGTACATTGCTGAAGGTACTGCAATTGTATGTCACAACAACACAAGAAAAGGCGGAAAGCCCCTTGCCGTTGGTAAAGGCATCAGTACGCGTGTTAATGCTAATATTGGCACAAGTAAAGATGATATTAGTATAGATAATGAACTAGCCAAAGCACAAGCCGCAATTGCAGCAGGTGCAGATGCACTAATGGATCTTTCTACTGGTGGGCCAATTGACGATATTCGCAAGGCTATTATCAGTCAAACCGATGTATGCTTAGGTTCCGTACCATTGTATCAAGCGGCTTGTGACACCGTAATGCAAAAAGGTAAGGCTATTGTTGACATGACTGTTGATGATATATTTGCTGGAATCAAAAAACATCTTGATGATGGCGTGGATTTCATAACTGTGCATTGTGGAGTTACCAGAGCGACCCTTGCAAAAATGGATCAAGAAGGTCGACTCATGGAAGTAGTTTCCCGTGGTGGTTCTTTTACCTGTGCATGGATGGCGCACAATAATGCAGAAAATCCACTATATGAATACTTTGACCGACTACTTGATCTTGTAAAACCATATGATGCGACCCTTTCTCTAGGTGATGGTTTTAGACCTGGATGTATTGCAGACGCCACTGATCGAGCACAGATCCATGAACTACTTATTTTAGGTGAACTTACCCAACGCGCTTGGGACAAGGGTATACAGGTAATGATCGAAGGACCAGGTCATGTGCCACTTGATCAAGTTAAGACAAATATCCAACTACAGAAGAGCCTATGTCATGGAGCTCCTTTCTATGTCCTTGGCCCACTTGTAACAGATATTGCGCCAGGTTATGACCATATTACCAGTGCCATTGGTGGAGCTGTTGCAGCAAGTGCTGGGGCTGATTTTCTTTGCTATGTAACACCTAGCGAGCACCTTTGTCTTCCCACTGTTAAAGATGTGCATGAAGGAGTTATGGCAACTCGTATAGCAGCACATGCGGCTGATATCGTCAAAGGTATTCCTGGGGCTAAAGAGTGGGATAGAAAAATGTCCAAAGCTCGTAAAGACCTAGATTGGGCTACACAGTACGACCTTGCCATCGATCCACCACTTGCCAGAAAAAGACGTGAAGAAACGGCTGATGCGGCTGATATTCACGGTGCATGCACCATGTGTGGAGAATTTTGCGCCTACAAAATGATGGATGAAAGAAAAAAGAGTTGCACTTAAAGCTAGGTTTTTTTGATTTAAGCTACCTTGTTACCCCTAGGCTCTTAATTGATCCTAGGGGATATTCTACATTCACAATAGTAGCCCTAAGTTTACAAAATAATATAAAACCCATCCATTCCATGTGGTAATCATAAAGACCAACTTTAGTAGGCTGAAAAAACACCACTTATCTTGACGGGAGTCTTGATAATCAGTTTCTAGAGATTATCATCACCTCAAGAGGCATCCAGTACTTTTCGAATCAGCTTAGCAATATCCTTTTTAGCAAGTGGCTTAAATGCAAACTCTTTTATTCCCATCGCCTTTGCTTTTTCCTCAGAGATAATAGTAGAGTAGCCAGTACAAAGAATGATAGGAATATCAAAACGAACCTGTAGCATCCTCCTGCTAAGGTCACTACCCGTCATACCAGGCATAGTCTGGTCAGTTATAACAATATCAAACTTATCTGGTTGGTTCTGAAAAGTTTCTAAAGCCTCAAGGCTGCTATTTCTTACGGTTACATGGTAGCCAAGTCTTTCGAGCATTGTTTTACCCATCTTGGCAAGTATCTCTTCGTCATCAACAAAAAGAATCCTTTCTTGGCCAATCGGAATTTGATCATTAATTTCACTTTCCGTTAACGCCTCCTTCTCCATGACAGGTAAAAAAACATGAAAAATAGATCCTTCACCAAGTTCACTGTAAAATGAAATAAACCCACCATAACCCTTCACGATTCCATGAACCATTGCAAGACCCATCCCAGTGCCCTTACCGGTCTCTTTGGTTGTGAAGTAAGGGTCAAAAATCTTACCTCTGATGGCTGGTGCAACCCCCGTTCCTGAGTCAGCAATTGATAATTGAATAAAAATGCCACTTGTTACATTTGGTTCGTGTACAAGATCTTCATTGCTAAGGGTCACCTCTTTTAATGAAATCTCAAGTTTCCCTCCAGTCTCTTCCATGGCATGGAAGGCATTGGTACAGAGATTCATCAATATTTGATTTAGTTGAGATGGGTCAGCAAAGACAAGACCAGTTGCGGCATCAATATTTTGAATAATTTCAATAGTTGTAGGTAATGACGGGCGCAGCATGGTTATCGTTTCCTTTACAATACGGGCAGGTTGCAAGATCACACGCTCTGCATCATCCTGGCGACTAAAAGCAAGTATCTGCCGCACTAGACTCTTGGCACGATTGCCTGCCTCTAAGACCTCATTCAAGTCGTTATAAATAGTTGACTCAGGTTGGCATTCATCTTTTGCCATTTCCGCATAACCAAGTATCGCAGCAAGGATATTATTAAAGTCATGGGCAATACCACCTGCTAATGTGCCGATTGATTCCATCTTTTGGGCTTGCTGAAGACGATTTTCCAGTTTTTTCTTTTCTTCTTCCGCTTGCTTACGGTCAGTGATATCGATTCCCAAGACAAAAAAGCTTTCTACTTGGCCATTAACAACATGTGGAATATAATTGGTTTCAAAATTGATCAATTTATTTTTCTTACTCTTATATTCATCTTGAAAACTGACAAACTCGCCTGAAAGTGCCTTTTGCATTTGAGGATAAGCACGGTTAAAAGTCTTTTCACCAATAGTATCAAGTACTTTTTGCCCAATAATTTTATCTTTAAATAAACCGACATCATAATAAAATTTATTGGCAAAAATATAGGTCAAATCTTTATCAATTTGACTGATTAAAATAGGTAAATTATCTGTAATAGCACGCAATTGAGATTCACTTGTTTCTGCTTTTTCTTTAGACACGAGCAATGCTATTTCTGCCTGTTTGCGCTCGCTAATCTCCACTTTAAGTTTGCGATTCCAAAAAATAAAAACAGACATGGAAAAAAAGACTATTCCACTTGCCGCCCCCCCCCATTTCAATATATCTACCCAACTGACACCGCGCGCATAGTGTATCGAAAAATATTTATTGCGTATTTTCTGTTTCTCATCAGAAGTTATAGAGGCCAGTCCCTTTTCAATAATACTCGCCAATTCTGGCCAATCACTTCTAGACCCTATGGAGAATAACTGATCACCAAATGGGCTAGGAGCCGCAATCTTAACATTGTATAACCCCTCCTCTAAAATATAATAGGAAGCCACAGTCAGATCACCTATATAAGCATCCGCTTTTTTAGTTGCTACTGCTTCAATAGCCTCAAATTCTGAGCCACAAGGGAGCAGATTAATATTCGGGTAATCTTTCTTGACTTCTTCATGGAGGGCAGTCCCTTGTATCATTGCAAATTTTTTTGATAACATATCATCAATACCCGTAATGATATGTGTTTCATCAGTATGAGTAAAAATCACATAAGGTGACTTAAGGTACTCCTTTGAAAAAAGGATCTCCCGTTGTCGCTCCGGAGTAGACTTTAATACGGCAAACAGATCCGGCCCTTGATGTTTCTTTAGGCCATCAAGTGCCTCGGCAAATGTTTTATCTGAGGAATAATAATTAAACTTGAGTCCAGTACGCTCAGAAATTAAATTTAGATAATCAATGGCAATCCCCCCAGGAGTACTACCTTCTTCCATTATAAAATAGGGAGGATAGATTGGTACACGGACTCTGACAGGATGTTTTTCTGCAATCCAAGCTTGTTCTTCTTTTGTCAGTGGTACCCCAGAAGCTTCCAGGGTCTCAAGGGGAGGCATCCACTTGTTTATTATTTGTATCTTCGTTGCTTCTGGAATGGCAGCTAAGGCTTTATCGATAATTGAAACCAGTTCAGGCCAATCCTTGCGCACACCATAGCTGACAAGGTCAGTGTCCTTTTCGTAAACAGCGGCCAATTGCAGGTTATATATACCTCTTTGGGAAATTTCATACAGGGCTGACCCTAGAGTCACCACCGTTGCATCTACCTTACCCGCGGAAACCTCCAACAAGGCATCACGATACGTATCAACAAAACTCATCGACACAGAAGGGTAATGTTCCAAGACATCATCGTGTTGCCAAGTACCTTTGGCGGCGGAAAGTTTTTTCCCCTTGAGGTCATCACGGTGTTTTATTCCCTGAAAGTCTTTACGAGTGATGATGTAGCTGGAAAGAAAAAGATAAGGGCGGGGAAAAGAAAACCATTGCTCACGTTTTTTGGTAATTGTCATTGAGGCAACAACATCAACTTGTTTATTCTTACCTGCTTCGTAAATGCGGTTCCACAGGCCATCTTGATGTACCTTGAATTTAAATCCCGCAATTTTTGCCACTATCTCAAAAAACTCTACCGAGGGCCCAACTGGCTGGCTATTGCCATCCAGAAAACTGTAAGGAGGCCAGCCGAAGCTATGGGCGATGGTTATTTCAGGATGTTCAAGAAGCCACGTTTTCTCTTCAGTAGTGAGGTTTATTGAGGGAATTTTTTCAAGTAGTGGTCCTGCATGCGCAATAGAATTGTATGTGCAAGAAAAAAAAAGCAACATGAGAAGAGAAGCTAAAGTGAAAACATTTTTCTTAAAGTGGCAAAAAGACATAAGGAAATTAACAAGTCGTGAAGTCATGATTCCCAACATTTTAATGATTTGATTATTGTACGGCACCTGATGTCACACCAACAGCACTACAAACTCTATCGTCACGCGCAGGGTGATCTCAAATGCTTTTATGGAAGTTCAGAGTATTTATGATTATATTTTATGCTTTTACTTTAAATTGTACAAATTTTTTTTAACTAATTCTGCTTCGCTAATTAGTTACCTGAAGGGTACCTCTAAAAGAGTGAGGAAATAAAATAGTATAGGTAACTCATTTGCCATTTAGTAAGTGTCTTTCTCTGTGCTAGTCAATCGTACCTAACAAGAAACAAATGTCCGGCTGGATATGATGGAATGGAAATGCCAGTAGTATTTGAAAGGAGTTGCCCGAGCAATATGCTACCTATTCTTCAGGGTACTTTGTATTAGCTATGTTTATATAAAAATCTATATAAGGGTTGCCCTTCGGGAACGTCAAAGAAGATTGATTTGATATGTAAGACCTTATCTTTTAACGTAAAGCAAAATCAGATTGCTTTTTTTGACCTGTTTTGTATGATGGCAAACTCAATTGAATATTAGTGTGGTTCCGTAGCTCAGCTGGATAGAGCATCTGCCTCCTAAGTAGAGGGTCGCGCGTTCGAATCGCGCCGGGATCACCATATATATATAAGGCACTTACAGTTTTTTACTGTAAGTGCCTTTTTTCGTTATTGGTGCCTGTGACATCACTATGACATCTTATTATAAAGAGCTGTTTATAGGTACAATGTGTTGAAAACATCTTGATAAGACCTATTAAGAGACCTATTATATGGTCACATCCTTAATAACACATAAGTAGAAAATAATTAGAAAAGGCCAAGCGCTTTCTGGAGGTATATGATGGTAGATGTAAATCGCATTAACTCAGGAGTTTGTGCCGGAATTTCTGAACTTAAAAAAAATCCTATGGCAGTAGTGGCACAAGGGAACGGTGAGCCTGTTGCAATATTAAATCGCAATAAGCCCGCTTTCTATGCAGTCCCTGCTGAACTATTTGATTACATGAATGATGTAATTGAAGACTTGGAGCTTCTTGTTCTAGTCAATGAAAGGAAGGATGATCCGACTATAAAGGTTTCACTAGATGACCTATGATTTAGAGTTTAACTCAAAAGCTCTCAAAGAGTGGCGAAAGCTTGAACCTAGTGTACGAGAGCAATTTAAAAAAAAGCTTGGCGAGAGACTTGAAAACCCTCATATTCAATCAGCTAGATTGAAAAACACAACCCATTATCTGTATAAAATTAAGCTTCGCAATATTGGGTATCGTTTAGTTTACTTAGTGGTAAAAGAAAAGATTACTGTACAGGTCATTACTGTAGGTAAAAGGGATAAAAGCAAAGTACATAAAGACATGCTTGGCAGGTTGCCAAACTGATGCTTAATAGACGTTTTCATTGATATAGTGAAAACGTCTTTTTTATTATCTTATGAATGCTTTGAAAAATTAGACTTTTCGATCAAAACCGAGGCATTTGTTAAATTTTACAAGGTAGCCAGTTATGTTCAGCGAACTGTATCAAATGAAATAATTTGCCTCTACCACATAAGTAATGGAATCTAATATTAGCACTGAGAATGGGCCACACGCCCATCGGAAGTGCTAATATTTGATGGAAAGACTTGCAACATATCAAAGTTTTAAGTCCCTACCTGGTCTTCCTTCAAAATAAATCGCTAGCTGGAAGATAGTAAGTGACCAATTTTGTATGGCATTGTCCACTTTTTACATAGAAAATCTCCCTTTACACCTGTGCCTCAGCAACAGCTTCCTTCTCAACCAAGCCAAAGATCAGATCACCAAAGCTTTTCATCTTCTTCTCATTACTCATTAGTTGGAACATCTGGTTTTGGTGTGCATCACTACTTTCCATAATGGCATTAAGGAGCACATGCGCAAAATCACCAAGCTTAGCTTGTTCAGCATTATTATTGCGAACCTGTTGAACCACAGTATCACTCTCCAGCACTTTATCTTTAATGGTGTGTAGGTAGTTCACCATGTCACCTTCAGATAACTTGTCGGTCTCAAATAGTTCATTGAGCTTTTCGATAATAAGAGAAAGATAGGCTTCCTCTTTATCCCTAGCGGTAGCACTACCTAAGCCTTCACCCGGCGTTAGCTTATAGTCAGGATTATTCTCTTCTAGCTGTAGCTCTTGCTGTCTGATCTTGGATAAACGATAGTGGCTCAACTCCACATAATTCAGATCAATCTCGTCTTCTTCCACAAGAGTCTCACGGAGCATTGGTCGCAGGCTTCTAGCGTAGAGACTCAGCTTCTCAAGGTCTTTGTCATCGTAGTCAACAATCTGCGACATAAACTCATAGAACCGAACAAAGCTGCCCAGATCTTTCTTGAATATCTCTAAAGCATCCTTTTCTTTCTTAGCATCTTTGAGGTTCTTTTCGGCATTAGCAAGCAATATCGCATTACCAGTGTCCTTGGTCTGTTCAAAGATCATCTTGGTATGGTTATAATCTTTGATGGCGTCCTTATAACGGTTAGTCCATCTCTCTACAGCAGGTTTGCAGATATTAGCAATTGCCGCACTGCTCTTGCTGTTAATCAGAAAAGACTCACAAAAAATCTCAACCTCATTCCACAAGAAAATACCAGATGCCCTCAACTTCTCAGAGAGGTCATAGATCAAATCAGGATCACTTACATCAGTAAGCTCTGCGGTTTGATAGTATGGTTGAAACGCTGCCAAAATATCTTCAGGATCATTGAAAAAATCTAGTATAAATGTGCCTGTCTCAGCTTTGGCGAGATAAGTACGATTAAGCCTAGATAAGGTCTGCACACATTCCACTCCACCAAGCTTCTTATCCACATACATGGCACAGAGTTTTGGTTGATCAAACCCTGTCTGAAACTTATTGGCGACAATCATCACCTGATAGTCTTCACCATCAAAGGCACGACGCATATCACGACCTTTAAGTCCTGGGTTCATATTGCTTCCGGTCTCAGTAAACTTCTCGCCCAGCAAGGCTTCAGCATTAGGGTCATTCTCGAAAAACTCAACTTCACCAGAGAAAGCAACCAAGGCATGGATGTTCTGATAACCTTGCTGGCTTATATATTTTTCAAAGCAAAGTTTATAGCGCACAGCTTCCTTCCGAGAGCTGGTTACAACCATAGCTTTAGCCTGCCCCTGCAACAAGCCCATCACATTATCTTTAAAATGTTCAATGATGACCTGTACCTTCTGGGCAATATTGTAATCATGTAAACGAACCCATTGGTTCAGCTTCACCTTGGCTCGCTTGCTCTCTACTTCCTTGTCCTTTTCTTCCATCTGTAGAGCAAGGTTATAGGCTACTCGGTAGTTGGTGTAGTTCTGGAGCACATCGAGGATAAAACCTTCCTCAATAGCCTGTCTCATGGTGTAGACATGAAATGCCACAGGCTTATTAGTTTTGGATGGTGCTTCATCCGGTTTTGGTAGCTGGCCAAATAGTTCTAATGTCTTGGTCTTTGGTGTAGCGGTAAAAGCAAAGTAAGAGAGATTGGTATTAGCACGTCTTGATGCCATTGTTGCATCTAGTACATCGTCAGAAGAGAGGTTTTCGTCTTCATCTCTTTCTTCAATCATCAATACTTCTTTAAGCTTGCGGGCGGTTGAACCAGTTTGCGATGAGTGCGCTTCATCAGCAATAATTGCATAGCACCGTTCTTTGAGGTTCACATCAGCCTCAATAGCTTTTAAGACAAATGGAAAGGTCTGGATGGTAACGATAATAATCGGTTGTGCGGTAGTAAGTGCATGGGCAAGTTGTTCAGACTTAGACCCACCACCAACATCTCGTGAGATACGACCAACAACACCATCCTTATGCTCAAATTGATAGATGGTATCTTGGAGCTGATCATCAAGCACGGTTCTATCGGTAACAACAATGGTGGACTGGAAGACCTTGGTTCCATCATCCTTGGTTAAGGCAGAGAGTTGGTGAGCAGTCCATGCAATAGAGTTAGACTTACCAGAACCAGCACTATGTTGGATGAGATACTTTTGACCTGGGCCCTCTTCTTTTGCCGAGCCAATCAACTTTTCCACCACATCCCATTGATGGTAGCGTGGGAAGATCATGGTCTCTTTCTTGGTCTTTAAGCCAGATGCATCTTCTTTATCTTCTATCTGTAGATGGATATATCTACCAAGGATGTTGAGAAGGTTATCCGGGGCAAAGACATCTTGCCATAAATAAGCTGTAGCGTATTTATTCTTATCTTTTGGAGTATCGTTACCCTTGCCACCATCTTTGGTTCCTCGGTTAAAAGGCAAGAAAAAGGTCTCAGCGCCCATAAGCTTTGTGGTCATAAACGCATCGTATTGACTCACTGCAAAGTGAACCAAAGCACCACGCTTAAAGGTGAGTAGCGGTTCTTTCTTTTTGGTACCTGGGTCAACAGGTGGACGAGTCTTCTTGTACTGCTTTATAGCGTTCTGCACATCTTGTTTAAACTCAGACTTCAACTCCATGGTCGCAATGGGTAAACCATTTACAAAGAAGGCAAGATCAAGTCGCCATGCCTTGGCTTTCACGCCTGTCTCTGCCATCTCCTGCTCGGTAGCCCAAGGAGAATAGACAAGTTCAGGAACGACACGAAAGCGGTTGGCCCTATACTTGCCCATGGTAATTGGATTGAGGTCGTTCTCTGGTTTAAATTGGCAGAGAGAGAAACGAGTACCACGTTCTTTTATTTCATGGCGCAGAACACCCAAGGTGCCAAAGCTTCGCATCTGTGGGCCAGAAGCATTGGTATCAGCTTTCTCTTGTTGAGCGACTACACGATCTAGGAATTTAGACTCAGGATCATTGGGGAAGAGCTTACTATACTTCTGCCATTGCGCGTCTTGGGTCTCTTGCACAAAGCCGAGGAGATCAGTGGCGTAGAGGGCACGTTTACGATCATAGTTCTCTGGTGAACCAAGGAGCCAACCACCAGCTTGGAGTTCTTTGATTATGTCTGCTTGGAACTTGTATTCACAGCTTTTATCGGAAATAGCCATTAGTTGTCCTCAGATGTGTTTGGTGTGGGTGCTTGCCAGTTGCGGAGATCGATCTTGCCTGTTACTGCTGCTGAGATTAGGGCTGTTCTTCGTTCTTTTAGGAGGTCGACGGCTTGATTTCCCTTCTTTACAAGCTTGTCTATCTTGGCCGTCTCATGATCTAGAAAGTTGGCTATTTTTCTTTGAATATCTAGTAATGGGTAGGTGAATTGAACTGACTTAAAATTATCTTTATTTAATTTGGGTTGCGCTGACGAAGCAGTGGCACTAAGTGTAAGTTGTTGGTTAATACAGTAACTTTCACCTACATAAGCCATGAATTCTCTAATAGTTTTTCGGTCATCGAACTTTGCCATAAACATATTTGGAGCAAGAGAAGCATTACCTTTATTGAATGGCATCTGATAAAATAAGCCTGCATAAGCGCCTACATTTGCCATTAAAAATTCACCTCCAAAAAGAGCAGATTTATTCAGGTAGTGATAGGCTTTTTCGTCAATCCAAACCCCATTATCATTGTTGAGGTCTACTCTTAAGTCTGTAAGTCTTATAAGTCTTGCGTATGAAGGTTTGTCTCGGTAAATAACATTAGATTTTAAATCAGCAAAGGAGCCATTAGCTGTAAAATCTGTGAGAACTTTTTTCACATAACTAAATTTAGAAACAATCCAATCACACGGAACTTCACCCAACCACTCCACCTCAGAGTCTTTCATAGGGGCATCGGGATTGAGTCCCTTGGTGACGGCATGGCTGATCACTGCCTGACGCTTCTCCTGCAACAGCTCAATCAACCTCTCCTGCTTTTCTATCAGCAGATCTATCTTGGCAGTCTCATGGTCTAGGAAGTTGGCTATTGTGGTTTGCTCGGTGAGAGGCGGTGTAGCGTAAGAGAAATTTTCTATCGTCGTTGCAGGAACCCGTTTAAGGCCTCCAGCACCTGTCATTTCGCCAGCACCCAGCGCTATAAACCCATCCTCTTGAAGACGGAAGAATAAAAATCTTGTATCAACCTTTATTGAAGGGCGAAGTGTGTAAATTTCTGAAGAACCAAAGCCAACTTTATTGGTTAGTTTATTGGCTACTGCGATGTTTTTATTCTCAAAACAAGGCGTTACTTTTGCAAGTAGTATGTCACCCTCTGCAAAGTATGTATAGCCATCATAAACCTTGTCAATAATACAATTTTCATCTAGCCTAAGACTGTCAGTCTTTAACTTTTCCATTGGCACAAAGCTACATTTGAGTGATCGATCAAGTGAAGGTTTCTTAGGGGTTAATTCTGTTGTGTACTTAACCTTTGCTACCTCCCACACACTAGGAATATCACCCAACCACTCAACCTCTGAATCCTTATATTCTGGATATGCTTGATACTTAGCGCTCATTATATTTTTGCTCCTCGTTGCGATAATTTGTCATATTCATTTTTTTGCTTGTCCAAAAAACGAAACAAAAAAAGACACCCCGTTACACAGCCCTACGGGTACTTGAAGATGCACCAAATTTTACAGAAAACTCAGAACTCGCTACGCTCAGACATGCTGAGTTTTTTATCTGAAAAATCCGCCACCTCTTCAACTGTGAAAAAGGGGATTGGGTAGGCTACATGACTTTCCTTTCAAATAAAGCTAGAAAAGGTCGCTGTGGCTACCAATACGGGCAAGTTGCAATGTATTTTCCTCTACTCTGTAAATGAGCACAAGATCAGGCTTAATATGGCAGTCTCTAAAATTATCCCAGTTACCTGTTAAGGGATGATCTTTGTAATGTACAGTAAGCGAGTCACCACGTTGGATCATGGAAATAACATTGCCCACTTCAACAATCTCTGAAATTGAAAGCCTGGTAACTTTCTTAAAATCCTTTTTAAAACGAGAACTATATTCAAGCCTAAGCATTGTCAATTTTACCGTCGGTTAAGTCGGTAAGTAACTCTTGTACATTCTTGCTTTTATGTCCTTTTCCTTGCTGAAGCTCTTCCATTGCTGCGATGCTAGCTTGGTTAGGCTGTTTAGCCTTTAGCTCAAAGGGGATGCCACCATGATTAATCACACCATGCACGAAAAGTTTTATGGCCTGTGATGGACTTAAACCGATACTGTCGCAGATATTATTAAAGTTGTTCTTGATATCGGGATCAATACGAGTGGATAGTATTTCTGTTTTCATAATTCACCTCATTGTGTGTGGTTTGCTATACAATGTAATACATAACCATACAAAAAGCAAAAGATTGGTTAATCTTAGCTTTCACAACAAATCATCATTTTTTGCACGTTTTAAAACTAAATACCACAAGACTAGGAACATCAGAGCTTTTAGCTATGTCTGTAACATCTGTGTCGTAGACATATACTTTTCAAAGTTCTATCAGTTCTTTACCTTAAAAAAAATAGTCGTTGTTAGTGACTTTATCTTTATGATTTTCTAGGTAACGTAAGATGTTTCATTAACTATGTACCTCCTGCAAAAGTTGCATGATTTCAGTACTCAAAGTGTCAAGCTCTGCATCAATCTCGGCAAGGTCACGAGGTGGTTGATACACATAAAAATGACGGTTAAATGGAATTTCATAACCAACAATACCTATCTCTTCGTCTATGCCATCACACTTGGTTCCATCAATCCATGCTTCTGGAACATGGGGCAGTACTTCCTTTTTAAAATAGGTTTCGTTAACCTCATTTACAGTTTGTGATGGATCTAGTGGAATGTTCTCATAGTCACGAAGATCAGAGTCGGTTTGATACTCGACAACCTTGCCAGCCACTTCAAAAAGGCCATAGAACGGAGTAGCTTTGGTTCCTACTTTGTGTACCTTTTTGATGATCTTTGAAGCCTCTGGGTTCTTCCAGCTAACTGCTTCTTTGATCTGTTTCTTCTCTTTGATATCAAGAGTCTGATTGAGTGATTTACATGCCTTCTTGGTAGCTGTTTCATAAATATTCATGTCATCGCATTGCGCACGGCCCATAGCTTCTTGGAGCTGTAGTGCCTTAGCATGAAGAGTGGTTTGGTAATCCCAAATCTTCTGGTCAGTGATATCTTTGATCTGTTTTTCTTTAAGCGAGGTGAAGTCTGTCTTGCACTTAGCACGTATGGCTTCTATCTCTGTTTGCCATGTATCACCAAACTCATCGTATATCCATTTCATAGGCTCATAGAGTGCTTTTGGTGCAAAGCGTAATGTCTCTATGCGTTCATCACTAAACTGATATGACATACGCAAAGGACGTTCGATGGTGATACGTCTATAACCAAATTGATGGCTGGCAAATATCTTAGAACCAAAGGTCTTAGGAGTAGCTTTCTTAGGTGAAGCAGACTGACGACCACGGTTTGATTTTTGCTCTTTTGGTTTATCTAAACTTACATGTTCTTCTATAAATTGGCCAAAGCTACGGGTGACGGTGGCGATATCAGATTCACTCATTTCGTTACGTTTAGAACCAAGGGACTTACGCATCTTACCATGAAGATGGACACCATTTATAAGCTGTACCTTGCCCTGACGTTCTTTACTCTTCTTATTTGAGAGTACCCAGATATAGGTGGCAATACCGGTGTTGTAAAACATATCTGTAGGTAGAGCGACGATCGCTTCAAGTAGGTCATTTTCTATGACATATCTACGAATCTCTGATTCACCAGAACCAGCGCCACCAGTAAAAAGAGGTGAGCCATTAAGGATGATACCAATACGGCTACCTTGCTCTTCGCTCTTGTCTCGCATTTTAGAAATAAGGTGCATAAGAAAGAGTAGAGATCCATCAGAAACACGGGGCAGACCTGCGCCAAAACGACCATCAAAACCCTTAACACTATGCTCGTCTTTAATGTCTTTTTCTATCTTCTTCCAATCCACACCAAATGGAGGGTTGGATAGCATATAATCAAACTTCTCGGCTGGTAGTTGATCACCAGAAAGAGTATTGCCATATTTGATGTTATTGACAGCTTGCCCCTTGATAAGCATATCTGCCTTACAAATGGCATAGCTCTCTGGGTTAAGCTCTTGCCCAAAGGCAATGATGGTTGCTTTGGGGTTATGCTCGTAGACATACTCCATACCAGAGGAGAGAAAACCACCTGTACCTGCTGTTGGATCGTAGATGGTACGAATTTTTCCTTCTTGGGTAAGTAGGTCGTCATCTTCTAAGAAAACGAGGGACGTAGTAAGGCGTACAATGTCACGTGGAGTGAAGTGTTCACCTGCTGTGTCGTTTGAACTTTCTGCAAATCGTCTGATGAGCTCTTCAAAAACCAGACCCATCTCACGGTTGGAGACGTTGTCTGGTGAGAGATCGGCATCCTTCACCCTTTGTACAACCTTATAAAGGAGGTTGGTATCACTGAGTTGACCGATGAACTCTGAAAAGTTGAAGTACTCAAAAATCTCTCTGGCATCTTTTGAGAAACCTTGGATGTACGCTTCAAGATTATCTGCTAGATCACTCTCACCGAGTTTTGCTAGATCAAAGGGAGAGGTGTTGAAGAAATTGATGCCACCTGTAACACGGAATAGAAACTTCTCTTGTCCTTCTTCCGGTAGGTTCATGGATTGAATCTTGGCATACTCTGCGAGTAGTACTGGCTTAGTTTCTTCTAGTACACATTCAAGACGTCTAAGCAGAGTGAAAGGCAGAATGATACGACCGTATTGGCTTTGTCTGAAGTCACCACGGAGAAGGTCTGCAAGAGACCATATATAAGATGCTAATGACGTTGATTCTTGTGACATTGGGTACTCGCTTTTATGGAGGTATGATATTCAAGAAAAGTTATTTTTTATAACTTTAAAATGATTATTAATTGCATTGATTTATAAGGCTTAGATAGTAGCTCAATAGGTCGCAAGCTGTCAATGATGGTATATTCAATGTGGGAAATGAAGGGTGTTCACTAAACTGTGTCAGTAATCTTAAAGATTGTTAAAATGAGCTTATAGGAGAACTGATATTATGAGTACTGACAAAGATTATGAATTCGATTTTGAAGGGAGACTAGATAAGGATTTAAAACTTTGACCTGCTGTAAACCGTTCCACCTAATATTAGCACTTCCGACGGGTGTATTTGCTGGCCCATTCTCAGCGCTAATATTAGATTCCACTACTTATGTGGTAAAGGCAATTTATCAGTCAGTTTTTTTATGCTTTACACATTAAGAATTATCCAGCACTTTCCGAATCAATACTGCAATAGTCTTCTTCGAGAGTGGCTTCAATACAAATTCTTTAATACCCATTGACTTCGCTTTTTCCTCTGAAATAACTGTTGAGTAGCCAGTGCAAAGGATAATAGGAATATCGGGCCTCATTTGTATCATTCTCCTGGCAATATCAGCACCAGTCATACCCGGCATCGTCTGATCTGTGATAACAAGATCAAACATATCCGGTTGGTTTTTAAAAGTTTCAAGGCCTTCAATGCTACTGTTTCTAACCGTTACCTGGTAACCAAGCCTTTCAAGCATGCTCTTTCCCATTTCGGTCAGTATTTCCTCATCGTCTATGAAAAGGATACGCTCCAGGCCAACTGGAATCGGTTCAACACCTTCGATACCAGGTAGCAGTTCTGATACAATAACAGGTATAAATACATGGAAAGCAGTACCTTCTCCTAGTTCACTATATAGGGAGATAAAGCCTCCATAACTTTTTACTATCCCATGGACAATTGCGAGCCCCATGCCAGTACCTTTGCCGGTCTTTTTTGTTGTGAAATAGGGATCGAAAATCTTGGACTTGATGTCTGATGTTATCCCGGGGCCTGAATCACAAATTGATAATTGAACAAAAGTACCAGGCTCGATCTTTGGTTCGTGCACAAGATCATCAGTACTGAGAGTTACTTCTTTTAATGAAATGTCGAGTTTGCCGCCAGTTTCTTCCATAGCATGAAATGCATTGGTACATAGGTTCATCAGTATTTGATGGATCTGGGTCGCGTCGGCTAAGATTTGGCCAGTTATGGAGGTGATATCTTGATTAATCCCAATAGTGGTTGGCAGTGAAGGACGAAGCATTTTAATAGCTTCTTTCACGACACTTGCAGGTTGTAAAGGTATCCTCTCTATTTCATCCTGACGACTGAAAGCAAGTATTTGTTGTACGAGATCTTTTGCTCTATTGCCTCCCTCCAATACTTTATCTAAATCCTTGGCGACTGTTGATTCTGATGGACTGTCATCTCTTGCCATCTCAGCATATCCGAGCATCGCAGCTAATATATTGTTAAAATCATGGGCTATACCACCTGCAAGGGTTCCAATCGCTTCCATTTTCTGTGCTTGGTTGAGACGATTTTCTAGATTTTCTTTTTCTCTCTCTGTCTTTTTGCGTTCAGTAATATCTCTGGTAACGCCTTCAACCCCTTGAATCTTGCCATGTTTGTCTCTATAAAAATGGGCATTTGTTGATGTCCACCAAATTGAACCGTCTTTCCTCTTTAATTGAGTTTCAAAGCCATCGACGAAACCTATCTTTTGAAGAATTTGTAACAATTCAACCCTTTCTTCAGGGTTAGCGTATAACTCCTCCGCCATTTCCATGCCTACCGCTTCTTCAATAGTAAATCCGGAAAATTTATATACTGATGGAGAAACAAAAATTATTCTTCCTTCTATATCAGTTCGGTAGTGGAGATCCGGGGAGTTCTCAATTAAAACACGGTATTTTTCTTCGCTCTTGCCAAGATCGTATTCTGCTTTTATTCGCTCATCTATTTCACGTTTAAGCCGTAACAGATATATTATGGTAAAACTTGCAACAAAGATTAAGCTGCTTGCCAGGAATAGGTAAAACCACCACGCTTCCCACCAAGGCGGGGTAATAATGATTTTTATAGGCTGACTACTCTCATTCCAGACACCATCATTATTCGAACCTTTCAACCTGAGTAAATAAGTCCCGCCTGAAAGACCTGTATACCTGCCACTTGGATTAGTGCCACTGTAATACCAGTCTTTGTCTCTTCCCTCCAGCTTGTAAGCATATCTGTTCTTTTCAGGATTGGTGTAATTGAGTGCTGCAAATTGAAACTCAAAAAAGTTTTCCTGCCACCCCAAGGTCACTTCCTGCAACCTTTCAGGCGCTGTATCCAAATCAATTTCGTTTCCCCCCTGGGTAAAAGCAGTAAGCACTACAGGTGGAATATACGGGTTCTTCTTGATCTTTTCAGGGAAAAAGCTGTTCACTCCAAAGCCACCTCCAAACCACATCTGGCCATCCTGGGTTTTATAGCTTCTCCAGAAATGGTTGTCCTGCAGACCATCACTTTTGTTATACACATTGATAACTTTGCGAGTGGCAATATCAAACTGAATGAGGCCGATATCTGATGTTCCAAGCCAGAGGTTACCAGCCGAGTCTTCCTGAATGGTCTGGTTTACGCCTGTGGCAGGAAAGCCATTTTTCTTATTAAAGTGGGTGAAAACTCCTGTCTCTCTGTCGAGCAGGTCCATGCCATTTGTAAAGCCGGCTACCCAGAAGTTACCGAAAGAATCCTCGTAGACCACCGACTGCTTGTTAAAACCAATACTGTCTGAATTATCAGGATCATGCACAAAACGGGTGAACTTTTCTGTTTTTTTATTGAACTTGTTAAGTCCGTCAAAAGTTGATGCCCACAAACTGCCCTTCCCATCGTCATACACCGACCAGACAGCTCCTCTGGTAATGGATTCAGGATTTGCTGGGTTATGCACAAAATGCGTGAACGTCCCCGTTTTCTTGTTAAATTTCTCAAGTCCTGTACTAAGGGCAAGCCAGAGGATATCAGGATCAGCCTTGTCATGTATTATGGCCGCTCCTGCCAATGTGAACATCATGATGGAATTGGGATTTTCAGGGTCATGTTTATAATGTTCGACCCCCTCCCGAGTTTTGGTGTTAAACTTGGTCAGGACACCGCGTATGCTCAACAACCAGATAATATCACCTTCATCACGACACATCGCAATCGTGAGATTTCCCATCTGGGGATCAAGCTCTGCATAGGGATAGTGGGTGAACTCACCGTTTTCTTTGTCGTAAAGATTGAGTGCATCTACAACGGATAACCATAGTTGATTATCACTGTCTTCGGTCATTACTAGAACCAGTGAGCTGGAAATACCGGCAGGATTTGAAGGGTCGTGCTGATGGAGTGTAAATTTCTGACTTTCCTTATCGTAATTGTCAAACACTTCGGCGTTGGTATTTATAACCCAGAATATCCCGGTGACAGGATCTTCATAGACAGTACTCACATAGTTTGTACTAATGGAAGATGAATTCTTAGGATCTGCAGAATAGCGGATGAAGCCAGTTTTCTCTTTATTTATCATCTCGATTCCGGCAACATCTGAATCTTTGTGGCATATCCAGATATTGCCTGCTGAATCTTCATACATGTAATAGATTTTGTTATCCCCTAGGCTAGTAGGGTCATCAGGGTTGTGCACAAAATGCACGAAGGTCTCTGTGTCCTTGTGGAAACGGCTGAGTCCGCTGTCCCATGTTCCAATCCAGAGTGTTCCTTCTCTGTCCTCCAGAAGGGACCAGATTGTATTACTGGCAGGCCCCTTTTCGGGGGATGTTGAATATGTATAATTAGTCCATGTATTTGTTTTTTCGTCAAACCTGTTCAGGCCGCCGCCTACTGTTCCAACCCAGATCACCCCATCTTTTCCTTGAATTACCGAAGTCACGTTATTATTGCTTAGGGAATTAGGGTTTTGAGAATCATGGACATAGTGTGTGAAGGTTCCTGAGCTCTTATCAAATATATCCAAACCTCCCATTGTTCCAATCAGAAGCCTGTTTTGCCGATCGACAAACAATCGTTGTGGACCAAAACTGTCAGAGATATTACTGCTAAGACTATTAACGTTACCGGGGACATGCTTGTAGTGTGTAAATGTATCGGTATCTTTATCGTACTTATTCAGCCCATTGTCCTTTGTGAGAATCCACAATATTCCATCTTCATCCATCACGATGGAAATAGGGGCAGGACCAGAGATAGAGTTTTCACCAGGTTCAAAATATTTCACTTCAAAACCGTCATACCTGGCGAGCCCTCCGTAATAGCAAAACCACAAAAAGCCATCTTGGTCACGGATCATATTTCCCTCTTTTTGCGAGGGTAGACTCCTGAGTCCAACTTCAAATTTTAATATATCTTCTGCAATGGCTGCCCCGATGGGGGAACAGAATAAACAAAAAATGATAAGGCACAGTATCGATCTATTTACTTTCAAGTAAGACATTCTTCCCCTGCGATATTTAGACAAAACACATTCCGGTTATGTATGTTGCGGAACTGACTCCTGAGAGAAGATCGTATCCAATTGATATCGTATCTTATTTTGGCAACAACGATTGTCTGGGCGGCTCGATGTTGATTGTACGTTTAAAAGAGTCATAAAGCAATTCCGGATGAAAAAAAGTTCAACTGGATGTCATGTCTTGGATGTTCTTTGGTTATATTTGATTGTTTTTTTAAAGCTGCAAAAATGAGTGGCTACATTGGTCAGTGGACGTGTCATAGTGATAATAGGTATTGGGACTGAAATATATCAACCATCTAAGTTATAGATTAGCTGGGCTATGTTTTATAATTGTAATACTCTTATTCTTCTTTGAGCTTTCCTGCTTCCCATGTTTTGTATGTCTTGCCAGTACCTTCTAATTTCCATTCAGTTGGGCCAGCAGTACTTCTGCCAGTGCAAACAGATCCTGCGGCACTAGTACTTTGAAAAGCGTAGCTTTCGGCAAAAACTTTATGTTCCCCTTTATCAACAAGAATATTTTGCTTTACAAGCTTCTGGTAAAGTTTCCAGTATGTTGATTTACTACCATTTTTAGCGATAAAACTACTACGGGCAAGAGAACCTTTTTGAACAACAAAATCTCCATTGTCGATTATTGCGGTAGCTTTTACACCTTCTTTTTTTAGTGTTAGTTCAAAAACAGGGGCATCAAGATCCGCAATGCTTGGATTGATTTCGATAGCCTTTTCTGGTTTAGCTCTACTAGTGAAAAGGTCTACACGAACCGCAGGTAACACCATGAGTGCTTGTTCTATGAATGTTTCCATGTTCGCTCGGGCAGCTTCTGAAAGACTGGGCAAAGAAGGATTAGTGTTATTCGCAAGTGGTGTATGTTTGATTGATAGACCTATTCCAACTAATCGTGACTCAATGTATTGAACATGTGCTTTGTGCAAATTATTAGCGGTAGAAGTTATAAAAACGACTTTTGACCACCAATCTTTTTGAGCATCATGGCTCTTGATCCGGTTAGCAATACTTTCACCTTCGCCAATATACGCAAGGGAACCATCTTCATTCTCGCCAAGTAATATATAAACACCTGTATAAGAAGCTTCCTCTCTCTTCAGTGCATCAGCAAGCCTCGTTCTTGGTACGACGAGGATGTGACCTGTCCAACCAAAAACTTCCGCTGTAAGCATTCCATCGGGTTTTCCATCAATAAAGAATAACTCAAGGGTTTGGGCGCTCATAATTCCTAGCTCCTTTATAAGTCTAAGCGAATGGTATTATATTATTTTGTATAGTGCTCTTAGTTTGGTTAGGGAATAATTACAGCAAGGTATCTGAGCCATAGTAGACTGTCAAGGAATACGATTTATTCTAGAGGCTTCTATGCTTAACAAGGTAAATTTAAAGAGTAGTAAAATTCGTTTTCATATAAGGGTACCTTGAATAATTAGAAAATTCGTTCAAATTCGAGGCGGACGCAAAATTTTACCGCAGGCATATAAGTGATATTCCGAGGATAACATTTTTAGTTCAACGAAGAAGTTGGGCGAAATAGCAATTTTTCAAGGTAGCCATAAGGTTTTGTGTCTTTTTACTATTAAAGTAGACAACTATTTCATCACCATTTCACTGCGTACTAAAGTGCATACCTTACCCGTGAAACATTGTGTGATTTAGTTCTAATTAATCTGAAAGAAGCCTTACTACCAGCCAGCACTGCCCAACTCCCCTATCTCAAAGCAAGACTATTCCCACCCTTTAATTTACCTTTTTATATATAACTTCTTGACCTAGCTATTAGTTATTGGCAAAACATATATACACGCATCAACACCCGACAATTATTAATCTTTAGGGTACCCTTTAATTATTCAAACAGGCTTAAATGAAATCAATAGAACAAAATTTTCTAGACGAACTCGACAAGAAACTCTGGACTGCGGCAAATAAACTCCTACCAAGTCTCGATGCAGCCCAATACAAACATGTTCTGCTAGGTCTTGTTTTTATCAAGTATATCTCAGATGCCTTTACTCTAAGACAAGATGAAATAAAGACAGATCTCGATAACCCAGAGCATGAATATTATCTAGACCCGCAGGACTTCTCAACCGAAGAGCTAGCAGAAGAAATACAAATAGAACTAGAGCAACGTGACTACTACACAGAGAAAAATGTCTTTTGGTTGCCTATTGAGTCACGCTGGCAGTTTCTGCAAGACAATGCTCCCCTTGTTATTGGTGGTAAAGAATTACAAATTGGCGAGAAAACAAAGAAAATTACTTCTGTCGGGCATCTCATAGATAACTGCCTTGAAGGTATTGAGCGAGATAATATCAAACTTAAAGGTGTTCTAAATAAGCACTATTCACAACTACAAATTGACCAAGCAAAGCTAAATGAGCTTATCAATTTAATTGCCACTATTCCCTTCAAGCACGAATCACTAAATAGCAAAGATATTCTCGGCCATGTCTATGAATATATGCTCGGGCAATTCGCCCTAGCAGAAGGAAAAAAAGGTGGTCAATTCTACACCCCTGCCTCAATCGTCACGCTCATTGTAGAAATGATAGAACCTTTTGAAGGACGGGTTTACGATCCAGCCATGGGCTCAGGTGGTTTCTTTGTGCAATCAGAAAAATTTATAGATCGTTATGCCAATGAAAAAAAGTTTGATCCAGTAAGCCAGAAACAAAAAATCTCTATCTATGGGCAAGAGGCCAACTATGCCACCTGGCAACTAGCAGCAATGAACATGGCAATTAGAGGCTTGGATTATGATTTTGGCAAGGAACCAGCCAGCACCTATACCAATGTTCAACATCCAGACCTAAGAGCAGATTTTATCATGGCGAACCCTCCTTTTAATATGAAGGAGTGGAACACTGGTGTTGATGATAATGATCCCCGTTGGAAGTATGGACAACCGCCAAAAGGCAATGCCAACTTTGCATGGCTTCAGCATATGCTCCACCACTTAGCGCCAGATGGGTCGCAAGCCTTGCTTCTAGCCAATGGCTCCATGAGTTCAAGCACCAATAATGAAGGAACTATTCGCAAGGCTCTTATTGAGAATGATTTAATAGAATGTATGGTTGCCCTCCCCGGCCAACTTTTTACCAATACGCAAATCCCTGCCTGTATCTGGTTTTTGACTAAGAATAAAAATCCTCGCATAGACAAAGCAGGGCGCAATCTCCGTGCACGCACAAAAGAGATTTTATTTATTGATGCCCGTGAACTTGGCTATATGAAAGACCGTGTTCTTCGTGATTTCACCCGTGAAGATATGAAAAAAGTAGCTGATCTATTTCATGCATGGAAAACTGGCGAAGAAGTAAACGGTGTGACGTATGAAGACACGGCTGGATTTTGTAAATCTGCGACCCTTGCAGAAATAGAGAAGAATGATTTTGTTTTAACTCCGGGGCGATATGTAGGAGCCAAGGAAGAAGAGGATGATGGTATTCCTTTTGCTGAAAAAATGGCTGGTCTTACAGCTAAGCTAAGTGAGCAGTTCGCCGAATCTGCCAAGTTAGAAGCTGAGATAAAGAAGAATTTTGCGGGGTTGGGTTATGAGCTGTAAGTCATTTGTTGCCTCTGATGTAAAAGTGAAGCAAGTTGCTTCACTTTTAGCGCAAATACAGTGCTGGTATAGTTCGGTTATTATTTCCCAAGATTATACATTAGACAATAAGATTCAAAACATGACGGAATATGCTTATGAGTTATAAAGATCTTTTAGATGATTATAACCTCCCAGAGTTGCCAGCCAATTGGCAAATACTGTCGTTAGAAGAAATTTGTATAGGGGTTATAGACTGTCCACATTCTACGCCTAAATTAGTCGATAAATCAGATTTTTATATGGCTAAAACTCAAGATATTAGAACTGGTCATTTGAACACGCTTACGACGAGTTGTGTCTCGCAAGAAACATACTTAAAAAGGACTCAAAGAGCTGAGCCGCAAAATGGCGATTTGCTTTTTAGCCGAGAGGGTACGTATTTTGGTGATGCGGCAGAAGTGCCACTAGGTATGCAGGTGTGTCTAGGCCAGAGAATGGTTCTAATTAAACCCAAAAAAGAAATTATAAACTCTGCTTATCTAAGAATTTTTATTAACTCTAAGCCATTTCAAAAATATTTATGCAAATTTCATGAGGGAACCGTAGCTCAGCGAATTAATGTTAGTGAAATTCGTAAACTACCGATACTTCTGCCTCCAATGAAACAACAAGTGTTTGTAAAGTCCCAAGTTAGCTCAGTTGAAAATAAAATTAAAACTAATTCGGAAATCAACAAAACCCTAGAAGAAATGGCTCAAGCTATTTTCAAATCATGGTTTGTTGATTTCGATCCAGTCAAAGCGAAAATGCGTGGTGAGCAACCAGAAGATGATGCACAAGGATGTACTAATGGCGCAGGAGGCAGGACGCCGGTAGCGACAATGGATGCAGAAACAGCAGCACTATTTCCAGATAAGCTTGTTGAATCTGAGTTGGGGATGATTCCTGAAGGGTGGGAAGTATTTGAGTCATCAGAGATAGCAAATGTCGGAATTGGAAAGACCCCACCTCGTAAAGAATCTAATTGGTTTAGTAAAGATGACAATGATATTAGATGGATATCTATTAGGAATATGGGCGATACAGGTGTTTATGCTCTAAGTTCCTCAGAATATTTGACACGTGATGCTATAGAAAAATTTAATATTAAGATCATTCCCGATAATACTTTGATTTTGAGTTTTAAGTTGACTGTCGGTAGGGTTGCAATAACTAATGGTGAAATGACTACAAACGAAGCTATTGCTCACTATAAACTGGATGACAATGCAAAAATATCAACTAACTTTTTATATTTGTATATGAAAACATTTGATTTCGATGCTTTAGGTAACACTTCCTCTATCGCCAAGGCAGTAAATTCGAAAATAATTAAATCATTACCTATTATTGTGCCATCAAAAAAAATAATTGATTTATTTGATAACATTGTAAAACCACTTTTCGAAACTATGAAGATAAATCAACTAGAAAACCAAACCCTCACCAAGCTCCGAGACACTCTTCTCCCGAAATTGCTTTCTGGTGAATTTGATCCAACTTCTGGTCAGGAACAATAGTGGTAAATAAAGATAAACAAGTTCAAGAAGAACAGACACGTCTCAAAGAAGAAAAGCATTACCTGAACCTTCCGCGTTGGCCTGAATTTGCTGTGTTCGATAAAACGGTTGATGGTATTATTCCATCTTGTCGAGTCGAATCATGGGAAGACTTTGATGAAGTTGTGAAGCGTTATTGTGATAATGACTATGAAGGCAATTATGTTTTCCGTGGTCAGAAAGATTATCGATGGCCCCTTGAACCAACTCTTGATCGATTTGTTAAAGGTGCAGTGAAATCAGAAATTGCTACAAAGCATTTAGAGCAATTTAGGTTATCTATACGTGGGAGACTTAATGATAAATCTATATTGAATGATGAGAATGAGGTTTGGGCGCTCGGGCAACACCATGGTTTAGCAACACCTTTACTGGACTGGACCGTGTCACCATATGTCGCTCTGTTCTTTGCCTTTGCGAGCGAAGATGATCAAAGTCGACTTGATGATAAAGGGGACCTGGATAACTATAGTAGAACTATTTTTATTTTAAATAAATTTTTCGTTCAAGACTTGAATGATAATGGATCATCTCTTCAAATTGTAGAGCCATCTGTTGATGACCATGGTCGCCTTGTTAATCAAGCTGGGCTTTTTACTGTGGCACCATATGGAGAGACATTAGAGTCTTCAATTGAAAAAGCTCTAATTGACTCTGAAGTGAACGTAGATGATGTTCCTGAAGTATCACAATATATTTGTAAAATTCATATTCCTAATCAAATTGGTACTCGTTCCTCGTGTCTAAAAAAACTTCGTAAAATGAACATTCACAGTGCTAGTCTTTTCCCTGATCTTATTGGAGCTTCTAGTTATTGCAATGATCTTATCACGGAGGCAATTCTCTCTGAAAGAAATGTTGATCTACCAACTGTTGTGCAAGGAGTGGTAAATGTACAGGCAGAATCTGATACAATAGTTGCAAGTGGTTATGTTTCTTCATCATTTACTAATCACAAACTACCATCTGGAGTAACGGGTGAATTGCTACAAGCATTAATTGTAGATGAGAGTCTCCAGGGAGCTATCGACTTAATGCTGTTTAAGAAAACAGTTGAGGAACTTATTTCGTTTATAAATGAAAAGGCAGGAGTAGACTGGTTCAAAAAAGAATCAATCCTCGCAAGGCTCCGTATTATAGTTAGGCGGTCACTGAAAAAACTTTTATTCCCTACTGATTTTATTATTGCAGCAGCAGATGCTCTTATAAAGAAAGCGGCAATGCTAAGTGCGGAAATAGATAAAGAGGCGACCAAGTGAAACCACCATTTACCCTCAATAGCAAAATCGTTAATCTTACGGCTCGCATCAGTGAACAGGTGGGGATGATAAATGTTCAGCAATCACTAGATTTACGGTTGCGCCGTATTAATCAGGTTCGCACCATTCATGCAACTCTGGCTATTGAAGGTAATGAACTGAGTGAAAGCCAAGTTACAGCTATTCTTGATGGTAAACGGGTTGTTGCCCCTGTCAAAGAAGTACAAGAAGCAAAAAACAGCATCACCGCCTATGAACAGATGGCAGATTTACACCCTGAACAGAGCAAAGACCTCCTTACCTCCCATCGTTGTTTAATGCTCGGACTTATTGATTCAGCAGGTTCATACAGAAGTGGTAGTGCAGGTGTGGTGAAAGGGGAAGAGCTTATCCATATCGCTCCGCCAGCGGATATTGTGCCTAACCATATGGCAGAATTATTGAGCTGGTTAAGTGAGAGCGACGATCATCCTTTGATAAAAAGTTGTGTCTTCCATTATGAGTTTGTTTTCATCCATCCGTTTTTAGATGGTAATGGACGCATGGCTCGTTTGTGGCAAAGTTTAATTTTGAGTAAATGGCAATCTTTATTCACCTTTCTTCCTGTGGAAAATTTAGTCCACCAGCACCAGCAAGAATATTATCAGGCTATTAATATCAGCACTGAACAGACAGATTCAGCCCCATTTATTGAATTTATGCTTTCGATGATAGAGCAGAGTTTATCTGAACTGATCGAGCAAGCCCCCCAAGCAACGCCACAAGTTGCCCCCCAAGTCAAAGATATGTTAACCCAACTTGCAGGAGAGATGAGCCGAGAAGAAATACAACTTGCCTGTGGACTTAAAGACAGAAAATCGTTTACCAAGCGATACCTTAAGCCAGCACTGAACCAAGATCTAATTGAAATGACCATCCCAGACAAGCCCCGTAGTAGTTTGCAAAAATATCGACTCACCGAAACGGGCAAAATGACAAAGGACATCTTGAAATTATGATTACAGAAGATCAGCTAGAGCAACAATGCCTTGATTGGTTTAAGGAGCAGGGCTACCAGTACGTTAATGGTTATGATATCGCCCCAGATGGTGATAGCCCAGAACGAGAAGATTACCACCAAGTCGTTCTTAAACAGCGCCTATATAATCAACTGGCGATTATTAACCCTGACTTACCTGCTGACGCTCTGACCCTTGCCTCAAATATCATCTGTTCTCCTGAAACACCTGTCCTGATAAAAAAGAACAAAGCCTTTCATAAATATATTATTGAAGGTGTCCCTGTTGAATATAGCGCCACAGAAAATGGTAAGACGGTTACTAAAAACACCCATGTGCAATTGATTGACTTTGCAACCCCTGAAAATAATCAGTTTCTGGTTGTAAACCAGTTCACCACCGCAGGCACAAAGGGCAACCGTAGACCTGATATTGTTGTTTTTATTAATGGTCTGCCCATCTCTGTTATCGAGCTGAAAAATCCTGCCGATAAACACGCTGATATTTGGAATGCCTATAATCAGCTGCAAACCTATAAAGATGAAATAGCAGACCTCTTTGTATTTAATGAGGCTCTTATCATAAGTGATGGTTTGCTGGCACGGGTAGGTTCGCTAACAGCCAGCAAAGAACGCTTTATGCCTTGGCGCACAGTAACGGCTGAAAATGATAAACCTCTGCTAAATTTTCAGCTAGAAACCATGGTGCGAGGATTCTTTAAACAGGATTTGCTTCTCGACTATATTAGATATTTTATTCTCTTTGAAAACGATAATGACAAGGTTGTAAAAAAGATTGCCGGCTATCATCAGTTCCATGCTGTTAGAGCTGCTGTTGAGGCTACGGTGAGTGCTTCTAGTTGTCAGTTGAATGTGGCTGAGTTATTAACTACGGCAGAAGCAAGACCTAGTTATGGTAATAATTCTGGCACTGGTAAGGCTGGGGTTGTTTGGCATACCCAAGGGAGTGGTAAAAGTATCTCCATGGTTTGTTACGCAAGTAAATTACTGCAACAACCGCTTATGAGTAATCCTACCATTGTTGTTGTCACAGATAGAAATGATCTGGATGGACAGCTCTATAATACTTTTAGTTTGGCCCAAGAAACGCTAAAGCAAATTCCCCAACAGGCGGACGACAGAGAGGAGCTTAGAGAGTTGCTGCTTAATCGTCAATCTGGTGGAATCATCTTTACCACCATTCAAAAATTCACTCTCCTTGCTGAAGAAACAAGCCACCCTATTCTTTCTGGTCGGTCAAATATTGTGGTGGTCTCAGACGAGGCGCACCGAAGCCAATATGGCGACAAGGCTACCCTTGTTGATGCCAAGGATAAAGACGGTAATGTGGTAGGCAAAAAATATGTTTACGGCTACTCAAAGCATCTGCGTGATGCTTTGCCCAATGCTTCATTCATCGGTTTTACTGGTACTCCAATTGCGCTAAACGATAAAGACACAAGGGCGGTATTTGGTGATTATGTTTCGGTTTATGATATTCAGGATTCAGTTGATGATGGTGCTACTGTGCCAATCTATTACGAGTCACGTCTTGCCAAACTTGATATTAACCAAGATGAAATTGAAAAATTAAATGAGCTGGTGGATGATGAGATAGGCGAAGACGAAGAGGTTGAAACTAAGGAAAAAGTTAAGTCACAGTGGGCAACTCTTGAAAAACTTGTGGGGGCAACACCACGCCTTGATGATATTGCCAAAGATCTTGTTCAGCATTTTGAGACTAGAACAGCGACCTTTCCTGGTAAGGCCATGATTGTTGGTATGAGCCGTGAAATTTGCGTGGATCTGTATAAGGCTATCATCAAAATTAAAAAAGATTGGCATGATGATGATCCGCAGAAAGGGGCTATCAAGATTGTTATGACTGGTTCTGCATCTGACAAAGAAAAGATGCAGCCACATATTTACGACAAGAAGACCAAGAAGCTATTTGAGAAACGTTTTAAAGATACTGACGATGAGTTGCAGCTCGTTATTGTTCGGGATATGTGGCTCACGGGATTTGATGCTCCTTGTTGCCATACGATGTATATTGACAAGCCCATGAAGGGGCATAATCTTATGCAGGCCATCGCCCGTGTGAACCGTGTTTTTAAGGATAAGCCGGGTGGTTTGGTTGTTGATTATATTGGTATTGCAAGCGAGCTTAAAAAGGCTCTTAGGACATACACCAATAGTTCTGGTAAAGGTCATCCGACAGTTGATACCGCCGAGGCATACGCTATCTTGGAGGAAAAGATTGATGTGGTTCGAGGGATGTTTGCAAGCCCTGTTGACGGTGAGACTTTTAGTTATCTGCTAGACTTTGAGACGAGGGCAATGCAATTGTTGCCGGGTGCGGTCAACCACTTGTCCGGCCTTGTAGATGCCAATGGTAAGCGTGAAGGCAAGAGACGATTTCTTGATGTTATGGCAGCTCTCACTAAGGCGTATTCTCTTTGTAGTACCATGGACGAGACCCATGCATTTAAAACTGAAATTGCCTTTTATTCGGCTATAAAAACAGCTTTTATTAAGCACTCTACCGTTGATAAAAAACGAACGGATGAGGAGCGTAATTCTGCTCTAAAAGCGATTTTAGACAATGCCATTGATGCCCAAGGTGTTGATGATATCTTCTCTCTTGTGGGTCTTGATAAACCTAATATTGGTCTGCTTACCGATGAGTTTTTAGAAGATGTAAAGCATCTAAAAGAAAAAAATCTTGCTGTGGAATTATTAGAAAAACTACTTCGGGATGAGATAAAAGCACGACTGAAAAATGATGTGGTCTTAGAAAAGAAATACTCTGAGCGCATCATGACTACCTTGAAAAAATATCATAATCGTAGCATTGAAACAGCCCAGGTAATTGAAGAGCTGATAGCATGGGCCAAAGAGATGGCTGCTGATGCTGAGATGGCAGCGGCCATGAATCTTTCGGTGGATGAAATTGCCTTCTACCGTGCTCTTGTGGTGAATGAATCAGCGGTTAAAGAGTTGGGGGATGACAACCTGCGAAAACTTGCCATCGAGCTAACTGAGCAACTAAGGAAATCTGCCACTGTTGATTGGCAAAAACGTGAAAGTGTTAGAGCTAGAATGCGAAATATTGTCCGTAGGTTATTGCGACGTTGGAAATATCCACCTGATAAGGCAGAAGAGGCAATTACAATAGTGCTACAGCAGGCTGAGGTATTGGCTGATCATTGGACTGAGTAGGGCCGAGCATTCTTGCCCAGTTATTTATGACTCTTTTTAATCCTGGGGATTAATTAAGCCTTATTTGATTGGCTCCCAAGTGCACCCTTAACAGCTCTACCCAAGGTCTTCATCGTGTATGGCTTTTTGATAAAATCACAAGCTCCGAGTTGAATGGTAGCCTTAACATCATCATCTTTAGAAAATCCGCTGACAATAATGACTTTTTGAGTTGGGTTATTGTCAATAATCTTCTCACAGGTCTGTCGGCCATTGATACCTGGGGGCATAAGCATATCTAGAAAAACTAAATCAACCGCACTTTCATTGAGATATTCGATAGCCTCTTCTCCAGAATTAACGACATCAACTCGATAGCCAAGAGAGGTAAGTATTTGACTTGCGATATCCCTCTGCAATTGCTTGTCATCTACAATCAAAATCTTTTCATCGTTACCTTTGAAGGTCTCTACCTTGAGATTTTCCGGCTTAACAATATTTTGTTCAAGTGTTGCTGGGAGGTATAGTTCAATGGCGGTTCCACTATCACCGGAATCGACCAGTATACCACCATGATGATCTTGTACAGTATTCCATACGATATAAAGTCCCAATCCGGTACCACTTTGGCCCATCTTCTTTCTGGTATAAAATGGCTCAAAAATATACTTTATATCCTCCTCAGAAATACCTGCTCCTGTATCAGCGACCCTAAGCACAACATACTCCCCTTTTGCCATATATTGATTTTCGGCAACAGGTTGCTCTACATATCGGTTATAGGTAGAAATTTCAATACGCCCATCACCGTTGACAGATTCAGTCGCATTTGTCACTAAATTCATCAAGCATTTAATTATATGAACAGGAGAGCAAGAGAGGTTGAGCAACTCCGGATCAAGTTCCACCGTGCATGCTACGCCACCATGTAACGCCTTGAGATATCCGTATTCCGGTGATTTTAGATATTGATCAATTACAGTGTTCAAATTTGAAATTTCTCTGGTTCCTGCAACACCACGAGCAACTGTCAATAGATCTGCAACTACTTCGGAAGCACGTTTACCAGATTCCTGTATTACTTCGATTGGTTGACGCAATGCACTTCCTTCTGGAAGTTGCATGAGGATTAATTCAGGGTAACTGACGATGCCAGAAAGAATATTATTCAAATCATGGGCTACTCCGCCGGCTAATCGACCAATTGCTTCCAGTTTACTTGCCTGTTGAAGGCGAGTTGCCAGATTTTCCCTCTCGGTAATGTCACGCGCAATACCCAATACTCCCATAAGAGAGCCATCATCCCCATAAATTGGAGTCTTAATGGTTTCAAGTAATTCTCTATGCCCATCATCCGCAAATACAACGTCTTCTTCGTAAACAAATGATTTACCTGCGGCAATAGCTTCCTCATCTTTTTTGCGAAAAAAATCAGCTAAATTTTTTCCAACAAAATCGTAATCTGTTTTGCCTATAATTTCAGATTCTTTAGCTCCAAACAAACCCTCAAACCTTTGATTGCAAGAAAGAAAGACACCACTTGGATCTTTTAACCAAACAAGATCAGGTAAGGACCTTATCAATGTCCGTAACTGAGCTTCACTTTGACGTAATTCCTTTGTTTTCCTATGAACTGTCCGACGTAATTGGGTATTCAAAAATAAAATAATACAGAATAGACAGAAAAGGCCTGCTAGAATGGCAAATATATGGGTGACATATTGAAAATACCAAGGAGTTGATTGGTCATAAAAGGTGCCTGTCCACTTACGACTTATTGTGGAAAATACCCCACGCTCACGTGCCAATTCTATTCCCTTGTTGAGAATTGACTGTAGCTCAGTGGCACCCTCCCTAAGGCCCATACTATTTTGGCCAGTATAAAGTGGCTGCCCCACCGATTTTATCTGTTTTGTAAGCTTATTACTGAACAAGTGATGTAAAACAATTTGTTTATCTCCGATAACAGCATCAGCTTCACCAGCCACAACCAGATTAACAGCATCGGCAAAAGTAGCTGTTGGTACAAGTTCATACGTAATATGTTTAGATTTCAGATACTCAGCGGCATAATCACCATGCTGCATGGCGATTTTTTTTCCCTGCAAATCTTTTAATCTGGTGATATCAGGCCTTTCACTATCAACGAAAATAAGGGCTGGAACCTCCCAGGTCCTTTGGGTAAAATCAAACTTTTTATCTCGATCCTCACTATAAAAAAGGCTCGTAAGGACATCGACCTCCCCTGCAAGAACTGCTTGCTGGGCTTCTTCGAATGACATATCACGAAATCTTGCTTTAATTCCGTACTCAGTGGCAATCCAGCGAACAAGCTCTAGAGACATCCCTGCACGGCTTTTATCGATATCGATAAACTCAAAAGGTGGATAAGCGGTTTGACTGGCAAAGACAATTTCCCCTTTTTGGGCGAGCCAGGATTGCTCGGCGATACTGAGTTGTTGGGATCGACAGGTTGAAGTATAACTGAGAACAAAAGTCTGAATTAGTAACAATAAGACTAATGGTAAATGAGGGTAGCTATTGCTCTTAAAAGAACCCATAACAAGACTCCTGAAGACGTGAGAAAAGAATTTTTTGTAAAAAAATATCAAAATAAAAAATGAGCTATCGTAGGTAAATTAAACAGTTTAAGTGATTGATTTTTACTTAATTAGTACTCGAAGTCAAGGAGCTCTTTTGTGTAACATAGAAAAAACAGAAGTTATGTTGAAGAAAGTAGCTTAACAGAGATGTGACAATTCCACCGTGACACGGCTACCTCTGTTGGGATGATGAAGGGGTGCAATCAAACACAAGCCTCTCCTCGATATTGTGATCATCAACAAAAAATAAGGGAAAGTGAAAGAGACTAATCAACAATAGAATTGAAAGCCAAGTCACCCAGTTGAATAAGTGGCCTGCCGTTTGCTAATGGATTTGATTGCCACTGAGATGCATCAAGTTCAAGGATCTGAATTTTTTCATCTCCTGCTTTTTTCACCAGAAGCCAAACCTGCTTGAAGGGATGGGTGTCTGTACGAAAAACATTAGGAATCATTGAGGAGCGACGGCCATACTGCGCTCTACCCTGAACCTTAAAAACACCATCATTATCGGCAATCCCCAAATAAACGAACTGCTCCTGAAATGATCTTTTAATCTTCTGCCGAGTAAAAAGAAGTTGTCTATCTTCAAGCAAATCATGACGTAGCAACAGCATAACCTGGGCATCAGCTACAGCGTTTTGCTTGTCTACAAGACGCCCCTGAACATTAAACTCAAGATATTGCTGTTCATCAGTTCGACTTGTAGTTAACCATAAAATACCAACAGCTGTTACTGCAAGTAATGAATACAATATGATTCTTTGTGTTCTTTTTTTCATAATCTCTTCTCTTTACATTTCCCTATACCCATTCTAAAGTAATACTAAATCCCATGTCCTGGAAATAGTGTCGAATGAGAAAGTTGCCCCCATTAAATTCAATAAAAGGTTTTGTCCCATGATGCAAAATGAATATGAATATCGAGTTCGTGGCTGGGCCCAACTATACACTGCTGGCGCCTGTTTAACCTTTACTGGTGGTCTTATCTTTTTAGCCCTCAGCAAGCAAGACTCTTTCTTTGGGCTAATTTTATCGCAACCATTAACAGACATAGCCTATTGGGCAAGCGCCTTCTTTTCTGCAACGCTTGCCGGGTATGCCATATACAAGGGGCAACAACAAAAAAAAGACGATCGAAAAATCGTATTCAAGGCCGACTCACTATCACTACCGAAAACGATTATGTCTCAGAACTTCATCAAGATTCCCTATACTACCATCAAGTCTATCGAAAAGTTTTCCCCAGCCAGAAGCCCTATAACAGTTATTTTAATTAAACATGAAAAAGCCAAAACTGAAATATCCGAAACAGGATTTTCAAATAGAAAAACATTCAATACAGTATATGAGCAACTAAAAGAAAAAACCGCAGGGAATACTTCACCATGACAACATTATTAAAAAACATCACATTAGTCATAACCATCCTCTTATGCAATATTGCCTGTACACCCTCTTTAGAGCAAACCGCAGCAACCTATATTGCCCAAAACTACACAATGCAGGAAAGTGAAAATAAAATCACTGTAGACATCGAAAAAATCCAGAGTAACGGCAATTATGCAGTTATTGACTCGCCGGCATTGTTCTATGATGGCTCGGAAACATTGAATTTCATTGAAGATTTAGTCTTTGTGCTTTGTGTGGAGAAAAAATCAAAATGGAGTGTGATCTATGATTTAAGTCGCTCCGATGTCCCTAGTAAAGAGGAATTAAAATCAATCAGGGCAAATTTCCCCGAGGAATTTCCAATGGAAATTTTACCACGCTATTGGCAGGAATTACTTAAAGCAAAATCTAAGTGAAAAAAATAATTTCAACATGGCAGGAAGAAATTTGTGAAGCAACCAGACAACGGTATGCCACAATAATTCAGTGAGAGTAATTGCTTTTGATAAGTTTACGCATATCACCATGAGAAGCCCATACCTCATTTATACGCCCTCTTACTGATTCTGAGCATTACAATATTTTAAAAAATGCAATTAACTCTTAACTGCTACGGGATCAGATTACAAAGCTGACAAATAGTCCAATGCGATCCAGTTGAAATTGTCTAACTAAGCGTTGGAACACTAATGATTTATTGTATATAAATCAGCCTCAAGTGCTGTTTTTGGGAAGGAACTTATGATAGGATTATATCCATAACACCGTTTACGGATGAAAATGTTTATTACCAATGAGAAGTAAACTATCGCATCGGCGAATTTCTCAAAAAACACAACTTAACAAAGGAGAAAGGATGAAAAAAGTATTATTTTTATTGGTTATGTCCCTGTCTTGTGTCTTCATATTAAGCAGCTTTGCCAGTGCTGAAAGCAATAGAGAATACATACTTAATAAGAAAAAAGCCTATGAAGATGTCGTTGTTGTTGATTTAGCTTCATGTCAAGAACGAGCAAAGCGTGAACATTCATATGCATTTGCTGTTGCTCAAAGCAATCAGTCATCATCAAGCTACTACAACACAATTCAGCAATACAAAGAACAAGCCTACGATGAGTGCCGGAGAAAGTGGTAACAAGAGAGTCTCTAGCGAAATAGTGCAGAAATTTACTTTTGGCTACCTTGAAAAATTGTTACTTTGCCCAACTTCTTCGTTGGACTTAAAATTTTATCCTCGGGATATCGCTTATATGCCTGCGGTAAAATTTTGCGTCCGCCTCGAATTTGAACGAATTTTCTAATTATTCAAGGTACCCTTTTGATGAATTTACATAATGTAATCATCAAAAGTAAGGTTAAGCAGAAAGCGCACTCAGACCTCTAGGCTTTTAAAAATGTCTAGCAATATCAGCTTCTAAAGCCATTGTTTCTTTATTCATTGTAATACCCATTGTTTTGTTATTCTAGGTGAGAAGTTAATTAACAATGGGTAGTTACACAATTATATTTACAGACTCTTTTTCTAAATCACCTTTACAAATTTTGCTCAACCGCCAGCAATCTTTGTGGTCCAACCTTTCTTTTGAAGCTCAACAAGAAGTATTTCACGGTGGTCTCCTTGGATTTCAACTACCCCATCCTTCACAGTTCCACCACTACCACATTTCTGTTTTAACAATTTGGCGACTTTTTTCAATTCTGTTCCTTGTAACGGTATTCCCGTAATGATACTTACACCACTGCCTTTACGGCCCTTGGTTTGTCTGCTGATGCGCACGACACCATCTTTGGGCAAGACAGGTGCCGTCGTCTTACTGCATTTACATTTCTTCAATGGCTTATCACATAGGGGACATGTGCCACTTTTATTATCTGTTGAGTACACCAAACGGCTATTATTATTCATTGTTAAGTTGTTTTATTGAGTATTTTTGATTTTGCAATAAACTAATGATTCCCTTTTCACCAATAAGGTGGCCAGCGCCCACTACGACAAAATAGTCTTGGTCTGTTTTAAGGTATTTTTCTATGTTGACTGCCATTTTCATGTTTCTATTATAAAACATTCTTCGAAGTAATGGCTGGAATTCTTCTTCGGCCATATAGGGTTTTAACATGATATCATAAAGAGCGTCTGTGTCTCCAATTTGCCATGCACTGATAGTTTGAGCCATAAACTCTTTTGTATTATCAAGATCTAACAGGGTGTAGTGCAGGAAGCGATCACTGTTTGGCATTGTAAAAAGCAACGAGAGTTGTTCTTGCAATGTTTCTAGCGCAATAATAGGTTTAGAATTCTCTGCTTTTTTAGCAAAATGAATATCGATACCAAGTTCGGGAGTATAACCAAGGCCCATAAGTTGAATAGATGCAAGATTTATAGAAAGTAGCCCTGGCTTCATTTTGTCCAAACTGGTTATTTGCAAGCCATGCTTGGTGACAAAACCTTGCAAAAGAGTAAATATTTCCGGACTCACATTGTCTCTAATTGTTTCTTTCCCAGAGTAATACCCCGTCCGTTGAATATAGCTTTGTGCCTGCTTCTGATCTATGGTTAGTGGATTTAGCTCGAGAACCAACTTATCACTGGCAGCAAAAGCTTTTTCAATTGTGTTGTTTAATGGATATACTTTTTCATTGGCAAAATGCATAGAACCAAGAATATAAACAGTGGATGTCTCGGAACTAACTTCCCATATAAACGCCTTTGATGGAGACTCAGTAGTATATCCTGTGATGAATGATAACAGGACAAAGATAAAAGTTAATATCAAAATCTTGTAGTTACGTTTAGAAAAATCCATGTATTTATCTCTATTTTTATTTGAGGGTATAGATTCAGTTGCTTTGTATATGTCGTTAACCTATTTACGATGCAATATACTCTGTATTGTTGCACTGATAAACTGATCTGTCAAACGTTACTAGGGTTCTGCAATTTGATTATCAGACACTAGCGGTTGTATGATTTGTACTGTATAAAAACTGAAAATACGAATAGTAATTACAAACCATTATTTCAAAGTAACCGTAAGACGCCTACATCGAAGATATGGATAGCCCATTTTGGTTGTACTCTGGTTATTAAACAGGAAAAGCAAGTGTAAAGGTTTTGAAAAATAGTTTTGAAGAGACAGCCATAAATGACTCCTACCGGTAAGGGTAAGCCACTACTCGTGGACGTTAATGTGTGAAGTGGTGCATCTTTTTGTTGCGTATAACCAAGAACAAACTGAAGTCATTTTCACTTAAATCATTGAAATTACTGTTGGCAATTTCGGCTTTTCAGTAAAGAGAATACTCCACTTAATACAACTATTATACTTCCCGACAACGTCATAAAGTCAGGACGTTCAGAAAATACAATTAAACCGATGATCAAGGCAAAAACTAAACGAGTATAGCGAAAAGGGGTTACTGCTGAAACTTCGCCGGTACGCATTGCACACGTCAAAAAATAATATGCTACCACACCAAAAGTGATTACACCCAAAACCTCTAAACTGGATTTAAAATCTGGAAAAACGAGTCCCCCGGTAAAAGGTACAAGGATTGCCCCGGTAGGAATAAGAATGAAAAAACCGTAGATCCCCAATTGCATGTTTGACAACGCTAAGGGTGCACCGCGAGTAGCAAGATCTCGACCGGCAAATCCTAGTGTTCCTAGCAATGCAAACAATGATGATGCTTCAAACCCTTCTAAACCAGGTCGAAGTATCATTAATACTCCGACAAAACCAACCCCAATGGCTAACCAGCGCTGCCAGCCAACCTTCTCACCAAAAAAAATAGCAGCGCCCATAACTACAATAAGAGGTGTGGCCTGTAAAATTGCCGAAGCAGTGGAAAGAGGTGTTAGTACGATAGCAAGGGTAAAAAACAGCCGACCTGCTATTTCGCAAATTGCACGTATAATTATGATTTTTGATGTGATTTCTCGGTGGAATATACCGTCTCCTTTCAGGAGTGTAAGAAGTATAAAAACCAGTGTACCACCCAGGCCGAATAAAATTAAAATCTCACCAACGGGTAAAGACTTAGCTGCCGCTTTAACAAACATGTCTTCAACAGCAAAAGCGGCCATGGCGAATACCATAAAAAAACTTCCACGTACATTTTCCACTATTTAATTCCAAAGAGGCCGATAAGAGATGGTTTTGATGACATGATTAAAAAGATCATGGTTGTGAGTGGCTATTCTTTCAAGTCAAGGGGCCCATGCCTTTTAATAGCAGTGCCAGCTATACAATGTTGTATTCGCCTTAACAAGAAGTAACATTAGGAGATAAAAGAGAATGAAAAGAAAATTTACAACTTCCCCTTTTATACAGTAAAATATAGTGATTTTTGTTGTCTTTTTACTTCCTTTTATCTATTACGTTTTATTATATTTAAAAGGAAGTAATCTTGATGAAGAATGGGATAGAATCACGGTTCTTGAAGAGGAGAAATAGAAAGATTATTCATAATTACATCTTTCTATTTCTTAATTACATTTTCAATCTATCGTGCAAATGTGATTTAATTTCAATCAAAAGCTATCTTTAAAGTAATTATAACAGTACCAATTCAGTTTTTTACATACTTATCCATGCCAAGCTTCTTTTTTGGTTGATTGATTTAAAATATAACAAGTCGTTCGAGTCACTCATTTCACTAACTCGGACGCCGTGATCGGCGCCGCTTAATTTACCGTTAGCCGCTGAAAGGAAAAAATTTGGTAAACATAGAAAAGTTTATAGCTACAACTGAAATAAATTTTAAAAACATGACTAGCTCTCTCCCTGAGAATCTAAAAAAAACCGAAGTTGAATTTTTTATTGAAACAAAAAATTCACAATTACCGCATTTGAAGCAGCTTGAAAAACTCTATAGCTTCATGAATGTGTTATATGAGCATGTAAACAAATATACGCCTTGTAAAAAAGGTTGCTCATATTGTTGCTCTTACTACATAACAATCAGTGATATTGAAATACAGCTCATCGAGAAAAACCATAAGGAAATAAAAAGAAGAAAACAATTTAACACAGATAATAAAGGGGTCGGTACTCCATGTCTGTTTTTGAAAAATGGCGGATGTTCCATCTATGAATCACGACCCTACGTCTGTCGCCGTCATGTGATGTTAACCCCAGATAGTAGCGCTTGTACTGAATCCAATGCGCATGCACATTTGTTGCAACTACTTGAGTGGCCTGAATTAGAAAAGAGTTATAATTTTATAAGAGCGGCAAGTGGTCCAACCAAACTCTATGATGTTAGAGATGTATTCTAATATCATATTTCACGGCCAAGAATCGATCGTTAGAGCGTACTAAACCACGATCTAGCCCAAATTGAACAAGCCCGAAACTAACACAGCCATTGCTGATAGTAATTTTCTTTTTCGAGAAAGATATCAGGCAAATATTATATGATATGAAATATTTAAGCAGCACCTGTGACAAACAGCAACATCAGCCCAAAACTGATCTAATATAAGAAAAAATTGGGATGAGGGAAACGGATACACAAACGTTCGGATTAAAAACACTGCAAAAGTTGCAAAGATCCCAGCGATGCCTATGAAGTAAAACTAAATTTTTTAAGGAGATTGAGAATGGGGAAGAAAAATTTCAGAGTTATGTCTCAAATGATGTGGAGCGATGGGCAAATTGCCGCAGAATGTATTAAATCTGGTTTGAGTCGTAAAAAAGCAGTGAAGTTGGCTTTCAAAAAGAATGTTAAGCGCGGAGGCCGTCCTTGCAAGTCCGGTAAAAATATGGCCATCCCAAGTTTTTATGTTGAGATGAAGCTTGGTTAAAAGATTCTAATTTTTCTAGCGAAAATAGAAATCCATCGTATGTAATTTAAACAAGTAAGCTAGCAGGGTCTATTTATAGTGATTGCCACTACTACCTTCTGAGAAAAAAACAAGGTTTAGACCATTGCCGGAATAACAAAACGTACATGTTTAAATTTGATGCATTGTAAGCCTGCTGCACTTTATGTGTTGCAGGCTTTTTTTATTATTTATTGCTATATTTGTTACCCAGCAACACCTTCCCTCACATATTCTGAAAAATTTTTCCCAATAGTGCAAATATATTGTCTGCCATCGCAAAACATCCTCCATCCTAATTCCAGTCTTGTGCAGTAATGTTTTGGGCACCCTAGATTTTTTTGTGAAACTTAATTAACAATTACAGACTCGTCAAAGAATCATAAAAATTAGACAATCACCATCTTCTAGCTTTTGAGTTGAACATTTACTTGTGACAGTTCAAACCTTTATTGGTGTTTATTTTGCAGCTACTGCTGGATTTGATGTGCCTTTAAAACTTGAATTATTAAAAGCTGCTAGAGACACATATCATATGACAGGGAGCATTGTTTTGTACCTCTTGAAGATGATAACATATAACACGAAATGATAACTGGTTAGAAAATGCCGTACAGAAAAGTGGAAGATGGTAAAAAACAAAGCATATGGGGGATGGGATGAGTAAAGGAAACGCCACTTTAAGTGAAAGAAAAATGACAAACCTCTTCGAAAGATACTTGACCGTTTGGGTTGGACTCTGCATTGTTGCTGGGATACTGTTGGGAAAAATTGCACCTAACCTAGCGCAGTCTCTTGATGCTATGTCAATATATGTTAATGGGGCTCCAGTTGTCTCTATTCCGATTGCCATATGCCTCTTTTTCATGATGTATCCAATTATGGTAAAGATCGATTTCGCCACGGTTGTGAAGGCAAGTAAAAGCGGCAAACCAGTCTTTCTAACCTTGTTTATTAACTGGTGTATCAAACCATTTACCATGTATGCGATTTCTCTTTTTTTCCTGGGCTTTCTCCTCAAGTCTTTTATCGGTGCCGAGGCAGTTGATCTTGTCAGGATGCCGTTTGGCCTTGACCTTCCTATCGGTGCTCAGCACGGAGCGGGTATCGTTGTATTACAGGAAGGCGTAAAGATGCTACAAATCCCACTCTGGAGAAGCTATTTTGCTGGCTGCATCTTACTTGGTATCGCACCTTGTACTGCGATGGTTCTGGTTTGGGGATTTCTCGCAAAAGGCAACGATGGTCTGACGCTTGTTATGGTGGCTATCAATTCTCTCACCATGTTGTTGCTATACGGAGTACTCGGTGGCTTTCTGCTTGGCGTTGGTCAATTACCAATTCCCTGGCAGGCACTACTTTTGTCGGTATCTATTTATGTTGCACTTCCCCTTATAGCTGGATATTTCTCACGTAAATTAATCATCAAAACTAAAGGAGAGGAGTGGTTTAAAGAAAAATTTCTGGGTTTCCTAACTCCTATCACCATCACAGCCTTGTTGCTTACTTTGGTCCTGCTTTTTAGCTTCAAAGGTGAGGTTATCACTTCTAATCCTTTAACGATTGTCTGGATTGCTATCCCACTTTTTATTCAAACGATACTGATCTTTGCACTTGGTTATGGTGCAGCAAAACTTTTTAAGCTTAAGTATGAAGATGCTGCCCCAGTAGCCATGATCGGTGCCTCCAATCACTTTGAGGTTGCTATTGCCACCTCGGTGATGCTATTTGGTTTATCTTCCGGTGCGGCACTGGCAACGGTTGTCGGTGTTCTTATAGAGGTTCCTCTCATGCTGATGCTTGTCAGCTTTTGCAAACGAACTGCGTTCTGGTTTGAAAATTGATTTGTATTCTGCAGGGATAGAAAACATGGGTTGAAATCGCTAGATGCGAAAGCAATGACTGAAGTAGCACTTGGTATCTCTAGACAAAAGTTTGATCAAATTACTGAGCGCATTGCAGGAATTTTGATTAGCTGAAATAATTCTATATGGATTTTTATTAGAGTAACTAATAACTCGGGATTAACCATATAGTGTCTAGACCCACCTGATTACGTCAGAATCGTCAACACCTTAAAGGTACAAAAAGCTGATATGACATATTTGATTATCGATGGTGAGTGTTGATAGAGGCAAGTAATGAAGGGTTGTGATAACAAAGTACGTTTGCTGGCTTACTACATTGAGCATTAATTATGCTGAAACAAACTACCTGTCAGGAGGCAGTACTATCCTTAATAAAAGCAAGAATCCGTTTCTATTCCTCACTGATAAATTTGATCTTGCCCCAGCAAAGCGTCACAAGACTAGATCTTCTTAGCCCTATCCAGCACCTTTCGAACTACTGTAGCTAACTCAGATTTATTTATAGGTTTCATTATATAAGAACAGGCACCAATATTCGTAGCTGCTTTTTCCGAAATTCTAGAACTATAACCAGTGCATATAATCGTCGGAATATTTTGACGGATCTTTAAGGTTTCAATAATTAATTGATCACCTGTCATATTGGGCATTGCCATATCTGTGATAAGTAGATCAAATTTATATGGGTCGTTTCTCACCATATCCAATGCTTTTTCTGGATATGATGTTGACTCAGCTGTATACCCAAGACCTTCTAAAAGACGTTTACCAAGTGTCGCTATCGATGGTTCATCATCAACATAAAGAATGTGTTCATCTCCGCGAGGCATAATGTTTCGTTCGGCGCTGTCCAGCTCAAGCATCCCTTCATAAGTTGGCAAGAATATAGTATAAGTTGTTCCTCTGCCTAGTTTACTATCTGCAAGTATCGCACCGCCATGTCGCTCAACTATACCATAAACCACTGCCATTCCGATACCTGTTCCCTCACCAATATCTTTGGTGGTGAAGTAAGGCTCAAATACCCTATCAACAGTTTCAGCATCCATCCCGATTCCATTATCACAAATCACCAGTTTAACATATTGACCGGATTTTAACTTTGCCTGATACTTATCTTGCTGAAAATCTATCGTTTCATTTAACAGCTCAATGGTTATTAATCCTTCCTTTTCCGGCAGAGCGTCAACGGCATTATTACATATATTTATAATAAGTTGATTTATCTGAGTGTCATTACCCATTACCGGATACGTCCCTGCTGACAAATTCTGCTCAATCCTTATATTTGCAGGAGTTGATGAGCGCATAAGCTTGATGGATTCTTTTACTACAAATGATAGATCTAATACCTTTTTAACAGCATCGTCTCTTCTACTAAAGGTTAAGAGCTGCTTCACTACATCCCTGGCACGTAATCCTGCAACTCGTATCTCATCAGCACTCTCTCTAGCCAGGCTCGCCTCGGGTAGGTCTTCCATGATAAGTTCATTGTGCCCCATGATGATGGTAAGCATATTATTGAACTCGTGGGCAATTCCACCAGCAAGATTCCCAATGGATTCCATTTTCTGAGCTTGTCGAAGTTGTGTTTCTAATTGATCATTCTCTTCTTCAGCCTTCATAAAATCAGTGATGTCTGTAATTGAACCCGACATGATCACAGCCTGTCCTTGCTCATTCCTCTCCGCCATACCACGACCTTGAAACCATTTATAGTCCCCTTTTTTTGTCCGCAATCGATGCTTGACAATATAGGGAACACTTTGTTCGAAATGGGCTTTCATTGCTTCCTGAACACATGACACCTCATCGGGATGAACCCTCGAAAAAAAAGATTCTGATTCATTGGCCAGTTCGTCTTCCGAAAAGCCGAGCAACTCCTTCCAACGCTGCGAAAGATAACACTCATTAGTCACGATATTCCAATCCCAAAAGCCATCGCTGGTACCACGCATAGCCCGAGCATAACTGGCCTCACTCATTAAAAGATCTTCCTCTGATTTTTTTAGGGCTGTGATATCACGTCCTACGGACTGTATCTCCAATAAATTTCCTTGAGAATCAAAAAGACCGGTATTACTGAAGTTCATCCAATGTATTTTACCTTTACCAGAACGCACTCTATTTTCAATTATAACGGTTGGATTTTTTTTTGATAATGTCGATAATTTTTCATTAATTAGCTCTAGGTCATCATCGAATGTTAGTGACTGCCACTTCGAGCCAATTAGCTCCTTTTTCGGCATACTAAAAAACGTACCATAAATATCATTCACAAAGAGAAACTGTCCGTCAGGATTGATTCGACAAACTAGATCGGTTTGATTGTCAATCAATGAGCGATAGCGTGCTTCACTTTCCAGCAAATTCTTACTAACCGAATAATGCCTTTTAAGAGTCAGAAAGGCTACCAAGAGCGACAAGAAGGTGCCTACTACCAAGAAAAGAATAGAAGTGATCTTTAACCTTGACTGCACTCTTTGGCTATCTTCTATAAAGATGGAAGCTTTACCGCGTGCATAATTTGTCAATCCCATCATTTCCTTTTCTAACACTGCTACATGATACGCTCCTTTACCAATCGTTATATCTGCCGCAATATCCCTTTGATTATTATTTACCGAATCAATCACTTCACCTCGAATTATCCGCCATTCATCAAATAGATGTCTGGCTTCTTCCTCAAGTGTACGACCTTGCTCACCAAGAATATTGTCTCTTACAGTATTGAGATGCCTATACACCTCTTTCTCTTCCTCATCAACTGCCTTAATGGATTCGTGAATTCTTGATAGAGATTTGAAAAGAACTACATCCTTCATATTGCGGTGCATTTTCGCAATGGAAGTGTTTGCTTGAAGAGCAGCATTTGACACCACCAAAGGGTGATCATATATCGCACGATTCAGGTCAGCAACTCTCTGCATCTCGTATAAAACAAATACGCCGAACACTACAAAGATAGCTATCAATGTGGCAAATCCCAGCTTCAAGGCCAGAGTTTGATTAATCTGTTTTTTCTTGCCCATCCTTTACTCCATTCAACAAATAACGCTAAATGCATTTGAATAGCATTAGACTAATTGCTTGGTGTCGAGTGCACGTACTGCGTTATTATTGAACATTGTTCTGTACTCACCATTATCGCAGGATGCAGAACTGGTGATCACCAGAGTTACATACATCAAAAACAACCTTTTGGAGTTTACAATTTAAATAATTGCACCCAAACTATAGACCTACAATTTAGAGCTATTCGAGGTTAAAATAATCTATAAATATCGTATCATACAAAAAACGGGAAGTATAACCTTGGTGGATATAATTGCGGGTCTATAATGGTAGCAGCATCCTGATATGCCTATATATCTATGAATGAGACTTGTCGGTGTTCACCATGAAAAATATTCACTTGCAAGGCAAACCACCTGGGAAAGACTTTAGAGTACCTTGAAAAGCTAGGGGGGGGCATTCAAGTTCTTGGCGGACGCAAAAACTCACCGCAGACATATAAGCGATATCAAAGTCACACTTTGTTCGCTTATCTCCGAGATTAAAATTTCAAACACTACAAAGATAGTTGGCCGAAATAGCAATTTTTCAAGATAGCCTTAAGGTTACTTAACCTTTACATATTCCAGTTACAGGAGTGAGCAAGACAGGGATTGTCCATAATATTTACTCCGTCCCATAACATAAAACCACTATGATATTTGTTTTCAGGATTTAGATGACAGCATTAAAAGTACTTTCCTTATAAAAGAAACTGCCCCCATTAAACCCTATGAATCAATAGATTTTAAAATTTGATCATTCTTGTTAACGATAGTAGAGGTTTCAGAATGATGATCAAAGACAATAAAAGCGTCTTTAGATTTAAGTTGTATTAACACTTGGGCAATTTTAGCTTCAAGTGGGATTTCGCCTTCACCGTAATCAGTACCATTTCTGGTTACAAATTCTTCAACAACACCTTCCAATGCCTCTTGGCTCAATTGATCATGTGGGATTATAACAGCGTTCATTATATAATAAAAAGTATAGGTGAGAATAAAAAAGCAATAGCGTTCAAGGTCTCCAGTTGAATAGGACTACGAAGCTATGCTCTAGAAAGGGCCATATGCAATTATCCTTAGCACAAAAACACCTGCTAACCATGCTTGTCAAGGAATCCTAAATCGGCCAATCCTTCAAGTTACCACAGATTAGCAAGGAAACGGAAATTTGTAATAGACCAGTATTAGTATTTTCCTGACAAGGAAAATATTTTACATTGTTAAGAGTAGCTCTTGGGAAAAGTCAAAATACCCTGAAATTTTGGGATTTTGATATAAAGCTCGCTCATGATAGACTTATTAGAATCCACAAAAAAGTCATTCAACCTTAACAATTTGATACTATGAAAAATATACATATTAAACCTTTTCGTATTCTCGTTACCATCAGTGCCCTCTTCACATCACTACTACTCATTTTTGGTTTTATACTCGGGCAACTTATTTACTGGAATTCTTCTAAAATGATATTAGAAAATTCTAGAAGATATTTTGACCAAATTCGTGTTGAACTTTCACTAAACTACCAAAGCGTTAATAAAACGGTCTGCCAAACTATTCGCATCCTTGGCACAACACCAGTTATGTCCGCTAATAGTCTCGAAGAGAGACTTGCCTACGTACCAATTTTCAATGCAGCCCTCCTAGAAGAACCAAACCTTTCAGCTTTGCAAGTTGGCTATGGCACCGGTGATTTTTTTATTGTTCGACCTATAAATTCTAAGTACATGCGAAAACAGTTCAAGGCTCCAGATGCAGCTACACTGATAGTCGATAATATTACCAAAGGTGAAAATAATAAAAGGTACTTGCAAAGGTTATTCTTTTCATCAGATATAAACGAAATAAGTAGATTAACGCCTGAGTTAACTGAATATGACCCTCGCATACGCCCCTGGTACACAGATAGTCTAAATGCAAAACGGGAGGTTCGCACTAAACCATATCTTTTCCATTTTATTCAACAAATGGGGCTGACTGTTTCCTACAATCCTAAAGATACCAAAAGTGTTATTGGCGGTGATGTAACGTTGTATCACCTGTCTGAGACCATTGCAAAGTATGATATTTCACCACGTTCAGAAATGGTTCTAGTTGAAAAAGACAAGGATAAATACCTAGTAACTGCTTATAAAAATCCTGAAAAAGTAATTTTAACAAATAAAACTAAATCTAATAGAGCCTACTTAAGTGAATTAGGTAGTGAGATACTCAGTTACGTGGTGGAAAATAAAAACATTTTAAAACCTTTTTACAAGCTAACTTTCAAAGACGAAGTTTGGCTAGGTACAACGGTTAAATTCAGCGCGCTCCAAGAGAGCGGTTTTTACCTTGTCATCGTTTCTCCTGAAAGTGAGATATTAGCAGAAGCACAAGAAAATCAAGACCAAGCCTTGATATACACCATAGCAATGATTCTTTTGGCGATTCCATTTATTTGGTTAATAGCCAGTCAAATTTCAAAGCCACTCCAACTACTCGCCAAAAACACCAAACGTATAAGTAGGTTTGAGTTTGGCAAAAAGAAAGTTTTTCACCACTCTATGATTAGGGAAGTAAGTGAGCTTGGTCAGGCTATCGATAAGATGGAATGGACCATTGAACACTTTATATCTCTTACCAGTAAGCTTGCGAATGAACAAAACTTCAACAAGCTACTAGAGAAAATATCCCGTGAGACAAAACGTATCGGTGGCGCAGATGCTATATGTACTTATCTGGTAAATGAAAAAATCCTTGAACCTGTATTTTTCAGAGGTCCAAAAAACACAGAAATAAACGTTGAATCCTTACCGAAGTTTAACCTACTTGAACCATCTAAGATCCGTGACATCCTAGCAAACGGAGAACATGAGTCTGTTAAATGGAACGAGCTCTTTGTGAACCTTAATTTTAATTCTACCATTGCTAATATTCCCACCGTTTTAACTATTCCACTATGGAATCGTAATAAGGAAGAAATTGGTGCACTATGTTTAGTTTATTCTTCTGAGGAGATAATAGAACAAAAAGATGAAAGCGGTATAATAACTCTACTTAATGCCTTTTCTGGGTTTGCAGCCGTTACCCTTGAAAGCAGAAAAATGCTCAAAATGCAAAAAGAATTGCTAGAATCTTTCATTAAAGTGCTGGCAGATGCCATCGATTCCAAATCACCATATACTGGTGGACATTGCCAACGTGTGCCAGTGCTGGCCAAAATGCTGGCAGAAAAAGCTTGTGCAGCTCAGGAACCACCTTTTACAAACTTCAACCTTAACGAACAAGAATGGGAAGCTTTACACATTGCGAGTTGGTTGCACGATTGTGGAAAAGTTACGACCCCTGAATATGTAGTAGATAAATCGACAAAGTTAGAAACTATTTATGACCGTATCCATGAGGTACGGATGCGTTTTGAGGTTTTAAAAAGAGATGCTCATATTAGCTATTTTGAAGAAATCGCATCTGGATCATCTGAGTATGAAGCAAAGAAAAAATTAGAACAAATATGGCTTAGTCTTGATGAAGAATTTAATTTTGTCGCCGAATGTAATATTGGTGGCGAGTTTATGGCTCCTGACAAAATTGATAAACTGGAAATAATCGCATCCAGAACCTGGCTACGAACCTTGAGTGATAGAGTTGGTATATCCTGGGAGGCATTACAGAGAAAAGAGCAAACCCCAGAAGATTCATTACCAACGCCAGAACCTTTATTAGTAGATCGAGCAGATCATGTTATCCCGCGTGTAGAACAGGACAAATTGGCTCCAGACAATAAATACGGCTTTATCCTTAAGACACCAGAATCACTATATAATAAAGGTGAATTATACAATTTAGGAGTCGCCAGGGGAACATTAACAAATGAAGAACGATATAAAATTAATGACCATATCGTTCAAACCATAATAATGCTCAACAAGCTCCCCTTTCCAGACCATCTAAAAGATGTACCGAATATTGCTGGCGGCCATCACGAAAAAATTGACGGCACTGGCTATCCAAGAAAACTAAAAGGTAGCGACATGTCAATAACCGCAAGAATGATGGTAGTTGCGGATATTTTTGAAGCCTTAACCGCTTCAGACAGACCATATAAAAAAGCTAAACCACTAAGTGAGGTTATAAAAATCATGGGATTCATGGTGAAAGACAAGCATATAGATGCCGATCTATTCAAGCTTTTCCTCACTAGTGGTGCTTATCTAGAATATGCTGAACAGTACTTAAAAGAAAATCAGATTGATGCGGTAGATATTAACAAATATTTAACCTGAACCAAAAAAATCGAGATATCCTTAACTATATGAACAATTAGTACTATTTGTGTTAATTGTGGTATTTTGTTTTTGAGAAACTTTATTGTTGAAAAATCTACCGACACAATACCACAAACAACCACCTGGCAAATATGAACATTGACGAAATTTTAGAAAAAATAACATCAAGTATTAGAGCCTCCAAGTTCCTCATCGACTCAGAAGAAGTGATAGGTCTGATATGGATAGCCGCTTTCTCCATTATAGTTTATTATTTTTTTAAATTAGTGATTTCCAGAACAATAGGGAAAATAATAGCCAAAGGTAAGGTAGAATGGGCTAAGAAACTACTCTCGACAAAATTGTTGCACAGGGTTAGTCTTCTTGTCGCGATTTACAGCATTATTTTTGCTCTAGATATATATTTAAAACCAAATGATCCGGTTTTTATATTTATAGATCGTCTTATATTAATGTTCTCTGTCATCATCATTACCCTAATCTTTACCGGTATTTTAAGAAACTGCCACACCCTACCGCACAATCCAGACCGCCGACAAGCTATAAAAACATATACCGACGCCGGCCAAATACTCGTTTATATCATCGCCATAGTGTTTGTTATCTCTATTTACTCTGGTAAATCGCCGTGGCATCTTCTCTCTCTACTTGGTGGATTGACTGCCATAGTAATCTTGATTTTCAAGGATACGATACTAGGTATCCTGGCATCTATCCAAATGTCTAGTATTGGATTATTAAAAATAGGCGATTGGATTGAGATGGATGATTTTGGTGCAAATGGTGATGTTATTGATATGTCCATATACAGTGTGAAAGTCCAGAACTTTGACAAAACTATAACCACCATTCCAACACCATATTTCGTTAGTAAATCTTTTAAGAATTGGCGTGGGATGGTAGAATCTGGTGGTAGAAGAATTAAGAGACACCTTAATATTGATATGGAATCAATAAAGTTTTGCGACCAAAAACTTTACAGTAAATTCTCCAAAACAGAACTTTTGAAAAAAAGATTAGACACAATACAGTTTAATGAGTTTGATCTAGAAAAAGCCACACCGCTAAACGCTAAAATGCCAACTAATCTTCAACTTTTTCGAATGTATACCGAGGAATATTTACGTGCAAGAAACGACATACATCTAAACATGACTTTTTTAGTTCGGCATTTACAGTCAACAACGAAGGGATTGCCTGTTGAAATTTACATCTTTTCAAACAGGCAAGAATGGGCAGTATATGAAGAAATACAAGCTGAAATTATCGAACACTTAATCTCAGTTCTGCCTGAATTTGATCTTTTAATCTATCAAGATCCAGCAGCTAATGTTTTCAAAGCATATAAAAACTAGGTTTGTATTCTAAACTTTATAAATCTCAGCTTTAAATATAGTTTTTATATAAATCTATATGTATCTTAGAATCAATCTCTTCAACGTATCCGAGGTAAATTCCTTATCACCTAGTGAAAGGTTTTTAAGCGGTACTTCTGCCCGAGCAGCCTCTTTATGACCACCGGCAGAACCTAACTCTCCAAAAGTCTTGGTAGCTAGTTTACCAGCACTTTTTCTATAACCGTCACATCTGAAAATAACAACCAGCTTCTCGTTATGAATACCGGAGACAAAAACCCAATCAATTTCACCAACATGATTTAAAAAATCAGCAACAATCACGAGAACATCGGGACTTGGCACTCTACCAATATGGCAATAATATCTACCTTTAGAGTATTTCACCGAGGCTAAGGCAATCCTAATATATTTCAATTCCGATCGTCTAAGATCTGCGAGCTCAAATTTTCTCACTAAATTTCTATTTGCGATATCAAAAAGGTAACGAAAACAGATACCGTCCGCTAAAAGGCTTTTATTCTCAAAGTTTTGAGTATCAACTTTAATTCCATAAAACAAGGCTGTTGCAAGTGCCACTGAGGGCTTCATATTGCCAGCTCTCAGATATTCCACCAACATAGTCGAGCAAGCACCATACTCTGGTCTAATATCAACAAAAGGCACATCTGGCCAACCATCAGCAGGTGGCGGGTGGTGATCAATAATTGCAGCTACTTCTAAATTAGCGAAGGTAGGTAGATGATTTGGCTGAGAGTCAACCATTACAACCTTATTATATTCTCCAACATCAACAGCTTTCAACTTTAACAAAGGCACCTTCAATCTCTCGACCATGGTAACATTGTTCACTCTTCTAATTTCATTGGGGTGAGCAATGGCCACAGAAGATACTTTGTATCTTAGAATACGCTTAATTGCCATAGCACAGGCGATTGCATCGGGGTCTGCATTAATTACAACGAGGACATTATCCTCTTTTTCGAATATTTCTTGAAAAGTCTCTAGACGATACTTGGCAGTATTTTTCGAGACTTGATTAGCAGGGGAACCAGAACAATTATTTTTTCTTGGCGCCATAAATGTGGTAATAATGATCAATGGTTAAGATATACTCACGTAGAAACTATTACTTACCAAAACATAAAGTAAAAATAGATAACTACAACCAAAAACCAACACCTCCGGTTGAATGAAGTTTTGTTTTACATACACAAACAAAACGATAGTTTTCCTCACCATAAAGCACGCTAAAACAACATCTTTAGCGAGTTACAACAAACAATAAGCTTGCTACTATACCACAGTCATATTATATTTTGCAAGCTCATGCCTCCCTTAGGATCAAGATGAAAACTTGCTCTAAAAAGAAGCTGGTGGTAATTATCGAGACTATATTTATAAAAAAGATTATAGCAACAACAAATCAATCTTACAAAATTTAGAAGATAAATGATACATTTCAACAATATTTTGGCTGTGGGTCTAGGTGGTGCCATAGGATCAATCTGTCGATACCTGATAACCATGGTGTCCTCAAAAATAGCAATAAATTTCCCCCTTGGAACATTTATTGCCAACATTCTTGGTTGCCTGATGATTGGTATCTTCTGGAGCTTCTTTGAAAAGGTGGAAATTAGTCATAATTTCAGACTCTTTCTATTTACTGGTTTCCTTGGTGGGTTTACAACCTTTTCAACATTTGCCCGAGAAAGCCACTCTTTTTTCGAACTTGGAGAATATTATCAAGGAACTATTTATATTCTTCTAAGTAATCTTTTGGGTATAGGGATAATTGCTGTTGGCTTTATGATTTCCCATAAATTTTTTCTAAAATAATATGACACTACTAGATAAATATCTGCTAAAACAGTTTTTCAAATTCCTTCTTACAATAGGCTCAGGTTTCGTTGCTCTTTACCTTTTGATAGATTTTTTCGAAAAATTTGACAACTTTTCCGAAGCAGGAAAGCCCCTTAGCCTTGCATTTGAATATTTTTTACTTTCCGTCCCTTTTGTATTGGATCAACTTGGCCCAATCATGATTTTGCTTTCAGGAGTTGTTACCTTAGGCCTTTTAAATCATAGTAATGAGCTAACCGCATTAAAAGCAGGTGGTCTACCCTTAAGGAAAATTATTGTCCCACTTATAGGCGGTGGAATCATCACCACAACATTATTGCTTGCTAGTGCTCAATGGATTTTACCTATCACAGTAACCAGAACTAATGAGATTTGGCTAGAAGGAGTCAAAGGTGAGGAACCAAAAGGTATTATAAGAAATGGCAAGTATTTTTATCGTGGAGTTAGCGGTATTTATTCTTTCTCATGGCCTGATACCAAAGAAAATTCTTTTAAAGAATTTTCTTACTCTAGATGGAATGGAAATTTCGAAATTGACGAAGTTATAACCGCTGAAAAAGCTGACTGGCTGGCAACAGAAAATAATTGGATCTTGTATAACACAATTATCCAACAAAAAACTGGAGACTTACAAGTACCCTACAATGTAACAACTTTTGCCAAGACAAAAATGTCTTTTCCTGAACAACCAGACATTTTCAGAACACCAGTCAATCAAAAAGCTGAAAGCTCGCTTACTGAACTCACTGAACTTTATCTTGAGACCACAATAGCCCACGATAAACGAACAATTCTTCTAACTATTCTCAGCAGGCTTTCATATATTTTCCTGGGATTACCTTTATTAATTCTCGGACTACCAATTCTATTAATTTCCTACCAAAGATGGGGCAAAGATTTATCCATCGCTATCCCTGCAAGTTGTTTTTTAGCATTTACCGCCTGGGCAATTTGGGGGACTCTTCAATCCTTAGCCATCACAGGAAGCGTTTCTCCTTGGCTCTCAGCTTCAGTTATCCACCTCATTTTTGCAAGCATCGGTCTTTATATGCTTAGACAATTTGACAAATAAATAAAAAAGCCCCTCAATCATAAATAATGATTGAGGGGCTTTTGCTTTTCGTCGCTACCAAAAGGTGAAAGATAGTATTATTTCTTTTCTTTTTTAACTTCTGCTTTTTCTGGAGCAGGTTTTACTTTAGCTTTCGCTTCAATAGAATGAAGAGTAACCTCAAATACCAAAACAGCGTTAGGCTCAATTGTTGGAGGTGCTCCGTTGTCTCCATAAGCTAGTTCAGATGGAATAACTAAACGAGCTTTACTTCCCACTGGAAGTAATTGAAGAGCCTCGGTCCAACCAGCTATAACTTGATTAACAGGAAAGGTTGCAGGGGTGCCACGGCTAATAGAGCTATCAAATTCTTTGCCATCGATTAGTTGACCAACATAATCAACCACAACGACATCATCAGCCTTTGGCTTAGCGCCTTTTCCTTTTTCAAGTATTTGATATTGAAGGCCACTCTTGGTGACAACAACACCTTTTTTCTTTTTATTTTCAGCTAGGAACGCTAAACCTTCCTTTTTGTTTTTAGCCTTCATTTCCTCTAGGCGCTTAGAGACAAACTCTTTTTGCACAGCCATAATTTCTTCTTTTGTAAGAAGTGGATCCTTGCCATTAAATCCGTCCTTCATGCCTTTAACAATCGACTCAAAATTAACATAACCTTTTAAATCGACAAGGGAGGTTCCAATTTCATTACCGACACTGTATCCCAATTTATCTTCAAACTTTTCTAGACCCTTCTTGTCTGCTGACTGTGCTGCAAATGGTGCGACAAGACATAAACCAAGGGCTGCTACTAAAATTTTTCTTTTCATTTTATTCCTTAGACGATTTTATTAAAGGTGTCTCTCAGATTACGCAGACAACCCGTAGTGGAGTTTCCTACATGCTACAAAGCATTAAAAAATTAACTACAAATCAGAAAAAGACAAGGGAAATGCCGCGGTTAGCGTGATTATAATTGCGATCTTTTGCTAATTGAGGATATCGTCTGACCTGCTCCCTACTGGGCCCATGTCGCTTACCGAAATCTTCTCCTATTATATAGGCTGCAACCTCACCTCGACTCACCATAAAATCTAGCATTTTACGAACTTCCTGACCAATTACACCGCCCTTCCCACTTGAGCCATACCCATGAATTAAAGTTAAAACATTTGTATTATTTAATGCTGCACTTTTCAGAGTTGAATCAAGTCTAGTCAGAGCCAAATCCACAGTTGGTCTGCCTATTTCAATATTAACAATCTCATGGGAAAATTTCTTTTTAGGTAAATATGCTCTCTGCTCAGCTCCGCAAAATTTGCAAGTCGCCACACCTTTTTTGATTTCATTACCACACACCTCACAATAAAACATACGCCTTATCCCACTATCCTATACTCGACGCACGGAAATAACCTCCGGCATCTGTTTTAGACGAAGCATTACATGTTGCAATTGCTCTGTATTTTTAACTTCCATGGCTATGGTAAACTCGGCTGTATCATCTGGTTTCATTCGGGCATTAAGTTCAACGACAACAATATCTTCACCACCAACAACAGCACTAACCTCTGAGAAAATACCTTTTGTATTTTCTGTGATGGCGCACAGTACTCCACGATAGGTGGTCGTAGAAGTTTCGGACCAACTGACCTCAATTCGTCTGTTTGGATCGGAGGCTAGTAAATTAGCACAACTTGACTTGTGAACAGTGACTCCTCTTCCCTGAGTGATAAACCCTGTGATTTTGTCACCAGGAACAGGTCGACAACACTGGCTAATTTTCACCAACATGCCATCTATCCCGGCGATACTAAGACTATTTTTAGCTCTTCTTGCAAATTTTACACTTTCAGTCTGCCCAGTGCTTAATTCAATATATGCCGGCTCTTCGTTTTCTAAATCAAGATTCGAGGATGGTAAAGCCTTTTTCAAATACTCAACTGTAATCGCTCCACTTCCGACTTTGATATACAAATCGTCAGGTCCATTACAGCGTAGTTTTTTTAGAATTGGTTTAATTTCACCAGATTTGATCAAGCGTTTTAAGCCAGTATCCTGACCTCGCATCTCTTTTTCACAAATCTCACGTCCAATTTTAAAGAATTTTTCATTCTCTTCAATTCTAAACCACGCTCTAATTCTTGCCTTTGCCCGCCCAGTTTGGACAAGATCAAGCCAACCGTTTCGAGGATGTTGAGAAGTAGAGGTGATAATCTCTACAATATCTCCATTTTGCATTTGGTATTTCAATGGAACTAAACGACCGTTGACCTTTGCACCAGTACACTTGTTACCTACCTCGGTATGAACGGCGTAAGCAAAATCTATGGGACATGAACGAGCCGGAAATTCTTTTACCTGGCCATTAGGAGTTAATACATAAATATCTGGCTCATATAGCTCGCCCTTAAAAGAATCAAGAAATTCTCTTGGATCTTCTACATCTTTAAGGCTTTTCACCATATTCTTTAAATCGCTAAAGAGTTTGGCATCACTTCCCGCTGTTTTCTGTCCTTCCTTATAAGCCCAGTGAGCAGCAACACCATCAGAAGCAATTCTATCCATCTCTTCAGTACGGATTTGAATCTCGACAAATTGTTTATGGGGACCAGCCACTGTAGTATGCATCGACTGATAGTTATTAGCCTTAGGAACTGAAATAAAATCCTTAATTCGACCAGGAACAGGAATCCACTCGCCATGGATTACACCAAGTGACTCGTAACAATCTTTGACTGTTTCTACAATAATACGAAAAGCAACTTTATCATAAACCTTATCTAAAGATATATTCTGGGCAACAAGCTTTTTATATATTGAATACAGATGTTTAGGGCGACCAAGAACACGAAGAGGTTCAATATCGTTTTCCTTAAGCCTAGTCTTTAAAATATCGAGCATCTCTGCAACATAGGCCTCCCGTTCCTCTAGGGAGCTTTCCATTTCATCATTTAATTCTTTGTACTCATAAGGATGCAGATATTTAAATGATTGATCCTCAAGTTCTCTCTTTAACCAATCAATACCTAATCTACTTGCAAGTGGCGCATAGATAGTCATGGTTTCATGGGCTATTTCCAGCTGGCGCTCTTCACTACGGTGATCCAGAAAAAACATATCGTTTAATCGATCGACAAGCTGGACCAACAAAACTCTGACATCACTTGCCATGGCAAGAAGCATCTTACGAAGCCCTTCAGCCTGCTCATCAATGTCATTGTGAAACTGAACATTAGTGATACGGGTGGCTCCAGTTACAATATCTGCAACATCATCTCCAAATCTTTTCCGAAGTTCTTTTTCTTCCACACCAGCTTTAATAGCCCCGTGCAAGATACCCGCTAAGATGGTGTCATAATCGAGTTTCATTGAGGCTAAAGTGAGTGCAACCTCTTTGGTATGTTGAAGATAAGACTGACCTGAAAAATGCTTTCGTCCTTCATGCACCTCTGCGGCAAAAGCCCACACCTCTTCTAGGCGGCCATAATCCGCTTCGGGCATATAGCTATGCAGAATATTTTTAATCTCTGCTGGATATTTACTATTTATAGGTGACATTAGATGAGCTGACCTCTAAATTTTCTTTGCTAGTTAAGTTCTTTACTAATTCTTTCCACTAGATAATCGACTGCATTATCAGGAAGAATGTCTTGCACATCGCCAGTTTTTCTTGCGCGAATTTCAACCATTCCATCTTTAGCAAGACGTTTACCAACAGTTAATCTATATGGAATACCCAACAGATCCGCATCCTTAAACTTAGCTCCTGGTCTATCATCACGATCATCTAAAAGAACTTCTATACCTGCTTTTTTAAGATCTTCATAAAGAGAATCTGCAACCTTAGTGATCTCCTCATCATTAACACCAAGATTCAACAAAATAACGGTGTATGGAGCGATGGGTACTGGGAAAATTATGCCATCTTTATCATGATTTTGTTCAATTGCAGCGGCAACAACTCGACTAACACCAATACCGTAACAGCCCATGACAAACGGCTTTTCTTGTCCATCACTATCTTGGAAGGTTGCCTTCATAGCGTCTGAATAACCTGTTCCTAATTTGAAAACGTGACCAACTTCAATTCCTTCGGTAAGAGATAGATTACCATTACACTCAGGGCAAATATCATCCTCAGTTATCTGACGCAGATCCGCCACATCGGTTACTTTAAAATCACGATCAAAATTGACGTTTTTCATATGATAGTTCTTTTCGTTAGCACCGACATAAAAATTGACCATCTGAGCAACTTCTTGATCAGCCACAACACGAATTGAAATACCAACTGGTCCTAAATATCCTGTCGGTACACCAGTCGCATCAAAGACAGCTTTGTCTTCCATCATTTCAACTTCAGCAACGCCTAATAGGTTTTTCAGCTTAACCTCTTCTACATCGCGATCGCCACGAACAAGGACAGCTACTGCTTCTTCACCCGTATCAAAAACCATAGTTTTAACAAGTTGCTGCGGCGTGATGTCTAAAAATTCACACACTGCATTGACTTTTCTCTTACCTGGTGTTTCCACTTTCGCAAGCTCTGCTAGTTCAACATTTTGCTCTTTGTCCAGAAGTTTAACGGCAGCCTTTTCCATATTAGCAGCATAATCACAATCATTACACACAACTATGGTATCTTCACCAGTCTTAGCGAGCACCATAAACTCATGGGAAAAACTTCCACCGATGGAACCTGAATCAGCCTGAACTGGACGAAAATCAAGCCCGCAACGAGTGAAAATACGCTTGTATGCATCAAACATTTTATTATAAGAAAGACTCGCTGCATCATCATCCATATCAAAAGAATAAGCATCTTTCATGATGAATTCACGGCCACGCATTAAACCAAAACGCGGACGAATTTCATCACGGAACTTAGTCTGAATTTGATAAAGATTAATTGGTAAATCACGGTAAGAATTTAATTCCTTACGTACAATATCAGTGACAACTTCTTCATGGGTTGGTCCTAGACAAGATTCTCGATTGTGACGGTCATGGAACCGGAGAAGCTCAGGACCATACTTATCATAACGGCCAGTTTCTTTCCATAAATCTGCTGGTTGAACCATAGGCATGGTTAACTCCAACCCTCCTGCCCTATTCATTTCTTCTCGAACGATATTTTCAACTTTGCGAATTGCCGCAAGCCCATAGGGAAGATAGCTATAAACACCTGAAGTTAATTTGCGCATAAATCCAGCTCTGAGCATAAGCTGATGACTTACCACTTCCGCCTCGGCAGGAGTTTCTTTCTTAGTAGGGATAAATGTTTGTGAATAACGCATAATTTCACCTAGTTAAAATATTATACTGACTTGAAATGTATTTTCTAAGTTATCAATTGATCTTTAGAATTTTGGAATTTTTTTTCTATTTTAGCAAGTTCAGCCAAAAAGACATTAAACAATTCTGCCTCAGGAACTTTTTTAAACAATTTGCCTTTTTTAAAAATTATGCCAAGTTCATGTCCACCAGCAAGACCAATATCAGCTTCTTTTGCCTCACCAGGACCATTAACAACACAACCCATCACGGCAATTTTAACTGGTGCTTCCATGGTTTGCACATATTGTTCAACCTTTTCAGCAAGCCCAAAAAGATCAATTCTTGTACGACCACAGGTTGGACAAGAAATTAATTCTGGTCCTCGTACCCTTAGGCCTAAACAACGTAAAAGCTCAAAAGCAACTCTGATCTCTTCTACTGGATCGCGAGTAAGAGAAATTCGAAAAGTATCACCAATACCTTGGCTTAACAAAATAGAAAGGGCTGCACTTGATTTTACGGTTCCCGCTATAAGACCGCCTGCCTCAGTTACGCCAAGGTGTAATGGATAGTCTGTGGCAGCAGATAGCTCTCGATAACCAGCAACAGTTGTGAGAACATCTGAAGATTTAATCGATATTTTTATATCTTCAAAGCCATGTTTTTCTAATAGACTAACATTTCTAAGAGCACTTTTTATAAGAGATTTGGTATTATTCTCGCTAGGATAGCCATATTCAGCAAGAAGGTCTTTTTCAATGGATCCACTATTAACTCCAACCCGAATGGGCACACCATGCATCTTAGCGGCGGCTACTACTTTTGCTGTTTTTTCTACTCCACCTAAGTTACCAGGATTAATCCTTATTCCATCTGCCCCATTTTCCATAGCGGCAATCGCTAAACGATAATCGAAATGAATATCAGCAATGATAGGCATTTTACAACCATCTTTTAAAGCCTTAATAGCGGCAGCTGCATCAAGATCAAGTATAGCCACCCGGGCAATGTCGCAACCTGCTTTTTCAAGTGACGCTAGTTGGGCTGAGGTGCTGATAATATCTCTTGTATCTGTGTTAGTCATGGATTGAACAGAAATAGGGCTGTCTCCACCGACTAGTACATTACCCACTGATATCTGTTTTGTTTTCCGTCTTATAATCATATTTTTGTCACAGCTAGAAAAGTTATAATTGGGGGATTATTGGCTCAATTTTAACACCTAGGTTCAGCTCAGCATCCGAAGATCTAACATAAATTGGGCCTGAATTTGCAAGATCTAAATCCTTACCAGCAATAAGATGACCAGCGCATGCCAGACCTAAGGTTTCTGCAGAAATAGCATTTAAAGGACTGGGAGCCAAACTTGCATACTTATGATCTATAATCAATTGTTTGTAACATACTGCACCGTCACCAACAAAAATTGTTTCTTCGTTTAGAGCATCCAGAAGATTCTCCATAGAAAGAACAGAATATTCAGAGCACGGAACAAGAGTACCATCCTGCCACTTATACCTACAAGCATAGACCTCTTTTTTTCTTGCATCTAAGCATGTGCAAATTGTCTTTTCACTCACCACTCTTAAAGCTAGTACGTCAAGACTTGAAATTCCCAGCATTGGCAATTCCGCAGCCATGGCAAGTCCTTTAGCTGTTGCCATACCAATACGAAGACCAGTAAAACTGCCTGGACCAAGATTAACCCCAATACCGTCTAAATCTGACCATTCAATTTCCACCTGTTCCATCAACCAAGCAATTGAACTTAGTAACCGTCTAGAATGGGTAATACGGGTATTAAGTGAGAGCGAGGCTAAAACCTTTCCATCATTAATATCCCCAGAGGTTATTGCAATAGCACTACAAGTACTTGTAGTATCAATAGCTAATATTTTTACTTCATCCATTGCCCCACCATTCTCACGATATCATTATAAAAAACGAAAAGCATCAGGGTACCGAGCAATCCCATACCTATCTGTTGGGCGATTATTTGAGCCCTTTCACCCATGGGTTTTTTTCTTATACCTTCTATACTTAAGAAAACTAAATGCCCACCATCAAGAACTGGAACAGGTAACAAATTTAAAAGACCTAAATTGACACTTAAAAGAGAAACAAAATATAGAAAATCCACCCAGCCAGCACGTAATTTGTCACCAGCTATTTGTGCTATTAAAATAGGTCCACCCATATCAGATGCTGGGACTACCTGTTGAAAAAGTTTTACTATCCCTAGTCCTGTCAAATAAGTATAAAACCAGGTTTGTTGTGCCCCTTTAGAAATAGATTCAAACAAGCCAATATTTTCATACTCTAAAATATCACCCATTCGGATACCTACCATATATCGTTTTTCTACCTCTTCACCAAATAGGTTTTTTACAGAATCTATCTTAGGAGTAACTTCTAAATTAATTTTTCCAGAGCCCCTCTTTACGGTCATTTTGATAGACTTCCCATCACTGGTCTTAACCCCCTGCAAAACATCTTGCCAAACCAATGTTTCTTTATCATTAATACTAATGATAATATCACCTTTTTCTATCCCTGCTTGCTGAGCAGGAGAATCAGGTCCAACGTTACCAATCATTGTTGTATCAACAGGAGTTGGTAGACCTTGCACAAAAAACAAAAGAGAGAAAACTACCACGGGAAAGACAAAGTTGAAAAAAGGTCCTGCAAAGACAATTAAAAATCTCTGCCAAACTGGTTTAAAAATATAAGATCTTGCTTTTTCGGACTCTGGAATATCAATTTCATCTGGATTTTCACCATACATCTTGACAAAGCCACCCAACGGAAAAGCAGAAAGTACATATTCGGTTTCACCATAAGTTTTCCCAATCAACTTAGGACCAAAACCGAGAGAAAACTTTAGTACTCGCACTCCAAATAATTTTGCAAAAATAAAATGTCCAAGTTCATGAACTAAAATTAAAACGCCAAGAGCTAAAATAAAACCAAAAAGAGTATTCATTGAATTATATATGTATTTCCAAGTTTATAAAAAAATTATTAATTATTTAACTGGTTAATGTATGTCTGGCTGGTTTTTCTAGCAATGCTATCTGCATTCAATATGTCAGACAAGATACTATCATCACCATTTTGCACTTGATCTAAGGTAAATCCGACTACCTTGGCAATATCAAGGTACGATATTTCTTCAGCTAGAAAACTAGCCACGGCTACTTCATTTGCCGCATTTAAAACTGCGGGTGCAACGCCGCCTTTATCTAATGCGTCAAAAGCAAGTTTAAGAGATGGGAAATTATCGTAATCTGGTTTAACAAAATCAAGTCTTGCACAGTCGGCTAGAGACAATTTATTGAGATCTAAAGGCAAACGATTCGGATAGGACATAGCATAAGCTATAGGGATACACATATCGGCAATGCCAAGGTGACCTATCATAGAGCCATCTTGATACTCAACCAATGAATGAACAATAGACTGAGGGTGAACCACAACATCAATCTGGTCAGGCTCTAATCCAAACAGCCATTTTGCCTCAATAACCTCTAATCCTTTATTCATCAAAGTAGCTGAATCAATAGATATTTTTTCCCCCATCTCCCAATTTGGGTGAGCCAATGCTTGAGCTTTGGTTACAGTTCGCAACTCAGAAGCGTTACGACCATGAAAAGGTCCACCCGAGGCTGTAAGGATTATCTTGGCAAGATCATTACGTTTCCCTGCTTGCAATCCTTGGAAGATCGCTGAATGTTCTGAATCAACAGGTAGAAGTGCAACTCCCTTCCTATCTATCTCCTCCATTACTATTTTCCCTGCCATAACAAGAGTTTCTTTATTGGCAAGACCGATATCTTTTCCTGCATCGATAGCAGCTAATGTAGGTAAGAGACCTGCCGCTCCGACAATGGCAGAAAGACATAATTCACAATTTTTGTGGGTGGCTACCTCTTTATTACCTTCTTCACCAAAAACGACCTTAATAGATTTATCAGAGAGTTTTTCGATTAAAAGGCTAGCATATTCAGCATCTAAAACAGAAACTAGATTAGGTTCAAATTCATTTACTAGCTCAGCAAACAAGTTAACATTACGACCTGCAGCCATACTAACGATTTTAAAATCACTCTTAAATTGGCGAACAACTTGTAAGACACTGGTGCCTATGGAGCCAGTAGCACCTAACAGAGAAATATTTTTCATTATAATTATAGTATTAAAGGGAAAAGCTAAGCCACTGCAACCAAGATGGTATACAGAATTGGCACGGTGAATAGTAAAGAGTCTACACGATCCAATATACCTCCATGACCAGCGAGAATTGTACCAGAATCTTTAACATTTGTTCCTCTCTTGATAACTGACTCTACAAGGTCACCAGCAACACCTGCGATGGCTAGAATTATAGCCACGAACCCTAAAAACCAGGGGTTAATGTCTGGCAAAAGCAAATAAGCGCTGGCAAATGCAGCTATAATCGCGAAAAAAAGGCCTCCCAAAGCACCCTCAATAGTCTTTTTAGGACTAATATTTGGACATAGTTTATTTTTCCCGATAGAACAACCAACAAAATAAGCTCCTGAATCGGAACAAGCCGTTATAGCAGAAGTAATAACTAGCCACGCCGCACCATCTGGCAAAGACATTAACAAGGGAAAGTAGGAAATTAAAACTCCGATATAAATAACACCAAACAAAAGACGAGAAAAGAACTCATAACTTTCTTTAAATTTGGCATAACGATAGAAAAAATACCCTGTTAGGCAAAAGAAACTAAGGAGAAGAGATGTTCCTAAGTGCTGCTGACTAGAAAAAATCAAAACAGAAAAAACGGGGAAAAGAATCACCAGGTTTAAAGCAATTCTTTCTCTGTTGCGTAATACTTCTGATTTGGCCATGCGCAAGTATTCATCTGCAGCCAGAAAGGCAATAACAATTACAACTAGGAAAAAGACATTAGACGGTGCTTTTAACAACAAAACTAGCCACAAAACTGCAAGGAGAATACCTGGTATAATTCTATTCATGGAGATCCTTATTCTATTAGTTGAGCACTCGTTTGTCCAAAACGTCTCTCTCTATATTGGAAATCTTTAATTGCGTTAGCAAGTTGGTCACGACGAAAATCTGGCCACATTATATCACTAAATATCATTTCAGCATATGATATCTGCCAAAGAAGAAAATTAGACAACCTACGCTCACCACCAGTACGAATTAATAGATCGAGCTCAGGAGTAATTGATGTATCTAAATATGCAGAAAATTTATCTGGGGTGATATCATCTAGTACAATTTTCCCTTCTTCTAAATCTTGTCCCACATTTTTAATAGCTCTACAAATCTCATCTCTACTACCATAACTCAGGGCCAGAGATAGTATTAAACCGTCGTTATTAGCAGTTTTACCCATTGCATGTTTTACACTATCGCTAACACCTTTAGGGAGACTTTCAATATCTCCAATACAATGCAATCGGATATTGTTTTCGATCATTTTGGGCAATTCTGCTTTCAGATAGGTTTGCAGAATTGACATAAGACCTGCAACTTCTAGCTTCGGCCTATTCCAGTTTTCAGAAGAGAATGCATAAAGAGTGAGCGCCTTTATGCCAAGCTCACAACAAAAGGTAACGATATCATGAACAGAATCAGCTCCAGCTTTATGACCAAATAAACGTGGTCTATTTCTGGAGATAGCCCAGCGACCATTACCATCCATTATAATAGCAATATGATTGGGTATTCTTTTCGGATCCAGCTGATATTTTTTGGTTATTTCAATTTCTTCCATAATTAATCAATTCATCGATGGTGAAAACACCAAAACCAGTTTACAACGAAACTGGTTTTGTGGAAAGCTATGATAAAGAGCAATAATGATTTATACTTCCATTACTTCCTTTTCTTTAGAAGCAGTAGAATCATCAATCTGCTTAATATAAATATCTGTTTCCGCTTGAGCCTCGTCTTGAAGCTTAAAAAGATCGTCTTCGGCTATTTCCTTATCTTTCTTTTGCTTTTTCAAGGTATCAATGGCTTCACGACGTACATTACGCACAGCAACACGAAATTCTTCAGCTATTTTTTTAACCTGCTTAACAAGTTCTCTACGTCGTTCTTCGGTTAGTTGAGGAATATTAAGGCGAATAACTTTGCCATCACTAGCCGGGGTAAGTCCAATGCTTGATTTCATAATTGCTTTTTCAATCACAGGAATCATTTGAGGATCCCATGGCTGAAGAGCGATCATACGAGATTCAGGAATGGTAAGAGTGGCAACTTGGCTAATTGGCATGGTACTGCCATAGGCTTCAACTACTATATCGTCTAGGATGGCAATTGAGGCTCGTCCAGTGCGAACTTTACCAAGTTCACTCTTGAATGACTCAACACTTTTCCCCATCTTATCACTCATTTCTAAAATGACATCACTCATAGTATAACCTCATTAAATATTAATTCTTCCATCAAATACTGATGGTATAATTCAATTTAAGCTGTAATTAAAGTACCTACAGTTTCATCCCCAAGGGCAGCTCTTTTTATATTTCCTTCAACAAGCATATTCAAAACCATAACAGGTTTATCATCACCTTTAGCAAGAGCAATACCGGCTGCATCCATCACTTGTAAACCTTTTTGTAAAACTTGATCATAGGTAAGGTGGTTGAACCTAACGGCATCATCATATTTCATAGGATCCTTATCGTAAACACCATCAACCTTTGTGGCTTTAATCACAAGGTCAGCATCTATTTCTAAGGCTCTAAGCACACCAGCGGAATCAGTCGTGAAATATGGATTTCCAGTACCAGCGGCAAAGATAACAACTCTGCCCTTTTCAAGATGCCTGGTTGCACGTCGCCTGATATATGGTTCACAAACAGATTGCATGGGAATGGCCGACATTACTCTAGTAATAACCCCAGAGCGGTCTAAGGCATCTTGCAGAGCCAAACTATTCATAACAGTGGCGAGCATTCCCATATTATCAGCTGTAGTTCTGTCCATACCTTTACTAGCACCGGCAACACCACGAAAAATGTTTCCAGCTCCAATAACGACACCTAACTCAATACCTAGCCCTACTAGCTCTTTAATTTCTTTTGCAACATACTCTAGAACAGTTGTATTAATTCCATAAGAATCACCGCCCATTAGAGCTTCACCACTTAATTTAAGTAACATTCTTTTGTACTTAACTGGCATAATTCACCTCAAAATTAAAAAGTTAGAATTGATAATAGTGACCCAAAATAAATTTGAGTCACTAAAGATAAAAAATCAAGCACCTACTTGAAAACGAGAGAAACGCTTAATGGAAATATTTTCTCCCATCTTGGTTACTAGTTCGTTTAAAAGATCTTGAACTGAAAGGTCAGGATTTTTAACATATTTTTGCTCTAAAAGGCAAATTTCAGATATATATTTTTCTACCTTACCACCAACCATTTTTTCAACGATATTTTCAGGCTTACCTGAATCTAATGCTTGTTGAACGTAGATTGCTTTCTCGCGGGCAATAACTTCTTCAGGGATATTTTCCCGTTTAACAGCAATAGGACCTACAGCAGCGATATGCATTGCGATATCTTTAGCAAATGCAACAAAGTCATCATTTTTAGCCACAAAATCAGTTTCACAACCAACCTCAACCATAACACCAAGCGTACCACCTGCGTGGATGTATGTAGCGATAGTACCTTCACTGGTTGCGCGTCCAGCACGTTTTGCCGCAACAGCTAGGCCCTTCTGACGAAGAAGATCAACTGCTTGCTCCAAATCACCATTTGTTTTATCAAGAGCTTTCTTACACTCCATCATACCCGCTTGTGTTTTGTCACGAAGCTCTTTAACCATTTGACTTGTAATAGCCATATTTTTTCTCCAAACTAGTGGTCTAATAATCGTCAATCCGAAGAATGACGTAATCTTTTATACAACAAAAGGGGCAAGTCTTAAGACAGCCCCTTTTGTTTAGCATCACATTTTAACAGCAATGCAAGTATTAATCGTTATTCGGCAGCTGCGGTCATTTCTTGTCCGGCATCGCCCATAGCAGCAACTACAGCTTCATCAGAAGCATCATCACCATCACGCTCAGCTTGAGCGGCTAGTACGGTTTCAGAAATTTGTGTGCTGATCAGAGTAATTGCACGAATAGCATCATCGTTACCAGGAATTACATAATCAATACCGTCAGGGTCACAGTTTGTATCAGTTAATGACACAACTGGAATTCCAAGCTTATTAGCTTCGTTGACAGCAATAGATTCTTTACGTGGATCGATAACAAAAACAACAGAAGGAAGATCCTTCATATTTTTAATACCACCAACATTACGCTCTAACTTAATGCGTTCTTTTTCCATAAGAAGTATTTCTTTCTTAGGAAATCGATTGATAGAGCCATCTTCTTGCATAGATTCAATCAGTTTCAATCTATCAATGCTGTTTTTGATGGTTTTAAAGTTAGTCAACATACCACCAAGCCATCTATGATCGACGTAATACTGACCACAACGCTTAGCTTCTTCACGAACAACACTTTGGGCTTGACGCTTAGTTCCAACGAAAAGAACAGTTCCATTGTTCTTAACTTGATTAGCTATATATTCACAAGCTTTATCAAAAAGGCGTTTTGTAAGATCAAGATTTACAATGTAAATACCATTGCGAGGTCCATAAATGTATGGCTTCATTTTTGGATTCCACCTACGAGTTTGGTGACCAAAGTGAAGACCAGCTTGTAGCATGTCTTTAACTGTTGCGTTACTCATTTTTAATTCTCCATTTCTGGTTAGTCCGCCATCTTCATGGTTATCAATTTGATAACACCAGTATGGGTGAAGATGTGTGTTTTTTATTTCTCAAGTTGATTTTACATAATGAGAAAAGTTTAAATTATATAACACTACTTATATAGCAGCATTAAGATCAACATTTTACTAATACCATGCAATTTTTATAATTGCAAGAACCTGGCTATAATTTTGCTATAACTCAATTTTTTCATTAAAAATTACTACCCGTTAATATCTGCTTAAGCCATATAAAACCAAACTTTTGCAACTCAGCATCATCTGTAGCTATTCTTTTCCGGAAGTTTTTATCTAACTTAAATTGTTTTGGAAGTTGTCGTTCATCTGAAAACCTACGAAATCCATCAATATTATAACAAACCATAAAGGCAGCTTGCTGTTTAGGCCCACCAACACCTTCACCTTTCCACGGGTTAGTCAGGAATAAACTATCAATTTCAGTCCACAATTCATTTGCCAAGTTATAATCACTAATTTGCTGATTTCTAACCCATTGTTTAACTGAGAAAGATTGATTTTCCCCATGTCCTAGGCAATAATCATGATTAGTCATAAAATAGAATTCACTATCATTACTATTTTTAGAATCACGAACTACTGCCCTTTCTAATGGGTAAGTTCTACATGCCGAAGGCCGGTCTCTGTAAACAGTGCAGCCATTATCGCCTAGGAAAGGACACTTTTCATTATCCAACAACTTCAACATAGGAGAAGGGAAAAATGGATTAACTCCCTTAACTAATTGAACATGATCATTGATAAATTTTTCTGAATCCATTTTTAGAGATTTTTTGAGTCTTATTAAGTCAAAAGGATATAATATAATATCAACCTTTTGACAGCATTTGGTAAAGCAAGACAGAGACTCGTGACATTTAAATTTAAATTCTCCGTCTATTGGATTTAACCCTTCTGGAAATTCGTTATCAGAATTGCTCATAGTTTCCTCAAAAAGTAAAAAAAAAGGGACTAAGAAGAAAATTCTCCTTAGTCCCTAGTAAGCTAAATGTTACACAAGAAAGTATTATGCTTCCTCTGCAACCTCTACAGCTTCCAACTTCTCTTCATATCCAAGTAATTCAATAATAGCCATAGAAGCACAATCACCTCTACGAGTACCAGTTTGCATGATGCGAGTGTAGCCACCTTTACGATCAGCAAATTGCTCTTTAATTTCGGTGAAAAGTTTTTCAACAACATCCTTGCTCTGAATATAACTAAGAGCTTGACGACGTGCATGAAGATCTCCACGCTTTGCAAGAGTAATCATCTTCTCAGCAATAGGACGTAATTCTTTAGCTTTTTGCACGGTAGTAACAATGCGCTCATGCTCAAACAAAGAAGTAACCATGTTGCGAAACATTGCTCTTCTATGGGAGCTAGTACGACCTAGATTTCTACCAGATAATTTATGTCTCATATCTTAATCCTCAGCATACAAAAATAAAGAACGTATGCATTTACTAATAATTTTTTTATTCTTCAGTTTCTGTATTTTCAGGTGCAGTCCAACCTTCAACCTTCATACCAAGGCTAAGATCCATCTCGCTAAGCAATGCTTTAATCTCATTTAAAGATTTGCGACCAAAGTTTTTGGTCTTTAGCATCTCTTGATCAGTTTTCTGAATCAAATCACCGATAAAGTTAAGCTCTGCATTCTTGAGACAATTTGCAGAACGTACGGATAATTCAAGATCTTCTACCGGCTTATTAAGATGTGGGTTGATTTGCTTTTCTTCAGTTTCAACAACCTGTTTTTCAGGTTCAACCAAAGATTCATCAAAATTTATAAAAATGTCTAGCTGTTCTTTTAAAATTTTTGCAGAATAAGCAAGTGCGTCTTCTGGACGAACACTTCCATCCGTCTCAATTTCATAAGTTAGCTTATCGTAATCAGTTTGCTGACCAACTCTAGCAGAAGAAACAACATATTGAATTTTCTTAACAGGAGTGAAGATAGCATCAATTGGAATTTGACCAACACTTAAGTCTTCTTTTTCCTGTTTTTCTGCTGGCTGATATCCTTTGCCCCACTCAACTGTCATTTCTGCACGAAAATTAACGTCACTTGTCAAATTACAAATAACAAGATCTTCGTTCATAACTTCTACAAATGCTGAAGGAGTTATATCGCCAGCAACAACAGGTCCAGGACCTTGTTTATCAATGGTAATTTTCTGCGATTCTTCACAATTAAGTTTCAATCTAACTTGCTTGAGATTTAGAATAATTTCAGCAACATCTTCTTTAACATCTTTCATAGATGTTAACTCATGAAGAGCACCTTCTATCTTTACAGTGGTAATAGCTGCACCCTGTATAGAAGACAAAAGAATCCTTCTTAATGAGTTACCAATAGTTGTCGCAAAGCCACGTTCTAGTGGTTGACAAATAAACTTTCCGTATGTTTCAGAATGCTTATTTTGATCAATAACAACTTTCTCAGGTCTGATTAGCTCGTGCCAATTACGATATATTGGCACTTTTTCGTCGATTTCCTGGGTCATATGTATCCTTCTCTTTTAACTTTTTTATCAGGTTTATATCGACCAAAAACGCAACGCAGATAAAAACCAAAGGTGAATGCAAGTAAAAAAACACCCACCAAGTAGAATATTACTTTGAGTAAAGTTCTACGATCAGTCTTTCCTGAATTGGCATGGTTATTTCTTCTCTATTAGGCAATGCCTTGATAGTAACTTGAAATTTATCTTTATCAAGTTCAAGCCATGTTGGAACTCCCCTGCGTACAACTGCCTCAAGGTTATCAACAACACCAGCATTAGCTCGGCTCTTTTCACGAAGAGTAATAACATCATTAACAGAAATTTTATAAGAAGGGATATCCACTCTTTTTCCATTAATTAAGATGTGCTTATGACGTACAATCTGACGAGCTTGATTCCTGGAAGAAGCAAAACCAGCACGAAAAATAACATTGTCAAGACGTCTCTCTAAAAGAACTAACAGATTCTCACCTGTAACACCTTTTTGAGCTTCAGCTTTATCGAAGGTTAAACGAAATTGCCCTTCAAGCATACCGTACATGCTTTTGACTTTTTGTTTCTCACGCAACTGAATTGCGTAATCAGACATTTTCTTAAATCGTGCTTGACCGTGTTGACCTGGACCAAACGCACGTCTTTCAAAAGAACATTTGTCAGAATAACAACGATCGCCCTTCAAAAACAATTTAATGTTCTCTCTTCTACAACGGCGGCAAACTGCCCCTATATTTCTAGCCAAAACTTAGGCCTCCATTTCAATTATTTAAAACAACCAATTCGCTAAATTATACGCGACGACGTTTTGGTGGCTTACATCCATTGTGCGGAATTGGAGTAACATCGCAAATACGACTTACTTCAAAACCAGTACTCACAAGAGCCCGTAGAGCAGCCTCACGACCTGGACCAGGTCCTTTAACTTTAACTTCAACCTTTCTCATACCAATATCAGATGCTTTTTTTGCCGCATCTGCAAGAGCATTTTGAGCAGCAAAAGGAGTACTCTTACGAGATCCTTTAAAGCCCAAGACGCCAGCACTACACCAAGCAACAACATTGCCTTGCTTGTCAGAAATAGTAACAATGGTATTATTAAAGGTAGAATAAATATATACAATCCCTTCAGGAATATTCTTTTTTACCTTTCTTTTTTTAGCAACTGCCATATCTACACCTTATCATAGGTTCTCAATGAAAAATCATCAGAGAGAACTAAAAGTTACCCCCCTCAAAAAAGGAGGAAAAATTTATTTACTTTCGACGTGCAGCACCACGACGTGGCCCTTTACGTGTTCTAGCATTTGTTTTAGTCTTTTGCCCACGACAAGGTAGTCCCATGCGATGACGACGACCACGGTAACAACCAAGGTCAGTCAATCTTTTAATATCCATGGATACTTCACGACGGCGATCACCTTCTACTGTGTAATCTGCCTCGATAACCTTACGAATACGATTAACGTCTTCACCATTAAGATCATCTGAATTCATGGTGTAAGGTAAATCAACTGCATCTAGAATTTTACGAGACGAAGTGATTCCAATTCCGTGAATATATGTAAGTGCCCTATCAATGTGCTTATTTTTCGGTAGGTCTATACCCGCTATACGTGCCAAGGTCTATCTCCCTTAAAAGAAGTAGGTAGTTAAAAAAAGTTACTAAACTTGTTTATCCCTGCCTCTGCTTATGTTTTTTTACTTTACAAGATACGCGTACAACACCATTGCGTTTATACACCTTACAGTCACTGCATATTTTTTTAACAGATGCGCGTACTTTCATGATAAACAAACTCTCTATTTTTTCTTTTTAGTATTTTTCGTCCTAAAAGTAACCCGACCCCGTGTTAAATCATACGGAGATAATTCTACAGTTACTCTGTCACCTGGCAAAATTTTAATAAAATGCATACGCATCTTGCCGGAAATATGCGCTAGTACTTTATGACCGTTATCCAATTCCACTCTAAACATGGCGTTTGGTAGCGGTTCAACAATAGTACCTTCAACTTCTATAGCTTCTTCTTTTGCCATGGAGGCTCCTGACATAATTTCTTAAAAGTTAAAAAGAGGCAACATAGCATATTTTCCATAAAAATAAAGCTTTATTTTTCACAAAATCATAACTAGTGATAAATTTATGCTTTTTAAAATTTCATAAAGCTAAGTTTACTCAATTTCCTTCAAGTTTACTTTCGGGAACTCAATATAATTGGTCCCTGTTCTGTCACAGCAATTGTATGTTCAAAATGAGCCGATAAACTATTATCCGCAGTTTTGACCGTCCAGCCATCGCGTAACACTTTGACTTTTTCAGTACCAGCATTAAGCATTGGCTCAATTGCCAATACCATACCAGCTAACAATCGCGGAGATGATCCGACATCGTAGAAATTTGGAATTTCAGGAGCTTCATGTAAGTCCCTGCCTATTCCATGGCCTACAAATTGTCGAACAACCGAAAAACATTGGTCCTCGGCATATTGTTGAACAGCAGTAGAAATATCTGAAATTCTATTTCCAACAACTGCTTGAGCGATACCTTTCTGTAATGACTTTTCCGTGGCGTCCAAAAGCTTTACTGCATTTGCTGTAATTTTACCTACTGGTATAGTTACAGCAGAATCACCATAAAAGCCATTGTGTTTAACACCAAAATCAACAGAGATAATATCGCCTTTTTTCAACTTTCGTTTCCGTGAAGGAATACCGTGAACAACCTCGTCATTTATTGATACACATAAACAACCAGGAAAACCACGATAGCCCTTAAAAGCCGGTAGTAAATTGTTAAGCTTACAATAATCCTCAGCAAGCTTATCTAGTTCCCATGTTGTCTGTCCAGGCTCTATATTATTGATCAACGTTTGTAGCACTGTTGCCACATGTTGATTAGCCTCTCGCATCACCTCAATTTCATCTGGTGATTTTACAACAATGGAATTACTAGGGGACATAATTATCCCCTTCCCTTAATGCGACCCTGTTTCATAAAACCTTCATAATTGCGCATATGAAGATGGGACTCAATTTGGGAAATTGTATCTATGCCAACGCCTACAACAATCAACAATGCAGTTCCACCAAAGTAGAATGGTATATTAAATTGAGATACCAAAATTGTAGGTAAGACACAAACAACACTTAAATAAGTAGCACCAACGACCGTAAGTCTAGTTAAAATTTTATCAATAAACTCGGCAGTACGTTTGCCTGGGCGAATTCCTGGAATGAAACCGCCGTTCTTTTTTAAATTTTCAGCTACATCTTCTGGTTTAAAAGTTACTGCTGCATAAAAGAAACAGAAGAAAACAATCATAATGATGTAACAAATATAATAATAAACTGTACCAGGGGACATTGCTGCAGAAGCTTTTTGCACCCAATCAATTTGAATGAAACTTCCGATTGTTGCAGGAAACATCATGATAGACGATGCAAAAATCGGCGGTATTACACCAGCCACATTAATTTTCAATGGTAAATGCGAGTTCTGTCCACCATAGACTTGACGCCCTACAACACGTTTTGCGTATTGAATTGGTATACGGCGCTGAGCTGTTTCGAAAAAAACAATAACTGCAACAACTCCAAACATAAAAACAATTAGTAAAGGTACGAAGAACATTGAAATTTCCCCGGCCTGTACCAGTTTAATAGAGTTTCCTATCGCAGCTGGACCACTAGCAACTATGCCTGCAAAAATGATTAAAGAAATACCGTTACCAATACCTCTCTCGGTCATTTGCTCACCCAACCACATTATAAATGCAGTACCGGCAGTGAGTGTTAACATTGTCATCAATGTAAATCCAATACCTGGATTAAGGACAATTGCCTCACCTCCAGGACCAGTCATTGATTCAAGTCCCTTGGCAATAAAACTACCTTGAATGATACTTAAGACAACGGTACCATATCGAGTATATTGCGTAATTTTCCTGTTACCAGACTCCCCCTCTTTTTTCAAAGCTTCAAGGCGAGGAATAACAACAGTTAATAGTTGAATAATAATAGATGCACTAATGTAAGGCATAATGCCTAACGCAAAAATAGAAAATCTTTCTAGAGCACCACCAGAGAACATATTAAACATGCCAAATAGTGTACTGGCGTTTTGCGCAAAAAATGCTGATAATGCATCTCCATTAATACCAGGAGTTGGTATTTGCACACCCATTCTATATACAGCCAGCATCATCAACGTAAAAATTATACGTGTACGAAGCTCAGGGATATTCGCAGCCCTTTGAAGTCCACTCATTATTATTATCCTATCTCAAACACACAAAAGACCAAAGCAAAGCTTTGATCTTTTATTATTTTCAACAAATAAATTAATTACTCTGCCGCCACAAAAACAACACTACCACCAGCTGCTTCAATCTTAGCTTGGGCTTGAGCACTAATTTTATCAACTTTAACAGTCACTGCTTTGGTCACTTCACCATTAGCAAGTACCTTAATTAAAGTTCCCTTTTTTGCCATCCCAGCTTCTATAAGTTGCTCAGCAGATACTTCAGTTCCTGCATCGAATTTATCGAGTTGCGAAAGAGCTATAAGAGAAAATTGTTTTTTAAAAATATTTGTAAAACCACGCTTTGGTACACGGCGTTGGAGTGGCATTTGGCCACCCTCAAAACCAGGCTTAATACCAGAGCCAGAACGGGATTTAAAACCCTTATGACCCCTGCCTGCTGTTTTGCCATGACCCGAGCCAGGTCCTCTACCTAAACGCTTTCGCTGTTTGGTAGATCCCTCTTTGGGAGATAAATTGCCTAAAGTTAACATATTAAACCTCATCTATACGAACAAGATGCTCCACTTTCTTTAACATACCAAGAAACTCTGGAGTATTTTTTCTTGTTACAGTCTTGTTTAGTTTGGTTAGCCCCAGACCGGTCAATGTAGCACGGATTTTTTCAGTACTTCCGATACCACTTTTGACCAGAGTAAATGTTATTGTCTCGGTCATTTGACTACCTGTAATTTTAAAATTTTATATTATAGGATCTCAAATGTATTAAGCTTGAAGCTCTTCTACACTTTTCCCACGAAGCTCTGCTATTCTTTGAGCAGAACGTAATTGCTTTAGGCCTTCAATAGTAGCCTTAACCATATTGTGTGGATTATGAGACCCAAGACATTTGGTTAAAATATTATTAACACCAGCTGCCTCAAGGACGGCTCGAACAGGACCACCTGCAATTAGACCAGTACCAGCAGAAGCAGGTTTTAACAAAACCCGACCAGCGCCATAGTGACCAATTACTTGGTGCGGAATAGAATCTTCAGTTAATGAAACCAAAGACATATTCTTTTTTGCCTTATCAACGCCTTTACGAATTGCGTCAGGTACTTGATTTGCTTTACCAAGGCCATATCCAACCTTGCCTTTACCATCACCTACAACAACAATTGCACTAAAGCTGAAACGACGTCCACCTTTTACAACCTTTGCTACGCGATTAATAAAAACAATTTTTTCAATAAGATCTTCGGTATTTGCATTTGCCTTAGAACGCTTAAAATCAGACAAGGGACACCCCCAATAGGTTATTCATTAGAATTCAAGCCCACCTTCACGAGCTCCTTCGGAAAGGGCTTTTACTCGACCATGATAGATGCAACCACCACGATCAAAGATCACTTGTTTGATGCCAGCTGCAACTGCTCTTTCAGCTATAATACTACCAACAATCTTAGCAGCAGCTGATTTGCCTGATTCTTCACCCATTTCAAATTGCTTGTCTATAGTAGACATAGCAACTAGGCTGTGACCAGTAACATCATCGATAATTTGTGCATAAATATGCTTGTTGCTTTTGAACACACGAAGACGTGGACGCTCAGCAGTACCCGAGATCTTCTTACGAATACGTCTTACTCTTTTGGCTCGCGCAAGCGTTTTAGCATTTGTCTTAGCCATTTTTCTTATCCATTTAAAATTTTTGTACTGCACTAATGCAGTACAAAATTAATTATTTAGCGCCTGCCTTACCTACTTTGCGGACGATATGTTCATCTTCGTATCTAATACCTTTGCCTTTGTATGGCTCTGGTTTACGGATAGCACGAATTTGTGAGGCCGCAAGGCCGAGTACTTCTTTATCAATGGACTCAAGAGTAATCTTGGTATTTCCATCAACGTTTGCACTCACATTTTCTGGCAAGTTGTATTCAACTGGATTGGAATATCCAACATTGACTACAAGTTTCTTTGAACCTTCAACATTCGCCTTATAACCAACACCTTCAATGATCAAAACCTTTTTAAAACCCTCTTCAACACCAATAATCATATTGTTGATTAGGGATCTAGTAAGACCACGAAAAGCATTTACGCGTCTGTTTTCTATACGATTCTTAACGGTGATAACATTATCCTGAACTTCAACTTCCATTTCAGTGATAAGGTCACGCTCTAAAGTTCCTTTCTTACCGGTTATAGTAAGATGCTGCCCTTTAAGGTCAACTTTAACACCGGCGGGAACTTCAATAGGTTGTCTTCCAATACGAGACATAATTCCTCCTTATCTGCGTTTTACCAAACTTCGCAGATAATCTCCCCACCTGCGTTTAGATCTCTTGCTGCCTTATCAGAAACAACACCTTTAGATGTTGAAATCACAGCAACTCCTAGTCCGTTAAGTACCTTAGGTACGTCAGTTGCCTTAGCATACTTACGTAAACCTGGCTTACTAACACGTTTTATACCGGTAATTACGGACTCACCTTCAGGACCATATTTCAAATCGATAGCTAAAGTACCTTGAACATCAGACTCTTTAACTTGGTAATCTGTAATATAACCTTCATCTTTTAATACTTTTGCTACGCTCACTTTCACAGTAGAATTTGGCATTTCAACCGATTTGAACCCTACCATTACAGCATTACGTATCCTGGTCAGCATATCTGCCAGGGGATCGCTCATAGACATAGCGAACACTCCTTATTTTCAAATAATAGACAGAATTAAACAGAGAGAATTGACCTACCAACTTGACTTGGTCACGCCAGTAATCTCACCGCAGGACGCCAATTTACGAAAACAAATTCGGCATACACCAAATTTCCTAATGAATCCGCGAGGGCGACCACAAAGTGGACATCTGTTATATTCTCGCACAGCAAACTTTTGTTTACGTTCTGCCTTTGCGATTATGGATTTCTTAGCCAAAACCGACCTCCGATTTCTCTATTTTATAAAACTAATTAACTTATTTTTTAAACGGCATTCCCATTAGTTGAAGAAGCTTGCGCCCCTCATCATCAGTCTTAGCTGATGTAACTACTGTAATATTAAAACCCTTGATCTTATCGATTTTATCGTAATCAATCTCAGGGAATATAATATGTTCTTGAACACCCATGGAAAAATTACCTCTTCCATCAAAACCTTTAGGAGATATTCCCCTAAAGTCACGTACACGAGGTAAAGCAATATTAATCAGCTTACTAAGGAAGTCGTACATTCGTTCACCACGTAAAGTTACGCGACAACCGATAGGCATTCCCTCTCTTAGTTTAAATGTAGCAATAGATTTTTTTGCTTTAGTTACAACTGCACGTTGGCCTGCTATACGAGTAAGTTCCTCAGCAGCACCCTCGACAATCTTTGGATTTTGAACAGCTTCTCCTAAACCCATGTTAAGAACAATTTTCTCAACTTGGGGAATTTGCATAGGATTACTATACCCAAACTCATCCTTGAGTGCAGGTACACACTCTTTTTTATAATAATTTTTCAGCGCACCCATATATTATAACTGGCTTTAAGCCGCCCCCTTATGATTTGCTCTCGATGGACTCGCCGCAGTTCTTACAAAAGCGAACCTTGGTTCCGTCTTCAAGTATCTTCTTACCAACACGACCAGTTTTGGTACATTCTGGACATATTAGTTGAAGATTGGATACATGGATAGGAGCTTCTTTATTTACAATCTGCCCCTGTTGGTTCATTTCAGTAGGTTTTGTGTGGCGCTTAATCATATTAACACGCTCTACAATCGCCATATCTTTATCCACAAGCACCCTGAGAACCTTACCGACACGACCATTGTCTTTGCCAGCAATTACTTCTACCTGATCATCTTTTTTCAGGTATGTTCTACCCTGTGTCATTTTTAAACCTTTTTTTAATCGATGTCTAATTGCAAGAAGCCCTTATGATTAAAGTACTTCTGGTGCAAGAGATATAATCTTCATAAATCCGTGATTACGCAATTCGCGAGCAACTGGTCCAAAAATACGTGTGCCTACTGGCTCACCAGATGAGCCTAATATAACGGCAGCGTTATCGTCAAACTTAACCCAAGTGTCATCCATACGATGCAACTCCTTGGCAGTTCGAACAACTACTGCTTTCATCACCTCACCTTTTTTGACCTTTGCGTGTGGAATAGCTTCCTTTACTGTTACAACAATTAGGTCTCCAATGCTAGCGTAGCGTTTACGGCTACCACCTAGAACTCGGATACACAATACCTTCTTGGCACCTGAATTGTCGGCTACATTGAGTACTGTTTCTGTTTGAATCATTTCTTCACCTGATTTCTATCGAAGCACATGTCCAATATTATTAATAATAATTAAACTGCCTGCTCAAGTATTGATTTAACGCTCCATCGTTTCCTCTTACTCAAGGGGCGACATTCTTCTATAAGAACTACGTCGCCAATGTTGCATTGGTTTTCAGGGTCATCCGCCAAATACTTTACGCTTGTTTTCATAAATTTTCCGTAGAGCTTGTGACGAACCTTTCTTTCAACCCTGACAACAACACTTTTCTCCATCCTGTTACTTACGACAGAACCAGTTCTTGTCTTTCTTGATGTGTTATTTTCACTCATAATGTAATCAATCGTGATGTTGTTGTGCTGAATTTTACCATATATTTAACAATAAATTCAATCCGACCTGCTACTTAGGCAGCAGGGGTGGATAGGATGGTTTCAATTCGAGCGATGTCTTTTCTAATTTTCTTTAATTTCGAGGTATCTTCCAAAGGGCGTATTTTATGCTGAAACGACAATTTCCCAATTTCTTCACGAAGGCTATGGGCCTTAGTGACAAGTTCCTCTATGGACATACTACGAATTTCGTTAATTTTCATAGAGAAGTCCTCCTTGTAACAACTTTGCATGGGTAAGGAAATTTATTAGCAGCCAGAGTCAAAGCTTTAATAGCAAGCTCTTCATCGACACCTGACACTTCATAAATAATTCTACCAGGCTTAACAGGTGCAACCCAAGAGTCAGGAGAACCTTTACCTTTACCCATTCTTGTTTCTGCAGGTTTCTTGGTAATTGGCTTATCAGGGAAAACCCTAATCCAAACCTTTCCACCACGCTTCATGGTACGGTTAATTGTAATACGTGCTGCCTCAATCTGCTGAGCTGTCAGCCAGCCGCAACTTAAGACTTTCAGGCCATAGTCCCCAAAAGCGATAGAAGAGCCACGATAAGCTGTACCCTTCATACGTCCTTTGAACACTTTCCTGTGTTTAACTTTCTTAGGACTTAACATCATTTACTCCAATCTTTTTTGATAAAGGTACCTCAGTATTGCTACTGAGCTACTGCACCTTTGTCCTTATCGCTCAAGACTTCGCCTTTGAAGATCCACACTTTAACACCAATGATGCCGTAAGTAGTGTTTGCTTCAGATAATGCATAATCAACATCTGCACGAAGTGTATGTAACGGCACTCTGCCCTCACGTACCCATTCACAACGAGACATTTCAGCACCACCAAGTCTACCTGAACAAGAAATCTTAATGCCCTGAACACCAAACCGCAGTGCAGAGCTAACAGCTTTTTTCATCGCACGACGAAAAGCGACGCGACGTGCTAGCTGTTGAGCGATATTATCAGCAACAAGTTGTGCATCTGCTTCTGGACGACGCACTTCTTGAATATCAAGAATAACCTTACGAGAGATAAGTTTTTCCAACTCACCTTTTAAAATCTCGATTTCGGAACCCTTTCTACCAATAATAATACCTGGACGAGCAGTAAATAACCTAATTTTCACTTGCTCGCCAGTTCTTTCTATCTTTATTTTAGAAAGACTTGCATGATTCAATCGTTTCTTAAGAAACTTACGAACCTTTTGGTCTTCAATAAGATAGTTAGAATATTCTTTGTCTGCATACCAAACAGATTCCCAGGTACGGGTAATGTTTAGTCTCAGCCCTAATGGATTAACCTTCTGGCCCAAAACAAACCTCCAACAATGTATAATTTCTTTAATTTGGCTGGCATGCCACCTACTGTAATCAGACTTTAAGATTCGTCTAGGATTACTGTAATGTGACTTGTCCTTTTAATAATTCCGGTTGCCCGGCCCATTGCTCGTGGCCTAATACGCTTTAGAGATGGACCACCATCGATCATAATTGTTTTAACGAATAAATTATCAATATCAACCTGATCGTCTTGAGTTGCATTAGCTACTGCAGACTCTATGACTTTTTGCAATATTCCAGCGCCTTTCTTTGGCATGAATCTCAGTGTAGTGAGAGCCTGGTCTACGCCCATGCCCCTCACTACGTCTGCGACAAGTCGTGCCTTCTGCGGGGATATTCTTATATATTTCCCTACGGCTCGTGTTTCCATAGATGTATACTCCTAACTGAATACAGTTAATAACTAATATTCAGTTGAATTAATTATCTCTTACCTTTTCTATCCGATGCGTGGCCATAATAAGTACGAGTTGGAGAAAATTCACCAAGCTTGTGCCCTACCATATTCTCAGTAACAAAAACTGGGATGAACTTCTTACCATTATGCACAGCAAAAGTCAACCCGACCATTTCTGGACTAATATCCGATCTGCGTGACCAGGTCTTAACAACTTTATGAGAACCACTTTCAATAGCTTGGTCGACCTTCTTTTGAAGGTGATCGTCAATAAAAGGACCCTTTTTAATTGAACGTGACATACTTTACTCCTTGTATGTAATGATCTTATGATCTCTTCTTAACGATAAACTTGTCAGAAGACTTATTCTTACGAGTCTTATAGCCCTTGGTTGGGTAACCCCATGGTGTACATGGATGACGACCACCAGAACTTTTTCCTTCACCACCACCCATTGGGTGATCGACAGGGTTCATGGCAACACCACGAACATGTGGTCTACGCCCTAACCAGCGTGAACGACCAGCTTTACCGAGCTTTTGACTCTCATGCTCACGATTACCTACCTGACCAATACAAGCACGACAAAGCTTATGGAACTTACGTACTTCCCCTGAAGGAAGTCTCACAAGAACGTATTCGCCTTCTTTTGCCATTAATTGAGCAGCAGTTCCAGCACTCCTAACCATCTGAGCACCTTTACCAATTTTCATTTCGATATTGTGGATAATTGTACCAAGTGGAATGTTTAATAAAGGTAAACAGTTACCTGGTTGAATATCTACACTGTCGCCAGCTAAAATACGATCTCCAACTGAAACGCCTTCTGGAGAAAGGATATATCTTTTCTCACCATCAGCATACATCAAAAGAGCAATATTAGCTGAGCGGTTTGGATCGTACTCTATTGAGACAACTTTTGCATCAATATCAATCTTATTTCGTTTAAAATCTATAATTCTATACTTACGCTTATGTCCACCACCAATATGGCGGGAAGTAATGCGTCCGTAATTATTTCGTCCGCCGGACTTGCTTAGGCTAGTCACCAAACTTTTTTCTGGACCTTTTTTGGCCAGATTTGGGTTCTGGATAGCAACCTGATGACGCTTACCGGCTGAAGTTGGTTTAAATGTTTTTATAGCCATGATTTCCCAATCGCTCCATCAATTGTAAATTAGATAAAATCAAATTTTACAATCAAATCAATTTTGCATTTTAAGCTTATAGCTCGTCTGCAAAGTTAATTTCACCTTCTGTCAATGTTACATAGGCTTTTTTCCAATTCTGGGTAAAACCTACGCTTTTGCCAACACGCTTTTGCTTACCGTGCATATTAGCAGTTCTGACATCTCTTACTTTGACGTCGAACATCAACTCTACGGCACGTTTAACTTCTATCTTGTTTGCATCGGGATGAACCTTGAATACTATCTTGCCATCTTCTTCCTGCAACAAGGCAGCTTTCTCAGTGAGGCAAGGCCCCTGTAGTACTTCGTATATATTTTTCATACGGATAACCTCTTTTCAAGGTTTTCAATTACTGGCTTTACCAAGATAACTTTTTTGTGCAAAAGAATGTCATACACATTGAGTCCTTCCGCTTGCATAATTTTGTAACCATTAGCATTACGACAAGACTTTACAAGATTATCATTTGCACTTTCTACAACGATAAGCCCATTTACTACCTCTAGGGTAGTCATTGTGTTAACAAAACTCTTGGTCTTGATTTCGTCCATGGTGAAATTATCTAATACGATAAGATTACCTTCTTGAAATCTAGCACTAAGTGCCATAGAGACTGCTTGCTTCTTAACCTTACGGTTTAGCTTAAAACTATAATCTCTTGGTTTAGGACCAAATGTAACACCACCACCTCTCCAAATAGGAGAAGTACGAGTACCGGCGCGAGCACGTCCTGTACCCTTTTGACGCCAAGGCTTAGCCCCACCGCCTCTTACTTCAACACGAGTCTTAGTACAAGCGTTACCTGCACGGCGTGCAGCGCGTTGCATACGAACAACATCATGAAGGATATATTCCTTAACCTCACGGTTAAAGATTGCGTCGTTCAATTCAATCTCGTCGACTTTTTCGTTATTGATATTAACTACATTTACTGTTGACATTATTCTCTCCATTCAAGCCTGTCAGATAAAACAATTATTTAGAATAAATCTTCAACAGGCCGTTCTTAGCTCCAGGTACAGCCCCCTTAAGCAGAACAACGTTATCTTCTGTGCGTATATCCACAACAATTACGTTCTTCTTAAGAACTGTATCATTACCCATTCGACCAGGCATCTTCTTGCCCTTAACAACACGGCCAGGATAAGCACTACAGCCGATGGAACCAGGCCTTCTATGATGCTTAGAACCATGTCCGCTAGGACCACCTTTGAAGCCGTGACGCTTCATAACTCCCTGAAAGCCTTTACCTTTACTAATACCTTGCACGTCTACGAGATCGCCAACTGCAAATACAGCGTCCATACTAATCTCATCGCCTACATTGTATTCGGTAGGATCTTCAACTCTAAACTCACGTAAAGAATAGAATCCTTCACTTTCAGATTTTGCGAAATGACCAGCTTCTGGCTTATTAATGCGAGAGCTTTTCTTATTATCAAAACCAACTTGAACAGCATTATATCCGTCAGTAGCCACTGTTTTAACTTGAAGAACCTTACAAGGCCCTGCTTGTACAGCAGTGACTGGGATTGCCTGACCCAATTCACTATACACACGGGTCATTCCAACTTTCTTACCTAATATCCCCATCGTCTTTGGCATAACAGTACCCGATACTTCTCTCTATGCTTAGTAGTTACCTACTAAGGCAGTTTAATCTCAACATCAACACCCGCTGATAACTCAAGCTTCATAAGCAGATCAATTGTCTGCTGAGTTGGTTCTAATATATCTAGAAGGCGACGATGGGTTCTCATTTCGAATTGCTCTCTCGACTTTTTGTTAACGTGAGGAGAACGCAAAACACAATATTTATTAATTGATGTCGGCAAAGGAATAGGCCCAACTACAGCAGATCCAGTCCTTCTAGCTGTCTCAACAATCTCAGATGTAGATTGATCAAGCAGCTTATGATCGTATGCTTTTAAGCGTATACGAATTTTCTCAGTAGGTATCATCACGCACCTTTTTTATTCAATAATTTCACTAACAACACCAGCACCTACGGTTCGTCCACCCTCACGGATAGCGAAACGAAGTCCTGCATCCATTGCGATTGGAGTAATTAATACACCCTCAATTGCAACATTATCACCAGGCATTACCATTTCGGTACCTTCTGGTAAATTAACAACACCTGTTACATCTGTTGTTCTAAAGTAGAACTGTGGACGATATCCGTTAAAGAAAGGTGTATGACGTCCACCCTCATCTTTACCTAGGATATAACACTCAGCCTTAAACTTGGTGTGTGGATTAATTGAACCTGGTGCTGATAGAACTTGACCACGCTCAATGTCTTCACGCTTAACACCACGTAGAAGAGCACCAATGTTATCGCCAGCTTGACCTTCATCAAGAAGTTTGCGAAACATCTCTACACCAGTACAGGTGGTTTTCTGAGTATCTTTAACACCAACGATTTCAATCTCTTCGCCAACCTTAAGAATACCACGCTCAATACGACCAGTTGCAACAGTTCCACGACCTGAAATTGAGAANNNATCCTCAACAGGCATCAAGAAAGGCTGATCAACATCACGCTCTGGCTCTGGTATATAAGTATCAACTTGTTCCATTAGATTCCAAATACAGGCAGCCTTATCTTCATCTTCTGGATTTTCAAGAGCAAGAAGAGCAGAACCATGTACAAATGGCACATCGTCGCCTGGGAACTCATAGTCATCAAGAAGCTCACGAAGCTCCATCTCAACTAACTCAATAAGCTCATCATCGTCTACCATGTCACATTTGTTCAAGAATACAACAATAGCTGGAACGCCAACTTGACGAGCAAGCAGGATATGCTCACGAGTCTGAGGCATCGCACCATCTGTTGCAGCAACAACAAGAATAGCACCATCCATCTGAGCAGCACCAGTAATCATGTTCTTAATATAATCAGCATGACCTGGACAATCTACATGAGCGTAGTGACGAGCTAATGTTTCATACTCAACATGAGCGGTAGCAATAGTAATTCCACGTTCTTTTTCCTCAGGTGCCTTATCAATATCACTGAAATCAGTGAAAGCTGCTTGGCCCCTAGTAGAAAGTACGCGAGTAATTGCAGCGGTCAAAGTAGTTTTACCATGATCAATATGACCAATGGTTCCTACATTAACATGCGGCTTAGTTCTTTCAAATTTTTCCTTAGCCATAATATTCTCTCAATATTTTAGGAATTAAATTCCCCTAATCTTTTTTATAATTGTCTCGGCTCTATTAGCCGGTACTACATCGTACGCAAAAAATTGCATAGTGAAACTAGCTCGCCCCTGGGTGGCAGATCTGAGAGAAGTCGAATAACCAAACATCTCCGCAAGTGGCACCTGAGCCAACAACTTTTGTAATGTACCTTCAGCTTCGACACCAACTACCTTAGCTCTCTTCATATTCAGATCGCCGATAACATCACCAAGATACTCTTCTGGAGTAATAACTTCAAGTGACATAACTGGTTCAAGCAAAACAGGACTAGCTTCAGAAGCCGCCCTTCTTGCTGCTATAGATGCTGATATACCAAAGGCCATTTCGGTTGAGTCTTCTTGATGATAAGCTCCACCAATCAATTTGACTCTGACATCGGTTACTGGATAACCAATTAGAGGCCCTGAGTCAAAGCTATTAACCAAACCTTTCTCAACTGCATCAAGAAATTCGTTTGGAATCTGCTTTTCATCAACCTCACTTACGAACTCAATTCCAGCACCACGCTCTAGAGGCTCGATTTCAATTGCAACTTTCGCAAATTGATTACTTGTACCTGTGGGTTGCTCAAAGCTACCTTCAGCTTTATGTGTAGCCTCAATTGTTTCTTTATATGAAACCTGAGGAGTACCAACCCTGGCTGCAACCTTAAACTCTTTTAAGATTCGGTGAACAATTATCTCAAGGTGAAGTTCACCCATTCCTGATATAATTGTTTGTCCCGTGTCTCCGTTTTGCGTAACAGCAAAAGAAGGATCCTCAAGAGCTATCTTAGCTAACACTTCGGTTAACTTTTTTTCATCAGATTGACTGCTCGGCTCAATCGCTACACCAATAACAGGATCTGGAAACTCCATTGAGTCAAGAACAACATAGTCGCCTTTTTGACAAAGAGTTTCACCTGTAACAGTGAACTTTAAACCTACAATAGCTCCGATGTCTCCAGCTTTGATTTCCTTTACTTCCTCACGTTTATTAGCATGAAGCTTTAACAACTTACTAATTTTCTCTTGCTTTCCCTTAATAGGGTTGAACACTTTGTCCCCCTGTTTAAGTATACCGGAGTACACTCTAACAAAAGCAAGATTTTCTACGAAGGAATCAGACATCAGCTTAAAAACTAAAGCGGTTAATTTACTTTTTTCATCCGCCTTACACTGAACATCTTCACCCTTCTTGTCAAGCCCAACAACAGGCTTAACATCTAGAGGTGATGGCAAATAACTAACAACGCCATCAAGTAGAGGCTGAACACCTTTATTCTTAAATGCACTTCCACAAAAAACAGGAACTACTTCAAGAGCCAAGGTGGCCTTTCTCAAAACTTTATGAATTACAGCCGATGATACAAATTCATCATCGAGAAATTTTTCCATAAGCTCCTCATCGAAGTCGGCCAACTTCTCGAGAAGACTTATACGTGCGGCCGTGAATTCTTCTTTATATTTGGCAGGAACATCTTGGCAATCAAAATCTTGACCAAGAGTTTCATCGTTGAAGATAAACATCTTCTCTTCAACCAAGTCAAACATGCCTACAAATTCCGATTCACTTCCAACAGGAATTTGCACTGCTACAGGATTAGCGCCAAATCTATCCTCAATCATATCAACACAACGATTAAAGTCAGCTCCGACACGATCCATCTTATTTACAAAAGCTATACGTGGTATATCATATTTATCAGCCTGACGCCATACGGTTTCAGACTGAGGTTCAACACCACCAACGGCACAAAAGACAGCTACAACTCCATCTAGCACCCTAAGAGAGCGCTCCACTTCAATAGTAAAATCAACATGGCCTGGAGTATCAATGATATTAATCTTCTTATCATCCCAGTAACAAGTTGTAGCGGCAGAAGTAATGGTTATACCACGTTCCTGCTCTTGCTCCATCCAATCCATGACAGCATTACCATCATGGACTTCACCAATTTTATGACTACGACCGGTGTAATAGAGTATTCTTTCTGTTGTAGTTGTTTTTCCTGCGTCAATATGAGCCATTATGCCAATATTGCGCACCTTATCTAAACTATGTTGGGCCACACCAACCTCCTTATTACTTATCAAATCGGGTTGACGCTAGCCCTACTGCTTTTATTACCAGCGATAATGAGCGAAAGCTTTATTAGCTTCAGCCATACGATGAGTATCATCACGCTTCTTAACAGCCGCACCGCGGTTGTTATATGCGTCCATTACCTCTGCTGCCAACTTCTCAGACATTGACTTGCCAGATCTTGACTTGGCATGGCTAATAATCCAACGAATAGCAAGTGCGTTACGACGAGGGGTCGCAATCTCCATCGGCACCTGATAAGTAGCACCACCAACACGACGAGATTTAACCTCGACACGTGGACGCACTTTATCCATCGCTTCTTCAAATACAACTAGAGCGTCTTCGTCCTTCATGCGCTCCTCAACAATATCCAACGCACCGTAAAATATACGTTGAGCAAGAGATTTTTTACCACGCTCCATCAAACTATTGGTAAACTTAGCAACCAAAACGCTGTTAAAACGAGGATCCGGGGTTACCGGACGTTTTTCTGCAGATTTTCTACGAGACATATTCTATTCCCCAACCATCTCTATTTAGATGGTCTCTTAGCTCCATACTTAGAACGTCCTTGACGACGATCAGCAACACCCAGTGTATCCAATGTACCACGAATAACGTGATAACGTACACCAGGTAAATCTTTTACCCTTCCGCCACGAATCATAACAACGCTATGTTCCTGAAGATTGTGTCCGATACCTGGGATATATGAAGTAACCTCAAGGCCATTAGTTAACCTAACTCTTGCAACTTTACGAAGCGCGGAGTTTGGTTTCTTTGGTGTGGTTGTATATACTCTTACACACACGCCACGCTTTTGCGGACATGATTTAAGAGCTGGGACTTTAGACTTTTTAACTGCCTTCTTACGTCCCTTTCTTACAAGCTGGTTGATTGTTGGCATTCTCTACCACTCCTGTTTTACTGAGCTATAAACTTTTATCCTCATTAAACAAATGAGAACAACTATGGATGGACTCTTACGACTTAACTTTAACACCTAATTGAGTCCGCATAAACAAAGTGCGTTGACACTTTGACAATTTGCATTTCTTGAATGCAAAATAGAGTTTTTTACCCTAACGTCGCCGCAGTGTCAAGCATAAAACTAAAAAAACAACATTTTAGCAAATACAGGATCTGTATATTACAGCCCTGTACCAGCAGAAATTAAACGTCCCATGATGACATTTTCTTTTAATCCTGCAAGATTATCAACACGACCAGACATGGCTGCATTGGTTAGAACCTTTGTGGTTTCCTGGAAGGAAGCCGCAGAAATAAAACTTTCTGTTGAAAGAGAAGCCTTGGTAACACCAAGCAACAATGGCTCTGCCACACCAGGTTTCTTACCTTCGGCAATAAGACGATCTCTTTCTGCTTCAAACTTCCACCATTCAACGTTTTCGCCGATCATGAACTTAGAGTCATGCGCTTTGGTGATATGTACACGTTTAAGCATTTGACGAACAATAACTTCAATATGCTTATCGTTTATTTTAACACCTTGTAAACGATAAACTTCTTGAATTTCATTTACTAAGAACTTAGCAAGTGCCTTAACACCAAGAACAGCAAGGATGTCATTAGGAACAATTGTACCCTCCATTAACGGCTCACCAGCCTGCACATAGTCGCCTTCATGCACAATGATATGCTTTGCCTTAGGAACAAGAAACTCAAGGGGTTGTCCATATTCTGGTGTTACAACTACACGGCGTTTCCCTTTAAGCTCTTTACCAAAACTAACCTTACCGTCAATTGTGGTAATAATCGCAGGATCTTTTGGCTTTCTAACTTCGAATAGCTCAGCTACCCTTGGCAGACCACCTGTAATATCCTTAGTTTTCGAAGTTTCACGAGGAATCTTACCTACTATTGTACCAGGTTTAATTTCATCTCCTTCGTTAACTGTAATAATAGACCCTACAGGTAAACTATATCTAGCAAAAACTTCAGTTCCTGGAATTTTTACAGTACGACCCTTATCATTTTTCACACTAATACGTGGAGTCATCGCGGCAGCAGATGAAGAGTGAACAATAACCTTGGAAGATTTACCTGTTACAGGATCAACTTTCTCCTGCATGGTAACACCCTCGAAAACATCACCATAACGGATTTTACCACCAACTTCTGCCACAATTGGAATAGTATAAGCATCCCACTCGGCAAGGACTGTATCACGTTCTACAACGTCACCTTCCTTGGCATATAGCTGGGCACCATAGTTAACCTTAAACTTTTCTTTATCGCGACCCAACTCATCCTTAATAATAAGTTCAGCATTTCGATTCATTACAATCTTAACACCTTCAGAGTTTTCAACGACATGGAGGTTGTTAAAGTGAACGCTACCACCAATGTGGGTCCTAATTTCGGCCTGCTCAACAGAACGAGAAGCTGTACCACCAATATGGAAAGTACGCATTGTTAGCTGAGTACCTGGCTCACCAATAGACTGAGCTGCAATTACTCCAACAGCTTCACCCTGGTTAACTAGATGGCCACGACCAAGATCTCGACCATAACAGGCAGCACATACACCACGCTTAGCTCGACAGGTTAGAACCGAACGAATCATCACCTTATCAATACCTGCTTCCACGATCACATCGGTTAGATCTTCATCAATTTCAACGCCTGCTTCAACAAGAACTTCCCCAGTAAATGGGTCAATAAGATCCTCTTGAACTATTCGTCCAAGAATACGATCAGCAAGAGGTACTATTATCTCACCACCATCCATAAGCGGTTCAGCTACAATACCATCAAGGGTCATGCAATCTTTCATAACGATTGTTGACTCTTGTGCAACATCAACAAGTCGTCTGGTAAGATATCCAGAGTTAGCAGTTTTAAGTGCAGTATCCGCAAGACCTTTACGAGCACCGTGAGTTGAGATAAAATATTCCAACACACCAAGACCCTCGCGAAAATTCGCTTTAATTGGCGTCTCAATAATGGCACCGGAAGGTTTAGCCATAAGACCACGCATACCAGCAAGCTGACGAATCTGATCTCTAGATCCACGAGCACCAGAATCAGCCATAATAAAAATCGAATTAAAACTTGGTGTCTCAATAAGATTATTATCTTTATCACGGACATACTCGACCTTGATTTCATCCATCATTTCATTTGCAACATCTTCTGAAACTTTAGACCAAATATCGATTACTTTGTTGTATTTTTCACCTGCTGTAATAAGACCACCTGAATATTGTTCTTCAACATCCAACACATTCTGCTCAGCCTTTTCGACCAAATCTTCCTTGGTCAGTGGAATTCTCATATCATTGATACAGATAGATATTCCAGCACGGGTGGCATATTCATAACCGGTATCTTTAAGTCGATCAGCAAGAATTACTGTATCTTTGGTTCCAGCTTGGCGGTAAGAATAGTCAATTAGGGTAGCTAGGGCTTTCTTAGTCATTACCTTATTTACTTCTTCAAAAGGCACAGACTTAGGAACTAGCTCACCAAGGATAATTCTACCCATAGTAGTTTCAACAATACCCTCTTCCCTTCTTACCTTTACTCTTGCCTGTAAATGAGTTTCCTCATGATCATAAGAGATGATGGCTTCGTCTACTGATGAAAATACCCGTCCTTCTCCTAAAACATTAATTCTTTCACGGGTCATATAATAAAGACCTAGAACAATATCCTGAGAAGGAATAATTACAGGCTCACCATTTGCTGGTGACAAAATATTGTTGGTAGACATCATCAAAACACGCGCTTCTACCTGTGCTTCAACAGAGAGAGGTACGTGTACCGCCATCTGATCACCGTCAAAGTCAGCATTAAATGCCATACAAACAAGTGGGTGTAAACGAATTGCCTTACCTTCAATCAGTACTGCCTCAAAAGCCTGCATTCCAAGCCTATGAAGAGTTGGAGCTCGGTTAAGAATAACTGGGTATTCGGTAACAACTTCTTCCAGAACATCCCAAACCTCCTTGGCACCTTTCTCAACCATTTTCTTGGCTGATTTAATGGTGGTAACAAGGCCTTTTCTTTCTAGGCGGTTATAGATAAATGGCTTGAATAACTCAAGAGCCATTTTCTTAGGAATACCACACTGATGCAAACGAAGATGAGGTCCTACAACAATTACCGAACGACCAGAGTAATCAACACGTTTACCTAACAGATTCTGACGAAATCGACCCTGCTTACCTTTAAGCATATCTGAAAGTGATTTCAGTGGACGCTTATTAGCACCGGTAATTACTCGACCACGACGACCATTATCAAAAAGAACATCAACAGATTCCTGTAACATTCTCTTTTCATTTCGGATAATGATATCAGGTGCATCTAATTCTAGTAATCTTTTTAATCGGTTATTTCTATTAATAACTCGGCGATATAAATCATTTAAATCAGAAGTCGCAAAACGACCACCTTCAAGAGGCACAAGTGGACGAAGATCTGGTGGAAGCACTGGAATAACTTGCAAAATCATCCACTCAGGACGGTTACCTGAATCACGAAAAGCTTCTGTAACAAACAAACGTTTACCATACTTAAGACGTTTAGTTTGTGAGCTTGTACTAGCCATATCAGCACGAAGCTCTTTAGCTAGTTCAATTAGATTGATAGATGCTAGCAATTCACGAATAGCTTCTGCACCAATTCCTACGCGGAACTGACCAGGATACTCACCGAGCGCAATACGATATTTTTCTTCAGTTAGAAGAGTACCTTTTGGTAACTCATCTACATCTGACTCAACAACTGCATATTGTTCGAAATATAAAATCTTTTCTAGTTGCTTCAAGGTCATATCCAAGACTGCACCAATCTTACTTGGGAGACTCTTTAAAAACCAAATATGAGCAACTGGAGCAGCTAAGGCTATATGACCTAAACGCTCACGACGTACTTTAGATTGTATTACTTCAACACCACATTTTTCACAGACAACACCCCTGTGCTTCATGCGTTTGTACTTACCACAATTACATTCAAAATCCTTTACAGGACCGAAAACTTTGGCACAAAAAAGACCATCACGTTCTGGCTTGAATGTTCTATAATTAATCGTCTCAGGCTTTTTAACCTCACCATGGGACCAGTCAATAATCTGCTCTGGGGAAGCCAGAGAAATTTTGACCTTATTAAATTTTGCTGGCCCTTTTGGCTTTTTAAAAAAATTAAATAACTCTTCCACGAAATCACCTCTTCTACAGGTTGTAGGGTTTGCTCCTAAGTTACATGACACTTCTAGGAGCCATGAAGAGATCAGGTCGCAAGCTAAAAAACTTGCGACAATGACTGATTTTCCTATTCTTCAATAAGTTCCATATTCAAACAAAGTCCTTGTAGTTCTTTAACAAGAACATGGAACGATTCTGGTAGACCAGTCGTTAGGAAATTGTTTCCTTTAACGATTCGCTCGTACATAGTTGTACGACCTTCAACGTCATCAGATTTAACGGTCAAAAATTCTTTCAGGGTATAAGCAGCACCATATGCTTCCATTGCCCNNCACCAAACTGAGCTTTACCACCAAGTGGTTGCTGGGTTACAAGAGAGTAAGGACCAGTAGAACGAGCATGGATTTTGTTATCAACAAGGTGATGAAGTTTTAACATATACATCACACCAACTGTAACCAGGTTATCAAAAGGTTCACCAGTTAAGCCATCATACAGTTGACTTTGTCCAACTTCATCAATTCCAGCTTCGACTAATAAGCTTCGAATTTGTGACTCTTCAGCTCCATCAAAAACAGGTGTAGCCATATGAAGACCCTTACGATGACGATAAGCCCATTCAACAAGATCAGAATCGCTTTTACCTTCTATGATTGCATTAGCTTCTGCTTCAGAAAACACAGCCTGAATTTTGGCTTTGATTTCTTTCACTGCGAATTGCTCAGATAATTTCTCCAGCTGTTCACCAAGCTTCTTCGCTGCAAATCCTAGATGGACTTCCAAAATCTGTCCAACATTCATACGAGAAGGCACACCGAGAGGATTAAGAACAATCTCTACAGTTGAACCATCAGCAAAATAAGGCATATCCTCTTCTGGGAGAAGTCTTGACACAACACCTTTGTTACCGTGACGGCCAGCCATCTTATCACCTACAGATAGCTTGCGCTTAGTGGCAACATAGACTTTAACCATTTTTACAACACCAGGAGGCAGATCATCACCTTTCTTCTGACGCTCGATAATACCACCATAGCGAGAACTTATAACCTCAGCCTGCTTAATATAACGCTCAGCAGCATCTTCGATACGATCGGTGTATTTCGCTTTTTCCGAGAAATCAATTTCGCGAAGACTATGGAACCCAATGGCTACAGCATCATTTGCTTGAATCTTCTTTCCAAGTGCGACAACAACTGAACCATCTTTGGCCAGGATATCTTGCTTGGCAGTACGACCTTCAATTAATTCACCAATTTCACGGCAAACTGCTTTTTTAAGGCTTCTTAATTCATCTCGGCAATCGTTTTCAAGTTTTTCAATCTCAAGATCTTCGATCATTAATGATCGTTCATCCTTATCGACACCTTTACGAGAGAAAACTTTGGCATCAATAACAACACCAGTTACACCTGGCGGCACTCGAAGACTGGAATCTTTAACGTCTTGAGCCTTTTCACCAAAGATAGCACGTAGTAACTTTTCTTCTGGAGAAAGAACAGTTTCACCTTTAGGGGTAACTTTTCCAACTAAAGTATCACCAGCTTTTATCTCAGCACCGATGCGGACAATACCAGAATCATCAAGGTTGCGGAGAGTTTCCTCTGATACATTAGGAATATCACGGGTGATCTCTTCTTTACCTAACTTGGTATCTCGAGCCATGGTATCGAAGACTTCAATATGAATTGAAGTATAGGTGTCTTCCTTTAAGAGTTTTTCATTGACAAGAATAGAATCCTCAAAGTTAAAGCCACGCCAAGGCATAAATGCAACTGTTATATTTTTACCTAGAGCCAACTCACCTTCTTCACAACTCGGCCCATCAGCAAGAAGGGTTCCCTTCTTTACTTTAGTTCCAGGGAGAATGGCTGGGCTTTGGGTAAAGCAGGTGTTCTGATTCGATTTTTTATATTTAACAAGTCGATAAACGGCAACACCAGTATCATATCCATCGACACCAGGCCTATCATAACGCACAACAATTCTATTGGAATCACACTCTTCAACAATACCTTCACCGGCACTAATAAGACAAGCACCAGAATCGTGAGCAACATACTTCTCCATACCAGTACCAATAAGTGGCGCGGCAGTTCGAAGTAATGGTACAGCTTGACGCTGCATGTTCGATCCCATTAGAGCACGGTTAGCATCATCGTTTTCTAGAAATGGCACGAGAGAAGCGGCAACAGAAATCATTTGATTAGGAGCAATATCCATATAAGTGATCTTATCTGCTGTAACCGTAAGAACCTCGCCCTCTTCACGAACAATATGATTACCTTCAGCGATGGTAACTCTATCATCTTCTTTTGGTAGTAAGGCTGGAGCAATAAATTGTTTCTGCTCTTGCAAAGCACTGAGGTATTTAATCTCATCTAAAACAATTTTGTTATCAACCTTGCGATAAGGTGTTTCAATGAAACCATACTGGTTCACTTTGGCATAGGTTGCAAGGGAAACGATAAGACCAATATTTGGTCCCTCTGGTGTTTCAACCGGACAAATACGACCATAATGAGTTACATGGACATCACGTACTTCAAAACCAGCTCTTTCACGGGAAAGTCCGCCGGGTCCCAAAGCAGAAAGTCGACGCTTATGAGTAACCTCAGAAAGTGGATTTGTTTGATCCATGAATTGAGATAGCTGAGAGGTACCAAAAAACTCTTTAATCGCTGCCGAAATTGGCTTTGGATTAATAAGATCATGCGGCATCAAGGTCTCTATATCTTGCAAGGTCATGCGCTCTTTAATAGCACGTTCCATACGTACAAGACCCATACGATACTGATTCTCTACCAACTCACCTACAGTACGAACACGTCTGTTACCTAAGTGATCGATATCATCAATTTCACCTTGGTTATCTTTCAATCGAACTAGATAACGTACAGCATGGATAACGTCTTCTCTGGTTAGAGCACAATGTTCAATTGGAGTCTCAAGTCCCAAACGAGCATTAATTTTATAACGCCCTACTTCGGAAAGATCATACAGGTCACCATTGAAAAATAGATTTTCAAAAAATGTTTCTGCAATCTCGATTGTTGGAGGACTTGATGGACGTAATCGGCGGTAAATCTCTAATAATGCTTCTTCAGAGGTAGTCACCTTATCAAGAGCTAAAGTCTGACTAAAAGATCTTGAGTACTTAACTCCATCAATATATAAAGTTTGAAACTCATTGATACCTGATTCAATGAAGGTATCTAGAACTAATTCGGTAACTTCAGTATTAGCAAGGTAAAGAGGATCTTCTTGACCAGATATCTCTATCTTATCAGACAATACTTTTCCAAGTACTGCTTCTTTAGAGACTTTAATAAACTCAATGCCAGCATCAGCAATTTTTCGACAGAGGCTTTGGGAAACTTTTTTACCTTGTTTACCAATAACTTCTCCATCTTTCGGGCTGATTAAATCGAACTCTAGACGCGATCCTTTTAGGTGTTCATCTACAAACTCAACCCAATAGTCGGTGCCATCAAATTTTATTTTTTCAACAGAATAGAATTCGCGGAGAAGTTCTTCACCAGTGTATCCAAGAGCCTTTAGTAAGGTGGTAACTGGGAATTTTCTTCTACGGTCTATCCGTACATGTAAGACATCTTTGATGTCAAATTCTAGATCAATCCATGAACCGCGTACAGGGATAATTCTAGCAGAGTACAGTAGCTTTCCACTAGCGTGACTCTTACCATTATCATGACTGTAAAAAAGTCCTGGAGACCTCTGAAGTTGAGAAACAATTACACGTTCAGTACCATTAACAACGAAAACACCGTCAGCGGTCATAAGGGGCAAAGAGCCAAGAAAAACTTCTTGCTCTTTCATATCCCTGATAGTTTGAACACCAGTTTCCTCATCAACATCAAAAGTGATCAGACGGACAACAATCTTGAGTGGTATCTCATAACTCATACCACGTTGCTGACACTCCTGAACTGTATATTTGGGCTCGCCAAATTTATACTTTAAAAATTCTAAGGAACACAGACCGTTAAAATCATTAATCGGGAAAATATTCTTAAGAATTGCCTGTAAACCAACATCTTCTCTTTCCTCAGGAGTGCGGTCAATTTGTAAAAAGCCCTCATAGGAAACGCGCTGCATAGAAATTAGATGTGGTGGTTCAAGTACATTATCAGCAGTGGCAAAATTCTTTCTAACTCTTTCCATAGTCGTCCTCGATATAGCCTGGTTAATTCGTTACGATAAGTGTGTTGATAAACAACAGTGAAACATAGTTGAGGTGATTGCTCACATCCAACCGCATCGTAAAGGAGTGGAATAAATTGTGTTGCCTCTAAAAAGGCTGAGGTGGAAAATAACTTTACAATAGGTACAAAATATAAGCATACAGCCAAAAGACTTGGCAATAATTCTCATAGATATAACCTTCATAGTAAACCAGCAATAACCCAAAAACAAGATCAGCCAAGAACCTATGTGTAAGTTTTCACGTACTTTTCCTGAAATATTAATCGTTCGCTATAAAAAAGCGAAACACGCTACAGGAAAACCTGAAGCGTGTTTTGTACTACTTAAGAGCATATGCATAAGGGCATATGCTACAACTGTAAATTTCAAATTATTTGATTTCTACGGTTGCTCCTACAGCTTCAATCTTAGCTTTCATCTCTTCTGCTTCATCCTTAGTAACACCCTCTTTAAGAGGAGTAGGAGCAGATTCAACTAGAGCTTTAGCTTCTTTAAGACCAAGACCTGTGATTCCACGAACTTCTTTAATTACCTTGATCTTTTGATCTCCAGCGCCAGCTAGGATAACGTCAAATTCGGTCTTCTCTTCAGCAGGAGCAGCAACATCACCACCAGCAGCTGCTACAGCTACAGGAGCTGCCGCAGAAACACCAAATTTTTCTTCGAACTCACCGATTAGTTCAGAAAGCTCAAGTACAGACATATTAGCGATAAAATCAATTACATCTTCTTTAGTTACAGCCATGACAACAACCTCTTTATGTTTTAAATATTCCGATTAAGTCAGTAAATAATTTACTGTTGCTCTTTTTGCTCTTTAACTGCCTGTAGTGCGTAAACGAATGTGCGAGGCACACCTGTAAGCACTTGAACAAGACCTGTAGGTACATTGTTCCATGTTGACAGTAACTGACCAAGTAGAACTTCTTTGCTTGGTAGTTTGGAAAGTGCTTCCAAACGATCAGCACCAATTTTTTCTCCCTCAAGAACAGCCGCACGTACTACGAATTTTTCATGATCTTTGGCAAAGGCGCTAAGAATCTTAGCAGGGCCAACTGGATCAGAATACGCAGTTACTACTGCAGTGGTACCCGTAAAGTCATCTCCTAGCACTTCACAACCGGTATCTGCGACAGCTCTTTTAAGGAGAGTATTCTTGGCAACTCGAATTTCTGAATCACATTCCCTCAGTTCCTTCCTGATTTGTTGTAATTCGGATACTTTCAAGCCGCAATAATCAGCAACAACAGACAACTTCGCCCTGCTAAAATTATCATTTAGCTGGGAGATGAGTCCCGCTTTTTCATCACGATTCAAAGTACTCCTCCTTTAGATGTATAGGTTTCTGATATTCGAATCAGTAGCTACATGAGAGTGGCAAAACCACTAACCGGAATAATACAATTCTGGTATTCATCTCGGTAGGACGCTTTACTAAGCGATTAAACTTTCGTCCCCACTGTCTTCGACTAATTACTACTATATTTACTTAACAAGTGCTCTTAGGTGAATAGGATCAAGTTTTACACCAGGTCCCATTGTTGAACTAATAACAACACTTTTAAGGTAAACACCTTTGCTTGATGCTGGCTTCAACTGAATAATCTTTTCAATAAAAGCAGTTGCATTTTCTAAAAGCTTATCGGCTCCAAAGGATATTTTGCCAATTCCAGCGTGAAGAACACCATTTTTATCAACTTTGAAGTCAACCTTGCCGCCTTTGATATCTTTAATAACATTAGCAAGATCAAAAGTAACAGTTCCTAATTTAGCATTAGGCATAAGATTCCTTGGTCCTAGAACACGACCAATTTTACCAACTGTACCCATCATATCAGGAGTAGCTACAGTTTTATCAAACTCTAGCCATCCGCCTTTAATTTTTTCTACTAAATCGTCTCCACCAACAAAATCGGCTCCAGCTTCTAAAGCTTCAGCTTCTTTTGGTCCTTTAGCAAAAACAAGGACTCGGGTAACTTTACCAGTACCATGGGGAAGAACGAGAGAAGAACGAATCATTTGATCTGCATGACGTGGATCTACACCTAATTTAAGTGCAATATCAAATGTCTCGTCAAATTTCACATAACTAGCGTCGAGAACTTTTTTGACTGCTTCTTCGAGAGTATAAGCCTGCAATCTATCTACAGTCTCGATCGCTTTTTTATAATTCTTGCCTCTTTTCGGCATATTAGCCTCCTACACTGAACAGGTTACCCTGCCGGCAGTAATTTAATTTTCTAAGATACTACAAAAAAATAGATTAAATCTTACTTAACTACTGTGATACCTGCACTACGGGCAGTACCTTCAATAATTTTGCAAGCAGCGTCTAGATCATATGCATTTAAATCAGGCATTTTGATTTCCGCAATCTCTTTAATTTTATCCATGCCAATTTCTGCAACACGCTCACTCTTTGGGTTACCGGAACCCTTTGCGATATTAGCAGCCTTCAACAACAAAACTGCTGCTGGTGGAGTCTTGGTGATATAACTAAAAGAACGATCCTGATACACTGTGATAACTACAGGTACAATTGTATCACCCATAGATTGTGTCTTTGCATTAAATGCTTTACAGAATTCCATGATATTGACACCGTGCTGACCAAGTGCCGGACCTACAGGTGGAGACGGATTAGCCTTACCTGCTGGAATCTGTAATTTAATGTATGCCATTGCTTTTTTGGCCATTTTATTACTCCAACTAATACTATTATCAAAACAAAAGAATCCGACTAATAAAAAGTCAGATTCCAACCTCCTCCTTTTTTATAAAAAGAAGGAAAACAATTTTTAGGTATTTGAAACCTGGACGAATTCCAACTCAACTGGGGTTTCGCGACCGAAAATGGATACCATCACTCGAACACGACCTTTGTCAGGAAAAACTTCATCAACTGTACCTTGAAAGTTAGCAAAAGGACCATCAATAACTCGGACATTTTCACCAACATCAAATATAACCTTAGGGCGCGGTCTTTCAGAACCATCTTGAATACGAGCAATAATCTTACCGGCTTCTTCGTCAGTTATTGGAATTGGATTCTTATCATCCCCAACAAACCCAACTACTCTAGGCATATTCTCGTGAATCGTGTGCCAAGTTTGGTCATTTAGTTCCATACTAACAAGCATATAGCCCGGGAAAAATCTTCTTGTCGAAGTTTTTCGCGAGCCTTTAACCATCTCTACTATTTGCTCAGTGGGAACAAGAATCTGACCGAAGTAATCCTCAAGAGAGTCTTTCTTAATTCTTTCCTCTAAAGTCAACTTAACTTTTTCTTCAAAGCCGGAGTGGACTTGCAATATATACCATTGTATTGCCATGACTTTTTACTTTCTCAGATAATTAATATCTACAATTGACCGGTAACAAAACTAGCCAAGTACATAAGAAACAAGCTTACCTAGGGCAAAATCTACGCTGCCTAAATAAATTGACATTACACCAGCAAAAACAATTACAATTCCAGCTAAACCAAGAGTCATTTTTTTTTCAGGCCAGGCAATTCTAAAAAATTCTTTTTTTACATCTAGGAAGAAATTTTTAGTATCGCTGATAGAAAAAGATGTTTTTTCTTCAATTTTAGCTAACTGTTTTTGCTTTTTACTGCTTTTTTTATTTGTCTTCGCTGCCATAACATAAACCTATCTTTATACTGCGAAAATAAAACTAAAAAAGGCCCTCTACGAACAAAAGACCACAACAAAAAATGGCAGGCCAGGAGGGACTCGAACCCCCAACATCCGGATTTGGAATCCGGCGCTCTACCAATTAGAGCTACTGGCCTGCAATTAAATTATTTGGTCTCTTTATGAGGAGTATGACTCCTACAGAAAGGGCAATACTTATTAAGCTCTAGCTTATTTGGAGTATTTTTCTTGTTCTTTGTGGTTGTATAGTTTCTACGCTTACAAGTACCACAAGCCAAGGTAATTATATCTCTCATTAAATCTTCCTATATATGAAGGCTTCATCCTCAAAGAATGAAGCCCAAAATCATGCGAAACTAAATTACTCTACAATCTCGCTAACAACGCCAGCACCTACGGTTCGTCCACCCTCACGGATAGCGAAACGAAGTCCTGCATCCATTGCGATCGGAGTAATTAGCACACCCTCAATTGCAACATTATCACCAGGCATTACCATCTCGGTACCTTCTGGTAAGTTCACAACACCTGTTACGTCTGTTGTCCTGAAATAGAACTGTGGACGATATCCGTTAAAGAAAGGTGTATGACGTCCACCCTCATCTTTACCTAGGATATAACACTCAGCCTTAAACTTGGTGTGTGGATTAATTGAACCTGGTGCTGATAAAACTTGACCACGCTCAATGTCTTCACGCTTAACACCACGTAGAAGAGCACCAATGTTATCGCCAGCTTGACCTTCATCAAGAAGCTTGCGAAACATCTCTACACCAGTACAGGTGGTTTTCTGAGTATCTTTAACACCAACGATTTCAATCTCTTCGCCAACCTTAAGAATACCACGCTCAATACGGCCAGTTGCAACAGTTCCACGACCTGAAATGGAGAATACATCCTCAACAGGCATCAAAAAAGGCTGATCAACATCACGCTCTGGCTCTGGTATATAAGTATCAACTTGTTCCATTAGATTCCAAATACAAGCAGCCTTATCTTCATCTTCTGGATTTTCAAGAGCAAGAAGAGCAGAACCATGTACAAATGGTACATCGTCGCCTGGGAACTCATAGTCATCAAGAAGCTCACGAAGCTCCATCTCAACTAACTCAATAAGTTCATCATCGTCTACCATGTCACATTTGTTCAAGAATACAACAATAGCTGGAACACCAACTTGACGAGCAAGCAAGATATGTTCACGAGTCTGAGGCATAGCACCATCTGTTGCAGCAACAACAAGAATAGCACCGTCCATCTGAGCAGCACCAGTAATCATGTTCTTAATATAATCAGCGTGACCTGGACAATCTACGTGAGCATAATGACGAGCTAACGTCTCATATTCAACGTGCGCGGTGGCAATGGTAATCCCACGTTCTTTTTCCTCAGGCGCCTTATCAATATCACTAAAATCAGTGAAAGCGGCTTGCCCCCTAGTAGAAAGTACACGAGTAATTGCAGCGGTCAAAGTGGTTTTACCATGATCAATGTGACCAATGGTTCCTACATTAACATGCGGCTTAGTTCTTTCAAATTTTTCCTTTGCCATCTTCCTGTCTCCTAGGCCATTGAAAAAGTTCAGATTTTTCTATTATCTATTAACGTCATGTGGAGCCCACAACCGGATTTGAACCGGTGACCTCATCCTTACCAAGGATGCGCTCTACCAACTGAGCTATGTGGGCGAAAACACATCAACAAAAAAAATGGAGCGGGAAACGAGACTCGAACTCGCAACCCTCAGCTTGGAAGGCTGATGCTCTACCATTGAGCTATTCCCGCTAAGTTACTAAAAAAAAGAAGTGGTGGAGGGGGAAGGATTCGAACCTTCGAAGGCTGAGCCGACAGATTTACAGTCTGTTCCCTTTGGCCACTCGGGAACCCCTCCACTTATTTGAATCACCATTTTAATGGGTGACACGTTATACACTCATACTTTTTCTTTGTAAAGTATTTTTCTTTATTTATTTAAATTGGAGCTGACGATGGGACTTGAACCCGCAACATCCTGATTACAAATCAGGTGCTCTACCAATTGAGCTACGCCAGCCCGTAAGGTTGAGGAATATACCTATTATTAAGCTCTAGTTCAACCTATTTTTTGCCTTTAATCATCTTTTTTCTCGTTTGGTAATTAAACCATCAGATAATCAGGTATTTACAATTTAAATTAATAATTATTAACACTAAACAACCACCGACTAGAAGTCGATGGGTTTCACATCGCGGACTGAAAGTCCAGCAATACCGGCTAGGCCGGTTTAATTAATCAATATCAAATTGATCACATGTTTGACGAACCAACTCTATAACTCGAAGAGCAATATCTCCATCAAGAACATGATAACGATACTTAGTGGCCCAGACAAAATGATATTCAATTTTATATTGGTATAGCTACCTTGACGATATTTCATGCAAAAAAGTATAAAACAACTGCTAGCAAAATGCTACCCGTCTGAAAGACGGGGTGTTCAACCTTTTACAGAAACAATAAAAAAAGGGATATTTCAATTTATGAAATATCCCTTTAACAGCTGCCGATTTGCGCAAGAGTCAATTAGTCATTAATTGGGCTCTTAACAAAAGCACTCTCTCTGTATTTCTCGAAAGTCATTGCTACGGTTCTATAAATAATATGTGCAAACTTTGTATATGGAAGATAAAAGAATAACATAAAAATAGAAACTAAATGCAAGAAATAAACAATATAACCAGCAAGTGGTAGATTGGCCCAACGTATGAATTCCGCTCCTAAACCTGTAATACCGACAGCAGCGATGATCCAAAGAAGAAACCAGTCATAAAATGTTGCTTTAGTTCCATTTTCTTTTTCACTTCGTTTACGATTTGTCCAAAGAACAAATACACCGTAAATAAGGGCAAAACCAGCAATATTTGCACCTACCTTAACTAAATCAGTTAGTGGTAGAGGTCCATGATATTCAGGCCAGAATAAACCAAGAACATCTTGTCTAAACAATGTCCAACAAGTAGTGAATGCAAGAAAGAAAAATGCGAACATCAAAGGCTTGTGTCCTTTAACACGCACATGCTGATCACCACATTCGTTAAAACGGTTGTGTTTGAAAATTTCTAACGCTGCAGGCCAGTAAAAATCTCTGACAAATTGGACAATTGATGGGCGGTAGGGAGCAGTGATATTTGCCTCTGCGCTCATTCTATTCCAGAGTTTAAAAACACCCATACCAGCGGCAAATAAAGCTATTCCCAAGGCGGCACACATTGGCCCGGCAATAAAGGCAATATTTTTAGCATACCAATGGAATTCCCAAACGCCAAAGAACTGTGTATAACCAACTTTAGCGAAAGTTTCGTTATCTGGTAAAGCGAATCCTGAAACCATGAAGTCTGTAGACAAAAAGCTCATAGATAGGAGAATCATCGTGATAAACACAACAACAGGAATGCCAACCATCACTGGTAAACCTTTTGCTGATGAACAAAGTTTTCCTAGTGGCTTAGGCCATGCATATTCTGCATATGCTGCCGCTCTAATTGCACCAAGAACATCGCCTGGTCTTGCTCCACGAGGACAATTCGCAGTACAATCACCACATTGATGACAAAGAAATACATCTGGATCTGCGATTAATTTGTCTTTTAAGCCCCACTGAGACCAAATCATTTCTTTTCTAGGAAATGGCTTATCCTCTGTTGACAATGGACACATGACTGAGCATGTAGCACACTGATAACACTTTTTCAGAGTATCACCACCAGCTCCTTTCAAGTCTTTGATAAACTGTAAATCTGGTTTAACTTTCATTCTATATCTCCTGTATTATCAACTAACCAATGAAATTTATACTAATATAATAAGCCGCATCTCGCTAAAAGAGATACGGCTTTGATAACATCAGGTTTAGAAGCCTTTGAATGGATTTGGTCCCATATCTACAATTTCTTCTACAAAGTCATTGATAATCTGTGGAATTTTATCATAGTCAGTAATAGCAACCTGCTCTGAGGCACATCTCTCTGGCTCTAAACCGAGAGTTGATAGTGTATCACCGATATTCTCCATACGCTTATTAGCAATCTCAGAACCTTTAACAAAGTGACACTGATAGTCATCACCATAGGTACAACCGAGAAGCATAACACCATCCATACCAGCAGAAAGAGCATCACGAACCCAAGCCATATTAACAGATCCAAGACATCGAACTGGGATGAATCGAACCATATGATTTAATCCATTTCGACGCATTCCAGACATATCAAGCGCTGGGTAAGCATCGTTTTCACAAACAAAAACAACAACACGGAGGCGATCATCATCGTCTTCTGGTACGTCGATAGCCTTAACCATAGAACCAATAAGATCGACATTGTAGTCTTTAAAACCAATGATACGTTCAGGACAAGCACCCATACAGGTACCACAACGGCGACAGCGTGTTGGATTAGGAAGCGGTGTTCCCTTCTCATCATCATCAAGAGCGCCGAAAGGACATTCCTCAGTACAACGTTTACACTGAGTACAACGTTGCATAAAAAACTCAGGGAAAGTTGCATCGCCAGAACGTGGATGAACTGCAACTCCACGATCAGCAGATTCAATACACTGAATTGCTTTTAGTGCTGCACCAGTTGCATCATCAATGGTCTCATCCATGGTTTCAGCTTTACGAACACCACCACAGGCGTAAACACCAGTTCGGCGAGTTTCGTATGGGAAACAGATGAAGTGAGAATCAGCATAACCATCAAAAAGATCAAGGTCAGAAAAAGCAGGTCCTTGACGATAAGCAAGATTAATGGTGTTTTCAGTTGCAGTGGTTGGAACCATACCAGCAGCAAGAACTACCATATCAACATCTAACTCTAAGTTTTCGCCTAGTAATGTATCTTCGGCAGTAACTACCAATCCGTCAGAACCTTCTTCTACCTTTGTAACCGCAGCTTTGGTAAAGAAAATACCATCATTAAGCTGAGTATTTTTGTAGAACAATTCCATATGACCAGGAGTACGCATATGTTGGTAAAGAATGTATGCTTTACCGTCTTCATTATCTTGACACACATACTGAGCTTGCTTTAGAGCAACCATTGAGGTTACAGAGTTACAGTATGGAAAGTCACTATCATCTTCCTTACCACCTGGGCTTTGAACAAAAGCAACATTGGCAGGAACTTTTCCTTCTTTGGCAAGTTTCTCGAATTCAGCATTTGTAACAACCTTAGGTATTTTACCATGTCCAAGATGTTCATACGATGAAACATCGGCAGGCTTCCAACCAGTTGCCAAAACAACAGAACCTACAACAGTAGCAGCATCATTAACAGCGGTGTAAACCTGAAGCCCAGCATTTGGATCTTCTTTTTCACCTTTATCAATAAGGTCTTGCTCATCTACAGTAACTTTAGCAGGAGCATCCCACTCACCAGTAGTTCCAGCATCTTTAAAAGTAACTTTAAATTCACCTGGAGAACCGCCAATACGGGCTACCTCAGTAGATAATTTGACTTCGATCTTGTCATTAGAGGTTACATCAGCTACAAGTGCTGCAACTGGATTTTCTTCAAGATCAGTCCAAGGAGATTGTGAAGGAAAACTTTGTCTCCAACCAAGTGCCTTACCACCAAGTTTTTCTTCTTTTTCAACTACAATTACATTGTAACCAGCGAGAGCAGCTTCTTTAGCTGCTGTAAGACCTGCAAGGCCTCCACCCATTACCATAACTGTTTTATTAATGGCTTCTAATTGAAAAGCCTCAGCTAATTCTGTCTTTTGAGCACGGGTACATGCCATTCTCATGTAATCAGCAGCAGTTTCAGCTAGAAATTCTGCAGCTTCTGCGTGAGGTTCTTCACCTTCAGCTGGTTTAACTTCAGACCAAACTGCCTGCTCACGTAGATTTGCCCGAACAGTGATTTTGTCATCGCCAAAATCAAATTCTTTAATCATAACTCGTGGAGAACAAGCACCTATAACCACGGTGTTTACACCACCAGCTATATCAGCAGCAACGAATGCTTGTCCTTCAGCGCCACAAAGACACTCATGGATTTTACATTCCATAGACATTTCGCCAGACACGACTGCAGAGAGTGCATCCATATCAAGAGCATCCCCGATACCACAACCGGAACACAAGTATGCGCAATATTTTTTATCCATTGTTCTACCTCCTGGAAACCTGAATTGCCTTTAAGGCAGCTGCAGTGGATGATTGAGTAGTGGTCACAACGTCAGCGGCTTTCTTAGCACAACCAGCTGCAATCATTCCCTTTTCAACGTCTGAAATAACGAAACCATTGCTGTCTATATTAAGCTCAACAGGAGCTCCAGCAGCTAGGTTTGGTTCCATACCAGTCGCAAGTACTGCCATATCAACCTTTTGACTTACTTTGTTGCCAGTTACAGCATCTTCTGCAATAACAGTAACTCCGCCATCAGCTTCAGCGATAATATCGGCAACTTTACCTTTTACAAAAGTTGCTTTCCCATCAGCCATACGTTCAGCACGAAATTTTTCATACTTGCCAGGAGTACGAAGATCTATATAATAAACAAATATTTGCGCATCAGGATACTGCTTACGAACATAGGTCATCTGCTTGAAGGTCGCCATGCAACAAACACCTGAACAGAATTCAAGATGATTTTCGTCACGGGAACCAGCACATTGAACAAAAGCTATTGACTCAGGTTCTTTATTGTCGCCAGGACGCAGAATCTTGCCTGCAGTAGGACCACTAGGCGCTGCCATACGTTCGATCATCATATTTGTGACAATTGCATCAGAACTATCAACTTTCAGATTATCAATCTTTGTAGCGTCATAAGGAGTCCAACCAGTAGCCCAAATCACTGAAGCAACATTAACTGTTACTGTTTCAGCTTGCATATCTAGGTCTACCGCGCCATATTTACAGGCACCTTGTACAGCTTCTGCACCTTCTGCACTTAATGCTTCTTTAGCGATAACGAAACGACGTGGAAAAGCCATTTCATGTGGAAGATAAGCTGCCTTTGAGGTGTTCATGCCAAAGTTGAACTCATTGGCGATCTCATCTGGACAAGCATCAGCACATGAGCCACAAGCTGTACAGTTACTATTTACAAATCTTGGGGAAATCTCAAGTTCAACTTGATAATTACCAGCTTGACCTGATACAGATTTAACTTCGGTCATTGTGTAAGTGCGAATCTTTCGATTTTCCTTAACACGACGGAAATTAATTTCTAAGCCACAACTGGGTGGACAAAGTTTTGGGAAATACTCATTTAATTGTGATACTCGTCCGCCAAAAGTCGGGCTTTTCTCTACGAGAAATACATCATTACCGACTTCAGCCGCTTCAAGAGCCGCTGTTAGCCCGGAGATACCACCGCCTACGACCAATACTGCACCTGAGGTGCCTTGCTCGTCAGTCATACCATTCCTCCCTAAATTACTTAAAATAATATCTATTGGCTTTGCCTCCACACTAATGCTTCAGCAATTCACCAAATTAAAAATCAAGTGTTTAAAAAACACGTTTGCTTATTTTTTCTTTAGTCAAATAAAGAACCTGCTAGTCTTTTCTTGGCTAAAGAAAAAATATTAAAAAAAAACCTCCAAGGATGCGATGATCCTTGGAGGTTTTCACTTCACATCATATTAAGTCAAACATTTGGATTAGATCCAAGGCTCTGTCTCAACGATGTTAATACACTCAACTTTCTCACAAAGCCATTCGCTGGTCAATGGGTTGAAAGTAGAGTTTACAAAACACTTCCAATTCTCATCATCAACTTGTGGAAAATCAGAACGGTAATAGAATCCAGGGTAACGAGATTCTTTACGGAACTCAATGTGACGAATATGAGTCTCAACACACCAGATACGATGGTAGTTCTCCCAACAACGAAGAAGCTCATGTAAATCACCAGCAGCCATCTTCGCAGCATCTTCACGAAGAAGTTGTAGAAGATCTAGACAGATGTTTAAAAGTTTACCAGAAGTCATGTAGTATGTCGCAACACCACCACCATACTCATCGGTAGCTTTCATGAGGCGCATCATTAGACCTGCAGGCTTGCAATAATTAGGATTCACATCTTCAGCAGTAGAAAGACCTACGAATTCTGCGTAACGCTTAACTGGTGCGTAAATCTCATCAGCAATCTCTTGAGGAGTTTGCTTTAGCTCAGGTGTATAGTCTGCGTTATCACGACAGAATTTAACCATTTGCTTAGCACAAATACGACCTTCGGCATGAGCACCAGATGAGAACTTATGACCAGAAGCACCAACACCATCACCAGCAGTGAAAAGACCGTCAACTGTAGTCATACGGTTGTATCCCCACTTGTACTTATGAGCACGAGACTCATTAGCAATCTCAGGTACCCATGCTTCATCTGGACCAGAAACCCAGATTCCACAACAACCAGAGTGAGAACCAAGCATGTATGGTTCGGTTGGCATAATCTCAGAACCTACTTTCTCAGGCTCGGTGTTGCTACCAGCCCATAGGCCAGCTTGACCAACAGACATATCGAGGAAATCTTCCCAAGCTTCTGATTCAAGATGCTTCCAGAATTTCTTAAGAGATTTTTCGTCCATGCCAGCTTCACGACGCTCTTCAATAAAAGCATTAAGAGCAACATCGGTAGCCATATAAATTGGTCCACGACCTTCTTTGAGTTCGTTGATCATCAAGTGATTACGAAGACAAGTAGGTGTAACAGCAGAAGCACCATAAGGCATGAATTTTGACAATTCTTCCTTAGCAGCATCTCCCATTGCGTAGAATTCACCCAAACCATTAGCAACCTTAGCTTTGAAAAGAAGGAACCACGCTCCAACAGGACCGTAACCATCTTTAAAACGAGCTGGGGTGAAACGATTTTCCATCATGGTAAGAGTAGCACCAACCTGAGCACACATGGTGTAGGTGGAACCTGCGTTCCATACTGGATACCATGCACGACCTTTACCTTCACCAGTAGAACGTGGACGGAAAATATTAACCGCACCACCACAAGCTACCATTGCAGTCTTGCAACGGAAGATGTGAACTGCATTCTCACGAGTAGAGAAACCTGCTGCACCAGCAATCTGGTTAGGCTTGTTCTTATCAAGAAGAAGTTTAACGATAAAAATACGTTCCATGATGTTCTCAGCGCCAAGAGCACTAGCTGCAGGCTCTGCAACTATCGGCTTATAAGACTCACCGTTGATCATGATCTGCCATTTACCAGTACGAACTGGGGTACCACCATCACGGAGGCTTGCAGCAGGCTTTGCACCATCAATGTTTTCGCCATCAGCATCTTTCTTCCAAATAGGGAGACCCCATTCTTCGAAAAGCTTTACGGATTCATCTACGTGACGACCACAATCATAAATTAGATCTTCACGAACAACGCCCATTAGATCGTTACGTACCATCTTCACGTAATTCTCAATTGGGTTATCACCAATATAGGTGTTAATAGCAGAAAGACCCTGAGCAACTGCACCAGAACGCTCAAGAGAAGCCTTGTCTACTAGTACGATCTTCATGTCTGCTGGAGCCCACTTCTTGATCTCAAAAGCGGTACCACAAGCACTCATTCCACCACCGACAATCAAGCAATCTACATCATGCTCGATGATCTCTGGATTTACATCAGCGAGGATCTCGCCTTTTGGTTTATTTGGTAATGCCATTTCTAAATCTCCTTAAACTAAAGATTTTTTGCAAATTATTCTGTATCCAGATGTGATTACTTTGGTGAAGGAAGATCACCCTCAAGCAACAAACACTCGTCATCAAGATTAGCACCAGTCTCGCCAGCATAAGCATTAGCAGCACCCTCAGCGGTGGTACGCACTGGGAACTTGAAACGCTTCATATTTCCGTTACGAAACTTAACTGTCCACATGATGGAATCAGCACTTCTCATTGGGTGAACCTGTCCGCCCATAGGTACGAAATCATCGTAACCACGAACAAAAATAGCACCCTGAGGGCAAATCTTAACACATGAATAACATTCCCAGCAACCATCTGGCTCTTGATTATAGGCTTTCATTTCAGCCTTATCTAAAACCATTAGATCATTAGGACAAATGTACATACATGCAGTCTTATCGCCGCCCTTACAACCGTCACACTTGGAAGGATCTACATAACTTGGCATTAAACTACCTCCTCAGTTCGTTTTAACTGTTGTGGTTTCAAACTATTTGAAACCCACTTAAACTATACTTTCTAAAACCTGTACTTCTATATAAGCTATCTCTAACAACATAGTTACAAAAACCATGATAAACAAAGACTAATTCAACAATCCTATTGTAACTAACGTAGTACTTCTAAAGATCTGAATATTAGATTAGCCCTTTTTATAGTGTGTAATTAATTTCTTGTCAAGAAATTTCCCATACCATTATTACAACTTAAGAATAATCATTACGAACCAAGACTTCCCGTGGTTTTGAGCCGTCAGCTGGACCTATAAGACCTTCTTTCTCCATCACTTCTATCATCCTTGCTGCGCGATTATATCCAACTCTTAAGCGCCTTTGTACCGAAGAAATTGAGGCATGACCGGTTTCAGTCACAAATGCCACGGCCTTATCATATAATTCATCATAGTCTTCCTTGGCAGAACCTTCACTTTCAGGGTCTTCTTCTTTTTCAATCTGCTCAACTACAGTTGCATCATAATTGCTCTCACCTTGCTCTTTCAGAAAATCAACAATTGCTGCTGTTTCTTTTTCTGAAATATATGCCCCATGAATCCTTGTAATATCAGAGGTTCCTGGTGCCAAAAACAACATATCTCCCGCGCCGAGTAATTGTTCAGCTCCACCTGAATCTAAAATTGTTCGGGAATCTATCTTAGAGGAAACTTTAAAAGATATTCTGGTGGGGAAGTTAGCTTTAATTAATCCTGTTAACACATCAACAGAAGGTCTCTGGGTAGCAAGGATAATGTGCATACCTGCAGCTCTTGCCATTTGAGCAAGTCTGGCTATTGCCGCTTCCACATCTTTAGACGCAACCATCATGAGATCTGCAAGTTCGTCAACAATTATGACAATGTATGGGAGCTTTTCTCCTTCAACTTTTTCATTATAGGAGTCAAAACTTTTAACCCTTGCCTCTTCCAAAAGCTTATACCTTCTCTCCATTTCTTTCACTGCCCAGTTTAAAGCTCTTGAAGCCATCTTAGGCTCAACTACGACAGGATGTAACAAATGGGGAATACCTTCATAACCAGACAATTCTATTCGCTTAGGGTCAATCATCAAGAAACGAACTTCTTCTGGCGTAGCATTATATAAAATGGAGGCAATAATTGTATTAATGCCAACCGATTTACCAGCACCTGTAGCACCAGCGATTAGCAGGTGTGGCATTTTAGCAAGATTAGCCATAGAAAGCACACCAACAACATCCAAACCCAATGCTATACTTAATTTATTAGCATTATTACGATAATCTTCAGCACTTATTAAATCTCTTATGTAAACAATATTTCTATCGACATTTGGTATTTCAATCCCTAAAGCTGCTTTTCCTGGGATCGAACCTACAACACGAACAGACTTCGCCTTCAATCCGAGTGCAAGATCATCAGCTAACCCAACGATTTTACTTATTTTTACACCTGGAGCAGGTGCATATTCATAAGTTGTAACTACAGGTCCAGGGGCAATACCTACGACTTTACCTTTAACGCCGAAGTTATTCAGCTGCGCTTCTAACTCTTCCGATATCTTATAATAAACAGATTTATCAATTTTAATAATCTTGTTTGCATTTTGCTCCAACAAGCCTAAAGGAGGTAACTTCCAATCACCTCTAGCTATTAACTTCGTTGCAAATTCATCGTCCACGGTTTTTTCTTTTTTAGTAGCAAGCTCTTGCACAACAGGTTGCGATTTAGAGTGCCCAACTTTTAAAACCTCTTCACTATCCTGAATAATCTTATTCTTAATTCTCCGCCGCCTAGATGATTTTATAATTTCACAATTATCTGTTTTGTTTTCTCTGAAACTTCCTAAAGACGACCTACATTTACTAACACTAAACCTGATCATCTTGCCGACGAAGATACAAAATTGATAAGGCGAAAATTTAAAAACTAGCATAAAAGATATCAGTAATACTAACCCAAGAACTAGGAATGTACCCACCCCACCCACAACTCTATACAACAGATCATAAATAAAGTTGCCTACAAACCCTCCTAAACTAGAAAGGATAGGGTCAATTATTGCCAGAGAAGAAATCATTCCACAAAACGAAATGACACCAGCACTCAAGCCTAAAAACAACTCTGGTATCCTTTTAAAAGATGATTGCCCAAGTAATGTAAATACAGAGCTTACAATTATAAGTACGACAAAAAAGTAGGAACCATAACCAACAAAACCCATTAAAGACTTCGCTACTATCTCCCCGATCCTGCCACACCAGTTAGAGCCAGAAGAAAAGCTGTGGGATATAAGTGAAACAAGTATAAATAAAGCAAGAAAAAAACCTAAAACCGCTAAAGCTTCCTGCTTAATACCAGGACGAGAATCTTCCTGCTTTTTAGGCATACTATCTCCGATATTTTAAACAATCCTTAAACAAACATTATTACACCACTACTATGCCAACAAGGTAAGAAGATTTTACCTATACAATTTATTTTTCTAAAATGGTTTTAATGGCATCCAAAACACCATTAATAAATTTTGGAGAATCATCCCCACAAAAGCGCTTAGATATTTCTACCGCTTCGTTTATAGCCACCTGAGCGGGAACCTTATCTTGGCTTTTCATTTCATAGGTCGCAACACGGATAATATTTCTATCAGCAGGTGAAATACGAGATAGACGCCAATTCACCGCTGCTTCTTCGATAATAGAATCGATCGCTTCCCGGTCACCCCAAACACCATTAATTAATTTAAATGCATACTCTCTACCTTTTTTATTCACCTGATAAATTTGGCAGAACCCTTCAAAACGCTCTCTTAATTCCTCAGGTCGCAGACTCTCTTCTGGTAAAAAATCATCCTGATATAAAAATTGTAATGCCGCTTCCCGAGAAGCCCGTCTAACACCCATAAAAAACACCTAAAATATTATAAATTTCTTTTTAATTTAGTACTAACAGTAAAACTTAACGAGAAAAACGTACGGTCGTCTATAAAAACAAAAATAGCTAGTCTCTCATAACAAAAGAGACTAGCTATAGCAAACTACTTTTTTTCAATTCTGCCAAACAGAAACTACAGAACAGACATCAAGTCAGCCATTTCAATAGCTGCAATTGCAACATCAGAGCCCTTGTTTCCTGCTTTGGTACCACTGCGCTCAATTGCTTGCTCAATTGTTTCAGTCGTAAGAACACCAAACATAACAGGAACACCTGTTTCCAGACCAACCTGGGCTGAACCTTTTGATACTTCATTCACAACAACATCAAAATGAGGGGTCGCACCCCTAATAACAACGCCTAAACATATAATGGCATCATACTTCCCTGCTTCTGCCATTTTCTTTGCGACAAGAGGTATCTCATAGGCACCTGGGACACGAACCACGTCAATATCAGAATCCGAAGCACCAGACCGAACTAAGCTGTCCAATGCTCCGTCCAAAAGTTTTTCACAAAGAAAGGAGTTAAAACGAGCTACGATGATACCGAATTTTTTACCATCAGCTTTCAAATTACCTTCAATAAAATTAGGCATTACCAACCTCTATTTTTTGTACTAGTGTTAAACTAGATTAATTATCTTTTTCAATAGCCGCTAGCATATGTCCCATTCGGTCACGCTTGCAACGTAAATATCCTTGATTTTCTTGACCAGCATCAACCTCAATAGAAACTCTTTCTACAATCTCAAGACCATATGCTTCAAGACCAACAATTTTTTTAGGGTTATTTGTCAAAAGACGCATTTTTTTAATACCAAGATCACGAAGAATTTGAGCACCAATACCGTAATCACGAAGATCAGCCTTAAATCCAAGTTCAAGATTGGCCTCAACCGTATCAAAGCCATCATCTTGAAGATTATATGCTTTCAACTTATTAACAAGCCCAATCCCACGACCCTCTTGACGCATATACAAAACAACACCACAGCCTTCTGCCTCAACCATCTTCATAGCTGCATTTAACTGTGGCCCACAATCACAACGAGCAGATCCAAAAATATCTCCAGTCAAACATTCTGAATGAACACGAACTAAAACTTGCTCTTCCTTACTTATATCGCCTTTAACAAGGGCAAGATGCTCGTAGTTGTCTATTTCATTGGTATAAACAATAGCCTTAAATTCACCAGCATCACAAGTAGGGATTCGAGCTTCAACAGCACGAGCTACCAATGTATCTTGACGAAGACGATATTCAACTAGGTCAGCAATAGTTACGATTTTCATGTCATGCTTTTTAGAAAAAACTTCTAAATCAGGCATCCTAGCCATGGTCCCGTCATCTTTCATTATTTCACAGATAACACCAGCTGGTTTCAACCCTGCAAGCCTAGACAAATCAACAGAACCTTCTGTTTGTCCTGTTCTAACAAGAACACCTCCTTCACGAGCACGCAAAGGAAAAATATGTCCTGGACTGACTAAATCATGAGGTCCTGCACCGTCGGCTACTGCCACTTGAACAGTCCTAGCACGATCAGCTGCAGAAATACCAGTCTCGACACCGGTGCGAGCTTCAATACTAATGGTAAAACCTGTGCCATATGGTGAGGTATTGTCTTGTACCATCATCGGTAAACCAAGACCGTCAACCATCTCAGGAGTTAAAGTAAGACAAATGAGTCCTCTACCATGAGTCGCCATGAAATTTATATCATCAGCCTTGGCAAACTCAGCTGCCATATATAAATCACCTTCGTTTTCACGATCCTCGTCATCAACTAGGATAACCATCTTCCCAGCTTTAATATCCTCAATCGCATCTTCAATTGAACTTACAGCCATAATATTCACTACCCTATATATAAGAAATATTTTCGACGATAACGCCGTATTTTACTATAAAAACCCATTCTCAGCGAGAAAAGATGAATTAACTCTAGAGGGTTTAGCCAAAGACCTATCACCCTTTTTCAATAACTTTTCAATGTATTTACCCAGAATATCTACCTCGATATTAACCTTAGAGCCAATGGTTAAATCTCCTAAAGTAGTTCCTATCATTGTATGTGGAATAATTGATACTGAAAAAAAGTCTTCACCGCAATCATTTACTGTAAGACTTATACCATCAATCGTAATTGAACCCTTCTCAATCACATACCTGCTGAAATCAACTGATAAGGTAAAAACTAGAATTGTAAAATTGCCAATTTCTTTTTTTTCTTTCAAACCAGCTAAACAATCTACATGTCCAGAAACAATATGCCCACCTAGACGATCGGATAACTGCAAGGCTCGCTCCATGTTGACATTGTCGCCAGAGCTTAAAAGTCCAAGCCTTGTTCTCTCCAAAGTTTCAGGTGAAACGTCAGCTAGAAAACGACGACCTGATATATTATACGCAGTTAGACAAACACCGCAAATAGCAATAGATTCGCCCTCTTCAGGATCGGTTAAATCAAAACCAGCCTCAAGATCAAACACCAGACCTCCTCCTGAATTTCGAGTTCCCACTAACTTGCCTTTACCCTGTATTATGCCTGTGAACATATTATACCCAAAGCCTCCCGTTTCCTCTTTTACTTTTCTAAACTTTCAGCTTTCTTCATAAAATCTTCAGCTAATTTAGCATGTTTGTAGTTTTTATGAATTGATGCAATCGTCCGGTATGTATCGGCAGCCTTAGCTAAATCATCTGCATCTTCATAGATATGAGCCATTTCTTCAAGCATTAACACTGTTCCATTTGGATCGCGATTTTGCTGAAAAATCTTGATAAAATCCAAGCACTTGTCAATAGCTTTGTCATATTCTTTCAAACTGCGATGAATTGCGAGAAATTGGCGATCTAATGCCATCAAGCTCATCTCATCAAAATTTTTATCACAGATCTTATATGCTCGTTGAAAATGCACCCTAGCTTGTGCATACTCCTCTTTGGCCATACATACGAGACCAAGCTGATTAACAGCATTGGCTACACCATTTTCATTATTTTTTTCTTCGTGACCTAATAAAACATTATGAAAGGTGATCGCTGCTTGTGCTAAATCGCCATTTCCAAGAAATTTTTTACCATCTTCAAATTCTTGCTCAATGGGCGATAATTTTTTCTTTTTCTCTTCTTTTTTTACAGGCTCAGCTGGAGCCATTGGACTTATAGAACTTTGAATACTCATATTATTTTTCTCCTTTGCGAATAAGGTCTAACGCTTTTTTGGCTTCTTCAGAAACAGTTGTTTTGATAATTTTCCCATCTTCGCAAATTTCAATTTCCGTATTATCTCCAGAGAGACCCATTATCTGAATGGTTACTTCACTAGCCTGAATATTCCCCATTAAACGGGCAAACAATCCGCGCATCAAAGGATCAGGATGATTAACAAAATGAAATAAATTATAAAATGGGGTGGCGCGAATCAAATCTGGTCGCAACTTAGCAATTTCCCCAAGTGCCCACAAGACATGCGCTCCACAGGATGGTTGGCCAAGAAAATCAAGAAGGTAACGGGTAAAAGCACCAAAGATATCGGCTCTTTTTGATATTACATAGCCCATAGTTTCAATCATCCCCCAGTGGGTTGCCGCAGAATCGTGAATAGCCTCATACAATCTATGCAAGAGCTCCGATACCTGACCAGGTTCTCGACTAGAAACCCTAGCACAAACAAGACCAATTGTATATGCAACATGCCATATAGCTGCCTCATCTGGAGTGTAAAGTAATCTCTGCATAAGGCGAATGGTTTTCTTATCATCAAAACATAGATTAACTAACTCATCTATATCCTCTGCCTCAACAAGTTTTTTGACAAGATTCTTATTTGCTCGTTTCTTTACTCTTTTAGCGTCAAGTTCTGGCTCTACTTCGGGTCTAGGTCCAGACTTAATGAAATCAGGTATTTGATTTTGAGCTATCGCCTCTTTTCGATCCTTTAACCTTGTTGCCAGCTCTTCTATCTCGGTATGCAAGCGCACGAAAAACAAAACACCCCGGACAGCACGACCATCAATATTTTTTTCAGCAACAACATGATGTGTGGTTTCGTCATAATTTTCAATACGACCGGTGAGATAATCATCCTCAGGCATCAATTCCCAAGCAAAATCCCAGTTATCATTACACGCATAAACCAAGGTCTCGACCATGGCAGCACCTACTCGTAAACCAGTAGCATCGCAACTATAAATTGCTCCACACTGGCAATTACCAACAGGGAACTCTGTCATTTTTCGCTCAACGGCATCACTTGCCCGCCCCACCTTACTCCCACAAAATGGACACCAAGGTGGATTTCCAATTTTCTTTTTAACCATGCAATACTCCTGACTATTATGCAATAAGAACGTTACAGCTTAAATCAGGCTAATTGCTCTTTTAATTTTGCTTCAAACTTAGGATCCACCGAGTAACCTAATTCTTTGGCTCGGGTTACAAAATGAATAGCTTGTTTGAATTCCTCTTTAAAAAATAATGCGACTGCCATATTGTTATTACCAAGAGGGGAATCTGGATCGATATCAAGGGCTTTCCTAGCAGACTCCACGGCTCTATCATCTTCACCTTGCATGGTAAGAACCGAAGCAAGATTTAGCCATACAGTTATAAGTTTAGGGTCATGCTGAACTGCCTTCTCATAAGACGCCAATGCCTTATCCAGCTCATTTTGTTGCTGATAAATTAACCCTAAATTAGCATGCGCTTGGGCACTATCTGGATGTGATTTTATAGCTCTTTCATTCAAATCTTGAGCCTTTTTCACATCGCCCTGACCAAAATAAATAGCACCAAGATTAATCATGGTTTCATGACTTAAATCATCTATTTCTAGAGCTTTTTCTAGACAAGTAATAGCTTCATCTATCCTTCCAGCTTTCATATAAACAAGCCCTAGATGATGAAAAGCCATAACAGAATTAGGATTGTGCTCACACTTTTTTTCTAGTTCTGCAATAACTGTTGGCAGATCTTCTTTTAACTCTTTTTGTTCTTCGGACATATCAACCTCAATAAGAAAAATTTCCTGCAAACTCTTAGCTTGCAAAATTATATTTATAAATTCGTTTTGTATAGACAGGAACAAAGCCTGCTTAATGATGGCTACAGTATAGGCACAAAGCTCAGCTAATCAAGTATAATAATTTGAAAATTCTCAAGAGGGGGGTATTGGATTAAGGCCCCCACTGCAACAGTTTAAGACCCTAGCAAATTTCAAGGCTATCTTAGCAATTAAATTTACCATCACAGCTAAGAGTAAGCTCACCAGCATTATTTGATAAAATTTCCTTTGCTCGACTGACATCTTTTTTAATCTGTTCTCGTAATGCGTCAATTCCTGGGAATTTTTGCTCATCACGTATAAATTGTAAAAGATTTATTTTAATTGATTTTCCATATATATCTTTGTTGAAATCAAAAATATGCGTTTCTGCGACTAGATTATTCTCTGAAAAGGTTGGGTTACGACCAATACTCATCACACCGTTATATATATCCCCATCAGAAATAATTTGAGCGACATAAACACCAAACTTAGGAATTAAATCTTCTTGCTCAAGTCCTAAATTTGCAGTGGGAAAACCAATTTCAAGCCCTCCGCGCTTCTGCCCATGTTTAACCTTACCTCTAATCTGGTAGTTCCGACCCATAAGAGATGCAGCAGAAGCAACATCACCATTTTTAACAAGTCGACGAATCCTAGTGGAACTTACTGGAGCCTCATTTTCATAAAAAGCATCAACAACAGTTACAGGAAAACCATTTTTTTCACCCTGTAATCTAAGAAAATCAATATTTCCCTCTCGCCCTCGTCCAAATGCGTAATCATAACCAACAACAAGCTCGACTATGCCAAGGCAATCAAGCAGGATTCTATCGACAAAATATTGAGCCGTTGTGGAGGCAAAATCTTTTGAAAAAGGTATCATCAAAAGCACATCAATCCCGGCCTGTTCAATCAACTCAATTTTTTGTTCCGTTGAGGAAATTAGTTGAATGCCTTCTGGACGCAAAATATTTAAAGGATGAGGATCAAAGGTAATGGCAACACTTGTCCCATTTTTTCTTGCCCTTGCTCTATGCAAAACCTCTTTAAATAATTTCTGATGTCCAATATGAACACCATCAAAATTACCAATAGTCACACAAGCATTTGTAAAACATTGCTTAATTTGGGTTATATCTGTAAAAACCTGCAATTAGTTCCTCGATCCTTAAAATATTTATACTAGATAATGCCTGAAAATTTCTACGATTTGCAGGCAATGAAAGCTAAAAAAATAACTCCTGCAACATATTCCAATAGCGAAGAAACAATCAAGATTTTTTTATTTCACAAAGGTTACTTATTAGTGGTTAATCAAAATTTTACCTGGAAAAATAGGGTATTGCTTTCCAAATTATCAATCTAAAAAACTGCTTACAAAAAAAGCTTATAAGATTTGCTTGACTGAAATATAAAAAATACTTATTATCGCAAAAAATATTTGCCTAAGTCCATTAGTATAATTGATACATATTTTTGTGCCAGTATATCGATGTGACTTTAACATCATAATACTTACAGTTTTATTCCAAATCTTAAGGAGTGGAAAAATGTTAGAGCTTAGAAAGGGAGAAGACATTCTCACTACAGTCGGTGGTGTAGCAGACATCGACCAAGCAAACAAGATCATCAAGAACAAACTAGATGAGGCAAATTTTGCTAAAATAGAGCAAATCACCAATGAAGACGCACTTATTAAAATAGCCTCGGCTATTGAAATGTGCCAACCAGACTCGGTCTTTATTAACACTGGTAGCAAAGAAGACCAACAATGGATTAGAAACTACTCCCTAGAGAAAGAAGAAGAAAAGCCACTCGCTAAAAATGGTCATACCATTCATTTTGATTTACCAGAAGATCAGGCTCGCCTAGTAAACCAAACCTACTATATTATCAATGAAGGCGAGAAAATGAGTTCTCTTGCCAAAAGTTTACTTCGCCAAGAGGCTAAAGAATATATTCAAAAATTCGTTCCAAATATCATGGCTGGCAAAACCATGATGGTTGGTTTTTATAGTCGCGGTCCAGTTGGCGCTGAAGCCTCAACGCCAGCAATTGAAATTTCATCGTCTGGCTACGTTTTCCACTCAGCAGAAATTCTATACCGGAACTGCTTTACGGATTTTAATGCAGAAGCTGAGCGTGTTGGTATCTTTTTCACAAATGTCCATGCAGAAGGCGACAACACCTCTGCTGATGTCCCAAATGCTCGTATTCTTATGGATCGTAGCTGGCTTACAACATTTTCCACATTTTGTACTTATGCCGGCAATACCCTACTTTTAAAGAAAGGGAACCATCGTTTTTCTGTGGATTACGCAACCTATTACAAACGTGAAGAACAACTTGCTGAACATATGTTTATAACGGGCATGACAGGCCCTAACAATCGTAAAACTTTTTTTGCAGGTGCAGCACCATCAGGATGCGGTAAAACCACAACTGCCATGGTTGGTTCAGACTTCATTGGCGATGATCTAGCTCAAATGTGGATTGACAATAACGGCACACTAAGAGCAATTAACCCAGAAAAAGGTATTTTTGGTATTGTTCAAGATGTTAACCAAGAAGGCGACCCACACTTAATGGATTGCCTGCGTGGGGATGGCACCGAAGTTATCTGGTCAAACGTTCTTATTAAAGATGATGCCCCTTATTGGGTAGGTAGCGAAGAAAATGTACCTGCTGACGGAATTAATTTCCAAGGAGAGTGGTTTACAGGAAAAAAAGATGCTAAAGGAAATCCTGTTCCAATGTCCCACAAAAATTCACGGTGTACTTTACTAGCCTCAGCTATTGCCAACCACGCAACTGATTTAGCAGAAGATCCCGCCGGCGCACCAATTAAGGTCATCACCTACTCAGGTAGAGATGCTGACACCATGCCTCCTGTTTGGGTTGCAAAAAGTGCCAACGAAGGAGTTGTCATAGGAGCATCCATTGTCTCTAAAGCCACGGCCACCGAAATTGGTGCAACAGGTGTCAGAAGACAACCATGGGCCAATGCTCCATTTATCCCTGGTGCGTTAGCCGACTACATGAATGCCCAATTCACCTTTTTTAACTCTGCAAAATTCACCAACAACCAAACTCCTTTAATTTCTGGTTTGAACTACTTTCTTACCCATGAAGATAGAGGAAGCGCGGGCAAAGGACTTTTGGGCGAGAAAAAAGATGTTAAAGTGTGGCTTGGCTGGCTAGAACTTTTTGCACACGGCGATGTTGAGGCTATTAACTCACCAATCGGATATTTACCAAAGTATGAAGATCTTAAAAAACTTTTTGCTGAAATAGACAAAGATTACACTGAAGAACTATATACCATGCAATTCTCTCTATACATTGACAATATTCTTGGTCGCATAGAACTGCAAAAAGAAGCATATAGCAAGGAAGAGGGAATTCCAGAAACCCTATTCACTATCTATAACGAACAAAGCAAAGAACTTACTGCTTTAAAAGAAAAACACGGTGCGATTGTCTCACCAGTGCTACTTTAAAAAGCAGCAAGACCCACACAAGTCTCAGGGATTATCATATATCTTTAAGTACTTACAAAAGGTCGTCAAACTTTCCTAAGGTATAGGATCGAGTGACGACCTTTTATTTTTTTACCATCACAAGTAAAAAACAATTGTTTCAGATTGCTTTAATGATCAGCAATAATTAAGTTACGAGTAATAATATTTTATTTAGTTTATAATGACAAATTAAGATCTATAAACAGCCATTTCATCATGGTATACATGTAAAAATGGTCAATCGAAATTTACAAGTCAGGAGATCCCATGTCCCATAACGACCAACAACCTCCTTGGGGAGGTAACAAGAAGCCACAAACCCCTGAGGATCTGGTTTCCCATCTGATAAAAAAGCTACAAGACTTTTTCTCAGAGAATAAAAAAGGCCCAACTGGTGAACCATCCAGCCAAGAACCACAACAAACTGCACCTTCAAGTCCTTTTGCCTCCATTGGAAAAATCATACTTATAGGTGCGGTGATATTAATAGGCCAAGGCATATACTCCTCTTTTTACAAAATCGCTCCCAGTGAAGTTGGCGTCATTTTAAGATTAGGTGAATACACATCTACTAGAACACCAGGTCTTCACTTCAAACTGCCTTATGTTGATAAGCTCTACAGAGTAGATGTTGCACAAATTAGAAAAGAAGAATTTGGTTTTAGAAGTCGCTACCCTGGACAACAATCGACTTTTAGTCGCAAAGGTTACGATATTGAATCATTAATGCTAACCGCTGATAAAAATGTTATCAACGTCGCATGGATTGTTCAGTACCGAGTAGGTGACCCATACTCCTATCTATTCCAAATTAAGGATGTACGCCAAGCAATTAGGGATATATCTGAAAGTGTTACCAGAAGAATTGTTGGTAATATGGATTTTGATTACGTTCTTTCAAATCGTGATTTACTTGCCGCATCGGTTAAAAAAGAGCTACAGTCAGAACTAAACAACCTATTTATAAAAGGACAGCCTGGTATTGATATCGGTACTGTTCAGTTTCAAGATATCAACCCACCAGATAAAGTTAAACCTGCCTTTAACGAGGTGAACGAAGCTGACCAAGATATGAAGCGCCTTGTCAATGAGGCTCAGGAAACATACAACCGTGTAATTCCTAAAGCTCGTGGTAATGCTCAGAAAATAATCGAGGAAGCCAAAGGTTACGCTTTTACTCGTGTAAATGCCGCAAAGGGTGAAACCCAACGATTCATTGATATTTTAAAAGAATACAAACTAGCTCCTGAAGTTACCAGAAGACGTATTTACCTTGAGACCATGAAAGAGGTTCTACCATCGGCCGAATCTATTTATGTTATTGACGATAATCAAACCAACCCAATACCTCTTCTCAACCTGAATGGCGGCGCAACACTGCCTTCACAGTCTAAATAAAGGGAGCATAGAATAACAATGAAACAAATAATTCAATTTTTCCTAATCGGCCTCGTCCTTCTAGGCATAGTTGTCATCTATGATGGCTTCTTTGTTCTTGAAGAAGGAAAGCAAGCTGTTATAACCCAATTTGGTCGTCCAGTTGGTGACCCAGTAATAACTGCAGGCCCACATCTAAAGATGCCTTTTGTTCAAGATGTTGAACTTTTTGACAAGAGAATCCAAATTTGGGATGGTGAACCAAACCAAATCCCAACCAATGATAAAACCTACGTTTACTTAGATATTACTGCTCGCTGGCGTATAACCGATGCACTGAAATATCTTCAGGCTGTAAAAACTGAGAGCCGTGCTCAATCACTTCTTGATGATATCCTTGATGGTACTGTTCGAGATATGGTAAATAAGAATAATCTTATTGAGATTATTCGTAGTTCTGACTGGTCAACAGAAACCATGTCAATTACCACAGCCAAAAGTTCCATTGGTATCAAGCCAACAAAAGGTCGTGATATAATTGCCGAAGATGTGCTTGAAATGGCTAAAAAAGTGACACCTCAATATGGTATAGAACTAATTGATATCATGTTCAAAAGAGTTAACTACATTGAGTCTGTTCGTCTTACAGTGTATGAACGAATGATTTCTGAACGTAAAAGAATCGCCGCAGAAAAACGCTCTCTTGGTGAGGGTGAAAAAGCTCAAATACTTGGTAAGGTAGATCGTGACCTGCAGGAAATCACTTCTAATGCTAACCGTGAAGCTGTCACGCTGAAAGGTAAGGCAGATGCTGAGGCAGCCGGTATTTATGCTGATGCTTACTCGCAAGATGTTGATTTCTATGCTTTCCAGAAAACATTAGAAAGCTACAAAGAACTTGTTGGTGGCAACACTAAACTAGTTATTTCTTCGAATTCTGATATGTATAAATACCTGAAATCGGTGGATGGGAAATAATATACCTTTTTTTTACTGCTCAACTTAAAGCAAGTATCTAAGAAAAGAAAAAGCACCAATTCAGAATTTTGAATTGGTGCTTTTTTATTGGTATGCTTTCACATTTCAACACTGACCTAAAGCTTACTTTTTCTTATCAAAACCTTTGCTTGATCCCGGATAAGCTGGACGTTGTTCCACTTGAAAAGGGACACGTCCCTCGCTAAGAAGCATATCTTCAAATTGATCTAATTCTTCCTCAGTGGTTATCTCGTCTACTTTTAATTTTTCAAAGCGACAATTACACTTACTGAGTTGACCTCCACACCAGGGACAAACCTCAACCAAACAACCGAGAATATGCACCTCTCCTTCCCCTACTCCACAAACTGGACATAGAGAACCGCCCTCTTTTATTGCCCCTCCATAGATAGGAAATTCATCCCTTTTTTCGGTTATCACCTTGGAAAGAGTAGCTCTATCACCTTGATCAAGAAATCGAACCAAATCATCGCTTAACTCCTCCACACGACTACCAGCATAGACCACTTGTTCTGTTGAAATCAAATAAAAGAAATTAGCTGTTCTAGTGACAGCCAGTAAACAACGTAGTCCTTGCTGAGAGGCAAGCTCACGCAAACAAACAACCGCTTCCTCTAAAGCTTCTGGCAATGAGACATAATGCTCCTTAAAAAATCTCATGGCGGTTACATCTTCTGAATAGGCCTGCACCAATTCCATGGCCAGACCTCTGTCATCTTCTGGTACAGAAAATTTAATGTATGTCCCTACCTCTTCTAATTCGTGCTGCAAAGATTTGGTTATATCTACGTCCATCTTCATCCCCTGTACTACTATTATTTATGACTAAAATTAGTTATTTTATTAACCCATTTCTTAGTTTCAGCAACTATATCTTGAGCTTTGCTAATAGCTGTGACCACCGCTATTCTTGATACACCAGCTTCTAACAATTCATCAACATGATTATACTTAATTCCACCCATCACGGTAAATGGCAAATCACATTCCGAAGACATTTCATCAATTACGGAAGACCCTAAAAATTCATGTAACCCATCTTTAGTTTTCGTAGGATATATTGGTCCGATATTATAATAACTAACATCTTGACTACCAGAACTTACTGATTTTTGTAAAGTCTTAATATGCTCAATAGAATTACAAGACAATCCAATTATCCAATCTGGAGCTAGTTTTCTAATTTCTTCTGGTGGCAAATCACCTTGACCCACATGAACACCATCAGCATCTGCTAAAAGAGCTAAATCAAAACGATCATTTAAAATAAACAGAGCACCTGCTTCGGTTGTTTTTTGTCTAAAATATCTAGCCTTGGCAAGCAAATCACGATCATTACTTTCCTTGTCACGTAACTGAACAATCTTTGCGCCACCAAGTAGAACAGCATCTAGCCATTCCCTATCAGTCCTACCAGCTGCTAATTTTTCACAGGAAACGGGATAAACAGAGACCTCATTTTTTAATATATCTAATCTCTTTTGATACAATTCTGAACCATGTTTTGTTTCTACAGTCATATAAATCAACCAGTTAAATATTTTAAAATTAAAAACCAAATTTGCAATACAAATACATTTTTGCTAATATGTTTAAACATTAACCACATAGGTCATTTTGAAAACCCTAAATGACCTACATATTAAAGCATGGTATTGAATTCTCTTCAATACCCTCAGCATCAAGCTATTCCACCGACTCCTAAGCAAAAAACCCAGTTTAAACACTCTCATTTAATTTTGGGTTTGCTACAGAGTATCATTGCATATTGTTTTTTAACACTTACAGAAGGGGAAAGAAATGACAAATGAAAAAGCAAAACTAAAAATCGAGGGAAAAGATTACGAACTTCCTATTGTTTCATCGACTACTGGTGAAAAGGCTATAGATATCAGGACGCTACTCAAAACCACTGGCTGCACTACATTTGACAGCGGTTACATGAACACAGGCTCATGTGAAAGTGCTATAACCTATCTTGATGGAGCAAAAGGTATTCTTAACTACCGTGGTTATACCATCGAAGATCTCGCTGAGCATTGCACATTCGTTGAGGTTGCATACCTAATACTCCAGGGAGAATTACCGGATAACAAAAATCTAGATTTATTCAAGGAGGACATGACAAAGTTTGCCCTTCTACATGAAGACATGATTCACTTCTTTGACCACTTTCCTCCAACTGCCTCTCCAATGTCAATCCTTTCCACCATTGTCAACTCGCTACATAATTATTACCCAGATATGACTGCTGACCGCGATCCATCCGGAGACATAACTGTTACCACGGCTAGACTCCTAGCCAAATTACGTACCATTGCTGCTTTTTCCTACAAAAAGAGCATGGGGCACCCTCTTGTATATCCAAGGAGTGATTTAAATTACTGCGAAAACTTTCTTAACATGATGTTTGATAGACCCAACAGACATTATGAGATTAAACCAGTAGTGGTATCCGCTTTAAACAAGTTACTTATCCTACACGCTGACCATGAGCAAAACTGTTCTACATCCACAGTAAGACTTGTTGGTAGTGCTGGCGTTAACCTATACGGTTCAATTTCTGCAGGTATAAGTGCGCTTTGGGGTAATCTTCATGGTGGCGCCAACCAAGCCGTTTTGGAAATGCTAGAAGGAATTCATGCTGATGGCAATAATTACAATAAATACCTTGAACGAGCAAAAGACAAAAATGATCCATTCCGACTTACGGGGTTTGGTCACAGAGTTTACAAAACCTTCGACCCTAGAGCAAAAATCATTAAAAATGCCTGCCACGAAACCTTAAAAGCGCTCAATATTGACCATGACCCACTTCTTGATATTGCCATGGAATTAGAAGAAAAAGTTAAAGCAGATGAGTATTTCGTAAGCCGCAATCTTTATCCAAATGTCGATTTTTATAGCGGTATCATATATAGAGCCATTGGTATTCCTACCAATATGTTCACTGTAATGTTTGCCCTAGGCAGGCTCCCTGGATGGATTGCTCATTGGACCGAAATGAAAAATGATCCAAATAATAAAATAGGTCGCCCACGTCAAGTTTACACCGGCAAAACGGCAAGAAAGTTCAAACCTATTGAATCTCGCTAGAAAAAGAGAAAGCCACACTACGATTATATAGTGTGGCTTGTAGTATAATGACTTCGGCTAATTCTCAACCCAACTAACTAGAGTCTCACGTCACTTCGCTAGGCTTAGTCCAACCTCTGAGTTAACCACTAATGGCACATCAAGCTTAATCGCATTCTCCATTACCTTTTCCACAATTTTCTTAGTTTCCACCATCTCATCGACTGGTACTTCGAAAACAAGTTCATCATGAATTTGTAAAATCATTTTTGCCTTCAGACCTGATTCTTTAAGACTTGGACCAACTTCAATCATAGCCGCCTTGATAATATCTGCAGCGGTTCCTTGAATTGGGGTATTAATTGCCATTCTTTCCGCAAAATCACGTTTGTTTTTATTTTTAGCGTTGATATCTTCAAGAATTCTTCGTCTTCCTAGCAAAGTCGTAACATAACCATCTTCACGTGCTTGCTCGACGATACTTCCCATGAAATCCTTTACACCTGCATATAAATGAAAGTAACAATCAATAAAACGCTGTGCCTCTTTACGACTAATATCAAGCTGACTAGAAAGCCCAAAAGCACTCATGCCATACACGATGCCAAAATTGATACTTTTTGCGACACGACGCATGTCTTTATTGAGTAACAGTGGGGAAACGTTAAAAAGAGCAACAGCTGTTCTGTTATGTATATCCTCGTCAGACAAAAATGCCTTCTTAAGTGCCTCATCCTGCGAATAATGAGCCAATACCCTCAAATCTATTTGTGAATAATCAACCGATAAAAATTCATTTCCTTCTCCAACCACAAAACTCTGACGGATACGATTTCCTTCCTCCATACGGATTGGAATATTCTGCATATTGGGATTTGAAGAAGAAAGACGACCTGTAGCTGTAACGGTTTGGTTAAAAGAGGTATAAATTTTATTCGTATCTTGATCTTTTAAACAAACTAGTTTGTCAACATATGTTGATTTTAATTTAGCTATTGTTCGGTAACGAAGTATTGTAGCTGCAATCTCATTCTTGACAGCCAATTTTTCAAGTACCTTTACATCTGTTGAATATCCCGTCTTGGTTTTTCTCCCGTGCGGCAAGCCAAGCTCCTCGAAAAGGACTACCCCTAATTGTTTTGGTGAATTTAAATTAAAATCATGCCCCACTTCTGAGAAAATATTTTTCTGAATATTTTCAATTGTCTCTGCAAATTCGGTTGATAATTTGGCCAGAACGCTCTCATCAAGACAAATACCCTGTATCTCCATTTCAGCAAGGATGGAGATTAGCTTCATTTCAATATCAAAGAATAATGATTCGAGATTACTCTCTTTAAGCTTAACTCTATACTCATCCCAGAGAGTAAGGCATGCATAGACATCTTCACAACTATAAGCAGTGGCACCCTCTATAGATACGTAAGAAAAAGCGTCTTCTCTTTTATCACCATTCACTACAGTTTCAAAACTTGTTAATGCTATTCCTTTTCCAAGGCACAAGTCATCAAGTTTCAAACTTCGTCCAACCTCTAAAAGATGAGCCGCCACCATGGTATCTGCTAGAGGATGAATTTCAAGACCTGTCTGTACCTTTAAAACAGTCCAATCATATTTGAGATTATGGCCAATTTTAAGTACGGACTCATCTGTTAATATAGATTCAATTGCATTGATAACAATATCTTGCTCTAACTGATTCTGAAGTCTTTCCCCTTCTTCATTGAGATGTGAAATTGGAATGTAATAAGACTTTTCTAAATTTGCTGAAAGTGAAATCCCCACCAACTTCGCTTTTCTAGTATCAAGGGATGTTGTTTCGGTATCAACTACTATCTGTTTAGCCTTTTTAAAATCTAACAACATGGCGTCCAGGGACGCTTCATCCTGTACGCAGACAAAACCAGTTTTATCAATTGGTTTTGCCTTTGGTTCTGTCAAAAACTTTTTGAATTCAAGCTCTGTAAAAAGTTCCTGTAAATCATCTTCCTTTTCCTCAGTCAAAAGATAGTCTGTTATATTTACAGGTATTTCTACATCGGTTTTCAATCGAATAAGATCTTTCGACAGATATGCTAAATCCTTATTTGCTATGATTTTTTCTTTCATCTTCGACTTCTTCATCATACCGACATTCTCATAAATAGTATCAAGGCTGCCATGTTCTGCTATTAATTTCTGAGCTGTCTTGGGACCTACGCCAGGAACTCCAGGAACATTATCTGATGAATCACCAATCATTGCAAAAGCATCAAGTAATTGATCTGGTCTTACTCCATATTTTTCAATTACAGCGTTGGAATCCATGATTTTGTCTTTCATAGGATCGAAAACTTTAACCGTATCATCAACAATCTGTAAAAGATCCTTGTCTCCGGTAACGATAGTAATATCACAATCTTCTGATGAAAATAATTTAGCAATACTACCTATGATATCATCTGCTTCCACCCCTACTTGCTCAAGCAATGGAATACCAGAGGCTAAAACAAATTTTTTAATATATGGTATCTGCTCAGCAAGATCTTCAGGCATGGGCGGACGATTAGCTTTATACTCTTTATACATTTCATGGCGAAATACTGGCCCACGACTATCAAAAGCGACCACTATATATTGTGGTTCTTTATCTTTAATTAGTTTGTTGATCATATTTACAAAACCAAGGGTTGCATTAGTTGCTACCCCTTTGCTATTACTAAGAGGTACTACAGCATGATATGCTCTGTAAATATAAGCGCTTCCGTCTATGACATAGATATTTTTTTGGGCCATCTTTTTCCGTATATTTTTTGAGATTTTTTTAGGTATTTCACTGCTATTTTCTATACTCTATTTGTTAAACATTTACCCCATATGATTAACCAAATAAAAAAAGGCCCAGAAGGAGTTACCCTCTAGACCTTTAAATATATTAATAAAGTTTATAAAATGAACCTAAAGCGTACGTACCCAAGTAGCTTGAGGTCCATTATCGCCTGTCTCTTCAGCAAAATACACACCATCACCTACATTCAAATTATCGAGAGGTGTATTTTTCAGAGCATTTTCATGAAAATATATTTCTCTTTCATCTATATCTGCTATAAAGCCAAAAGATTCGCCTGGAGATATCATCTTAATTACACCTGTCTTATCGACTGATACTCCTCCACCTGCCTTCTTTACGGTTCTCTTTTTTCGTTGAATTTCTTTAAGCTGTAGAGCTAAAACATCAAAAGCTTCAGTGAGAAGAGGTTTAACAATCTCCCCTTTTCTTCCAACAACAACCGTGTCGTTAGGTATCGATACGACTAATTTTACTTCGTAACCACCATCTTTATGGTTAGTATTAGATTCAATGCTGACTCGTAAACGCAAAACCAAGCTTCCGTGATGCCTAACTAGTTTTTCCTTTTCTACATCAATTTTATCCTGCCAACTTTTCCGTAGATCAACATTTCTGGTTTCAACCTTTAATTCCATAAATCTCCTCCTGTGAGTTACAGTCATACAACTATAAAAACATACCTTCTTAAAAACCGACCTTAAGTATCCTTGATCTATTATTACTTTTCTAGAAGGTCTTATAAACAAGTATAGATTCACATTCACAGGATAGCAAGACATGCTCTACACTTTAAGGTGTAGTTTTTATTCTTTTTAAAGAAAGATTAGGATTTCTGGATATTGTACTTAAATTGGAGTATAATTCCTCTTTCGCCTTTAATATATGCGTAATTACTATTAATATTTCATCGACATACAAATTCATGCGACACAAATCTATTGGCATCATTTTACTAAACATGGGTGGCCCAACCACTTTAAATGAAGTTAGACCTTTTTTATTCAATCTTTTTTCAGACAGAGAAATTATTCCTTTAGGTCCAGCATTCTTGCAAAAGCCACTTGCCTGGTTAATTGCAAAAAAACGTGCTCCCAAAAGCATCGCTATATACGAAAATATTGGTGGTGCCTCACCATTATACAAAATCACCTGTGAGCAAGCTGAAGCACTAGAATTATGCCTTTCTAAACATGGTGAGTTTTATACCACAGTTGCCATGCGATACTGGCCTCCACATGCTGATGAAGCAATAAAAGAATTGCTAGAGAAAAAAGTAGAGAAAATTATTGCCCTAACTCTATACCCACACTACTCCAAAGCGACCACAGGTTCTTCCTTGGCTCACCTAAGACTAGAGGTAGAAAAGAGAAATCTGGAAATACCTATTATTGAAATATCATCTTGGCCAACAAGTATTAAATATGTCAACGCCTTAGCGAGTAACATTTTAGATGGTTTAAAATCATTTAGCGATAATGACAAAGTACACATTATCTATAGTGCTCATAGTCTACCTGTTTCTTTTATTGAAGCTGGCGACCCATATGTGGAACACACACACCAAACCATTTCAGCTATTGAGCAAATTACAGGCGTCAATGGAACCATTGCTTTTCAAAGTAGGAGTGGCCCAGTCAAATGGTTAGAACCATCAACGCCAGATTTAATAACCAGACTTGCTGGAGTTGGTGTTAAGAATATACTAATGGTTCCGATATCCTTTGTGTCAGACCATGTTGAAACTTTATATGAGATAGATATGCTTTATAAAGATCAAGCTAAAGATCTAGGAGTAAATTTAAAAAGATGTGCATCTCTAAACTGCCAACCTGAGTTCATTGATGGTTTACGGGATTTAATCTTGGAAAAACTTCATAGCAATCATACCTAAGGTACCTTGAAAACATAAATAGTTTGCTCAAATTCAAAGTAGCTTTAGCCTATGATCAACATAGTTGTCCGCTACACATTGCTACCAACTTGATACCTACGCATGCTGACACTCAAAATCATCGTTAAACACATATAGGTCGCTAAAAGAGACGAACCACCGTAGGAAACCAACGGCAATGGAATTCCGACCACTGGGCAAAAGCCAAAAATCATAAACAAATTAATCACAGCCTGCCAAAAAATCAGAACGACACTACCATAAGCTAACAACAAGCCAAATCTATCTCTAGCTTCATGGGCAACCTTTAGCCCCCAAGCAAGCATTAAAAAGTACACACCTAAAAACACAAAAGAACCAATAAATCCCCATTCTTCAGCTAAGACCGCAAAGGCAAAGTCTGTATGTCTTTCTGGTAAAAAGCTGAGATGCCCTTGAGGACCTTCGCCGTATCCTTTACCTGTCCACCCACCGCTACCAATGGCTACCATAGAATTATACAGCTGATACCCTCCACCTCTGATATCTATATTTGGTTCTAAGAAAGTAGCGATCCTTGCTCTTTGATAATCTTTAAGAAAAAAGTTATAACCTACCACTCCTGCCCCAACAGCAAGACCAGCAAGTGTGACATATGTCATTTTCCTAAGATTTATATAAAGAGCCATACAGCCAAAAATAATTATCAGCATCAGGGCTGTACCTAAATCTGGTTGTTTGTAAATCAAGAAAAATGGTAACCCCATAACCAAGGCCGGCCAGATTAAGTCTCTAAATCTGTAACCACCCACCCTATCATGGTCACTGAAATGCTTTGCTAAACATATAACCATAGAGACTTTGGCTAGCTCAGAAGGTTGCAAGCTCATAAACCCAAGATTAATCCAACGCTGGGCACCACCTGCACTATGTCCACTCACTAAAACAAAGAGCAACATTGCAACAACCACCCAATAAAACAACCAACTCAATTTATCTATAACCTTATAATCTAGGCATATGATTATAAACCCACATATAGACATCAAGACTGTATACTGCACCTGCTTGAGCCACGCAGGTGCACCGTAACCGGTATGCGGTGTTGATGCACTGTACAGATTACACAGTGCCATTCCAACGACGGTGAGCACGAATAAGAGAAAGAACCAATCAAAATGCAAAAACAATCTTCTATCAAATTTCATTGATATTTCTTTCCTTAAAAAGTTGGTACTCTAAACATTGAAATAATTGATAACTTCAGAAGAAAAGATGAGTACTTATACATAGTCAATCACCTTTTTTCTCTTCTTTAAGTAATCCTTTTCCCTTAAAGTATTCCCTAATAATCTCTCTAGCGATTGGCCCTCCCACACGCCCCCCTGCTTCTCCATGCTCTATCATTACAGTTACTGCAATCACAGGGTTTTCCGCAGGTGCATAGGCTGTAAACCAAGCATGATCTCGATCTTTGTATGGAATTTCGCTTTTTTTCAAACCTTTATGCTTAGACAAACTTACAACTTGAGCAGTACCTGTTTTACCAGCAATGATAATACCTGGAATAGCAACTTTTCGAGCAGTGCCACGTACCCCCTGCACTACTTCAACCATACCTTCCCTTATCAAACTAAATTTATTCCCAGGATTTTTTATTTCACTGTTTATGATGGGTTTAAATTTTTCTACTATCTCGCCCTCAGAATTTATTACCTGCTCGACAATTTGTGGCTTATATAAAGTTCCATTATTGGCTAACACAGTTGTCATCATGCAGATTTGTAGAGGAGTCATCTGATTATAACCCTGACCGATAGAAAGATTTAAAGTTTCACCTTTTTGCCAAGATCTCTTTTTAATTTTTTTATTCCAAGCCTTTGTAGGTACCAAACCTGCCCTTTCCCCTTCTATCTCGACCCCTGTCTTCCGCCCTAATCCGAACTTAGTTGCATACTCGGCTATCTTATCAACCCCCAAACGCTCACCAAGTTGATAAAAATAAACATCACATGAGTGGCCAAGAGCCATTCTCAAATTTACTTCGCCATGCCCAGAACGTTTCCAGCACCTAAATTTACGATTACCTAGTTGATAATATCCAGGACAATAAGTAGTACTATTTTCATCAATAAGGCCCTCGGCAAGTCCGGCATAGGCTACCACCATTTTATAAACAGAACCAGGAGGATATATTGCCTGCACAGGTTTATTTACCAATGGGGTTCTAAGTTTATCATTTAAATAAACATTCCATTTTTCCTTAGAAATACCACCGACAAAATCTGCCAGGTGACGAGATGGAGAAGAAGCAACTGTTAATAATCTCCCTGTATTCACCTCTGCCACCACCACACTACCAACTCTATCTTGTTCTTTTAATAAGCTCTCTGCCTTTTGCTGCAAGGCGATATCAATAGTGAGATAAACATCACTCCCTTGTGTGGGTTCTTCTTTATCAATAATCCGTTGCTCAAAGCCGATATGGTTAACCTCAGACTTACGTGACCCCTTTCGTCCTCTAAGATCTGTCTCCCTAACCTTTTCGAGGCCTAGGCGCCCAATAACATCACCACCTCGATAAATATTACGATCTGATTTTTTTAGAATATCTTGCGTTATGACACCTGTGTAACCGATGGTATTAGCAGCTAAATCACCAAAATGATAAACCCGAACAGGTTGAACTTCTATGCGTACTCCAGAGATTGAATGATTGTTGTTTTCTAGGTACGCTAGAGTATTCCAATCAACATCTTTCTTGAGCATAATCGGGATGTGATTTGCATTTTTACTACCCTTTCTAACCATTTCCCAGAGATCATTAGTAGACATTTTTAAAACAGGGGAAAGTTGCTTAAATAGCTTAGCTTTATCCCCCTTACGATCTCTAACCATTACTACATTAAACGATGGTCTATTAGTTACTATCTCAATACCATGCTGATCTAATATTCTGCCCCTAGGAGCTGGGATTTGTCGCTCTCTAAATCTATTACCTTCTGCCTCTATCTCATATTCATAGCCATTAACAACCTGTAATGTCCAAAGACGAAGTATTATTATAACAAAAAAAATGACCAAGACACCTAAGGGAATAAAAATTCGTCCTCTTAATAGTCCTAAAGATTCCTCTATTTTTTCTGGGGAATCTTTGACCAAATGTGAATTCCTACCAATACGTCTCATCTTTTTCATACTTTCCTCATCATTAATTTACGACGAGGCTTAGTTGAATGCCCTCTTCTTTCTAACCAATTATTGATTAAATTAAAGAAGCAGAAACATGGAATAGTCACCAGAACAAGCACTACAGACTCAACCGACAGAAATATCAATTGCAATGGACGCGCACTTTCAGGATTAACAAGAGATTGACTAATGGTCATAAAAATTTGCATCCCTAAATATGCCAACCCCACAAGCGGATATTGATACCAAACATTATTGATTGGGTTATTCTTACTTACAAGTTTGAATACTGCAAATACGACCAAACATTCAACCGGATATACACCTAACGCCACCGCTCCAATCACATCCTGTAACCAGGAAATAATAAAAACAAGGAATAATCCCTGGACGAGGTTAAAACGGTAAGCACAATATACAATGAAAATAAAGATTAAATCAGGAAATTGAATAAGTGAATAAATAGATTCTGGTAGAAGTGCTGTTTGCAAAACGATAAGAATGATCCCAATCACTCCGAAGATAAAAGTTAGCACAGTAGCTTACCTCTCATCTTTAGAATTAAGTAATAAACGAATTTCAGTCCTATCGGTTAAGTCAACTCTCACATATTCAATGCTAGAGAAATCTACTGCAGGTTTCACGGTGATATCAATAAACATGCCCTCACTCTTAGGGTCAACTGAAGAAACGTCACCTAAGTACATCCCAGAAGGAAAAACACCACCAAAACCAGCAGTTATTATTTTATCTCCTTCTTTAACAGCCGAATATTTTGCAACATATTCCAGATTGTAACCGTCTTTACCATTACCTTTCAGTATGCCTCTAATACGGTTATCCTGGACCATAACATCAATGGCACTACTTGGAGCGGTTGCAATTAAAACCTTCGAATAATTGTCAGTTGCATGAAGAACCTGACCAACCACACCCTGATGATTATAAACCATCATATCATTATTAACACCATCATCCAGCCCACGATTAATAACAACAGTTTGAGTCCACACACCACTAACACGAGATCTACTACGACCGACAATGTTTGCTACAATGCTATTTTCAAAAATCTCTAAGGAATCTTCTAGACTTAATTCACGCAGAAGTATTTGGTATTTTTTTAATTGCTCTTTATATTTTAGTTGGTTACCCTGCAGGTCTTCAATTTTTTCCCTAAGCTCATCATTAATGGAATCGACTTCACCCAAACGAACATAGTTATCAAACCAAGCACCAAAACCTACAAAAGGAGCACGAGCAGATTCTTGCAAAAAGCCCACACCCTGCAAAGCTTTAAGTTGAGGGAACTTAAAACTTCCACCAACCAAGCTGCCTAAGACAAAAACTCCCACCACTAGAACCAAAGCACCAACAGCAAGGTTCTTAATAATGGACCAACGCCCTTTAGTATCTTGATAATTCCTTGCTCTTCTAGCCACAACTTAACACCAATTCTGGAGAAAATGGAAAAGGCAGATTTTTCAACTAACCTACAAAACGACAATAGATCTTAGCCTACATTGAAAAGCACTAGCTAATCAATTGTCACTTCCCGCAGTATATCCAAATTATCCAAAGCTTTCCCTGAACCTAAAACCACAGATGACAAAGGATCGGCGGCCACAATAATTGGCATACCAGTAGCCTCTTTAAGGGCCTTATCAAAATTTTTCAATAGAGCTCCACCACCTGTTAGAACAATACCCTGATCAACAATATCCGCTGCTAACTCTGGTGGGGTAACCTCAAGGGCAACTTTAACCGCCTCAATGATAATATCAATTTGTTCAGATATCGCAGATTGAATTTCTTTCGAGGTGGTAAGTAGAGTTTTGGGAACTCCCGATACAAGATCACGACCTTTAATTTCCATGGTCTCGTAAGGCTCTTCAGGCATAACATTACCAATTGTCGTTTTAATCAATTCAGCAGTGCGCTCACCGATGGCGAGATTATGTTTTCTTTTGATGTATTGCAATATGGCATCATCCATTTTATCACCAGCCACCCTTACAGATTTGGCATAAACAACACCAGCAAGAGAAATAACAGCAACCTCAGTGGTACCACCACCAATATCAATAATCATATTCGCAGTTGGTTCAGTGATCGGTAGATCAGCTCCAATAGCAGCAGCCATAGGTTCTTCAATTAAGTAAACTTCTCTTGCTCCAGCAGACTCTGCAGATTCTCTAACTGCTCTCTTCTCAACTTGAGTAATTCCAGAAGGAACTGAGATCATAATTCTAGGATGCACAAGTGTCCTACGATTATGCACTTTATTAATAAAATAACGAAGCATGGCCTCAGTTACTTCAAAATCAGCGATAACACCATCTCTGATAGGACGAATAGCACTTATATTGCCAGGTGTTTTACCGAGCATCATCTTGGCATCGTGTCCCACAGCCAAAACTTTATTACCTCTACCATCCTGGCGTACAGCAACAACAGAGGGTTCACGAAGCACAATACCCTTTCCTTTAACATATAGAACTGTATTAGCTGTACCAAGGTCGATGGCCAAATCATTAGACATCCAACCGAATAAGAAATTAAATGGTGAAAACATAACCATCCCCTAGATTAATGAACACATGAAGTGCATTCGTGGAATATTAAAAGCTCGATCTATAGCGACATAGGCAAAACAGTACAATAATTCAAAAAGTTACAAATAATCCCCATAAAAATGAAAATTAACCCAGCTAAAATAACAAACCATCAACTTATTAGCAACATATATACCAATCGTAAATTGCCAAGTATGTGCTTACAAGTAGTGAAAAGTTTCAAGAAAGATTATCAGTTTCTAAAATCAAACTGTCTATAGAAATATTTACAATATTCTTACCAAAAATAGATGTAAAACACCATCATCTAAAAAAACAATCTTCAGATTTGTTTTTTATTGACACGCTCTCATCCTCTTGTTATTAATGCATCCGTTCCGGAAGGGATATTGTGGGGGTATAGCTCAGCTGGGAGAGCGCGTGACTGGCAGTCACGAGGCCAACGGTTCGATCCCGTTTACCTCCACCACAATTTAAAAAGGCACATACAAGATTTTCTTGTATGTGCCTTTTTTTCGTTAATACGCATCTTAACATCCCCTTTCTTTACAGGAGAGCCCTTACAGCACTGCTAGAAACCTTATATTATATACATATTCAACACACTAGATTCCTACTAGAGATCAACTCGACTAACCACACTTTTCATTTAAGACTTGAACTGCTATGTTATAGTGCAACAATTCTTTAAAACTGAAAACTCAGCAGGTACTATAAAAAATAGCTATATGCCAATATATAAATTCACTTGTAACAACTGTGGTAAATCTTTTGAAAAGGTCACTACTTCCTCAGATATATCCGCAATATCTTGTAGTACATGTAACAGCTCAAAGATAAAAAGAAGTGTAAACTCAACATCATTAAGCACCTCAACCAACAACACTCCAAAAGGTGCTCTATCTGGCCCTTCATGCAAATCAGGGTTTTCCTGACGCTAACAAATCACCTCGTGCAAGGTGACACGACAACCTAAAGCAATAACGAACTATATCGCTTTAGGTATCTTCTTCCAAAACTACACAAAGTTAATGAGAGAAATAGATATGATTAAATAATCTTAGATTCCTAGACCATCAGCACTCTATCTTTCTATAATTAACTTATACAAACTCCGCCTAAAGCCACATTAATCAATATTTTACATTCGATCTTTCACTACTAATGCAGCGAACTCTGCTGCCAGCTCAATACTATTGTCACTTTTAGCATAGCTCGTAACTGCTTTCCGATTTCAAAATCATCGAAATCACCTTTCACTATTTTATCTGTAATTGAATCTAAATTGTTTAGGCAAAAGCGTTGAAGGAAACCCCCTCTAGATTATCTCTATGCTTAACTAGTGAGGTGTCCCCAAAATATGTAGCCAACAATTTTCATAGACAATTTAGTTTTTATGAAAACTTCTTCATACTTTTCACATGATTTTTAAATTCACCAAAGCTACATATCGCAAAGTTCCCTTTGTTAGTTACGATAAAATTTAAATGTAATTTTGGTAATGAGAAATGCATTAAATCTGATTAACTTCAAATCCATTACTTAAAAGTGTGAGTTTTCTTGCTTCTATATACCTACAAACCACGACTGGCTTTACGATATAATTTTTCTGCTTCGTAGGAGCTGCGAACAAAAGGGCCTGAAGCAATACCTGGAAAACCGCATAATGTAGCTTTTTTTGCAAGAGAATCAAATTCTTCAGGTGGCACAAAACGTTCAACCGTTACATGCTTATCACTAGGTTGAAGATACTGCCCCATGGTAAGGATGTCACAAGAAATATTTTGTAAATCTTTCCAACACTCTTCTAGTTCATCTATTTTTTCACCAAGACCTAACATCATACCTGTTTTGGTTACCATATTAGGAGCAATTTTCTTTACCTCAGCTAGAAGCTCAAGGGATCGATGATAATTGGCGCCTGATCTAATAGAAGGATAAAGTCTCGGAACTGTTTCTATGTTGTGATTTAGGACGTCAGGCTTTGCTTTGATAATAGTTTCTAAGGCCTGCCAATTTCCCTGTAAATCGGGAATTAAAACCTCGATCAAGGTATCTTTTCTGATCTTTCGAATGGCATTAATGGTGTCGACAAAATATGAAGCTCCACCATCTTTTAAATCATCTCTTGTTACCGAGGTAACCACTGCATACCTAAGTTGCAAAATATTGACTGCCTCAGCTACTCGATCAGCCTCATTGTCATCTGGCAATCCTTTTGGTCCGTGCCCAACCGCACAGAATGAACAGTTACGACTGCACGCCTCACCCATAATCATAAAGGTAGCAGTTCCTTTTGAAAAACATTCAAATTGATTTGGGCATTGTGCTTCTTGACATACCGTCGTCAACGAACTCTTCTTCAAAAGACTTCTTATCTTTTCGTATTCAGCGCCAGACGGCAGACTACGCCTTAGCCATTTAGGTTTACCTACCCTAATTTCATGTTTTTTATTGGATGCACAGGACATGTTATAATCCTTTAATATTTATTTTTTTTGCAAAAACTCCAAAGATGACGATGTCATCTCACCAAACAAATCTAGCAAAATAGTTTTTAATTCTTTTACCGCTTTATCCCTGCAAACTTTAATTGCCAGTTCTTGCTCAATACTGGTCGATTTTATACCAGTCAAACCGCAGGGCGTAATCCAAGAAAAAGGTGTTAAATCAAGATTAACATTTAAGGCTAAACCATGAAAACTTACCCCATGACGGATAGCGATACCAATAGCTCCAACCTTTGCCATTCCGTTTTCTAACCAAACCCCAGCATTGCGTTCGTCTCTTCTCACCTGCAAACCAAAGTGGGCACAAAGCCTAATCATCACTTCTTCAAGCAAACGAACATATTCTGTCACCCGTAATTTAGACGCTCGTAAACTAACAATTGGATAGACCACGATTTGTCCAGGCCCATGATAAGTTATCACGCCACCTCTTTCGATTTGTACAAGATCGATTCCCTGCTTTTGCAAAAAAGATTTAGAAATATGCAGATTATCCTCTCCACCTCTTTTACCAAGGGTATAAACAGGATAATGCTCAGTAACGAGAAAAACATCTTCTGTAATTCTGTTGTCTATTCTATCTTGAACAATTTGCTGCTGTAATTGATATGTTTCGTTGTAATGGCTTAAACCGAGGTCAACAAGATATGGCATAAGAGGAAGGTATTATTAAAGATATTGCCTGCCCCTTTATTTTCAAAAGAGGCAGATCCCAACAGAAGACTAATTTGTAGCTACTTACAAATTAACCACAAAGACAAGGTTTTCTTGCGGCCGCAGTTTCATCAAGACGACCACGTTTAGTAACAGTAGGTGCTTTATGAAGTAAATCTGGACTATCCTTGGCCTCTTGAACCACTGTTTTAAAAGCGGCAATAAAAAGATCAATTTCTTCCTTAGATTCTGTTTCAGTCGGTTCAATCATAATGGAACCATGCACAATTAGTGGAAAATAAATGGTAGGTGGATGATAACCATGATCGATTAGTCGTTTAGCCATATCCAAGGTTGTCACGCCAAGCTCGGTTTGATACTTATCAGAAAAAACACACTCATGTAAACTTGGTGTTTGATATGCTAAATCTAAACATTCTTCAAGCTCTGCTCTAATATAATTAGCATTGAGAACCGCTAATTGACTTGCCTTAAGTAAGCTCTTTGCTCCCATAGAACGCACATAGCTATAAGCTTTAATCAGCACGCCAACATTACCAAAAAACCCATGTACTCTACCCACTGAATCTGGCGCATCATATGATAGCTCAAATCCACTTTCATTTTTTACTACTTTAGGACAGGGCAAGAAATCACGCAAACGCTCAACCACGCAAATTGGGCCAGCACCAGGGCCACCACCACCGTGGGGGGTAGAAAATGTTTTATGTAAATTCAGATGAATAACATCAACACCACATTTTTTAAAATCAACCACTCCCATGACAGCATTTAAATTAGCTCCATCCCCATATACAAGACCACCTTTATCATGAACAATCTTAGCAATCGCTACAATATCGTTCTCAAACAAGCCAAGAGTATTGGGGTTGGTAAGCATAATCCCTGCTGTCTCTTCGTCCATTAACTCTGCCACAAGCTCAGCACTTAAACGACCTTCTGCGTTGGACTTAAGAGGTACCGGCTTAAAACCGCAAAGTGCGGCGCTGGCAGGATTAGTTCCATGGGCAGTATCAGGGATGAGAATTTTAGTTCTTTTCTGACCATTTTTCCGGTGATATGCAGAAAAGATTAACATTCCTGCAAACTCGCCCTGCGCTCCAGCTGATGGCTGCAAACTGCACGCATCCATACCTGTTATTGTCGCAAGATCTTCCTGCAAACTGTAAAGAAGTTCTAAAATACCTTGCACATCCGCATCATCTAGCATTGGATGGGCAGCTGCAAAAGCTGGTGTCCCTGCAAGGTACTCATTAATCTTTGGATTATATTTCATAGTGCAAGAACCTAGCGGATACATACCCGTATCTACGCCGTAATTCCACTGCGAAAGCCTTGTGTAATGACGAACAACATCCATCTCGCTAAGATCAGGAAAATTCGGTTCTTCTCCTAAAAGTGCTGAATCAATATCAGCTTCTGGAACATCGCATTCTGGCATGGAAAAACCCATACGTCCTTTGCTACCTTTTTCCCAAAGCAAAGGTTCTTCTATAATCAAGCCTGTAGTCGCACCTGTTTTCATATTAATTACCTCCTGCATACTGGGATATTTTTTCAACGATATGATCAATTTCTACCTTGGAAATTGTCTCAGTAACGCAAAACAACCAACTATCTCCAAGCTCAGAATAGTAAGTACTTAGACTTAAACCTGCAACGACAAGGTCTTTATCTTTTAATTCTTTTCTTACTTTTGAGAAATCAAAGGAAAATCGAACCACAAACTCATTAAAAGTTGGGCCTGGGAATACGATCTCAGCGCCAATAGACTTTAATTTGCTTTTAAAATAAGCTGATTTATCATAATTAAGTTTTGACAATTTTCGGATACCAGTTCCACCCAAGGAAGCCATGTGCATACCCGCGGTCATAGCACAAATACCCTGATTTGAACATATATTAGAAGTCGCTTTCTCTCTTCTAATATGCTGCTCTCTAGTTGAGAGTGTTAGAACAAAACCGTCTTTACCATTCACATCTTTAGTTCGACCAACCAATCTTCCTGGCATACTGCGAATTAGTTTTTCCTTACAACCAAACATTCCTAAGCCTGGCCCACCAAAACTTTTTGCAATACCAAAACTTTGACCTTCACCACAGACAATATCGGCACCACAACTACCAGGACTCTTCAGTAAGCCATAGGATAAAGCTTCAGAAAAGCAGGTTACAAACAAAGCATCGACTGCGTGTATTTTTTCGCCGCAAATCGTTAAATCTTCAATCACCCCGAAAAAATTTGGTGACTGCACAGCCACACCAGCTAGATCATCAAGATCTACTAAACCAGATAGATCAGTGTGTCCATTTTCATCAAAAGGTAATTCAATAATTTTAAAGTTTGTTGACTGTAAATACGTGCGTACTACCTCACGATAATGTGGATGGATGGCTTTAGAGATTGCGATGGTATTTTTCTTACGAGAAACCCTAAGAGCCATCAAAACGGCTTCCGCTAAGGCCGAGCCACCATCATAGATTGAAGCATTAACAGCATCAACACCTAACAACCTAGCAGTAAGTGTTTGGTACTCAAAAATACCTTGCAGCGTTCCTTGTGCCATTTCTGGCTGATACGGCGTGTAAGCTGTTAAAAATTCTGAACGACTCATGATTGCCTGCAGGCTTGAAGGGATATAGTGATCATAACTTCCAGCACCTATCAGCACCTTGTGAGTCTGATCCACTACCATCTTACCTGCTAGTTCAGTAAAATGACTCTTCAACTGCCATTCATTCATGGCTGATTGAATAGGAATCTCACCTTCATAACGGCACGAAGGCGGAACAGAGTCAAAAAGAGAATCAAGAGTTTCATTGCCTGTACGGGCAAGCATCTCTTGAATTTCTTCTTCAGTATGGGGTAAATAACGCATAGCTTCACCTTTATGTTAAACTACCAAATAGCCTTACACCTGATCAAATACAGACTAACTGAATGTATTCAAAATTATCCTTTTACTATCTCACTATAAGCGCCATGACTTAACAAACCCTCTAACGCATTTGAATCTTCTAGCTTTACTTCCACAATCCAATTTTCATAAGGATCTTCGTTAATTAGCTCAGGAGCATCCACTAGATTTTCATTAACAGCAGTAATCTCACCGGCAACAGGAAGATACAGTTCAGAAACCGCCTTAACAGATTCTAAAGTACCGAACTCCTCTCCCTTATCAAAGCTGTCCCCTACCTCAGGCATTTCGACAAACACGATATCTCCAAGTTGATCCTGGGCGTAGTCACTAACACCTATCCGCACAACATCTCCAACTTGCATTGCCCATTCATGATCTTCGGTATACTTAATGTCTGTTGGTAATTTCAAATCTTCAAAGTTTTTCATATTCCCCTCTTTTTTTGCATTGGCAGGATGATCAAGATGGCATCCCTTTCAAAAAACCTTCTATTTCTTTAATTCTAGCATTTTAGCCACTGCTCGTCTCGCTGTACGATCAGGGCGAATATCATCTCTAATTTCAACTTCTATCTTACGTTTGCCATTAGTAAGAAAAACTTTACTACCAACCGTCAATTCTTGCCCCACCCTAACAAACCCACAACTCAGTCCTTTAGCAACAAAACCCTCTTGATTTTCAGGCAATGAACTGACCACACTAAATATATGTCCATTAATTCTACCAATTGCCATATCTGTTGTGCAAGTTAGAACTTCACCAATAACCTTGTCTTTGAGCTCAACGGCAGTATCAGCATCTACTTTAATTTTCCTAGGATCAAAACCAGCAAAGGCATAAGTAAAATCATCTTCACATCTTTCACCTACGACATCTGCGCCGATAAAATCTTTCGAAAAACCATCTTCTGAAAAAGGTAACGCAAAAGGCCAAGGAGTATTAGAAAAAACCCAATTACCTATATCTTGATGGGATAGTGGCAGAACGGCACCTGCTCGTAATGAGTCCCTCGCTGCTAATCCACAAATTCCCAGACCATATTCTTCACCAGCTTCTAAGATAATATTCCAAAGATGAATTAGTTTTTCTCTATCTATGAAAAATTCAAAGCCAAATTCGCCAGTATAACCAGTTCTTGAGACCATAAATGATGTACCGTCAAGAAGTTGTACTTCTGTTTCACAAGGGCAATCGCTTGTACCACCCTTAAATGAAAAATATGGTAAAAAGTCAAAAAATGCCTCTGGATTCTTGATTACTTTCTGCAGAATTACCGCCGAAAATGGTCCTTGCAAATCCATTTTTCCAACAGTTTCAGTAACGTCTTTAATTTTCACGTCACCTTCAGCAAAACCTTGCAGATGTGTGGCAATTATTTCACCCATACCAGCATTAACGATGACCATATATCTATTTTCGCCAAGCATATAAACGATACCATCATCGATCACACAGCCATCTTCTCGTAAAAACAGGCCGTAGGCACATCGACCTATCACCAGTTCGGTCTTCTTTAAGCCGGTACACTTATCTAAATCTTTACTAAAGCAGTGTTGTAATAATTTTTTTGCCCCCGCACCAACAACAGTAACGGTTGCCATATGGCTTGTATCAAATATTCCAGCTCGTTCAATTACAGATAAATGTTCTGCCTTGGCTCCAACGCCATACCACAGAGGCATATCGTAACCACCAAAAAGAGCCATATTAGCATCTTGAGCTAAATGAAATGAATGAAGTGTAGTTGTCTTAGAACTCATGATTTCTCCTCGATATCTCTGTTTTAGTTATATTGTCAAAGGAACTTTCAAATTAAAACTTTTATAGACTACAAATGTTTCAACTTCTCGCACATTGCTAATAGTGGTTACTTCCTCATTATAGAACTCAAGCATGGTGAAATCAGCAGTCATACCCACCGTTAAAATCAAGTCATAACGACCTGTAACTACGCAGACGGAAATAACCCCTCGCAACCGGCTAAACTCCTCACCTTTTTTCACAAGGTTCATATCCTTAACGCGCACACCCACCATCACAATATTTTGCTCTGGCATAACGTCTGGATCAACAAGACCAGTAATAGACAAGATCCCAACTTCTTGCATTTTTTTTACCCTAGAACGGATAGTCCCCTCTGCGACATTTAACTTTTCGGCAATTTTTTTATATGCCATCCGTCCGTCTTTGAGATATTCAATAATGGCGATGTTTGTCTTATCTAGCTTCATATTTTACCCTTAATATTATTCTTAAACTTGCAGATCTTTCTAAATACACTTATATTGACAATACGGTTATTTTTCAAGCACAAATATACTTTTCACACACGGGAGCAACCCCCAAACACCTTTTTTCGCAAATTTTGGAGCAAATAATGAACATTAAAATCGTAATATTAGGAGCAGGTCCTGGTGGATATGTTGCAGCAATACGCGCCGCCCAACTTGGTGCAAATGTCACAATTATCGAAAAAAGTAAGGTGGGTGGGACATGCCTAAACCATGGTTGCATTCCATCAAAGATTTTTAAACAGAGTGCTGACACTTTAAATACGATCAAACAATGCGAAAACTTTGCCATAAAGAATAGTGCCGATCCAACCCTTGACCTAGAGTCATTAAAAAGTAGGACAAAAAATATAATTGCAAGCCAAAGCAAAGGCATTGAAGGTCTTCTTAAAAAGCATACTATTAATATAGTCGAAGGTGAAGGCCGTTTCATAAGTAAAAATAGTATTGTGGTCGAAAAAGATGGCAAACAACAAGAATTAACCTTTGACAAAGCCATTATTGCCACCGGATCCATCCCTACCCAACTGCCCTTCCTTCCATTTGACGGGGAGCAAGTTTTATCGAGTGACCATATTTTCAGTTTAAAAAGTATTCCTCAATCAATGGTTATAATTGGCGGAGGTGTTATAGGGTGCGAGTTCGCATGCATAATGAATAGTTTTGGTTGTGAAGTCACTGTTATTGAAGGACTAGACAGATTGCTACCTATTCCCTCAATCGATGAAGAATGTTCTAAACTTCTTCTTAGGGAAATGAAAAAGAAGAAAATTAAGGCAATGGTAAACAGTAAGGTTATGTCTGCTGAAGTAACAGCTGAAGGAATCGATATTTCCATTATTACCACCAGCAAAAACGGCAAAGAGAAGACTCAAAACATAAAAAGCGATAAAGTACTGGTCTGCATAGGCCGTAAATCTATCAGCGACAAACTAGACTTATCCCTAGCAAAAGTTGACACTGACAAAAGGGGCTGGATAACAACCGACAACAACCTTCTCACCAGTAACCAAAACATTTTTGCGATCGGCGATATCCTAGGCCCAAATAAAATCATGCTAGCCCACACTGCATCATCGGAAGGAGAGATAGCCGCTGAAAATTGCATCGGCAAACCTGCCACAATGGATTGGCAGGCTATGCCCAGCGGTATATTCACCATGCCAGAAATTGGCTGCGTAGGACTCTCTGAACAAGAAGCCACCGAACTTTACGGCCAAGAAAATATACTCGCCGAATCAAGCCTTTTCCGCACCATTGGCAAAGCCCAAGTTCTTGGCGAAATTGCTGGCATGGCAAAGATTGTTTGTAAAAAAGAAAATGGTGAAATCCTTGGTATACATATAGTTGGCCCCCATGCTACTGATTTACTAGGAGAAGCATCCATTATTGTGAAAAATAGTATTAATGTGCAACAACTGAGCACCACCATTCACGCACATCCCACTCTATGCGAGGTGCTACTAGAAACAGCATTCAAACTTGTTAACATGCCTTTGCATAGTTAATATTGCCACAAGAGCTCTTCTCATGGTAAACTGCAAGATACAAACCATATACTCTAAAGACCTAGTTACTTTACGATAAACTAGAAAATATGATCTGCGCAGGTGCCACAAATGTCTCAAAACCTCAGAAGAGAAGAGCTTGAAGAACAAATTAAAGAGCTTAAAGCTCAGAACCAACACCTCACCACTGAAGTGAGCCGGTTTAAATCTGTCCAAAAAGCAACCAATGATGGCGTGTGGGATTGGGATCTTAAAACAAATGTAATTTATTACTCTGATCGCTACTATGAAATGCTCGGCTATTGGCCCAATGAGTTCCCCCCTAAAATTGATGAATTTTTTGGTAGGTTGCACCCTGCTGACTTCGAAGAGGTCGAAAAAACGCTTACTCCATGCCTAGATGGTAACGCTAGTCTCTTCGTTTCTACATTTAGAATGAAACATAAAGAAGGTCACTGGGTTTGGATCAATGGTAGAGGTGTGAATCAAAAAGATGACACAGGAAACGTTATCAGAATAATCGGTGCCTATACCGACATAAACAGACAGGTAAAAGCCGATCACCTAATTAAACAAGAGCGGCAAACATTTGAGGAACTTTTCCAAAAAAGCCCTACCTCTCTTTGCATATTAGAAAGTGATAAACACACCGATTGCAACCAAGCAACCTTAGATATGTTCGGTTATGACGATAGGGAAGAATTCTTATCCCTTACACTAGTAGAATTATCAGCCCATACCCAAGTTAACGATACCCAAGTTAACGATACCCCAGCTAAAGAAGCTATAGACAGAATTATAACAAAAGCATTTGAAACAGGGCCACAATTATTTGACTGGCTACATGTTCGCAAGAATGGTGAAGTATTCCCGACTGAAGTAAGACTTTCTGTTGTCTCAATCGCTAACAGGCAAGTAATATTAACAACCATATTTGACATTACTAAGCGTAAAAAAATTGAAGACACCCTCAGAGAGGCCAAAGTTGCTGCCGAGGATGCTGCAAGGTCAAAAACTGATTTTCTTGCCAATGTGAGCCATGAAATCAGAACCCCAATGAACGCAATAATTGGAATGAGCTACCTTTTAAACCAAACAGAGATGACACCTAGACAGGCTGATTACCACAAGAGTATTTCCTCTGCTGCCACGTCACTACTTCACATTATTAACGATATTCTTGATTTTTCTAAAATCGAGACTGGTAAACTAGTAATTGAGGAAACAGATTGTAATATCAGGCAAATTATTGACAACATTTCATCTTTTCATCTCAAAAAAATAAGCAAAAAAGATATTGTATTCACAACCTCTGTCAGTAGAGATATTCCAGAAACTTTAACTGGCGACCCCACAAGAATTGGTCAAGTTCTCAATAATCTACTTAACAATGCTATTAAATTTACTGAAAAAGGTAAAATAGATATTTCCATCGAATTACTGGAATCGACTAGCGATTCTGTAACCATACAGTATTGCGTGACAGACACCGGCGAAGGCATGGATGAAAAAAAGCTATCTGACATCTTCCAGAAATTCAGCCAAGGAGATTCATCCAGCACTAGACAACATGGTGGCACGGGTATAGGCCTTGCAATTAGTCAGCAGTTAGTTGGCTTAATGAGGGGAGAAATATGGGTAGAAAGCGAAGTAAACAAGGGAAGTAAATTCTTTTTCACCATACCTTTAAGCAACAGAGCTTCTGGCAAAAGCAAAGAACGACTACCTCTCCCCCTAAACTTACGAAACCTTAAAGTTATGGTTATTGAGGAAAACAAAGAGATTCAGAAATACCTTGCCAGCAGACTAACCTCGCTCACCTTCAAAGTGGATAGTTACAACAACCATAACGAGGCAATCCTAAAACTCCAACAAGCAGTCAGCAAAAGAAAACCATACGAATTAATAGTGATTGACTGTGCCACCCTTGAAGAAGCGCAACAATTTTTCCGAAATACATTTGATGCTAGTGAACAATTACGAGACCTACCAACAATCATAACTAGTGAAGAAATAAATAAATCCAAAGCACAAGTAATAATAGATAACCGTGGGTTTACAGAAATAATAAGCAAAGAAATAACAGCAGAAAATCTTTTCAATGCAATCGTAAGAGTCTTTGGCTATAGCGATTTAGAAATCGATCATAATATGAGCAGTAATATAGAACTCCATCATCATTCTTCCACTGACAACACTGTAAATAAACAATCTCAAAACAATACTGAAGCAATCGGAAATGATACAGAGCTGACACCTAGTCAAAACATTACAGCTGACATTGACAAACTACAATCCATGCTAGAAAGATCGGATATGGATGCTGAACTATTAGTTCAAAAAATTAGTCTTGACCTCAACAAAATTTCTGCAGGGATTAGCAACAAAATAGAAACTTACATTGAATCCTATAATTTTGAGGGAGCCTTAACTGCACTTAACAAAATAAAACACTTAGCACCACAAGACACTATTCGAGTTCTTGACATTAAGGCCGAGCTTGAAGAAATACACCAAGCTCTTGAAATTAGTGATTTAGAAGCCATATATTTGGTAGAGAAGCTAGAGGAAGAGCTAAACAAAATTTCTAAAACTGACACGAAGAAACTGCAGAACAATATTGAAGCCTATGAGTTTGAGGCCGCACGAGCAACACTTTCACAAATTTGTTACCAATACAATTTTATACAAGGCAAGGCTCAAGCAGACAAACAATAATATACATCAACATAGTAAATAGATATACTATTTAGCCACCTCTCAGGCTCCATGTTCCCAAATTAACTAAAAACCGTTGGTAGCAAGAAAGACGGAGTTTACAATATTAATATCCAAATAATCAGTCTTCTATATCTTCATTAACTGATCCAACTACCTCGTTATCTATTTTTCAAACTAGAATGCCTTTCAAAGGATAACATTTAAATTTGGCACCTTTCCCCAACTTATTCTCGCTGAACTTAAAACCTATATAGTTTTACAGGCAAAAGAAATCCTTGAAATAGTCGTCAATACACACAGGAAACTAAAAAGATAAGCGAGGAGTGGAAAATAAACTGGAAACAAACAGAAAACAGAAAAAAACAATACTGTTTCAAACCCTTCTGTTAAGCCACCGAGATAATAAAAACCTTTCTTGGGAAAAGTTAATGCCAATCCTTTTTTTTCAGCCATAATTGCAAATGCCAAAAAGCTTGCGCCAGTACCCATAAAACTTGCCAGAAGAATAGCAGATGCCAAACCGTTACTAACAGGATCAGAGAGAGCGAAACCAACGACTACGAGAGAGTAAAAAATAAAATCTAAGACAATATCAAGATATGCTCCTTGATCGGTGGGCTGTCCCAACCTTGCGACCTCTCCATCAATTACATCTAACAATCTATTAACGAGAACAAAGAAAAGCCCTGCCAAGTAGAATTTAAGAGAAATACATGCAACTCCAACAAGCCCTAAAATAAACCCTAAAACAGTAATACCATTTGCAGAAAAGCCGATCTTTTTGGCTTTCTTAGCAACAACTAATGCTGGAATTTGAATATAAGGAAGTAATTGTCTATCAAACATAAGATTATGATTTAAGATTAATAACAACATCACCCATAATATCATTAATATCATGACTAACTAGTATTGTAGGGATATCCATCTCAACAATTTGTTTTTTCAGGAAATGCTTAAAAGATAGTTTCAATTCTTCATCTAAACCAGAAAATGGTTCATCTAAAAGCAGTGCCTTCGGCACAGCCAACAGCGCTCGTAACAGACTAATCCTGGCAGCTTGCCCTCCAGACAATGTCGCTACATCCCTATTTGCAAAACCTGTTAATTTAGCGCTATCTAGAGCTTGCATTACTAAATTTTTTCGTTCATTTTTTGAGTGTTTAGCAGGGACAGCTAGAGCTAAGTTCCCAAACACATCCATATGAGGAAAGAGGAGAACATCCTGAAAAAGTATTCCAACTTTCCTCTTTTCCATGGCAACTTCAGTTATATTTTTTCCTGATAAAAATATTTTTCCTGCCATGGAAATACTATTGGGTAAGCAACCGCTAAGGGCCGCAAGTAGGCTAGATTTCCCGCAACCACTTGGGCCCATAATGGTCAAAACTTCACCATTACCAACAGCACAAGAAAGTTCTTTAAATAGCATATCCCCATCAATATTTAATTGTAATTTTTTTAACTCTAACATTATATTTTATATATTAGCTCTTCATAGCAAGACGATTTCTAAAAAGAAATTTAGGAATAAAAAGTGCGAGACAAAACACAAGCACCGGAAGCAATAACTGCAAAATAGCATGAACCGCAGCTATTCTTTTATCCGAACCAGATGCTAAAGCCACTGTCTCTGTTGTTATGGTTACAAAACGGCCTGCACCAGCATATATCGTCGGCAAATATTGCACAATACTAACAGAAAACCCAATAGCAAAAGAAAAGATAATTGGCTTTAACAGGATAGGTAATTTAATCCTTAGAAAAGCATAAATTTTACTTTTCCCCAAACTAAGAGTAGCTCTACTAAAGCGATCATCATAATTGAAATATGGTTTAGCTAAAGTCAGATAAACATAAGGCAAAACAAAAATCAGATGCGAGAAAACAAGAGCACCATACCTACCATCCAAACTTAAGCTTATCAGTATAGTTTGCAAACCAAAAAGAAAAGAAATTTGAGGTACAATTAAAGGTATATAGATTAAATACAAATAATTATTTACTATTGATTTTTTATTATCGATATTTTGTTGACACTCTAAACATCCCACAACAAGCACTAACGAAATCAGACTGCTAAGTAATCCCAAGAAAAGACTCTGCCCTAGCACTTCTCCTACTCCCGCTAAGCTCTTAAACCAATAATTGAGGCTCCAGGAGGAGGGAAGCAAGCCTGGAAATGGCCATCTAAAAGCGATACTTTGCACAAACAAAACAACAAAAGCTAAAGCATAAGCCCATAAAATCATACTTGCTGATATTTTTCCTGCAAAAGCAGCCATAAAAGAACTATTTCCTCGTTCTCCATTTATGAGCAGGCTAGCTGACACCCGTCGCCATATTTTTTCAATCAACACCAAAGATAAAATATAAATGATAGCTAACAATCCAAGAGCCATTGCGCCAACGGCGCCAAAAAGACGATGATCAAGGTCTGCATGGTAGAACAGTGAATTCACTAAAACTGCAAGACTGGGTGGCAGTGATGGACCTGCAATTTGCGCAACATCAACAACTGATAACGAATAGGCAAGTACTGCAAAAAAAGGAAGCTTAAGATGTGTCCATAATTGCGGAAATAAAAATTTAAACCACACCTTAGTAGAACTATACCCCATGCTTTTACCTAACCATAGAACCTTATCCACTTTTAATTGAGGCAGAACTGCTACCATGATAAGCAATAAAAATGGGATCTCTTTCAAAGCCAAAACCACCGCTAAAGAAAAGCCATAATTATCGCCCCACAGTAAAATATCATTAGGACTATTTTCGGAAGGAGATATAAGTAAAAACAATCGCCAGTATAAACCACTAGGGGCTAGGAGCAGTGAAATACCTATAGCAAAAGCAGCATGAGGAAAGGCTAGAAGTGGGGAGAGACTTGTCTTAAGCAGAGACCAAAGCCGACTCTCATAAAGATACACAACCAAACCAAAAGAGAACACTAAAGCAAGAGTTGAAGAAACAAGAGATGAGAGTACTGTAACTTTAAAAGCAGTTGCAACACCGGGATAAGAAAAAAAACCTTCAATGGCGTTTAAGTTAAAATTATTTTCGCCAATGACTGGTAAATAACCAAAAGCTGGCAAGCAAGTACCAACAAGACCAGCAAAAACAGGTACAATAAAACACCCAACAATTATTATTGGGAAAAGAGCAAGACTCTTTACATGCAACAAACTATCACCATGCCCTAATAACTTTTTAGGTAAGAACAACTACTACTTACTATAACGTCGGAGCCATGTTTTTTCCAATTTTTCCACCCACGAACTATGGGGTTCAGAAAATACTTCTCCTAAATCTTTTCCGCGCAGGGTAGCATCGCCAAAAATAATATCACTAAACTTCTTTTGCTCTTTAACAGATATCCTCTCCATAGCCAGTACGGTTGGATCTCCCCAAATAGCTGGGTCATTTTTCCGTGCTTGGGCTTCAGGAGATAACAAGAAATTGATAAAAACTTTGGCAGCCTCCTTAGAGGATGAATTATAGGGGATGGCCAAAAAATGACTATTTCCTAGACTGCCAGCACTATGAACATAGCTACGGACAGTGTCTGGGATTTCTCCATTATTGATAGCTCTATCAGCTTCCGCAGGATTAAACGAAAAAGCTATAAGGACTTCACTATTATCCAATAAGTTCAGTAAAGCAGGGGCACCGGAAACAAAACGCTTACCACCTTGCCACATAAAAGGATGAAGTTCGTCGAGATAGCTCCAAACAGGTGCTGTTATCTCATCAAAGTCATTATCTGAAACCGGTTCCTGTAATTTTTGTTTGTCTGCAATATTTTCAAGTAAAATCTGCTTTAAAAAAGTCGTGCCATAAAATGAAGGAGGTGCTGGATATGTAAATTTACCAGGATGTTTTTGAGCAAAAGACAATAACTCAACCATACTCTTAGGCGGCATTGGCAACTTTTCTGTATCATACATAAAAACAAGTTGCGCCATGCCCCAGGGCATTTCTAAATCATCAACAGGCTCAGAAAAATCATATCTCATGCTAGGATTATTTTCCCAGTCCACTGATTTATAATTAGGAAAATCGATTGAATTTAGCGTGGATAAAAGACCATGTTCTTTCATGGTCCGAAAATTTTCGCCATTAATCCACATTAAGTCGACACTACCATCATCATTTCTGTTGGCGCTTTTTTCTGTCAAAACTCTAGAAACGGATTCAGTAATATCCTGCACCTTGACCCATTGCACATCAATGTTATAGCGTTTTTTGCATTCCTCTGCTGCCCACTGCACATAATCATTAACAGCGGCCTTTCCTCCCCAGCCATTAAAGTATACTTTCTGCCCTTCCGATTTGGATACAATCTCTTGCCAATTCTTATCCACGGCTAAACAATCGCTTATCAACAAAAAAGAACAAACAAAAGAAAGGACAAAACACACTAATAATCTAGACATAAATCTCATCAAATATTTTTTCAGAATCGGCATCGCCAATTAATAATAATTCGGTTGAAGAACCAAGAGGTACAGTTGGATCTGGACCGGCCAATAACTTCCCTTTAACTTTAAGAGCAACCACACTACACCCAGTTTCTTGGCGGATATTGCTCTCTGCTAAATTTTTACCAATAAGTGACTTCGGGATTGAATGACTAAAAAAGTTCATCCCCTCGGCAAACGATGACACCTCGTTAGGTAAAATTTCCTTCATGATACTGCTAGTTCCCAAGGCAGAATAAGACATGACTAAATCAGCGCCTGCCATATGTAACTTCACAACACTTCTCTCAGTTGTTGCTCTACTAATAATCTGAATATCTGGTCTTAACTGACGACAATAAAAAGTAAGGTAGATATTGGCTGCATCATTATGGGTAGTAATAATTGCGGTTTTGGCGCTCTCAATTCCTGCCTCAGTTAACACTACTTTATCAGCGGCATCTCCGAGAATATAATTATCGCCACCTTTCGATACTAAATTAGGTCGTTTCTCGATAATTTTATAATTGGCACCATAACTTGCCAGTAGTTTACCAGCAGCATCACCAACACGACCTCCACCAAGAATGAGAACAGCATCATTTGTTTCTGTTTCCTCAATATCTTTGGTGAATCTATTTTCAAAAAGATCAAGCTGATCGTTTGTTCCAGCAAGTAAGATATTTGAAGTTGCGTCAATAACCGTTTTGGGATGAGGAGCCTCAAAACGCCCCTTGTTCCACAAACCAACAATGGTAACACCAGTTTTAGGACGAATATTAGTATCAGCTAGAGATTGTCCTCCGAGAGAGGTTTGAGATACAGGGATCTCCGCAATCATTAAATCTTCATAGCTACTAACAATTTTTGTTTTTCTTCCTAAACCAAGAACTCGTTCTGCAAGTGATTCTCCAAGCATTTTCATAAAAAGGAAAACTTTCGTATTGCCTGGAAACTTCAAAATATCGAGAGAGTATTCTTTATCTGCACCTGTAATAATCGGAACTTTTTTGGTAATACCTCTAATTGTAAAAGATATATTAGTGGACATCATGTCATCATTAGTTATGACCACATATGCCGCATCTTCAACTCGTACTCGTAAATAAGTGTCAGGATCATCTGGCTCACCAACCACCACCTTAAATCCTGCATCATGCAGTTCTAAACCTTCACGAACGTCAGAAACAATTAATACATAATCAAAACCTCGCCGCTTTAATTTTTCCACCAAACGATTAGTTACAGGATCAATATTAGTAATAATAATATGCCCTTTAGTACCTTCAGGAACTTCTCTAGGCGTTCTATTTTTTTTCTGGGCTTCAATCCAAGGAGCATAGAAAAATTGAATAAAAGTAAAAGGAAGCATGATTAGCAGAAATACCACCCCAGAAAGTAGAACAATCAAGGTAAAAACCAAACCCATATCGGAGTGAAAGGTGATATCGCCAAAGCCAAGTGTAGACATTACTGTTAAGGTCCAGTAAATACCTGTAACCCAAGAATAATCACGCCCTTCGTACAGCATAAGCACATGAAACAACACACTGTACAGCACAATAACTGTGACCAAAAATAAAAAGAATTTACCTAAGGCAACCAGATTACGCTGGCTTGATTTGGCATTTACAAAGTATAGTAGCTGGGATGGCAAAAATTTCATAATACGATTATGAATAAATTAAAAAAGTTGTAGTAATTATAAACAGCACAAAGTGTGCACTAAAATAATTGAATTTTATAGAGAAAATCACAAAGCCTCTCACAAAAAGAAAGTAACAAATCAATTTGATTTGTGCAATCATACAGAAAAAGTTAAATAGATATTGCCAACCTGAACTAAAATTCGTTAGATTACTAATATCATACTTAGTATCAAAGAAAGAAGTTTTTCATAATTAAAATAAAGGTACAAAATGGAAGATAAAAACCAAGAATTCACAAATGAGCAAGAAGATATCATTGACCACTCACTAGAGCAAATGGAAGTGCTATACAAATCTAGATGTAGCTGTATGCCAGGCCTAAGTAATGTAACAATCACAGAGATTCCTTCTAAAAAGGAAGAAGAGTAAGCAGCTAAGCTAGATTTACTTTTCCTGTTGCCAAAGCCTTGCTACCTGAGCCGAACTACTTATAGCTCGTGCAAAGTTGGTTTGAAAATCGTCCATGATTGTATTTTTAGATTGATCTATTTGTCGATCTGCTATCGCCTTAGCCAGAACAAAAGGGATATTCAACCTTTTAGCGGCTAAGGCAAGGCCTACCCCCTCCATCTCAACTAGTTGGGCATGTTTAAAGTCATCAGCCAACTCTTTTTTTCTACTAGAACTTAAGACAATTTCACCGCCACTCAAGACATCAGCAGCTACTGCGCCCTTACATTTACTACAAAAACCTACTAAACTTGCATCACTATAAATATGATGATCATGGCTTTCTGCCGCTTTTGCATTTGCTAGATATTCTCCAGGCTTCACCAGGAATTGGCCTTCATCAAAAGACACCTTGGAATCATAAGCGACTATTCTCTTGCCAATAATTAAATCTCCAACTTTCTGCTTTAGCCGTAAGCCTCCACCGACTCCCAACATTATTATCGATGAAATAGATTTATCTTTTGTGTAATCTATAATTGTACTAGCAGTTTGAATAGCTCCAAGGCCTGTGACTAAAAGAACCATTTCTGCACCGGTAGCTGTCTTAGCACTATAGTGACAGGAACTGTGTTTTTTTACATTTTTAAGCAGACAACAAACCCCTTTCAACTCTTGTGGCATTGCCATAACAAAAAGAACCGTCATTTTATAAACCTGTACAATTAAAACTATCTGTATTTATTTCCACAACAAGCTTCTCACCAATCATAGGAGCAAATTGTTTATATTCAATGTATTCAAGGTGAACAACTAAACGAAAACCGACATCTAGCGATACCTGCACCATACTTTTTTCTCTACCTATCTCCATAACATGCCCAGCTACAATGTTTTGTTCATTAGATAGATCAACTTTCTTACCTCTGGATACTATTTTTACCTTAGTAGGATCAATCCATAGTTTAGCATCTTTAATTTCACCAATTTTATCCTTAGGAACAAATAGAACTGTACTAGCAGACACCTGACAACGAGCAAATCCATCCTCGTAATCTAGCACTCGAACACGAAAAATGTTCTCATTAATAAGGTCTGATAGAACTCCGTTTTGGAGCAATAAATTATGATGTGCCAAACGTTGACTTTGAGCTAGGTAATGGGTAGAGAAGATGATTGAAGTTCCTCGCTCAACATTCATTTTTGCAAGAACATCCAGGATCATTTCCTGATTTTCATTATCTACATTTGCGCTTGGTTCATCACAAATCAGTACATCAGGGTTAATAGCCAAAGCCCGGGCCAAGGCAACACGCTTAGTTTCACCGCCCGACAACCTTAGTGCATCGTGATCAATAAATTTTGCCATACCAACAAGATCAAGCATACTGTCGACACTATTTTTTGTTTCAGTCGCTCCTACCTTACGAACCTTTAAACCATAGGCTACATTTTCACCAACAGTACCAGAAAACATGATTGGACTTTGGTCTAGTTGCACCACTCTTCTTCGTAGAGACAATAATTGTTTCTTACCATAACCAACTTTCTCACCCATAAATTCGATACTGCCACAACTAGGTTCTCCTAGAAAAGAAAAAATCTTTAATAGAGTTGTCTTGCCAGCACCATTTGGCCCAGTAAGACTATACACCTTGCCAGCTTCAATACTAAGATCTTTAATATTCAAAACTGTGCGATCAGCATAAATTTGTTTTAAATTATTTATCTTATAAAGCATCATTTTTGGTTTTACCTTGGAAAAAATGAAAGACCATATTAATTATAAAAGCCAGTGTCATTAGAGTAATACCGAGCGCAACAGCAAGCACAAATTCACCCTTATCATATTCTAAAGCCATGGCTGTAGTCATGGTTCTAGTAAATCCTTTTGCATTCCCACCAAGCATCATTGAGATACCAACCTCTGCAATTACACGCCCAAAAGCCGCCACGATAGCTGCACAAATGCCATACTTCGCTTCTTTTAGTACCGTGATCGCCATCTGAATATGGCTCGCACCCAAAGTTAAAGCAGTTATACGGTAGCGGGGATCAAGTTTAGTGATAGCAGCTATGCTTAAAGTAGTTACAAGTGGCCAAATCAGGATAACTTGACCTACAACGATAGCCCCTTGGGTATAAAGAAGCTCAAATTCTCCAAACATACCTCGTCTAGAAATAAATGAGTAAACCAAGAGGCCAATTACAACAGTTGGCAAAGCCAACAGGGTATTTAAACAAGTTAAAACGAATCTCTTACCGGGAAATGAAGAATAGGCGATTAATAAGCCTGAAGGGATACCTAGAATAGACGCAATAATTGTCGCAAAAAAGCTTACTTTCAAAGATACGCCAACTATTACCAAAAAGTCGGGATCTAATTCGACAAATAGCCAGAAGGCGGAGAGAATACTATCATAAAGAAGTCCCATGACCCCATCCTTGTGTAAAATTAACTTAAGATATATTTTATTCTGACATAAATCATGGACACTACTGTCTATAACAAGAAAAGCAACTAAACAATACAGTAAAAAAACATCAACTCTGTTTGCAGGACAACTACGTTTAATTCGATCAAACTCGAATCCTTTAAAATATCGCCACCTTCCTACTACAGAGTTTCGGTGACCCAATTTGTAATCAGACTGAAAGCTATCATACCATCTTAAACAAATCCACAAAAGACAAGGGAGATCTAAAGATAACAACTGGATTTATAAATGTTATACCTAAAAAAAAGACCCAACCTATAAAGGCTGAGTCTTCAATACTACCTTATGAACAAAAACTACTTTTTACTTTATCGCATCTGGGTAAAAAAGTTGCTTTCCTTCTAAACGATAATCCCCAATCAACTTTTGACCTTGAGCAGATACAATCCAATCTGCAAATTGAACAGCTAGATCATATTGAACGCCTGGGTGTTTCTTTGGATTGACAGGAATAATTCCATATGGATTAGCTAGATCGGTACCACCTTCGCAAAGAACATCTAGTTCCACTGCTGGGGTTTTACCATATTTAAATTTAATAAAAGTACCACGATCAGACATGGTATAACCCTGTTTTTCCTCGGTGAAAGTAATGGCTTTTCCCATTCCTTGACCGATTGACATATACCAATCTGAAGAATCAGCTGGAGCCTTATAAGTAACTTCTTTTTTCTTACCTTTTTTAACGATAGTCTGGGTGTAATCTGTAATTTTCACACCTGACTGTCCCCAAAGAAACTGCTCTTTGGTATGGGTGCCACTATCATCGCCGCGGGAAACGAAAGTAGCTTTCGCATCAGCGATTTTCTTTAAAGAAGCACCAGCGTCGCTGCTACCTTTAATACCTGCAGGATCTGTATCTGGTCCTAGAATAACAAAATCATTATGCATTACAGCATAACGCTTTGTACCGTATCCATCAGCAACAAATTTATCTTCACGTCCTTTAGCATGGACAAAAATAATATCAACATTACCATCGATACCATCACGGATTGCAGCACCAGTTCCCTTAGCTATAACCTTTACCTTTACACCTGTCTCTTTTTCGTAGGCTGGAAGTAAAATATCTAATAAACCAGAACTCTGAGTACTTGTGGTAGTAGACATTTTAAGGACTTTGTCAGATGCAAATGCTGTGGTTCCTGCAGCAAAAGTCAAACCCACTGCAGCTACTAAAGCTAAACCTTTTTTCATAATTCGTTACTCCTTTGTTTTAGATTGTCGGGAAACAACATCTTCCCACATAATGAAACATCATAACCGACATAACTTCCTGCCAACTGCCGGAATGACTCTTCGTGCAACATACTTATAAAATCTTGAACAATTCTCTCAAAAAACCGTTCTTTATTAATAACTAAATCAAACCTCTCCCAACGAAGAGGAACAAAATCCAAACCTAACAGACCTGCCACAGATTTAATTCCGGGCGCGGTATCTACTCTACCGGATAACACTTCTAGACCCGCATCAAGATGACGGCTTACCTCGTTGTTGTAACCAGTCACAAGGCGATTTGATATTTCTAGTTTAGCTAATTCGTGATCGAGCAGAAGACGTGTTCCAGTGGTTAAAGGCCGATTTACTATTTTGATATCCCCACGGATAAGATCTTCTATACCTTCAATGTTCTTAGGATTTCCCTTAGGAACCAGTAATCCCTGCTCACGCCTAGAAAAATTTAAAAAAATTGGCGTTTTATCTAATTCTTTTTCAGCAAAATTAAAATTGTACTCTTCTTGATCGTTTTGCAAAAGATGACAAACACCTATATGGCAAATGCCGCGCCGCAAAGCTGATATCCCCCCCATACTTCCCATATTTGAGAAGAATGCAGACTTACCGGGGTAACTATTTTGAAATAAGTTAAGAGTGCTTTGAAAGAGAGGGTCATCACTTCCTGCAACTAACAGAAGCGATTCATCAAATTTTTTGTTTTTAGATTGATAATTATCTATATTAATTTCGACCCATTCCTCAACCAAACGTCTAGGAAAGAGCCATTTACCTGTTATTTTACTTCCAGGTAAATCTTTATCATTCACCAGCATATAAACCATTTTCTCGTTTATATGTAAGAATTCCGCTACTTCTTTTGTGGTTAAAAAATGGCTTCTATATCGAGTTGTCATATAAATTAAAAAAACTATTTCATTAAAAAGTTTGAAAGGATGTGCCGTCAGCGCTCCTCCTGGCAGGGAAAAAAGCAACCTAGGCACACCAAAAACAAACAAGGAACAACAATGGAAGATTTTAGACAAAAAACTAGTAATTTTCAAGTGCCAAAAATCTTGAAAAAGCTTAAATACTGGGCACCTGCAGACAAATGGAGCAAAACTCCATGGTCACTGTTAGTATCAGTTATCCTGGGTAACCTTTTGCTAGGGAACATCAGCATAATTATGATTTTGATTAAATATTAATCAAAATAAATATATTTTTAATATTCCTAAAATAGCGTTGACTAATTGATACAAAAAACAATATGTAAGAATTGGTCTTATTTACAAACAAAACCAAAAAATCATTTTCAGCCTCGCCTTGAGTTATCATTGTAAAAAGGATAACTTATATTGTTTTTATCTATCAACTAGCCAAAAGCATCACAAATCTTCAGCAATTTATTTTGGCTTTTCCCTAAAATAGTAAAGAGCTATGATCAATAATCCACAAGATGACTCAGTATTGCACACCTTATATCATTACAGTCTGGGCATATCTCAGAGTAACCTGAGCCTTAGCAAAAAGCTAGACGCTATACTTGACGATATATGGGATAAAAAGGATATACTCAATCTAAATAAAATTGTTATCTTCACAACAAGAAACAACGAACTAAAGGTTGAGGGATGCAAAGGATTTTCAGGGAAATTACCGTGTAACACTCTTCCCTTTAACGAATGCCACTGTGGCCAAGCTGCCGCCTTACAACAAAATATATATTCTACTGAAAAGCCTCCGCTATCCCCCTCGACCTCACCAACAGAAACATTTTTTCATTGCTGCATTCCAATTATTAACGGTGGAATTTCCGTTGGTACAATTGCCGCCTACCTAACGATAAAGCCAGAAAACAAAACGAAGACCATCGAAGTTATGGAAAATATTGCTGGTATCATTTCTTCAGCAATTGCGAATGAGAATTTATTAAGCCAACTACATATGACCACCGCAGGACTGAAAAAAGAACAAAACTTCTCTGAATCTATCTTTCAATTCATGTCCCACGGTTTACTTGTTTGTAATGAAAACAATGTGATAATCAAGTGTAATCAAGCAGCCAAAATGATTCTGCACGACATTGCAAAAGAACCTACAGGCAAAAGTATTTATTCAATATTCAATTCTATAAGTGTAGAAAATTACTCTGCTAATATTATTGGAAATGAAAGCGCCGAAAAGATTTTACACCTGACCCCTCATGAAAAATCCAACTCCTACATAACTTATTCGAGCACAGATAATCTTGATGATATAGGCACAGTCACTGGCAAAATAATTTCCATTTCAGATGTTACTGAGTCGATGCATCACAAAAAAGACATGGAGAAGATGAACAGGCTCGCCACCGTAGCAGAAATTGCCTCGGCGGTTGCCCATGAAGTAAGAAATCCATTAGCTGGCATAAAGATAATGGCGCAGTCTATTGAAGAGGAAGCTAGTAAAGACAGCGAAGCTGAGGAATGCTCTAAAAGAATTATCAGGCAAGTTGACAGACTCAACAAACTATTAAGTGATTTTTTTAGTTACGCAAGGCCAGGAACACCAGAAATACGCTGCACTGATTTAGTCAATGTAATCAACGAGACAGCTCACTTAGTCAAAAAAAGGTTATTTGACGCAAATATCGACTTTGATTTTGCCCACGAAGATGGTTTACCGTTAATCATGGCTGACGGAAACCAAATGCAACAAGTTCTGCTAAATCTATTTCTAAATGCTATGCAAGCCATGGAAGGTAAAGGCAGAATAACCATAAGTGCTCAAAGTATCACCAAAACTATGCTGCGATCTTATCGCCAAGAAAACAACCGCATCAAAGCACAAATTGACGATATAGCCTTAATTTTTGCTGACAACGGAAAAGGAATGAATAAAGATCTCTGCGCAAAAATATTTGAACCATTCTTCACCACAAGAAGTAACGGTACAGGTTTAGGTCTCGCAATAGTCTATCGCACCCTGAAAGAAAATGGAGCAAGTGTGTTACTAAGAAGCTCTCTTGGCAAGGGAACAGTCTTCACTATTTTATTAAAAAAAGGAGAAGAATCATAATATTTACTATAACTAACTTTACGCCCCAACTTCTATCTGGTAAATATATAATATTATAAAGTATCAACATTCTTTCTTTTGATAGGTTGTTGTCAATGAACTCCGTTTCATATTTGATAAAGAGGAGCACATGAAGAGAGTATTAATTGTAGACGATGAAGAGGACATGCTATGGATGTTACAACGAAATTTATCCAAAAGCATCCCAGATGCTGAAATCCTAGCCGCTAGCTCTGGCGAGGAAGCTCTATCAGTATTGAGCGAAAAGTCTGCGTCTCTAGTTATTAGCGACATCAATATGCCTGGAATGAATGGGCTTGATCTTCTAGTAGAAATTAACAATATATACCCTGAGACAAGTGTCATCATCATGACCGCTTACCCTTCAAGCGCTTTTGAAAACGAAGCTATGATGAGCGGGGCTCTACGCTTTATAGAAAAACCGTTTGATATCAAAGAGCTGAAAGAAATTGTTAATAAAATACTTAATCAAAATGATAAGTTCCAAGGAACAATTGATGGTATTGAACTCATCGATATAGTTCAATTTAACGGCTTATCCGGTGCCACAGCGGCTCTAAAAGTTACCACCATAGAAGATGAAGGAATGATCTTTTTCCAAGATGGACAAATTGTCCATGCTATGTGTGGTGACAAAACTGGTGAAGATGCATTTTTTACAATTTTAAATTTTCAGGGTGGAAGCCTACAAAATATAAGAGGCGCAGAAGCACAGGATCGTACCATTACTAAAGATCTACAAACCCTACTTTTTGAAGTTGCCGTGCAGAACGATGAAGAAGAAGAAAAACAAAACAATAAGCATGATCCAGCACCGTCATTTGCTGAATCTCCAATTGCAGGACCAGCAGACACAGAGTTTCTTGCAGGAAGCCCTGAATTGAGAATACAAGAAGAGACAAATAGTATAGAAGAGCCAACAATAGATACCTTAACTACCCAAACAGCAACTGAGGAGACTGAAGAAATGAGTATGTCAGACATTCAAGAAATTTTAGCGGAATTCACCAACATCGAAGGCGTACATACTGCTTGCCTTGTAGGTCGAGATGGTTTTCTACTAGACAGTCTTGCTAGAAAAGGGATTGATGCAGAAATGATTGGTGCAATTGCTTCATCTGGTTTCGGTTCCTCAGAATCAATGGGTAACCAGCTAGGTCAGGGAGAACTCAACATGACAATGCTTGAGTATGAAAATGGACCTGTACTGTTTGCCCCTGTAGGCGAGGACGCATTCCTTGTTATCGTTGCAGATTCGGAAACAAATCTAGGTTGGATTCGCATTAGTATTAAAAAGAATGCCAAGAAAATTGCTGAAGCAGCAGGTCTATAGAACAACACCCATAGCTTTCATACTTGATAGCTTGGTCACACAAACGGGTATTGATATTATATTGATCCTGTGACCATTTTGTTGCTAGCAAAGACACCTAATCCCAGCAAACAGACACGATCTCTGTGTCTTACTACTGGGATTTTGTTTTTTACAGCACAAGCAGAAAGTTGAGATTATAAACAATGAAAATCCATGGTTAAGAGTATTTCATAATTCTTAGCTGGATGACACCATAAATAGTACTGCCAGATAATAAAATGAAAGCACTCTCATACGAAAATTCATCTTACCACAGCCCCAAAAGAAATATTTCGGTATTCAAAAAAATATTTCCTTCGTTTAGTTTTTACTCTCGACTTATCCTTGAGATTTTCACCTCTGCATCTCGTTGTAAACGTGGTGTATACACAGACGAGGCCTGGATCCAGAGTAGCTATGACCTTACAAAAAACCTTGAAAGTATCGGTATCAATTTCGACATTTCCGGGATCGAAAACATACAAGATGAAAAAGAGCCTGCAGTCATCATCGGCAACCACATGTCAAGTCTTGAGACCATTGTATTACCATTGCTAATACACCCGATAAAGCCGGTAACATTTGTAATCAAAAAAAGCCTGCTTGAGTATCCTATATTTAAACATACCATGCGTTCCCGTAACCCAGTGGGAGTAGGCAGAACTAATCCAAGGGAAGATCTAAAAACTGTGCTAACGGAGGGAGCCAAACGGCTAGATTCTGGTTGTTCTATAATAGTCTTTCCCCAAACCACACGATCCCATATCTTTAACGAAAAAGAAATGAGTTCCATAGGAGTAAAACTTGCCAAGCGAACAGGCGCACCAATAATCCCGCTTGCCTTAAAAACAGATGCCTGGGGAAATGGTAATTTGATAAAAGACATCGGCAAAATAGACATCAAAAAGAGTGTCCATTTTGCCTTCGGGAAGTCGATTAAAGTAGAGGGAAAAGGCACTGAAGAACAAAAGAAAATTTGTGATTTTATCTCTTCAAACCTTAAAAAGTGGCAGGAAACTGAATAAAAGCAATTAGACTTGCTTAGTCTTCATCGTCATATCCATAGGTTTCTTCTTCTTCTCCTTCAGGATCAGTCGATCCTTCTGCCTCTTCTGCTTTTTTCTCTTCTGCTACAGCTACCTGTTCTTTCCGAACAGCTTTAGGAATTTTTGATTCGGGTAAAATCAATTCTGTGATTTTAGCAATCTCACCTTTAAGCTCAGAATCACTTAAGCAAATATCACAACGATCCGCATGTTGCTCAATAAACATGACCATTCGAGCAGGCGCCATTGTCTCATCCTGAACCTGTCTATACCACATCTTAATTAGTCCAACTAATCTTTCACACTGCATTATTTATATGATCTAGGTTAAATTATTATATTATCCTACTATCCATTCGAAATATTAACTCGGAACATATAACACAAACACATATTTATAGCAATTTTATAAATTATTTTACTAACAACCGCACAATTACATGATATGAATATAGGACATTTATTCATATCTTACCAACTAGCAAATAATGGCTAACTAGCTTAATTTTGAGCTTGAAATAGTTTATTCAGCAAAGTATAGTGGCTCTTCAACTTCTTAAACTTCATACACAATTTAGTATGAAATAGTTAAGGAGGCGGACGGGGCACTGGTGGCTCCCCCGGATTTCAAATCCGGTGTAGCGGGTTAATAGCTCGTTAGGTGGGTTCGATTCCCATGCGCCTCCGCCATTCCTACTGTAACGCCAAGAGTTACAGCCTTGAAACGTTGCCACCGGCCCACCGAACTTAAGTAACTTCATATATTCATCCTACAAAAGCCAATCCCTGATTACCGTGTGCACAATAAGTTAGGAAGGAAAAACTCACCTTGCAAATCGACATACAACTCCTAAAAGATTTAAAAAATGACTTATTGCATATATGAACTATTTAACTTGGAAAGTTGAAGTTTTTTGGAATGTGACATAGTTGTTTCCGTCTTTAATAACGTAACCACAATTCACCCTGGCTCTCTGTTTTCTACCTTTAGTGCATAGGGTTCCATCTTCTTTTACTTCCCAAGTTCCTGATGTTTTCCTTTGACCATCAGAGATGGTTCCTTTATATGTACCATCATTATTGTAGACAATAGTAAACACTTTGTTCGAAATATGATTTTTACCACTTATGGTTTTCCCACTATATAAAGCTCTAACTTCATCTGCTTTTAATGTCGTAATTCTATCACTGGCATAGACATTACTGATATTTACCATGCAAAAAGTAATGACGGAAATAGTGGTTAATATTTTAGCAGATAGCTTCATTTGTTTTTCTCCTAGTGTATATATTTTTTGATTTTAACTAATATCTCAATATTCTAGCACACATCTAGCGTATCAAAAACCTTTAGAAAATGATCTCTATTGCCAGTAAGTTACCGAAGGGCTAAAAACATCAAAAAAAACGCACAACTACAGACAGCAAGAGAAAAAAACACAGAGTTCTATTCCCATGCACCTTCGCCATATTCGAGAAAGACCCGTTAAGCTGTACACTTAACGGGTCTTTTTCTATGTCTAGCCTACTTTGAAAGGCTCTAATCTTGCGTGCTTTTTCTTGCGTGAAGATTTCTAATGAAAACGATTATGCTCCATCTTATGACAATTGAGAAGTTAACAATTAATATACTTCCTACTATCAGTGTGCTTATGAACATTGCTTAGTTACAGATTATAAATAACCAGTCAACTAAATTGATAGGCGCTATTCGCTCTTTTTAACATCTGCAAAAATTGCTGAGAAATCATCTGGTTCTTCGACATCGTCATCGTCTGGAACCTGTGCCTCTCTCTCTTTTAGCACAATTTCTTCGCGCGCTTCATTAAAACAACGTTTGAAATAACGCTCAGGAAACCCAGGTTCAGCAAGATAGCCGAAGATACTTGTTCTAGCCCGACTGACTACTTCAGCAATCATCCCGTCTTTTTCGTCCTCTGAAACAAAATTCCGCTCATTGACATTGGTAAGGACAATCTCAGTTCCTAAGGCGGCACGAATCTTTTCAATCATCTCAGCCTCTTCACTCACTAGGCTCCAAAAGGTTTCAGAGACCTGAACCACGGCATTATAGCGCACTGTAACCTGCCAGCGATCACCGGCCACTCTGCGGGATTCATCATAAAATTGCACCAATACGCCATTTGCCAGTTGTTCATCTTCCAGGTGTTTCACTTCAGCTTCCATTTCTTAGACGACCTCATTACTTCATGCGATTCTGACATATTGCAAAATCATATTTTATACCCATCATCGGGTCTATTTAGCTCTTCTCTGTTTGTAAAAGACCACCCATTACTTTCTAGGGTAACCTCCAATGAGAAGGATCTTTTACTCATTAGTTATATAGCTTTCTTGTTTTTTAAGTTCCAGCCTATCATACATCTCAAGCATATTGTGATAATCACCATGAAGTGTTGTATCTACTAGAAATTCTTCACCTTTTAATATTCGCAAAGCCTTAAGAACTCTTTCTCGGCCAAAGATATTAAACAGTCCCTCTTCATGGTCTGCCCAAACAAATTCTCCTTGGTTCAATCTAATTAATTCTGCGACGACATGTCCCAGCTTATTAGTGCCAAATTCTAGGAAGCCCAAAACCTCCTCCGTATTTCCTAGGATGAGATGTATTTGAGCTTTTAATTCGATCATGGTGAAACTGTTCTCAAAAATAACACCAATATATCCATCCACACCTAGTAAATCGTCAAGAGGCTCAATATTTTCCAATATTTCTTCAGGATCATACTCCTGAAAATTTAAGACCATCTCGCGAATCCATTTGCCACGGTTTCTATTACTGTAGATCAAGTCATCTATCGGGTACACTTCAGAAACCCCAGGAACGACCATCTGACAAGAATAAAAACCAAGATAACTATACTCTCGCAGATATATTTCTTTACCCATACCGGTAAGAATATCAGTCAGAAAAGAATATTCTGCTTCGCATCCATCACCCTGATAATTCCAAGGTTCATATGCAAAACTCTTTACCGAACTTAAAAAGCCAAATCCAATTTTGCCATTAGAATCAACAAAATGCGATTCAAGATTGAAACTATCCGAGACAAAGTTCATGTCAAAGGTTGGCACTTCAAAGGTATCCAAATTGTCCAATTCTCGTCCCTGCATCAACTCTGTCATTGTCCGCTCAAGAGATACTTCTAAAATAGGATGCGCACCAAAGGAGACAAAAAGAGAAGAATCCTTGGGATTAATCAATGAAATAGCGGTGACCGGGTATTTGCCCCCTAATGAGCCATCAAGAACCTCGACAATGTATCCTAGCTCTCGCAGTGCCACAACATCACTATGTAGACGTTGAAAGGAACGGACTATTTCATCAGGGAATTTAGGGAGGGCATAGCCGTTTTTGATGATCTCTATCTTGGCATAACGTTCAAAAATTTCACTGAGCGCCTGCACCTGAGCTTCTTGGGGCGTGTTTCCTGTTGCCAAGCCGTTGCTAAGATAAAGATTGCTTAAAATATTAAGCGGGAAATAAACAGTCTCCCCACTTGATCGTTTTATAAAAGGCAGGGAAACGATCTTATCCTCGTAATCACTATTGTAATCAACAAGCTCTTCGCCTGTGAGTTCACTTTCAGGATCATAGAAGGAACGGAGTTCGTCGTTAAGGTATGCCCCGTTAAACTCAAAAGCTACCTCATCGGGATAATATTTACGATTCGGCAGGTGAAAATCGATAAAAAAGTTATTGGTCTGGAGCCGTTCAATATACTCACCCATGGCGCTTGCCATCGATGCATCCGAGACAATACCTTTACCATTGGAATAGATATGACTTGGTGCTTCAACTGACGCGAGATTCACCGAGTAACAATGCTCCAGCGGATGCTTTTCATGGCAAAAAGTCGTTTCGCAACCAACGCTTGCTAAAACAGTTTTCATTACTGCTATTGATTCTTTTAATGGGGCATCTTTGGAGAGGAAGTTTGTTTCTTTCAATTTATTAAACCTTTATAAAGCATATCGTTTTTTCGGTTGGTCTTTAGAGCATTATATAATTCTTGATTTATCATGTTTTCAATTGGCCTATATTTTTCAAAGTACAAACAGTCGTGATAACCTTTTAGTTTGATTTATTCACTGAGCACTTACAAATTATACGTGTCTGCACCTACTACTTTTTTATGATCGTAAATTATTATAGTTTCTATCCTTCTGGATTTCCCCAATAATATACTTAGTTATTATCAAGCTTTTAGCTAATCATTTTCATTTGCCTCAAGTTTATTCAGGTCCTTATCATGCATCTTCACCAACAGCAATTCTCCCTTATCATCCACACGAAATTGACCGTACCGAGCCTGTTCATAATATTTGCCATAACCTTCCTGGAAAAAATAAGCGTTGGTGGCAAATTTAACGACACCGTTACGAACACGATAACGCATAAGAATTTCATTTTCAGTCAAGTCCTGATCAGTAAATATACTTTTAAAAGAACCTATTTTTCGTGAATCCAGACTAACCACCACATAACCATCTGAGGAATCCACATCATTACGCCACCTCCTACTCTCTTCATTTTTTGGAAGAGCCTTATACACTTCATCTGATATACGAAAACGGAGGGACATATAATCCCCCTGCATTAAAGATCGTGGATCTACAGGCATAAGATCAAGGTAAACAATCTTACCTTCCGCTATATGTTTTTCCCTGCTTAAAATAGACCAATTGACTAGAATCAGGACCAGCACGAGAGAAACAAGGGCAACTTTTTTAAACATGCTGTACCTCCTTTTTTCCAGAGAAAATACACAGCATTAACCAACGAACAACCAGTAGAGCCAAACCGACAATCAACAAGGTTTTGGACTTATAAAGCAAGGTCGCATGCAGCAGGTAATAATACGAAGAAATATAAAAAAGCAGTGACACTATGCCTAAACCTAGAAGTACGCGATTAGAGCCAGCAAAACCCAGCAACATAATAAACATCCCCACAGTCAGCCCCTGAACTTCTATTGACACAGCGATTAAAAGTAACACGCCAAAATAAACCAAAGTCGTAGAAGGTTTTGAAATATCCTGATTATATTTTTGTAATAAATGCCAAACCACGTAAAGAATAACCGCCCCAACAAGTACTTGCCCAACCCATGGGGCAGTCAATATCACTAAATCATAATTATCAAATAGCCAACCTATGGTTTCGTAACCAAACATGGCCGTTCCTTCAAGCATTACCAAAGCCAGCACCAATCCATATCCGATAGCTCTAATTTTTTCCATATGTCGAGGATAACGAAATTCGTTAAGCCAGCACAAAGCTGCGAGAAACATGACAACAGCACTAATGAGATAAGGCAACCCCATCAGATTAAGAACCATTGCAAAAGAGAACACAGCAACAAAAGTAGAAAAAACTCGATGAACAAAACTACGCATGAATATGGCCAGTGGTACTTGCAGCAAAGCCACAAGTAACCAAACTATTTTCACTTGTAAAAACGCCACAAACAACCAAAATATTTGCTCGTGTTTGTCGAAAGAATAGAATATGCCATAGATTACTAAAGCCTGACCCGCCAAACTTGCTGCCAGAGCCAAGTGTTCAAAAAACTCATTTTTAGGGACTCGTAATACAAAATAAGCGCCTAGGATCATCACACCGCCCAGGATGAAGGCGGCTATGATATTGTCGAAGATAAACTCGAACCCTACACCAATAAAACCAAGCAGGAACAGTGCTGCGAGCCAACCAGAAAAAGCCAAGAGAACTTTTACATACCAAGGTGACTCCACTTTTCCGGCTTCAGGTCCTGTTCCCTCGACTACGCCTGTCTCAAGCAAGGTCGTCCAAATATGTTCGTTTTTTTTACTCATGACCGATTCTCCTGATGGATTTTTTTTAGCCACAAAGCCGCTCCAGAACCACTGCCAATAACCACTAGGGCGAGAAAGAGAAAACTCCCAGCAAACCCATCATCCAGCGTGTGAATGCCCAGAAAAGAGACCAAAGCCGTAATTCCAGACAGGCATCCAATAGCGAGCATAAAGAGATCAAAGACTATCTTACGGTAAACAAAGTATATTAAAGCCAACCAGATCGCCCACACCAGGACAGGCATAGAGCTAGCACTAGAACCAGAGAAAATGGTATCAAGGAGAAGCATGTTTATAGGAATACCGCTGGCAATAGCCAAAAGTCGTATTGCCCATCGCTCAGCCAAGTAACTCCATCTATGCGCAGAAATTTCCCAGGCAACAAGAAAAAAAGAATTAACGACAAACGCCAGCCACAACATCCCTGTATCGAAGCTGGACATAAACCAAAATGAGCTCCGAAAGGTTTGGAAATATAGAAAAAGAGAAGTATTTATTAGAACTATCCATACAATCCAGATAGCGGGAAAACGTCCGATTATCGCCCAAGGAAGCATCAACAATGCCCAATAAAAAAACAATTGCCATGGATCAGCCCCTGTTTGATAGGTCTGTCCACATAGGGCAAGTAAAACACCAAGGCAAATCGTCGCTACCAGCAGCGACACCTTACTCGCAGTTGTGTCTTCGCCAAGCTTACAGTAAGCGGCAACTGCTAGAATAATTACGCCCTCAACAATACTGAACTTGGCAAACCGCCCAATATCCTCCCAGTTGTAGGCAACAAAGAACATAACAGCAAAGGCTAAGGCTAAACCACCGAGCCAAAGTAAAAGTTGATCAAGAAAGATTCGCCAGCTTTTGCCATCTGGGGTGACCTTAACGACGACGAGAGCCGCAGCTATCTTCTCTGCTGGGATTTCTCCCTGTTGAATAAGCTCAATTATTTGGCTCCGAGGTGTAATCATGTCTAGTTCCTAGGTTAAATATTTCATACCGAACGTAAAGTTAACCAACGATATCCAGTAAATCCAAATGAAGCATAACTAAGTTTATCAAATACCTGATTATATGCATTTATCATTCAATCAAAATTGGTGTATTAATATCAACTAATTCCCATATTTCTTCCATTTCTTTATTGGTTACAGCAATACAGCCATCTGTCCAATTCAATCTTTGGGAAACAATGGATAACCAGCCTAAACCATTTTTTTGACCATGGATCATTATTTGTCCTCCGGGATTTACATTTTTCTTTCTAGCTTGTTCTATATCTTTTTTGTTTGGATAAGAGATATGAATTGCTTTGTAAAAAGAACTATCACTCATTTTATAATCTAAGATATATTTACCTTCAGGTGTTCGTTCATCTCCCTCTCGCTCTTTATGCCCAGCAGGATTTGCGCCAAAACTGACTCTGTATTCTTTTATTATCTTATCGTTTTGCAGCAAATACATTTTCTTTTCCAATTTCTTAACTAAAACTGAATCAATTATTGTTTTTCCTTCTGCGATGGTTGTTAAAAAGCAGAGAATTATTACTAAGAAAATATTGCTGATAAGTGATTTTATTTGCATCTTGTTTATACATTTAAATTAAACTGTAAGTTCCAAAAAGTAATCAGGAGCATAGATAAAGAAACTAAATAGCTGGTTTATCGATATCACCTAGTTCAACCAACCATGTACATTTTTCAGAACCTGAATAAATCGATCCTAGGATATTTATCTCTTTTACGTCAAAAACTGTATTGAAAAAGACTGACATATGACCAATGCTGCACATACAGTATTCTTTGTGGGTAGTAAATGGTTTTCCTTTATTGATCATTCCGCATATACATTTGCTTCTTTGAACTGTGATTGTATTGTCAGTTGAGTTGTATTCTAATGTGGTATTATATTTTTCTTCTTCCTCATTCAATAATTTGAAAAAATCTTGTAATGATTCCGATTGACTCCAAATATTTTTCACAAATGATGTCCATAACTTACTGCAACATTTTGCACCACAATCAAAAAGAATTTTATTAGTCTTATCTTCACCAATACTTTCTTTTAATCTGCCAATTACAGTTTCAACATATTTTGTTTGCTCTGGCTTTTTGAGTTTAGGAAAACCAGTAGAATCATGGAGGATATCCTCCATCTCTTTTTCATAGCCTTGCTTTCTTAAGTTTTTTGTAATTCTACCGAATCTACCACCTTCTAAATATTCCATATCTTTGCCCTATATGCGCCCAAGGTCAAGCTACTCAAAAATTTTCATCAAAGTCGAAGCATACGTTTAGTTACGGTTTTTATTCTAACGGCACCTTGTAATAAATATTGTCATTATCGATTGCAAAACCAATTTCGGAATATAACTTTTGTGCACTACGATTGGTTATTTCAGTTTTTAGTTCAATTCTGATTGCACCAGATGTTTTTGCAAATCCAATTACTTCCGCTATAAGTGCTTGTGCAACACCCATTCTTCTAAACTTGGCTGAAACCCCTAAATCATTTAAAATCCATATTTTTCTTAAGGCTAAAGTAGAATATGACGGATATAGATTAACAAAACCCATAACTTCATCTTCGGCGTTAATTGCTATGAATGTATTCGCCTCATTGTTTGTTAACAAATTTTGAAAGAATTCTTTTGTTTTTTTAGGAGATTTATTGAAACCACAAAACTCACGATACTGATCGACCAAATCTACAAATTGAGCAAGATATCCTTCACTTAATTTCTGAACTAACATTTAAATTCTCTATTTATCTATATTTAATATGCAAAAATCCTTGTTCGCCGACAAATGAATTTCTTCGCTTTTAGCTGACTTTTATTATTAGCAAGAAGCAAAGCAGCTATACTTCGTCTTTGCCCAGTAATTTATTTATCATTATTCTCAAACAATATATTAGCTGCAATTTCAGCAGCCCTACCTGTATATTGAGCACAACGCTGACGAAGCTTTTTCTCTTTAAACATAGCTCGTCCTTCTGCCGTGCCAATATCACACCCCAACAAAACATGACACTCACGAGAACCGAATTCTTGTTCAAATTTTTTAATGAGATGCTGTGTTGCAGTATATGCAGGTTTAGCTGAATCACCTGATTGCGATCGTCCTAGCCCCAAACTTAGACCTAACATAGCCCCAGTTAGAGCACCACAGGTACCACATGTTCTAGACATACCACTGCAAAATACTGTCGCAATTTTAGGCAACAGTTCACTTTCAATACCTTGTGCTTTCGCCAGTGCCATGACAACACTCTCAGCACAAAATAACCCAGCTGCAAAATATTCTTCAGCAGATGCTTTTACTGTATTAGTTAATTCAGATTTCATAAGTAATAACTATCTCCATTTATGCCCACTGCAACATCAAGTGCCAAATTTGCCACCCCAAGTATTCTTTCACTTAATGAATTACAAAAAACATTACGTTATACGAGTTAGTATAACTACCGAATAAATATTACTTAACTATTTATTCGGTAGCAGAAAACCTTTTATACAATCGGAAAGGCATTAAATATCCAACCAGTAATTGTAAATATACAAAGTAATAAACAGAACAACATAACTAACATTTTGGTCTGCATTACTTGTTTTAGTAAGATAAACTCAGGAAAACTTGCTCCTACGACACTCATCATAAATGTTAACACTGTTCCTAGAGGCATTCCTTTTGCCAACATAGATTCTGCTATTGGCACGATACTAGTTGCATCAGCATAAAGAGGGATACCCACAATACTTGCAAGAGGAACAGACCACCATTTACCATCTGCAAGATTTCCCTCTATCCACTCTTGTGGCACAAAACCATGAAAAACAGCGCCAACAGCAATGCCAAGAAAAACCCATTTCCATATCTTTTTCACAATGCTCATACTTTCTTCCATGGCAAATTGATGCTTGGCAGAAAATCCTGTCTTTACAACAGCTGGAGTTTTAGCTTCTGAGCCACAACATCCACCACCGCCTGCACCTGCCATCATTAGACCAGGTGCTGGAGCCATTGGCATACTTGTCGTTTTACCTAAAGGAGTGAGATATTTTTCTGCGCCAATTGCATCAAAAAACATACCGCCAATAATTCCTGCTGTTATTCCTATGGCCAGGTAACTAAGCATAAACTTGAAACCAAGCAGAGAGCCGAGCAATAAAAGTGCGACCTCATTAATAATTGGTGAAGTTATTAAAAATGCCATTGTTATCCCAACCGGGATTCTAGCACTTGTAAATCCAAGAAAAAGTGGGATTGAGCTACAACTACAAAATGGAGTTATAGCTCCAAATGAACTAGCAATAAGGTATCCTACAAAACGACTCTTCCCTGCCAAATATTCTCTTAATTTATCGGTATCTAAGCCTGACCTTATAAGGCTTATTATATAGATTATAAAAACTAGTAAGAATAAAATTTTACTTACATCATAAAAGAAGAAGTGAACACTATCAGCCAGTCTCGTTCCTTTTTCGAGTGATAAAATAGTGTAGGTAATGAAATCCGCAAATTTGATGAAGATACTAAATAAATTTTCCATAATATTATTTTAAATGTAATAGTTGTTCTTGAATTTGTTGTTTAATTATATTGTCTATGCATTTACTGAACTCTAACACACATGGTGTTTTAAGACTGTAATACACCCACTTTCCACGCTTATCAGATACAATTATCCCAGCTTTTTTCAGGATCGATAGATGCTTGGAAATTGTTGAAATATCTGCTGGTATAGCATCAACAAATTCACAAACACACTTCTCTCCATCTTCCAACTGCTCAACAATCCAGAGCCTTGTTGGATGAGCCAAAGACTTTATGATATCAGCCCTGATTTGATAAATTTTCCCTTCATCTAACTTCATATCGTTATCCTTTTTTTAACCTTATTATTTTGTCATTTGGCAATATAGCCAAATGACAAAATAAGTCAAGTCACCCTGATACTATTTTTTACCTATGCTTTTAAAAACTATTTTATATAATGCTCATGTTATGAAAGCAAATTCACATATAATACAGGAAGTTTTAAAAGGGATCGTTACCCGTATCACCTACCACAACGAAGAAAGCGGCTGGTCTGTACTAAGACTACAACCTTTTTCTAGTTACGGGCAGGTGGAAACCGTAACGGTGCACCAAACTAAAGTTTTTGCTGGTGCGACTATGGAATTTTTTGGTGTTTGGCAACAACATCCAAAATATGGTCGGCAGTTTGTAGCCAACAAAGCAGTAGAAAAAAAACCTGCAACATCAGCCGCTTTAGAAAAATATCTCGGTTCAGGACTCATAAAGGGTGTAGGCCCAAAAACTGCAAAACAAATAGTTCATCATTTTGGTTCTGACACATTAGATGTCTTTGAATCAGATGTACAGCGTCTCCTTGAAGTACCAGGAATAGCACAGAAAAAATTAAAAACTATCTCAGAAGCATGGCAAGGACACCGCACAATTAGGGATGTGATGATGTTCCTACAAGGCCATAATATATCCACCCTATTTGCCGTTCGCATTTTTAAATCATACGGCGAAGATGCAATAACAATTGTCAAAAATGATCCTTACCGTCTTTCAATTGATTTTTATGGTATTGGATTTTTTTCAGCCGACAAGGTTGCCCTTAGTTTAGGAATGAAACCAGATTGCGAGCAAAGACTTATAGCTGCTATCCGTCACACATTATCAGCAAGTCGTGACCAAGGACATTGCTATCTTATAAAAGAGCAAATAACCAAAAACGTTGAAGAGTTACTTTCCATAAATGTCACCGACAAGATTGAAGCTATTCTCAAAAAGATGAAAGAAGAAAGACTGTTAATGCTTCGATATTTACAACTCGAAACAGATGCTGAACCTCAACAGTGCTACTATTCCAATTCCCTTTATTTTGATGAGCTTAATGTCTCAAAACTACTGAAAAGTTTACAGCAACTCGGCACAGTAAACACAAAAGACATTGACAGCTGGATGGCACAATTTCAAGACGGTGAAATAAGCCTTAGTCAGGAGCAATGTCAGGCCGTTAGCGATATAGCTCAACAGCCTGTATCCATTCTAACTGGTGGACCAGGTTGCGGTAAGACAACAACTACCAAAGCCATCGTCCTGCTCTTACAACATCTTGGCAAAAAAGTTATGCTCGCCGCCCCAACAGGAAGAGCAGCTCAAAGAATGGGCGAAGTTATAGGGCAAGAAGCGAAAACTATTCACCGTCTTCTCGAATGGCAGGGCAATGGCTTTCAAAAAAATGCTGAACAGCCGCTGGACACTGATTTTCTTATAGTGGATGAATGCTCAATGCTCGACATCAGCCTTACATCATCTCTACTTTCTGCAATTGGCCCCGGCACTGGACTTTTATTAATTGGTGATGCCGACCAACTACCTTCGGTTGGCGCTGGCAACGTTCTTGCCGATATCATATCGTCTAAAACAATTCCATCATATCGTCTAAACAAAGTTTTTAGACAAGCAAAAGAATCTAAAATAATTCAATACGCTCACCAGATTAACAAAGGCAAAATGCCCTATATAAACTCCCCGTTTAAAGATCCCAGTATTTGGCAAGATGGAACCGACTGCCTATTTATTGATAGCGAAGAGGCAACTCAAGAGCAAATAAGATTTATAAAAAGAGCTAAAAACTATTTAACCATTCTGCAAAAAGAACCAGAACAGCAAGAAAATGCTTATACTTTTATGACTGCTGAACCCATCAGATCATATAATGATGCGGACTTCATCCTGCCTGATAAATTTAGCCATGTGAACATAGAAAAACTTTCTCAAACAAATAGCTCAGCTCAAGAACTGAAAACTGTACTAAAAAGATTGCACCCTTGGTCAAGTTTAAATTACAGTTTAACCGCAGTTGATGTTGTTTGTAGATTGTATACAGAATGGATTCCCAAATATTTTGGTGATAATTGTGAAATACAGATCTTAACCCCAATGACCAGGGGAAGCCTTGGCAGCTCTAATCTCAACAAAATTATCCAAAATGCTGTTAATCCTGCTAAGCCTGGTAAGGTTGAAATACAGATTGGCGAAAAAATATTCCGAGTAGGAGACAGAGTCATTCACCGAAAAAACAATTATGAGCTAGGGGTTTTCAACGGCGACATTGGCACAATAAACTCCATTGATAACAACGATCTAACATGTAGTATTTATTACAAATCACAAAATTCCGAAATAGCATATCAACGTGATGACATAATGGAAATAGATCTTGCCTACGCAATAACTATTCACAAATCACAGGGTAGTGAATTTCAGGCAGTCATAATGCCAGTGGTCACCCAACATTACACTATGCTACATAAAAATTTAATTTACACAGGACTCACTAGAGGAAAAAAGCTGACCGCCATGGTTGGCGGAAGGAGAGCGTTAAGCATGGCATCTTCACGTCAAGATAGTAACAAAAGACAGACTGCCCTATCCCATCTATTATCAGAAGAATTCTAGAGACATAATTACAATGAACAAATTAGATAACGACAAATTACTAAACGCCCTTGGCCAAAACATGGCTGTCTGCCTATGCCACGGTGATAACTGGCAGTTAAGCTGGCAAAGTGAAGAACTTAAAAAAAACTGGCAAATCAAATCACAAAAAACCGTCAACATAACTCTAAAAAAGTTTTTATCAGCAAACAATTATATCGCTGAACAACAAAAAATTGAGAATTGTTCTCCAGGAGATTTAACAGAGTACAAATATGGCGATACTGTAGTCAGCATAGTTTGGCACTGGTTAAACGATAGTCAGCATGACAGAATCATCTGCTTTCATCCCAAATCAACGCGTCCTTCCCCTGCTAACAACTTGGCATGGCAAGAACTGGAAACCCTCTTTGATTCTATGCATGATGGCATTTGGGTCATTGACGGACAAGGCTTCACTGTTCGAGTAAATAAGGCTATGGAAAGAATTGCCGGTGTTCGCTCAGAAGATGTGGTGGGAAAACATGTCATGGATGCAGTTCGCAAGGGCTTAACATCTAGCTGGGTGACACTAAGAGCATTGAAGCAAAAAAAAGCCCTCACCATGTTTGACGATTACGGCAACGGCGTAAGATGTTTAAACACTAGCACTCCTATCCTCGATGAAAATGGGGAGCCATGGAGAGTTATCGCCTGCATAAGAGATATTAGTGAACTTGAGACACTAGAGGTAAAGCTTAACAAAGCTGAAATGGAGGCAGAGCTATACCGAAGCCAAGTACGTAAATTAGGAGGTGGAGACGGAAGTTTCATCGGTGTAAGCCTAGCTATGCAGCAACTAGACAAAGATGTTAACCGCTCAGCCTACGTGAATGCCTCAGTACTACTTTCCGGTGAAACCGGTACAGGTAAAACCATGGCCGCGAAGATTATTCACGAGCGTGGAAAAAACAATAAAGAACCATTTATCACTTTGAACTGTGGAGCCATTCCTGCCGAACTACTGGAAGCAGAACTTTTCGGATATGAATCTGGGGCATTTTCAGGAGCTTCGCCAAAAGGCAAACCTGGTCTTTTTGAACTAGCTAGTAACGGAACGCTTTTCTTAGATGAAGTTGCAGAATTGCCTTTACACATGCAAGTAAAACTCCTCCATGTCCTTGATGGAGTCGGCTATCGACGACTAGGTGGAACAAAATTATATTTACCAAAATCTAGGATTATTGCAGCTACAAACAAAGATATCCAACAACTAATCAAAAAAGGACAATTCCGAGAAGACCTATACTACAGGCTTAAAGTTCTAGTCGTAAATATACCTCCATTAAGAGAAAGAATGGAGGATGTACCCTACTTTATTAGTTATTTCCTAGAAGTCGCCAATGGAAAATATGGCTTACACAAAACGATGTCACCAAACGTTATAGACGCATTGATGACTAATCCTTGGCGTGGAAATGTCAGAGAACTTAGAGCCACCATCGAACTACTCGTTGCCATGAGCGAAAAAAAACAGATTCAAATAAGTGATCTTCCCCATATGAAAGGAGAGGAGGTATTGCCAACACAAACATCTGCGACTGGGCTTAAAAAGGCGATTGAGGAACTTGAAACACGGATGATTAGCATGGCACTATTAAAAGGAGGTAGCACTTACAAGGCTGCACATATTCTTGGAGTGAGTCAATCAACAATTGCCAGAAAGGCGAGGAAGTATCATTTATTATGTGGCAATGAAAACGGCAAGTGACAAACACCAATTATACATCGGCAGGAACCACCAAAAGGAGAAGGCAATTCCAACCGACAAATCATACTCTACTGACTAAAGGACATCGTCAACAGCAACATAATCAAAACCAAAGGCATCGCACACAGCCTGATAGGTTAGTTTACCGTCATGAACATTAAGGCCAAACTTAATTTCTTCATTATCCTGACACGCTTTTTTCCAACCCTTATCCGCTATTTGTAAAGCATAAGGAAGAGTTGCATTTGTTAAAGCCATGGTTGAGGTCATTGGCACTGCACCAGGGATATTAGCCACACAGTAATGAATTATACCATCCACAACATAGGTTGGATTTGAATGAGTAGTAGCCTTAGAAGTTTCAAAACATCCACCTTGATCGATGGCAACATCAACAAGAACAGAACCAGGACGCATTAATTTCAAGTCTTCCCTTGAAATAACAGATGGAGCTTTAGCACCAGGAATAAGAACTGCACCTACAACCAAATCCATCTCTGGTAGCATTTCTTTGATTACACCCTTAGAAGACATTATTGTTGAACAGTTTGCTGGCATGGTGTCATCTAAATAACGTAAACGATCTAGATTAATATCCAGCAAATATACCTGCGCTCCAAGACCACAAGCCATTCTCGCTGCCTGAACACCAACAATACCACCACCAATAACCATAACCTTACCTGGCACAACACCTGGTACCCCACCCAACAACTTACCTAACCCACCATTGGTTTTCTCTAGCGCAATGGCACCTTGCTGAATTGCCATACGACCTGCAACCTCAGACATTGGAGTTAGAAGAGGCAATGAGCCATCTTTCTTCTGAATTGTTTCGTAGGCTATACATGTGGCACCAGATTTAACAAGAGCCTCTGTTTGTGGCTTATCGGCAGCTAAATGTAAGTAGGTGAAAAGAATTTGTCCCTTACGAAGAAGAGGATATTCATTTGGCTGTGGTTCTTTAACATGCATAACCATTTCAGCTTCTGCATAAATATCTTTCGCTGTTTCAGCAATGCTTGCTCCTGCTGCAACATAATCTTCATCCGCAAAACCAGAACCTATACCAGCATTTTTTTCGACCAAAACACTATGACCATGCGCCTTCATAGTGGCTACTCCTGTTGGGGTCATGCAAACACGGTTTTCTTTGTCCTTAATTTCCTTCAAGATTCCTACTAACATTTCGATTCTCCTTAAATTTTTGAAGATAAAATAGATGTACCAAAAGAAGTATAGCATGTTATATGCCACAATTAAAAACTAACAAACAAACCATTGACTATTGGCGATTTGATAGAAAATATTTTGAAAACCGCCACAAATCAAGTCACTATAGACTTACCTCAGCTAAAGAAAACCCAAACAAACGAGTCTGTTGTGACTTACCATGATAACTGTAAAATATCGCCTAGATCTTACAGATATGGCTAATCACACGTTAATGAACTGTAATATCGTTCAAAAAATCAACAAATATCTTATTCACAAAACTACATCCTGCCCCTTGCAGACACAAGTAGAGGCAAGTCATTTATAACTCAAAATAATTCAACTAAGGATTAAATTTACAAAATCATTTATTCCAACAATCACATTTAGTGTTCATGCCTTCCTTTTAAAGATTATTTTAGGTATATTGGATTTTGATTTTAATTATGACTAGTTACACTTCCATAACAAATTCCCACTCAAACTTGTAAAGAGAAGAGAATGGCTAAAAATGCCGGCATTATTGACAGTTTAATCACATCTGGTCGTATTAACGAAAAACAAGTTCGTCATGCGCAAAGAATAGCTGACAAGCTGTCTACCCCAAAGCCTCTAGTTAACATACTCAAAGAACTTGGTGTGCTTGATGATGACACCGTAAATGCCACAATACGCGAAACAGGTTTATCAATCAAAATTGGAAACCTCTTGGCGGAATTAGGTCATGTTACCAAGGATGATTTAGACTTTGCCTACGCCGCCCAAAAAAGCAGCGACACAGGTTCCAAGTTGGGTTCCATATTAGTTAGGTACAATTTTATCACCAGGAGCCTATTCAACCAAATTCTTTCCATACAACTTGGTTACCAAACCTGCGAACCCTCAATGGGGATAATTGATAAAGAAATTGTTGGCAAAGTTCCTATTCGCATTATTGAAGAAAGACAATTTATCCCCATAGAGCTTACTGATGGGACAAAATTAGTAGCCTTTGGCGATCCACTTGACCAGAGTAGTCTTAATCTTGCCAAAAAGTACCTGGGGTCCAACTGGAAGCCGGCTATCGCCGACCCTGATATTGTCAAAGAAACAATCAAGTTTCTAGTTATCGAACTGACGGGTAAATCCATCGATGTCAACACCAGTACCATCATTGGTCTTGCCAACTCGATAATCATGAAAGCAATTGAAAATGATGCCAGCGATGTTCATATTGAGCCAATGGCTGACCGATTACAAATACGCTTTCGAGAAGATGGTGTTCTACGTCACTACAAAGATTTCCCCGCAGATTTAATAGCTCCATTAACCAGTCGCTATAAGGTAATGGCAAAAGCAGATATAGCGGAGAGACGACGACACCAGGATGGAAGAATACTCTTTGAAACGAATGAGGGTCCTATAGATCTAAGGGTATCGTTTTATGTGACAGTATTTGGACAAAAAATAGTACTTAGGATTCTAAAACAAAAACAGCACCTTTTAGACATTCGCTCAATCGGAATTATGCCCAATGTCTTAAAAAGATTCTTAGAAGAAGTACTCTATCAATCCACAGGTGTGTTACTTGTAACTGGCCCAACTGGTTCTGGTAAGACATCTACCGTTTACAGTTGCATCAACCACATAAAAAGCCCCAACACGAGCATCATTACAGCTGAAGAACCAGTTGAATATATCATGGAAGGTATTTCTCAGTGTTCTATTGATCCAAGCATCGATTTAACCTTTGCTGAAACATTAAGGCATATCGTACGACAAGATCCTGATATCATAGTAATTGGCGAAATAAGAGATCAAGAATCTGCGGAAATGGCCATGCAATCTGCCCTCACAGGGCATAAAGTGTTGAGCACCTTTCATACCGAAGATAGTATTGGCGGGCTAGTTCGTCTGCTAAATATGGATATTGCACCGTTCCTTATATCCTCCACCGTGGTAAGCGTTTTAGCTCAAAGGTTATTAAGAAAAATATGTCTGCACTGTAAGCAAGAAGTAGCAGTCACCGCCGAGGAGCTAAGGAGATTAAGGGCAAACAATGAAACCATAATGGGTGAGAAATTCCATAAAGGTCGAGGATGTAGCAAGTGCAAACAGACAGGCTACAAAGGACGCATAGGTGTCTTCGAACTTTTGGTTCTTGACGAAGAAGTCCGTAATGCTATTATTGATAAAAAAACTAGCCATGAAATCAGAGAATTGAGTATTAACTACTCTGGATTAATGACTCTTCTAGAGGATGGTCTGCTAAAAGCAGCAGATGGAATTACTTCCATTAGCGAACTTCTAAGATGCCTTCCCAATCTAACCGCACCAAGGCAAATTTCTGAACTAAGAAGATTATCAGGAGATTAAAATGTCAGAAAAATTATCTTTAATAGATGCAGTGAACAATTGTGTTAATTCCGGAAATATCGAGATACCAGTTTTCAGTAATACGGCTATGAGAGTACAACAGGAATTAACAAAGCAAGAGCCTAACACGCAAAAGATCGAAAAAATTATTTCTAGCGACCAATCTCTATCTGGCCAAATTTTAAAGACCGCCAATTCCTCTTTTTACAGTGGTCTAGTAGAAATACTAACTGTCAAATCAGCCATTGTTAGACTAGGCATTCAAGAAGTAGGGCGTATTGCCTTGATAGCCTCCTCAAGAAATAAGTTCCAAAGTAAGAATATAGCCATAGATGAAATGATGAAAAATTTATGGCAGCATTCAGTAGGCACCGCCCTAGGTGCTTATTGGATTGCTAAAAAGTGTAAATATGATGAACTAATGGGGCACGCATTCTTCGCAGGACTTCTCCATGATGTAGGTAAGCTTCTAGTTTTAGTTGTTTTGGAAAAAATTAAATACCAAAACCCAACTATTGATTTAAATGACAGTTTAATACAAGAAGCAATGACAAGCTTACATTGTGAACAGGGATATTCCTTGATGAAAAAATGGAATATGCCAACACAGTATTGCACTACGGTAAGGGATCATCACAATGAAGAAATCGACACCAAGAATATAATTTTACTGATAGTACGCCTATCTGATATGGTTTGCAGAAAGGTTGGTATAGGCACAGTACTTGAGACAGAAATTTTACCGTCCTCGACTATAGAGGCAAAAGTTTTAAATTTAAGTGAAATTGACCTTGCTGAGCTTGAAATTGTTCTTGAGGATACTGCTGTTTTGGCCAAGTGATATTTAATAACTTGAGGGCACCTTGAATAATTAGAAAATTCGTTCAAGTTCGAGACGGACGCAAAATTTTAAGTTAAACTAAAAAGTTGAGCAGAATAGCAATTTTCCAAGGTGGCCTTGAGTAGTACAGAGAGCAAAGCTGATAACAGTGTAAACAAAAGACCCTTTCTGAAATAGTGAAAGGATCTTTTTTATATAGATAAAATTCAGAGCAAACTACTAGCTATTCAATTCGGCAATAATCTCCGCAAGTATTTCATCTGCTTGATCTATTGGCACCTGACAAGTTCCCACCTTTTTATGCCCTCCACCACCGTGCTTTAGCATCAAAGAGCCAATATCATAGGTCGCATCTTTTTTCATAATGCTATAACCGCAAGTAATAACGATGTTTTTCTTTTGAAATCCCCACATAACCTGAACTGAAATATTTTGCTCAGGATATAAGGAATATAGCAAAAATCTATTTCCCGTATATATTTCTTCTTGCTCTCGCAAATCTACAACAACAACATTTCCCTTAACTAAGCTATTATTTTGAAGCATTTCCTTAAACAACTCATTCTGCTCAAAATATCTTTTTTCACGCTCTTTAACATCAGGCAATGCCAAGATTTCTTGGAATGTCATCTCCCGGCAATAATCAATCATGTCCATCATAAGAGCATAATTACTAATACGATAGTCGCGGTATCTCCCTAAGCCAGTACGTGGATCCATAATAAATGAAAGCAAAGGCCAGCCCTCAGGGTTCAATATTTCATCAGCGGTAAAACTTGCAGAATCTGCCTTATCAACTGCTTTGATCAATGAATCTAGGTGGGGATTTTTCATCTTTTCGAATCCACCATAATAATCATACACAACCCTTGCTGCACTCAAAGCTGAAGGATCGGCAACCCCTTTGAAATCGCCATACCCTCTCCTTTCCATCTCGCTAGAATGATGATCAAACCACAGTCCGCATCCTTCAACATAAGGTATATTGGCTAGGATATCATTTTCTGTGACTTCTACTTTTCCATCCTGCACATCCTTGGGATGAACAAATTTAATATCATCAATGGTTGCGACTTCTTTCAAAATTGCCGCACAACCTAAGCCATCAAAGTCTGATCTGGTCACTAATCTCATAATTCTCCCCATCTTAAGCAATAAAGTTAGTATCTAAATTTGGAATATATTCGTAATATGCAATCTGATATTTCAACATTATTATTGGTCAACTTTAGATAGTATATCCAAACTACGATCTTAAATGTATATAAATATACTTGTTCTAGAAAAAAATGATATTAAGATAGATTGTGGCTTACTAGATCTTTTTTTGGTAGGTTACCCCGAGTAAATGCTGAGCGAGTAAAATCACCTTAACAAAACAAGATCGTGACAAATATGACTGAAATAAATCTTACAAAATCGCAGATTCAAAGAATAGAATATATATATGAAGAGTTAGAGGCCGCCTACGACGGCGTGGCAAAACAACTAGATTTCACTTGCAAAGGCTGTAGTGACAACTGTTGCGACTCTTATTTCATGCATCATACCTATGTAGAATGGGCATACTTACACCTAGGTTTTTCTAAATTACCAGAAGAAAGACAAAAGCAAGTTTATGACCGTTGCAAAGAATATGTGAAATCATGCAAAGAGGCAAAAGAAAAAGATGAGCGTCCTCAAGTAATGTGCCCATTAAATGACGATGGGCTGTGCTCTCTTTACCACAACAGATTACTTGTCTGTCGCACCCACGGCGTACCAGCTATAATGCGTTTTCCAAATGGACAAGCAAGGCATTTCATGGGATGTTTTCGTTGCCAAGAAATAATTGAAGAACGATACGCACGTAACGACCACGCTCCCCATGTGGAAAGAACTCCGCACTTAGCTAAACTAATAGCAATCGAAAATGAGCTATGTAATGGTGATAGAGATTCCCTGCCAAAAATAAAAATGACCATAGCAGAGATGATTGTTGCAGGAGCGCCAAATATCTAGAAAACGACAGAAGAGCATCGCGCATTCTTATAAAAGATGCGCGATAAACTGGAATTTTAGCTTAAAACAGATCGTTATCAAGAACCAAAGATGTCAACGTAATCATCCCAACTAATTGACCATTTTCCTCCACAGGAGCACGTCTCATATTAACTCTGTGTAACAGTCTTGCCACGTATCTAATATCCATATCAGCATCAACCGAAAAGATTGGTTTTGTCATGATTTCATAGACATTAACCATATGCGCATCTTTACTCGGCACCAAAACATTGTTAATGAGATCTTGAATTGACACAAGTCCCCAAGCATCATCATTATTTCTTTTATTAACAAGTAAAGAAGAAACTTGATGTTCCCTCATCATGTCCGCAGCCTCTTTAGCTGTTGCCATACCGTCAACAATAGGAACCTGTCTTTGCATGACATCTTTTGCTCTCACGATACTTTTCATTACGCCCTCTCTTGGTCAACCTCAGAATATTTTCAACACCATCAACGCTTACAACAACGAGAATACATCGGCATTCTCAACATAGTCTGTCTTCGATTACAGGCAGGGACAAACTATATAAAGAGATTTCAGCCTACCTTGAAAAATAGCCAATTCGCCCAACTTCTTCGGAGAGAAGCAAACAAAGTGAGGCATTATTAATACAGCTTACATGCCTACGCTTTAATTTGAGCAAATTTTTTAATTCCCCAAGGTTTCTTTTAATTATTATTATAATGACTTAAAAAATCAAAAAATCCTAAAAATATTTTTCCCTGGCTTTTTCTTTAAAAAATTCTATCTGGCTTTCAAGTCCTACAACTTTACTAACTGGCATGGCAAAGGCTATTCCTGTACCAGGTTTTTCAAAATCTCCTGCAACCTTAATAGCGTCCATTATGGTATCTAGCAAATGTTCTTCAACAAGAAACATAATAATATCTGTCTGCGACTCAAGGGAAAGACCAAAAAAGGTTTTTGCCTCCCGAAGCCCAGTTCCCCTTGCTGGAATGATAGTTGCTCCTGTGGCACCAGCTGCTTTAGAAGCATCAACAACAGTATCAGTAATATCTGACTTCACAGAAGCGAGGATAACCTGAAATTTCATAACTACTCCTTATTTAAGTTATTTTTCTTCGCCCTGGTGGCTTGCCAATGACTAAACTGTGCATAACCAAGGACTGCAATAATCGGAAACAATGAGGCAAAGGCAATAAGCCCAAAACCATCTAATGCTGGTGAACGCCCAGGCACCGAGCTAGCAAGCCCTAACCCCAATGCGGTTACAATTGGCACAGTAACAGTCGAAGTAGTCACACCACCAGAATCATAGGCAAGAGGGATAATACTTTTGGGAGTCAAAAATGTTTGGATAATTACAATTGTATAACCGATCATTATATAAACATGAAGTGGCGTACCACTAATAATTCTGTACGTCCCTAAAGTAATACCAAAAGATACCCCCACCGCTACAGTAATTCTCAATCCCCACTTACTAATAGTTCCTGCTGAAGCTTCATTTGCCTTATAGGCCACTGCTATAAGTGAAGGCTCAGCAATGGTGGTAGCAAAACCAATTAAAGCAGCAAAACAATAAATCCAACCATATATTCCTGGATCACTTAAATCTACACTTTCTGCCGCACCCCGTAAGAATTCGGGATTGGTTAACTGTTTTGCCATCAAATCACCTATTGGGAACAAGGCATTTTCAAGCCCAACCAAAAACAAAGTCAGCCCAACGATAACATAAACCATCCCTATCAATGTTTTTTTAGCATTTGGAAATCCAGATCTTAAGACAACAATTTGAAAAAAGCCAAAAAGCAATATTATAGGCAATACATCTCTTGATGTTGCTAATAACGTTAATAAAAATTCAATCATATCGCCAACCCAAATATACAAATACCATATATCATCACAGCTATCATAGGCAAGAGAGAGGCAAAAGCTATCAGTCCAAAACCATCAAGCATTGGATTTCGACCACGAATAACCGTTGCAAGTCCGACACCTAATGCCGTTACCAAAGGAACAGTAATTGTTGAAGTGGTTACACCTCCAGCATCATAAGCTATGCCAATAATTTCTTTTGGAGCTATAAAGGTAATTAGAACAACCAAAACATAGCCACTAATAATAAGAATATGAATGGGCCAACCTCGCAAGATTCGCAATACTCCCAATAGTATAGCGAACCCAACAGACATCGCCACAGAAACCCTCAAGCCATTAGCATAGGATGAGATTGCGGAGGGACTATTGGGAAGTAAATCTCCCTCGACAGCAATTAAGGCGGCCTTTTGCGACACTGCGATCAAAGCTGGTTCTGCAATTGTAGTGGAAAAACCGAGAAGAAAAGCAAAAAGCAGCAACCAAAAAAGACTACCTTTTCGACTCAAAGCCTGAGCCATATTTTCGCCAATTGGAAAAAGGGCAATCTCCAACCCCTCAATAAAAAGGGCAAGGCCAAGCACGACTAGCAAAACCCCCCCTAATATTTCCATGGCATTCGGCAAGGGTTGCCTAATCACCGCTACTTGAAAAAAGCCAATAACCAGAACAATTGGCATCAAATCAACGGCTGCACCCAACAATTTAGCAGCAATCTTCTTAAACAGGAGTACAATCATTATTTATCTAATATAATTAGTATTTATTTAATTTATCTTTCACCCAACCAATAGATTATACAGGAGAAACAATATTAGTATATAAGAAAAAAATATAATCCCATTATATATCAACCATTGTAACAACCTAGATAATCAGACTAAGTATTTGAAAAAACTTGCTTGAATTAATCATTCTGGTTTGTTAAATCTTTTGTCCACTATACAATTTGGCTAATCTATTTTTGTATTGATTAGCCTTGGGGTGATTGAAAGTCTATTACCATGAAACTCTCGTTCATGACATATTCGTGATAAAGGGTTTTGATTTTTGGTCAGCTATAATCTTTAAACATAGCGACGAGATAATGAAATGACATTAAAGATCAACGCTCAAACTGGGTGTATTAAGACGATTCGTCGGATTAATGACCTTAGTGGAGAAAATGTAAAAGCATGCATGCAATGCTCTACTTGCAGTGGTATGTGCCCAATGACCGAGGAAATGGATGTTTCACCTCGCATGGTCATGCATATTGCTCAACTTGGTATGAAAGATAAGTTACAATCCATTAATACTTATTGGAAATGTGCCTCTTGCCACGCGTGTACAGTGCAATGCCCAAGAGGAATTGACATTGCCAAGGTCATGGAAGCTCTAAGACAAGACTACCTCAGGACAAAAGGTAATCACATCGAGCCTTCCTTAATTTCCAAAGAAGTAGTCAAATCAGTTCCACAAATTGCCCTAGTAGCAGGCTTTAGAAAGCTCACGAGCTAGGTCTTTTCAAGGAAAATTTAGCATAAATATTCAAATAATATATTTAGTTAGTTGAATACTTTAGAAAAGGAAGAAGATGAAGATCAGTTATTATCCAGGCTGTACTTTAAAATCCAAGGCTAAAAACCTTGACCAATCAGCTCTCGCCTCGCTTGAAGCCTTAGGGGTGGAAGTAGAGGAGTTAGAGCGTTGGAATTGCTGTGGAGCTGTAGCATCGCTTACAGATGACGACCTAATTCATATAGTTGGGCCGGTACGTAACCTAGTTAGAGCCAAAGAACAAGGTGCCGACAAACTAGTTACCCTCTGCTCTATGTGCTACAACACCCTAGCCCGCGCCAATGAAATCATGAAAAATGATGAAGAAAAGCGCAATACAATCAATTTGTTTATGGATGAAGAAATTGACTACTTCGGCGAAGTTGAAGTGGTTCATTATCTGACCCTACTAGACGAAACTGTTGGCTGGGACAAGGTTCGCGAGTCTGTTAAAAAGCCACTTGCAGGGCTGAATGTTGGGGCATACTATGGATGCACACTTCAACGTCCTAAAGAGGTGGGTATCGAGCCGCTTGGCAGCTTTGAACTTATGGGCAAAATGTTTGAGAGCATTGGTGCAAAACCAGTCCCCTTTAATGAGGCTGACACCTGTTGCGGCTCATACCAACTACTCGAAGCAGAAAATGGTGCTGACCGGGCTGCAACTGTTGTTTTAAATAGTGCTGCAAGTGCGGGAATTGAAGCACTTGCTACTTCTTGCCCACTTTGCGAATTTAACCTTGGACAGAAGCAAGATGCTCTAATCGGTACCGCAAAGATACAAAACAAGGTCCCAGTGTTATACTTCACCCAGCTACTTGCTATCGCTTTAGGTGTTAACGAAGAATCATGCTACCTTGAATTAAATGCGCCAGCCGTATCTGAGTTACTAAAAGAAAAAAATCTGGTAAGCGGTAATTAATTACCTACCATATAATATAATCGGAGAATGATCATGTGTGAATGTGAGAATAAAGCACCCAAGGTAGCTACTGGCGATCGTGCAATATTACCAGAAGGTGCTAAGACTATCCCAATTTTTGTTATGGGGAAGCAATATGATGTCCCAGAAACCCTTACTATCATGAAAGCGATGGAGTTTGCAGGTTTTAGGTTTTTACGCGGTGCAGGCTGTCGTGGCGGCATCTGTGGTGCTTGTCCAACTGTTTATCGTATAGCTGGCGATTACAAATTGCACTATGGTCTTGCTTGTCAAACTGTAGTTCAGGCAGATATGTATCTGGCCCAACTTCCATTCTTCCCAGCCAATAGAGCTGAATACAAGCTTGAAGAGTTAAGCGGTAGCGCTGATGTTATTCACGCTCTATACCCTGAATTATTCCGTTGTGTTGCCTGTAATCAATGTACCAAAGCTTGCCCTATGGATGTTGATGTACTCGGTTATATTTCTGCACTTAAGCAGGGAGAGATCGAAAAAGCTGCTCGTATTTCCTATGACTGTATCCAATGTGGAATGTGCGCTAGCCGTTGTATGGGTGAGATTCCTCAATACCATGCAGCTCAACTTGCCAGACGCATTTTCGCTCGATTCATCCAGCCTCAAGCAGAGCATCTGCAAACTAGAGTTAAAGAAATTGAATCTGGAAAGTACGACACAATGCTAGATGAATTAGATACAATGGATAAAGACCAACTTCAAAAGATCTATGTAGATCGTGAACGTCAGCCAGATTTTGCTGAGGTTGGAAGTTGGATGCCAGAAGATACCAGCAAACTGTAATATCTCATCCAGGTATCTTCACCAATGATATTTAAGCAAAAATTGCATAAAGGAATACGACAATGGGATACACACCCGAACTCAAAGAACTAATTAAAAAAGTAGAGGCGACCCGACCAGAACGTGTTGCCATGGCAAAACGTAACGAGAACTTTCCAGCACTAACAATGGACGAACGTGAAGTAGTCCTTGGGAAATTTCACCCAGATTACCAAGATGATGGCAAGAAGACAGTTGAAATTGGCCCGAATAAAGGTGACACCTATCAAGATTGTGTTGCTGACCTTCTACAGTCAAAATCAATAATTCGTCCTGACAAAGTTGACCTAAGCAAGGTTGACCACGAAACTGATGTACTTGTAATCGGTGGTGGTGGAGCTGGTACTGCTGCTGCAATTATGGCTGCAAATGATGGTTGTGATGTAATAATCTCCACCAAACTTCGCCATGGTGATTCAAATACCATTATGGCAGAAGGTGGAATCCAGGCAGCTACCCACGAATGTGACTCACCATATTATCATTATATGGATACTCTAGGTGGTGGTCACTTCACTAACCAACGTGATCTGGTAGCAACTCTTGCTAAAGATGCACCTCTTTCCATTGCTTGGCTTGAGAGCCTCGGTATGATGTTTAACAAGTACGATGATGGTCGTACCGTTGTGCGTCACTGTGGTGGTTCCTCACGTAAACGTCTTCAGTCATCTTCTGACATGACTGGTGCTGAGATCATGCGTGTTGTTCGTGATCAGGCACGTAGCATGGATGACAAAATCAGAGTTCTAGAATTTAGTCCTGCAATAGAGCTTATTCTTGATGAAGATGGCAAGTGCGCAGGTGCCATTCTCATGAATATGGAGACCAAAGAATTCTCCATCGTTAAGGCAAAAACAGTTATTATTGCCACAGGTGGTTTTGGTCGTTTACACGTAAAAGGTTTTGCCACCACTAACCACTATGGTGCAACCATGGACGGTGTGGTTATGGCATATCGTGCAGGTGTTGCCAACAAAGCTCTTCACTCTACCCAGTATCACCCAACAGGAGTTTCTTACCCTGAGCAAAATGTTGGTCTTCTTATTACTGAAAAAGTTCGTGGTCTTGGTGCTCATGTTCTTAATTCCGAGGGAGAGCAATTTTGTTTTCCACTTGAGCCTCGTGATGTTGAATCTGCTGAGCTTATTCAAGAAGCAATGGCTCACAACAAAGGAATCCTCACTCCAACAGGACGTGTTGGTTTATGGCTTGATTCTCCAATGATTGAAGAACTTCATGGACCTGGAACTGTTAAAAAAGAGCTTCCTGCTAAGTTCATTCAGTTCGAACGTCATGGTATCGATATTTCTAAAGAGCCAATGCTTGTTTACCCAACCCTTCACTATCAAAATGGTGGTATCTGTATTGACGGTGAAGCTTGCACCACACTTCCTGGTCTCTTCGCCGCTGGCGAAGCAATAGGTGGCGTACACGGCGAGAACCGTCTAATGGGTAACAGCCTACAAGACATCATCACTTTTGGCCGTCGTGCAGGCATCAGTGCTGCTAAATATATCAAAGAGGGTGTTGAGCTAAAAGATCTTACCCTTGACCATGTTGTTAAGTTTGAAAAAGAACTAGAGGACGCTGGTGTTAAAGATCCTATGGTTGCTCCAATTCTACTTCCTGATTACAGCACCGATGAGATGGCTGAAAAAAGATGGCCTGAAGCACTAACCGATGGTGTTCCTGGTGTGCAATAGTAAGTAGTACATAGAACAATCCCCCTAAACTATTTTTAAATAGTTTAGGGGCACAACTAAAAAAAGCCCTTTCGCGACAATAGCGAAAGGGCTTTTTTTTATTTCTTTTTCAACAATTACTATACAAAACCATAAGATCTGTCATACTGACATACGAACAGGAATCTAATCAAGATTTTCGTAAGAAAAGCAAAGTTATGCTATTTCAAATAATTGACAGTGGCAGGCCAACTAACACGTTAAATCAATAAAAAAGGACGGTAACCATTAAGGCCACCATCCTTTATCTTTTCTAAACACACATTACTAAACTTCCAATAATTCTACTTGGTCGCCACGGCGTTCACCCATTCAGGAAGAACACCAATTTCGATACCGAAAAAAGGAATTGCTACAAAGTAAGTAAGAACCACAGTAGCAACAATACCTATTAAATTTAACCCTAAACCACTTCTAGCCATCTGTGGGATAGTTACATAGCCTGAGCCAAACACAATCGCATTTGGTGGAGTTGCCACAGGCAACATAAAGGCACATGAGGCAGCAATCGCAGCAGGCACCAAAAGCAGTAATGGATTTTGTCCAAGACCAATTGCAACAGCAGCGAGAATTGGCATAACCATAGCCGAAGTAGCAGTATTAGAAGTCAATTCAGTTAAGAACATAATTAAAGCTGCAACTGCGATAATAAGAACAAGTACAGGCGCATGCTCAAGTAAGCCAACTTGCCCACCAATCCATTCGGCAAGCTTAGTAGCTTTAAAACCGCCAGCCATTGATAGACCACCACCAAAGAGAATCAAAACACCCCAAGGCATTTTTGAGGCCCATTCCCAGTTCATAACAAAGATGTTTTTCTTGAAACTAATAGGAATTAAAAACAGTGACAAAGCACCTGCCATGGCAATTGTAGCATCGGTAACCAGTTTTGGATCTGCAAACATAAAGCCAAGTTTTTTACGAAAGATCCAGCCAAGAGCTGTTAAAAGAAAAACCAGAGCAGTCCATCGCTCACCAGTTGACATAGATCCCATTTCTTTTAATTCGCTATCGATAAGATCACGACCACCAGGAATTTTTTGCAATTTCATTGGATTAGCGATTTTTGTTAACCAAAGCCAACAAAGTGGTAACATCACTAGAACTAACGGAACACCAACAGTCATCCAGCCTAAAAAGGTTATCTCGTAACCATATGTTTTTTGTAAAAATGCAGCCAGAACTGTATTTGGTGGGGTACCAATCAAGGTTGCTATTCCACCAATAGAGGCAGCATAAGCTATACCAAGCATCAAGTTAAGACCAAAAGCAAATTGCTCAGGCGAAAAATCAATTACTTTGTGCAAACCTTCTTTTTTACCTTCAGCAACAACATGAGTAATAATGGCAAGGCCAATAGGCATCATCATTACAGTGGTGGCTGTGTTGGAGACAAAGGCGGATAAGGCTGCAGTTGCGGTCATAAAACCAAATATTAAACGACTCGGAGAAAATCCAATAATTTTAACTATATTCATGGCAATGCGACGATGTAAATTCCAGCGTTGCATGGCAAGAGCAATAATGAAACCACCCATAAACAAAAATATTAGGTGAGAAGCATAAGGAGCAGCAGCAGACTTAGTATGCATAATGCCCATAAGAGGGAATAGTGCGATTGGTAAAAGGCTTGTTGCTGGTATTGGAATCGCCTCAGTCATCCACCAAGTGGCCATCAAAAATGCAACAGCAGCCATTTTTTGAGCATTTGGCTCCATACCTGCTGGTGTTGGGCAAAGTAACATGATCAAAAACAGAGCAGGTCCTAAAAACAATCCTACTCTCTGGCGGGTGCTATAATCTCGAGGTTCACCTTCTTCGACACCTCCTGGACCTGTTTTTAATCTTTTTGTATGTTCAGCAGGAGCGGCTCCCATGCCTTCTGATAAATCAGCATCTTTGACAAGGCTTTCTTCGCTAAAAAAAACATGATCCTTTTTGATTTTCTTAATAAGAGTTTTTGAGTTTGGGAAAAATAGCATTTTGGTTTCATCATGAAGATCCCAAAGATGATTCCAAGTAGCGGCGATTGACATAGAAGGCTCCTTATTATTCTTTTTTACAGTAAAATTTGTCCTGAAAGTTCGGAACAAACCTTCCCTAAGCGAATTTTTATATGTATTTTTTGAGTTTCAGAAGAATATCCTATTTAAAAACTTTGTCAAAACATTTATTTATGATTTGATTCAGTTTTTTTGATTATCAAAACAAATAGTTAGACAACATCCTACAACAATCCCAGAATAATAGTCAGTTACCTTAAACCAAACAAAGAGACAGACAGGGAATAAACAATTTCTGCGTTATTATTACGTTTCACTTTACCAACCTCTGCCAGATAGAGAAAAGCATCTCATTGAGATTCTTGAAATTTTTTGAATCGAAGATCATATTGAAGTTGACCTATATCACTTTGGACGCCCAAAGGCAGAAAGAAAAGTCATATCTCGTTGCTTTATCGCCAAATCTACCTTGAAACATAAGACTACACGAAATCTTATTCATGGACTAAAAGCCAGCCCTAACTTGTGAACAATATGTGGATTTCTTAAAATTGGTGACATACCATCAGATTCGACATTCTCAAGGTCTTTTGCTGATTTTGAAAATTTAAAATTAGGCAGTGGAGTTCTTGATCACCTTGTTGAGGAATATTTATCGAAAGAGATAATTGGTCATGTGAGTCGTGATTCTACAGCTATAAATTGGAGTGTGAAACCAACTAGAAAGAAAAAAGTGTCGACAGAAAAATATAAAAGAGGACGCCCTAAAAAGGGCGAAGTTAGAAAGGATAAACCTAGGACTTGCATGGCTTAGGTGTCAAGGTAGTTTGCTCCTCAACGCTTAATTTATAGCTACATATGACTTTGGCCGCTCTTTCGCAACCGGCTGCGCGTTACGTCCGCAACACTGTAACTGTTTAGCCCGGCTGAGAATACGGCAAAAGCTCCTTTTAGAAATACTCCCCTCATAGAAAGAAGAGATTTATACAACGAACGAAATTGAGTCATCCGACAGTAATATTCGCAAGGGTATCAAAAGCAAAAAAAATCTCTAGTCAGCAATCCTTTTAAAGCGAGCTAACTTCTTTCCATCCACCTCTACAAATTCTTTAAACATGGTAAGCGGACGAACCCAAAAGCCATACTCACCGTAAAGAGCTTGATAAACCACCAAATCTTCTCTCGTTTCACTATGTCTAGCTGTGCCAAAGACACGGTACTCTGGCCCTTTATAGTGCTGGTACAAACCTATTTCAATCAAAGATTTTTTAGGATCAACTTTCATCATATTAACTTCTCTTAACCCACTAGATTTCTAGCAAAGGCTTTGGCATGTGATTTAATATCTATACTGAGTTCATCTGGCACAGTACAACCACCAACATAAAGCTCACCTGCATGAATAGATTTATGATATTTTTGCATTCTAGAAAAAGCAGTAAACGCCTCTTCAGCATTATTCTCATAAGGGCCCGCACCAGAAACTAAAATAGCTTGCCGTTGCCCTTCAACCAAAGATGAATCCTTAGTGTAAAGGCTATAAGTTCGATCAATAACAGCCTTAAGTTGAGAATTCACACCCCAAAAATACAAAGGAGATGAAAAAACTACCGCCTGTGAATCAATCACCTCGGTTAGGACTTCTTCCATATCATCGTTTTGGATACAGCCAATCACCAATGGTTTCTGTTTACAAGAGGTACATCCCACACAACCTTTTAATGTCTTGGAGTGCAAATAAATTGTATTTACCTCATGCCCCATCGCCAGTAATTCATCCTCAACAAACGAAAGTACTTTGGCCGTATTCCCTTTTTTCTTTGCACCACCTTGCAATAAGGTAATTTTCATTTCATATCCTCTTGTCATTTTTTAGGCTTTTAATAATTTTAAAATCCTGTAAATAACCTTTAATTGTTTTTTATGGTTGAAGATATTAACAAATTAAACCTTTAAGAGCAAAGCGTTGTTTTCTTGAATAAGCCTACTAACCTAGAGCCACATCAAGAATCATCATCACCGAAAATCCCAACATTATTGCCATGGTAACAGTATCGATATGTTCATATTTCCGTTGGGCTTCGGGAATCAATTCTTCCACCACCACAAAAATCATTGCTCCAGCAGCAAAACAGAGTGCATAAGGAAGGATGTTCTGCATTTTAAGAACAAAAAATGCACCCATCACGCCAGCTATTGGCTCGACCATACCTGACGCTTGGCCGTATAAAAAACTTTTCTTCCGACTCATTCCTTCCCTTCTAAGTGGCATGGACACTGCCGTTCCTTCAGGAAAATTTTGAATACCTATGCCGATTGCGAGTGCGATTGCCCCCCCAATTGTTGCCGAAGGAAGGTCTGCTGCCACAGCACCAAAGGCAACACCCACAGCTAGTCCTTCAGGAATATTATGGAGTGTTATAGCAAGAACAAGAAGTGTACTTCGTTGCCAAGTAGTTTTAACTCCCTCGCTTTTATCTATGCTCAAGCCTGGATGAAGATGTGGTAAAAATTTATCGGTTAAGCGCATAAAAATACCACCACCCATAAAGCCGATAACTGCTGTCATCCAAGGAATTTGTCCTAACTCCTCCGCCATTTCTATTCCCGGAGCAAGGAGGGACCAAAAGCTTGCTGCAATCATCACACCTGCGGCAAAACCAAGTGTTGCGTCCATTAGCTTTTCATTGACGGTTTTAACAAAAAACACAAGAGATGCACCTAGAGCAGTGACGCCCCAAGTAAACAAGGTGGCGATAAAAGCCTGCATAACCGGTGAGAACTCTAAAAATGAATCAAACATAACTTTCTCCTTTGATAGGATATCTTATTTATTGATCAGCCTTGGTTTCTATCGTCACGTACATTTTACTGCCTATTAATCTATCGACTGTCCACTGATTTCCTATTATACCTAAGATAGATATAGAATAGGAAATGAAAACAAAGAAGTTCAGGAAATAGGCCAGTTCGGGGCGTGGAAATTACTTTAAGGAATATTGGTGAAATTATAACTCACATATCCCAAATTTTGGTATACGGAAAAATCGCGTTTCGTACTTGAACAATATTCAAATACAATTGCTTCGCTCCTAGGGGACGCCCTATCTACTTAACATTATAATCCTGTTCTATGGTTGCCTGAATTGCGCCACGTTTCCAAACAAGAATCACAAGTTTTGCTGATTCACTTTTATCTATATTCTTTTGAATATGAGGCGAGATATCTCTTTGATATTTTTCTCTGCCTTGATTCCAACTAAGAATCATGGGTCTCCTTTTGTTTTTTTGCGGCTGAAAACCTAAAGAGAACTCACTATGTGGTAAAATTGCGTTGGTTGCAACTACCGTATTAGCACCATCACGCTCTACTTCTAAAGAGACATCGGACATAATATCACTGGTTGTGTTTCTGATTACTAACTCATTTAAATGTTCTCTTTTCAACGGCCCGTTTGCACATCCAGCGAGCACAAAGATACAGACAAAGATATAAACTAATTTTACAATCTGCTTTTTTATTAAAATATTCATTGCCATTAATCCTTTGTTTTGTTTCCTAAATATCCGTCTTTGCCAATGCCCACCTCAACACAAAATAACCCAATATACCAGAGACAAGAGACCCTAACGTCACACCTATTCTCTCGTCAAAAATCATTGTTAAGTCAGAGCTCCCAAAGGCTAAAGAACCTATGAAAAGGCTCATGGTAAATCCTATGCCGCAAAGAGCCGAAGTCCCATACAAGCTTCCCCAATTCATCCCCTTTGGCATCTCTGCAATTTTCAGCTTAATAAACAGTCCACATAGTCCAAAGATCCCAACCTGCTTACCAATGAATAACCCTAAAGCTATACCAACTGGCACAGGATGAAGTAACTGCTCTACATTAACTGATCTAAAATCGATGCCGGCATTGGCAAAAGCAAAAACGGGGAGAATAAAAAAAGCTACCATTGAATGCAAATCATGTTCAAGAACTTCCAAGGGTGATTCTTCAGAACCTTCAGCACTTAGAGGAATAAACATGGCAAGGATGACACCAGATAAAGTTGCATGAACTCCCGATTTTAACGTTGCCACCCACATTATGACACCAATTAAGATATATGGGCTTTTTTTAATCACTCCACGCCTATTCATGACGAATAAAACAGGAATACATAGGGCAACAATAGCTATGGCGAACATGGAAATATCGGCGGTGTAAAACAGAGCAATAATAATGATAGCGCCAATATCATCAAAGATGGCAAGAGATGTCAAAAATATTTTTATAGAAGTAGGCACTCGGGAGCCAAGCAAACTTAAGACGCCAAGAGCAAAGGCTATATCGGTTGCGGCTGGAATGGCCCACCCTTTTATGGCATCATCATCACCATAATTAAAATATAAATAGATTAAAGCTGGGACAGCCATGCCGCCTATAGCACCAATTCCTGGCAGGATAATATTCTTCTTGTCAGATAACTCTCCCACAAGAAGTTCTCTCTTAAGCTCTAAGCCGACTAAAAAAAAGAAAATTGCCATAAACCCATCATTGATCCATAAAAGGAGGGGCTTAGCAATTTCCAGATCAGCAATACGTACTTCAACGGGTACAGAAAGAAACTTCTGGTAATAGGTAATCAGATTGGTATTTGCACAGATCATGGCGACTAATGCAGCAACAACAAGACATATCCCGCCTGCTGATTCCAAGGCGAAAAACTTTTTAAAACAGGCGGTTGATTTACTTATCATGATACGACCTCTAACAAGATTGAAATATAATACACTTAAATTACTTAACCTTACCCTACCAGTTACACTGGGACTATGTCAATTTGCTAAGGCATTCTTTATATAGAATAATTGTCTTATGAGGCGATGTTTAAAAAATATTTAATTCCTAAGATAAGGAGGACTAAAAGTCAGGTAAACATTTCTTCGAAAACGCCAAACTGAGGTTTTCCTATTATTCTCCATGACAACAAGAGTCTCCAAAAAAATTATCTTACTAAGATTGCCTATGATTAAATCCGTTTCAACCACGTTAGATTCGTCAGTAATAATTTCACTCACTAATTATTTCACTATCGATTTTTTATGCGGTTATGGATTATTTCTTTTCGTTTAATTATACAGTTGTTATATTGATTTTTTTTGAAACTCAACTTAAAACTTTTTACAGCTAAAAATATTCGGAAGACTATGACTGACATTGAAAAACTTAAAGAAGATATTGAAAAGATCCATGTAGTTGTTCTTGAATCAAAAGAGAATTATGACAAAAACCCTGATGATTTTAGTGCTCAGTTATTACTTCTAAGCACCGAAAACCATCTTGCTGACTTACTAAAAAAACTAGATAATGAGTTAGTTAAACTTGTCGAGCAAAAGAAGAAGTAAATCGAATAAACTTTTTCTGAAAAATAATTCCTCTTCAAGTCGGCAACGACATTCTCTTACCTAATGCACTCAATAACCTAAACTCACGCGACCTCAATTTGAGGGTTTGATCATTTTATAAAAGTTGTTTGTTGTTTTTATCTTTGGGGTTCAATCCAAACAAAAAAAGGGGTCAGGTTGCTTAGCAACCTGACCCCTTTTTAACTGACTTTTCCTATCATCAACGATAAGTCAAACTTCACCCATCACTAATTAGAATAAGAACTAAAATCTGTCATACCTTTACGGCTTTCCATATTTAGTTTTCCATCTTTTACAGCCTCTTCATTCCATTCTTTTAGAAGAGTAGACTTAAACTTCTTTTTGGCATCTACTAATTTGGCAAGAGGTACACCAGCAAGTGCTTGAGCTTTTTCCTTGGTTGAGAAATCAGGTACTTCATAACCAATTACACCATGCTGAGCAAGAATCGCAGCAAGCTTAAGTCTCGCCTGGCCACCCTTATCATTAGCAACACTCAATAGACGTAAAGTCTCTTCAGGAGCATGGAAGAAAGAACCATGACTTGCAATGGCGTAATCCCAAAGCCATTGGCCTGATCTGATTAGCTCTTGTACTGGAGCCATTTCAGTCTGGGTTGCACCAAGTTCCCATGCTTTACCTGCTTCTAAATGAGCAGAAGCTAAGGTGTCCATGGCTTGTTCCATTAACTGTTCTTTACGAGCTAGCTTGGTTTCAACACGATCGGTGAAAACCTCTTCGCTATCTTTATGACAATTCAAACAAGTGTTGGCAATGTTATCCAGCGGACTACCAATTTGATGGTTGGTGTATTTAACAGAACCTTCCTGCTCATATGGCATATGACAATCAGCACAAGAGACATTATTTTGAGCATGAATACCAGTCTTGTAGATTTCATAACCTGGATGTTGAGCCTTCAACATCTTGGTCTTACTGATTTTATGGGTCCAATCTTTGAAATCATATTCGTTATAATATTCTTCCATTTGTTCAGCGGTAGTTCCCTTAGCCCATGGCAAGGTAACAACCTTAGCAACTTTTTCTTCGCCTTTATCGTTGGTCCACTTAGTAGGTTTGAAATAGTATTCAACGTGGCAATTAGCACAAACAAGAGAACGCATATCTTGAAAGGTAATACTATCAAGATCAACACCATCAGCCTCAAGGGCGCGGGTTAGGTACGGACGAGTAATAGCTAGTTGAGCAGTTTTACTATCATGACAATCAGCACAACCAATAGGATTAACTATTTCACTGCCATATTTAGACCATTTTCCAGTAAAATATTCGTTTTCACCCTGCTCTTTCATCAAACGAGGAACATCTGGAGATTTACAAGTCCAACAAGCTGTAGGCATTGGTCCATCGCTTGGCCCGGTTGGAGCACCAGTTCTCAAACTATTAATATTATCTTGAACAGCATAAAAATGACCACGCGGAGCATTATAATCCTTAGAAAAACCGTAACCTGCCCACATAATAGCAAGTTGTGGCTTTTCTTTTAACAGATCTTTAATCTCGTCACTGTTCTTAGTCTTTTTCCAAGTATCATATTCACGGGGATAATATCTAGCCCACTCCTCGTTCTTGGTAACATCTTTTTCAGCAATTATATGGCCTGGTTCATTGAGGGCTTTTCTTTCATTTTCCTTGCCTACAATCGAATTAGCCATAAAGCCCATGGCTACAATTGCAGTTACCGACCCTGCGAGCAAAACTTTGTATTTGCCACTCATTTTCCTTCCTCCTGTTTTAGGATTCCCATATTTTCTAAATCGTTAGATTCATAAGGGGATGAATATATAGCCACCACGGGCATACTTTCGTGCTTACTAAATTACTTAGAGTCTTCTTTTACACCAAGATTATTTGGTGAAGATATTATGGAATGTGTTTTTCCATGTGGTACCGTTTTATGGCAGTCCCAGCACCTTCTATCTTGAGCTGGGCCACCTTTAAAGTCATGATATTTGTCTTCTGTTCCACGAATTACAGCAGTAAGGGTACTATGACAACTAACACAATTTTTCTGAACTCTATTGGCACCATCTTCACTAATCTGAATACGAGGTTGGTAGGTATCTAAAGTAAAAGCTACTGAGTGGTTCCAACCATCACGAGCCTTGGCGATATACTTATCGACAAAACCATCGGTTGGCAAATGGCATTCTATGCATGTAGCTCTACTCGCATGAGAACTGTGTTGCCAGCTGGCATACTGAGCATTCATTACATGACAGTTAATACATGCCTTTGGGTCAGTAGAAAGGTAGGAAAGAGCTTTAGAAGCATTAAGAAGATAGACGAATAAGATAATTGCAATAATAAAGGCTGTAATGGCAATATAAGCAATAAATCTACTTGATTTCATAAAGTGCTCCCGCAACTTATGGACAAACAGACAAATAGATTTCCACCACAATAAATATTGCAATCAAATCAGTTTTCTGCTCCATCCTTATTTGGTTTAACTATGTAAGAAAAACTATCAATAAAAACAAGATACATGAAATAAGTTCAAGATACAAAAGAAAAATTCATATTTTTCAATGTAAAACCATAAGTTATGATTATTTCGCCCTCGATATACTTTATCCTTTCCTAGCCTTACTATAACAGCCACAAAATATAACAAATAAATTTCAAATTATAATTGTTTCGTTACTTTTAAATATATTGATAGCCAAAGTGGTGCAACAAAGTGTCGAAAATTAAAAGGTGAAGATTTTTTTTACAGCTGACTATGAAACATTTCTTATCACGTGGGTTCAGGAGAATCAGAGATTATGGTTTTCTTCATGGCAATGCAAAAAGCTTCTTCCTCTCATTCAACTAATAAGAAGGGTTTTTATACGATCTACCACAAGATCACGGCCGGTTTTCAAATGTCGTTGCTGTCAGGGTAAAATGTACGTTCTGGCGGTGAGAAGATATGGGGGAAGAGCTGGGTAACTTTTACAGTTGATTGAAACCGAAATAATAACTCTGAACGGAGGATTTATATATTCTATGAAGATAGCTACTGTTTTTTATACTTACTAAAGGCAATTGTCTTCGTACGTCAAAGCATCTGAAAAAGAGTCTCTAATTTTTCTGATCCAATCTCACCTTATAATATAATTCCTTATAGTTAATCGGGCTTGTTCAATCAGGTACTCTTTTCAGTACCCCCTTCAGGGGTATAAGATTGTGGGCCTTTTATTCATAATGTGTCCACAATCTGACAATCTTAATAACTTTTTCGGATTCGTATGGTTGATAGACCAACCTATGCTGTATATTAATTCTTCTTGAGATCGCACCTGATAAATCACCCACAAGGCGTTCATAGGGTGGAGGGTTTTGATAGGGATTTTTTTTTATAATTTCTAATAATTTTTGAGCCTTTTCTTTTAACCCAGATCTTGATAGCTTTTGGGCGTCTTTTTGAGCTTGTTTAGTATAAAATAATTCCCAATTCACCAATCAAGCTCCTTTGAACATTCAGATATTTCTTGCTCAAGGCCTTCTTTTATTGATTTTCTCATACCTGGTACAGAAAGCAAATGAAGAGTTTCTGAGATTGCATTCCAGTCTTCTTCAGAAACAAGAACAGCATTTCCTCTTTTTCCAGTAATTACAATTGGCTCATGAGATTCAGTTGTTTGATCTATGAGTCTGTATAATTTAGTACGTGCTTCAGTAGCATTTAATATATTCATAATATTGCCTCCACACAAATAACGTACGCATTTACGACATGCATGTCAAGTTTATTTCAAAAACATAACATGATGATCACCTATTTATTCGGTGCATTATTTTGTTATTAAACTTTACGACAAGAGTCAAAAGCCGACTTGACCCCTTTTCAATCTATCCTTAGTCGTTATGGTTTTCTACGCTACATCAATAGTTAACTTTTTCCCCAATGCTTGTGCAAACTTATCAAGGGTTGATAGTTTTATATCCTCGGCATGATTTTCAATACGAGAGATTGCTGTTTTTTTAGTGTTGAGCTTTTTAGCTAGTTGCTCTTGAGTTAGACCAGCTTCTTCTCTTGCGGCTTTGAGCATTACACCAATTTTAAAATCTTGATACCCAGAATCAAACCCTTTGGCAAATTTGGGGTCTTTACTTTTGCGTTCGGAAATATAGGAGTTTAAGTTTTTCATTTTACACTTCCTCTCTTAAGATAATTTTTCTTACGTTTTTCTGCGGTTTTGATTGCTTTACGTGGTGTCTTTTGGGTTTTCTTTTGGAATGCATGGTTTAAGACAATGAGATTCTCACCATCAAAAAAGCTTAGTATTCTGTATATGCTATGGTCACTCGAAATCCTGACTTCCCAAATATTGTCAGTATTAACAAGCTTTTTGAAATATTTTGTAGGAACAGAAGGTAACTCTTGGATTAATTTTAAAACCCAAGTTGTTTTTTGAGCATCTTTCGAAGAAAGTTCTTCGATGAACTCAATCACTGGTGATTTTCCAGATTCTGATTCGTAAAATATTATTTCCCTCATAATCATATGTTAACATGTGGGTTAACATTGTCAACGTGCATTTATAATTTTAAAGATATCGTTTGTGCTAAGCTGCCCCAAAAAACCTACCAAGAGCTCTGGGTTTACGCAAAAAGAACGCGGCTTTATGAGGTCTGCCTTTAGCTAATTGTTAGCTCTAACTCTACTGTTCCCTTCAACATGTTTGCCGTAATTGATATCCATTAAATCCACTATTTCTGATAAATCAAAAATTTTAAGATAAGGGGTGACGATTTGGGACTTTGATTTGCAAATTATTCCATGCTGGGTGCGTTTTTTCATCTTTAGACCAGGCATGAAAATCTCGATAAAGAATCCCTCCAACATAAAGCAAAAGCACCATTGCTTGTTATTCCCGTGCTGTGAGAAGAATTGGGCATCACTTTGATTGTTGTCCCTGAAAGGCTTACTATCGAACAGAGGCAAGATTATTTCACAGCTTTAGTCGAATCACATTCTTGGCTGGATTGAAAGAGATAGATATTGATATTCCACAAAATATCACCTCTAAATGGGTTGTTGATTGCTAAGACACGGGCAAAGGTATTTCAGCTATAAAACACTTCTCATGTTATTTGTATCGTGCCGTAATAAGTGAGAAAAATATCGTCTCCAATTATGATGGGTTTGTTACTTTTAAATATTATGATAGCCAAAGTGGTGAAACAAAATATCGAAAGTTAAAGGGTCAAGATTTTTTACAGCTGATTATGAAACATATCTTGCCAAGTGAGTTTAGGAGAATCAGGGATTACGGGTTTCTTCATGGCAACGCTAAAAAATTGCTTTCTCTCATTCAACTAATATTAAGAGTTTTTATACGACCTACCATAAGATCACGGCCGGCCTTCAAATGTCGTTGCTGTCAGGCTAAAATGTACGTTCTGCCGGTGAGAAGATATGGCGGAAGAGCTGGGTAACTTTTACAGTTGATTGAAACCGAAATAATAACTCTGAACGGAGGATTTATATATCGTATGAAAGATAACTACTGTTTTTTATGTCTATTAAAGACAGTTTGCTTTAGTACGCCTAAACCTCTAAGAAGATTTTCTAGATTTTAATAATCCAATCTCATCTTATAATATAATTCCTTATAACTACACGGGCTTGTTCAACCTAGAATTCTTTTCAGTACCCCTTTGCGGGGTATAAGATTATGGCTCGCTTTTCTCTCACAATCTATCCTTAGTCGTTAGTCCTTTTGCCAAATGCGATACGTATAATCTAAGTTTGAACTAAATTGTTGCTCGAACACTTTACTATAGCCATCAGGAACATGAGGAAAAAACACATCACCGTCAATTTCAGTATGGACTGTCGATATGTGCAGTGTATCAGCGCGATGAATAAGAGCTTTGTATATTTCACCGCCACCAGACACAAATGCATGGTCGGTAACATTTTTCAGTGTAGATAATGCATTATCAATTGATGAAAAATAGAATACATCTTTATCATCTGATTTTAACTCAGAGCGAGTAATTACCGCATACTTTCTATTTGGGAGCTTCCCCATGGACTCAAAAGTCTTCCTACCAACAATTAACCATTGATTATATGTCATAGCTTTAAACAGCAACTGCTCGCCTTTAACAGACCAAGGTATATCTAAGCCTGAGCCTATTACACCATTTTCAGAAACTGCTGCGATTAACGATAATTTCATACGACTCCAGTGAGGGCTAACGCCGTATTCAGCGGTTTATCCGCTGCAATGTCTTGTTAGCAATGGGACATTTTTCCATATTTTTAGCAAAATAGAACTCAGTTGAACTAGCAATGCTTTGCCTATTTGCTAATGCAACCTCATCGAACGCCAACACCTGATCCGGTAAATTCCCTGCGAATGCAAGCTTAGGAGATATTGGAATGAAGCACAACTCATGGTAGGCATCTGCACATAGGAAATGACCTCTTCTGGCCTCAACAAGGCCCCACTCTATTTTCTGAAATGTTTGCATCAATTGATCTACGCCGATCTGTATCTGGCCACCAGTGAGCTGTCGAGCTGGAATTTCAGCTCTTGCGTTCACGTAGCCAACCCACATTTTTTCAAGTACTTCTTGCTGCTCTTTGGTTAATACTTCGCCCTCAATGCCTTCTAATGGAGCATCAGACAAGCGTTCAAGATGAAATTTATGGCGTAATCGCCATAAACAAAAATACCTTGAAATTGCGATATGATCACGTTTATTGATTGGCACTAAGCAATCAATCTGTGAATGAAAGTCAGACTCTATATTTACCATATATCCTTTTTCCGCTCTTTCATCCCAATTACGCATAGCACAGAATATCTTTGCACGTTTGTTTCTCTCTAGTATTTTCCCTGAGCTAACTTCAAAAACCTCTACCTTGAGTTGATGGTTGTAAAACTTAGCAATTGAATGTGCAGTATGGAAATGTTGATCTACAGCTAATTCCAAGGGGTTCCCTTTTCTCACTCTCTCAAATGTCACGATTCTCCCTAGAATTGGCTAACATGATGATCACCTATTTATTCGGTGCATTATTTTGTTATTAAACTTTGCGACAAGAGTCAAAAGCCGACTTGACCCCTTTTCTTTTTGTACACACAATCTATCCTTAGTCGTTATGCTTTTTGTTATTAAGTGATTCTATTGTGAATAATTGGAAAGCTCTATCTCAAACTTTTTAACGTCAATCGCTTTCATAGTTCCAAGAACATATGACAATATTCGCCCTCCGTGGTGATCAATAGAAGGACAAACCCTCTCTTTGCTTTTTACTATTGTATAATTAGCAATTACCTGATTATTTTGGCGATCTTTAAGTGAATATTCTGTTATTTGTATACCATTTTTTTTGTCAATTTCGTTAGAAACATCACCATAATGTAGTTCATATTGTGCTTGTGGCTTCTCAATTTTCATTCTTATTGTTGGAGACACACCTGAACCTTCCTCTTGGGGAGTAAGGTCTTTTATTGTTCTTGAGTATACTGGGTTGTTACTTGTATCAAAATGACGAGTTTCAACAAAGTCTAATTTTTCCCTCCACAACCACCATGCCTCATTCATACGGTAGTTCGAGAAATACAAACTTTTTGTATTGTCTACCTTACTATAAATATTTATAAGATTATCAGCACATAAACTGTTCAATCTGTCTACTCTCTGAGTTCGTTTCTCTCTTTCAATTTTAAAATCTGCTAGCCGAGATGGCGTTTCAATAATGTAAGAAAAAGAAAAAAGGACAAATAGTATTGAAACGTTGATTAATGGCGATAATGCGATAATTTTTGCAAATCTATATTCATTGCACGCATACAAAATCCAAGATGCTATTATAGATAAAATGCAAATAGGAGAGAAAGTGAACAAACATAAGAATACTATCCATGTCGTTATCTGCTTCTCGGAACCAGTAGCATCAAATGCCATAACAGACATCATTGATGGAAAGAGCAGTACAAGTCCTGATGTTAGTGCGATGAGACTAGTGAAAAGTAAATAACCTTTCAGTTGTTCTTTCTCAGGCTTGATTATTTTTTGTGAGACGGTGTCAGAGTGTTTTAAAGTATTTAATAAGTCAGAGTGATTCTTGCATAATATGAAATTGGAATCTCCCCAATTTATATTAGTATTACAACCACACTTTTGACATTTCATAGCTTTTCTAGCATAACGATTAGCTAAGGGGCGGCAAGCGAATTACCCCGAAACTGATTAAGTATTTATAAGTTTTGGTTCAACTTTGAGTTTGGCAAACAGTATAGCCTCTTGCCGTCCCTCTTGAGCGCTGTGTTACATTTGTTAACAATAAACGGTTTAATAAATTACATACAAACGAAAGTTAGTAGTGCAATTGAATTATTCAATTTTTATACATTGGGTAATAGTGTACTGAGGACCAGTGTCAATGTTAAGAGTCTTTTCATCGACCAGTTTTAATTTCCCAAGATCTTTTGTTGTTGCAAAACTACCTGTAAGAGTTGAGACAAAATCTTCATTTATAATATTTAAACTATCATTTTTCTTTGTAATGCTAGTAACCCGCTGCTTTACAAGATCAATACTTAATTCACCGAAAGTGGCATCCACGTCTGTTGCAACAGTGACCGACGAAGCACTTTCTGGTTGTTTTGTTAAAAAGTAGGTTAAGTCAGCAACCATGGAAATTTTTTGTGCGTTTGTATTAATTTCTATATATCGGTTATCTTTTTTGATTGAGAGACCATCTTGGCCAGCGACAGTAAAAGCGTCACACTTCCAATTTCCATTAAAGTTGTGAATACTAAAGCCGCTGATAGCTGATGGGAACAACCAAAATATCAGCCATATCGTAACTGCCAATATGAATAATAAAGTTGCTATAGCTATTTTAGGGTCAATGTTGTTTTTACTGAAATTAGGTAAAGTTTCCATTTGTACTTTTTATGAAATGTAACAGTTGTGATATAAGAAAAATTTTCCACTATATCGGTATATAGCATGGATTTTTTTCCATATATCAGGATATAGTACGGGTAAAGGTGGACATTTAAGCTAAAACATTTCCTTATATACAATATAATCGCCCATTGTCCTTATATACGAATATACAGAGGGCCAAGATGGAAATCAATGCAATACTCAACCAAACCCTAACCTTAAGTTAACGGAGCAAGTTCTAGAAGTTTTGCGATTTTAAAACTATGCTTACCGATAAAGATATTGGGGAGCGTATATGTAGTGATGACTAAAGGCTATCTTGAACTAGATAGGCCGAGGATTTACATTATTAAATCCATTAGCTTTGTAAACACCATCTAGTAATAGGCTGGGTATAATTACATCAAATATTTTGTAATCCTTATATAGTTCTGAGAAAATGCCAGTCGCAACAATAATTGACTTGTCTTTGCTAAAAACTTCTTCTTTTATCCTTGCTGTAATCTCTTTAATAGCTCCTAACTGACCATAAAATAACCCAGACTGGATATTCTCAACTGTTGTTTTTCCACAAGATTTTGGGGTTTGTAATATTTCTACAACGGGAAGTTTGGCAGTCTTTTCCTCTAAGCTTTGCATAGCTGTTTTCATTCCAGGTAAAATAGCTCCCCCTAGATATGTTTTGTCCTTACTAATGACATCAAATGTTGTGGCGGTGCCAAAGTTAACTATAATTACATTCTGCTTAGGCTTGTGCGTATAAGCGCCGATAGCTGCTGCAATTCTATCGGCGCCTAATTCACTAGGATTGGAATATTTAATTTTTAAACCTGTTTTTACTCCTGGCTTTAAACTAAATGGGTCTATATTAAAATACTTACGCACACAAGAATTGACAGTATAATTAAAATCAGGAACAACGCTACAGTAGGCAAATTGCCTTACCTTATCAGGCTCCAAACCATTTTCTCTTATAACGGCTCGCAAGAAAATGGCAAGTTCATCAGCCGATGTACTGTTATTAATATCTTTACTAAATTGTAGAGTGATTTTGCCATCTACATACACTCCACCAAATAATTCATTGTTACCAATTTCTAAGCAAACTATCATTTTTTGCTAACTCCATATTTTCACTAATTTAAAAATGGAACATTATCGATCAATCTAACTTCACCCAAAAAAACAGCCCCAAAAAGCCTATTATCAATGACATTTAAATAATCAATTTTAAAACCATGCTCAGATAGATCATCTCTCATTTCTTTTAATGATTTTGTTGAAGAAATAGTCTGATAAAAAATAGGCGCTAACACCATTTGTTTTTTCGTTAAAAGCTTGTTTCTAGAGCTAAGAGCTAAACCAGTTTTTTCTCTTATTAGCGGACAAGAAATTATATCTGTATCCATGAAAAAAGTTTCTGCCATTTCTTTTATTAATTTATACTGTTGCCAATCTTTTTCCCCAAAGTATGCTTTTGTGGCCTTGGTAAGATTGAGAAGTTTCATTACTACAGTAAGAACGCCGTCGAAATGCCCAGGTCTACTAGCTCCGCATAATTGTTTGGCAAAATCATCTTCTATAATCTTATAACGATATCCATCCGGATATATATCTTCATAGTTCGGTGCAAATAAATAATGAACACCTATTCTTTCTAATATTTCAATATCCTCATCCCAGGTGATAGGATAACTGTTAAAGTCATTTGGGTTATTGAATTGGGCCTTGTTGACCAAGATACTTACGGCTGTGATGTCATTTTCTGACAAAGATTTTTCCATAAGACTTATATGCCCATCATGGAGTGCTCCCATGGTGGGTACGAAGCCAACAGTATTTTGATTTTGTAGTTTTTTAAATATACTCTGCCATTGCTCTAAATCTTTTATAATTTCCATTATTTGTAACTCTCCTCCTTGCCTGGAAAAGACTTATCCTTTACCACGTCATCATATTCATTTAAGGCATTTCTTATATCTTCATAACCTTGGAGAAACTTCCTAACAAATTTAGGTTGAAACTTTTTATTTAATCCCAGCATATCTTGCAAAACCAGAACTTGACCATCGCAGTTGTTGCCAGCTCCAATACCAATTGTAGGAATAGAAAGTTTTTCGGATATCATTTTTCCAACATCACTTGGAACGCATTCTAGAACAATGGAAAAACAACCAGCTTTTTCTAGAGCCAGAGCATCGTCTAATATTTTTTGGGCATGTTCATCTGTTTTCCCCTGTACCTTATAACCACCAATTTGATTAACAAATTGTGGAGTAAGACCAATATGACCCATAACAGGAAGACCCGATTCTACGGTGTGTTTTATGATTTCCTCATTACCATCATAGCCTTCTATTTTTACCGCATTGGCTCCAGCAGAAAATAGTTTATGGACACAGTTCATGCTTTCAACAAGCCCTTTCCTATAACTTAAAAATGGCATATCACCAATTATAAATGCTGTTGGAGCACCTCTCCGCACAGCTCTTGTATGCAAAGCCATTAGGTCTATATCAGCAGGGATTGTTGAGTCGTGTCCATGCATTGTCATGGCAAGACTATCTCCAACTAAAATACAGTTTATTTGGCTATCTTCTATGATTGTAGCGCTCCAACTATCATAGCAAGTTATCATTGAGATGATTTTATGGTCTTCTTTATATGCTTTGAAATCTAAAATATTCATTATTTCCTCTCGTCTAATAGGCTTTTCACAAAGGCCGTATAAATAGTTTGGTATTTATCTCCGGTCAGTGCCTGAAGATTGCTGGCTATTGTCTCTGTATCCCTTCTAGCTATTGGCCCTGTTAATGCTCCTTGCGTATTGTTTTCAAGATTAAGAAATGTTTGTTGCATATACGGAAGAAGTATTTCAGCAGGTAAACCTAGCTTGAGTGGAAAATCCTTAAAAACTTTTTGCCATAATATTGTTGAAAAGTTGCCACTTAGCACACATAGAGCGTGATAAAGAGGTTTATCTTCAGCTTCGATAGGATGACAAGGATTTGACAGACTTGGTAGCAATTCTTGTAACGATGGTTTTCCTTTTTCATGTACAAAAGGAATTTCTTGATATTTTTCTAACGAATAAAGTTCATTAGTAAAAGTCATTAAAGGATGAATTGAGGGAATATCTTTTAGACAAAGGCTTCCTGAAAAATGAAAAAGTTTGAATTGTTTTAATTTTTGGTTGCTGCTTATAAAGTTTTCAATTGCACCATCTTTGATGAGCAGAAAAATTATTTTACAGTCTTTAAAAAAAACAGCTGGCTCTATTCCGTTATTTTCTTTACGGGACCACTGTTTGAAAGGAATTTTGCTAAGTTTTAGATACCTTGCAAAATGATTGGCAGCTCTGCCGTCTCCGACAATGCCGCAGGGGGGGATTTTCTTCATGGTACCTGTCCTTTTAGAATCAAGTCCTGTTTCTGTGCTACCTTAAAAAAGTTCTTATCTCTGCTAATTTTTCATTGTTCTTAAAATTCTACTTTTCAAAGGGCACTTTATTTGTGCTACATTTTAGGTATTTAACTTTATTGAGTAACTTGCCTATGGCTTAGTTCTCTAATTAAATATTCTTTCAATAATTTTTTTACTTAGAGTTATGGCAAAAGTCAAGATTTACATTATGACTTCACCTAGTAACAAATAACCACATCCCAACACATTCTGACATTGTCCAAGATCTACAAAAGCTTATTCTCTAATGTGGTTAATGGATACCTACACTTCCGAATACATTTTGCTGAGTGGGAGAGAATTACTACCTACTCAATTTAACAACTTCCTTTAGTCGCTGATAATTGTAGTTAGCAAAGGATAGAAATGAATCTCATATGTGATTTAATCATCTAAACAATACGAGATATTACAGAATATTGATGTTGATTTATCTTTCCCCACGCCTAAAAGGAATCAGCATTGCTTTCGGATATGCGGCCCTTCTTGACATAATGATCAGAGCTACAATAGAAAAGACATATGGCATCATTAAGAAAAACTGGTATGGAATTACAGATATACTCTGCTGCTGAACCCTCATCTGAAAAGCATCAAAAGCTGCAAATAACAGGGCCCCAACAAGCGCCTTGCCAGGTTTCCAAGAAGAAAACACTACAAGAGCGATGCAGATCCATCCTCTGCCATTAACCATACCGATATAATGAGCATCAAAAGCAGAAAGAGTTAAAAATGCTCCACCGATGGCCATAAAAGCACTTCCGACCATAACTGCTCCGGTACGAATAGCAAAGACCGAAAGACCCTGTGATTCTACTGCCATTGGGTTTTCGCCAGTCATAGATAACGCAAGTCCCAGTGGGGTTTTATTTATGACATATGCCACAACGACAATCGAGACAATTGCCAAATAAGTTAATGGCGATTGATGAAATAAAGTTTGTCCGAGCCAAGGAATATCTGACAAGAAAGGTATATCAACAGGTGTGAAAGGTGTGATTTTGGGTGGAGTGGTGGCTTTTGGTAGTACCATTCTAAATATGAAAGCGGAAAGTGCAGAAGCAAGCATTGTTATACCAAGACCTGTCACATGCTGAGACAATCCCCAATAAACTGTAAAAACGGCATGAAGAAGACCTAACAATGCGCCGATGAAAGCAGCAAAAGCTACTCCGCCCCAAAGATCACCACCCATATAAACCCACATCCAACCAGCAAGGCAACCTGCCGCCATAATACCTTCAATTCCAAGATTGACCACACCAGCTTTTTCACATACCAGTTCACCGAGGGTGCCAAAAATTAAAGGTGTTGCCATACGCACTGTGGCAATCCAAAATCCAGATTCCAATAATAATGAGAATATATCCACAACTACCTCCAACGCAGTCTGTAACGACTAAATAACATACTAGCCAGTACGGCAAGCAAAGAGACTGCTGTGGCTACATCAGCAATATAATTAGAAATATTCAGAGATCTACTCATGGAATCGGCACCAATTGAAATAATTGCCACAAAAAGAGCCGAGAGCACGACACCGATGGGATGAAGGCCAGCAAGCATTGCCACAACTATACCTGAGTAACCAAAACCTGGGGATAAATCTAAGGTCAAATATCCTTTTAACCCACAAAGTTCAGACACACCAGCTGCGCCAGCAAGCCCACCCGAAATGAGTGCTGTACGAATAATCACAGAATTAACTGGTATTCCGAGAAAATAACTAGCACGGCTATTATAGCCAACTGCCCTAATCTCAAATCCCCAAGCCGTAAAGCGCATTACAATCCAGCATATTAGAGCGGCAAATAGTGCTATAATAAAACCAAAATGAAGTCTGGTTTTCACAAGAATTGTGGGCAGAACGGCCTCATCCACAACAGGACTTGCTTGGGGCCAGCCCATGGCCATTGGATCTTTCCAGGGGCCAAACACCAGCCAGTTTACAAAGAGTAGAATTATAAAATTTAAAAGTAGAGTTGTGACAACTTCATCAACCGCTAACTTATTCTTTAATAAAGTCGGAATCAACAGCAATAATCCGCCAGCTAAAGCTCCTGCTAAAAACAGCACCGGCACTAGAAAGTAAGATGGCAAATCAAGCATTCCACAACCTAGTAGAGTTGCGGCACAAGCACCGATATAGAGCTGTCCTTCCCCACCTATATTCCATAGTTTTGCTCTAAAAGCCATTGCCGCAGCAAGACCTGTGAAAATCAACGGAGTTGTACGAGTTAAAGTTTCAGAAATGGCAAACTTAGAACCGACAGAGCCTTTTAGTAAAAGCAAAAGGGCCTGAATTGGTGAAGCTCCAGACCAAATAATTAGAATGGAGCAGAACAAAAGAGATATTGAAACTGCCACAAGAGGCGAAAACATTTTTAAGATAAGGGATGGGTTTTCCCTGGGTTCTAGCCTCATACCTTATCCCTCCTCGCATCCTTAATATTATGCCCACTCATGGCAAGACCAAGGGTTGCTGCATCAACTTTTTCCGGTTCGATAAGAGGGCTAAGTTGCCCCTTATAAATAACTTGAATTTTATCTGCCATCTTAAATAATTCGTCAAGATCCTCAGTAATTAAAAGCACAGCCGCCCCTTTATCACGTGCCTCAATAAGTTGCTGATGAACAAAAGCTGAGGCACCAACATCTAATCCCCAGGTCGGTTGGCTTGCAACAATGAGATTTGGCTTTTTATCAAGCACTCTGGCTAATATTAGTTTTTGCATATTACCGCCTGATAACTGTCTGGTAATGGCGGAGGAGCCTGGACACCTAATATCGAATTTGTTTATTAAACGCTTACTCTGCTCTTTAATTTGTTTAAAACGAAGAAAGCCAAATAAATTAAATCTTTTGTCTCTATAGTCTTCAATGACAATATTTTCCCCGACGCTCATATCACCAACAACACCTGTAGAATTGCGATCCTCAGGAATTCGCCCTATTCCACTAAAAAGCATCTTCTTAGGATTAATTTTCTTTATTTCCTTTCCCGAGAAATAACTTTTCCCTGAACTAGCTCGCAAAACACCAGAAAGATAAGATGCCAAACGCTGTTGTCCGTTACCAGAAACACCTGCTACCCCAAGAATTTGACCTTTAAATAAAGACATATCTACACATGACTGGCCGCCTAAACAAATCCCTTTTAGTTGCAATAGTCTATCGCCCTGCTTATTTTTTTTCTTGTGCGTTTTCGGAATAGTGCCGCCCACCATTGCCTCAGCAAGTGAAGTGGCATCGGTATTAGCTGTGGCACATTCATGTACCACTTTGCCATGTCGCAAAACAACACAACGATCACTGGCACTCATCACCTCTTGTAATTTGTGGGTGATGAAAATAACAGCAAGTCCTTCGTGCACCAAAAGCCTTAGGGTTTCAAATAGTTGATCACTTTCCTGTGGCGTTAATACTGCTGTTGGCTCATCTAGGATAAGTATTTTCACATCTCGATAAAGTGCTTTTAAAATCTCCACCCTTTGTTGCTGACCAATGGACAGGGATTTAATTTTCACCATCGGCTCAACTTCTAAACCAAATTTCTTTGCTAGAGATGTTATCTTTTGGATAGCTACAGCTTTTTTTCTAAACAGACTATATAATGGCTCAGTTCCAAGGGTTATATTATCAAGCACTGTCATATTATCAGCTAAGGTAAAGTGCTGATGAACCATGCCAACACCACTTTCCAAAGCAGCCTGTGGAGAACCGGTTGGCAATTTCTTCCCAAAAATCTCTATGGACCCTGAATCGGCAAGATAATGCCCAAAAAGGATATTCATAAGAGTCGTTTTGCCCGCACCGTTCTCTCCAAGAAGAGATAATATTTCTCCCTTAGAAAGACTCAAAGTAATATCATCGTTTGCTTTTAACGAACCAAATGATTTACTTATATTTTTAAGGCACAAAGCTGTTTGTTTAGTATTCATGCTGTCCTATAAAAATCGGTTAGATGGGTTATGCAAAAACAAACGGCATCAAAACCATAATGGAAATGATGCCGTCATAAAAGCTTATCCAGAACTAGATCATCAGAATACTAGAAAGTGGACTTAGGTTCTTTATCGTCAATTTCTACTTTAAAAATATCAGCTTTAATTTCCTCAGCTACCTTTGAAACCTTAGCCTTCACATCAGCAGGAATTTTGCTATCGAACTCATAGTATGGACTAAGTGATGCTCCACCCTCAGCCATCATAGTATAGTTGCGATAATCTTCCGCCACAAATGCCCCTTCCTTAACAAGTTTTACAGCACGACCGATAGCAGAATCCATATGCCAAAGAGCAGAAGCGACAACAACATCAGTGCCGTTTTCTTCCTTGTTCATATCGTTCACATTGCCAAAAGCTAGAATTCCTTTTTCACGGGCAGCATCAACAACACCGGCACGTTCTGCGTATAATACATCAACGCCAGCTTCTACTTGAGCAAAAGCAAATTCCTTAGCCTTCGGAGGATCATACCATGAACCGATAAAGGAAACTTTAAACTGCACGGCTGGATTAACTGACTTAGCGCCTATCATAAATGCGTTAAAAAGGCGATTAACCTCACCGATTGGATAGCCACCGACCATGCCTATTTTATTAGTTTTGGTCATTTTACCTGCAATCATGCCCATCAAATAGCAGGGGTCTTGAATATAGTTATCAAAAACCGCCACGTTTTTACCATAAGGTCCAAAAGAGTCACCCATCAAGAATGCAACTTCAGGATAATCATCAGCAACTTTATGAACATCACGGGATATACCAAAGGCCTCTCCTACAATTAGTTGAACTCCGTCCTCAGCATACTCCCGAAGAACTCGGATATAATCAGTACCTGAAACTTTTTCAGAATAGACATATTCGATCTCGCCATTTGCTGACATTTTTTCCAGTGCTTTATGTAGAGCTGCATCCCATTTTTGTTGAATAGGCTGGGTGTACACGCCTGCCACCTTAATTTTACTGGCTATACTAGAAACAGGAATCATTAATAAAATTGCCATGCAAGACAGCACTAAAAAACGAAGTTTGCTCATATCATCCTCTCAGGATTATAATTAATTTTTGTGAAAAACAATAAGATAACTAAAAAATCCAAAACAATATAGATTAACACAGATATATACTTATTGCATTTGATTAAAAAAGCATGGGGCAGATGACGATAGTCACCTGCCCCATGTTAAACACAACAAACAAACTTAATCACATTAATACCTAAAAGAGTGAATCAAACCTCAGACTCAAAACACTTAGATAATATTCTTACTTCCGAACTACATTTTTACCCTCAATCATCATTCCCGGAGGACCGAGCCAAACTCCTTTTAAGAGAAGATTAAAATATGCCCATTTAAACATCAACTTAGACATATGGTTAATCTCGGTATCTTTTAGTAAATCAAGTGGCCCTATTGCTGGAAATGGATATTTCCCGGTAAAAGGCTCTGTCTCGTAATTAAAATCAATTATATAGGCTTTCCCGAAGCCTGATTCTATAAATCAGACCGCATGACCATCCGACCGGGCATGTTGTTCGGTCCCCGCTATATAAGAGAGAATATTTTCATGGATAACATCCGCCTGAAAATGTGCAACGGCCCCTGCCTTCGAGGTTGGGACATTAGTTCCATCACCCAAAGCCCAAACATTATCATGTCCTTTAGGCTGGAGCGTATGTTTATCTACATCTATATATCCCATTGGATCAGAAATACCTGAATCAATCATTACCTGAGCACCAAAGTTCGGTGGGATTGAAACAAGCAAATCGTAATCAACTTCCTTACCATCATAGGAGGCAATACTTTTTTTACTTAGATCAACCGACTCAAGTGCAAAATTAGGGACTATTTTAATGTTTTTTTCTTGGCAAGCGTCAGACAGAACCTGGGTTGCCACAGGCTTGGTAAATGCTCCCGCGAGAGGAGTTACAAACTCAATCTCCACGTCATCACGAATACCACGTTCGTGGAAATACCAATCCGCTAGAAAAGCAAATTCAAGCGGTGCAACAGGGCATTTAATTGGCATCTCAGCAATATTCACAACCAACTTACCACTTTTGAATTCCCGCAATTTCTTGCCCATATCTAGGCAATCATCATAACGATAAAAACCTTGGATATTATCTCCCCACCCTTCAGCAAGACCTGGAATTTCATCAGGTTTAATATCGCAACCAGTTGCCATGATGAGAATGTCGTACTTAAACTTACCTTCCGTAGCTGTCTGCACCTCTTGCTTATCCCAATCAACATTGAGTAACTCGGAAATAACAAAATCAATACCAGGTTTAATAAACTCACGCCGACTTCTTCTAATCTCGCGAGGTTTATTAATGCCAAATGGTACGAACAAGTAGCCAGGTTGATAATCATGGACATTATCCCTAGCGATCATGACAATCGACCAATGTTCATCGAGATCTTTTCTCAATTTATTGGCCATCATCGTGCCGCCACTACCGGCACCGAGGATAACTATTCTTTTCATTTTTTATCCGACCTCCCTTTTATATGAGTCGATATGACATATTGAACCACACAGGACATTTCTTTAAAATCCACTACTCTGCTTTTGCAGTTTTATCCAAAGTCTGTAAACAAGCACCCGTCATCTTTAAAAGCATAAACATAAAACCCAACGCCTCTTGGACTTCAGGATCACGCATATGTTTCGCCATTCCAATAACTCCAACAGGTTTCACATTACCCATCTCAACAGAGCCAATGGCAGTACAAATTTGCTCAACACGCTCTTCGTTCAAATCTAACTTTTTCACTGCCTGCATCATGGTTTTGGCTATGTTCAGCATCGAGCTACCATGATGTAGTTGATTTAAATACTGGTTAAGATTAGGCAATACATTTGTTTGTTGAAGCATCACGCCAACCTCTTTCACTAACTCAGTAATAGGTTGGATAATATTAAGAAGATCACTCAATGTTTGAATATTCATCAAAACATTATGAAAGAGATCACCCAATCTTTCAGCCCTAAACTCACCTTCATGCAATGAAGTCAATGCCTTTAATATCTTCGGGTAGGCAAGCTGAATTATTGGTACCATCTCATCTCTGAGTTCAACCCCTGCCTTTAAAACATCAAGACCCTCACCTATAGCATCTAGACTGGTCAGCACCTTTCTAAGCACCATAGATAACTCATCAAAGACAAATTCACCTTCCATCTGGCTGCAAAACTTAATAGCATTTGGGTAAAATTGCTGAAATATTGGCTCTAAGTCTTCGGCAAACTCTTTTCCCGCTCGTACAACATCGCCTGCTTCTTTTAGTTGCTCAATATTATAGAGCAATTCTTGGCAGGTCTTTTTCACCTGATCGGTATCAATCTCTTGTGCAACAGATTTAGGAGAATCAACTGAAGAAAAATTTGGCAACACCTCTTCCTTTACCATTTCTTGTTTTATTTCTTCACGAATTTCTTGTCGCAATTCGTCCTTAATCTCGCGAATTATTTCAGCTTTCATTTCGCAGATATCAACAGACAAACCATCAAGTTTCTTAAGAATTACAGTCTCATCCATATCGTTTTCCCTACAATAGGTTTTCAAAAACATTTGATTAAAGAGCTTCCGCTTGTACCACATTGTAGCAGTGCAGCAATTCATTTTCAAGCTAAGAAAAAATTATTTCCTAATATCCATCTGTTTTCTAAACTAGATCAAAATAAATCCATCTTAACCTAGTGATCTTACAGAAGAACGGTATTCAAGCTCATTTAATTCTTTGCATTTTCAAACGCTTGTTTTAATCTTTCTTTTAAGTAAATAATCATACCATCATCAGGAGCATACATATCAAAGCAAAAGCCATCATCACCACCTAGCCCGCCTGGAACCAAATCTCCCTTTTCTTCTGGATCAGTTACCATGTCACCATAAAAGCAGATGGACAACCAGCGTTCACCCGGTTCATCATCTATCACATCCATGATAGCAAAAAATTTTCTTTCATCCTGGTTTTTATGAACAGGACGAAGAGAAAAACTAACTCCCGGTCTAGCAATAAAAGAGAAACTAACACTATCAAAATCAGATACAACTTGATAAAGTTGCTCGTAAGCCAATGCCATTTCCTGTCCTGTTTCCTTCCATGAATTGATAAATTTTTCAAATTCTATCAAATTTTCACCACTCATACAAATCTCCAATAAATCGTATATAACATCTAACTATAAATAAACCCTATCACACCCTTAACCTAGCATACAAATACAATATCTTTATTTACAAATAATGATTGGCATTATCTACTTTTTCTTTTCCGTTAGACACAGAACAAGACCAGCTAAACCATTAGAATTTAGTGATTCAGAAATTAAGTGAGCTATCCCAAAAGAACTAACTGCACCATACATTGCTTCAAGAATACCAGATGGCGTAAATCTATTTGATATGATAAAATGAGATTACCCATCTCTACCTTCATTTGTGTTAACAATATCCCTGCCCCAAATTCACCTGAGATTGTTAAGTGGGAACTTCTACAAAGGAATAAAGACCATGCTTGCCATACTTGCCCCATCTAAAACCCAAGCAAAACCTGAGAAAATTGTTGCCAATTCCTATAAACACCGCTGCCAGCAACCAATATTTCTTGAAAAATCTTGTGAAATAAACCATATCCTTAGAAAACTGAGTGACGAGCAACTACAAAAAGCAATGAAATTAAGTGATAAACTTCTTGCTACCACTAAAGAAAAAATCAACACATTCAATAATACCTTCAACGAAGAAACCAGCAGCCCTGCTATTTTCACCTTCAAAGGGGATTGCTACGATGCGATAAAGCCATTAACTTGGGATAAAAAACAATTTTCACATGCCCAAAGCCATATTGCTATTCTATCAGGACAATATGGAATTTTGCGTTTTCTTGATTTGATGCAACCTTACCGACTTGAAATGGGGCTAAAACTAAAAACGGAGTATGGTACGAACTTATATCAATTTTGGGGGGATTTAATTACGGACGAGCTAAATAGACTTCTAGAGAAAACAAAAGAAAAAACGATAATAAATCTAGCTTCCGCAGAATACTCAAAGGCGATTATAACTAAAAAACTTCAAGGTGAAATGATAGAAGTCACCTTCAAACAAAATAAAGATAACAAGCTTAAGACAATTCCGATCTACTCAAAACGAGCTAGAGGTGCAATGGCTAATTTTATAGTATCTTTGAAACTTACAAAGACAGAACAGTTAAAGGATTTTAATGAGGATGGATACATATACGACTCTAATTCTTCTACTGAGTCACAATTAGTTTTTTGCTGCAAATTATAACATCTATGCTACTGCAACCCCACAGCTACTAGCTGCGAAAACAACCTTCTAGCATAGACAATCATGCATACAATCTAATTAAATATCATTAGGTCTAGCCAGATTATCTTATTCAACTTAGCAACAATCACCAGAACAAATAATTCTATGGTCTTTGAATGTGCCTATGCCCAAGATCAGTTAAGTAGTATCTCTGGTTTCTAGATCTAGGTTGGTCAGGGCAAGTCATGGCTATCAATTCTGATTGCAAAGTAGGGCGAAGATAGTTGTAAATAAAGCTAGTCCTCTTTTGAATGGATAGTCGTTCCATCATTACTCTGGCGGAGCAAGTGTCAGCCCCCATTACCTTTAACAAATCCATACTTTCTGCACATACATTTTCTACACTTTCCACCAAGCTAACACTAGTCTCTTCCTGCAGAAACGCAACATCCCTCAATCCTTCTAAAACTAGGGATAAAACAAATTCCACAAACACCCTTTCATCACCACTCTTATTAGACTCTTGAAGGATATAATTATACTCCTTCTCTCTGACAAGAAAATATGGTTCCATGTTCAAGCAAACACCAAGATCTCTCCATTTATTAAGACAAAGAGACTGCCATAGTCGCCCAATTGCACGATTACCACTTCTAAACGCTAATGATTGAGCAAGCTCATAATGAAGGAGGGATGAATTTATCAAGGGGTGATGACTAGAACTAGCAAAACTATTCAAAATATCCTGCAATAGCACAAATCCTTTTTCAACAGGTGGAACTATATCGATGATTCTCTCTCCATCTTGACTACCAGTAACAAGCCAAGAATGAGCAAATAAAAGGTCATCCTGAGAATTGACGATTAAATCATTTCTATTTTGTAAAATATTTAAAACACTCAAGGAATGACGGATATCATCTGGGAGATTTAAAAGCGGTCGATCCTCTGCAACAGCAAGCATCTGCCCCAAGTCAAGGTTATTGTGATCTTCACTCAGATATGCCTCTAGGACTCTATTTTTACCGTCCTGCCAATAATCACCATTGAATTTGGGATTAAATTTACCTTTTACTTGCCCAACTAATTCGGAGATTTGGGAGATGTAGTCAATGACAAGATCAGTTGCAACAAAATCAGCATCGCCTAGCATTATCCTGTCCCCTTAAATTAATTCCATAATTGAGGCAACGGCATCTGGTATCACTTTTGAAACGGCAGGGGATAAACCAGTACCCAATTGATCAAAGCACTCACCTTCAACACCAATGAGCCAAGACATTTTTGGCAATCTTTCAGGATATAATTTACTACAAATTTCCAATGCTTCCCGAACACCTATGCCATGTCCACTGACAGGTCTATGGTCTAGAGCAGGTAAACTAAGCCAATCAAATTTATGAATTGTGCCAGTTTCAGCCCCAAACTGAACAGCATCCACAACGATTAGCTTCTGCTCGCCATCCATTTTCTCAATCAGGTCAACACCACCAAGACCTAGAAAAACTATACGGCAGTGATCAGGTAAGTTCTGTTTCAATAATTCAGAATAAATAACCTGACCAATACCATCGTCAGCAACGAAATCGTTGCCGATACAGACAATCAAAGTGGAAATCATAGCGGTTATCTAGTGAAAGAAAGTTTAAACTGACAAGCGTCTACACTTGTAGAAATGGTCTTTGGACGGGCGGGACAACCAGCAAGTTCAGCCATAACGCCTGCAACATAATAGTGAAACATAGAACAGATAGGACCACCAATTTCAAGCTCCCTATTCGTGCAAACAGCAGCTATAGGACAATGATTAATATTGATAACCGCATCAGGTCCATTAAATTCACCTTCGATCTCCATCTGCTGAATCTTAAAAACACGAATGAATTCATCCAATGCTTTTTCTGGACTGGTATCAGGTAGGTGAATTGGCATATTAGCGGCCATCTTACGACCTGCTGCCACAGCCAAGGAAGGTGTAGACTTACCAACAAATGCCTCAATAGTCTCAACAAACATATCAAGAAGGAAAGACACTTCAGTAAACGCCTTATCGTAGTCCTCGCTTTCTATGGTTAGCTCATTTGTATCTATCATAATTACCTCTTAAAAGATTGTAGTTCGTGCAAAAGCATCCTAGAAACTAGCCACGCACTAAATCTATAGAAATTTGGATATTCTCTTGCTAAACTCAATATTACGATAAAAATTCTTTACCACATGAATGTTCTCATGGCTGATTGCCCGTGAAGGACAAATATAAACACAGCTAAGACAGGCAATACAATTTTCAACAGTTTTAACTTCAGCCTTGAAGGTTGTTTCATCATAGCTAAAACAATCCGTAGGACACACATCTAAACACAATTCGCATCCGCGACAGGCATCTGCCTCAATTTTCATTTCAAGCATAATTTTTCTCCCCTGAATTCACATCAGCGACTATCTTCTTAAACGTCTTACAATCTCACCTTTTTGCCTAACCTGAACATCTAGCTCCATAGAACCGATGGCGTGGGTTGAACAAGCAAGACAAGGATCATAACATCGAACCAAGAACTCTAAACTATTTAGAAGCTCTTCATCTCCACCTTCAGCGAGTAAAGCGTTAGCGCCTTCTTTTAAAGAGTTGTTAATGGCAGCAACATTTTGCTGGGTAGCGATAATCATGTTGACGGCTGAAACTGCACCTCTACCATCAACAGTGTAATCGTGAATCAACAAACCTCTTGGTGCTTCGATATGACCAACACCACGCTTATTGCGGAAGTCAGCTTCTACCCTGGTATCACCACGAAGATCCGGATTATTAATAATTTCATCCGCTTTTTCACAGGCATAAATCATTTCAATCATCTTGGCATACATCTGAGCAACTACATTGTGGCTAGGTTTACCGAAACGTTTTCTGAATTCTTCAAACTCAGCTTGAGCAACAGGTGTTTCCATACCATCTGCTATATTCAACCTGGCAAGGGGCCCAACACGATACATTCGTTCTTCGCCGTCAATCTCAATAAAAGTTTCTTTAGCATAAGAATGAGAGACTGTTCTTTCCACCACATAATCAGTGTACTCGGAGGCGGTAAATTCCTTACGTATGGCACCAGTTTCATCACATACACGAATTATACCATCATAAAAATTGACCTTACCATCCTTAAGACTACCTGCGTACCAGCTTGGTTGATTCAAGCCACTCAACAGAACAGGGTTATCTTTATAAAGCTTGAGAAGCAATTTTTTAAGAACACCAGCTAACTGAACTGACAGACTGACAGCTTCTGCTGTTAATTCCTGTAATTTCTTAAAATGATCATCATTTAATTTAAATGTAATACCACCAGCAACAGCTGTAACAGGATGAATACCCCGACCACCAATTGCCTCATTAATCTTCTGACCAAGACTTCTTAAGCGCAGACCTTTCTTTGCAAGACCTGGATATGCTTCAACCATTCCTACAATGTTTTGCTTAGCAGCATCACCATTTAAGCCAAAAACTAAATCCGGCCCTGCCAATATAAATAAAGATAAAGCATGGGAATGAATAACATGTCCCATATACATATATTCTCGTAACAGTTGCCCTGCAACAGGTGGAGTAACTCCAGCTGCGGCATCAAGAGCTTTGGCCGCCACTAAATGATGAGCAGTGGGACAAACACCACAAATCCTTGCGGTAACACTAGGCATTGTAGCAGCATCCATTCCTACTAAAATTCGCTCAAAACCTCTTAATTCATTAACACAGAAATAAGCTTCTTCAACCTTGCCGTCATCGTCGCAATCTAGCAATATTCGACCATGCCCCTCAATACGAGTTACTGGATCTATTTTTATTGTTTTTCCCATCTTCTTTCTCCAATTCAAAGACACCTAATTCATAGGCATCTGGTTACCACCAGTTTACTAGCCAATAATTTATTGACCTTCAGAATCCGCAATCCATTTTTGGATCAGAAATGTTGGTTTGTTACCAATCATTTTGGTGGCCATAGCATAGGCGTAATGAGTCTTTGCCGATTTTTCAATATACTTTTTGATATCATCAGACGGAATCTTGGTTAGTCTAGACATTCTATCACTGATCTCAGTGCGGATATCGTGGGTTGGCTCTGTTAAAATCTGCATAGTCGGCCCAGCACAACCAGTACAAACGGCACCATGACTTGGACAAGGAGCAAGACAACGATTAATAGTCGCAGAACCAAGACAAATATAACCTTGGCTCAAGAAACAGATATCATCCTCTGGAATTCCTTGATAAGAATCTTTAATTTCCGAAACATCTGTCTTCTTCATCACCCTATTACAACCACCACATATACTTTGCTCACTACTCTTAATTTCCTTACCTGTAACTAAGGCACTAAGTGCCTCGAATATGAAATGGGCGTGAGGCGGACAACCTGGCAGATATAGATCAACATCAATAACCTCATCAACCGGAGTAACCACATTGGTAAGCTTGGTATTTGAAGAATCAGGCAGAGTATTTGTTCTAGTTGTAGGGCTTTTTTGATACACATGCTCCAGAATCTCTTCTGAGCTATGGGCAAGACCAGCACCGTGAAAACCACCAAAAACAGCACAGGTTCCAAAAGCAATTATTGTTTTACAGCTTTTACGCATCTCGATAGCTGCATGTCGATCATGCTCCGTACGCACAGATCCTGTCACAATACCAACATCTGCTTCTGGATAGCCCTTTTCATCTGTTAAAACAGGACATTTTAATATTTGTACAGAGTCTAAAAATGTCAGAATTTTGTCATGTAAGTCAACCAATGCAACATGGCAACCACCACAGTCACACAGCCATTCTGTATTTAGACGAACTTTTTCACCACTCATAACTGTTCCTCTTCATTTATCATGCATCCATAGAAACTACGCTTCAACAGTCAAAACCTTCAGGCAAGCATTTTCCCCAGCATGTTTAATTGTGAGGGTTGTTTTTTTGCCCATAATAGTTTCCAATGCACCAGCAAAAAAGCCATACATCATATTACACAGTGAGCCTTCCTGACAATGACCAAAACGAAGCAAAGCTTGTCGAATCATACAGTCCCTAAAGACAAGTAAGATTTCTTTTTGACCTTTGTCATTAATAGTTATCATCTCTTCCTGACCAGCCATTTGAAATGGCTCAAACTCCCACAAGCAACTATTACTAACTAAAATTCCACGAACCTCTTGAATAGCCTCAAGAAGATCATCAGTGCGTTTTGCATTTTCAGAAAATTTACGCCCTAGATTTTTGCCAGCAGACATGGTCATACTGTTAGCACCTCGACCTAAAATAGGCTCGATACCGGCAGAAAGAGCAGCCATGAAGTTCATGGTTTCCTGAAGGTTACGCCGTTTTTTGAGAATTTTCTCCACGTGCAATTCCTCCGTTATATTTACAAAATCAGACCAAACACTTAAACCCCAACCAAGATCTAGCTCAAATATTTCATCAATAAAGTTTTATGTAGAGCAATTTTCAAATGAAATTAAAACCTACTCTATGCCACTATACATAAGTGAACAAAATACCCAGTAAAAAATAAGAGCTAAAGCTTGTTAAAAACTACCCAATTAAAATAGATATAACAAGTTAAAATAATCATGGGCCTCTATCTCCAATAAAACTTGTACAAACAAGGCCGTTATGATACTTAAAAATATTTCTCTAGCAACTTCATGACACACAGCTAAAAATTAAAAAGATCATAAACAATGAAAACATATCAATTACAAAAAATAGAAACTAGTTTTCATAACTACACAGCCCAATTCTGTGAAAACAATAATCTCCATGCAATGCAACAGCTAAAGCTTGCCCATTGCCTCAGGGTTGCTCAGAATTGCAAAAAAATAGCAGGTAGCTTTTTTCTTGATGAGAATCATAGAAACGTATCGGTTGCAATTGGCCTACTGCACGACATAGGAAGATTTAAGCAATGGCAGGAATATGAGACCTTCTCTGATATAAAATCGGTGGATCATGGGGAGTTGGGAATCAAGGTTATCCATGAAATTGGTATAATAAATCTCACTACCCTATCAACTCAAAAAACAATTATCACAGCGATACAACTTCACAACAAAAAAACGTTACCTGATAATATTCCATCCAAAGCCCTACAACATTTAAATATAATTCGTGAAGCAGACCGTCTAGATATTATAAATGTCGTACTAACAGCGATAGAAACTGGAGAGATAAAAAGACAGCCAGAAATACTTTGGAATTCTGCAATTAATGGCCCTGTTTCGACGAAAATACTCAATGCTTTCAAGACAGGTAAAAGCGTAAACTATGCAGATCTAAAAAGTATGAGTGACTGGCTAATTTTACATTTACAATGGATCTGCCTATTAAAATATCAGGGAAGTGTGAGTACCATCTTAGAGCAAAAGATCATCGACCGTTTCAGAAAAATAATTCCTAGCCAAAACAATAAAACAATGAATCAGTGCTTTGAAATGACACTCTGCCACTTAAAAACCAATTCAACTGCAACCATCACTTCTCAAAATAGGCTTTAGCAAGCCCACCCTGCGAGGTCTCTCGGTACAACGACAACATATCATGACCTGTCGTTTGCATGGTTTTTACAACTTTATCAAAAGATACTAAATGAATACCGTCGGTAAGGAGAGCATATTCAGCACACGCCACCGCTTTGACTGACGCAAAAGCATTTCTTTCAATACAAGGAACCTGAACAAGACCAAGAATCGGATCACAGGTAAGTCCTAAATGGTGTTCCAATGCCATTTCTGCTGCATATTCTATCTGTCTTGCTGAACCACCTAACAGCTGAGCCGCAGCTCCAGCTGCCATGGCACAGGCCACACCAACCTCACCTTGACATCCAACCTCAGCACCAGATATAGAAGCATTTTCCTTCACAAGATTACCGATTAACCCAGCCGTGGCAAGAGCATTTAAAATACTTCTTAAGCTATGTCCTTTATCATAGTGATAATAATAGAGAACGCTGGGCAGAACACCGCATGAGCCACATGTAGGGGCTGTAACCACAAAACCACCATCGGCGTTTTCTTCCGACACAGCAAGAGCATAACCAGAAAGAAGTCCCGTTCTCGCCTCGACTTCCTTTAACCTTCTGGTTTGCACCATAAAATCTCTGGCTTTTCTTGGCAATTTCAAACCGCCATGGAGCACACCCTCACTCTTTAATCCAGAATCAATACTTTCCTGCATCTTTACCCAAATACCAGCAAGATATTCTTCAATAAAAGCATCACCTTCCACTTCTTTTACTAATTGCCAAATGGGTTGCCCAGAACAACTTGCCCAGCTTACAATTTCGTCCATTGATTTTTGACTGTAAATATGGGGATGCTCACTACCAGCGCTACCCTCTTCTCTTAACTCGCCACCACCAATGCTAAACACTGTCCAATCATCAACAACATCTCCCTGTTCATCCAGAGCCTCAAATTTCATACCATTAGGGTGAAATGGTAACTCTTCATCACACCAGATAATGTGACAAACCATTGGAGAAAAAACATTTAAGATAGCCTTATCAGTAAGATGTCCCTTTCCAGTCAAACTTAGACTGCCATACAAAGTTACTCGATATGAACTTGCGCCTTCTGTTCTATCTAGAAATTTTTTTGCACCATTATTAGGGCCAATAGTATGGCTGGACGAAGGCCCCATGCCGTAACGGTAAAGATATTTTAATGATTGCATATTGATTATTCTAATTTATGACCTGAACCAAGACTGCAAGGTCCAACGTCTTACATTGTTTAACTGCTCTTCTTCTCAAACCGTTTTAAAACAAAAGCTACTGCCTGTTCTGCTGTCGTATCAGGGTTATGTTTTACATACCAGCCCAAAGATCTGACAGCAAACTCAGTGATGTCCGACTTAACAAATGAACCTGTGGGAATAATTTTGTTATTACGAATAAGGTCATAAGCTAACAGACTACACTCATCAGCATAACCTGGGCCCAGGTTTATGTCTGTCTCTACAGTCATCGACCCCTTCAGATAATTGAACCTCTTTTGCACATTCTCACTGGTGACAATCTGTGCCAATGATTTTTGCTCATTTTTAATTCCCTTGTCATCCTTTGCCCCGAAAGCTAGGACATCCAAAACCACCAAAAGAGCTTCTTCAGCTTAGGGAGCTACTCGGCATACTATGTCCTTACCGACAACCAGACCTACTTCCTCAAGAGCTACCTTAGCTCAATCACCCATGCATTGAGCTGCAACCTTTCCTTCAGCTACAAGCTTAGTGACCTCTTCCCATGTCAAAGAACTAAAATCATCACCCATAGAAGCGTATAATTGCAAATAAATTTCCCAGCCCTAAGATAAAATGGTGAAGAAAGACGACCAACATCGTTATCCAACTCATAATATGCAAAGGCATCTTTACCAGCAAACCCGACAAGTACAGATTTAAACAGAAGTTCATGTTGCTATTCTGCACCAGCAACAATAGGAATATAATCAGTGAAAATCCTACCAATATATTTAGTACTCCCAAAATGTAAGCATTGATTAAACAAAAACTTATATTTCTGAACTAGCTTACCCATAAATATTCCCAAACAGTGTAACTGTATTATCAACAATATATCTAATTTCAATTCACCACACTATAGAAAGATATACAACAAATCAACCTACTCATTTTCTCGTTAGCAAACCATCCTAGAAATGTCCCACCCAAGACCTACAAAACATGGGAAATTGTATATCAAGCCACAACCTAACAGGTAACTAAATTGCAGTCTGTAATACAAAATTAAGTTTCCTACTTCACAGAAAACAAACAATGTAAAAAATATTTTTTCAGTTTATGATACCATAGAATTATACATATCTAGATCAAAATTAAAACCTTTAAAGAATAGAATTATATAAAATGCCTCTTAGTTTATCCCTAGCAACATTTGCCTCAGTATCACTCATTTTACTGGGCGCCATTGTCATGTTTTTCAGTGTCATTACATACAAAAAAGTCATCAGCCTAATGTCGTTCATAATTGATGCTGAGCAAAAAACTGTCAACAGGGTTAAAATTCACAGATTTTTAATGTATTTTTTTCTTGTCGGTTATATTGCAACCATTTTTCTAATTGTTTTTGACTTTGACTTTATCTTTGAAATATTAATTGCATCTATCTTCCTATGTGGTGCTATCTTTGTTTCCGTGGGAATCAAGCTCCAGGCTGAAATGTTGAATACCATCAATAATCAACACATCAACATACTAAATAAAAACAAACAGTTAATCCAAACAGAAGATGTTACCATTTTCACACTCGCCTACCAAGCTGAGATCAGAGATCATGAAACGGGGCAACATATTGTAAGAACGGCACACTACGTCCAGCTACTTACTGAAGAAATGTGCAAGCTACCTAAGTTTCAAGCAATTCTCACCCCAGAACATATTGCAGATATAATTAAAACCGCCCCCCTACACGATATTGGCAAGGTCGGAGTTCCAGATAGAATTCTCAGAAAAAAAGGCAACCTAACCAATGATGAATTTATTATTATCCAAAAGCATTGTGAATTTGGGGCCAAAATACTCAAAAATGCCCAAAACAAGCTAAGTTTCAAATCTTTTTTAAACACAGCCATCGACATTGCAGAATCCCACCATGAACGCTGGGATGGAAAAGGATATCCTCACGGTCTCACCAAAGAAAAAATACCTCTATGCGCAAGAATTATGTCCATTGCAGATGTATATGATGCGCTCAGGTGCAAAAGATACTACAAACAACCCATAAGCCATGAAGACACTGTTAAAATAATCCTAGACGGGAAAGGCACCCAATTTGATCCAGATGTAATTAATTCGTTCATCCTTATTAACAACAAATTTAACCAAATCGCCTCCCTCTTTGAAGACAAAATAGATGACAACGCAGAAGATATTTTCCTCGAGGAATCGAACTTTTCCTAAAGCACAATATTCGATAACCAAAGATCAGTGATTCTTAGTGTTATCCCTGAATATAATTGTTGCACATCCCCTCTATCCCACATATTTATTCCCGCTCATGCTCCTTTTAGGTTTTTCAAAAAACGGGTAACTCTTGCCTAATGCACCAAACGACACAAATGAAACCGACAAATGAAACTTTTATTATTGATTCCACTAATTAATTACTATATGATGTTGTATAATTGTTTTTTTAGACAAACTGAAAATGAAATTAATTCAGAACAATCAACATCGATAAACGAAATTCATTATGGAAAAGAACAAAAGCAACGAATACGATGTAATTATTATCGGCGGCGGATCAACCGGAGCTGGCACAGCACGAGATTGCGCCATGCGAGGATTAAAAGTCTTACTTGTTGAGCGTCATGATTTTGCCACGGGTGCCACTGGAAGAAACCATGGCTTATTACATAGTGGGGCAAGGTATGCGGTAACTGACCCTGAATCTGCTAAAGAATGTATTGAAGAAAATATGATCTTGCGTCGCATCGCTAACCATTGCATCGAGGAAAATGATGGGCTCTTTGTTACTTTACCTGATGATGAGCTTTCCTTTCAGGCAAAATTTGTGGCCTCATGCCAAAATGCTGGTATAAATGCAGAAATTATTGACCCTAACTTAGCACGAAAGCTTGAACCTTCGGTCAACCCCAATTTACGCGGTGCTGTTCGAGTTCCAGATGGCTCTGTTGATCCTTTTCGGCTTACCCTGTCAAACGCCTTGGATGCTAAAATACATGGTGCTGAGCTTTTAACACATCACGAAGTTACAGGAATAATTAAAGACAAAGATCGTGTAGTTGGCGTAGAACTTAGAAACCACCAAAGCAATGCAAATGTAACCTATTACGGAAATATAATCGTTAATGCTGGTGGTATTTGGGGACACCATATTGCAGGTCTTGCCGGTGTGACCATCAACATGTACCCCGCCAAAGGCTCTCTACTTATTTTTGGTCACCGAGTAAATAAGATGATTTTAAATAGATGTCGAAAACCTGCAAATGCCGACATTTTAGTTCCTGGTGATACAATTTGCCTTATCGGAACAACATCTGAACATATCCCCTATGATGAAATTGACAATATGTACGTTTCAAAAGAGGATGTTGACATTCTTATTCGCGAGGGTGTGAAACTTGCTCCATCCCTCGCTACCACCCGTATCCTAAGAGCTTACGCTGGTGTTCGCCCTCTTGTTGCCGCCGACAATGATCCAACAGGTAGGAATATTAGCCGTGGCATTGTCTTAATGGATCACCAAGAACGTGACGGCCTTTCCGGCTTTATAACAATTACAGGTGGTAAATTAATGACCTATCGCCTAATGGCTGAAATGGCTACTGATCTTATCTGTAAAAAACTTGGTATTATTAAAGAATGCGAAACAGCGAACAAACCTCTGCCGGGCTCAACAAAAGACGATTTCTCTGTTAAAAACGCAACACATAAAATTTACTCCACACCTACTACCGCGCAGAGATCAGCACAGGATCGTCATGGCTCACTAGCTGCCAATATCGCCAGTGGAGACCAACTTGACGACGCCATGATCTGCGAATGCGAAGGCGTTTCCGTTGGTGAAGTGAAGTACGCAATCAACGAACTTCATGTCAACAACCTGAAAGATCTACGCAGACGCACCCGTGTCGGCATGGGTACCTGCCAAGGTGAATTATGCTCCTGTCGAGCTGCTGCCCTTATCTGCGAATCTATGGACGAACCAGGAAAAGCGAAAGATGACCTAGCAGATTTCCTACAAGGACGATGGCAGGGAATGTCACCAATCGCCTGGGGTGAAACAATTAATGAAATCCAATTCACCTCATGGATATACGAAGGCATTTACGGCCTAAATCCAAAAGATAACTAACCGGAGACACAAGAAACTATGAAATTTGATACTGTTATAATTGGTGGCGGATTAAGTGGTCTGACCTGTGGAATTCGGTTAACCGAGCAAGGTCAAAAATGTGCCATTATATCCTCTGGTCAAAGTGCACTTCACTTTTTCGCTGGATCATTTGATCTTCTTGCAAAGGTCGATGAAAAAGAAGTACTAGAGCCACTCGAGGCAATGAAAAACCTACCAAGATCACATCCCTATAGTCGCATCGGAAATGAAAACACTCCACGTTTAGCTGAGGAAGCGAAACTACTTTTAAATCGTGCCGGAATTACCCTTGAAGGACAAAGTGAAAAAAACCATTATGTATTAACTCCCATGGCAACCATGAAGCCAACGTGGTTAACACTTGCTGATTTCAGTTGCTTTTACGAAAAACATTCTCTCCCATACGAGAATGCTCTCATCGTAAACTTAAAAGGTTTCCTTGACTTCCACAGTCAGTTTATAAAAGATGGCCTTAAAAAAATGGATATTAAGGCTGAAATTAGCGAAATTACGATGAAACAACTTGAAACAATTCGTCGCAATCCTTGCGAAATGCGTTCAGCAAATATTGCTAAAATTTTTGAACAGGAAACAGCAATTGATGAGTTTGCAAGCAAAGTAAATAAACTGGATAGTGATGCAGAGGTGATTATTTTACCATCTGTTTTTGGACTTTTTAACAACGATGCTGTGACAAATCTAAAATCCAAACTAAAAAAACCTGTAATAATTCTTCCAGTTACACCTCCTTCAACACCAGGCATAAGAACTCAAAATCAACTATGTCAACGATTCCAAGCTTTAGGTGGCACTTATCTACTTGGAGATAGAGTCGAAGGTGGAGCTCTCAGCAAAACAAAATTATTCCGCATCACAACAAAAAACCACGGGGATATTGCCTTCAAGGCTGACAATTTTGTTTTAGCCAGCGGCAGTTTCTACAGCAAAGGCATTGTTGCGACCCCTAAAGGATTATATGAACCAATTTTAGGGCTGGATATTGATGGCGACCATGATCGTAGCAAATGGTTTGACGCGAAACTTTTCAATGCTCAGCCGTTCATGCATTACGGCGTTAAAACAGATGATAAATTCAGAGCGATGATTGGCGGTGAACCGATTAATAATCTTTACGTGGCAGGTTCTGTACTTGCTGGTGCCAACCCTTTAAAAGAAGGTAGTGGTGCTGGTATATGCTTACTATCCTCACTTTATGTAGCTGAAAAAATTCTTGGGTAACAGAACGATGAAAAAAAAACAATTTGAGCCATTTAATATAAGTGACAACAATTTTGAGCAATGCGTCAAATGTACTATCTGCACTGTTTATTGTCCCGTTGTCCAGGTGAACCCTGACTATCCTGGCCCAAAACAGGCCGGACCAGATGGGGAAAGATTACGCTTAAAAGATCCAGGCTTTTTCGATGAAGATGCATTAAAATTATGTCTTAACTGCAAACGATGCGAGGTTGCTTGCCCATCTGGAGTTAGGATTGGCGATATTATTCAGGCGGCACGCATAAAATACAGCACTAAGTCACCTAAATTAAGAGACATGATCATGGCCAACACTGATATTGTTGGCACATTAGCAAGTACTTTTGCCCCTATTGTCAACACTGCGGTAGCATTAAAACCTGTTCAGCACATCATGGACAAAGTGCTGAAAATTGATCATCACCGTCAGTTCCCCAAATATTCTGGTCAAAGATTTGAAACATGGCATCGTAAACATGCTGCCGCCAAACAGGATCAGTTTAAGAAGAAGGTAAGTTATTTCCACGGTTGTTACGTTAATTACAACTTTCCAGAACTTGGTAAAGATTTAATAAAAATTATGAATGCGGCTGGATACGGCGTCGACCTACTCGAAAAAGAGAAATGCTGCGGAGTCGCTCTTATTTCCAACGGTCTCATAAAGCAAGCAACCAATCAGGCAAAACATAATGTCAAATCATTAACCAAATCCATTGTGGAAAACAACAAGCCTGTTATTTCAACCTCATCCACTTGTACCTTTACAATCCGTGACGAGTACCCACACTTACTCGGAGTGGACAACAAACAGGTTCGAGATCAGACTGAGCTAGCCACCAGATTCCTGTATCGTTTAATAGAAAATGAAGAGCTAAAACTTGTGTTCAAAGAAGATTACAAAGCCCGTATCGCCTATCACACAGCATGCCATATGGAGAAACTTGGCTGGGCTATTTACTCAACATCTCTACTGCAAATGATTCCAGGGTTAAATCTTATCACACTGGAGTCTCAATGTTGCGGTATTGCAGGAACCTATGGTTTCAAAAAGGAGCTTTACGAAACTGCGCAAGGTGTCGGCCAGCCACTTTTTAGCCAAACAGAAGAAGTCAAAGCTGACTTCGTTGCTACAGATTGTGAAACCTGCAAATGGCAAATTGAAATGTCTACAAGCGCAAAAGTGAAACACCCAATTTCTATTATCGCTGAAGCCTTGGATGTTGAAGCGACAATGAAACTTTGGCAATAATAAACAGAAATATAATTAAACAGGCAAAAACATAAAAAAGCCCAATTGTAAATATATTTACAATTGGGCTTTTTAGTGACCTGATACAAATTACACATAGATACTATGTTAGTATAAGCAAAAACATAAACTGCCTAGTATACAACTAACGCTAACTACATCTAGGGATAACAACAAACTACAGCCTACCTAGGCTTTGTGCAATTTTTCTGATTACCTAAAGATACCCAGTTAATAAGCCTCATCCAATTACCCTAGAACGTGCCACCCTCGTTAACTAAAACAAGAATGGCATAAACTAAATTTTCAAAACAATGGCTTATTTGAAAGCCATTGCAGCTTTAACTGCTTTCTGCCATCCAGCATAGAGCTTATCTGAATCTTCTTTTTCCATCTTTGGGTCAAACTCTCGATCAATACCAAAGTTCTTAATGATATCCTGCTTGTCTGCCCAAAATCCCACAGCAAGACCCGCAAGATAGGCCGCTCCAAGAGCTGTTGTTTCAATACAAATTGGACGCTCTACAGGTACACCTAAAATGTCTGACTGGATCTGCAACAACAGATCATTGGCAACCGCACCACCATCTACACGAAGCCTTGCAAGCTTAATTCCGGAATCAGATTCCATTGCCGAAAGAACATCTTTGGTTTGATAAGTAAGAGACTCAAGGGTAGCACGAACCAAATGTTCTTTGGTGGTTCCTCGTGTTAAGCCGAAAATTGAACCACGAACTTCTGAGTCCCAATATGGAGCACCTAAACCAACAAAAGCTGGCACAACATAAACGCCATCTGAACCTTGAACACGGGTGGCATATAATTCACTGTCTTTTGCATCGCGGAACATACGTAATCCGTCACGAAGCCACTGAACGGCTGAACCAGCAACAAAGATTGATCCTTCAAGAGCGTATTCTACCTTACCGTCAACACCCCAAGCAATAGTAGTAAGAAGACCATTTTCAGAAGGAACAGCTTTTTCACCTGTATTCATAAGCATGAAACAACCAGTACCATAGGTGTTTTTCGCCATACCACTTTCAAAGCATGTTTGGCCAAAAAGAGCGGCTTGCTGATCACCTGCCATTCCTGAAATTGGCAGCTCAAGACCTTGAAAAGATTCTTTATCGGTATTGCCATATAACTCTGATGATTGCTTAACTTCAGGAAGCATTTTTGCTGGAACAGTAAGGTAATCAAGTAATTCGTCATCCCACTTTAGATCGTAAATATTATACATTAAAGTACGTGAAGCATTTGAATAATCGGTTACATGAACCTTACCACCAGTCATCTTCCAAACAAGCCAAGTATCAATGGTTCCACAGAGAAGATCACCTTTTTCAGCTTTTTCTCTTGCTCCTTCAACATTATCAAGCATCCACTTAACTTTGGTACCAGAAAAATATGCATCAATTAAAAGACCTGTTTTAGCCCTAAAGGTTTCATTTAAATCCTTAGCTTTTAACTCCTCACAGATATCCATTGTTTGACGAGACTGCCAAACAATGGCGTTATAAATAGGCACACCAGTATTTTTATCCCAGACAACAGTTGTTTCACGTTGATTTGTAATACCGATGGTTGCGATCTCTTCAGGTTTCACATCTGTAAGAACTTCTGCAACAACAGATTGAACAGAGCTCCAAATTTCAGAGGCATTATGCTCAACCCAACCTGGCTTAGGAAATATTTGGCCAAATTCCTTTTGGGTAACTTTAATAATCTCGCCGCTCTTATTAAAAAGAATTGCACGTGAGCTAGTTGTTCCCTGATCAATTGCCATTACATATTTTTTACTCATCATCATCACCTAAGAAAAAAGTTAAGCCGAAAGAATATTTATTTGAGTTACGGGTATCTAAGGCAACATGATTCCCAAAGATACCTTTACGCATAAATGATCTAAGTATTACCTAAAACTCGCACCTAGTTGCCACAAATACGCACCTGCAACTCCACCACAAATAGGAGCCACTACAGGAACCCACGCGTAACGCCAATCACTGCTACCTTTACCAGCAATTGGTAATAAAGCATGAGCAATACGAGGCCCAAGATCACGGGCAGGATTAATGGCATACCCTGTTGGGCCACCAAGGGAGAGACCAATTGCCAAAATAAAGAAACCAACAATTAAAGGATTAAGACCTTGCGTAAACTCATTAGCACCGAGAGCAAGTAAGATGAACACCAAAAATCCTGTACCTAAAAATTCGCATAGGAAGTTTGCTGGAGTATTAGGAATAGCTGGTCCAGTTGCAAAAATAGCAAGTTTTGCACCGGTATCTTTGGTCTCCGCCCAATGTGGATAATAGGTGAGCCAACAAAGAGCTGCACCGACAAACGCACCTACCATTTGCCCGGCGATATAGATTGGAACTAAGTCCCACGGAAAGGCACCAATAGAAGCAAGACCGATGGTAACAGCAGGATTAATATGAGCGCCAGAAATAGGCCCTGCTACATAAATTGCAAAAGTAACCGCCATTCCCCAACCCATAGCAATTACAATCCACCCACCATTTTGTCCCTTTGATTTTTCAAGTAATACGTTTGCAACAACACCACAACCAAACAGAGTTAACACCATGGTTCCAACCAATTCGCTAAAAAACAAATCCATCTCATGCCCTCCAGAAAACAGAAATTAAAGAATGCTCTTTTCAGAGCCGAAATAGCCAACTAAATTTCAAGCTGACTTTTATATTTGATAACCTAAGATTTATTTCTTTTGATATTAAACAATCAATTTGCACAAAAAAAAGATAAGTCCTTCGGTTTAATCAGTGTATCAATTTCGTTCTTTGCTGTTTGTTTCATTTGAATACCGAATCAAACAGTTGCTAATATTTCCCATCATGGAAATTATTATATATCAGGAAACTGGTGACAACAACAAGATTGGCAAAAAAAGCATGCTAGAGATATCATCTTAATCAACTGTTAACACGAAATATATTTAAACATTGCCAAACAAAACAGGTACTACTACGCGTCATTCTTTCATCTTAAATACAATGTTGACAAACAATGAACGCCATCACCCTACAATCCTTCAAATAATTCAACTATACTAAAAAAGGCAAAAAAGTTTCACTCGCACAAAATACAGCTCACAAAAGAAACCAATTACAGTGTTATACGAAAACAACGAACTATTCAAGTGAAATATCACAAAAATGAAAGATATGAAACCTTACGGCGAACAGCAACAGCAATTCACGCTAACAAAAGACTGCCACATCAGCGCCTTAAAAAGAAAATTGGGAATTGACAAAAAAGCAAGAGGGGCTTCGTTTTCTACAAAATTGTAATATCACCACTCAGACGGGGTGGGAAAGTCATAAAACAAACTAATTTTCCAGTCTTACAGACGTAAATGAACCATAGCAAGATATTGAATATTGAGAAGTAGGAGATTTTGATTGCAGGAAAAAGGTACTACAGCCGCAAACGAGACAGACAAAGCAAAGAATTAGCACTTACTTTTGAGGATATATTCTTATTCGAAATGACCCTTGAAAAAGGCCATTCTGACGGAAGGGATGATTTACGAGATAGCACTAAATAGAACATTATTATCAAGCAACAACAATTGAAACTCCATTATCCTGACATATTGTTCGAAGATCGTCTGGTAAATCTGCGTCGGTAACGATTGTATTAATTTGTGAAATATGACCAATTCTAATGGGGGCTTTACGGTTAAGTTTCATCTTATCAGCAACGAGTATCACCTGGCGGGCGTTAGATATTATAGCTTGAGCAACTTTCACCTCACGATAATCATAATCAAGCAAAGCGCCGTCTTCATCAATGCCAGAAACACCAATAATAGCGTAATCCACCTTAAACTGATTTATAAAGTCGACAGCAGTCCCACCGACAATACCTCCATCCACAGGACGAACAACCCCACCGGCAATAATCAACTCAATGCCAACAAAACCCTTCATAATATGTATAGCGTTAACATTGTTGGTAATAACTAACAAACCATGATGGGATTTGAGCGCATGGGCAACTTGCTCAGTTGTCGTGCCGATATTAATTATAAGTGAACTATTGTCCACAATCAAAGAAGCTGCCTTTTCCCCTATTGCCTTTTTACTTACAGTAGCAAGTAATCTCCTAGCCTCATAACTAACATTCTCGATACCAGAACCTACGATAGCGCCACCATGCACCCGCTGAAGAAGCTGCTGCTCACAAAGATCATTAAGGTCTTTGCGAATTGTCTGCGGAGAAACATCATAAGATGTTGAGAGCTCATCAACATCAACTCTTCCATACTCTTTAGCACGAAGTAAAATCTGATTTTGCCTTACAGAAAGATGACCCATTTTCATACCTAATAAATTTGATTCTAAATAGCGTAGAAGACTAATATATCCTGATTGTGTTAAATCCTGTAACAAAGTAATTTTAGACATACTAAAGAACTTAACTTTACACAAAAAGAACCAATAATCTATAATTTTAGCATGACCCTGTTTATTTGCTTGCAGATCATGAATGCGCCGAAGAGCATAAATATATTGCTTGTCCTGCTACTAGTTTTAACGAAATCGCCGTACTAGGAGGCAAAGAAAAGACACTGAATGCGATTTTCCAATTATTAATTTTTCAAATTTAATTCGCATACGTGGATTGAGGGTTTAAGAGGGAGATAACTTGAGCACTTGCCTACCTAAACAATCTGAAATGAAAAAATCCAGCTAATTTCAGCGGCAAATTGGATCACCAAAACACAACAACAATATAATCAATCTCCGTCCAGATTTTCGCTATAACCCAACTGCTCCTTTTCTGTCCAAAGAACAGCCCGACGGCCAAGTTCAGCAGCAGATTTCAAGCATAACTTTTGCTTAATACGATCACGGTAAGTACCGATGGTTTTAATACCTAAATTCATCTGAACTGCAATTTCTCTGGTTGATAACCCCATACCAATTTTTCTAAAAACCTCTAGCTCCCGATCGGTTAAAAGATCAACCGTCGGAGCGCCCTGATTATCTGATTTATTAACATGGAATTTATCAAGTAAAAGGGACATCATAGCAGGACTAACGTGTAAACGACCACCGATAATACTTCTAAGGGCTGAAATAACTGACTCGGATGCCTCCCTCTTCATTAAATAACCTTTAGCACCGGCTCTAATTGCTCTTTCAGCCCAGACAGATTCATCGTGCATAGATAGCACCAAAACACCGGTGCATGCTTTTTCAGCGGTTATTTCTTTTACTAAGTCGAGACCATTTTCACCACCAAGGGTGATATCGACAATTGCCATATCAGGGTTATGCTCGACTATCGCTTTTCTTGCTTGAGAGATGTTTTGCGCTAGTGCACAAACGCAAAAATCATCTTCCTGATTTAACAATTCAGCCATGCCCATTCTAAAAATGGGATGGTCATCAACTATGAGGATCTTTGTCGTCATTAATTCACCATTCCAGAAATTGCTACCCTAGTTCCTTGATCAGGCATTGAACTTACCGACATGTACGCCCCGAGCATTCTTGCCCTATACTCCATTGTATAAAAGCCCAATCCCTTGCGATTATCTTCTTCGTCAAAACCAACACCATCATCAATAACTTCTAAGAGAAAATCATCTGCCAGTATAACATTGATTTCGATTTGTTCAGGTTTGCCATGTCTAGCACCATTAAAAACAGCTTCACGCACTATATAATATAAGTGAACCATCAATTCTGTATCAACAATTTCAGTCTCTTTTTTATAATCAAGAAGACATGTTACATTAAACATATTTTTAACTTCAACAACAAGTTCTTCAATGGCTGCCTCTAAACCATACTCAAATATATGAACGGGATAAAGCCCATGGGAGAGTCGTCGGGTTTTGTCGATAGCATCACGAATGAGATCCCTTATTGTCCCAAGTTGCCCTGCTTGGGCAGGAGCTTCATTTTCCAATTTTTGATGAAGAACTTTACTCAAAAGCTCAACGCCACTGAGGTGAGAGCAAAGGTCATCGTGTAAATCTCGCCCGATAGCACTACGTTCTTCCTCACTAACGGTAAGAATTTGTCTCTCAAGACGTAGATTTTCTTCTTCGGCACATTTCTTTATGACATGAAGCCACATTCCTTCAAGAAGCATAGTCATTTGACGAATATCGGAGTTACCATAGTTCGCCTCGCTGTTGCAAACCCCTGCAACTAAGACCACTTTACCATTATTATAAATAGGCACATCTAGATGACGTTTTGGCAGCTCAGTATATGGGTAGGCATTTTTCCCTTTCACTTTTTCTTCATTACAAATTATTGCATTTTTCTTATGAACGGCTCGACCCGCTAATCCACCATCGTCAATGGTCGTTGATTGCTGAGTGATGTCCCAGTCAACCCCAGCATAATCATTTACAACAGCGCAAGAACAGAGTGTCAAATGACTTTGATTCCCATTTATCAGTGCCACATACCCTTCTTTACTTCCGGTTATTTGCAAGATTCTCTCAAGAATAAAGTTATATTTATCTTGCAAGGTGTATTTATCCATCATACCAAGGCTCAAAAGAGTATCTAGCCGTAACTCATCACGATGGAGCAATAATTCGTACAGAGCTCGCTCATCAATCATTTTATTTGCCAGCTCAGCAAGTTCTATAAACTCCACAAAATCCAACTGTTCTTTTTTTACTTTTTCATTAGTGTCAGAAGCGTTTCTAAAAAAATCGGTAAAAAACTTAACCCCTTTTTTGATTTTAAGAGAATAGATGTAAGTGGAAAATAGGAGTAGAGAAACAGATAGAATGAATAAAATAATAAACATTGCTACATTACGAAAACTAATACGCTGATAGGTTTTAGTTTCGTCATAAATTGCCTGCTCCATTGAATCCATATAAATGGAGGCGCCAATGATCCAATTAAGTTCAGGGTAGGCTCTTACATAACTGAGCTTTTGTTGAATTTTACCACTACTCTTTACTGATTCTTGATGAGTAACAAAACCTTCCCTTTTACCATCACGCCCAGCCTTCAATAGCTCGATGCCGTAGGCTTTATCATTGCTATCACGCATACTTCTAATGGACCGTCCTAAATAATGCCCTCGTGAACTACAAATAATAGTACCATCAAAATCGAAGGCGAAAATTTCTCCGCCCTCACCAAAATCCATATTTTGCAATTGAGACAAAATATCCTGCTGGGTAATCATGCTCAAATCATCCTCGTAAAAACCGGCACCAATAAACCAATCAAAAGGTTTAAAATATTTTACGAAAGCTATTTTTGAAAAAACCTCACCAGGATGCAAAGGTTTAGCTAACTGGTATCGTAAAACACCAGCACCCTTTTCATCGACCAAGCTTTTAATTTTTCCTACAACATCGTAACCCACAAGGTTTTCTACCTCTTGAGCATTCTTACCTTCAAGTAGAGGTTCATCTGCGAAAAGATCCATTATACCATCATTCAATCTACCAACAAAATAATAGCCATGTCCATCACCCCAACGTATCGGACGAAGTATCTCCGACACTATTTCCCTCATCTCTTCATGGCTTTTTTCGGCTTTATAACTGCGATAGATGTGGGAGGCAACAGTATAAGCCGTCTGCACCCTATCTCTAATTACTTTTTCTGCTCGCACACCATCCTGTTCAAGGCGAAATTTAATATATTTTTCAGCAGAATTAACCTCTTCAACCAAGCGATATTCATATTGATGATGATAGTTATTTTTTATATTTTCAATACTTTCCACATAGGCATGATATTCATTCACCGTCCAAAAAACACCGATAAACAAACCGAGTGCAGAAATAACAGCAAGAGATGCGTAAAAGGGTGACCAAGTAATAGATAGGCGAAATTTTTTCTTACTCATTCACTGCCATCTCCACTGGTATCAATCGTTTGTATTTCTGGATATATTCTTACAATAAAGACATCATCTATACCTTGATGATCATGGGGGCCAAATTTTAGAATCATACCACCTAAATCAAAAGAGCCAATTTTTTCCATTGTCTCAATAAAAGATTTTCTAGTCAGAGGTGCTGGAGTTTGCCGGGCAATACTGGTGAAGAGCTTACCTGCAATATATCCTTCAAAAGAATTAAAACTAAGGGGCACGTCATGCCGGTAAAAAGTCATATCCCGCTTATATTCTTTTACTAGTTTAATCGTAGAAATGTACGGATTAGGAACCACTTGAGAGACAATCACATCCTTACCATAATCCCCCAAAACATTACGGAGACTTTCGGTACCCACAAACGAAATAGAAGCAAAAGTTGTTTTAGAATTAAACTTAGACTTGCTAAGTTTAATAAATTCAGCACAGGCAGCGTATGCGCCCACCATAATAATTGCTTCGGGAGAACTGTCGTTGATTTCTCGGACAGCGCCCATAACAGCAACTGTGTTTCTTTCGTAACTTGCTTTGCCTACGAGGGCCATCCCTCTTTTACTTAAAGAAGTTTCAAGCCCCCTAAGACCATCGTAGCCATAACTATCATTTTGATAAAAACAAGCAATCCTACTATAACCTTTTTTCCCAACTAAATAGTCGATAATTGTTTCTATTTCTTGATAATAACTAGCTCTGATCGTGATAACATTTCGATTAAAGGGCCGCCTAAGAAATTCTGCCCCTGTAAGAGGAGAAAAAAACGGGACACCTTTTTCAGTGACTATTGGCAAAACTGCCTTAGATGTTGGGGTACCGACCTGACCAATGAGGGCAAAAACACCATCTGCAATAAATTTTTCGCTGTTTTCTACGGCTTTATCCGGCTCATAACCATCATCCTTTGTTATAAGTTTGATCTTTCGGCCGTTAACGCCACCACTATCATTCACCCAGGCAAAAGCAGCTTGCAAGCCTGCTCTCATCTCATTGCCAAGGTTCCCCGAGTCCCCACTAAAAGGGCTTGATTGACCTAGTAGAATATCTTTATATTCCTCAGCAACGGCACCTGATGTTTGTAGAAATATCGACAAGGCGACAATATAAAAAATGCTTAGTTTTTTTCTCAACATAAAATCCTCCCGAATTGCAGTTGAGAATAGAGAGCTAGGAGCAAAAAGGCAAGATATTTAAAAGTATGACTATCGTCAATATTCAACCTACTTACTTCTACACCTTCAACCGGCAGATATTGTAGATATGATGACTGAGAATCACAGTACAGCTCACGCCGCTAAAGGTAGTTAGGGGAGGACAAGAGAAACAAGTCTCACAGCAGAATTACCTAATTTAATGCATTCTCTTATTTCCACGCCACACCACGAAAACGCTAATTGATAAAAGATGAAATTTAGCAAAATAAAGCATGAAAGGTGCATTCTGAAGTCACAAGTTACTATCCTCGAAGAAGCGATTTAAATTTGTTAATTTTCAAAAAAATATCTTCCAAATACTTGTAGAGAAAGAAAAAGAAACTTGCCTTTTGTCTCATTTTATCGTTACGTGGCTAGATATCTCTCACATAATAAAAATTTCAAAAGACAAACCAAACATAAATACCATGGCAATCAACCAACACCCGCCCCTAACAAGCCTACAAGACTCCGTAATAATCAACAAAAGCGGGCGCAAAACAGTACGAGAAGAAGTCGCTGTTGAAACGCCATATGCAATTAGCCTTAATGAGGTTCTCATTGGCTCTTCCATGGTTTTACCCATTGGACTTGAGGAATTTGGAGCCGGTTTTCTATTTGGGCAAGGATATATAGAAAAGCCATCGGATATCAAAGAGATACTTGTATGCCCTGAGGGCAAAATCTCTGTCTATGCTGACGTCGACGAAAGCGTACATAAAGAAGTGATCATTAGCTCTGGCTGTGGGGGTACTGGTAAAATTTCGAAAGAGATGCTGGAAGGAGATTTTGCGCCTTTAAGTGATTACAACCTACCTTTTCCTGAAATTAAAGAATTTATCAGAAGTGCCTTGCAGTTCTCCCCTCTTGGCCCACTAACCCACTGTGTTCATGGCTGCGGATTATGGCAGGATGGTGAGCTAAAACTTTACTATGAAGATGTTGGCAGACATAATGCTGTGGACAAGATACTTGGAGCCATCCTACTTGGCAAAGCCAGCACTGCTGCAGCTGTTTATACAACTGGCCGGCTAACATCTGACATGGTACTAAAATGCGCTAGATTAGGTATCCCGATTATTATGTCTAGGACATCACCATCATCGCTCGGCATTGCCATTGCCAAAAGAGCTGGAGCAACTCTAGTTTCATATTCTAGACCCGAAAGAATTAACGTGTTCAATGCTCCTGAGAGGATATTAACTTAGAAAAGTTAATGATGAGTAATTAGCGTAAGTGCAAACTGTATTTTCTAATTTTGAACAGCAAATATTCCTCCTAACGTCGTCTACGTTTCACAAATAAAAACAAAAGGTACCTCGAAAAATTTGAAAATTAGTTCAAGGTCGGGGCGAACGAATATTTTATCGCAGGCGTATAATCGATATTCCAAAGATAAAACGTTAAGTTCAACGAAGAAGTTGGGCGAAGTAGCAATTTTTCAAGGTAGCCTAAAGAGTTTAGCTATTAACCATTAGCTACTTGGTGAGCAGATTATATGTTAGTTTGCTTCGCTTTTTTCATAAAAAACAAAAAGGAGATTCAAATGGAAGAGTACATTAAAGCGCTTAAGATGTATGTCGAATTTAATGGTCGTTCCAGAAGAAAAGATTTCTGGATTTTCACCCTCGTTAATATGGTAATATCTATTCTATTGTCATTTATTGAAAATCTAGTCTTTGGCAGTAGTTTTCTATCTTCGCTGTATTCTCTCGCCGTTTTACTGCCATCAATAGCTCTAGGTGTTCGCAGACTACATGACATAGGCAAATCAGGTTGGTTTCTTTTAATTGCCTTCATCCCAATTATTGGCGCTATCGTGCTAATTGTTTTTGCAGCTCAAGATAGTGCACATAGCGAAAACCAATATGGCCCAAACCCTAAAGGTATTAATTAGTAAACAGGCGAAGCCTAGAACAGGTTACCCAAGGCCGTCAAAGTTATGTTCTTACTTTGACGGCCTTGCTATATTTACACCAGCAAATACTTTTATCCTCTAGGCAAATCTTAATTGGCACCTTAATAAACGCCTTCCTTTACACCCCAAAAGATAAAGATATTTATCAAATATCTTTACTCCAAACCTAGTTCGATCAATCTATCTAAAAGCTGACTATAACTAAGTCCATGTGCTTCAGCCTCTTGCGGCAAAATACTCGTGGCAGTCATCCCTGGAATAGTATTTGTTTCCAACAGATATAACTTACCATCATCACCATAGATAAAATCCGTACGAGAATAGCCACGTAAATACAAACAACGATGCGCTTTAACCGCTAGATCTTGTACTAATGATCTCAAGTCGTTGTCAATATGAGCTGGGCAAATCTCTTCAGACGCGCCTGGTTGATACTTCGCCTCATAATCAAAAAAGGGAAATTCTTCCCCAGGTACAATCTCTAAAACAGGGAGAGCTTCGATTGTTTCATTACCAAGCACCGCACAAGTCAACTCACGCCCTTTGATGAATTTTTCCACCATTATTGCTCCGGTGGTATATTTTCTTGCTTTGACGAGTGATTCCTTTAAATCCGCCACAGTATGAGCAATGGAAATACCAATACTAGAACCTTCATTTGATGGCTTCACCACAACTGGCAGGCCCATACCAGCAACAAGAGTTTCAACATCTACATCATCACCCACCACTTGCCATGGTGCAATGGGTAATCCTGCCCTATCATAAGCAATTTTAGCCACATCTTTATCCATAGCCATGGCACTACCTAGAACCCCAGAACCTTGATATGGAATACCAAGTAGTTCAAGAAAACCTTGAATGGTACCATCCTCACCATGAATGCCATGGAGAATAATTAGAGCGAAATCAATATCATCAGCCTCCTTAGCAATTATTGGTAGGTCGCTTGCTGAATCATAAATTTTCACTTCATATTTATTTATATCAAGAGCTTTTGCAACGCCTTCTGCACCCATTAACGACACTTCTCTTTCATGGGAGGTGCCACCAGCAATAAGGGCTACTTTTATCTTACCTGTTTCTTCTTGCATTAGATTCTTTCTCCATGGTATGCCATATGCTACTGAGCAATTTTCTCATTTTTTATTAATGGGTATCTTGAAAAAACCAGGACTTTGCTCAAATTCGAGGCAGACGCAAATTTTAAGTCCAACGATGAAGTTGGGCGAAGTACAAAGTCTCAAGGTAACCTAAACCAATTCAGTAAACTTAAAACACACTATGACTCCAATAACATCTAATATCATCAAAAAAATTATTTCCATCGTTGGTAAAGAATTTTGCTCCAACAGAAAATTAGATCTCCACTGCTACTCCTACGATGCCAGAGGAATTATTCATCTACCTGAAGCAATCGCCTACCCAGCTAACACCGAACAGGTCAGTAAAATAATGAAACTGGCCACTGAATATAAATTTCCAGTTGTGCCAAGAGGAGCAGGCACCGGTAAAACGGGAGGAAGTGTTGCTGTACATGGTGGTCTTGTAATGCCCATGACGAGGATGAACAAAATTATTGAAATTGATCATGAAAACCACATTGCCATAGCTGAGCCAGGTGTGATCACCATAGATTTACAAACAGCAGCGAAAAAACATGGCCTAGCCTATCCACCTGATCCTGCGAGCTTAAAATATTGTACTTTGGGTGGCAATGTGGCTGAATGCGCTGGTGGACCATCCACTGTAAAATATGGTGTTACCAAAGATTATATCATTGGCCTTGAAGCAGTATTGCCCTCAGGTGAAATTGTCACTGCTGGCCCCCGTACAGAAAAGGGTGTGACGGGTTATGATTTGACCAGGTTATTTATTGGCTCAGAAGGAACTCTAGGGATTATAACAAAACTTATCTGCAGATTAATTCCTGCCCCAGAAACAAAGGAAACATTTCTCATAAGCTCCACATCCTTGATTGCTGCAACCACATTAGTTAATAAAATATTATCCAATGGTATTGTTCCGTCTACGCTAGAATACATGGACAAAACAGCGATTTCGGTTGTTAGTGACATGATGAGCAATCCACCAAGCAGCGACACTGAAGCTCTGCTATTACTAGAACTTGATGGCAGTAAAAATGGAATACACAAGCAGCTTGAAAAATTATATTCTGTACTAAAAAATGAAAAAGAAATAAGTTACAAGCAAGCTAAAAATAGCCAAGAAGTTGCCGAACTATGGCAGGCACGAAGATCAATATCCCCCGCCGCATTCAAGATAAAGCCCCACAAAATTGGTGAAGATGTAGTGGTGCCTAGGAGTAAAATTTCTGACCTGGTCAGTTTCACCGAAGAACTCAGCAGAGAACTCCAGGTTACAATACTCACCTTTGGTCATGCAGGAGATGGAAACATTCACGTCAGCATTATGGTTGACAAGGATCTGCCCGAAGAATTAGAGCGTGGTGAAAAAGCCAAAGAAATCCTTTTTAAGCATACCATCAGCTTAGGAGGTACTCTTTCTGGAGAGCATGGCATAGGGATAACTAAGTCCAAGTATCTACACCTAGAATTAAACCCAGCCACAATAAAATTAATGCGACAAATCAAAGTAATGATGGACCCAGATAATATCTTAAATCCTGGAAAAATATTCCCTGATTGATTTTTAGATACAAAGGCAACAAAAACCCATTGACAAACATTTAGGTCATTTAGTATATAAGAGAGATTGAACTCTAAAGTGCATGGGTATTAGTGAATTTTTAATTTACTTTTACTTTTGTAAAAAATTAAACCTAAAATGGTTAAATGCTGATGTACATTTGGCACTTAACCCAAGATAAACGAAAATTTCGTTAAACGGAGCAACCGATGATAGAAGTTGAAGTTAGAGGAGATCTCGAGTACGCGATCCGCCAATTGAAGAAGAAATTACAGATAGACGGTATCAAAAGAGAATTAAAGCGTCGCGAGTACTACGAGAAGCCAAGCGTTAAGAAGCGTAGAAAGCAGGCTGAAGCTCGCAGAAAGCTCCGCAAGTTCAACCGCATGAAAAAGTCTTACTAGACTGGAAGCTCCGTACAGACCCGACCTGCTTTGGGCAAATCGGGCTGTACAAGCTTCGCTCAGGATGAACTCTAAAAAAGTAGTTCTACCACCTTCCTTTTTGGCATACCACGATCGTTTTCTTCATTTTATTATATCTGAGAGAAGACTAGCAGAAAACACCGCCCATGCTTATTCTGCTGATGTCACATCATTCTTATTTTTTCTAGAAAATCAAAACATCAGTCACTTAAGCAACATTTCCAGGGATTGTATTTATCTTTTTTTGAAAAAATGTAAAGCAACCAGTATTTCGCCCCGCAGTTCTGCAAGAAAGATATCTTCGTTGAAATCTTTTTTCTCTTTTTTAGTGGAAAGAAACCTTGCGGAAGACAATCCATTTTTCCATATCGATTTACCCAGCATTGGCAAAAAACTCCCCAATGTCCCCACGGAAAATGAAGTAGAGATTATATTAAATTTCCAAGGCAAAAACAGTCTTTTAAACCAAAGAAACAACTGTATGGTTTACCTGCTATACTCAACAGGAATGAGAGTATCAGAGTTAGTAAATCTACCTGTGAACGCCTGTAATTTACAGGCTAGCTTTGTCCGTGTTTATGGTAAAGGAAACAAAGAACGAATAGTTCCCTTTAGCGACACAGCTAGGATACGAATTGAATCATACCTAAGAGACACGAGACCGCTGATACTAAAAGGCAAGAGAAGCAGTAGCCTTTTTGTCACAACCAGAGGCAAAGCCATGGTTCGGTTACGATTTTGGCAAATAATTCAAGATATTAGTCTTGCCACAGGTATTAAGAAAAAAATTAGTCCCCACATGTTAAGGCACGCCTTTGCAACCCACCTCCTCAGCAACGGAGCTGATCTCAGATCACTACAAATAATGCTTGGTCATAGCGATATTGCCACTACCCAAATCTACACCCAAGTCGACCAGACTAGATTAAAAGCTATCCACAAAAAATTTCACCCGAGAAGCTAAAATACTACCCTGAATCAAGCTAATCATGTTAGATTTCAACATTAATTAAAGTTTTTCACATTTCCCTAAAAAAACTCAGCTTATTCACACTATATGCAAATAATCACGACCCACGAAAATGCAGGTTTTGACGGCCTAGCGGCCATGATAGCAGCTCAAAAAATATATACTAAAGCTAGGTTAGTTTTTTTAGGCTCAAAAAATAAATCACTCCATGATTTTATCAGCCAGCACCTAAGTTTCAATTATGAGTTTATGTCTGCTGACAGCATTAATACAAAAAACATCAGTAATCTCATAGCTGTAAAAGCTAGATCAACAAATAAACTAGGATTACTAAAAAAGTGCGACACCAACAAAATTAAATTTTACAAGAATGGGAGCACGCCTGCAGATAACATCCATCTTTTTAACTATGGTGCTTGCACAACAATATTTGTCCGCAAAATACAAGAAGAAGCTATTTCAATCACAGCCGAAGAAGCAACAATTTTCGCACTAGGGATTTACAGCGAAACCAAATCATTCACTAAATCTGGCACCCAGCCAGAAGATATTTATGCAGCTGGCTGGCTACTTGAACAAGGTGCAAAACTTGATATCATAGCTCATTTCATTGAAGACTCGCTAGGCGCATCCCAAGAAGAAATTATTCGTGAAATAAAACAAAACGCTGATATTTTCACCATCCAACAATTTCCTGTGACGATATCTTCATTTACCTGGTCACAACATATTAACGATTTCAATCGTATTGTAAGAAACTACAGTGAAAAAGAAAATATAAACTGTCTCTTTGCAATACTTGAAACCGAAGGCAGAATTCACCTTGTGGCACATAGCCGGATCACCGACATAGACGTAGGAGCAATAGCCAGGGATCTTGGCGGTGATGGTCACAACAGTGATGCTTCTGCCACCATAAACAATCTTAAAATGACAGAGGTGGAAGAGCAGTTAATAGAAGCTCTACACCGCCACGTTCAGCCCTTGGCTTTGGCATCAGAGATGATGACTAGCCCGGCCCATTTCCTACCACCTCACATTTGCATATCTGCTGCTAACGACACACTTACTAGATACAATGTCACTGCCATGCCAGTGGTTGACAATGACAAGATTGTAGGCAGCATTTCTAGACATGTTATCGAAAAAGCTCTACACCACGATTTAGGAGATATCACAGTTTCCTCCTATATGAGTACAGAAATTAAAACCTTAGGCCCAGAGGCTACCCTTACTGACCTACAAGAATTAATTGCCGAACAGCGTCAACGCCTAGTACCCATTACCAATATGGGAAAACTAATTGGAATAGTTACCCGTACAGATTTACTTGATAAATTAGTTAACAAAAATAGTAACCACAAAGGGCTCATCAAGGCTGAAAAAGGTACACCTAATGTTGCCGTAAAACATAATATCAAAATCTTAGTGCACAAACAGTTAACTAAGAAAATCATAACCCTACTTGAAACAATAGGTTCCCATGCAGATGAAATGAAACTAAACGCCTTTGCTGTTGGTGGTTTTGTAAGAGATCTGCTTTTAAAACGACCCAATGAAGATCTTGATATTGTTATAGAAGGTAATGGCATTGAGTTTGCAAAACAACTCGCAATAAAATTGAAAGGAAAATGCCTAGCCCACGACAAATTCCTCACTGCTGTTGTCACTTTACCAGACGGCTTCAAGGTTGATATTGCCACTGCCAGATTAGAATACTATGACTCACCCGCATCCCTACCCATGGTACAACTTTCCTCAATAAAACACGATTTGTCGAGAAGAGATTTTACCATAAACGCCATGGCTCTACAGATAAATAGCAAAAATTTTGGCACCTTAATTGATTTCTACAATAGCCAAAACGATCTGAACGATAGAGCCATCCGCATCCTCCATAATTTAAGTTTTGTTGAAGATCCCAGCCGAATTTTCAGAGCTATTCGCTTTGAATCTCGGATGAACTTTCACATTGGCCAGCACACTGAAAGATTAATTAACAATGCTGTCACCATGAATCTCTTCGGCAAATCAAGGGATAGTAGATTTCTAAATGAACTTAAAATAATATTTAAAGAGAATGACCCAATAACCTCTCTTCTACGCCTAGCTGAACTACAATTTTTTCAATTTCTATGGCCAGATCTAAGGCCAAGCTATAGAATCACCAGGCGATTTACCCACATGCTAAAACAAGCAAAAAAAGCGATTTTTTTATTTAAAGAGTACGAACCTAAATCAGGCAAGGTAGACCTATGGATGGTTTATCTGCTTGCGATTTATCACAGTTCTGGAATAGAAGAACTTGAGGCTTTTTGCTCTCGTTTCAAAGAAAATATAATTAACAGCAAAAAATTATTTTACGCCAAAAGCCAAGGGGATTTCCTCAGGGCAAGAATGGATAACAGAATAAACTTTCGGCCTAGTCAGGTAGACAGTGCTCTAAGCGATGAAAACCACGAGACCCTTTTGTATGTATGGCTCACAGCAAAAAAGACAAGGGTGCAAAAATATATCTACCACTACATCAGCAATACCAAACAAACAAAATCATTTTTAACAGGCAGAGATTTAATGGAAATAGGATACAAACCAGGACCTAAATTCAGTGAAATACTATCAACACTAAGGGCTGCTAGAATAGATGGTCTAACTTCATCAAAAGAAGACGAAATACGATATTTAGAAGAAATAAACCCAAAAGACCTTGCTTAGAACTCAAGGAACATTATTGTCCTAATTCTGAAAATATGTCCTTCAACTCACAACTAAAGAATAGTCTTTTATATAAATTAAAAGCTATGACAAGGACATATCTCAATCTAAAACCAAAGGTTTATATAAAATGCATGATTTCATTAATCAATTAATCATCCTAGCACCACCACTACTACTTGCCCTCACCTTACATGAATTCGCCCACGGCTACACTGCTTACAAACTTGGGGACCCCACAGCTCAACAAATGGGTCGGCTTACCCTAAATCCACTAGCTCACCTAGACCCCATCGGCACAATTGCATTTTTCTTCATTAAATTTGGTTGGGCGAAACCTGTACCCGTTAATCCTAATTATTTCAAAAATCCAAGAAGAGATATGCTCTGGGTAGCACTTGCTGGGCCAGCAACCAACCTAGCTCTAGCCATTGGCAGTGCAATAATCGCTAAAATGCTCTGGGCTGTGGCACCAAGCATCCCCAACAACGCCATAACCAGCGGTATTGTTGTGCCAATCAACGAAATGTTGCTTGCCTCTGTATGGATTAATTTAGTTCTCTGTGTTTTTAATTTTTTACCAATCCCACCCCTTGATGGTAGTAAAATTTTAATGGGCCTACTACCAAGAAATCTTGCCTATGAGTATCAAAAAATTGAAAAATACGGTTTCATCATCCTTATAATACTTGCCTTTAGCGGAGTTCTTTCCAAGGCAATTGTTCCATTTATTAGCGCAGCCAACAGGTTGTTACTTTATTAAAATGAAAATGCTATCAGATAAAGCCAAAGGCTTATTAATTACCACCCTTGGCGTGCTTGTTCTCACCCCTGACACTCTCTGGGTGCGACTAGCTGGACTTGAAAGTGAAACGATGTTGTTCTGGCGAGGTTTATGTACACTTTGCGGAATGACCCTAATTATTTTCTGCCAGTATGGCCTGCAAACGGCAAACCAGTTCAAACAAATTGGCAAATCAGGATTAAGTGTTATATTTTTGATGGGGATTTCCAGTAGTTGCTTCCTACTAGCTCTCTACCACACCAGTGTCGCCAACACCCTGGTTATAATATCATCAGCCCCAATGTTCGCCGCAATTTATACCAGATTTTTTTTGAAAGAAAAAATACCATTCAGAACAATAGTAACCATGGTTGTGGTTATGATAGCTATCAGCTTTATCGTTGGCGATAGCCGAGGCGATAATAGCATCCTTGGCAACTGCATCGCGATAATTGCTGCCATGGCAATGTCTGCGTCCTTCACAATCATGCGACACAAAAGAGATCGCAACATGGTGCCCGCAATGGCACTTAGTGGCATAATTTTAATGATAGTTGGCGCCACACTGAGTAACAACCTGACTATCCCTTATGACAAGTACTGGTTAATATTAGCCATGGGCGCAACCTCGGTAATTGCCTTTATTTTAATTACCATAGGAACTCGCTATATAAGCTCCCCAGAAGTAGGGCTAATTATGCCTTTAGAAACTGTACTGGGAAGTTATTTGGTATGGGTAATTCTGGGAGAAAAAGTTTCGAACACTGCTATAACTGGTGGTTTTATTGTACTGCTTGCATTAGCTGTGCATTCAATCCTTTCACTCCGTCGTGCTCCCAAATCATTGTAGTTTATGTATAAATAAAAAAGCGGTTTTAGCTCAACATAAGCTAAAACCGCTCTAATACTGATGATAGAGATATACTAACTACGAGTACCTTGAAGAATTAAAAAACTTACGTTCAACGAAGAAGTTGAATAGCGTGGCAATTTTTCACGGTAGCCTACAAATTAAAACTTATAGTTCATACCTACAGTAACGAACCATGCGGAACCGTTGGTAAACTCACCGTTCATACCACTTTCAGCACTATTAAGACTTCTATCTTGCTTAAGGTCGTAAAGAACGGCCATACCCATCTCAAAATTTTCAACAACCTCATACTGAAAACCTGCAGAAAATAGCCATGCGTCAGAATCAGGCAATTCAAAGCTTACTGTAGTATCTGGAGCTGGATTTTCATCATAAGCGATACCACCCATTAGATCTAACTTCTCAGTTAACTCATAATTAACACCAATACGGTATGCATTGGAGTCATCCCAGTCTTTTAGGGTTGTGTTGTTATATGGTGCACCATCTGGGGAAGCTACAGTAAAGTCCTCATATTCAGACCAGAAAGTCCGATCTATAGCGATTTCGACAGTTAATTTCTCGGTAGGCTTAAATGAGGTAGCAAGTGTCAGAACTGCTGCTGCAGGAATGGAGGTTGAACCAGTAATTATTTTTCTTGGTCCTACACCAGTAGGGTATCCAACAATATCATGTTCTGTAAACTCTAAATCAATATTAGAACGATAGGTTGCTGAAATGTTCCAATTTTCAGTTGGCCTAAAGGAAGTGGCTAAATTCCAGCCCCACTCTATAGTGTCCCCCTCCATATCGTAAAGAAAATTTCTTACCTTAGCATTGGCATACATAACACGCACACCACCTGCAACTGAGAACTTTTCATTAAACTTATAGGATACTGTTGGGTTCACTTCAATATTCAACAAAGAAAACTCATCAGCAACCAAGTTAGCTGGACGATACTTCCATCTCTTGGCAAGTCCATAAGGAGCAACCATAGAAAAGCCAAAACGGAAACCACTATAATCTGGAGAAACTACAAACATACTTGGTAAAAGGAAATTTTCATCCTCCGCACTTCCATTCGCTGAAGTAGGGACCCCACCAGTTGCAGCTGATGTATAAGTTCCAGTGTACTCATTTTCACCCAAGCGAACATAAGATAGGTTACCTTGAACATGCCAAGTATCCGCCATCCAAGACATATTAGCAGGATTAAAATAGGCAGCATCAGCACGGCTAGCACTTGCAACGTTAGCACCAGCCTTAGCAGTTGAATCAACACTTTGCTCAGGGATTCGATACCCAGATGCCATGGCACTTCCTGCCACAAACAAACCAGCAAAGGCCAGTACGGAAATCTTCTTTAACATTTATTCTCTCTCGTTTTTAAGTTAATGGCAACCAGTGGTCTCTCTCCAAAGCTCACTAAACCATAGACTGACATTATTTCAGCCAGCTCCTCAATTTAAAATCACTAAACTTCGTATAAATACCTTTTAATCTTATGGGTGGCTGTCTTAGCAAATGGCTCACGCCTTTCTATTATTTTTGTAATTCTAGAAGCAGCAGACAATTCTTTATTTAAAGAAGCTCGCATTTCCTCTAACATTTCACCAACAAGATTACGTCTCTCGCTACTATTTTTACCTGGTGCCTGCTCATCCATATACTCGTAATCAGGGTACACCCAAGCCTCTAACTTCTCATTTTTTTGTACAACCAAAGATTCTAAAACCCACTGGTAAGAATTAACTTTGTGCTCAATAATTTCTGGATAAACATTTTCCCCGTTTGCCATAACGATCACATTTTTACTTCTACCTGTTATAAACAGGTTACCATGTTCATCAAGTCGCCCAAGATCACCAGTTGCAAGCCAACAATCATCGCTTAAAACTTCCTTGGTCTGTTCATCGTCATTATAATATCCCTTCATAACATTGGCGCCAGATACCATAATCTCGCCGATACCTGTTTCCTCATTGGGGTTATCTATTCGCACCTTCACCCCAGGAATTGGTTTACCAGTTGAAGTAACAGCAATACTTTTATCTCCCAAAGGGCCACCAGCAATTAAAGGGCCAGCTTCAGTCATTCCGTAGCCAATAAGATAGGGAAATTCAGCTTCATGAAGAAATCGTTCCACTTCTGGATTTAATGCAGCACCACCAATACCCATGAGACCGAGGTTTCCTCCGAAAAAGTCTATCAGTTTAGCACCAATTTTTCGGTGAACCATTCTACGTCCGACACTTGTTTTACAGGCAAGACTGAGAAGTTTTTTCTTTTCTATTTGGGGTTGAACTCGTTTTTTATATATTTTTTCTAGCACCAACGGGACAGCAAAAATTGCAAATGGCTTTTCGTGTTTACAAAGTTTTTGCAAAATGGCTGGGGTAGGTGTTTTTCCTGCATAGGCAATTCTTGCGCCACATAAAAGCGGTAAAATGAAACCACAGGTAAATTCATAGGTATGGGAGATTGGCAGAATTGACAACCACACAGCCCCAGGTTTTATATCGGCAAGGCCAGAGGCAGCATAGGCATTTGCAGTAAGATTTTTATGGCTTAACATTACCGCTTTAGAATAACCAGATGTACCAGATGTATAAATTATTGAGGCAACATCGTCTTCTTTTACAGTGACGAAGTTTTCAACATCGTTCTGTTCATATGAAACTAAAGCTTCTTGCAAATAATTGTTAAACCCAGAAACAGCAAAAGTTCCAGCTAGGTTTTCGGTATTATCTAGAGTGATAATTTTTGCATCTAAATCGCCACCATATTCATCAATTTTTTCTAACTGACGTTGACTGAGATATAACATTTTAACTTTCATCTCGGTGAGGATGTGACTAACATCACTCTCTGGCAAATCAGGCAAAATAGGAACACAAATTGCACCCAGCCTTACCACCGCTAAATAAACCAAACCCCACTTATCTGAATTCTCTGCAAGAATGGCTATCCGGTCACCCTTTACCACACCTTCATTTCGCATTTTTGCAGCAAGTGCGAAAATACGGTGATGGAATTCTTTGTAGGTTAAAGATTCTCCCATAGCCATACCAACAGCTGGTAAATCTGCGTATTTTTCTCTACTTGAGTCGATTAAATAATTGAGGGTCATGCCAACATCGCTTCCATTAACCATAAGATATCCACGTTAAAAAATAATTCTGACAAAACAAAAAATTGTTCCCTAAATATACAAGCGTCCATTATTCTTTATATCCCACGTACGGGTATCCACAAGGAGGACACATTTTCCAGATGTACCTTTGTTTCAAAAAGAAGCCGAACACCGAACTTTATAAACAATATTGATACAAATTGAAACTAGAAAATTATGCTCAAAGCACTAACAAAAAAACTGACTAAGCAGACAGGGCAACAGTTTGTGAGACCAAGGAACATGTTGATAACTCATCATAAAATAACGATATACCAAAAAGCAAAAACCTGACCAATAAGAATATTCCTTGTGTTTCAATGATAGGCATTAACCATAAAACAAAAGGGACAAAGCTATAAAATATCATGGGGTTGCGAAAGTGTGAAACAAGACATAGCCATTTCTAACTTAGGAGAGAATATTCCAGTATTTAGCTTACCTGAATTCGTATTATAAGTGCATGACTCCGTAAGTCCGTTACAAAAAGATCTTGAATCAAAAAAAAGACTCAAGGTAGCATCAAGTATAAACTTCGTAAGTATCGACCAAACCATTTGCGGAGAAAAGCATGAGTAGGTATAAGGGGTGTAATTAATTTTGGATTATTTTTTGGATTTGTTTAATCCCTTCTAGGATACGGATGGTTGGGCGGGAAATTATTTCTTCTTTAATTAAATAGACCTGGTTTTCTCGAACAGCTTTGATTGAGGCAAATCCTGGTTCTTCCACGATGTCATTTATATTAATTGGGTTCATCCTGCCTTGTTGAGCTAAAAAAATATCAATTTGTTCAGATTTTGACAAAAGACGCTCCTTCCCATATTCGGCAATATTGGTTTTTCTTATCTGAGGTGCATCTTTAGCTATATTATTGCCGCCTGCCTGCTCTAGGGCAAATATGGCAATAGATGATGGTGAAAATGTTTTCATACGACTATGGATGGATTCAAAATAAACGTTTTTACTTGTGGTGCTATTTTTTGTTAGTTCAGATAGCTCAGATTTAAAATCAGCTATCATCTTTTGACCTGCCTCTTTTTTGCCTATAATATCTGCAAGCTCTTGCCAGTATGGATATAACTCTGAGACACTTGCAGGCTGTAAGGAAATAACTTTTATGCCTGCGCCCCTTAATTTCTTCATCAGTTGCGGATATGCCCGTTCAATCATGGGACGGACCAGAATTAGATCTGGCTCGGCAGCAATAAATCGTTCAGGATCTTCTCGATAACTAAATCTCTTTTTATGAAGAATATAGTCAGGATATGTATCACTTTTAGAAATACCGATGAGTAAATCTCCGCCACCTAAACTGGCAATATTTTCTGTATGGGCTGGATAAAGAGATATTATTCGCAAGTCTTTTGCCTGCAATGGTCCCCCCAAGCTGACCACTATTAAAACTATTAAGAGCAAAGATTTCATGGGAATTTAAACCTTAGGGTAACAAAGAGAAACTTGGTTAGATTGAGCAAATAAATCGTCACCAATTCTAGCCTCAACGTTAAAAACTTTTGAGATATTATTGACAGTTAAAACATCTTTTGCATTTCCCTGTTCAACAATTTCACCTGCATTCATAAGAATTATTTCATCACAGTAAGCGGCCGCCAAATTCAAATTATGAAGAACAGCTACTGCTGTTTTACTATCTCTTCTCACTGATCTGTGAGCCATGCCAAAAATCTGCAAACTGTAACTTATATCTAGATTAGACGTTGCTTCGTCATACAAAGTTGTTTCTGCTTCTTGAGCAAGTGCACGGGCAACAATAACCCTCTGTTTCTGGCCACCCGAAAGTCTATTTGCATCCATGTGCCGAAATTCCTCTAGGCCAATTACACTTATTGCCATATCAACTGCTTCTAAATCAAGATCTGAAGGCAGAGAAAATCTATCTATATATGGATGACGCCCCATCATCACAACTTCTTCCACGGTAAATCCTAAATCCAAACGAAATTCCTGGGGGACAAGAGCAATTTTTTTTGCCAGTTCCTTTTTATTATAGTTAGCTATATTTCTGCTATCTAATAACATCTCTCCCTGACTAGGCTTTTTAAAGCCAGCAATAATGTCAAGAAGAGTGGTTTTTCCACATCCATTCGGCCCCAATATCCCATAAAATTTACCACACTCTAACGTTGCTGATATCTTGTGTAATATTTCTTTCTTTCCATAACAAAAGGAAACTTGGCTAAGCTCAATATTATTAATCATCCCTCAACCTATTCTGTTTTTTTCTAAAGATTATACAAAAAACAGGCCCACCAATAAGAGCAGTTAGGATGCCAATAGGGACTTCAACTGGAAGAATTGCTCTAGTAATAGTATCGGCAGACAACAAAAGTATTCCTCCACTTAAAGCAGATAAAGGCAGGAGCTTTCTATTATCAGGACCAACGGCTAAACGCATTAGATGGGGAATTATTAAACCAATAAAACCTATTATACCTGCACAACTAACAGCAACAGCACTCATCAAAGAAGCTGTAATAAGCAAGACATAACGCACTAAAGTGGTATTAACCCCTAGACTATTTGATGACCTGCTGCCAGTTGCCATTATATTTAGGTCTCTAGCATAATAAATGGAAATGGCAAAACCTGGAATGAGGCATATGATAAGAGAGATAACCTCACTCCATCCTCTTGCAACGAAACTACCCATCAACCAAAAAACAATGGCACTAACATCCTCGTCCGCCAAATATTTTATAAAACTTATACCAGCCGAAAGTATGGCACTTATGATAACTCCCGATAAAATCAGATTGGTGGATGAAATCTGGCCACTGGAGCTAGATAGATAAATAACTGCAAATAGAGTAAGGATGGCTCCTGCAAAGGCACAAATTGGCAAAGACAGGGGTAAAAAAAACAGATTGGCAAATAGTGCTAGTGCAGCTCCAAGCGCTGCCCCAGATGACACACCTAAAGTATATGGGTCAGCCAATGGATTTAGAAGGATTCCTTGATAAACTACACCACTTATTGCCAGTGCCACTCCTACTAAGAAGGAAGCTAAGATCCTAGGCAACCGGATATCCATAATGACATATTGTATATTATTGGCAATATGTGAAGGGATTTCTGCACCTATTGCTTTAGCCCAGACAACAGCTAAAATATCACTTGGGTGAATATTTATATAACCAATGGCCGCCGCGCCGACAATACTAATCGGGGCAATAATTACCAAAGCAACTAGTAACGATTTATATATAAAATTCTTATTGCAGGCATTAAGGCTCATTACTTATAGGAAAATTTGCCAATAGCAAATTGAAATTAAAATTAAGGTTATCGCCCTTAGAACCTGGCTCCAGCAAATTAACTCAATTGCAAGCGGCAAAGAATATATACCACTGTAATACGGAAACTGGTGTCTAATAGCTCTAATAGGTGTTGCCAATAAATTACCAATTATTAAGGCAAATACTATCTGTTGCTCATTCAAACTATTTTCAGCAAGCATCGCTCCTGCAGCGGCAAGACCCGCCGAAAACTCGGTTCCAATATGGAGTATAATGATACCAATACTCTCAGGTGGTAGCCACTTTAAAAGTAAACTTTGACTGAGCATTAGAGATTCAAGATAGGTAAAAAACCCCAATTTGCCAAGTAAATAAAATAGACAATATATTGGTAGCATAAAGCTTAACATCCGCTTCATTCTTCGTTTAAGCTTTTTAGTAATTTTACCACCAACCTGTTTTAAAGTTGGTTTTGAAGGTTCTTCTTCTAAATTATGTAAAACTGAAGGCTTAGGAAGCAATATTCGCCCAGCGACCATAACCAGCAAAGTGAGCAAAACAGATGCCGAAAAGGTTATGCCCACATAAATAAAAGCTGCTGACTTAATAAATGGTAGTGTGAGGAAAAACACTGTCGGCAGGTGCAGAAAAAACCTAGGAAGTGAATTCAGTAGATTCGCTAAAATTAATTCTTTCTTACCAATCTTATTATCAGCAAATGCTTCAGCAAGGAGACTATTTGCTGAAACGCCAGAAACAAAGGCTAAAGTAAACCCCGTTGCAGCATGTGCTGAAAGGTGTGCAATGCGGGTTATAGGTGCAGAGAGCTTGGAGATTCGACGAGACCAAGCAAAAGATTCAACTAACTGTGCCACCACCAAACCTATGGAGACAAAAAAGCTGATTCTGATTAGTGGCCAGATTAGTTCCTGAAAGATATTTTGTATTATTGGTGACACTATTTTTATTCTCGTTATATGTCATTTAAAGGGTTATTTAAAATAATATCTTATTTTACAACAACAGCCAGCTAGCTCTTGATAGCAGTAGGGTAATGACATCAGTCTTTACTGTCAATAATCTTTCAGAGTACCTTGGGAAATTACAACCTTATCTTTCTTTTTAATTTGCAATTACTGAAATTACTAGTAAGAGAATCTTGACTTTTTTACTTGTATGTTGTTTTTATGTGACTGTGTTTCAGGTGCGTATCAGAAATAATATTCTGTGTCGCTTAATAGGGAATCCTGTGAAAATCAGGAACGGGCCCGCCGCTGTAACTAGGGACGATGCTTGCACTATGTCACTGAGTTAAGGTAATCTTGAATTTTAATCATTCAAATATCTTTTAATACTTGGGAAGACGCAGGCGGAGAATGATCTAGAAGTCAGAAGACCTACCTGCAAACTAATCTTGGTGTGATTCGTGGACTGACTCTACCAATGGCGTGGAAATTTGGGATTCCCCGGCCGATATTATATCGTCCAGGGATTTTTTTTGTAATCCTTGGGCGCACATTTTTTACCAATTTTATGGTAAAGGAGAAGTGTTGTGTTCAAAAATATTATGATAGTTGTTTTACTTGTCTTCTGTGTCTACTTGCCAGCTAGTACAGTCTTTGCAAATGCTCCGACAACGCCTGAAAAGGAAGAAAAAACTGCCATTATTATCGCAAGCTTTGGTACTACTGTACCAGAAGCTTTGCCAGCAATCATCAACATCGTTAATCTTGTTAAGAAAACTTATCCAAAAACAGAAGTACGTTTATCTTTCACCTCTAATATTATTAGAAAAGTTTGGCGTAGCAGACAAAACGATCCTCAGAAATGGCTAGACCAAGGTATCCCTAAAGATGTTCTATATCCAGAAAATATAATCTCTGTATTTGGCGACTTAAGAGATGAAGGTTATAAAAATATCATTGTTCAGCCAACTCACATGTTTTTCATGGAACAAAGCTATGATCTCAGTCAATATGTTAATGCCATGGCAGCAATTAAAACAAAAAAAGATGAGTGGAAACCATTTAACAAGATAGTAATGGGTTTACCTGCTTTAGGTAAAGATGGCGCTAATCATTTAGCATATGTGAAAAAAGCTTGTTCTGTTTTGGGTGATGATGTTGCACTTGCCAAGAAAAATGGAGCTAGCCTTGTGTATATGGGACACGGCAACCATCATTGGCAGTCAAGCATCTACGTCGATGTTCAAAAGGAAATGAAACGACAATATCCTCAGGTCACCACCATAGTTGGTGTTGTTGAGGGACAGCCAGATCTTGAACAAATTATTGCCCAACTTGAGAAAACGAAAAACAAAAAAGTTTTCCTTAAACCATTTATGATTGTCGCTGGCGATCACGCTAATAACGACATGGCTGGGCCTGAAGAAGATTCTTGGAAAACAATTCTTGAATCAAAAGGATTTGAGGTAAGTTACAAACTTGAAGGCCTTGGTCAAAATTCAGGTTTTGCCAATATTTTTATTGATCACATCGCTGATGTTGCAAGCAAAAACAATATACTTTTAAAATAAATAGTTTAGGGTAGTTTGTCTAATTTATAAATTTCCAAGCTACCCATATTCAACAAGAAAAAGGAAGTATGATGAGAGGTACTCTATATATAGTTGGGGTTGGTCCAGGTGACCCTGAACTCATGACCATAAAGGCAGCGCGAATTCTAGAAAAATGTCCTGTTTGGTTTGCTCCAAAATCACGACAAGAAGGAGCTAGCACAGCTATTGATATAGCCAATGGTGGAGTGCGTTCTGATAACAAAAACATTATTACCCACCGTTTTCCGATGAAACACGTTCGTCGTAGTGAAAGCGTTGACAGTGAACTAACAGAAGCCTGGCAGGAAGCGGCAACCGAAATAATTTCCTATCTTGAACAAGGCAAGGATGTCGCATTCCCCACCTTGGGAGATCCAGCAATTTACAGTACGGGTTTTTATGTTTATGAAGCCTTAGCCAGTTGCAAGTATGATGGAGAAATTAAGGTTATCCCTGGCATTTCCTCAATTGGAGCATCGGCTGCAAGTGCCAATATGTCTTTATGCCTAGGGGATGAACGCCTTTTAGTTCTACCAGCAACTTTTGAGAATGGTAGTGTCGCTGAATATTTAAAGAGTGTTGATGCAATTGTTTTTATGAAGGTTTATAGAGTACTTGATAGAATTGTAAAGCTTTTAGAGCAGGAAAATCTTCTAGAAAATGCAGTTCTCATTGAAAAGACCAGTTATGGTGACGAACGAATTTGGCACAATGTAAAAGATGCGTTAGGCGAGGATCTCCATTATTTCTCTACACTTTTAGTGAGAAAAACCAAAAGTTAAAGGAAGGTCATCAACACTGTTTCTTTATTATTCCCAGGCTCGCCATTCTAAGATAGATAGCCCCTATTACGTTTTATATACATTCTTCCACAAGATCCCCGACAACTACATCGGGGATTGTGGAAATCATTATTACTTCAGCCCAGCCTAATCATGCATTATTTTCTTAAAACAGGCACATATTTTTTTACGCTCTCTGGAAAAAACCCAAGCACCATTTTTCTAGCATTATGCCAAAATGCCGAGAGAAAAAGCAATCCACCACTTATACAGATACCAGTTATAGCAAAACTATAACCAACCACTCCGTAAACCTCTAACACATTTGATATTGCATATAAAACATAAGCAAGCGAAGAAACCATAAATGCTCGCCTATCAATGACGATAGAGATACAGGTTAAAAGAAGATACAGAAAACTTATAACAACAAGTCCACTGATACTTTCAGCTCCTTCCAAAACTCCAGAAAAAGCAAAAGCAGGATGAACGATTAATGGTGCAGCGAGAAGATGGAGCCAAAAAGCAACATCTGACTGCCTACTAATTCTTTGTCGGTCTGACGAATCCCATTTCATTGCTAGGAAAAAGACAGCTATACCTGAAATAAATATCGAAGCAGCTATCCAATTACCGCTACTATTCATTTTCCCAAAGATGTCTGTCTCATTTTGCATGATATCGCCATAACAAACATAAGAAACAAGAGCGATGAAAAAGACAGTTACGCTTCCTGCACCTGCTGCCACTGTAATGGGAACCCTGAAACGTCGCCAGTGCACATAAACTGCGATGGTAGTTACTCCCGCAGCTATTATTATTGAACTGTCGCCTAATCCATTTAGTAAATCGATAAGAACAGCAAAGATGCCACCAACAAAAGATAAAAGGAGGACAATGGCAGGAAGTGCCATTTTTCTTTTACGGACAAAGAACTCAGCTAGGCCCCAAGATAAAACTGGCACACTCAATATTGCAAAAAAACCTCCGATGGCATTACCAGCCCACGAGGCTGAAACAAGTAATAAAGAGCAGGCGATAACCACAAAAATATCGTTAAAACCTCCGATTAAACGGAAATTTTCTTCATCAACCATAGGCGTTTGCCTATTCTGAGCTATATGTGATCTAAAACGATCAACAGACTGCTGATCGAAAATATTGCCTTTTATGGCTTCATTTAGGTCTTCGTCGGTATACATATTGTCCTTTTCAGAAATGTTTTTTTATTTAACGAGGATAGGCGCCATTATTAATGTCTATGCAGACGCCATTTATATACTCTGGGGAGACAGTTGCTAGCCAAGTAATTGTGTCTGAAACCTCTGTTGCCTTTGCAAATCTACCACTAACAACAGTTTTCTTAATCGCTTCTCGACGTTCTTTTGGAATGGAAAGCAACATATCAGTTTCTACTGGACTTGGAGCTACAGCATTAACAATTATGCCACTGGGCCCGAGGATTTTTGAAAAACTTTTGGTGGCATTTAATAAACCAGCCTTAGTGGCTCCGTACCAAACATCTGGGTGACCAATATGAGCTGCAATAGATGAATTGTTGACTATACGACCACTTTTTTGTTCAACCATCTTTTTACCAACTTCGGTCATAAGAATAATCGGTGCTTCTAGATTGATTTTAATGGACATCACCATTTTTTCAGGACTGTACTCATCGTATGGGCAGGTTAAAAGCACCCCTGCATTATTTATAAGTACGTCAATTCTATCAAAACCAGCTATGATTTCAGGAATACCCTCAGTATTACTAAGATCGTATGAAATTGTTTGTACATCATCATGGCTGTTGAACTCAAAATTTTTGAAATCTCGTGCCAATACAACAACACGGTAATTTTCTTTTAGAAAAAAACGAGTTACCTCTAAACCAATACCTTTATTACCGCCTGTTATAAATGCTATTTTTTTCATTATTCTCTCCTAGGTAGCTTCTAGTTTCTTAAATTACTGGTCTACATCTTCTGAATATACTGATCATATTTTTTTAGATATATATCCGATAGGGTTAAAAAAGCTGTGACTATAAGTGGACCATAAATAATTCCAAGTATTCCGTAAACAGAAAGGCCGCCCATAATTGCTAGAACCACTAGCAAGGTGTGCATCTTTACTTGAGAACCAACAAGTTTTGGTTTAACCAAATATTCCATACCAAATGATAAAAGAATATAGAAAATACCGAGGAAAATTGCCGAGCCTACATGCCCTCCGATGACAAGTATTAGTGCCGCTGGTAACATCACGAGCCCAATACCAAAAATTGGTAAAAAGGCAAGTATTGCCATAATACAACCCCAAAGCAAAGGTGAGTTAAGTCCAAGAATAGAGAAAACAACACCACCAGCGACCCCTTGAATTATTCCGCAAATACCATTTCCTTTGAGAATAGCGTTGGCTATTTTATCAAATTTTTCAATCAGCAATTTGTCTTCATCATCAGGTAACGGAGATAGACGGATTATGAAATTTTTTAATTTTGGCATATCTATCAACAGGAAGAAAATCACCAAAATCATGATGAAAAATAGGGCCACAAATTGCAAAATATTAGCAGCCCAAGAAGATGCTTGGTTATAGATAAACAATCCACCGCTTTTTGCCACATAGGACAAAGACTCTATCATTTGGCTAGGCTTTAAGTTTATACCAAAATCACCTAAAGCCCCCTGAATTTGAGCTACCCTAGGACTGTCTTGAATGAAATGTTGTAATTTCAACCAAACATTAGCATCCCTTACCCAGTTGTATAGCCCCAGTGCCTCCCCAGTTAGCGCACCCGTAAAAAACAGCAACGGCAGGAAGACAAGGGCAAATATCATTAGACAAGTGATTGACGAGGCCATGTGAGGTGACATCTTTTTTTCTAAAAAAAGATAAATCGGTCGAAAAATATTTGTCAGTAGAAATGACAGGACAAGTATAGCCCAAAACGGCCATAGTATCCTGCCAAGGAAAAAGATTCCTATGGAAAAAACAATAAGAAAATATTTAATGCGTAACGGTCCTGGCTCTGACTGATTTTGTGGTGTGAGGGGCTCTGGTATCTGATCCATTTTAACTCAATTATTAAGTGTTAAATTCTTTAAGATATACAACATTATGAAACTTGGCGAAGTTTAGAATATCTGGTAGGGTGGCAAACTTAATTATACAATTGAATATATAGCTTATATATCATTTAGAAAAGAAAATAATATTGACTTAGAGGTTGAGCTGCAATGTTAGAAAATATTGATGTAACTGTGGAAAAAGTATCTCCTGGAAATTTGAAAAAAAAACCAGAAGGAAATCTTGGGTTTGGCCAACAATTCACAGACCATATGTTCCTGATGACATGGAATAAAGAGAACGGCTGGCATGATGCCAAAATCTGCCCATATCAAAACTTTAATCTTGATCCAGCCGCTATGGTTTTTCATTACGGCCAAGCTATTTTTGAAGGAATGAAAGCTTACAAGGGTGAGGATGGCCAGACATACATGTTCCGCCCCACAGATAATCTTGAACGCATGAACCAATCAGCAAAGAGAATGTGTATGCCCAGCATACCCACTGAAATGGTTTTAAAAAGTCTAAAATCATTGATATATTTAGAGCAAGATTGGATTCCAGAAACAGAGGGTTCATCTCTATATATTAGACCAACTATGATTGCAATAGAGCCAGCTCTAGGTGTAAACCCTTCCGATACCTATTATTTCTTTATTATAATGAGTCCTGTTGGTGCATACTATGCCAGTGGCTTTGGTCCTACTAAAATTTACGTAAGCGATGAGCATGTACGCGCTGTCCGTGGTGGTGTAGGACACACAAAAACTGCCGGTAACTACGCCGCATCACTCTATACCAATGAAATTGCCAAGAAACATGGTTGCGCACAGGTTCTTTGGCTTGATGCCCATGAGTTCAAATATGTCGAAGAAGTTGGCACCAGTAATATTTTCTTTAAAATCAATAATGAATTAGTGACCCCACCGCTTGAAGGATCAATTCTTGGTGGAATAACCAGAAATTCAGTTATCCAGCTTGCTGAATCTTGGGGAATCAAAGTGGTGGAGAGAAAAATTTCCATCCATGAAGTTTTAGAAGCAAATAAAAATGGTAGTCTCCAAGAAGTTTTTGGCACTGGAACAGCAGCTGTTATTTCTCCTGTAGGTGAAATAATGTACAAGAAAGAAAACCATATCCTAGCAGATGGCAAAGCTGGTGATTTCTCAAGAAAAATATATGAGCAGCTACAGGGAATCCAATTTGGTAGCGTAGAAGACCCTTTTAAATGGGTTTCACGAGTTGGTTAGTTTTCTAATAAGGGTACTTTGAAAAATTAGATTATTCGATCAAAATCTAGGCATTTGTCAAATTTCACCACAGGTATATAGTTGATATCCCGTGGATCAAATTTGACAAATAACGAAGAGATTGGAAGAAAGGGAAATTTTTCAAGGTAGCCATAAGTTAAATAGTTTTAAGTTTAGATACAGGCCTATGTCGATTTTATCGATATGGGCCTGATTTTTTTGGATAACAAACCTTGATTTTTAGAAAAGCACACCTATATTTTTGCCAGTCAGATGAAATTGCATAGAGACTTTGCAATTATTAAAGAGATCGCTATTTACAGCGAAAAACTTATTAACTATTTTAAATAGATAATGCAGGAGGCAGTAATGAAAATTCGTCCCTTGAACGATCGGCTTTTGGTGAAGAGACTAGCTGAAGAATCTAAGACCGCTGGTGGTATCATCATTCCTGATAGCGCTAAAGAGAAACCAGCTGAAGGTCTGGTGGTAGCTGTTGGACCTGGTAAGTCTAGCAAGCACGGTGACCGTGTTGCGTTGCAAGTTAAAGAGGGTGATCGTGTACTTTTTTCCAAGTATGGTGGCACTGAAGTAAAGCTTGAAGGAGAAGATTACATAATCATGCGTGAAGACGATATCCTAGGAGTTATGGAATAGTCTCTGTCTTGCACGATGTTTTCATGGACTAAATCCATGTAGCTATTACAGAATGACAAATTTCAAGTAATAGCTAATATTTTCAATTATTTGCCAGATATATTGGTTAATAACTAAGGAGAATCATAATGGCTGGAAAAGAAATTCAGTACGGTGTTAAGGCGCGTGAAGCAGTTCTTAATGGCGTTAACACCCTTGCAAATGCAGTAAAAGTAACTCTAGGACCTAAAGGTCGTAACGTTTTAATCGAAAAATCTTTTGGCGCACCTACCATCACCAAAGATGGTGTTTCTGTTGCTAAAGAAATCGAGATCAAAGACAAGTTCGAGAACATGGGCGCACAAATGGTTAAAGAAGTTGCTTCTAAGACCAACGATGTAGCCGGTGACGGTACCACTACTGCAACCGTTCTTGCTCAAGCTATTTACACCGAAGGTGTAAAGCTTGTGGCTGCTGGCGGTAATCCAATGGAAATCAAGCGTGGCATCGATAAAGGTGTTGCTTGCGTTGTAGCTGAGCTTGCAAAAATTGCAACTCCTACCAACGAGCAGAAGGAAATTGCTCAAGTTGGTACCATTTCTGCTAACTCTGACGAGACCATCGGCTCCATCATTGCTGAAGCTATGGACAAAGTTGGTAAAGAAGGCGTTATCACCGTTGAAGAAGCTAAATCAATGGAGACTACATTGGACGTTGTTGAAGGTATGCAGTTTGATCGCGGATACCTTTCTCCATACTTCGTTACAGATCCAGAGCGTATGGAAATGAGCATGGACGATCCTTACATTCTTCTTGTTGAAAAGAAAGTAAGCAACATGAAAGATCTTCTCCCAGTTTTAGAGCAAGTTGCTAAAATGGGTAAAGGCCTTTTCATTCTAGCTGAAGATGTAGATGGTGAAGCTCTTGCAACTCTAGTTGTAAACAAACTTCGTGGCACCCTAAACGTTGCTGCTGTTAAAGCACCTGGTTTTGGTGATCGCCGTAAGGCAATGCTTGAAGACATCGCTATTCTTACCGGTGGTCAGGTTATCAGCGAAGATCTAGGCATCAAGCTTGAGAACGTTACCATTAACGATCTTGGAACCTGTAAGCGCATCATAACTGATAAAGATAACACTACCATTATTGATGGTGCTGGTGATCAAGAGCAACTAGCTGCTCGCGTTAAGCAGATTCGCGCTCAAACCGAAGATACCAGTTCTGATTACGATCGTGAGAAGCTACAAGAGCGTCTTGCTAAACTAATCGGTGGTGTTGCTGTAATTAATGTTGGTGCTGCAACTGAGATCGAAATGAAAGAAAGAAAAGGTCGTGTTGAAGATGCACTAAGTGCGACCCGTGCTGCTGTTGAGGAAGGTGTTGTTCCTGGTGGTGGTGTTGCTTATATTCGTTGCTTAGACGCTCTTGAAGCTCTTGAGCTTAATGGAGAGCAAAGTCTTGGTAAGAACATTCTTCTTCGCGCTCTAGAAGAGCCAGTTCGCCAGATTGCTAACAATGCTGGTCGTGAAGGTTCTGTTATTGTTGACGCTGTTAAAAATCTAAAAGGCGCAAACGGTTTCAATGCTGCAACTGAAGAGTATTGCGATCTTATCGCTGCAGGTGTTATTGATCCTGCTAAAGTTACCCGTACCGCACTACAGAACGCTGCTTCTGTTTCCGGTATGCTTCTAACCACTGAGTGCGTTATCGCTGACAGTGCAGACGAAGATGGCGGTGCTGGTATGCCTCCAATGGGTGGCATGGGCGGAATGGGCGGAATGGGCGGAATGGGCGGAATGATGTAATAAGCCGTACTAAGCACATTAGACTCAGGTAATAATTAAGGGGCTGCATCCATTTTTGGATACAGCCCCTTTTTTGGGCTTATACTATTTGAATCAAAAAGATGTCTTACTTAAATCTAGAAGACATAAACCTGTGCTAGCAAAACCACAATACTTCCGTGCACACTATCATTTTATTTTTTCTTATAAATCTGCCAACTAGGAACTGCAATAAGAATAGTAATGATAAACCATAAGCACCATGCTTGTGGGCTGGCGAAGAAAATCCCATAATTACCCTTGCCGATTATCAATGCTTGGGCAAATCCTGTTTCAGCAATTGGCCCGAGAATCAAACCAAGAATAAGTGCCCCTAGTGAAAAACCAGCCTTACTAAGAATAATGGCAAAAAAGCCACATCCAAGGGCAATAAAAATATCAAAAAGAGAATTGTTCATTGCATAGGAACCTAGAATAGAAAATAGGCAAACTACAGGAATTAAAAGATTAATTGGAGTAAGTGAAATTCTTGCAAAATATGGTGCCATAAAAAGCCCTATGACAAGAAAAACAATATTAGCAATAAAGAGCGACATTATAAAAGCATAGGTCATCGTGCCATAGGTTGTGAACAGTTCTGGTCCTGGAATTAGTCCATGAACAAGAAGGCCACCCAAAAGTGCCGCTGCAACTGAGTTTCCTGGAATACCAAGAGTCAGCGTTGGAATAAGAGAACCACCCACACAACCATTATTACCCGCTTCAGCGGCAGCAATACCTTCAGGATTTCCCTTGCCGAACAAATGCTTATTTTTAGAGCGTTGTCGAGCTATATTATATGATAAAAAGGCAGCAATTGTTGCCCCTTCTCCTGGTAAAATCCCAACAATTGTACCAACTATCGAACCCGTACCAATGAACTTGCCCATGCCCTTTGGCATCGGCTCACGCTTCATCTTAGTTAATAAAGATCGATCTGCAACGATTGTTTTTTCACCCGTTAACTCAAGCATTTGTGAAATTGAAAATAGACCAATCAAAGCTGGCATAAAGGAAATCCCATCAAACAAGTCAGTAATACCAGCAGTGTAACGAAGCATCCCAGACATGGGGTCCGTACCTACAACAGCCAAAACCAAACCCAACAGACCTGAAATAAGAGCCTTAACAAGCTTAGCACTTGTGTCTGCCATCGAGACAATACCGGCAAGACCGAGTAGTGCCAAAAGAAAATACTCGGGTGGGCCAAAGGTAAGGGCAAATGTGGCAAGTATAGGAGCCACAAGTAATAAAACTAGTGTTGAAAAAGTACCTCCAATAAAGCTTGATACAACTGAAACTTTAAGGGCAAGACCTCCTCGCCCCTGCTGGGTCATAGTATAGCCTTCAAGGGCTGTAGCGACCGCAGCTGGAGTTCCAGGAGTTCTTAGCAGAATTGCAGGTATTGAGCCGCCATACATGGCACCACAATAAACACCACCCATAAGCAATAAACCTGTGAGTGGTTCAAGAACGAAAGTAATAGGAATAAGTAGAGCAACCGCCATGGTCGCTGTAAGTCCTGGCATGCCACCGACTAATACGCCGGAGGTAGTACCAATAAAAATGGCTAACAGGGAAATAGGTGTCATTAATTCCTGAAAAGCTTCCACAAGCATAATGAATCTCCCTTACCTTATAATGTGCATAATAATTAGCTAAAAAGAAGTCGTTCTGGTAACGGAACAGTTAGCAGTTTTTCAAAAACTAAGTAGACAAAGACAAGAACGCCTAAGCTAGTTAAGCTAATCTGTAACTTTTTTCTGGCACCTAGTATGACCATTGTAATAGGTAAAAAAAGTGCAGAAGCTATATAAAAACCCAACGGTTCAAGAATAACAGAGTAGACAATGAGTGAAATGAGAAGCCCCCAGAAACGAAAAGGAGCTTTGGCTATATTGAGTGGCTGCCTCCCCTCACCGACCTTGGCAAGGCAAAGACAAATCTCAGTAGCACATAAAATTCCAAGAGAAATAGCTAAAAATCTTACATAATTAGCAGTAGATCCCTGTACGTTTTGAGGGTAACTAGCTGTGCTATTATATAAAAACACAGCTAGTACCAAAAAAACGGTTAGAAGCAATAGTTCTGCTACACGTTTTGTCATTATTTACTACCAAGGATTTTGATCAAAGAAAACCTGAGTTTCAGCCTGAAGTCCGTCAAGATATGTACGGTATTCTTTGCCATTTAAAGGCCAAAGGCTGAAAACTTGCTTAGTGCACTCTTCAATAAATTGAGGATCTTTTTGTACCTGAGCAAGAAGATCGTCTAGTTTTGCAAGAATTACAGGGTCAACTTTTGCTGGAGCTACAAACCCACGAGTTGCAGTCATTTTAACATCAAATCCCTGCTCTTTACTAGTTAGAACATCAGGTAAAATGGCAGAACGCTCATCTGTGAGAATTGCAATTATACGTGCGGTTCCTGCTTTGTGCTGTGCTTGCAACTGAGATAAATTCATTACACTTGCATCAACATGCCCACCAAGGATTGCGGCCTTTTGCTCGGTCGAACCTTTTGTTGGCATAAGATTAAATGTAATACCTGCCATTTTTTCAATTTTCTTTGCTGCCACAAAGTCATCGGAACCAATACCATTAACAGCGGTGGTCAATGAACTTTTCTTGGAAGCTTCAATGAAATCATTCATGGTTTTAATTTCACTCTTAGCAGGAACAGCTATAACTAAAGGATCCTGCATGACGTTACCCATAACATGAAAAGAATCTAATGTATAACGGGCACGTTTTGAAACAACATGAGCAACAACTTGGGTGGTGAAAACCATACCAATAGTATACCCATCAGCTTTTGCTCTCGCAATTTCTTCAAATCCTTTCTGCCCACCAGAACCAGGAACATTTTTGATTACAAAGTTGGCTTCCGGCCAGTATTTATTAGCCGCTTGAATAAACAGCCTCGCCCCAGCATCGGTAGAACCACCAGCCTTAGATGGAACAATGATTTTAATTGCCTTACTTGGATAATCTTTAGCATAAACCGGTGTGACAACCATCAAGATTGCCAAAAACAACAAGAATTTTTTCATTTTTATTCCCTTTAATTTCTTTTATATAACAATAAAATACTAACAAAAGCACATTTACCAATATCTGATTACTTGTGTCAATCATTGTTTAATGGAAACGCCAGTGTCCTCGCATTACTTATAACTGAATGGTGATACTTATCTTATTCACCCATAGCTGATATAGTATATATTTCGATAAAAAATCATATCAAAAGTAATGAAACCATGAATACAATCAAAGCACGTCTTGCTCTTCAATCTTTTCATGGTTTATATTTAGCTTTCAATTTAAGTTGTTTTTAACATTTAAGAGGAACAGTAAATGCTAACTATTATCGCAATATATTGTTGCATTGGTATGATTGCTGGGTTTCTAGCGGGTCTTCTGGGTATTGGTGGCGGTCTAGTTATTGTTCCAATGCTGGTTTATGTTTTAGAATTACAAAACGTAGACCCGGAGATTAACATGCACGTAGCCCTTGGCACATCGATGGCAAGTATTATGTTCACTTCTATTTCTAGCTTTATGGCTCACCATAGTCGTGGGGCAGTTCAATGGCTAGTAGTAAGACGGATTACCTTTGGAATTCTCGTCGGAACGCTCATTGGTTCATGCATTGCCACATCGATGTCCACAGATTTTCTTAAATGTTTTTTTGGGATTTTTCTCTATGTGGTAGCAGTTCAAATGCTCACCAACAAGAAGCCCAAGGGATCAAGAGAATTACCGTTAAATATCGGCATGTTTGGGGTGGGAAATGTTATCGGATGTTTTTCTAGTTTTGTTGGAATTGGTGGAGGAACACTATCGGTACCATTCATGACTTGGTGCAACATCCCAGTGCATAAAGCAATCGGGACATCAGCCGCCATAGGATTACCCACCGCAGTAGCAGGAACCATTGGCTATATTTATAACGGCTATGAACAAACAGCAAATATGCCATATTTCCTTGGCTATATAAACCTGCCAGCACTAATCGGCATATCCATGGTGAGTGTTTTAACCGCACCTCTAGGAGCAAAGCTTGCCCACAGTCTTCCTATAGCCAAGCTTAAAAAGATCTTTGCCATTTTACTTTTCACAGTTGGAACCAAGATGCTTCTAGCAATTATGTAGATTACTTTAAGATCTTGGTTTAATGGAGCTCAACCGTTAATTCTTTTTTGTACTTGGCTTAGATGACCGGCGACGGGGATTACTCTTGTTACCGTTGGATCTAGACTGCCCCGAAACACTATTTCCATTACTTGACCGAGGTTTATTAGGCTTTTTCGGTCTAGGTGCGTGTATCGGCCTTGAGTCTAATGTTGTCACGGGAACCTCATTAACCGGCTCAAACCCTTTAATATTCTTGCGTTCAATTACCTGCTGAGTAAGACGCTCAATCCCGATAAGTTCTTTTAAATCGTCCGCTGTAACTAAAGAGACTGCTTGACCAGTAGCACCTGCCCTTCCTGTTCTACCAATTCTGTGAACATAATCTTCTGCCACATGGGGGAGATCAAAGTTAACTACCTGAGGTAACTGATCAATATCTAACCCTCTAGCAGCAATATCAGTCGCGACCAAAATTTTGGTTTTTTCGTCTTTGAATTCCGCTAGTGCCTTGGTACGGGCATTTTGGCTTTTATTGCCATGGATTGGTGCCGAAGTGATCCCAGCATCGTTCAATTTACGAGAAAGAGCATTAGCACCACGCTTAGTGCGAGTAAAAACTAAAGCCTGTTGCCAATTATTGTCCTTAATTAACTTTATAAGCACTTGAGCTTTGCTCTTTTTGTCCACAGGACATAACCACTGCTTAACAGTTTCCACCGTCGAATTCCTGACGGATACAGAAATTTCCTTAGGAGACTTCACCAACGTTTTAGCAAGGGTTCTAATTTCTTCAGAAAAAGTAGCTGAAAACATTAAAGTTTGTCGTTTGCGAGGTAAAAGTGAGATAATCTTTTTTATATCCCGAAGAAAACCCATATCAAGCATTCGATCAGCTTCATCTAAAACTAAAAATTCCAATTCATTAAAACGAACTGCTTTTTGCTGATAAAGATCTAACAAACGACCTGGAGTAGCCACTAAAATATCTACACCGCCCCGCAATTTCATCATCTGTGGATTAATCTTCACGCCACCAAAAACAACCGTTGAACTGATTTTCACCATCGATGAGTAAGATTCAACATTAGCCGCCACCTGGGCCGCAAGTTCTCTGGTCGGGGTCAAGATAAGGGTACGCGCCTGATTTGCTCTTGGCTTTGGTCCTTGTATTAACTTCTCTATAATAGGCAGAACAAAGCCAGCAGTCTTGCCAGTCCCTGTTTGAGCGGCCGCCATCACATCTCTTCCTTCTAAAATTGCTGGAATGGCTTCCAACTGAATAGGAGTTGGCTCTGTGTATCCTTCTTTCTCTACAGCTTGTAGAATAGGTGCAGATAAACCTAATTTATTAAAACTCATATGATCCTTTTTAGGTATCTTATTGACAATCTGTCATAAGATAAAATTATTCAAAAATTTCCTTCGACATAGTAGTAAACAACCAAGTGGCGTAAAAACGAAAGAAAAGTTGATGTTACTGCTCGAAATATAAAGTAATATTTTATTTACATAAGCAAATTCTGGGCTAGGAATTCACCAAGATTCCTTCAATAAGCTCCTAAGCCGAGGATATAGTATATTTATTTCCCTAAAGCACAAGCTAAAATTACAATGAATAAAACCCAAGTAAGATTTAAAATCATCGAAGAATCATTTGGTTCCAAGAAAATTTGTACATTAATAGATAGTAAAACGACTGTTACTATAGGAATTCTACCTTTCTTGGGCGGTAGCATTAACTCAATCAGCCTCAATAAAGGAGGCGAGATTGCAGAGTTACTTGATGGTTACAAAGATGAGGATGAGGCAAAAAACAAATTAGCAGCATCATACAAAGGTAGCAGCCTTTTCCCATTCGCCAATAGAATTAAAGATGGTAAATATGATTTCAAGTCAAAGTCCTACAAACTACCTATTAATACTAGCCAAGACAATAATGCTATCCACGGTCTAATTTATGATAAATGCTTTGATATTTCTGACAAGATAATAGAAGAAGATTTCTGTCAGCTAAAATTAACATACAACAGCAAAGGTGAGCCGGGGTATCCATTCTTTTTCAAACTTGAGCAAATTTACACATTACACGCTCGGGATGGTTTTAAATGCAGCACAAAAGTCACCAATCTTCACGATGAAGAGATACCTGTAGCCCACGGATGGCATCCTTATTTCAAGTTCCCTGATGCCAAGATTGATGAACTCACTCTGCAGTTTCCGGCAAAAGACATCCTAGAACTAGATAACAGAAATATTCCGACGGGTAAAACATTACCGTATGCCCAATTCAACACAGAAAAAAAGATCGCCAAAACAAAGATAGACAGTTGTTTTTCATTGGAAAGAAAAAATAAAGCAGTCATATCATTATCTTATCCCCAAAAAAAAATTAGATTAGATATCTGGCAAGAGACTGGAAAACAGAAGTATAACTACCTGCAGATATATACCCCACCCCATCGCAACTCCATTGCCGTAGAACCCATGACCTCACCTGGTAATTCATTCAACAATGGAATTGATCTTATGGTAATAAATCCCAAAAGTACGATTAAGCTTAGTTGGGGCATTAATATCTACAGGGTACCTTGAAAAATTAGAAAATTCATTCAAGTTCGAGGCGAAATGGCTATTTTCAAGATAGCTCAAATTAACCGAGTAGAAAATCATAAAAGCACAACCTAAATACTACCTTTGTTTTTCTTTTGACTACGTTTTTTAGCTAGTTTTCTTTTCCCAACCGCACCACGTTTCTCTGCAAGTGCTATTAGCTGCTCGTGGATACAAATTTCTTTTTTCTTATTAGTATCTTTACGTTTAGTATAACTACCATCGGAATTCATATCCCAAACATTACGAATATTATTAAGCTGAATATCAAGAACTTCGCGAAGCTGTGTTTGCAAATGCTCTTCCTCGATAGGTACACAAACCTCTACACGACTCTCAAGGTTCCTTTTCATAATGTCAGCAGAACCTATATAATATTCTTCCTTCCCATTATTCCTGAAGTAAAAAATTCGACTATGCTCAAGGAAACGCCCAACTATAGAAATGACTCTTATGTTTTCAGACAATCCAACAATACCTGGGCGCAGACGACAGGTGTCTCTAATTATAAGATCTATCTTCACTCCACTTTGCGAAGCTTTATAGAGTGCTTCAACAATATCTTTATCTTCTAAAGCGTTAGTTTTTAGCTGAATAAGCCCCTTGCCACCTTCTTTTTGTATTCCTTCTTCTCTGTTAATTTTGGACAGAAGAGCTTTTTTAAGAATTCTTGGAGATGGTAAAATTTTGCGGTATCTCCTAATAGGAGTGTAACCTGTTGTGAGGTAATTGAACAATTCAGTTAAATCAGAAACAATGTCTGGATCGCAAGTCAGAATACCTAAATCGCAATATGCCCTCGCCGTACCAGAATGATAATTTCCAGTACCTATATGGGCGTAACGTCGAATTCCATCATAATCCTTTCTAACCACAAATATTACTTTTGAATGGGTTTTTAGCCCGACTACCCCATAAGTAACGTGGATACCAGCTTGTTCGAGGTAGCCTGCCCATTTTATATTTGCCGATTCGTCAAAACGAGCCTTTAATTCCACAACAACAGCAACCTGCTTGCCGTTCTGCGAGGCTTCAATGAGGTAATCAATAATCCTTGATTGGCTCGCTGTGCGATACAGAGTCATCTTGATGGCAAGCACCTTTGGATCGGTACTTGCTTCACGAAGAAATCGTTCCACAGATGTATCAAAAGATTCATATGGATGTTGCAGTAGTACCGCTTTTTTCTCCCTTAACACATGGAAAATATTAGGGTTATCTTCAATTAATTCAGTGTTATCCATAGGGGTGTGTTGCGGATAGTGAAGATGAGGGATATCTAATTTGGCAATTTCCATCATATCTACTTTCCCTAGAATGCCTTCAACTTCAAACACATCGTTTTCTTCATCAACGCCAAGTTCTGCTGCAAGCATTCCCTGATGAAGTGGTCGCATTCCTTTCTCCACCTCAAGACGAACTGTTTCAGCAAATTTCCTATCTCTTAGAGCAGTTTCAATCATATGAAGAAGATCATTTGCCTGCTGCTTACCACGTTCGGTTATTCCATTTCTTGTTGCTCTAAATACCTCTACACTATCTATTTCCATACCAGGCAAAAGCATTTCTAAGTTATTGCTAACAAGGTCTTCTAATGATACAAAAACATTATCTTTCCCGACCTTAAGAAATCTAGGCATATCTTCGTTAATAGGAAGTTTTATACGATTTCTATATGCATGTTCACTACCCGGGTATCTAACACTTACCAACAGGTTTATGGAAAGGTTTGATATGAAAGGGAATGGGTGGGCTGGATCAACTCCTTGAGGTGTCAAAAGTGGGTACACTTGGTCTGCAAAATATTTATCTAGCAAGTCTCGCTGTCCCTTTCCTAATTCTGAATAACGAAGAATAATAATATTTTCTGTTTTTAACTCCTCACTAAGTTTATCGCCAAGTATTCTTTGTTGCTCTACTATCTCCTTAACTGATTTGACACATGCCTCTATCTGTTCTTTAGGTAATAACCCATCTACACTTCGTTTTTTTAATCCGGCTCCAATTTGCTGTTTGAGTCCACCAATTCTTTTCATAAAAAATTCATCGAGATTGGACCCAACAACGCTAAAGAAAAACACCCTAGCGAGCAATGGATTTCTTTTATCAGCTCCCTCAGCCAAGACACGACGATTAAATTCAAGCCAAGTAAGTTCACGATTAAGGTATAAACCTGGAGACTTAAGATTAAATTGATCCTTTTGTTTAACAATTTCTTTTTCTTTAATCATTGTAAAACCTTCAATATTTAGTTTATGGATTTTTTATAATAAGATTCATACTTTATTTCTGTTTTCTTACCTTACCATTTAATAAAGTAAAATTCTAATTTTACGCCCCTTAAACTTTTAACAACTGGGATTTATATAGAAAATTATATTTCTTACAGGTAGAGTGAATACTAGCGTTATTTAAAGAAATTCCTTAAAACCTCCTTCAACCAAAGAAAATGCTATGAAACCTAGTATCTTTACAATTGCGACTGATTTCCCTGCCAAGAAGCTCCTAAACGCCCTGATGCCAACCTACAGCGTCAATGTTCAAAAAGAAGAAGGCAACAGCTCAATTATCCTCGACACCTTTGATGGGGATTTAGCCTCTGATGGAAAGATTTTATTAGAAGAAAAATCAAGCCTTCTTTTTTTGAATTTACAAGATGCAACAATGTGCCGGCAAGATGGCCATGCCAGCCTAAAAATGTTGCCATCTATTCTCGAAGGAGCTGTAAAAGAAAAACTGCAACCCTATGGTAAACTTAGGGCTTATTTGCCTTTAACGGAGATAACTTTTTTAAAAGAAACAAGAGCAATACTTGATGATGAATTAAAAACTGTTGCTCGTTTACATAGTTTTGTTTTCATGAAAAATAAAAAAACTGCTCATATAATTGTTACCCAGCCTCTTCGTGGCTATGACAAAGACCATGAAAAGTTAATTAAAACTCTCCAGGATATAGGCCTTGAAAGTTGCAAGGAATCATTCTTCCCCTTACTGGGAGTTGATGAAATTGACTATTGTGCAAAACCTGAAATCTGCCTAAATGGAAAAGAAGAGATACAGCACACCACCTCAAAAATAATTCAAACTTTCATTACAATTGCCAGACAAAATGAAGCCGGAATATTTGACGACTACGACACCGAATTTCTTCATGATTACAGGGTTAGTTTGCGGAAAGTTCGTTCTATCATTAGTCTCTTCAAAGATGTCTACGCTGCCAATACGACAAAATATTTAAAAACTGAATTTGCAGACATAATGCAGGTTACAGGTCGCCTTCGTGATCTTGACGTTTACCTTCTTGATCGTGACGATTATTATGATCTAGTCCCAGTTAGCACCCACCAAGGGCTCGATATTCTATTTTCATTCTTTGCAAAAGAGCGAGAAGAAAAACATGCTCTCATTTGCAAATCATTGCAAAGCAAGAAGTATCAAAAAAGGATGAAATTCTTAACCAAAGGCTTCAGCAAAAATAAATGGGCACTTGGAGATAAGGCAAATCGTCCTTCACTGAGCTTTGCCTGCAAAGTTACTCTCAAGAGATATAATAAAGTTTGTGACATTGCCCGCAGTATCGATTCCAACACTGAGGACACGATAGTCCATGAACTACGTATTCAATGCAAGAAGCTACGCTATCTCATGGAATTTTTCACACCATTATTTGAGACAAAAGAAATAAAAGCCCTTATTAAATCTCTGAAAGTATTACAGGATAACCTAGGTCGCTTTAATGACTACTCAGTGCAACAAGAGTCTTTAGCTGAATTCCTAAGCGCCAATACTGTAAAAGGAGCTGATGGGCTAAAAGTTGCCGAAAGCATAGGTGCTTTAACTGCCATGCTTAACATTCGTCAGCAAAAAGAACGTAACCTAGTGATGTCTAACTTTGCGACTTTTGATAGCAGAGAAACCCGCCAATTAGTAAATAGACTTTTTTCAGTCGCATAGAGGGAATAAAATGAAAATAATAGCATGTTACAGCAATAAAGGTGGTGTGGGAAAGACCGCTAGCTCTGTTAACCTAGCTTATGTTTGGGCTAAAAGTGGATACAGTACTCTTCTTTGTGATTTAGATCCGCAGGGAGCCTCTGGTTTCTATTTCCGAGTTAAACCATCAAAAAGCCTACAAGAAACTTCATTCTTCACAGACAGTAATCGTTTTGTTTCGTCTATTAGGGCCAGTGATTATGATGGTCTTGATCTACTTCCTGCCAATATGTCTTATCGTGATTTTGATATTTTCCTCGCTAATATGAAAAAAAGCAGGACAAGATTAAAAGATACTTTAAAGGCTGTAAAGAAAGATTATGATGTCATTATCCTAGATTGCCCCCCTAATATATCTAGATTATCTGAGAATATTTTCAGGGTTGCTGATCGTGTTGTTGTACCTGTTATCCCAACAACTTTATCAGAAAGAACTCTTGCCCAGTTATATGATTTTTTCGATGAAAAAGGTTTTGAAACAGATAAGATTTTACCTTTTTTTTCCATGGTCCAACGACAAAAAAAGTTGCATATGGAGAGCATGGAGCGTTTACGGGAAGAGTATCCATCATTCCTAGCCCATAACATCCCATCCTCCACTGATATTGAGAGAATGGGAATTCATCGCGCGCCCGTGTTAACCTATTCGACAACGAAACCAGTCCTGAAAGCCTATAAAGAATTATGGCGAGACATTACTACAAAACTTTAATATTTAAGGTCTTATTTCATGCCTTGCAAAAAACAATTTGGTGTTATTCCATATATAGAAACTGATGATAAGATTAAAGTTATCCTAATCACCAGTAGAACAAATTCATTCTGGATTTTCCCTAAAGGTAATTTGATGAGAAAAAAGGATGAATTTGCCTCCGCAGAGCAAGAGGCGTGGGAGGAAGCTGGTGTTAAAGGCAAGATTGACAAAAAACATCCGTACCTATTTTCATATCAACTTAACGACCAACAACACAAGTTGACACTTTACCCCATGAAAGTCGAATCAATACTTGATGAGTGGCCAGAAAAGTGCGATCGAAAAAGAAAAACAGTAAGCATAAAGAAGGCACTAGAGCTTGTTGAGATTGAAGCCTTCACCAATTGCTTATTAGCTTTTAAAAAGGACTTCTGTTAAGAACTACAGGTTTTCTTCAGCGGCTATAATCTCCTGCAGACCTTTATGTAAATTTGTAATGATCTGAACTTCAGATATACCCAGTCGCCTTCTATTACTTATATCAAAAATAGCGTCCTGGACATCTGTTTTTTCACCAGAAGTTCCACGCAATTGCAGATCATTTCTTTCGATAATTGAATCCAGCAAAGGTCGATTAGAATCCAACTTCCTTAACTGGATATGCACGCCTGCCCTCATGCTCGTACCGATATTAGTAGGGCAGGAAGTGAGGTAACCATATCTCTCATTTTTAACAAACGAAAGATTTGTATCTAACTCACCTAAAGCGTCTACCAAATGATTAAAAACTGCCGATAAATTTGAATCTGCTGCTTGGCTTATGACACGCAAATGATCTTCCTCGTTTAGCCAGATTCGTAAACGTCTGTCATGGCTGGCAAAAATACCTCTGCAAGCGGGGTAGTCCACATTAAAACCAGCAGATTCTTGAAATCTATCCCCTTTAGAAAAAAACAACCCAGCTCTTGCTATACTTCCTATCTCAGTTTCATTAAGGTTTTGAAAACTACGATATTCACCAGCAAACTTATCTCCAAGATATCCTAAAGAAGAGAGAACTTTTTTTTCTAAAAGGCGACGTTCAGCAAGATCAATGTTGTTGGTAAAGTTAAAGCCGTTAACGCTTCTAGCAACCCTGACTCTTGTAGACTTGATATATTTATTCTCTGGATCAAGAATTTCCAATTCAACTTTAGAAAAATTTTCAATCTTGCTCTGTGAACAGCCATCTTGCAATCGGTGATAATCAGAAATAACGTGGTCAAAAATTGCTGAAAAAGTCTGGTATGATTCTACATCCCCTGCATAAATGCCAATGGAACTATCTACATTTTCAACACCTGATTTTATAGCTTTATTAATAGTAAAGCCACTAGCAGTTTTTTGACCCCTTAGGTTTACAAAAAGGTCATCCGTTAAATATTTTTTAGCGAGACAACGAGAATCTGCGGGAAAAATTTTATTATACAAGGCAACACCAAAGAAAAAAATTAACAAAAATATCTTAGAAATATAGATAAAAACAACGGCAACTATAGCAGTTGCACAAAACAGCGTCAACCAACTGAAAATTAACATCAATTAAATATATCTAGAATGTCATATATCTATTGAAATCAGATTCAATAGATGGTATTTCCTCATCCACAATTTAATAGGTTCAGTGGAGGGGTTCCCGAGTGGCCAAAGGGAACAGACTGTAAATCTGTCGGCTCAGCCTTCGAAGGTTCGAATCCTTCCCCCTCCACCATACTTATTATTCCTTGTCCTTATTTTTTGCCCACATAGCTCAGTTGGTAGAGCGCATCCTTGGTAAGGATGAGGTCACCGGTTCAAATCCAGTTGTGGGCTCCATATTCTCTGCATCCTTTCATTCAAAAATAACTCCCGCACTTTTTAATAAAGACTTTGTGGTTTTCTCATAATGTATAAATCGAATTTGTACATTAGCTATAAATAAGATACCCTAAATATTATAATAGTTATTCCCAACTATTTAGCCTCCCCCCATATCGTTGTTAAGAGGTCTATTGTGAACATTAGAATCTTCTCCAAATTTCTTTCCTTAGCCATAACTATTTACTTCGTTTCCATAGCCCACAGTAGCAATATTGACATTATATACGCATCAAAAATGCCAGAGATTTCTACACCAAAAAAAAATATAGGTGGCATACCTGAACTTTCATCTCTGGTTAAAGAAACTAGAAAAAATAATGTAAACACAATGTTTCTACACGGAGGAGATTCGTTAACTCCGAGCCTAATGTCATCTTTTGACCAAGGTTCTCATATGGTTGATGTATTGAATATCCTTGAACCTGAGGCAATGTCCATAAGTGAAAGGGAGCTTGCCTACAAAGAAGATGAACTCATACTACGAACCGCAGAGGCTGGATTCCCGTTCCTTAGTTCTAATAGCATAGACTCGCTCACCGGAGCCCCCCTAGAAGGAGTAGAAGAATATCAATGCTTTACTTATGATAGCCATAAAGTCTGTGTTATTTCGGTCCTTGACCCAGAAGTAGCGACCCACTATCTGATCAATCGACTAAAGGTACTGGATAGTAAAAAAAGAATCCTAGAATTATCAAAACTATTAAAAATCAATGGCTCGGATCTGTTAATTTTATTCACAGCTCATAACATTCAAGGTATTGAAGAACTTGTTAAAAATGGCACTGTTGACATCGTACTACATGCTGACCTAGAAGAAGACAGTACCAAGAAAATTGGCGAAGGTTTATATGTAAAACAGGGAACAAACAAAGGAAAAGCTGCAAAAATTTCTGTGGAACTTTCAGGTCATAACCAAACACTAACAAAGAAAATTTCCGGCCAAATTTTAACTTTAAATAATTACCCTAAAGACCCTGCCGTTCAAATAAAGACAGCATATTACAATGACAAGCTCGCTCAAATTATGAACGTTGTTATAGGAACTACATTAACGCCCATGGAGATAAGCAGAATAGGAGTGAGAACTGAAGAAAACTCTTTTGGTAATTTAGCTGCTGATGCCATTCGCAATTATTTCAACACTGACATAGCAGTGATTAACGGTGGAAGCATTCGAGCAAACGTCAAATATGCTGCAGGAACTAAACTCACGAGAAGAGATATCCAAACACTCATGCCATTCCAAGCAAAAGGTGCCATGGTTTCAATTGTAGGGAAAGAACTACTTTCAGCTCTTGAAAATAGTGTCAGCATGACCGAAAAAGCAGATGGTAGATTTCTCCACTTAAGCGGCCTAGAAATTTCATATTGCCCACAAAACAACCCAGGCCAACGTATTTATTCTGTATTAATTGCGGGAAAGCCCTTGGATGTGAAGAAAAAATACACTCTTGCCACCGATGAATACTTAACTAGTGGCGGTGATGATTATAAAACAATCAAAAATGCAGAGAAAATCAGCACCAAACATAACCAATTAAACATTTGGGAAATTGTCAGACTACACATTGAACAAAATAAAGAAGTATCTCCAAAAATTGAAGGTCGCATCAGCAAAAATTGTAATTAATAATTCCATGCAGAAAGAAACAAATACAAAAAGAAAGCGAACAAAGTCCTTTCTCAAAAAAACTTACCAAAGAAGAAGCATTGCCAAAACTATGTTCCTGTGCCTAGGATTAATAGTTTCATGTTTGCTTACTGTCTCAGTGTCTGGAATTCATTCACTATTCACTTTTAGCCAAACATTGAATCTTTTTACTAAGATTTCAATCCCAGAAGCGACCAAGCAATCAACATTATCGACCTTAAGCCAACAGCTACTATACGAAACGGAAAGACTAACATCCTCACAAACAGCTCCAGAAAGAAGGCTTGCGTACCAAAAGACCACCGATAAAGCCAAGGCAATAGAAACGATAATAAGGACCCAGAGTAACCACAAAAACCGCATCGTTCATTTCAATGTATTACAAGATACCATAGAGGAATTAAATGAACTGGTTACCAAACGAATCGGGCTAAACAACAAAACAAAAATATTGCTTAAGCAACTACAAAAAGTTCAAGATAGATTGATTGATTTTACAAAAACAAATAGCGACACCTCAAAACTAGCGCATCACATTTATTATGAAAATTGGATTGTAGAATTAATTGATATTATAAATGAAAGCAATAACATCGCTACAGTTGAAGTTTTATATCGTGCTAAATTATTTGGAAAAAAGATAAAAAAGAAAATTGAAAAGCTTGAAATTTTAACTTCCCATATTCCTAACGCCTCACTCCTCGAAGTAAAACAACTACAAAAAGAAATAGAGGTAGTACTACTTGGCAAAAAAGGTCTCTTGCAAACAGCTCAAGAAAAAAATAAAAACAGCTAAGCAAAGTACCAGCAAAGGAAATTTCACCCGGAGCCTAGTTGCAGAATTTGACAAAGAAAGTTTGACACTGTTCAATAAGATGATTCAGCAAACATCCACCCGAGCTTATAATCTATCTGAAGAAGTGCGCACCACCGCTTGGACATTTTTCATATTATCTTCATTAATTATTATTGCCACTGTTGGAATAATTTTTTACTTCCATAAAAATATATCCATAAGATTAACTACACTAGATGAAGCTATCCAAAAACGTATCTCTGGGCAAAAGATAGAAATTAGCGTCAAAGGAAATGATGAAATTACCGATATGGCAAAAAGTTTTATCTACTACGCCAAGGAAGTAGAGATCCGTGAAGAGCAACTCAGGAAACTCGCCACCATAGACCCTTTAACTGGTATAAATAATCGTCGTAGTTTCCTAGAGAAAGGTAACAAAGAGTTAGCAAGATCCATTCGTCACCAAGAAATAATCTCATTTTTAATGATTGATATTGATTGCTTTAAAAACATCAATGACACCTACGGTCACCACACTGGCGATGTACTACTGATTAACATCGTACAAACCCTCAATGATATTATTCGCAATGAAGATATTATCGGCCGGTTAGGTGGGGAAGAATTTGCCATATTACTCGTTAGATCAGACAACAAGTCTATTTTAACTATTGCCGAAAGATTAAGAGCGTCCATTGCAGATTCAAGCTGGCTCATAGATGGAAAAACAATAAAATGCACTATAAGTATTGGTGTTAGCCATGCCGTACCAAACGACATCGGATTAACAGAAATAATGAAAAAAGCTGACATTGCCCTTTATAAAGCAAAGAAAAATGGCAGAAACATGGTAGTCACCGAAAAGTAAAACCAACCATTAAGTTCCCACAGATAGACCTCACAAAAACAGGCTGTGCAAAAAAAACAAGCACACATGCAAAACGACAATTACACAGAACAAAGACAAGAAAAACAAGCCTAAAACATCATAGATTTCTGTGTAATTTACGATTGACTTAATTTTGTAATTCTTCTACTATCCTAAGCTTACCATTACAATAAAACATATTTTTTATGTTTAAAACATCCACAGGAGGAAGAGATATGCTAAAAAAAGCGATTCTAATCTTAGTCATCGTTTGCGCTTGCGTTGCTACAGCAATGTACATGACTAAAGATAAAATTGAGGCTCCCACGCAAGAAATAATAAAAGAAAATGTAAAGCCTGCACCAGCAAAAAATACTGAGTCCGCTCCTAAAATTGAAGAAAAAGCAATCGTAACACCCCCTGGATACAAAAAAGAATACAAAATGAGTGTTGTTGTAGGCCCTAAAATGCCATGGGGTGCTGGTGCAACTCACTTTGCCAAGCTTGTTAAAGAACGTACCGGCGGTCGTATAAACATCAAAGTTTACACCTCATCTTCTCTTATGGCAGGTAAACAAACCAATGAATTCCTTATCCATCGTCAAGGAGTTGCTGAATTCTGTTTTGCCTCTACCATTAACTGGTCGACTACCATTAAAAGTTTGAATTTATTCAATCTTCCTTTCATGTTCCCCAACTACAAATCCCTTGATGCTGTAACCCAAGGCGAAGTTGGTAAAGAAATTGAAGCTGAGCTATCTAAGAAAGGTGTAACCGTTCTTGCTTGGGGCGAAAATGGCTATAGAGCTATCACTAACTCTAAACACCCAATTAAAACTCCTGCCGATCTAAAAGGTCTTAAAATTCGCATCGTTGGAACTCCTATTTTCAAGGATACTATGCTAGCTCTTGGTGCCAACCCTGTGAATATGAACTGGGGTGATGCTCAAATAGCCTTTCAACAAGGTGTTGTAGATGGACAAGAGAACCCTGTTGTTGCCATTGAGATTCCTCTTAAAATTTGGCAATTCCATAAGTTTGCCACCGTATGGCACTACGCTATCGATCCTCTTATGTTAACCGTTAACAACACAGCTATGGCAAGCTTTACTCCTGAAGACCAAGCAATCATAACTCAGGCAGCAAAAGATGCCGCCTCAGCACAGCTTGCCGTTGTGAGAAAAGGGCTTATCGCTCCTGATCTGAGCGCCCTTGACACCTTAAAAGAAAATGGTATGGAAGTTGTCGTTTTAAGCGATGAAGAACGTGCTAAATTCAAAGCTCTTACCAGCTCTGTGTATAAAACATGGGTTCCAAAAGTTGGCGAAGAATTAGTTAAAAAGGCCGAGATTGCCATAGAAGCCAGTAAGTAGGAATTTTATGTTTTCAAGAAGTAAGTGGTTAGCTGAACATTTTGAGGAGGTGTTGTCTGTAATCCTCCTCAGTTTAATGGCAACTTTAGCCTTTGCGGGAGTTATAACTCGCTATGTTTTTCAATACCCCATAGCCTTCACAGAAGAGCTTGAGGTAAACGCCCTAGTTTGGCTAACCCTTTTTGGTACAGCGTCTGCCTTTAGAAGGAAAAAGCATCTACAGATGCTTTTCTTTCAAGACAAAATGTCCCCTAGTGTTGCCAAAACTGTTCGTTTTGCAATCAATATTGTGTGTATAGGTCTTTTTGCTAGCCTCGGATATCTTGGATACCTGCAAATTCTCGACGAAAGATTTTTAGAAATCACCTCTGAATCGCTGGAATTACCACAATGGGGGTACACCATTTGTATCCCCATCGGTTGTTCGCTCATCATTTTTCGTATTTTACAATCCACGATTAAAGATTTAAGAGGTACCAACTAATGGGTGCACTCTTATTTATTTCTTTTCTGGTTTTATTACTTTTTGGAACACCAATTGCGGTTGCCATTGGCCTACCTGCATTTTTAGTTATATGGGCAGCTGACCTTGGAACCGCAGTAATTGCTCCAAATTTCTTTGCTGGCATCGCTAAATTTCCGCTTCTTGCCATTCCGCTTTTTGTTCTTGCAGGGTTCATACTTGAACGATGTGGTATTTCCCTAAGAATAATCCGTTTTGCCAGTGCTCTTGTGGGCCAACGTACCGGTGGACTTGCCATTGTCGCAATTCTTGTTTGCGTGTTTTTTGGTGGAGTGTCCGGCTCTGGCCCTGCTGACGCCGCAGCAATTGGAGCAATTCTCATTCCTGCGATGTACGCCCAAGGATATTCAAAAAGTTACAGTGCGGCTCTAATCGCATCGGCTGGTTCCACAGCTATTATTGTTCCTCCTAGTATTGCTCTAATTGTTTATGGGGCAATAACTAACACCTCTGTTCCCGCCCTTTTCGCCGCTGGTGCTATACCAGGATTGTTAGCAGGACTATCTCTGTTAATCCCTGCAATTTATATCGCTAAAAAGAAAGGGTTTGGCTCCCAGGCTAGATCAGATGAAAAACAATATAGTATAGGTAAAACCTTCATCGAAGCTTTTTGGGGCCTTATGGCACCCGTTATCATCTTAGGTGGTTTATATGGTGGAATATTCACCCCCACCGAGGCTGCCGTTGTGGCCGTTTTTTACAGCTTATTTCTTGGCACTATTGTTTACAGAACCCTAAAATTAAAAGACATTTACAATATACTTGTAGAAGCGAGCGAAACATCAGCTGTAGTCCTTCTTATTGTCGCTTTTGCAGGACTATTTTCCTGGGCCGGTTCCACCATTGGCATTCTTGATTTAATTGCCCAATCGCTCATTTCCATCAGTGATAATAAATGGGTTATTTTGTTTCTAATCAATGTTCTTATTTTCGTTGGTGGCATGCTCATTGATGCAATTAGTATTTTCTATATTTTCTTGCCTATCTTTATTCCAATTATGGAACATTTTGGCTGGCACCCCGTCTGGTTTGGTGTCATGATGACCCTTAATCTTGCCATCGGACAGTTCACTCCTCCTGTGGCGGTAAATCTTTATGTTACGACCCAACTTGCAAATATCAGATTAGAGGAAACATTTAAAGCAGTTTGGCCCATGGTTCTCGCCATGCTTTTAGCGTTACTAATAATAATAGCATTTCCAGCTCTCTCGCTTTGGATCCCTGGCTTTTTTGGCCTACTGTAGGCTAAAGGATACCTGGAATAAAGATGATTTTTTTTTCTCTTCTACTAATTAAAATTATCATTTCCGCAGCCATGGTTATATCTATAGCCATGGTGGCCGAAAAGGGTAATCCTCGTTTAGCTGGGGTCCTTATGGGATTTCCCCTTGGTGTTGGCTTAACCTTCCTTTTTCTTGGTATTGAGCAGGGTCCAATATTTGCTGCTGAAAGTGCCCTTTGGTCAATACCTGGAGTGTTAACTGCACTAGCCTTCTGTCTCGCTTATAGCTACACAAGCCAGCTAGTAAATTATTCTAGAATTAATTGCATGATTCTAAGTACATTAACAGGATTATCAGCCTACTTCCTCGTATCACTATTGCTTCTTAGATATTTACCAGAAAGTAGTTTAGCAAGAACCCTAGTCCTAATTATATTTATGCCGATTTTTGCTTTTTTATTTCAGTATCCCAAGAAAAAGCAAAATTTAACCATGACAAAAGTAAAACTAAACTGTTGGGTTCTGTTTATCAGAGCTGCTTTTGCAGCTTCAATCGTTATCATAATTACAGCTATAGCCAAGAGTGTCGGCCCATCTTGGTCAGGTTTATTTGCCACCTTCCCCACCGCAATCCTACCAACAGTCCTAATCCTCCATTATCTAAACGGAGCAAAGGTTATTCCAATTTTATTTAGGGAAATCACCTTCGGTATGCTGGCAATAATTGTTTTCTCCATAGCAGTCCATTTCCTTTACGTGCCCTATGGCGTATACCTTGGCATTTTGTTATGTTACCTAGTGGCAACTTGCTATATTGTTATTTATGAATTTACGCTTCGACCTGTAATTAGAAAAATTTTATAGGTCTTTTAAACATAAGGTCTGAATGAACTTTTCTATTGATATTGCTGGCACTTCCATTGGCTTTGTTGAAATTTATACCGTCGTAATATTTCTCATAAGCTTATTCTTATTAGTTTCTCTAATTATTTCTACGAACCAAAAGAAAACCCTTTCGCAAAAAAAACATCTATTAGAAATTAAATGCGTCAAATTATCCTCTCAAATTGATGGGGAACGTCGTCATCATAACGAGAAAATGCAAATCCTCACCAATGCCAGAACAGAAATGAGCCTACAATTTAAAACCTTAGCTCAAGATATTTTTGATGAGAAATCAGCTCAATTTAATTCTCAAAGTAATGCCAATATATCCCATATGTTGGCTCCATTAACTAAAGACATCCTTGATTTTAAAACAAATATCAACGAAATATATCTTGGACAGAGCAAAGACCAAGCATCTCTTAAACAAGAAATTCATCACCTAAAAGATCTAAACCTACAAATGGGTAAAGAGACTGCAAACCTGACAAAAGCACTTCGCAGTGATAAAAAACTCCAAGGTGATTGGGGGGAATTAATTCTTGAACGTGCCCTTGAAATGAGTGGACTTAGAAGGGGAATTGAATTCGACACCCAAGCAAGTTTCAGAAACCATGATAAAGATATTTTCAGACCAGATGCCATAATTCACCTTCCAGACAATAAAGAAATTATCGTCGATTCGAAAGTTTCATTAAATAATTGGCAACGAGCCATGGCAGCAGAATCCTCAAAAGAAGAGAGAGAATTCATAAAACTATTATCCTCAGATGTGAAAAATCATATTAAAGGACTTAGTAATAAAAATTACCATAACCTTGAAGGTATCAACTCCCTTGACTTCGTACTATTATTCATGCCCATCGAGACAGCCTTTGCCGCAGTGGCAAACTACGATCAAGACTTGATTAGCTATGCTCTAAAAGAAAAAATCATTATTACAACACCCACAACCTTACTTGCCACCCTCAAAACCATCGATAGTATTTGGCGCAGCCACCAACAGGAACAAAACAGTAAACTGATCGCCAAAAGAGCGAGCCTTATGCTTGATAAATTTAGGTTATACCTTGAAGATATGGAAAAACTCGGTAAACAACTAAATAGTTGCCAAAAAAGTTATGAAGGTGCAATTAACAAGTTAAGCCAAGGACGGGGTAACCTGGTAAGTCAAGCCGAACAATTAAAAGAGCTTGGCGTACAATCCAAGAAAGAAATGCCAGGTAGTATTAGCAGTAATACCTAAATAGCATCCAAGAATATTTTAGTAAAAAACCTACTTACATTGCCATTTGCAAGTCAAAATGTTAGAAAGTTTAAATATCTTGGAAAGATAAATATTTAATCCAAGATTGTCAAAAAATAGTCCACCTGTCAGACAAGAAAACACATCATCCAGGAGAATATCGTGCAGTTACACCATTGTTTTGTTGATGTAGCAAAAAGGCTAGGAAATAAAGAAGCAATCTGCGATTTCAGCACTAATAAGAAATTGCCATATAAACGAGCCTTAATAGCTAGTCTTTTACTGTCTAGTTTTTTCAAAAAATATGACGAAGACTTTGTTGGTCTTATGCTCCCCACCTCGGCGGGGTGTATATTGGCGAAACTTGGCCTGCTCATGAGTGGTCGCACTCCGGTGATGATTAATTACTCCACAGGTGCAGACAGAAATGCCATTTATGCGCAAAAAAAGTGTGCATTCAAAACTATTATCACCTCCAAAAAACTCCTCGAAAAAATAGAATGCCCATATGTCGAAGGCATGGTTTATATTGAAGACATAATGGAATCAATCAATGGATTGCACAAAGCAAAAGCTGCTTTTCTTGCATCACTTCCTGCATCCATAATCAAAAAAATGATTTACACGGCAGCGCCGCACGAAACAATGGTAATCCTATTTACCAGCGGCAGTGAAAAAGACCCCAAAGCAGTTCAACTCACCCATGAAAATGTTTGGGCCAACCTTGAAGCACTAAACAAAATTTTCAAGTTCACTGAAGATGATGTCTTCCTATGCTCACTGCCCTACTTTCATGTTTTTGGCATGACAACAAGTTTATGGCTTCCACTCCTCAAAGGAATGAAGTTGCTTACCTATGCCAACCCGCTAGATTTCAAGAAGATTTGTGGAATTGTCAAAGAAAACAAAGCTACATTCCTAGTTGGCACACCATCTTTCTTCTGGGGGTATCTAAGAAAAGCTGAAAAAGGTGATTTTGATTCACTCCGTATTGCTCTCAGTGGGGCTGATAAATGCCCAGATGCCCTACGAAAAATGTTCAGGGAGAAACATGGCACTACACTCTATGAGGGATATGGCGCCACCGAATGTTCTCCAGTAATATCAGCCAACTCTCCCATGGCTAACTGCCCAGGAAGTGTGGGCATGCCTCTTCCTGGCTTAAAGGTTCGTATTGAAAACTACGAAACAGGAGAACTATGCGATCCAGGTGAAGATGGTCGTATCCTGGTTAAAGGTGAAAGCGTGATGAAAGGATATTTCAATGACTTTGAACAGACTAGTCTGCATATCCGTAATGGTTGGTACGATACCGGTGATATGGGAAATATCGATGAAAATGGCTTTCTCTGGCACGTTGGTAGATTAAAACGTTTTGTGAAAATTGGTGGAGAAATGATATCTCTTGTGAAAATTGAAGATATCATTGAAAGGTTTATCCCAGAAGGTGTTCTGTGTTGTGTCGTGGAAATCCCAGATGCCCGAAAAGGGGCAAAGATTATTGCTGTTTTAACTGAAAAAGTTGATGAGAAGGAACTTCGGAAGCAGATGAGTGAGCATCTGCCGAAAATTTCCATGCCCAAACAATTTATTTATCAAGAGACCCTGCCTAAAATGGGTAGCGGCAAGTTAGATTTTCGCTTGGTTACGGAAATGGTTCGTAAACAAATAAATTAACCAAATAGCCATATGAGGTGAACAATTTTTTAGTTCTCCTCAAACAAGCGACAAACCTCCTAGAATTTAGATTATGTTATCACTTCACGCCAATATCCCAGTTGAAAGAAAACAAGGGGCAAAGGCTGTTGTTTTTGATATTTTTCAATTCATAACTCTCATTCTTATACTCTGTTGGATTACCAGTAAGAGCGTTGAAAACCTTGGCTATTACTGGCAATGGGAACAGGTTACAGATTTTCTTTTTACAATAGAAGATACCAGATGGAGCCTAGGCCCTTTACTTGAAGGACTTTTAATAACGTTAAAGATATCGGCAATAAGCCTCATACTCTCGTTTTTTATTGGTTTACTCACAGCCATACTGAGGCTTTCAGACTCAAATGTCGGTAAACTGCTGGCAACTATTTATCTAGAAATAAGCCGTAACACTCCCCTTCTTATCCAAATATTTTTCATCTATTTTGTCCTAGGGCCAATTCTTGATCTTGAAAGATTTACCTCAGCTATAATTGCACTTTCACTATTCGAAGGAGCCTATGCCTCAGAAATTTTTAGAGCTGGTATTATTTCCATCGACAAAGGACAACACGAGGCTGCGGTTTCTTCTGGCCTATCTACTTTTGCTAGGTACCGCTATATAATTTTACCCCAGGCATTGAGAAATGTCACACCGCCTTTAACTAGCCAAGCCATCTCTCTCATTAAAGATTCAGCCCTAGTCAGCACCATCGCCATATACGATTTAACCATGCAGGCTCAAGCCCTAGTGGCTGAGACATATTTAACATTTGAAATTTGGTTCACTGTTGCCGTACTCTATTTATGTATAAATATTTTCTTATCGCTCATAGTGAACGTGTTGGAATATAGAAATCGTCGAAATATATAATTCAAGGGGCAATCATGAAGTCAATTATCAGCAGAAGTTTAATAACTCTTCTACTATTTACATTTTTTATCAGCACTGCAAACGCTGCTAATATTCAACGAGAGTTGATTAATTCTAGCACCATTAACAAAGTGCAAAAAAAGAAGGTGTTAAAAGTAGGGATGGACATATTTCAACCCTGGGCCATGAAAAACAAAAAAGGCGAACTAATAGGCTTTGAGATTGATGTGGCAAAAAGACTAGCGGAAGATATGGGAGTAAAAGTGCAATTTATTCCAACCGCATGGTCCGGAATTATTCCTGCTCTTATCACTGGTAAATTTGATGTTGTAATTGGTGGTATGGGCATTACAACCAAAAGAGCATTAAAAGTTAACTTCACTAAGCCCTACGACTATTCTGGCATGGGTATTGTTGCCAACCAAAAACTTGCTCCTAACTACACAAGCATTGCTGACTTTAACAAAGAAGGTGTTGAAATTGCTGTGAAACTTGGCACAAGTGCTGTAGTTGCCGCCAAAAAGTATATGCCAAAAGCAACACTAAGAATGTTCGACACTGAGACTCAAGCCTACCAGGAACTAAGAAACGGTAAAGTTCATGCAGTTGTGGGATCTTCCCCTCGACCTGCTTATGAAGCCTTAGATTACAGTGATTTTTTATACAATCCAGTAAAAGGTAACTTTAGCCAAGAGCCCATAGGTTTTGCTCTAAGAAAAGGTGATCCTGACACCCTTGCTTTTTTCAATGCTTGGATTACCATCGTTGAAAAAGAAGGTTGGTTACAAGAGCGACACGACTACTGGTTCAACACTAAAGATTGGGCTGACCAACTTAAATAGAACACTGATTTCATCTAGCACGTAAGGACAGGAGATATGCGCTTAAAAAACAAATTTACTGTTCTTGATGGGCTACTCTTGCTTGCCAGTACCATTGCCGGCACTTTTGTGGTTTACCGCCTTTTCTGGGGAATGAACTACAACTGGAACTGGCAGGCTGTTCTTCCTTATATATATTACATAGATCCTGAGACTGGTGAAGGAAGCTCCAGTGTTCTTATAGAAGGCCTGCTAACCACCATACGCATATCCATCTGGGCGATGATTATTGCCATAATTATTGGATTTATTACTGGTATCATGAGGACCAGCCCTAGACTCTTCTTACGCCTTACAGGAACAACATACATTGCCCTAATCAGAAACACCCCTCCTTTGGTTTTGATTTTTATTTTTTACTATTTTATTAGTGACCAATTTTTTTCATTTTTACCTGTTGATGATTTCATAAACGGCCTTTCCGAGTCATCTATCATTTTCTTACAATTTGTCTTTACTAGCCCCGAAAATCTAATACCTTTTCTATCTGGGATAATCACTCTTGCCCTATTTCAAGGTGCGTATATTGGAGAAATTGTTAGAGCTGGAATAGAAGCTGTAGATCGAGGTCAATGGGAAGCATCTGCAGCTCTAGGACTAAGCAGACCTAAACAGCTCCAGAGAATAATTTTACCCCAAGCCATAAGAACCATGCTCCCTGCCCTCGCCGGAGAATTCATCAATACTATTAAATGGTCATCCATAGTGGCGATAATATCCATTCAAGAATTAACTTTTCAAGGCATGCAAGTAATGGCTTCAACCCAGGCTAGCCTTGAAGTATGGATTATTATTAGTATTATGTATTTGTTGATTTGTTTTAGCTTATCAACCGTCATAAAATATTTTGAGCATAAATTTTCTTCCTCTAGCAGAATAAACGGGTTAAATTTATAATTATGAAGAAAGATAACCGAGAAGCCTTTGCTCTTAAAAACATTAGATTGTTCATAGCTTTTCGAGTGTTATTTAATGCAAGATTTTACTACCCCGTCTTCACTATCGTTTTCCTTGATTACGGTCTTACCATTCAACAATTTGCTCTTTTAAACACCATATGGGCCATTACTATAGTTTGTGCCGAAGTTCCATCTGGTGCTTTAGCAGATTTAATTGGTAGAAAGAAATTACTCGTTCTAACCTCTGTATCGATGATTTTTGAACTTGCTATCATCGCTTTTGTTCCTCTGGGTAACGCCAATTTAGTTTTTATTGCATTTCTTATTAATCGAATACTAAGTGGTCTAGCCGAGGCAATGGCAAGTGGGGCGGATGAAGCTATCGCCTATGATAGTCTTGTTGAAAAGGGCCTGGAAAAATTTTGGCCGGACGTATTAAGCCTGCAAATGAGAGCTAGATCCATAGGAACCATAATTTCTGTTACCATTGGAGCATTAATTTATGATTCTTCTGCAATGCAGAAAATATTTGACTTTTGCGGTCTAGAAATATCAGTCTCCCAGCAAATTACCATGCGATTACCTATAATTTTCACCCTCGTTCTTGCAGTCATGGCTTTTTACTGTGTATCCGCAATCAAAGAGGTGGGCGAATCTAGAGATATTAATAAATTCAGTACCCGAGAAGCATTCAAAAAGACAATGCAAGCTGGTCGCTGGATACTGTCAACACCATTTGCCCTAGCGATAATTATAATAGCCATGTCCTACGATCATGTGCTGAGAATGATCGCCACCATGACCTCCCAATATTATCGCCAAATTGGACTACCCGATGCTAGCTTTGGAATCATTGGAGCCAGTGCCGCTGTTTTAGGTTTATTTACGCCAAAACTAGCAGAATATTGTGTAAAAAAGTATACTCCTGCTACCAATATTTCCATTACTGGTATCATCGGTCTTCTCGGTCTTAGTGGGCTTTGTTTTTTTACTATCCCCTTTGGACTATTATCTATGGTCTTTATTTTTACAGGATTAACACTTACATCATTTCTTACTAGCCACTATTTAAACAGGATTACATCCTCTGAAAATAGAGCCACAGTTCTTAGTTTTAAAGGATTAGCTTTTAATTTGAGTTATGGTGCTATAGGCGTAGCTTTCGCTGTTTTAACCACATTTTTAACAGCAAAAAACCAAACGTCTACTCTGAGTGAAAAAGCTATTTCTGATTTGGCTTTTCAGGAGGCCATAAGCTATTTCCCTTGGTATATGTTAGCATTCTCCATCCTGCTATTATTTATCTTTGGCAGAGTAATTTATCGTGCGAAAATTGAACCTGAAAAAGACTAGTATTTAAAAGACTGGGCTTTAAATTTTCAACCATTAACTTATGGGTAAATATGGTTAGATCTTCAAGTACAACCCTTCGCCAAGGACCAATAACTGTTTGTAATATTTATGTAGTATTTGTTATAAAATTTGGTATTTTCAGTCTAACTATTATCTAGTTAAAACTTACTCTCCTCGCACAAAAAAGGGATATTAATGCTTAAAAGATTTTCCATATCACTAGAAGAAAGTCTCCTTGAGATCTTTGATAAATATATTACTAGTAAATCATACAGCAACCGCTCTGAGGCAGTGCGTGATTTAATTCGGGAAAAATTTGTCCAAAAAGAATGGCAAGAAGACCGGGATGTAATGGGGGTGATTAGTTTAGTATATGACCATCACCAATCACAATCACAGAAAAAAGTCACTGAACTTCAGCATAATTTCCACCACGAAATAGTTTCAACTACCCATGTCCATATGGACCATGATAACTGCCTAGAAGTTATCATTGTCAAAGGCAAGGCGGTAGATGTAAAAACACTAGCGGATCAACTAGCAGCACTAAAGGGTGTCAGGAATAGCAGTTTAGCCATGAATAGCACCGGAAAATCATTACACTAAAATACCATGAATCCAAAACCAGTTTCAGTTCACGGTGGGCACAGCGGTCAATTTTGTAACCACGCGACAGACGACTTAGAAGATATCATACTAAGATATATAGAGTTAGGTTTCTCCTGGGTAGGAATCACCGAACATACCCCAGCCATAAGTAATGACCTACTTTATCCAGATCAAAAGCAACACGGACTGACAGCAGAAAGCTTGCTAGAAAGATTTGGTCTATACATGAAGGAATGTCGACGACTTGAAGAAAAATATCGGCACAAGATCGAAATTATCCCTGCCATGGAGATTGAAACCTACACGGGTTACGAAGATTTTGTCCACGAACTAATACGACAATTTTCCCCTGAATACATCGTAGGTTCTGTCCATTTTGTAGACGATATGGGTATAGATTATTCAAAAAAGCAGTACAACACTACAGCTGATGCCGTGGGCGGAATTGATAATCTCTACTGCCGATACTTCGACATACAGCAGGACATGATTGAAAGATTACAACCTGCCGTGGTTGGTCATTTTGACCTCGTAAGAATCTTTGATGACAACTACAGAGAACGGATAAAAAAGCCAGAAATCATGTCTCGTATCGAAAGAAATTTAGAGTTAATAAAAAAATACGATTGCATCTTAGACTTCAATCTACGTGCTCTAGCAAAGGGCGCTAGCGAACCCTACCTTACAAAAGACATTTTACTTAAAGCCAAAGAAATTGGTATTGCCATTACTCCTGGTGACGATTCACACGGCATAAATGATGTTGGAAACTTCATGGAAGTTGCTTTTAACTTAGCAAAGCAATACGATTTAAAGACAGAATGGCAAAAGCCTAGAAGATATTAAGGTAAATCCAGAAACCAATATCCAGATTCGTGAAAATTAATTGAGGATAATTATGAAAAAAATACTAGGAATCGTGGCAGGCTTTTTACTTTTAAGCATTGCTGGTCTCGTCGTACTCGTTACAACTATAGACCCAAATCAGTTTAAAGACCTGATAAGTGAGAAAGTTAAGGAAACAACTAACCAAGAACTAATCATAAAAGGTGACATCGGCTGGCGCTTTTTCCCGAGTATTGGCTTTACAATCGGAGAAACATCACTCAAAAACCCTCCTGGTTTTGCTGAAGAAAATTTAATCAAATTTAGTGAAGCAGAGTTAAGCATCTCTGTGATGCCTCTCCTATCACACCATTTAGAAGTTGGTCAATTACAACTTAACGATGCAAGATTTTTTATCCAAACCCTAAAAAATGGCACTTCCAACCTGGATACTCTTACAAAATCAAAACAAGAGCAAAAAGATAAAAAAGAAACTGCAACCGCTGAGGAATCAAAAAAAGCTGACAAAACACCATGGACCATCAGTCTCGCAGGGATCAGCCTAAAAAATGCTAGCGCCTTAATAATTGACAACAAGAAGAAAACTAAAAAAGAAATTTCAAAATTGAATTTCGAGCTTGATCAATTTAAAGCTGGCAGCTCTAGCCAACTAGCTTTCGAGTTAATAAGTAACGCCGATGGCCTCAAGATAGAAATTAACGGAGAGGGAGAAGTTATAGTTAGTGAATCAAACGATAACATCGCCATAAAAGATTTTGAAATAGAAACCATACTTACAGGAAAAGATATTCCGAAAGGCAAGGTTGAAATCCTTTTAAGCTCCGACATCAGTTACACCTTGAGCAACTCAACCGCTGAAATTAGCAAGTTCACTCTTCGTCAAGGAGACTCCAAAATTGCTGGTAACGCTAAATATGTTGACGGAAAAATCAGCAAAATAAGATTCCAAGCTAAATCAGAAGAACTAGACTTAGATAAACTTCTATCCAGCAAATCAAATCCTAAAGCCGCCAAAAAAGGAAAAAGCTCTTCTACTCCTAAGAAGTTATCTAAAGTTGAGCCAAACTTAAGTTTCCTAAGAAAATTTGATATTGAAGGAAAATTAAATATTGGCAAACTAAAATCATCCAATGTTTTAACAACCGACATAGATATTAAGATGCAGGTTAAAAAAGGCATTATCAAATTGACCAATTTTTCTGCTAATCTTTATAAGGGAACCATAAAAGCCAAGGCAAAAATTAATACAAATAGAAGACCTCACACATTTACAGCCACCAAAAATATTTCTGGTATTCAAATTAGACCAATGCTACAAGCCGCTGCTGAAACTGGCCTATTAGCAGGAACAACCAACGCCCAAGTTAATGTTAGTGGAACTGGATTAAGTGAATATAGACTCCGTAGAAACATAAGAGGTAGTATTGCCGCACAAATTAAAGATGGTGCTATTTACGGTGTCGATATTACTGACCTGATAAAAAAAGCTGAAGCTTTAATAAAAACCAATTCTACAACTAAAAAAGCAACTGAGGCCAATTCAGAGCAAAAAACAGAATTTTCTTCACTAGATATGAAGTTTAAGCTCGGCAAAGGTCTAGCAACAGCTCAAAAAATAGCAATGGTATCACCATTTATTAAAACAAATGGTAATGGTAACACCAACTTAATGACTGAGAAATTAAACCTTTCTCTAAATGTAAACATAGGTGATACCTACAAAAATCGTGGCGATCTAGAATTCCTAAAAGACAAAACAATCCCACTTAAGCTCACTGGAACCTGGCAAAACCCTAGCTACGGGATAGCAATTGACGAGCTAATCCAGGGTGCAGTTAAGGAAGAGATCCAAAAAACTGTGGAAAAAGAATTGGGTGGTGCGTTGGATAAATTATTTAATTAATTCATTGGCACTTTGTATAGCTCTCAAACTTAAGGTGCATTCACCACATTAAGTGGATGCACCCTGACAAATGCTAAGGATAGTAACGATGGAGGAAGGTTAAAACTTTAAGTTCAACGAAGAAGTTGAGCAAAATAGCAATTTCCCTAGATAGTCTTTAATAAATATGCCCATCTAGGACGGTACCCCAACTACTGCTAAATAATCTTCACAGTAGTTGGACTAAAGAGTAACAAACAACATATCCATCTTGTCACTATAATATCATCTATTTTAGATACTTTTATCGCCCTACCTAAACTTTATATTTTCCCATCATTGCAGAAAGATTTTCCGCTAACTCACTAAGCTCTTTTGAACTTTCACTCACTTGACCAGAACTTGCCTGTAGCTTTGTAGATGCAACATCAATCTCTGTTATATCCCGAACAACCTCACCCGCGACAACAGAACTCTCTGCGACATTGGCTGTTACTTCTTGAATACCTTGTGAGGCTTGTATAACATTATTTGCAATTTCCTGTGTGGTTGCCGACTGTTCTTCAATGGCAGATGCAATTGTTCCTGTCATCTCATTCGCCTGCTGTACCATTTGATTAACCTGTTCTATTTGATCCACAGTTAAATCAGTTGAATTTTGAACTGCTGCAATTTTCTTCTTTATTTCCTGAGTAGCTTCTGCTGTTTGCTTAGCTAGTTCTTTAATTTCATTAGCTACAACGGCAAAACCTTTTCCTGCTTCGCCAGCCCTAGCAGCTTCAATAGTAGCATTAAGAGCCAGTAAATTAGTTTGGTCTGAAATTTCAGTTATAGTCTCAGTAACTTTGTTAATTTCATTTGCAGCTTTACCAAGCTCATTAACTCGATCTGCTGCGGTAGAAGTTTGCACAGCGGCTTCACTTGTGACAGAGTTTGCTTTTGCGGTGCTTGAAGAAATTTCATTAATAGTTGCTGTCATCTCCTCTGCCGCCGCAGCAACCATATTTACGTTTGTAGCAGCCTGCTCAGAAGCTGCTGCTACTGAATTCATGTTTACACTCATTTCTTCTGCGGCCGTTGCAACAGAATTAGATCTTTGTGAAGTTTCTTCTGCCCCTGAAGACATTTCAGAAGAAATTGAAGATAATTCAACCGAAGAAGAAGTAAGCGTATTAACGCCTCCAGATATCTCAATAAACATTGCCCTAAGAGCTTTCGACATAGAATTTAAAGAAGCAGACAGTTGACCGACTTCGTCCTTTTGATCAATATCTAACTGTTGGGTCAAATCTCCTTTTGAAATAGCAAGGGCAAGCTCAGCACTCTTAACCAAAGGCCCAGATATCTGACTTGCAACAAACAGTGCTACGATTGCAGAACACAGAACAAGAACAACAGCAATAACACAAATCCATACCAATAATGTTTTAATCGGTTGCTTAACCTCAGCCTCATCAATTTCAGCTAAAAGTCCCCATGTAAAATCACCAAGCGTTATAGGTTTATAAACAGATAGCACAGGGTTACCATTATAATCAATTATGACTTCTGCACCTGATTGTCCATTAATTGCATTTTCAGCCCCCACTGTTTGCACCTTTCCTTTCAAAGGATTCGCAAACGATGCTGAAACTGTATGGTTGACAGGGTCGAGAAAAGAATCTGAACGCATCAACAAATCGGAGCCTACCAAATATGTCTCACCTGTTTCTCCTAAGCCACTTCGCTCCTGCATAATTGAATTTATTACATCAATAGAAATCTGCAAGGCAACAACGCCGATAATAATATTATTTTTCTTTATTGGAGCAGCAACAAAAATTGCTGGTGCACCTGCTGATGGAGAATATGGTCTTGTATCAGAAAGAGCCACTTGACCATTTTTAGCTTTTACCCAAGCATCTTTCAATGAAGAATCTATATCGCTAGTTTTCTGCGCAAAATCTGCTTCCTTGGTAACGGTAAAAGAAATATCACCATCCTGTGCATCCATAAAAAACAAATCATAATATCCATATTGAGTCATATAATATTCTAGCACGTCAAAATATTCATCATGAACACTTTTATAAGCTGAAGGAGCATCATAAGCGCCGTTCAGCCTTCCTTGAAAAGAGCCACCATTTCCACTTTCCTCCTTAAACGCCCTGTCTATATCTTGATATGCCTTAACAGTTGTTGGATTGTTTGCAAGAACCAATACATCTCCTAACCGTTCTTTGAAAAAAGATTCGATTTGATTTGATTTTATCTGACGAATCGCAGTTAATTGGTCATAAGATTTTTGCATCAAAGCCTTACTGACAAGTTTATAAGTAAAAATAGCACTCACAATTAATGGCACCATTGCTGTTAAAACAAGAATAGAAATCAATTTAGTTTTCATTTTTATATCAGTTAATTTAATCATATTTTTCTCTCATTAAATTTTTCTTAATACTATCCCGTAAGACAGTTTAGCTCTCACTACTAATAAGAGTAAGCACAATGCGTAAATTAATCAAACTCTATTTCTACAGAATCATCAGGCTTAACAACGGCAGATAAACAAATAACGTTAGCCAAATAAGAGATTTTAGAAAAGAAAAGATGACAAAGAGTAAACACAACAATCAACCTACACCGATATTATTACGAAATACCCAACAACATAAAAAAAACATGAATTGCAGCCGCTTTGGTAGATTATCCAGGCACATTGGATAATCTACCGAAGAAAAAGTAAATCACTTTACTTGTGAAGAGTTCACGATGCCTCTAGAAACCAAAAAACCCAGAAACTCAACACGAACGAAAACCCTAGCAACAGACATATAAGCAATATCGACATTTCATTTAGTTCGCATGTTCCCCAGGGTTAAATTATAAATCAACCAAAAAAATTGATCAGAGTAACTGTCCCCCAGGATATCTTTACGCATCAATTCGTAGCCGCCTCCCCAATGTCTTGGATACCTTATAGCTATTAATGTTAAAACAAAAATGGGACTCATACGTATTACACAAAGAACCTTACAACGTTTCCCAGATTTTCGTTCATCCTTAGAAAGACATAAAAAAACGCCCCTAACCATTACTAGTCGGGGCGTTAGTGGGCTTTAAAGGAAGCCCTGATATAAAATATTGGTGGAAGGCGGGAATCAAACTGTTTGATTTATCTCATTTAATTTTATTTAAAATACTAATTTGCTGGCCTTGATTAATTTTCAGACCTGTGAAAACATTCGGCTGAAATAAAAGAATAACCGTGGAACCTCCGTAAGCAAAATGCCCCAGCCTTTGACCTTTTTTCACAATTTTGATCGGTTGCTTAAGAGGAATATCTTTAAATCCTGCATCGAAATTAATCGAATTAACATCGTCCAATCCCACGGAAATCATTCCCACAAGACCGTATTTTTCTGTTTCTATTATATAATACCCACGATGGTATGTTCCAAAGACTCCAAATCTTGCTTTATAGCCTCCAATATTGCCATTATTATAATAATTATAAAAATCTCCTTCCATACCAAAAGAAGCTCCGTCAATAGATCTAGATTCTATGACAGCCCCACCCACAGGTGCATGATAACGATGGTAAACTGTAGGCAATAGTACGCAAGATAGGGCGGTACCACCATTGAATGTATCTGCATATTTTGATCCATCTAAAAGCTCTTTAATATTCAGATTTTCATAAAATTTAGTGCTAACTTGTGTTGTGGTGGTCAAATTATAATTAATGGCATTAATTACGCTGTCTGCAGGGGCCACGAGAATTGTGTCATCACCATAAACTGGCCTTTTTTCCGGTTTTATTTCCCGAATGAAAAACTGATTGAATGACGTGAAACCACCTTTTGGAATTATATAATCATCCCAATGTGAACCTAGAAAATCTTTCCATTTTTGAATTATTTCTGGTTCCACAGGGCCATCCATCTTCTCTCCACGGGCTTTGGTAAAATCTCTTGTCCAGCTTAACCAAGGTTCTGTTTCGACAAATTGAATTGCATATTTATTGTTGTAGCAGAAATCATAAAACAATTGATAATTTTCGAATCCATCATCTTGAGGTGTTGGGGTAAAATCCACCCAATTATCAAAAAAATCGAGCAAATCGTGAATAGATTTACCGTTCCAGCAGAACGGTTTCCCTGTTACCGGAGACACAGAGCACATCCCTGTCGGTGGGGTGGCAGCATTTACCAAAGCTTTGTCCAAAACCTCAGGGTTAGCCTTATACATGACCAACAACTCTTGAACAATCGGCGAATACTTGTTTGCTGCAATTGCATTGTTCTCAAAGAAAAACAAACTCCCTGCAAACAACAAACAAATGAGAATACTGCACACACTTTGTTTTCCAATTCTGTTAAATTCTGCCATTCTTTTCCCCATAATATTTATCAAAACAAAACCATTCCTAAATTTCAAAATCTAGTGAAATAAATAATATTTCTACGTTACTTTCTACCACTTCAAAAATACAGTCATTCTATTTTTTTCCTATCTTTAACTGAAACAATAAATAATTTGCTCAGATTTAATTATAATACAATACGCCTAATTACGTATTTAATTTCAATAAAAATTTCAATAGAACTTCAATAAGGGACAGACCACGTTTATATCTTTCTTTTCTTTAACTTTTTGTTATACTGTTCCCATGCCAAGACGACCAAGAATCATAATACCTAAAGTTCCATTGCATATAATTCAAAGAGGAAACAATCGCCAACCATGTTTTTTCTGTGAGGACGATTATCAATTTTATCTCGACTGGTTGAAAGAGTATGCAAAAATTACCCAATGTACCATTCATGCATATGTCTTAATGACTAACCATGTTCATCTTCTCCTCACTCCTAAAACTAACCAAAGTGCAGCCAATTTAATGAAACGGCTAGGCCAGCGCTATGTTCAGTATGTAAATAGAACATATAAACGTAGTGGTACGCTTTGGGAGGGGCGCTTTCGCTCCAGCGTCATCCAGCAGGAAGAATATCTATTTACCTGCCAACGCTATATTGAGATGAATCCGGTTCGTGCCAATATGGTAAACCAACCAGAAAAATATAAATGGTCCAGTTATAAATGCAATGCTCATGGTGAAGCATCAAAAATTATAACGCCTCACTTACTCTATAAAAACCTTGGCAAGAACAAGAAACAACGCCAATCTACTTATCGAGAACTTTTCCAATATGAACTTGACCCAGGGGATATTGAAAAAATCAGAAAAAGTACAAATGGCAATTTTGTTCTAGGTAATGCCAGGTTTGCTGCTGAAATAAGCAAAACTCTTAATTGCAGAGTGACTCCAGGCAACGCTGGCCGACCAAAACAGAAAACGGTAGGGCACAAAGAATCTTAAAACGTGGTCTGCCCCCTCCACAAACCTATATAAAATATAAAAGGTTTATGGAGGATTACCCTTTGAAGCTATTTAACCAAAGAAAGTACCTCTTCATAATCATTGAACTTTTCATCACCTTTTTTGTAACGTTTCATCTGTTCTCGCGCTTTATCCGCAGGTGTTTTACCTCTCTCGTCTAGTGTTGAAACTGCACCATATTTTAAAAGAATTTTAGTTTTTTCCACAAAACCTTTCAATACACTTTGATGAAGAGCTGTCTCGCCCCATCTAGTTTGAGCATTTATGTTAGCTCCATTTTTTAACAAAAATTCAACTATTTCGAATCCTGTTTTATCACCATGATAGCAAGATGTGTAAAGTGGAAATGAAGAATCATTTTTTGATTTTTTATTCACATCTGCACCTTGAGCAATTAAAAATTTAACAAGCTCAGGCATTCCACTGGACACCGCGAAGTTTAGCGACGTTTGTCCTCTACGGCTTAACTCATTAACATCTAAACCAGTATCCAATATAGTTATTATGTTTTGTTTATCTTCAGGCAGGAGGGGATATAAGTACCAATCTGGATGACCCTCAGGTGCTTTTTTGGAATTATCTCTAGAGTTTATTGTAGCTGTGTCTATAGCATCCGCAAGCGCAGTGTCGTAAGCTATACTGATTGCCGGAAATGTTAATACACACAGAAAGATACTCAAGACGATCCAAACAAAATGTCGTTTCATTTAAAACTCTCCTGTATTTAGGTGTTAGGCCCAGAAGGGTACTTCTAATTTGCAGTATGAGTAGTAATAACAGATAAGAATTCCCCTTTCTATTGGGTTCAGTAACTGGATTAAAATTTATCATATCAACACAGTATATTCACATATTAGTTTAATTATATAGTTAGGTCAAATGTTGGAACTATTGGTCGTGATGCCATCTCCTCATTCTTGCACCATATCTGCCACCTGTGTGATGCACGCTATAGCACATGTAGCTCAGTAACATGCTCACCTTCTCCTCACTCCTAAAATTAACCAAGTGCTGGCAATTTAATGAAACGGCTAGGCCAGCGCTATTTTCAATACATAAACAGAAGATACTAGGAAAGAAATAATCTTGAAACGTGGTCTGTCCCCGATTAATCCAATTTTGGACAAAAAAAAGCCCCGAACCATTGCTGGTCGGGGCTTCATAGGACTTTAGAGGACGTCCTTATAAAAAATTTGGTGCCGAAGGTCGGAGTCGAACCGACACAGGTTGCCCCACACGCCCCTCAAGCGTGCGCGTCTACCAATTCCACCACTCCGGCACACAAAAACAAATCTATTCTTTGGCTTTAGCAGCCTCAGTATTCACAACTGGAGTTGCCACTTGGCTAGTCTCCGTTGCAACTGGTTTAGCAATAATATCAGTCATAATCGAACCGGTGTCTGATCGAGACGTGATAAATGCTAGAGCCATGGATGTAATCATGAAAACAATTGCTACTCCAGTCGTGATCTTATTCAGCAAGGGCACTGGCCCTTCTGAGCCAAAAACAGACTGACTTGAGCCACCACCAAAAGCAGCACCCGCATCGGCACCTTTACCGTGTTGCAATAACACAATGCCAACTAAGAGCAAACAAACAACAACATGACCTATGGTTAGAAGAGTATCCATACTCTGCTTTTATCCTATAAAAAATTAATAATTCGTCCAAAAGATTCAGAATCAAGCGCAGCACCACCAACAAGAGCTCCATCAATGTCTTCCTGCGACATTAACTCATCAACATTGGTAGGCTTGACCGAGCCACCATACAATATTCGTAATTCATCGGCAACATTTTTCTCAAACATCTCCGAAATTAACGATCTTAAAAAAGCATGGACATCCTGAGCTTGCGATGTGCTGGCAGTTTTACCTGTACCAATAGCCCAAACTGGTTCATAGGCAACAACAACATTTTTCATCTGCTCAGCATTTACACCAATCAAACCTTTTCTAATTTGAGTTTCTAAAACAGCAAATGTTTTGTCAGCTTCTCGCTCTTCTAGGGTCTCACCAATGCACAAAATACAACCCACACCAAAATGCAGGGCACCCGTTAACCGCTGATTAATAAGCTCATCAGTCTCAAAAAAGATTTGTCGCCTTTCAGAGTGCCCGACAATAGCCCAGGAACCACCAGTATCCAGTAGCATTGTTGGAGATATTTCTCCAGTGAAAGCACCTTTTTCTTCCCAAGCAATGTTCTGTGATGCCACTAGGATATCACTACCTTGCAAAACATGGGACACTTCACTCATGATTGTGTATGGAGGAGCTATTAACACTTCGCGGTCATCATATTTTTTGCATAGGCTCTTCAATGCAGCAGCCAGATTGCAACCTTCCATCACGGTCATATGCATCTTCCAATTTCCAGCGATCATACTTTTTCTTTTCATGCTCTCTCCCATTTAATCAAAAGTCAAAATATTTTAATTAACCTAATGCATCAACTCCCGGCAATGTTTTACCTTCCATCAACCGTAAAAATGCTCCTCCACCAGTGGACATATATGAGATATTATCAGACTCACCCGATTTTTTAACAGCAGCATTGGAATCACCACCACCTGTTATGGAAAGAGCTTGGGATTTTGCCACTGTTCTGCATAAATCCATTGTTCCACCAGCAAAAGCATCCATTTCAAACGCCCCCACTGGCCCATTCCAGACTATTGTTCCAGCACCAGCCAATGCTTCCTGAAATAAAATTGTTGAGGCTGGCCCCACATCCAAGGCCATCCATTTAGGTGGGACGCTATCGGCGGGCACGGTTTTAGTGACAGCATCTGCTGAAAATGAATCAGCCGCCACAAAATCCACAGGAAGATATACTTTCAAGCCCTTCTTTTTAGCTGCTTGCATAAAACTTGTGGCTGTATCAAGAAATTCATCTTCAACTAACGAACCTCCCATATCATAACCTTGGGCTTTTAAAAATGTATTTGCCATGGCACCACCAATTACCATTGCATCGACCTTATCCAGCATATTTTCAAGGGCACCAATCTTAGAGGAAACCTTAGCACCACCTACGATTGCCACCAATGGACGAATAGGATTGTTCATTGCCTTATGAAAGTAATCCATCTCTTTTTGCAGCAAAAAACCAGCACCTTTTTCTGCCACTAATTTCGCCACACCAACAACGGAAGCATGGACTCTGTGGGAAACAGCAAAGGCATCATTTATATAAACATCGACAAGTTTTGCTAGCTGAAAAGAAAACATTTCATCATTGTCAGTTTCTTCTTTATGAAAACGTAAATTTTCCAGCAGTAAGACCTGCCCATCCGTCATGGTAGAAACTAACTTTTCGACTTCTTCACCAATACAGTCGGGAGCGAGAGGAACCTGTTGTCCGAGCACAGCAGTTAAGTGTTTGGCGATAGGAGCAAGACTAAATTCGGCGACAGGCTTTCCTTTAGGGCGTCCCATATGAGAACAGATAATTAGTTTTGCGCCTTGGGATATGATATATTTGATACTTGGCAAAACCATGCGGATACGAATATCATCAGTGATGTTTTTGTCATCATCCATGGGCACATTAAAATCTGCCCTTAACAACACTTTTTTACCGCTTAGGTTAACGTCTTTTAGCGAATTCACATATCCTCCAAATGCAATCTTTTGCATAGTTAATTGACAATCTAACTTACTGCGCACAGACCTAACCCAGAAATTTCATTCAACTATTTCTTGGAAAAACTTATTATTACAACAAGCGACACAAAGAGGATTAGGTAAATTGATTTTTACGACTTGCTAGTATAGGATGTTTTCTTGTCAAAAATCAAGGCATTATCACCAGGATTATGATAGTAATTTTTGCGGATGCCCACCTCGGCGAAACCATGTTTTTTATACAAAGATATGGCGGGACTGTTTTGACTTCGAACTTCAAGGAATATTTTTTCACCTCCAAGTTCTGCTACCTGGCAGACGATGTGACTCAATAAAGAAAACCCTACTCCTTGTTTTCTGTACAGGGAATCAACGGAAATCTTCATGAGTTCTGCTTCACCAGCTACTAAGCGACAAGCTCCCCATGCCACAACAATGCCTTTAATTTCAAGGACGGACATTAAACTATGAGGACTTGCAATCTCACTTCGTAAACTCCCCATGGACCAAGAGGATAGTGATTGATTTTCGATAACAAGAATATAAGGCAGATCTGCCTCGATTACTGGACGGATAATCATTAGAATCTATGGTGACAGCCAACATTGCGGTAAGTAGAAATGTAGAAAATTATGTAAAATACGAAACGTGTCACATAATTTTCTACAATCTGAACTAAAACGAGCGAAAAACACTTATATCATTTTTTCAGCTACTTGAGTTGTAAGATCCCCAAGCATATTTGTATAACTACCCAGCTCATTATCGTACCAGCCATATACCACAGCTTGCGTAACTGGAACCTCAAGCACAGGATCGGCGCCTGGCATTAAACAGTCCGCTTTTACCTTGCTAAGATTAACCTGGATATTCGCTGTTCTGGTATGAGTTTCTGTTCCTTCAATTGTTGCGGCAGCAACCGGAAAGCCCACAATATCGGATGAAACATTTTGCTGTTCAGTATAACGAAGATATTTACTCGCCTCACTGTAATCACGGTAGATATCATTGATAAAATCGCGCTTCATCGGGTTATTTAGTTCATCTTGAAGGTTTAGCACTAAAATAATCAAGGAACCTGTTGAGGTCGGCACTCGCACAGATTCTGCCATGAAACCAATAGTGGACATCTCAGGAATCACTAAGGCTAGAGCTTTGGCTGCACCTGTTGTTGTTAAAATTATATTATTTAAAATGGATCTATTCTTCCTAAGGTCTACGGCACCACCTGCTGGTAGTCTATCCAACACTTGCTGACTTCCTGTAGCAGCATGAACAGTGACCATTGATGCACTTAGGACACGGTCCGCACCTACTTTTTCAAGTAGAGGCTTAATCATATATGACAGGCAAGTTGTAGTGCAGGAGGCTGCAGAGATAAGAGAATGTTGACCTGAGTCATATGTGTCGTCATTAATACCAGCAACAACAGTCACTGCATCTCCTGGCATTGACAAACCTTGAGATTTAATTTTAAAAGGTGCGGACAAAATAACCTTTTCGGCACCTGCCTGCATATGACCACGCAGAGCACCCTTGGCGGCTTCAGCATCGGCTGTTGGATCAGTAAAAGCACCTGTGGTATCAACAACCAGTTTCACATTGTTATCTTGCCACTTAATCAAGCGGGGATCACGGGTTTCACGAAGGATTTTAACAGGCATCCCACCAACCAACATGGTCCCCTGCTCCTCATTCAACTCTTCAATGGCTCTCCCTCCCTTAAACCCATGCAGATACATAGCAAGATTTCCGAAGCTAGAGTCCCTCTCAATTGAAGACGCCAAGTCATGTAGGCCACCACCAACTTCACGGCCAATATTAACAACGACCTCAGAGAAATGGCCAAGTCCTGCATGATGCCATAGAGACAGTTTACCAATCCTTCCCAGTCCATTAATACCTAATTTCATAGCGGCGCATCCTTTTTATGTGTAAAATAAAAGACGTTAATATAAAGATGATAATTAGTACCACAATCATCCTTTTGACACTTAATCACATTAAACCAACCCAAACTTTCTTTAGCACTAAATATTCTGATATGCAATATAAATTAATCTCATAGGAACAGTTTAATATGGACTTTTCAACAACTCTTATTAAAGGGAAATTAATTAAAAGGTATAAGCGATTCCTTGCCGACATAAATATGTCAGATGGAACTGTGCTTACTGTTCATTGTCCAAATACTGGTACAATGAAAACTTGTTCTACCCCTGGAAGCGATGTGTTGCTATCGACCTCTGATAATCCTAAGAGGAAATACCCCAACACCCTGGAAATGATTTACGAAGGGACTTGGGTCGGAGTTAACACTAGTAAAGCTAACGCAATAGTGGCGGAAGGAATTTTAGCTGGAAAGGTTTCAGAATTTCCTGGAACCACTGAAATAAAAAGAGAGGTCACAGTTTCTAAAGGCAGTAGGCTAGATTTACTTGTTTACCATGATGGGATACAGACCTATGTGGAAATAAAAAATTGTTCCATGGCGGACAATGGCATAGCCATGTTTCCAGATGCGGTAACAGCCCGAGGCACCAAACATTTACAGGAGTTAGTAAAACTAAAGGAAAAAGGAGAAAATGCAGCGATATTCTTCTTAATTCAGAGAGAAGATGTGAGTAAATTTCGCCCCGCCGTCCACATAGATCCTGTTTATGCAGAGAACTTAAAAATTGCCGAAAAGGCGGGGGTATTAATTTTGGCATATCAGGCCGAGGTCACCCCCGAAAGCATTCAGATTAAGCGACCTTTACCCATAGAGAAAAACTACTAAACAATAGCTACCCAATCAGCTCATGGCATTTTCGACCAGCCACAAAAGTTAGTACCGCCGCACCTTTTAGTTTACAACCATCAAAAGGAGAATTCTTACTGCGAGATTTTCCTTTTTCCACATCATAGGTGTACTCTAAATCTGGATCAATCACGGTTAAATCGGCAATATTCCCGATAGAAAGATCACCACCAGGAACAGATAGTATCTTAGTTGGGTTAGCACTCATTAACTCCACTAAACGAGTAGCAGTAATATGACCATCACGAACCAATGCCAGTGACAATGAGAGTGAAGTTTCAAGACCTATAATCCCATATGCGGCATGATCAAAAGTCAGCTCTTTTTCGACGATATTATGGGGCGCATGGTCAGTGGCAATAGCATCCAATGTGCCGTCATTTAATGCCTCGATTATGGCTAAACGATCTTCCTCTAATCGCAGAGGCGGATTCATTTTGGCATGGGTATTATAACCATCAACAGCTTCATCAGTAAGAGTAAAATAATGGGGTCCTGTTTCAGCAGTTACTAGAATACCTTTTTCTTTACCATGACGAATCGCCTCTAGGGCTGACCTGCAACTCACATGGGAAATATGCAAGCGAGCACCAGTTAGCTCCGCTAGAGCGATTTCTCTTTGCACCATGATTCCTTCGGCTACCGAAGGGATACCTTTCAGCCCTAATTTAGTAGACATGAACCCCTCATTCATGCAACCGTTCTTGCTCAAAGAAGATTCTTCTGAGTGAGACATTACCAACATATTGTGGCTATTGGCATATTCCATTCCTCGTCTCATTAACTGACTATTAACCACTGGATTACCGTCATCGGTAACAGCTACTATTCCGGCAGCTTTCATCTCAGCATACTCAGCGAGTTCTTTACCTTTCAAACCTTGGCTAATGGCACCAACAGGGTATACACGTGCCAAACATGGCACAGATTTTTCAATGATATACCTTGTCACAGAACCATTATCATTAACTGGATCGGTATTTGGCATACATGCAACCGCAGTGAATCCACCAGCTGCGGCAGCATCAGTGCCAGTTTCTATGCTTTCTTTATATTCCTGACCAGGATCTCTAAGATGCACATGCATATCCACAAGTCCAGGGACCAACCATTTACCGGCTAAATCGATAGTCTTTGCATTTTCTGGTATTTGTAATTGAGGTTCAACAATACGATCTTCTTGAATCCATAAAGTACCAAGCTCATCACGGTCGTTACGGGGGTCAATTAGTCTCGCATTTTCAAATATAGTTATCATAGTTATACCCCCTGCTCATCAATATTTTTACCACCACCAGCCACTAAAAACAATAATGCCATCCTCACAGCAACACCGTTTGTCACCTGTTCCAAAATCACCGAAGCTTTGCTATCTGCGACATCTGGATTCAACTCCACACCTCGATTAACAGGCCCGGGGTGCATTACAATAACATCGTCTGCGGCAGTTTCCAAAATTTTACTATTAACACCATAGCAGATGGAATATTCTCGAAGACTTGGAATCAGTGGGTCACTTTGTCGCTCTTTTTGAATACGAAGCGCCATCACCACATTGGCATCTTTTACAGCTTCAGCAACGGAAGGACTGACTTTAACACCAAATTTCTCGATGCCTGGAGGGATAAAAGTACCAGGTCCTGCCAGAGTAACCTTGGCGCCCATTTTTGTAAAACCGAGAATATTGGAAAGAGCGACTCTACTATGGGAAATGTCGCCTATAATTGTAATTCTAAGGCCATCAAATGAACCAAACCTTTCTCTAATAGTCAACATATCCAGGAGTGATTGACTAGGGTGTTCATGGGTTCCATCACCAGCATTAATAATAGAAGCATTAATATGCTTTGCAAGAATCTGCGCTGCACCAGAGCTAGAATGCCTAAGGACAATTGCATCAGGGCGCATAGCTTCTATATTTTTAGCGGTATCAACCAGAGTCTCGCCCTTTGTAGTGGAACTTGTTGAACCAGAAATATTAAAGGTATCAGCACTTAATCTTTTCCCAGCAACCTCAAAGGACAATCTAGTTCTAGTAGAAGGTTCTAAGAATAAATTTACAATGGTTTTACCACGTAAAGTAGGAACTTTTTTAATGGGTCGCTCTGATATTTCCTTAAAAGACAAAGAGGTATCAAGAATATAATTAATATCCTGAACCGACATTTGCTCTATCCCAAATATATGTTTATGGGGAAAAATGTATTTAGGTTTCATAATATATCCAATAAGTAGAAGTAGATTTAGCTATTTATTTTCGGTTGATCAATCAACAATGTTTGCGATACGACTCCATTTTATTGATGTCCACCTATCCACCGACAAAAGTGGTTTCTTGATGTCCCAAGACCAATATAGAATGAAAGCCTCACCACGCACCGCCGTTTGATCAACAAAACCCCAAAATCTACTATCATAACTATTATCGCGATTATCACCCATAACAAATATTTTATGTTCTGGAACAATAATTGGGCCAAGGTTATCTCTGGGATTTTCACCTTTAGGGTAAAGAGGTGAATCACTTAAATAACCATTAGGATCATTCATTTTTTGGTCATTAAGATATATGACTTTATTTTTAATCTCAATTTTATCACCACCGATACCAATGACTCGTTTAATATAGTCAATTGAAGGGTCTTGAGGATATTTAAAAACAACAATATCTCCTCTTTCAGGGTCAGAGATTGGAACCAATACTTTTCCGGTAAATGGAATTTTAATGCCGTAGATAAATTTATTCACTAACAAATGATCGCCAATTTGCAAGGTGGGCAACATAGACCCAGAAGGAATTTTGAATGCTTGCACGACAAAAGTACGTATAAATAAGGCCAAAACAATCGCTACAATAAACGCCTCTGCATACTCTCTAATCACAGATTTAACCTTTACTTTTTCACTCACAGCAAGCCTCATTATTCAATTATTTAGTTAAAAAAATCTCTATATTTACAATAGTAAATGAACATCATAAAAAACTAAAGCTAGATGCCTGAGCCAAGCTACTGTAATTTTTTTATTATTACAATGAAGTTTCTAGGAAAAAAAGCCATAATTCCCCTAGCAGAAGAACATACCATATAACGGCCAAATGAAAACCCACAGTACAAGATAAAGCACAACAACCTAACAGAATAACACACTAGGTACTAATTAGGCATTATATAACCACTAACTTTATCTTCGCCAAGCTTGACAAAACTGTAATTGTATGGCCTAAATAGGCTATTAATATAGCTTATTTGCTTCTAATACAGGAAGAAAAAACATATTTGAAATTTTATAAACTTAGTGCATTCATATTTATCTGCACTTTAAAAGTATTTTTTTAGTAATTAACTTTATCCTAGCAGAGCAATAGAAAAGAATATCATGAAATTACCTTTTTTTTCATCCCATGATCTAGTAGTTGGAATTGATATAGGTTCTCACGCTGTAAAGATTTGTCAATTGAAAAAAGCTGGCGATGACTACAGTGTAGTGGCTTTGGGCAGTGCTCTTCTACCGGAAGATGCTGTCGACGATGGAACTCTAAACTCACCCGAAGAAGTATCCAATATAATTGCAACCCTGTTAAAAAACCTAAAAATAAGAAATAAAAAGATTGGATTTTCTATATCAGGGTACTCTGTAATTGTAAAAAAGATTAATTTACAAGCTATGGAAGACAAACTACTGGAAGACTATATCATGGCTGAAGCCGAGCAATATATACCTTTCGACCGTGAAGATGTATATCTTGATTATCAAGACTTAAAAACTAATGAAACACCGGAAGGTAGAACTGATGTTATGTTAGTGGCTGCAAAAAAAGACGTAGTCCAGGAATACTTGACTATGTTTGACGACCTAGGACTCATTCCTGTACTCGTAGATATTGACGGATTTGCCTTTGAAAACTCCTTTGAGCACTCTAGCACTGACTCTTCAAACGTGGCCATGGTTGATATCGGTGCATCTAAAATAAGCATCAACATATTATCAGAAGGCCTATCTGTCGTAGCAAGAGACGTAGTATTGGGAAGTAGACAGATAACAGAACAGATTCAAGATTTGTTAGACCTTGAATTCGAAGAAGCTGAGCTGATAAAGCTCGGTGGGAAACAACCTGAAGAAGGAAATTTTGAAATTCAAAAAATATTTAGCAAGTCCTGCACTCAATGGGTATTAGAAATTAAGAAATCCATTGACCTATATCATGCTAACTATAAGAAATCTCCTTTAGCGAAAATTATCCTCGGAGGAGGAGGAGCAAAAGTGACTAGCTTTGCTGAATTTCTGAATGAGGAAACTGGCATTAAAGTTGAGTTATGTTCCCCATTCAACAACATTAGTTTTGATGAAAAAAAGATTGACCCAGAATATATCAAAGATATAAGCCCGGAAATGGCAATAGCAACAGGTATCGCACTAAGGAAATCTGTAATCTAATCGAGCAAATTAATCGGTGCAAGAATGCTAAGAATAAATTTACTACCAGTACGACAATTAAAACGAAGAGCCGAGGCCAAGCAACAAATATTTCTTACTATTTGCCTTGTACTGTTTGTAGTATTCATTTGCTCAGTATTTGGTACTATGAATGCCAATAGACAGAGTAATTTATCTGAAGAAATTGCTCGACTAAAAAGTGAAGAAGCATCATATGCTCCTATCTTAAAAAAGATAAGAGATTTCAAAAGTCAAACAAAAGAACTTGGCAGAAAAAAAGGAATCATCGAAGAATTAAAAAATAACTCCAGTCTTACCGTGCATATAATGGATGAAGTTTCAAATTCAACTGCCATCTACAGCAAAAGAATATGGATCAATTCTTACAGCCAGCAAGGAAATTCTCTCAGCTTTTCTGGTGTTGCCCTCGACAATAGAACTATTTCAGATTTCATGAAGACCTTAAAGAAATCTTCGTATATAAATAGTGTAAACTTATCTGAAACATCACAGCAAAGTGTAGCCGGTAGAAATTTAAAGAAATTTTCTCTTAACTGTGCTGTGTCTTCCCCTAAAAAAGACACGGCTAAAACTAAAAAATCTTAACTAAATTGTCTTTTATGAACATTAACTATAGTGCTATATCAACGTTTTTAGACGACAAATTCATACCTTTACCCAAAAATGGTAAGATAGGTATTGCTATTGGATTTATATTATTACCAGTCCTTGTGTATGGATATTTTTTTGAATTACCTGCAAGAGGGCAAATCACCCAATTAGAACAACAAAGAGACACTGCAACGACTAATGTAAGTACGGCGAAAAAGCAGGCTTCCCGTTTAAAAGAGTTTGAAGAAGAAGCTAAAAAATCAGAAATAGATTTTAATATAGCTGCCGCTAAATTACCAAAAGAAAAAGAAGTTCCTCAGTTACTTAAAGACATTTCCGCTTTAGGGATAAATTCTGGTTTAGACTTCCAATCGTTTAAACCCTTAGCCGAAAGACCCAAAGGGGATTTTTATTCAGATATACCAATCTCTATAAAGGTAAGAGGGCCGTATCATAATGTTGGATTCTTTTTCGATCAAATTAATAAACTAGACCGTATAGTTTCAGTAAGCAATGTACAAATGGGATCACCAATTAGAGATGAAGGTGAAATGCTACTTTCTTCATCATGTACGCTTGTAACTTATCGATTCACTAACAAAAAGTTAGCTCCAAAAGGCAAAAAGTAATAAGTGAGATAAGCAAATATGACAACAAATTATTATATCTTAAAACGATTGAAATTATGTTTGGCGACTTGCCTTATCGCTGCTTTAGCAACTCCTTGTATTGCTAAAGCAGAAGAAAAGAAAACTAGTCAACCGGTCGAAGAATTAGCCTCGTTTGAATACCAGCTAGATGGCAGACATGATCCTTTTATACCTTTCTTAAAAGATGCTAAGAAATCTCCCACGGTTGATATGAATGAAATTTTGGATTCTAACGACAAGCTCGTAGGCATGCAAATTTTTGAGCCTGACCAATTAAAAGTTGTAGGGGTAATTGTAGGTAAGTCAAAAAAAATAGCAATGGTTCAAGACGGGATTGGTCAAGGATATAATATAGGAATAGGAACACTCATAGGTAAAAGAGGTATGGTCACAGAAATTTCAAAACAAGGTGTTATAGTTGAAGAAACTGCCAAAACAAGAGCAGGAAAAAAAATAACTACACAAAGGGTTATGACTCTTAAACCAGAAGGAGAATAGCAATAATGTCATTTAAGCATAAAATCAACTATTCGGCATTAGCAATATTCTTTTGTGCCATAAGCCTAATAGCAACATCGTCCACATACGCTAAACAAGATACCTCAGCGACTAAAAATAATTCCACCCTTGACGAGTTGATCGACTCCTCAGAGAAATTACTCGAATCAGAAACAATTCAGAAAAATACGCCAGTAATCGGCCAAACTACGGTACCTAACGAATCAATAACAAAGGCTTTTTCTGGTTATGACAAAGAAAAAATAAGCGTTGATTTTTACAAAATAGATCTACACAATGTATTCAGATTGTTAAGAGAAATATCCGGTCAAAATATTATTGTTGATGAAAGTGTTAACGGAACCTTAACATTAGCAATGAGTGATGTCCCATGGGATTTTGTCCTTGACGTAGTACTCAACCTAAAAGATTTAGGTAAAGAGGAAAAATTTAACACGATAGTTATTTATCCAAAAGGTAAAGGCTTTGAATGGCCAGATCGTTCAGGTGGAGATCTTACAATCACGCCAATAGCATCTATAATCGCAAATGATGAGCTTATAATTGAGCAATCAGCACAACAGCCTGAAGAAAGATTATTGGCTAAAGAGTTCATTGCTAAAGCTCGAAAGGATGAAAAACGGGGTAATATTGAGCTGGCAATAGGTAAATATACAAAAGCATGTAATTTATGGCCTGAGAATAGCCAAATAGCAACACGTATTTCTACCTTATATTTAGTTGATTTAGGCATGAATGCCAAAGCTCTTCATTATGCCCAAAAAGCACTTAAAAATAATTCTAAAGATGATAAAGCTGCCTTATACGCAGCAATTAGCTCGGCTAATATGGGAAGGACAAAGGAAGCCTCTGAATATTTTCGTCAAAGTGTTAGTAATGCTAAACCAAGCAAAGAAGCAATTATTAGCTTTGCCTCCTTTGCTGAGAACAATGATAACAACAAGGGAGCATTGTCACTGCTAAAGAAACTTCATAAAATGTATGGTGAATCTATAAACAGTATGGTGTCTATGGCAAGAGTATACGACAAAGAGGGCCAATACAATAAAGCTAACCAGCAATATCAGGCAATTTTGTCATCAGGGTTTCAGCTAAACCCTTCATTAAGATCCTATATTAACGAAAGACTTAGCTCTAAGATACAGTAGGTTTCACCCATTTTAAAATACAAACTTTACATGCATGAGGTTTTTATGAAGTACATAAAACATATGTTTAGATACACTTGTTTATTACTTGTTATAGTTTCGTTATCGGCTTGTTCTGCAAACAATAAAAACGATCAGTTATCAGAACAAAAAAACTCAAAACAAAATATTGAAGAGTCAAAATTAATTTCCAGTAGCCCAGTCATTAAAAAGAAAACTGGACCAAAGCAACTACCTGTACAATATCAAACACCTGCATACGAGGTTAATCAACAAAAGTTTGACGAAGCCTTCAGTGAAGAAAAGACTTCCATAAAGGTAGGTGCAACTATTCGCTCCAACAACGGCCCTATGCCATTAGGCGAAATATTGAAAAGTCTAACCGCCTTAAAAGGCATGAATATTTCCTGGGCAAGTGATGTCAATAGAGATGTTTTGGTTGATGTGGACATTAAAGCTAATGACGATTTTTATGACGCGATAGAGAGTATGCTACGTCAAGTAGATTATTTCCATGAAGTAGAGAAAAGTACTATCGTAGTAAAATACAAAGAAACAAGACAATTTCATGTTGCGATGCCTTTTATTAAAAGCAATTATACCACTTCAACAGGTGGAAATATGCTTGGGAACAATGATGGTGCTGATACTATTGATGGAACAATGGCTTTAGAAAGTAAAGATAATCCATTTGATATTTGGGAAAATATTCAAGCAAACATGGATGCCATACTCGACACATGGGACACCAATTTAGACGAAAAAGTAAGCAAACAAACACAGGTAAATGATGATGAACCATTGGAAGAAAATGTAGAAACACCGACAGCAGCAAGAAGAGTTGCCAAAGGTGGAACCATGTACATAATTGACAAGCCTATCGGGCTCATCACCGTTTCGGCACCACGACCACTATTAGATAGACTAGATGATTATTTTTCTAGCTTAAAAAAAGAAATTTATAAACAAGTATCTATCGATGCGAAAATAATCGAAGTTTCATTAACCGATGGTTCAAGCATTGGTATTGACTGGTCTGGAGCATTGAAAGGATTTGAAGTTGGTGGTAATGTAACATATGGTAACGGCGGCAATGTATTCAATAATGCCATTCCAGATAGTTCAGCTTTTCATGTAGGAACGGTGAACCTTGGTACTAGTAATTTTAAGCTTCTTATAAATGCATTAAAAGAACAAGGAGACACCAAAGTACTATCAAACCCAAAACTTAGTGTAATGAATGGCCAACCAGCTCTAATAACTGTTGGTAAAAACATTACTTACATTAGTTCTATTGAATCCGACGTAGACACCGATACTAATATAGTCACTTACACTACCAACGTAGACAGCTTATTATCCGGTCTAGGGTTAGGTATTACAGCGACAATAATGGAAGATAATTCTATCATAATGAACTTAGTTCCTGTTACTTCTGAACTAACTACTACAGAGGTACAATACAAAAAAGTTGGTCTCGGTGAGGTTGGACTACCTGTAGTGAATGTTCGAGAAATGAGCACAACAGTTAAAGTTAGAGATGGTGACACTCTCATAATTGGCGGTTTGATTTCTGAAAACACAAAAAACGAAGGTAATTCCGTTCCAATACTAGGTAGTATTCCACTACTTGGACGCTTGTTTAGTTCTGAAACTAAAGCTACAACAAAAACAGAATTAGTTATCCTAATAAAACCACGTATCATTTAATATATAAAACATTATTATAATAAGTATATAATTAGGAGTTAATCATGCTTAACAGGTTAAATATTATTTCTATTGGTATTCTTGCCTTACTACTATCAGGTTGCGGGCACAGCTTAAAAGAAAATAGACCAATTGTGCCAACCGCCCCATACAATGCAGTTGGACAAGGTAAATCTGTTGTAGTTCTACCTCTAGTTGATTACTCAGATGGAGCTATAGACACATCACTAAGAAGGAATCTTCTAATATCTGAAGCTCTGATGGATAACCTATCAATAAACGGTTTTAATTTCCCTGTACAAGAAGATGTATTTGAATATTTGGTGGACGAAAATATCGTATCCACTAATTCTAGCGAGTCTGCTCTCACCAAAGAACTACGAGATGGAGACTGGTCAGATGCGATGAGAAATGTTCTTAAAAACGAACAAAACAAAAAGAGCACTGCTGGCAATAAAGGTTTAACAACCAAAGAGTTAAAAAAACTTGGTAAGAATTTTCAATCAGACTATATCTTAAGGGGCAGAATTATTGAATATAAAGAACGTCAAGATACTTCTTTTAACCCTTTTAAGAGAGGTATTGTACCATTCCTTGTAGAGACTGGCAGTAGAGTTTCTTTTGGTTTCGCTGACACCGATAAATATGATGGCAAAACCCAATTCCAGGTTGGAAGCAGAGCGACAGGAATGGTCGAGTTAAGACTTTGGGTTCAAGATGCCACTACTGGTGATGTTATATGGACTAATCATAATAATATCGAAGCAGCGCCATGTTGTTTCTTCTCTGACCCACAGCATGACAAGCTATATACTACAGCTATAAGAGAAACTGCCTCTCGTTTAATCCATGATTTTGCCTTAAACGGAATGAACTAAACTAGAAGACAATATAAAAAAAGCCCCCTAGAAACAATGTTTCTAGGGGGCTTTTTTTTTGCTCTAACAACTAGAACTGACTGACAAACCAACTATTTAGTTGCTAGCAGGTTTTTCTTCTTGTTGCTTCTTCGCATTTTGAAAAAGTGCCATAAAGTTAACAGGCTCCATTAGGAAAGGAGCAAAACCACCATCAACTGACACTTGACTTGCGATCTGTCGAGTAAAAGGAAATAAAAGAGTTGGGCAGTCAACGCCAAGAACCATTGCCATATGCTCTTCTGGGATATTCTTTAATAAAAAGATAGCCGCATGCTCTAGCTCTAAAACGAAAAGAGTCTTTTTACCATCATCAGCACTTACCTTCGCATTTACTTCTAGAGATACTTCCCAATGAATATCATCAATCTTTTTGTTATTAAGCTGTAAATTAAGCTCTACCTTAGGCTCCGAACCCTGATTTAAATATACCTCTGGGGCACCTGGGTTTTCAAAGCTAAGATCCTTAACATACATCTTTTGCATGCGAAATTCTGGCTGTTCTGGTTTATTTTCGGCCATCTTTAATTCCTCGTAAAATTTAATTTTCAACAATAAAGACTATACAACAACAAGCCTCTATTAAAACGCAATTCCCAAATTCAAGCAAGCTTTTACACTCTATTGAAAGCACCTAAATTAAAACAATCAAACTAAAACATCTTTTAAAAACCGACCTGTATGGGACTCATCTACAGACACAATATCCTCAGGGCTTCCAATAGCAATAACCTCACCACCACCATCACCACCTTCTGGCCCCATATCAATAACCCAATCAGCAGTTTTTATAACATCAAGGTTATGTTCTATAACCACAATTGTATTTCCTTTTTCAACAAGCCTATTTAGCACACCCAGAAGATTTTTAATATCGGCTGGATGTAATCCAGTTGTTGGTTCATCAAGGATATACAGAGCCTTCCCTGTTGATCGGCCAGATAACTCTTTAGCCAATTTTACTCTCTGAGCTTCACCCCCAGATAAGGTAACAGACGACTGTCCTAAACGTACATAGCCAAGTCCTACATCATACAATGTCTGCAATCTTTGTTTTATGGGTGGAATATGAGCAAAAAAGGCCAGACTTTCTTCAACAGTCATGGACAAAATATCGTGAACGCTCTTATCTTTATAAAGAATCTCCAAGGTCTCGCTATTATATCTCTTCCCCTTACAAGTCTCGCAAACAACATAAACATCGGGTAAAAAATGCATGGCAATTCTATTAACACCCTCGCCATCACATGCCTCACAACGTCCACCCTTAATATTAAAACTAAACCTGCCTAACTTATAACCTCTAGAGCGAGACTCAGGCAACCGTGCAAATAACTCCCTAATAGGGGTAAAAACCCCAGCATAAGTTGCCGGATTAGATCTTGGCGTTCTACCAATAGGGCTTTGATCAATATCAATAATTTTATCAATACTAGCCGCCCCTAAAAATTCAGTCTCAGTGATTTTTATACTTTCCTGCCTTTTAGTAAGACATTTGTATGCCAACTTATATAATGTTTGCATAACTAATGAACTCTTACCCGAGCCTGAAACCCCAGTAACACAAGTCATAACACCCAAAGGAAAACTTACATCAATACCTTTGAGATTATTCTCTCTTGCATTTTTGACTTGTAAAAAACCAGCTCTTTTCTTAGAAACCTTACGTCTTTTTTCAGGTATAGGAATACCATCTCGACCTGAAAGGTAAGCACCAGTAATAGATTTTTTATCCTTCAATAAACCTTTAACTTTACCATTATAAACAACTTCCCCACCATGAATACCGGCTCCAACGCCCATATCTAATACGTGATCTGCTGCAAGGATTGTATCAGTGTCATGTTCTACGACAAGTACAGAATTACCTAGATCACGTAATTCGAGTAAAGTACCAATTAATTTTTCGTTATCTCGTTGATGCAAGCCAATACTTGGTTCATCCAAAATATACAAAACTCCTGCCAACCTTGATCCTATCTGTGATGCTAACCTAATCCTTTGAGCCTCTCCACCTGAAAGAGTTCCTGCCCTCCTTGCCAAACTTAAATAACCAAGGCCCACATCAGCAAGGAAACTCAGCCTATCACGCACTTCTTTTAGGATAGGTGCACCAATTTTTTCTTGCCTCGCATCAAGTCGCAAACAGTTTACAGTTTCCTGTAATCTATGAATAGACATATCAACGAAAGAATCAATAGTCCAAGGTCCTAGACGTGCGGCAAGAGCTTCGGGTTTTAATCTTGCTCCATGACAAGATGGACAAGTTTGCTCATTCATAAATTTTGCCAATTCATCTCTTATCATCGGCGAGTTGGTTTCATGAAAACGTCTATTTAGTTGAGGAATAACACCTTCAAAAGGCTTTTCTGAAGTCATCACCCTTTTTCCTTTGCTATAATGGAAGTTTATATCTTCATCACCTGAACCGTATAGAATGATTTGCTGGTGCTTATCTTTTAACTTTTTCCATGGAGTTGTAAGTGAAAAGCTGTAATGTTTAGCAACAGCTGAAAGCATTTGTCCAGTATATGAACCACCTTCACGCCAACCCCATGGTGCAAGTGCTGATTCAATTATACTTTTAGTTTCATCAGGAACGACTAGATTATAATCAAAAAATTGTTTCACACCCAAGCCACCACATTGCTCACAAGCTCCTTGTGGATTATTAAAAGAAAATAGTTGTGTTGATAATGGGGGCATTGATATATTACAGCGATGACAAGCTGCATGTTCACTTAATAGTTCAACACTATCATCAGCCATATTAAGAACGGCGAGAAAACCCTCACTAAGCTTAACTGCTGTAGCAACAGAGTCGGATAATCTCCTGCGAACTCCACTTTTAATGACCAAACGATCAACTACAACTTCAATAGAATGTTTTAAATTTTTCTCAAGTTCTATAATATCATCCGCCTGAACTATATCCCCATCAACACAAATGCGCACAAAACCCTCTTTACGGATTTTTGCTAAAAGTTTTTCATGTCGTCCTTTTCGCGCATTGACCAGTGGAGAAAGCAAAAGAATCTTTGTGCCTTCTTCCTTAGATAACAAAATGTTTACCATATCTTCTATGGATTGAGCCTGGATAGCTTGTCCACAAATATGGCAATGTGGTTTTCCACAACGTGCAAAAAGCAGCCGTAAATGATCATATATTTCTGTGACTGTACCGACAGTGGAACGTGGATTATTACTAGTTGTTTTCTGCTCAATGGACACAGCTGGCGAAAGTCCTTCTAGAGAATCAACATCAGGCTTATCCATCTGACCCAAGAATTGTCTAGCATAGGTGGATAGTGATTCCACATAGCGCCTCTGCCCTTCCGCATAAAGAGTATCAAAAGCAAGGGTGGATTTTCCTGATCCTGATAATCCTGTAAAAACAACAAGTTTATTACGAGGAATATCAACATCTATATTTTTCAAATTATGCATCCTTGCACCACGGATGCTCAATGTGTTTGGTTCCATAAGGACAATGATATAATTATAAATCTCTAAAACAGAGAATTGTTAAACTACTTTAAACAGACCTAATATCTTTAATTAATAAGAATAAACTACATTCTAACAGCCTATTTAGTGATTATCATAAATTAATATAATGTGCCGATATACTCAAAAGTCAAGCTAGTCTGTATTTCTCAGATTAATTCCTAGCTTAGATCATTCCTGCTTAATTGATAATTGCACATTGGTCGCTTGCACCTAAGGCCCGAAAGTTATATATTGTCTTTTCGTTCAGAAATTTTACTTGTGAACTATAGTTTCACAATTTTTATACATAAAAAGGTTATCATATGAATTTCCAAGACATCATTTTAGAGCTTAGTCAATATTGGGCAGAACAAGGTTGTGTAGTACAACAGCCTTATGACATGGAAGTAGGAGCTGGTACATTCCACCCTGCAACACTATTACGTTCCCTTGGCCCTGAACCATGGAAAGCTGCCTACGCGCAACCATCAAGAAGACCTACTGATGGTCGATATGGAGAAAACCCCAACAGACTCCAACACTATTACCAGTTTCAGGTTGTAATGAAGCCGTCTCCATTAAACATCCAAGAACTATATCTTGGCAGTTTAAAGAGATTTGGCCTTAACCTTCTAGAACATGATATTAGGTTTGTTGAAGATGACTGGGAATCCCCTACCCTTGGCGCCTCAGGACTTGGCTGGGAGGTCTGGCTAGATGGCATGGAAATCACACAGTTCACTTACTTTCAACAAGCTGGTTCCATAGAACTATCACCCACAACAGTGGAAGTAACCTATGGTTTAGAGCGTATTGCTATGTACCTGCAAGGTGTTGAAAGTGTTTATGATATCGCCTGGAATGACGAAGTTAAATACGGTGAAATTTTTCATCAAGCGGAAAAAGAGTTTTCCGCTTTTAACTTTGAAGAGGCAAATGTTGAAAAATTAATAAATTTCTTCAACTCCTACGAAGAAGAAGCTCATAAACTCATAGAAAAAAAGCTTATTCTACCAGCATATGATTATTGTTTAAAATGTTCGCACACCTTTAATCTTCTTGATGCAAGAAAAGCAATAAGTGTGTCTGAACGAACAAGATACATCGGCAGAATAAGAAATATTGCCAGAGGTGTTGCCGAGCAATACGTCATCCAAAGAGAAGAATTAGGACATCCTTTAATAAAGAAATAGGCTAATTAATATAAATCCGTTATCTGCAACAAACAAGATAGCGGATTTCCTAAACAATTTGCTCCCGCAAAAACTGATCAAACTTCATCACTTCAGGCTCATAACTCTTTAACATAGATCTAGTTCGGCCCAACCAATCATCACTTGTGGTCATAACAAATAAAAAGAAAGGTTGATCAGGAGAGTGCCGGACAACAAAATGATGGTTGGTAGTTGAAACAAGAATATCGTCCACTACTTCATCATCACCAAACAAAACTATGGCCCTAGAGCTAGATTTAACAATTGATGCTAGGTAAGCAGCAGCCACGGAAGATTGCCCTTCTTCTCCACTAGTTTCAGCAATGGTCAAACCATCATCAACAGTAACAATAGCAACAGCGAGTATGCTTGGTAACTCTCCGAATATCTGTTCCACTAAATCTTGCAGCTGAGTAATCATAATTTTCCCGTTATATGTACTTTTGATCATTATAGAAAGAATGAACTACAACAAATAAAAGCTATGTAATTACAAATTTCCACGAACAACACGTATCATTATGCAACTTAATAGATAACACCAACAAAAGAATACCATCAACGTGCTAGAAAGTTAACAAAAAAGATAATTGATATTTTGAAAAACTGAATATTTCAATTAATAACCAAATGTCACCCATAAACTGAAAGTTAACAACAACAATGACGAACAAATCCATTTATTTTAGATATATCTCTCTTTTAGCCACCATGTTTCTCTGGGGTGGTACATTTATATCTGGCAGAATTCTAGGAGAAACTCTTGCTGCCCCAATATCCGCCTTTCTTAGGTTTGCGGTGGCATCACTTACCTTACTTATTATTCTTAAAATATCTAAAGGATACCTACCAAGACCCCAGAAGAACCAATGGATTCCCTTAACACTTCTTGGAATGAGCGGCATTTTTGCCTATAATATGTTTTTCTTTGAAGGGTTAAAATTTATATCTGGTGGCAGAGCTGCCTTAATTATCAGTGCAACCCCCTTAGTAGTTGCAATAATTGCCTCTTTTTTCCTAAAAGAAAAATTAAACACCCAAAAATCAATCGGTATATTTCTTTCTTTAATAGGAGCCATTTTTGTCATCAGTAACGGACATCCTTTGGCTATTATTCAAGGTGGTTTTGGTCACGGCGAAACCCTTCTCCTTGGATGTGTCATAAGCTGGAGTGCCTACACACTCATCGGCAGATCGATACTAGGAGAAATGCAGCCACTTGTGGCTGTGACCTATTCTTGCATAATTGGCACATTCTTTTTATCCATTCCAGCCTTTCAAGCAAAATTATCAGATGTTTTCCTGCAAATTTCAGCAGTAGAGTGGTTTAATATAATTTACCTAGGTGTTGGTGGCACTGCCCTTGGATTTTGGTGGTACTACCTAGCAATAAAAGACATTGGAGCTAGCAAAACCGCAATTTTTATTAACTTAGTCCCACTTTTTGCCATTATACTTAGCCATTTTATCCTAGGAGAGTCAGTTAAGTTTTCAGTATTACTAGGCGGAATAATGGTTTTATCCGGTGTAACAATTACTAATTTAAGCAAAAGTTAAAATATGAGAGCTGTAATTCAAAGAAGCAAACAAGCTTCAGTCACTGTTAATGGAGAAATTGTTGGAGAAATAGATCACGGTTTAGTCATTTTTCTAGGCATCAAAGCAACCGATACCGAAAAAGATATTGCATGGCTTACCAGTAAAATTATCAATTTAAGAATTTTCTCCGATAAAAATGATAAAATGAACCTATCTCTTGCGGACACGACAGGGAAACTGCTTATTGTTTCTCAATTCACATTGTATGGGGATTGTCGCAAAGGAAGAAGACCTGGATACTCACAAGCTGCTCCACCACAACTTGCAGAAAGACTATATTCAGACTTTGTAGCTCATACCAAGACACAAGGAATTGAAGTCGCCACTGGAATTTTCCAGGCCGACATGGACGTGCAACTAATAAATGATGGCCCAGTGACACTCCTCCTTGACACAGAAAAGAAATTTTAATCGCGAGCGAATATGACATACGAAATAGACAAAACCTACAATCAATTTATTCTAAGAAAAAAAGAGTTCATTCAAGAAATTAACTCAACAGTTTACCACTTTGAACACGACAGGCTTGGTTGCCCAGTTCTAGCCATAAAAAATGATGACATAAACAAGACTTTTTCAGCTTCTTTCAACACAATTCCGACCGATTCAACTGGAGTTGCTCATATTCTTGAACACTCGGTACTAATGGGCTCGGAAAAATATCCAGTCAAAGATGTTTTCGGTGAGATCAACAAAGGCGGGTTAATGACATTTCTCAATGCCATGACTGGTTCCGATGTCACCTACTACCCATTTGCGACCCGTAACGACAAAGAATATTTCAACATCATGGATGTATATTGCGATGTAGTATTCAACCCACTATTGCAAAGATCAACATTTGAACAGGAGGGCTGGCATTACCACCAGGAAAGTACGGAATCAGAACTAGAATTTCAAGGTGTTGTATACAACGAAATGAAAGGTGCTTTCTCAGACCCCATTCGCCATATTTTTCATAACATCTACAAAGGATTAATGCCAAATTCTACATATGCCCATGAATCTGGTGGTGACCCTAAGAATATCCCTGACTTAAGTTATGAAGAATTTTGCGCTTTCCACAAAAAGCATTACCATGCAAGTAACGGAATGTTCTTCTTTTATGGTAATGCCCCTTTAGATGAGGAACTTAGCTACTTAGAACAAAAATTTGATGCTCACTTCCCTGAGAAAGCAGAAATTGTAGAAGTATTAGATGGAGGAATAGCCACCAAACCTCTTTTTGTGGAAAAAACATATGCCAGCGATTCAGATAATACCGCGGAGAAAACATATATCGCTGTGGGCACCGCTACCTGCAAGATTACTGACCGCAAAAAGAACATTTCACTGCAAATCATAGCTAATATCTTATTCAACTCCGACGCTTCACCACTCAAAAATGCCATAACATCCAGCGGTTTATGTAAGGATTTTGGTGGATTATACTCTGCCACATCCTCCTACCACACTTTTATGCTTAGCTATCTTGTAGGGTCTGAGCCAGAACACCTACAAGCAATCTCTGATTTGTATCAAAAATCTTTAGCTGAAATGGTAGAAAAAGGACTAGATCAAGAGTTAGTGCTATCTGAATTAAACAAATATGAATTTGGTTACCGAGAAGATGGTAGTAAATCACAACGTGGCCTTGACCTTATAGGCAAAGCTCTACCAGCCATAAAATTCAATATGGACCCATTCACATCTCTTAAAAGCGAAGAGATTCTAGCGGAAATCAGAGAAGATGCTCTAAACAACAAATACTTTGAGAAACTAATCAAAGAACTGCTACTTGATAATCCAGCAACCGTGACACTAACACTTTCACCAAACCCTCAACAGCAACAAAAAGAGGCTGATGAAGTAGAAAACCGCTTAACAGAGTATAGTAGCCAATTAAGCGCCAACGACAAACAGGATATTATCGAAAAGACCCAAAAGACAATGACCGAACAGTTGGTTGCAAATACTCCAGAAAACCTTAAATTGCTACCACAATTGAGTCTTTCTGATCTTTCCGACAAAATAGATTATCACGTCGCTGAAACCATTGCTATCGAAGGTCAAAATGTAATAGTAAATGATCTCAACACAAACCATATTTCATACATTGATATCGGTTTTAATTTCGAAGTTCTACCAAGTAGACTACTAATTTATCTAGATATTTTCGCCACAATCATCACAGAGATTGGCACCAAAAATCTAGATTTCATGGCATTTGCCAAAGAATTAGCCACCAACACCGGTGGCTTTTCTTGCTCAATTGCAACCTATGGCAATAAAAATCCAGAAGAAAAAATGAAACCTATACTATGGTTTCATCTAAAATGTTTGGCTCCATACCTAGAAAAATCAATCGAACTGATCTCTTCCCTACTAGCCGACCCTACATTTACTGATCGCAAACGGATTAGAGAAATAGTTGGTCGTGAATTTTCCTGGACAGATCATTCCGCACAAAGCGAAGGTTACTCTCTTGCCACGGCAAGAGTTTCTGCCCATTTAAGTGAAGGCGGAATGTACCAAGAATATTTCGGTGGAATCAGTGCCTTTAGAGAGTTACGAGATCTTTCAAATAACTATGATAACAAAGAGGAACAATTTCTAGCTGATATTAAAGAAATTGCCGATTTGCTCTTTAACAAAAACAATTTACAGTTGGCAATAACAGCCAATAACGCTGAAATAGAATGTTTTAAAAGAACCTGTCCTGCACTCATCAAAGGTCTTAAACAAAAGGACACAGTACTACAAAGCCTCATCCCCTTGGACCTGCCAAACAATTCAGCTTTTATTAGTTCAGCAGAGGTTGTTTACGCAGTCCAAGGCGGCAATTTATTCCCAAAAGGAGAAGGTTACAACGGTCATTTTGAGGTGCTGAGAACATATCTGTCGAGGGATTATTTATGGAATAGTGTTCGACAAATGGGCGGAGCCTATGGCTGCTTTATTCAATTTAGCCAGTTAAATGGTAATATGAATTTAGTCAGCTACAGAGACCCTCAGGTTGCAAAAACCTACAAAGCTTACCAGGAGATCGCCACGGTTGTGGAAAAACTTGATATTCCTCAACAGGTTTTAGAACAATTAATAATTGGCACCTATGGCAATTTTAATCCCCACCAGAGTCAACCGACAATAGGTGCTATAGCAAAAAATGAATTATTAACTGGAGTGACTCCAGAGTACAAAAAGGCAATAATAGAAGAAATAAAATCAACTACTGTGCAAGATCTTAAATCTTTTGCCCCTCAACTAGAACAGATGCTAGGTAATAGCTACCGAGCCATTATTGGTAATAGAAAGAAAATTGAAAATGATGCTCAACTATTTGATGAAGTTAGTGATCTATAGGGTGTATCTTGCAGGTACCTTGAAAAACTAGACTATTCGCTCCAGTTCGAGGCGTACGCAAAATTTTACCGCAGGCATACAAGGCGACATCGAAGTCTCACTTTGTTCGCTTATCTCTGAGGATAAAATTTTAAGTTCAGCGAAGAAATTGGGCGAAACAGCAATTTTCCAAGGTAGCCTTAGGTTGATTCAACTATCGTAGATATTATTAATATCGATGAAAGAGCCCTCTTAACATTCCATTTCGATCCTTGAAATGGAATATAAAAAAAGACTAGGCAGCTTGGATACTTCGCCTAGCAACAGCTATACGACGTTGCTTAGTTTTCACTACCACCAATAATTATAACTATTTGAATCTTACATTTCCCAACGTTTACATGATGAGGATCAAAAAGACATGAAATGTATATTACTTGAGAGTCTTATGCTTTTCCATTAATTACCAAAAAGAAGAGCAACGACATAACGGTACAAAATCATAATTTACATCTCAGGGATGTCAGTTTCTTGGATATAATTAACCTTATCTCTATCTAAAATAACTTCCTTTCCATTCTGGTCTTCAAAGATTAACTGGTTAGTCTCTTTGTCGATATTCGGTCTACCTTCTGCGTAGAAAATATCTCCGGAGGCAGTTGCAACTTTATAGGTACTTCCACAGGATATTAGTTGCAAACTAGCACAAATTAACACCGCATAAGTCATCATTTTTTTCATCATCTATTCCTTGGAGGCGAATTTTATCAAGGCCCGGTCAAATCGTGAATTTTCTTTTTTACACTTTCCCACCAACTGAGACTTTCCTCGGTTGTTTTATTAACCACTTCATTTGTAGCATCTTTACTATCATTCCAAATTTCCGAAGATTTTTCTTTAGTCTGTTTCCAAGACTCTTCAGTTGCATCACCTACGGCCTCCGCAGCCTTGGCTACTTCATCAGCTGCCTTTCCCCATGAACTAGTCTTCTCTTCAGCTACAACTGATAAACAAGAAAAACCTAAAGAAAAGCAAATCAAAATCGCTAAAGTTATAATTTTCATAAATTCTCCATCAACAATGTATTTACAAGAACACCTAAATGATTAAATTAATCACTAATCTACAACTGCAAAATAACAAAACCAACAATTTTTACCAAAGGGTAATCCTAAGTGTCTAAAAAAACAACTCCTGCCTCATCAAGATTTATTGCAACCACAGCACTTTGCACCTTATACGCAAAAAAAACGCCCATTAAACAAATCTTAGAAAAACTATATATAAAAGAAAAACCTTCAGCTCCCGAACGAGCCTTAACGATGAATATAGTCTTCGGCGTTCTCAGAAATAGGCAAAGCATTGACATACTAATCCGTAAAATGAGTACGGTACGATTAAAAAAAATACAGCCCTTTGTGCACCAATCCATAGCTGTTGCACTTTATCAAATTTTCTTTCTCGATTCTATTCCTGAATCTGCTGCAGTAAATGAGGCAGTAAAAAGTTGTCAAAAAGAAAAAATTCCAAAAAGATTACATGGCTTTGTGAATGGTATTCTCCGAAATTCACTTCGCCACAAAGAAGTTTTGGAAGAGATACTGAAAGACAACAAAAACATTATCACCAATCATCCAGATTGGCTTTTAAGCACGTGGAAAGAACAGTTTGGAGACGACATTTGTCAAGAAATTGTCGAAATAAACAATAAAGAACCGCAACTAGCCATTAGAGTCAATCAAAAACAAATCTCATTGGAACAATATGAGCTACTACTTGCCGAAAATAACATCGAAGTGAACAGATGTATCGCACCTGATTGCTTAATAATCAATAATTTCCAAGGTAACCCTCAAAACCTGCCTAGTTACGAGCAAGGTTTTTTCCAAGTACAAGATCAAGCGGCGCAACTATCCTGCCTCTTGCTCGGAAAAATAGATGATGGAAATTTCCTTGATGCCTGTGCCGGCCTAGGTGGAAAAACCAGTTATATTGCTGATCTTGCTCAAGGAAATCAAGTTAACATCATAGCTCTTGAACCAGAAGGCAAAAGGCGTGATAAATTCTCTGAAAATATGCAAAGATTACAAATTGATTCTAATATTGAAGTCATTGCCTGCACTGCCCAAGAATACAGCCAAAACAACAAAAAAGAGTTTAAAGGTATAATAGTTGATGCCCCATGCTCAGGTACAGGCGTGATAAGAAGACATCCTGATATCCGTTGGAATCGTAGTCCGCAAGACATAATAAAAAACCAAACACTACAACTAGAAATACTTATAAAGTCATCTGAACTACTGGCACAAAACGGCGTCTTGGTTTATGCTACGTGTTCTTTACAAGTACAAGAAAATTACGAAGTAATTAAGAAACTACTAGCACAAAACAGTGACTTTTATCTAGACAAGATCACAGATTTACTACCTAAAGAGGCAAGTAAACATATCGTGAAAAATGAGCTAGGTGAGTTTTTTGCTCCTAGGCCATGTCTAGAAATGGATGGTTTCTTTGCAGCTCGACTGAGAAAAAGATAACAACGAAAAAAGTTGAAAAGATAGATAGCCAAATCATCCCAATTACAACAGGTGAGAACTACAAGTAAAATAGCAATAGACTCCGATTCTCACCTGAGATAATAACCAGAATACTTTAGCAAATACCTATAGACTTAATGACGGTATCTTCAGAGACAATTAAAAAAACATTAAACACAGGTAGGATACAAAATGGCAGAAATCAAAAGTACCATGGAAATGGTTTTAGAACGCGCGGCGCAAATGGAAAAGAACGCTAGCAGCACTGTGGTTGCTGACTACAGTCGTGATGGTATGCGACTAGGGGCTGCCTATATGAATAAAACAGATGTTGACATTGTTAGCCTTCTACAAAATGAACCAAGCGATAATCAGCCTTCTATAAAATCAGGCATAATACAAGTACTGTTACGAAATATTATCCTCCCACGTGATGACGATATGCAAGCCACTGGCAAAAAAGCTATTGGTGGACTAATTAGCATATCAGCAGGCCAAGAGCAGGTGGAAGCAATTTGTGCGGAGCTTACTCAAATCCTAGAACAATATGCCCAACATAAAGAACAAAGCACTGAACAACTAGAATCAGCTCTTGTCAATCAGCTTCAGCAACAACAATCCATGAACGGTGAAGAAGGTGAAGCAAACCTGAGTGCCACTACTCACCCCCAATATGCCACTGAAATGTCCAAAATGCTCGGGGATCTTAATGATCAATACCTACAGGCAATGGACCAAAGAAAAGAGATGTTGTTGGATTCTTTTGCCAGTTAATACGCAGCTTATATTATTTCCAGTTTCATAACTTCTAGTACCAATAAAAGAAAAATATGAATTATCAACATAGAGTTAGTAAACTCCAGAAAAAAATTCAGAAACTTAATATTGAAGCAATTTTAATATCCAATCCAGCAAATAGAAGTTATCTCTCTGGCTACTCAGACGGTGACCACGGCATAGGGGAAAGCTCTGGATTTCTATTAGTTCCCGCCAAAGGCGAGGTTTTCTTATTAACTGATTCAAGGTTTGAGCTACAAGCGAAATTGGAAGTCCCTTGGGCGAAAGTTCATCTTTACCAAAAAGGATTAAATAGTCTGCTAAAAAAACTGCTCCCGAAAATTGGGGTTAAAAATCTAGGTTTTGAGAGCGATTATATGCTTTACGATTTTTTCCTAGAACTTACTAAAACCCTAGCGACAAAGAAAATTAAAGCTTGCCCAACAACAGGCATCGTTGCCAAGATGAGAATTGTAAAAGATCCTGATGAAATCGATCTAATTCGTCAATCAGTACTATTAAACGAGCTGGTTTTCACCAAATCGAGAAAAGAAATCACCACCGAAACCACCGAACTAGAACTAGCTATAGCCATTGAAACCTACATGAGAAAACATGGGGCAAGCTCTCCCAGTTTTGATACTATTGTTGCATCTGGAAACAATAGTGCCCTACCCCATGCGGTTCCGAGCAAAACGAAAATTAAGCCCAACAAAAGTTTAACAGTTGATATGGGACTAGTTCTAAATGGGTACTGCTCTGATATGACTAGAACATTTGTTCCCAATAATCCCAGCAAAAAATATCTGAAAATTCACCGGATAGTTCGTCAAGCACAACTTGCAGGAATGGCTGCAATCACAGATGGTGTAACTGGTGCAGAAGTTGATTCAATAGCTCGTGATGTTATCAATTCAGCAGGATATGGCAAATACTTCGGTCACGGCTTAGGCCACGGAGTCGGCATTGAAGTACATGAGGCACCAAGGCTTAGCCCCATGGGCGAGAACAAACTAAAAAGTGGTATGATAGTCACCGTTGAACCAGGTATTTACATACCTGGTTGGGGCGGAATACGTTTAGAAAACATGGTGGTTGTCCGTAAAGATGGTCACGAAAACTTAAATAAAGATAAATTCTACCTAGATATTTAAATATGAGACAATTTGTAATTGATGAAGTATCCCCAATGGAAAGAGATAATATAGACTCTTATCTAAAGAGAAACTTAAAACAAGGCCCAATGATTGGATTATACTGGGTTGTTCTGCCTGAAGAAATGCTTTCAGACGCACAGATTGGGCATGAAGACCATGGCCCCTTTTATACAGCTGTAGAAGTAGAACAACACCGCATCACCTTTGAATTTCTCGTGCGCAGTAAAAGCAACTTGCACTGCACTTGCATTGCCCATGCTACTAGTAAACAAAGAGATTATATACTAAATTTCATCGACACCATGTTGGATCAGGAGATGATTAACGCATAAAAACATCCAGGAACAGGAGAGAGTATGAGCAATTCTATCGACAGCACCCCTTCATTTATAGAAAAAGTCTACCAGTGTACCGAGAGGAAAATCAAGATCGCTAAAGAGCGTTTAGGCCGTCCCTTAACCTACACGGAAAAGATTCTTTACGGTCACCTAGATGATCCCGAAAACGCTGAATTAAATGCTGGTAGTAGTTATATAAAAACGAAACCTGATCGTATTGCTCTTCAAGATGCTACTGCTCAGATGGCTGTACTTCAATTTATGCTAGCCGACAAAGATGAGGCTGCAGTTCCTGTCACTATTCATTGCGACCATCTTATTAGGGCTGAGAAAGGTGTCAAAACAGACCTACCAATGGCAAAAATTGAAAATAAAGAAGTTTATGATTTTCTATCTTCTGCCTCCAAAAAATATGGCTTTGGTTATTGGTTACCAGGTGCAGGAATTATTCATCAAGTAGTGCTGGAACGATATGCTTTTCCTGGCTTAATGATGCTGGGCACTGACTCACACACACCTAACGCTGGTGGCCTTGGGGCTTTTGCCTCAGGTGTTGGCGGCGCAGATGCAGTAGATGTTATGGTGGGAATGCCTTGGGAAGTACTCCATCCTGAAATAGTTGGTGTTAAATTAACTGGTAAACTTAATGGCTGGGCAGCGCCCAAAGATGTTATTCTTAAACTTCTTGAAATACTAACCTGTGCCGGTGGAACCAACCGTGTTTTTGAATATTTTGGTGAAGGAACAGCCAATATTTCGGCCACAGGTAAGGGTACCATTTGCAATATGGGTGCAGAGCTTGGAGCAACCACCTCACTATTTCCCTATGACCAAACCATGGCGAGATATCTAGAAGCTACTGACAGAAAAGATGTCGTGAAAATTACGGATAAATATGCATCTATCCTAGTGGCTGACCCTGAGGTATTAGCAGACCCAGAAAAGTATTATGACTTGGTTGTAACAATTGACCTAGATAGTCTAGAGCCGTCCATCGTTGGACCTCATTCTCCTGACCTTGCAACAACAGTCAGCAATATGGCTGAGCATGTTGCAAAAGGCGGCTACCCCACAAAAATCAATGCCACGCTCATTGGCTCCTGTACCAATTCATCCTACGAAGATATGGGGAGAATTGCTGAAATTGCTGATCAAATTACCGCCGCTGGCGCAACTCTTAAAACGCCATTATATATTACGCCAGGCTCAGAACTAGTTTACGAAACAATCAAAAGAGATGGCATCCTTGAGCGACTTGAAAATATGGGCGCCATCATGTTGACCAATGCCTGCGGCCCTTGTATCGGACAATGGAAAAGATTCGATATCAAAGATGGGGAAGTTAACTCCATTATTAGCTCTTATAATCGTAACTTTCCAAAACGAGCGGATGGCAATCCTTTCACCTGTAGTTTTCTTGCCAGCCCCGAAACCTGTATAGCCTATGCTCTACACGGAGATTTCACCAGAAATCCTTTCACCACACCTGCCCAAGGAAAAAATGGTGCGTTTACACTCAAAGCACCAGGCATTGTCGCCGAAGTACCTGTAAATGGTTTTTCGGACAATAGTGAAGGTTTTCAAGCCCCAATCACCAACAGAAGTGAGATAAAAGTTGAAATAGCTGAAAACTCAGAACGACTTGCCATCCTAAGCCCATTCCCAGCACCTAAAAAAGGCGATTACAGCAATCTGCGCCTACTCTTAAAAGCTAAAGGAAAATGCACCACCGACCATATTTCTCCAGCCGGTCCTTGGTTAAGATTCCGCGGTCACCTAGATAATATTTCTAATAATATGTTTAGCGGTGCCATCAACGCCTTTGGTGGCGAGGCAGGCCATGGTTTAAATCAACTAAACGGTGAACAACAAAAGTTTTGCGATATTGCTCGAAATTACCAAGCCAATAACATTGGCTGGGTGGCTGTAGGAGATACAAACTACGGAGAAGGTAGCTCTCGTGAACATGCCGCCATGTGCCCTAGACATATGGGAGCAAAAGCTGTAATTTGCCGTTCATTTGCCAGAATCCATGAAACAAATCTAAAAAAGCAGGGCGTACTTCCCTTAGTCTTCTGTAACCTCGATGATTATGAGTTAATCAAAGCTGACGATATGATTAATATCAATATCGAAAACCTTAGCCCAAACAGTATCATAGAAGCGTTATTTACACATGCTGACGGCACTAGCTCTAAATGCCAGCTAAAGCACTCTTTTAACAAAGAGCAGATTCAATGGTTCCAAGCAGGTTCAGCCCTAAATCATTTAAGACAGAAATAAGGAGAACAATTCGACGATGCCTAGTCCACCAAAAAAAATAGTTACAACCCACATGAATACAGATTTTGATGGGTTAGCATCGGTCATAGGGGCAACAATTCTTTTCCCAGGTTTCGTGGGTGTAATTCCTAAAATGGTTAACAACAACGTAAGCCGTTTTCTTGCCACCCATAAATCCGCCTTTGATCTTATCCAGCCCAATGAGGTCGTCCATAGTCAAATTGAAAATTTGATTGTTGTCGATACCGACCAGTGGCATCGCCTCGACCGAATGAGCAAGCTGAAAGAACGTGATGATCTGGATATTGAAATCTGGGACCATCACATCAAAAATAGCGGCAATATTGCTGCTCGAGCTATTCATAAAGAAGATATCGGTGCCACAGTCACTCTCTTAATTAAGAAAATGAGAGAGCAGAAAATAAAACTTTCAGCGCTGGAATCAACAGTATTACTAATCGGACTATATGAGGATACGGGGAGTTTAAGTTTCACATCTACAACCCCGGAAGACGCTAGAGCTGCCGTATTCTTACTAGAGAATGGTGCTGATCTTAATGTCGCTAGCTTCTTCTTAAAACCACCCTACGAGGATATTCAACGTGATATACTTTTCGAGATGCTTAAAAGTACCGAAAAAGTCACTGTTAATGGTCGAAAGATCGGTTTCAACATCATAAAACTCGATAAAAAAGTTCTTAACCTCTCAGCGATCATTAGTAGTTACAGAAATATTATAAATGTGGAAGCAGTATTTGTGGTTTTTTTGAATGAAAAATCTTGTACCGTCATAGCTAGGGGAGGAAATCCAGCTATCGATGTCGGTAATATAATGAGAGAATTTGGCGGTGGCGGCCATGCCGGTGCTGCCTCTGCAACCATTAAAGATATCAATTGTTCTGGCGAGGAAATCAGGGACAGCATTATCTCATTCCTAAAAGATGACGATTCTCATCATGCACAGGTAATAGATATAATGTCCTTTCCTGTCGAGACAGTTCCCTCGACCATGTCCATGAACAAAGTACGGGCTATCATGGACGAAAAAAATATCAGGGGTCTAGTTGTAGTAGATGAAGGCAATATTGTTGGAATGATTGTTCTTTGGGACTTTAAAAAAATCAAAAAAGACAGTCAATGGAATAGTCCAGTCAAAGCTTTTATGGCCAGAAATATCACCACAATTGGCCCTGACATGCCACCAAGTATCGCCTCCAATATCATGAACGAAAAAGGGATAGGCTATCTGCCAGTTTTATTCGAAGAAAAACTAATTGGTATCGTCACCAGAACTGATGTTATCACTTATACTTATGACCTTGTGCCTGACTAAAGACACAAGATTATACAATTACCGGCGCAAAATTTTTCAGCAGACACATAAGCTATATTCCGAGAATCAAACTTTTAATTAAATGGAAAAGCTGGGTGACGAGACTATTTGCCAAGGTTGCCATAGATAACTGCATACTTTTTGCAGTTAACCCCCTGTAGCAAGATGTTAAAACTGGAAATAAATATAAAACCCCCATCTAAGAACAATTTCCTAGATGGGGGTTCGTGTATAATACAATAAACAAAAAATCTAATCTATAATAGTTCAGCTAATGAAGGCTTCTTCTTTAAGAGCAAAGATTTCATGGCATCGTACTTTTCAAAACTTGGATTATCTTTCAGGAACTCATAAGCTTTGATGTAATTTTTTTCCACAAGAACTTTGCACATTTCACCTATTTCAGGGTGATCAGGAGCAATCTCTAAAACGAATAAAACACCATTAGGAGTTAGAGAGTCAATCTCCTCCGCACTTGTAATTCCATAAATCCCCTCAAAGATTGTTGCGACCTTTGGGTGATCCATTTTCTCTTGTAATAACAGTAAAGAGACATTAGGACTGGCTTTAAACATTGCCCTGATAGTGTCTTCCACATAAACGTTTTCTTCATGTTCAAGAATAAAATTATAGGCTATGGTAATATTTTTCTTTCCAAGGGCCGTTGTAAGCTCTTTTGCCAGTGGATGATCTGGGATTATTTGCAGAATATAAGCAATGACAGGAGAAGTTAACTCCTTAATATAGTCAGCCTCAAGTTTATACATTCCACGAACAATGGCATCGGCGCCAGAATGATCTGGCATACGATCTAACACCTTAACAGCACTATCGTAGTCTAATCCTTTTAGAGCCTCGCTTCCTATTGCATACATTTGGTTCAAAAGCAATTCTGCATACTCTGACTCTGGGTAATTCTCTACAAAATCAAAGGCACGACCGAAGTCTTGACCAGTAATTTGACCAGGGTGAGTTTTTACTGCATCAAAATCTTTCTTTACCTGCATTTCTTCAGAAGATAATTTTATTCTGTCATTACTGTCTTGTTTTTTGCTACCGAATAAACCAAACATAGCTCACAATTTAATTATATTTAGATCTAAATTAATCCTTCAGAAAAGATTAACACCCTATTCAATTTTCTGAATGATATATAATCAAAAATACTGTGAAATAGCTCGTATAATTTCCTGGTTCAGGCAGAAAAGCGTATCGCAATACCGCTGATATCATCATGTTTTTTGAACCTTGGCCAGGAAAGTGCGTTGTGATCTTCTTTTTGTCGTTTTCGAACAGTATCTTTAATTTTGGTCAACCCGCCAGCAAGATATATCTGAACCATTTCATCGATACCATTTTCTCCAGGAATCAAAAGTCCATCTGAAAAAATAATCGCTGTCTTTATCTTAGCTCGGCTTTCCAGCCCCGTGGTAAAAAAATTCATAGCACCTGCTTCACCATTCAAAACGCCATAATCAATATTCATCTTATTTCTAACTCTGGCGACTTGCTTTTTAAACTTCTTACTGCCACACGAATCTAAACCACCTAAGCTAGCCATCATTTCCAGGCTTTCTTTATCGTGATCCACTGGATCATGGAGTAATTTATATGTATTATCCTGATAAACTAATACAATACGACAATCCCCTATTTGGCCCCACTCAATATTATGAGGATGAATCTTAATTAAAGCCGCACTTGTGCTTGCAAATTTTAGACGGTCACTCGATGTAAGTTCAGCCTTCTTCATCTCGTCGGCAATTTTTTGATTAACTTTCCTTGCTTTTTGAACAAGAGAACCTGAATAATTTCCAAAACCCAGTGCAGATATTTCTGCTGCCAGTTGGCCACCAGTTTTACCATCAAAAGTATTTCCATCTAAACTGGTAGAACCATCAAAGACCCCAAAGATATCTTGAGTAGCACACAAGGCATCTTCATTAACCGAAGAGCTACCCTGTTCTAATATCGTTTCCACAACAGGATATTTTTTTAATAATGCGTAATTTTGATGCATAGATCTCCTCTATTTAGATTGATATGGTCAAAATAATGCCCCTGGAGTTCTTTTACCAATTCATTTTTCCTATACATAGATGATTCACTATAAGACCATCCAATATAGAACTTTGATAAGCAAATAAAAAACATAACTATTCAATTGACATACCAATGATCAATATTACTATATGAGCACACACTCACATAAGGAGGTCTATGCAAGACAGGTGCGACGTAAAAGTAATTCATCATAAAAAATTAAAGATAGCTAGAGAGAAGAGCATTGGTAGGGAAAATGCCGAAAAATTAGCAGCGATTTTCAAGACCCTTGCTGACCCAGGCCGGCTAAGAATTATCTCAGCCCTTTCCGAACAAGAGCTTTGCGTCTGTGACATTGCGGCACTTCTAGAAAGCTCTCACTCAGCAGTTAGCCATCAACTAAGGCACCTACGCAATCTTTGTATTGTAAAAAACAGAAGGGAAGGAACTGTGCTTTATTACAGTTTGGTCGATAATGAGATAGCAGAAACAATAAAATTTGTTGCAAGCAAATCAATATAAACTTAGTTGAAATTACCACTAATTCCACCTAGGTCAAACATATTTAACTGGACTATGAACCTCCGATTACTAGCTCAATTATAACGGATTCAGGTTGGGAAAATTATAAAAAGGACAATAAATGACAGAATTACTAATAAAAATATGGGCAGAATCCTGGAATATCCTCCTAGACTCAGCTCCATATATGCTCCTCGGTATCACCATAGCTGGTTTATTAAAAATCTTTCTAAACGCCAATTTTATAGGCAAGCATCTTGGTAAGGGTAAATTCACCTCTGTTTTCAAAGCCGCATTTCTAGGAATTCCATTACCATTGTGATCTTGTGGCGTGTTGCCGGCGGCAACATCACTAAAGAAACAAGGTGCAAACAAAGGAGCCACAACCGCATTTTTAATCTCAACACCAGAATCAGGCGTCGACTCAATCGCAGTCACCTATGCACTCCTTGATCCTATAATGACTATCATTAGACCTGTAGCTGCATTTATAACCGCTACTATAGGAGGAATACTAGAAAACATTTTCACCTTCGAAGCTGAAAAGCCCAAACCTGCTGTCCCAGCCGGCTTAGCAATGCTTAGCTCTGAAAAAGATGACGAAAACGATAAAGAAGAAGCGATTAGTTTTCCAACAAAACTTAAGTCAGGAATCAGGTTTGCCCTTGTAAACGTTTGGGGAGACATCGCCGTTTGGTTTTTTATTGGTATCTTAGCAGCTGGAACAATAACTGCTCTAATCCCTAATGATGCAATTCATACTTGGCTAGGCGGAGGCATTAGCTCAATGCTAATCATGCTAGTCATAGGTATTCCGCTATATATTTGTGCAACCGCCTCTACCCCTATAGCAGCAGCCCTAATCCTTAAAGGAGTCAGTCCAGGAGCCGCTCTTGTTTTCCTACTGGTTGGACCTGCCACCAATATAACCTCTTTATCTGTGTTGATTGGTGTTTTAGGCAAGAAAAGCACTATGAGGTATCTATTTGTAGTTGCAACAATGGCAGTAATATTCGGACTAACAACAGATATGATTTATTCACTATTAGACATATCACCAAAAGCAATAATCGGTAATGCTGGCGAAGTGCTACCACACTCTGTTCATTTACTTTCCACCTTCATTCTTTTGATCTTATCAATTCGTCCTTTTGGCAAAAAATTCCAAAAGATGTTTAACCGATAAAATTTAATTTCCCACGACAAGTCGACCAGGCACTGACCCCTAAATTTAATTCTAATTACCTCGCACATCATCGATAAAACTGCTGATGTGCGAGGTTTTCGGATTAACGTAAAAAAAACAAAATGGCGTGGCAGGATTTACAATGGTGAAGGCTCTAAAAGAAACTCTAGAGTTTAGTCCGAAAGGAAATGTCTTTCTAATTAATGAGTTACCTCGCTAAGCAGACAAAGCCAAGCGAGTATTCAAGGCCGCTGATGCCATAAAGAAACAATTTTTCACTCATTAGTATAAAAGCAGTAGCCCTTTCCCAAGTGATATTAGCAAGTTAGCGCAGATTTACCTTCATCGGTAATACCATATTTGCAGCGAGCAGGGTTCCCGACATAACCCTTTTTCTTCAGAGTACCCATTTTCGAACTAATCACCTTGGTTTCTAGGCCGGATTCAGCAGCTATATCCTTAGTGCCACATGGCCCATCGATTTTCACCAATGCATCTAAAATTGCTCTCTGCTCCTCGGTCAATCCTTTGCTTTTACAACCAGTCATAGTTATCTCCAAATTTTATTATTCATTATTCTTAGAGCAATTTTTACATATCCCGACAATATCTATCCGATAGCCAGAAATTTTATAATCGCTCTTTTCAACCTCTAAAAAATGATCTTCACCTGTAAAATCAATATTATCAACGCGATGACAAGAAAGGCAAAATATATGATGGTGCGGAGTTACATCCGCATCAAATACTTTTTTACTCCCTCCAACATCAAGTTGCTTTATCATCCGCCCTTCTGCCATTAATTCTAAATTACGATATATTGTCGCAAGGCTTACCTTGGGTAAAACCTTTCTGACTCTATCGTAAAGAACATCTGCAGTCAGGTGTTGACAACTTTTCTGCAACTCCTGTAGGATGGCTATTCGTTGTTTGGTCATTCGCATAAATAAACCCCATCTGATATTGATAATTACTACTAATAGTATGCTAATTTAACCTTTCGTCAAGTATTTTTTTTAACTTCCATGGTCATTTCTAAACAATTACTCTACCAAGATTCCCATCTGCATCATTATGATACTGTTGTGACAACGACGACAATTGAAAATTTTATCCAACAGGCTAAAGGTGCTGGTGTTACACGATTACTCATTAATACTGCTCGATTAGACGAATGGGATGATGCGATAAAGTATTCAGAAAGTGATGATATTATTTCAACTTATCTTGGTATTCACCCTTGGTATGCTGATGAGATACCAAGTAACTTTTTAGAAAAGCTAGAACCTTTAATAAAAACATTTAATTTTGGGATTGGAGAAATAGGACTTGATAAGAGCTGTAATACATCTATTGAAAATCAAGAACATATTTTCGACCAGCAATTCCAATTAGCTTGTAAATATAATCGTCCAGTTTCAATTCACTGCATTGGCCGATGGGGATACATGGCTGAATACCTTGCAAAACAAAAAAGTTGCCCACCTATCATCCTTCATTCATTTAACTCTTCTCTTGAGATGGCTGAACGATTTGTGAAACTAGGATGTCACCTATCATTTTCTCTAAAACTGTTAAATAACAAGAAAACACAAAACATTGTGGAAAGGATACCGCTCAACAGGCTCCTTTTGGAGAGCGATAGAAATAACAAAGCAGAGGAAAATTCTAAATATGATAAGTGGGCAAATAACTTAATAAATAGCTATCATATAGTCGCAAAAATAAAACAATTACCACTTAAAATTTTAGCACAGGAGTTATGGATTAATGGCACGATTTTCAAGACTTGAAGCATTATTAGGCTCTGACAAACTCAATCGCCTCGCCACTAGAACTGTTACAATTGTTGGCATTGGGGCAGTAGGGGGGCATGTTATGGAAGGTCTTGCTAGAGCTGGGATAGGTAATTTTTGTCTAGTTGACTTTGACGAAATAGAAGCTAGTAATATAAACAGACAACTCCTCGCCCTAGAAAGCACCATAGGCAAGAAAAAAGTCGATCTTGCTAAAGCTAGAATTATTGAAATAAATCCAAACGCCCATGTTAAAACCCTGCCCATTTTAGCAAGGGATGAAAACATGGATGATATTATTGATCCACGCCCTGATCTAATAATTGATGCCATAGACTCCCTTAATCCCAAAACTGGGTTGCTACAAAAAGCATACGAGGAGCAGATTCCTGTTATCTCCTCAATGGGGGCTGCTTTACGTACTGATCCTAGTAAAGTGATCTTTGGCGATCTATTTAAGACGCATGGCTGCCCACTTGCAAGACACCTACGAAAACGTTTAAGAAGACGCGGCATTTCAAAGGGAATCCCCTGTGTGTACTCCACCGAGTTAGTTAATTTTGATTACAATCAGAACACACCTGAGGAACTTGCTGACAAAAGCCAAGGCAGACAACGGAACATCCTAGGCTCCATGCCCACCATCCCTGCCATCTTTGGGTTAACAATCGCCAACCATGCGATCCTTGCACTGGCAGAAGAAAAGATTACACTGTGTAAATAATAGCAACACTCCATTATTTCATTATATATCTTGTGAGAGCAAGATGATAACCTGGCACCTTATATAGTCGGTATCTACTGCTAATAGATTATTCTATGTCACAATTGTATCAACATATCTTGTTTTTCATATAAGGTTTTGCAACCCAATTTCAAAGCCAAAGTGATTGACATCATCCCACCTAATGAAATTGCTATTATAACTGCAATTTGATACATAATCGCTACCATGGGCAATGTTCCAGATAAAATTTGCCCAGTCATCATTCCTGGTAAAAAAACGATCCCCATACCCACCATGCTATTAACAGTTGGGATTAAGGCCGCCTCAATCGAAGAGTTTACAATTGTCTCTAAAATTTTATAAGGATGAACGCCAAGGTTAGTAAGGGTTTTAATCTCTAAACTATGAGATTTTACGTTTTTAGTAAAATGATTCAACCCTATGGAAATACCAGTCATAGAGTTACCCAAAATCATGCCGCCTATTGGAATTACATACTGGGGATTAAATATACTCTCACCAACCACAAGCCAGATAAAAAAGACTAAAACAAAAAGACCAGAAAATGAGATAGATGCCCCTATTATTATCTTAAATTTTCGCCCTAGTTCTTCATTTTTTACTAAAATACGCTGAACGCAGAAAGCAGTCATGAGCAAAATCATCAAGCTTGTTAAGATTGGTCTATCACCAGCCATTAAATAAGTTAAAGCAAGACCCGCCAAAACAAGTTGAACTGTCATCCTAAGGCTCGCAAAAAGAAGTTCTTTTGTTTGGGATACACCAACTTTTTGCAGACAAAAAAGGACAACATAAAACAACCCGTAGATAAAAAAAACTTGCTCTAAATGCAATTCTACCATGTTATTGCTCCAGACTTTTTTGAGATGAGGAAGCACCAAAAGAAGTCAAACTCAAAACTTTATCAGAATATTTCCCGACCAATACATCATCATGACAAACTACAACCATGGTCATTTTTCTTTCCCTTACAAAATTTATAATATTACTAAGTAAGGCATCGCCAGTGGATTTATCCAGTGCAGAAGTAGGTTCATCTAAAAGGAATACAGATGCGGGGAAAGAGAGGTGTATCGCTAAAAACACCCTCTGTTTTTCTCCGCCAGATAATTCTGCACAATGCTTATCGAGAGAAAAAGGGGCGAGACACAATGATAACATCGACTGCATTTCGGTGTTACTAATTAGGCTAAGTTCTCGATATTCATAAAATCTAGCAAAATTCTCTTCAATTGTCCCATCAAAAAGAAAAACATCTTGACCAATTAATTGTACAGATCGACGATACTCTAAGGTATCTATCTTTTGTAAATCTTTGTCATGATAAAAAACACTTCCACTTGAATAAGCGGCTGTTTTATTTAATAATTTGAGCAAAGAAGTCTTCCCTGAACCACTTTTCCCAACGACAAAACTAATTAATTTAGCAGAAAACACGAAATTGGGATAACCAATGACTCCCTGAAACGCTAAATTTTCAATTGTCAGCATATCCCTCTTTTCCTTTAAAACAACCATATAACACAAGAATAATGAACCACAAAACAGCAACAAAAAAAACACCTGCACAACAAGGTAACACAAAAAAATAACAAAAAAAAAGATCAGGAAAAAAACCCTGACCTTTTAAAAATGATGCTATCTTCATAGGCTGAAGGTACCATGACAATCCTAGATGATAGCGATCTAAAAAAATCGCCTTTACTCTATTATAAGCCCCTACTTCTTAGAGAAGTGCTTTACTGCATATGCATCCGCTAGTGCTTTTATCTTATCATAAATACCATCGACAAGACTGGTTGCTTTAATTTCGTACTCACGCCCGAGATACTCATACTTAGGCTGCCCCATACGATGATACTCAAGAGCCTCGTACTCAACTGGCTCACCAGGGAGAGTTTCAATGAACTTGATAATTTTCTTCACATCTCCAACATTATCATTAAATCCTGGCACTATTGGAGTACGCACTCGAATAGGCTTATCTGGATATGCCTCCCTGATCTTACGAAGATTTTCAAGAGGTAATGTATTAGACAGGCCAGTGAATTCAATATGTTTTTCATCATCCATACTTTTAACATCGTAGAGCATGTAATTGATGTACTGCAAACAGGGTTCTATACTTTCCCACTTGGCAACACCACATGTTTCTACAGCAGTTTTGATACGTCGAGTTTTAGCTTCACGTAGAAGGGAAAAAGCAAACTCACCTTGCGAGAAAGGCTCTCCTCCAGAAAGGGTCATCCCCCCGCCAGAACGAGCATAAAACATCTCATCTTCTTCAACACGATCTAGCACTTCTTTAACCGTTTGCTCTTCACCATAAGTATTAAAAGCACCGGCAGGACAGGCATCGGCGAAGTCGATATTATTATGTAATTCTCGATCGAAAATAACCTTCTCATCCTTGCCTTTCCCAATTGAACCATCGGTACATACGTCTAGACAACGCACACATTTATCTAGACCTAAACACTTATTTGGGTTGTAGGCCAATTCTGGTTCTTTCTTTTGCGACTCAGGATTACTACACCATTTACATCTCAATGGGCAACCCTTCAAAAAGGCGATTGTGCGAATGCCAGGACCATCATGAACAGAATATTTCTGAATACTGAAAACAATACCATTTTTTTTATTATCAATTAATGAGCTCATGGCAAATCCCTCTAATATTTATATCTTGTCGCTGAATTGTTATTTCCAAACGTAAAATACGTAAACCCTTTATACATCCTGAATAAAAATGGAGTAGTTTAGGTGAACTACCTCCATATTATAGTAACAATATATATTTTTGCTACCAACCTATATCACCTAAAGATTTAAGAAGATAAGATTATACTAATTGTACAGTTTCGTTTTCTGTAAAAGATATTAACCCTGAGCAATGATTTAAATTATTATTTATTTGAGAAAATTTTGCTGATATTCAAGCATGTTGAAAAAAGGATAAAAAAAATCCCCTTGAGATAAAATCTCAAGGGGATTTCTAAATTTCAAACAATTTCCTGTTGACCAAAGATCAACGAGAAAAAAAGGAAATTAAAGAGCGGTAACGTTTACTGCAGCAGGTCCCTTAGCACCTTGCTCGATATCAAAAGATACGCGAGCACCTTCTTCTAGTGTTTTGAAACCAGAAGCATTAATGCTTGTGTGATGTACGAATAGATCATCTCCACCTTCTTGCTCGATAAAACCAAAACCCTTAGCATCGTTAAACCACTTTACAATTCCTTCAGCCATGACATCCTCCTAAATGAATTTAATGTTCCAAACCCGAGGTCGTAAATGCCATGCTGAAATTCAGCATTTGTTTTTGACAATTTTTCACCGTACCTAAAGTGCTGAAACAGGGGCAAAAAGTTCTTACCACCATTTACCCGGCTAGCTAATCTATACCGGAATACTATACACAATCAAAAGACCTTTTCTTTCTATGCGTATAAAACTATTTCAATCTTTCCCTCATAAAACAAGAAAAGAATTTATTATTTATAATATATTCAACTATTTTATCATCAAAGTCAAATGCTATTTCTAACACGCTTTAAAATGTTTAAACAAATATATTTAAGCCTGATGGTAATTATCATACCTACTACACTTGTGCAAGCTGAAATATTCATAAATTATACTTATTTCTAGCTACTTTTCAATATTTATTTTTTTCAACCAATACTACCAATAGATAACTAAATACAATTTGCACAATTTCATGAATAAGCTAAAATGACAAAATAGTCATAAAAATTTTCAACAAACTACGAACATAATGTTTTATCATATCTTCACCCCGCAGCTACACCCAAATGCCCATTATCAATGCGACAAATGATAATATCAAGAAACAAATACTGCACCCATCATTTGCGTTTTCTCGACAAAAACTAGAACTTTAACCAGTACCTACATGCTGGTTGGTAAGAAGATAAAAGTGGTCTTATTTTCCCAAAAGCGATAAAAGATATTCCATACGATAATAACCCAGTTTCCCTTACTGGATTTGCAAGCGTTTTGGACATTAAGAAATTTCTTCTAAATTTAGAGCAGAGTTAACATAAATGGCTAAATTGAAACAATCCTATACTAACGAAGGTTTCTTTGGCATAGGCATCGTAAACAATACCAATCAACTAAATATTGGCACCCTATGGCGATCCGCATTTATTATGGGCGCTTCTTTTATTTTCACCGTAGACAAAAAATATAAACATCAAAGCAGTGATGTAACAAAGTCTTGGACAAAAATACCACTTTTCCACTATAAAGACATTATTGACCTTAAAGATAACTTACCATTTTCCACCAGATTAGTTGGAGTAGAGCTAGTTGAAAACGCTACACCGCTTGCAGAATTTGAACACCCAGATAGAGCCACCTATATTCTTGGCAACGAACAAATAGGTTTATCAAATAAAATTTTAGATGAATGTGAATCTATCATTAAACTGCCTGGAAACTTCAGTTTAAACGTTGCTGTCACTGGTAGCATCGTACTTTACGATAGAACCACCAAAATCAGTCGTGAACTGCCAAGATAGAAAAGCAGAATTACTGACAAAATTATTAACCTTAGAAAAAGAGAAAATAAAAATGATTAAACATATCGTAATGTGGAAATTAAAAAGCAAAACCCTTCCCCTTGAGCAATGTATTGATGCATTGCTTATCAAAAAAACTCTGGAAGGATTAAAAGATAAAATTGAAGAAATTCAAAAAATAGAAGTTGGTTTCGATTTCAGTGGAGACGAAACTGCTTGGGACATCATTCTCTACTCTGAATTTGCCAGTAAAGAAGATTTAAACAATTACCAGAAACACCCAGCCCATGTATCAGCTGGCCAAACTGTCATTAAACCTAACACCTTTGATCGCAGAATGATTGATTACGAAATATAATAACAACCAACAAAAGTACATATAGCAAGTCTGCAATGAAATTCTACAGACTTGCTAGCAATTTTTATCTTTTCCCCTTTTGTCCACCAAATATCAACTGCCCTAAAACAAAGCCTATTAACGAAACGACAAGCGACAAAACGATTGCATGAAACCCTAGCGGCTTTATCCCCATAAAAGTGCAGGGTAAATAACAGGCTAAACCGCAAACCATGCTTGCAATTGCGCCCTGACTACAAGCTTTCTGCCAGAACAAACCAAGGACCAGAGGCCATAAAAAAACCACCTGTAAGGCACCGAACGAAGCCATATTCAACCAAATGATCATCTGAGGAGGGTCAAGCGCCAAGATGGTACATAGAATTGCCACCAAAATAGTTACGCCACGAGTCAAGTAACTCTGTTTTTTTTCACTCAATTCATATTTGCGCATGAATAAATCATTAACCAAAGTTGATGTCGCCTGCAAAAGCATGGAGTCAACAGATGACATAATTGCCGCAATTGGAGCCGCGAGTAACAACCCTGCCGCCCACGGTGAAAATATCTGCACCATTAAAGTTGGAATTATCTCATCTGGACTATTTATAGTTGGTACCAATGGTCGCCCTAAGGCTCCTACCAAATTGGGCAGCAAAGTTATAAGCACAGTGACTACTGTGCCAAGTACTATTCCCCTTGCAATAGCCTTGCCATCTTTCGCCGCCATCACTCTCAAAACAGTATGTGGCAAGCCTATTGTGCCAAAGCAAACAAGTATCCAAAATGAAAATAGAAAAGTCCATGATAGAAAACCATTTGGTCCATGAGCAGCAATAAGTCCTGGATCTATTTCGGCCATCTGGCTTGTTAATGAAGCAACACCACCACCCTTAACAATAACTCCTATCAAGAGCACAAACATACCAGTTAGCATCACCAAACCTTGAATTGCATCTGTGTAGCTAACAGCTCTAAAACCGCCCCACAAAGTATAAACGAGTACCGTTCCGACGAAAACCAACAAAGCAACTGTGTAATTAATATCAACCACAACACTTAAGAGTCTCGCGCCACTTGTAAACTGCACAACCATCATGCCTAAAAAACCGACAAACAAACTAATCCCTGCTAACCAGACAAGACAGTTTGATTTATATCGATGCAAAAAAATATCTAAAATAGTTACTGCCTGTATTTTTGTGGCAATACTCCAAAGACGTGGTCCTAAAACCCCAAGGGTAAGCATAATAACGGGAACTTGTATAACAGCTAGCAAGACCCAACCAAGTCCAAATTTATAGGCCGCCCCAGGGCCACCAATAAAAGAACTAGCGCTGGTATAAGTGGCTACAAGAGACAGGGCAAGTATTCCCCCACCCATGAATTGACCACCTAGAAAATATTTTCTAGAAAAGCTACCGCCAGCATCAGCAAAACCCGCAGCAAATCGTGAAATAATTAAGGTTAACAGGATGTACGCTATGATAGAAATCAATATCGGATTCACTAAGCTACCTCCTAAAAAAGTAAATATATGAGGCAAACACAAAACTTACAGGGGCAACAATGCAGGAGAACCAAAACCACATTGGTAAGCCAGCCACCATAACCGTAGCATCGTCAAAAATCACAGGCCCCAAAAACCATAATAGAGCGTAACCCAAGGTTAGAGCAATAGCCTTAGCTGTGATGTTATCCGGCACACCCTTTGGCTCACAAGAATTTTCATTTGCCTTCTCCACTTCGTTTCTCCTAATTTTTTTTAAGTAAGAAAAATATTCATAATATATTTACGCTTGAAACATAAGATCAACATAAATAATCTAAATCAATAAACCAACGATTGAACCTGTCATCATAGTAGCAAGTATTCCAGCCAATAAAGATTTCCAGGCTAGACTAGCTATTTCATCTTTTCGACTTGGTACCATTTTCACCAAGCCACCTAATAGAATACCTAGAGAGCCAAAGTTAGCAAATCCACACATAGCATAGGTAAGAATCAAGCGACTTCGATCAGATAAAACACCGTCTTTTAAAGCAGCCATATCTAAATAGGCGATTAATTCATTTAAAATAACCTTTGTTCCAAGCAAAGATCCTGCAGCTTGACTTTCAGACCAAGGAATACTCAGAAGCCAAGCAAATGGCTTAAGTAGATATCCTAATATATTTTGGAGAGATATTGCTTGCCCTCCTACTTCTGGCAAATAGCTCAAAACAATATTAACCATAGCCACAAGCGCCAAAAAAGAAATAAGCATTGCGCAAACCTGCAAAAAGATGGCTAAACCATCAGTTGTTCCATCGGCAATAGCAGAGATTATACCATGTCCTTTTCTAGGTAAAGTCACAGAATCAGAAGAAAAATAATTAGTTTCAGGAATGATCATTCTTGCCAGAAGAACTGTCGCGGGAACACTCATGATTGAGGCTAAGATAATATGCCCCAGTGAATCTGGAACAATACTCCCTAAAATTGAGGCGTAAAGCATCAACACTGTACCAGAAACAGTGGCAAGTCCGCCTGTCATCAAAACAAATAGTTCACTCCTGGTCAGTCGTTCTAAATATGGTTTAATTAATAGTGGAGATTCCACCATACCTAAAAATATATTGGCAGCCATACCCACAGCTAGAACGCCGCTGAGATTAAGAACCTTTTGAAAAAATTTCGATATACCCTGAACAACAAAAGGAAGCACGCGAAGGTAATAAAGAAGAGACGACAAAGCACTTACCACAATAATGATTGGCATTCCCCGGGTGGCAAAAACAAAAGTCGCATTTGGATTAGTTATGTCGTAAGGAGAGGCACCTCCTCCCAAAAAACCGAAAACAAAGGAAGTTCCAGCAAGTGAAGCCTGATCTAGAATAGCCGCCAATTGATTCAAAAAAACAAAAATAGTTTTAAACAGAGGGATTTTAAAAAACATTATGCCAAGAACGACCTGCAAAACTAGTGACACTAAGACGTTTTTCCACAAAATGCCTGATCTATTTTCGCTAAGCCAAAAGGCTATGCCCATAAAGGCTAATAATCCTATAATACTTTGTACGTAGAGCATAATACTTATCCTCTTAATGGTAATTTAGTAAACCGGAATTATTTAGATTTTTTAAACAGAGTCATAAAACGGAAAAAGGGATTTCGAGCGACTACTATTCGCTAAAATCCCTTTTTTATTCATAAGAATTTCCAACACAATTACTATAAATAGTTTCACTCTTCACTTAAACACCACACAAATCAGGCGATACCAGCCATCATCTGTGGGATTTTATCAACCATTACCTTGTCATCGACAGAAAATGTTGCAGCAATCCGGCCATCATACATGACAGCTAATCTATCTGAGAGCGCAAGAGCTTCCGATAGGTCGCCGGTAACAAGTAGCACCCCAGCCTGTTCACGTGTTTTTAAGAGCAACTTCCATACTTCTTCAGCAGCAGAGATATCTAACCCTTGAGTTGGTTGCTCTGCAACAATCAGGGCTGGTTTACGATAAAACTCTCTTGCCAACACCATCTTCTGTAAATTACCACCAGACAAGTGCCAAGCCAGGGCATTAATATTAGGCGGCCGTATATCGAAGACATCGACCAAATGTTCTAGCTTTTGGGCAGCCAAAGTTTTATTTAAAAATGGTCCTTTTGTAAAACCTTGTCTTGTGGTGAGAAGGAAATTATCTATCAGATCAAGATTGCGACAAGTAGCAAGTCCCTGCCTATCTTCTGGTATATAACTTAGAGCTTTGTCCCACCTGCGCTTGCTAAAAAATTTCCGCCAGGGCTGCCCAAGGATAGTAACAGCTCCAACTTTCGACGGCTTTTTCAACCCGCAAATGCTTTCCACCAACTCTTTCTGTCCGTTTCCAGCAACACCAACAATCCCTAAGACCTCACCCTTTCTGAGTTCCAAATCGACATTTTGCAGTTTCTCATCACTCAAATCACTAACCTGCAATATAATTTGCCGTGGCTCAACTGGCTGCCGATCTACTTGAAGTAAGACCTCCTTACCAACCATGCGCTCAGCAAGGTCTGCTGTGGATTTTACATCTTTTACAGGCAAGCAATCAATTACTTCTCCCCGCCGTAAAATAGCCACATCATCGGCAGAGTTCATTACTTCTTCTAATTTATGACTTATAAAAACAATTGCTTTGCCTTGCTCAGTCATTCGTTCCATTGCAGCAAAAAGATTATCTGATTCCGTCGGAGTAAGCACCGCTGTGGGTTCGTCAAAAATCAATATTTCTGATTCCCTATAAAGAAGCTTTAAAATCTCCACCTGCTGCTTTTCGCCCATGGAAAGATCACAAACCTTCGCCTCTGGGGTAACTTTCATACCGTATTGCTTGGCTAAAGTTACAACTTCAGCATCCATTTTCTTCTTATTTAAAAAGAAAGAACCTTTACGTCCGAGGAAGACATTCTCAGCAACACTCATGGCATCGACAAGTTTAAAGTGCTGATAAACCATTCCCACCCCAGCACTGATCGCTTTTTCAGTATCAGCTAGAACCGTTGGCTCTCCATCCACATAAATAACGCCAGAATCAGGTTGCAATTGCCCTGCAAGAATTGACATCAAGGTTGACTTCCCAGCACCATTTTCGCCGAGTAACGCCAAAACCTTGCCTTTAAAAATTTCAAGGCTGACATTCTTATTGGCATGAACATCACCAAATGATTTGCAAATTTCATGGAGTTGGATTGCAGGAATAGTCATCTATTTAGACCTTATCTCGACCAGCTATTGGCTTAACAAATTGTGATTCAGTGTCCCAAGGGAATAAAATCCAAGTATCTTGACTGACCTCAGTTACAAAACTATCAACAAGAGGACGCCCAGCAGGTTTTGCATAAATTGTTGCAAAATGCGCTTTTGGAATAAGATCTTTAACAATCTTTGCAGTTCTTCCAGTATCGACTAGATCGTCCACCAACAACCAACCTTCACCGTCGCCATCAAAACCCTTTATAACCTCACTTTCACCCTTCTTATCCTTCCAATCATAGGAAGAAACACAAATTGTATCTATTAAATGAATATCTAATTCTCTGGCAATAATAGCCGCCGGAACCATTCCACCACGAGTCACTGCAATAATCCCTTTAAAAAAGGATATATCAAGGAGGCGCCAAGCCAATTGCTTAGAATCCCTTTGAAGTTGATCCCAAGAAACAAAATGGGTTTCACGATAATTCTCTGACATATTTTACTCCGTCAAATTTACTAATTACAAATTTCAACAAATATATTTTAAGTTAATTTTATGCTTTATTTTTTAAACTAGTCCACTGGTTCAACATTCACCCCTAGTGCCGCTGGAGCATCGCTTACATTTTTTCTGGCTGAAGACATCACGAGGACAATAATTGTAAGAAGATATGGCAGCATTAACAAAAGAGAAGATGGCCAAGCATTCCCCAAGGCCTGCATACGCAATTGCAAAGCCATAATCCCACCAAAAAGATACGCACCAAAAACAGCCCTACCCGGTCGCCAGAATGCAAAAATCACCAATGCCACGGCAATCCAACCTCTACCGCCTGTAAGATTTGGTGTCCAAAGGTGAGTATAAGCAAGGGACAAATATCCTCCACCTAATCCCATTAAAAGTCCACCTATCCAAATACCAGCCCATCGGTACTTTGATACCGATAAGCCTGCCGCTCTTGCAGCATCCGGATATTCTCCCGCTGCCCTCAATGAAAGCCCAAATCTAGTATGATTTAGCAGAATCCACAGGAAAATTGGTACAACATAGGATAAGTAAACCAAAATATCTTGTTGGAAAAATATAGGCCCGAAGAATGGGATTTCTGAAAGAAAAGGTAAATTAAAATCTAAAAACCCCGGAGCTTTAAGCCCAACATAAGATGTACCAATATAATTAGCTAAACCTGTTCCTAAAATTGTTATCGCAAGACCTGAAACCACCTGGTTACCTTGAAACCATATACACACGACACCGTGAACAGATGCAAACAATAGCCCACTAATGCCTGCTGCCACAAGACCCAGAAAAGGACTTCCGGTACTATAAGAAGTCAAAAAACCTGCTAAGGCGCCGACGATCATGACACCTTCAACACCTAGATTTAAAACGCCTGATTTTTCATTTACAATGGCTCCCAGGGTAGCAAACAATACAGGAGTTCCAGACTGAACAGTTGCCGCTAAAAGAGGAATAATTATTTCATAATTCATTATTTCCTCCTCGAAATTTTATAGTTAAAAAATAGACCACCCGCCAAAACAGTTATCAAAACTAATCCCTCAATAATCCCACCAAAGGCGGCTGGAACTTGAAAATCCAACTGTAAACTTTCCACCCCGACCCTTAATCCTGCCAATAAAAAAGCAGCAATACCGATAGTAAGTGGATGGAGACGGGCAAGCCAAGCTACAACGATGGCAGTATATCCATAACCAACCATAATAGATGGCTGAAGACGGTTAACAGTGGATGATGCTTCAAGAAATCCAGCCCAGCCAGCCAACGCACCGCTTATTGCCATCACAAGGTAGACGAGGTAATCGTAGCGAATACCTGCATATTTCACAGCGGGCACAGAGTCACCTGCTGCCTGTAACTCAAATCCTATTTTAGTAAATTTCAGGAATCCCCAGATTATTAATCCGAGAGCAAAACAGTGAGTAATACCCCAGTTGACGGTGCTTTCACCAATAAACCCAACAATTGCATTTTCACCAAACTCTGGTGTCATGGGAAAACCAAAGCTACTAGAATCTTTCCAGGAGCCATAAACCAAGTATTGCAACAAAAGAATGGCAATATAATTCATCATCAAAGTAACAATGATTTCATTGGTTTTCATTTTCTGCCGGAGAATTGCAGGAATAAGCCCCCACAATCCACCGCAAAACATTGCCATAATTATCATGGCAGGAATCATCACATAGCCAGGCAGACTCGAAAAGGTAAGCGCAACCCAAGTTGCACCTATAGCTCCAAGGGCAAATTGCCCTTCCGCCCCGATATTCCATATTTGCAAGCGAAAAGCAACCGCTACACCTAGTGAACATAAAAAGATTGGTATTGCTTTTGCCGTGGTATCCTGCAATGCCCAAACAGAACCAAATCCGCCTGTGAACAATGCCATCAAACCATCCATAGGTGGCGTCCCTCTCAAATACAGCAAAAAGGAACCCAAGGTAAAAGATAATAATAAAGCAATTAATAAAACAAAACAGGAACCCCAAATACCTAGAGGTTCCTGTCGTTTAGTGACGCGTAACTGAAGCATCAGCCCTTCCGTTTTAAATGGAGGTTAGCAAAACAATAACCATGCTAACCTCCTGATAATATTTACTCTGTGGTGCCAACAACACCATTAACAAACCACATCATACCAAGCATTTCTTTATCTGTAGCTGATTGACCGGCAGGAATTTTCACAGCACCGCTCTGATCTTTAATTGGACCTTGGAATACATGAACTTTACCAGCCACAATTTCAGCTTTTTTAGCATTTACTTCATCCTGCACATCCTTTGGAACCATTGATCCAAAAGGAGCTAGATCAACAATACCAGAGTCAATACCTGGCCATACAGATTCAGCCTTCCAGGTACCAGCTTTTATTTTTTCTATAACCATGGTGTAATAAGGAGCCCAATCCCACACAGCGGCTGTTAAGTGAGCCTGGGGAGCAAAACTAGACATATCGGTATTGTAACCAATTGAATAAACACCAGCCTCTTGAGCAGCTTCCTGTGGGCCAGGAGAATCTTGGTGCTGAGCTATAACATCGGCGCCAACATCAATTAATGACTGAGCGGCTTCTTTTTCTGTTGCTGGATCATACCAGGTTTTTGTCCAAACAACTCTAACAGTAGCATCAGAATTAACAGACTGTGCACCTAGAGTAAATGCGTTAATACCGCGAATTACCTCAGGAATTGGGAATGCAGCAGCATAACCAATGGTATTACTCTTAGTCATTGCACCAGCAACCATACCAGAAAGATAACGAGCTTGATACATACGACCAAAATAATTACTCATGTTATCAGACATTTTATAGCCTGAACAATGGAGAAAATCGACCTTAGGAAATTTTTTGGAAATCTTCAGCATTGGATCCATATAGCCAAAACTTGTTGCGAAGATTACATCGTAATTTTTACGAGCCATGTTTAAAATAACACGTTCAGAATCTGGCCCTTCAGGTACAGCCTCGACATAAGAGGTTGTTACACCATCCATCTTCTCTATTGCTTGTCGCCCCATTTCATGGGAATATGAATATCCAGCATCACCAATTGAAGATACATAAACAAAACCTACTTTTAGGTCTTCTGCCTGTACCGCAGTGGCAAAAGTTGCTGCCATACCTAGTGCTAACAATCCTTTAAATAAACGCATTGTTCTCCCCTGAATTATAACATTCTATTAATAAAACCAATTTTAGTACCATTTTTACTGGCACATAATTACGAATAATAAGTCACTTCTCTTTTATCATATAATGATAGATTATAAAACGTAAAAAAAACGCAAAATAGTCTACGTCTAGCAATGCTTTTAACTGGTACTAATCTACATCGATTTTAAGTGCCTGTGCCAGCGGGCAGTCCTTATCTATGGGAAGACCGTCTCGATAATTTCCTAAAAGTCGAACCGATTCCTTTGCTAGTCTCCTGCGCACATCACGACGCTCACCTTTAATCCTCACAATTCTCATATGATCATAGGTGGTCGTTTTATGCCTCATCCACGCAATCACTGCCGCCTCCGCTCTTTTGGCAACAGGAATCCTAGAGGTTCTCGCCACAGTGCCACTACCAACTGGAGTAGCATGGGCTGATACTAGTTTTGATATTCTTTTGGCCAAGTCTTCATAGCGAGAATGAAATTCTAAATAAGAAAGTACTGACAGAAAAAATTCCTCTTCATAGTTATCTTGCTTTTTCTGCCGATAGTTCACTGAGTACTCTTGCTTCTTTTTATACTCATCTGTGGTTCGCATTTCTTCAAGCTCAGCCTTCACCTTCTCTATGTGACACAACGGAGCCCAGATACCACCGGAATAAGTTCGACGACCACGCTTGCTCTCCACCTGCCAGTACTCGCCAAAAGTCTTTACTCTACGGGTTAAAGCAGCATCACCAGGAGGCAGCAGAGCCCAATCAGCAGGCGGAGTTAACAGTTTGCCATCTTCACTTATAACATTGCCAAACTTTGCAGCTCGTACCTTTCTTATCTGTTCTAATTCCATCTGAATTCAATAAAATAAAGTTCAATATTTCCTAAAAACACTAAAGGCTCCAACCAAATACAGTTGGAGCCTTTAGCAAACTTCAAAAAGACTAATTAACAATGAACATTAGCTAGTCTTTTCCCGATTCAACATTACCGTCATCTTGATAATAACAAGCTACGGATAACGTCATAGTAGTAAAACTATAAGAATTACAAAAGCTACGTTAAGCAACTAACGATTTCACTTTAGCCTTAATATCGTCAACATCCAGACCTTGCAGAGCTAGGTGCTCAGTCATACCACCATGACCTAAACGATTAACACCAAGGGTAGCAAATTTAGGAGCCAGTCCTCTTTCCAGAAGCCAAGTTCCAAAACGTGAGCCAAGACCTGTCTTAACACTTTGTGTTTCGACAACCATCACCATTGGACTTGCACCTATCTTAGCTAGCATATCCTCGTCAATGACATTAAGGGTCGATTTATTTATAAGGCCGACATTTAATCCTTCCGACTTTAACTGCTCGATAACATCAAGACAACGATAAAGCATTTCGCCATAACTAACGATATACCCATCCTTACCTTCACGGATGACTTCATCTTTTCCAGGTTCAAAAACATAATCATCGCCATAAACCTTACTACCATCTTCCTTTAACAAAAATGGTACGGCAGCTCTTGTGGAGTAGACAAAACGTAATCCTTCATCATCAAAAACAGTCTTTAAAAGCGATTTTAACTGGTTTGTATCAGCAGGGAAATAAAGTTTTGTCTTATCCCCTTCAACAATTGCGTTATCGGCAAAAAAGTTATTGATTCCAAAGTGACAGGTATTATCTGCCATTTCATCGATACCAGAATGGGAAAAGTGAGCGAGAACATTACACTCATTTAGTCTTGCCATGGTAATCTCAGAGATCAGCATTTCTTGGAAGGCTGCAAAAGTACCAAAGATACCTTGGCGACCTTTCTCAAAGCCAAAGCCAGCGGCAACAGAATAATTATTGCGCTCCATAATACCCGCAGTAACATAAACCTCTGGGTGATTTTTACGGATATGATGTAATCCACAAGAACCTTCAAGATCAGAGTCAACCACCAAAACCTTCTCTTTTGGGGAATCCATACCATCAAGGATTTCGCTGATTATTTTACCAAACTCATCACGATTTTTACCTTTTTCAGAAGTAGAGCCCAGGTAACTTCTTTTTACCTCAGCACCCTTATAACTTTCTAAAATCTCAACTGCCTTATCAAAACCACGAGCTTTCAGAAAATCAACTGCCAAGTTTACGGGGACAACATCATGTCCCTTACACAAGCCTTCGATACCTTGAACACCAACTGCCATAGGTCGTTTAGCTACAACTGCCACAGGACCAGCGGTTACAAAAGCGGATTGCATACGAGTAAAAAGAGCAATTAAGTCCTCTCCCTGACATTCGCTAACCTCTAAGCTATGACCAGCAAGAGTTTTGGCAACATCATAACCTTTCATGTATTCAGATGGATGTCCAGCAATGGTAACATCGTTATCATCAATGAAAAGCTTAACATTTAAGCCTCTAAAAACAGCATAACGAGCAGCCTCAGCATTATCACCTTCCATCTGCGAGCCGTCACTACCAAACATAACGACGGTCTTATCACGATCAGCTTCAGCCACACCATTAACATGGGACCACATATGCCCTAATCGACCAGAAGAGAAAAACACACCGTTTTCTTCATCACGCTCAGGATGACCATAGAGTCCTTTATCGTATTCGCGATAATGAAGTAGAGTTTCAACATCTGCATGACCGTTTAAAACTGCCATCATGTATTGAATTGCTACTCGGTGACCGGCTTCATCAAAATAAATAGGTACAATTGAGTCGCTTCCCTTCATAAATGCATCGGCAATTAGCACCTCAGGAACGATATCATAAGCGCCACCGGTATGCCCGCCAAGACCTTTAGCGTTAGCGTAAGCGGTGAAGAACACCAAGGAATTACGAACAATTTCTATGTTCTTTTCTAGAGTCGCCTTCTGTTCGGTGGTCATAGAAACTTGGTTAAGATCAAATTTTAGTTGACTATAGCCACTCAGGTCGATTGGGAATACCATAACATCTCCATAAAATATAGTTAAAGACCATTAGTCTTAATTAATTATTACCTAACACCTACTCTCTTTCTTCAGGAAGAATAAAATTCAATAGAAGTCCCAAGATTGCCGCCAAACCAATTTTTTCGATTGCAAAATTACCAGCAGTAAATTTCATGCCACCAATACCACAAACAAGGATCACAGATACGATAATTAAATTACGAGGTTTAGCCAAATCCTGTCCTGATTTAACTAGAGAATTAATGCCAATTACCGTGATCATTCCGAACAGGAGAATCATAATTCCACCCATCACAGGAGTAGGAATAGTAGCAAGAAGTGTCCCAACTTTACCCACAAAAGATAATACAATGGCAGCAATAGCAGCCCAAGTCATAATCGCAGGATTAAAAGATTTAGTTAATGCCACAGCACCAGTAACTTCAGAATAAGTTGTATTAGGTGGGCCACCTAGCATACAGGCAAAAGATGTAGCAAGACCATCACCAAGCATGGTGTTTTGAATACCAGGCTTTTTCAAATAATCCTTTCCAGAAACAGAACCAATGGCAAGAACATCACCAAAATGCTCGATAGCTGGAGCAATGGCTACTGGTACAATAAAGAGGATAGCCGCCCAATTCCATTCAGGAAACGTAAAATCAGGTAAGGCAAGCCAAGCTTTATCAGCAACACCACTGAATGAAATCAAGGCTGGAGACATCCAGTTACCAAGAGCACCTGGATCAAAGTTGGCAACTGAAGACGCATAGTACCCACTAGAATCGATAACCAGACTTGTTATATATCCAGCCACAATACCACACATAATAGGAATTAGTTTAAACATTCCTTTACCAAGCAAACTAACCAAGACCGTAGTAAGTAGAGAGACACCTGCAATAATCACAGCCACATTCTCAGGTACTAGCCAACCAGCTCCATCCCCAGACCGTCCCATTGCCATATGAACCGCCACTGGAGCGAGCACTAAGCCAATAACCATAATCACAGGACCTGTTACGATCGGTGGCAATAATTTATGAACAAAGTTAACCCCAAAGATTCTAATGACAAAACTAAGAATAACATAAAAAATACCAGCAGCCACCAGACCACACATTGTTCCAGCTACACCCCATGTTTGTACTCCATAAATAATTGGAGCTATAAAGGCAAAGGAAGATGCTAAGAATATTGGTATTTGCCCTCTAGTGACAATTTGAAATATCAGAGTTCCTGCACCTGCGGTAAAAAGAGCAACGTTGGGATTAAGACCAGTTAAAATTGGTACTAATACCAAGGCACCGAAGGCAACAAAAAGCATCTGGGCGCCAAAAAGGCTGTCCTTGAATCGGAGCTTGTATTCGTAGTTTTGCTCAGACATGAAAATTCCTCATTTAAATTTTACAGGGGAAATTAATGATATAAAAAAAGGTCACTGCCAGTGGCAATGACCTTTATAAGGTTCAGTTTATTTTGTTCCGAAAATCTTATCTCCAGCATCACCTAAGCCTGGCAAGATATACCCATTTTCGTTCAATCTGTCGTCTACTGCAGCGACGTAAATATCCACATCTGGGTGTTGTTCTTCGATTCTTTTAATCCCTTCAGGGGCTGCCACCAAGAAAAGACCCTTTATTTTCTTGCAACCGGCCTTCTTCAAGGTTTCGATAGTAGCAAGAAGGGTTCCACCTGTTGCCAACATTGGATCTAGTATTAGGGCGACACGCTCACTCATCTCGGTTGCTGTTTTAACGTAATATTCAACCGGTTGCAGAGTTTTTTCATCACGATAATATCCAACAACACTTACTCTTGCTGAAGGTAGTAAATTAATTACACCATCCATCATACCAAGGCCAGCACGGAGGATTGGCACTATGGTAATTTTCTTACCTTTAATTTTCTCGACCTCTACTGGACCCGCCCAACCCTCGATAGTGTAGGTTTCTGTTTCAAGATCTTTCAAAGCTTCATAGGTAAGAAGCTGACCTACTTCAGAAGAAAGATCACGGAAATCTTTGGTAGAGATATCAGTTCTACGCATAAGGCCCAGCTTATGCTTAACTAAAGGATGATTGGCAACATGCACTGACATAACAGACTCCTAGTCTTTTTATTATTAACGAAACAACTTCTTAAATATTTAACAGTAAGCAATTTCCCAAACAATGGAAAATTGCATTAACAACTTTGTCTTTTGGAGTTTAGCACGGGTAAAAGTTCAACTGCAAGAATACTTACTAAAATTAACAAAGCTCCCGATATTTGCAAACCAGAAAGATGTTCTTCCAAGAAGATAACTCCTCCAAGAGCAGCAAAAACGGCCTCTAAACTAAGTATTATCACGGCATCTGGTGCTGGGGTGTAACGTTGAGCTACCACCTGTAAAGTAAATGCAATACCCACAGAGAAGATACCAATATACAAAACACCCTGTATTGCGCCCCAAAAATGATCTAGGCTAGGTGTTTCAATAACACCTCCAACCACTAAACCAAAGATGGCACAAACAAGAAACTGGCAAAACGCAAGAACCAATGGGGCACCTGTTTTTTGGGCCATCTTCCCCACTAAAATAACATGAATAGCCCAAAAAATAGTGCTAGCCAAAACCCAAATATCGCCTACAGCCAGCTCTACTGAATGGGCTCCACTCATTATATAAGTACCAATCACACAGCCAACAGAGGCTGGCCAAACAGTCCAATGAGGTTTACTTTTTAAGAAAATAAAAATAATTATTGGAACTAAAGGGACATAGAGAGAAGTCAAGAATCCTGAATTACTAACAGTTGTATGTAAAATACCATATTGCTGTAAAGCCGCTGCCACATACAAGACTAGCCCAATCAGAATAAACCTGGCAAAATCTTTTCCCGATATAACATTCCCAGCAAGTCTATTTTTTTTAAATTGTCTAAAAGCGAAAGGACTAACTACTATAGCTCCGATTAAAAATCTAGCACCAGTAAAACTCATGGTTCCCAACTCACCTGTTCCTATTTGTTGAACCACAAAACTACTACCCCAAACAAGGGCAGCAAAGGCTAGCAATAGGTTTGCTGTTAAACGACTCATTATTTTTTCTTTTTAATTTATGGGAAAATATCGGTTATTCTTTTTCACACTTTATATCTCAGATATAAAATACTGTTATTACTGCCGGCGCAAAGATAAATCTATTTCAAAGAAAATACCAGTAAAGATTTAACCACGCTGAAGTGCAATAAAAAAACCCCTTACAATTTCTAAAAAAGGCTAAGAAATAATAAGGGGTTAAGAGCCAAAACAGCTCAAACAAAATTTAAGTTAAGTATTTACGCCTTAAATTGAGCCACAATTTCATCCAAGGCGCTAGAGCGGTTTAGTAAGTATTGAGATTTATCTTCTATAACTAGCCTGCTCGGCACGTCTTGACATTTCATCAATTGTTGAACTCATTTATTCGAAAGCTGCAGCAACTATCATTATCAAGCTATTATTATCACAAAAAGCTTGTATCTATTCTAGAGACACAATTACTACCTGTCATTTTAGTTCAGCTAATATGTTATCGCTATCAGGTCTACTTTGGATTTTCATTTAAATGCCAAATAAAACAAACTAAAAATATACCAAGAACAAGCAACATTAATTGCAGGTAAAGCTTACCACTTAAAAACATAATAGATATTGCAAAAGACATAATTATCAACAAAATTGCTCGATATTTTATCTTTCGCGACAAAGCCCTATTTTCCTCCCAATCAACTAATGTCGGGCCAACCCATGCATTGCATAGCAACATTTTATAAAATCTGGGGGAACTTTTAGAAAAACAAGCTAAAGCCACCAACAAAAATGGTGTGGTTGGAAGCACTGGCAATATAAGACCAAGCACGCCTAGAGCAACAAAAACAAATCCTACTAAAAGTAAAAGATGACGATGTAAAAACAATTTCATATTATAATTAACATGTTAAAATCAATAATCTTCAGCAAAAAAGAAGCTTAAACTATAAAAACAAATTCTCTCATTTTTTATAACAGATAATCAATACTAATGTGTCTTGTTATTAAAAAATATTGGTATTGATCAAGAGGACAACAACGTATGTAAGTAAAATTGTAATTCAATATGCTTACGTTAAATTATGTCACCGAACATTGGGAAATAGCAAAGGCTCAACCACGATATCGTATCGCTGAGCCTTATTAGCATAAATAAACTTTAGGTAAAAGAGAAATGACTACTTTTTCATGATGGGTGCCATGGCAACTTTGACGCTCACGCCTAACTCGTACAAGACACTAGCAAGCTTTCCCATCTCATCAGTTTTATCTGTAGCTGCTTGGATAGCATTTTCTGTTTATTTATATCATCAATATAAAAACCAGTTCCAATCCAATGTGCATTACCTGGAACAATACGAGCATAAGCGAGTTTTGCTGTAAGACCCTGGCCTGGTGTCCCAAGGATACTCAAAATAACCACCGCCTTTAGAGAGAACTTCGTCTAGTTCTTTGATAAGAAGTTTTCCATTTGCGTCTTTAAAAATAATGAGGATTTTCACTTCTAATACTGGAATTGAAAGGGAACAAACATTGTTCCACCTTTTTTATAGATAAACATATAACCAGAGCCATCAGGAAGAAAATGCACTCCTTGTACTGATGAACTGATTTTTTGATATACTTCGTCCTCACTTTGTGCATTTTCAAGAAAAGGAGTTAGTTTAAAAATATTCTAAATTAGCACGATTTACCCTTAACTGGATTAACTAAACCGCAAAATATTTTACGAAGAATACTATCACTAACACTAGACTGAAGTTCTTGTTCATACTGGTCAATATCATTAGATTCTTCATTTACATCAAGACCATCTGAATTTGTAAATTGCAAAGGGATTACATCGTGAAAAGTGAAGTTATCAATGTCGATATTTTGAATATAATGTCTGTTTGATGATAGCCAGCAATCAACATCATCATGGCAACCCAGAAAAGGCAATAAAATGCTGTTTTTATATTTTACTGAGACAAGCCTATATCCACCCCCCAAATCATATTTAATGCAATTTTTCATTCGCATTTCACCATTTTTAGTACGTTTTAATAGGAGAAAATCAGAATGAAAATCTGCTTCTTTAAGGGTATTAAGAATTCGCTGGTACTGTTGCACAGCAAAAACAGCCTGTTTGCAAGATTTCTCCAACAAAGACACCTGTTTTGCCAGTGACACTGATATACCAATACGTTCAAACACAAATAGGCTCACTACACTGGGCGGTTATCTTTTCCACCACTTGAGCTATAGCAACCGTGACTTTAGGAGAACATTCCTTCGTGAATTCAAAATAGTCTTCTGCCTCAATGAGATAAATTGTAAGATTATCTGGCATTTCATCAGCGAAAAGTTGGTAGCCGGCCTTGAGTGTTGAACCCAAAGTCATAGCATGGGAGGCAGCCATTTGATGATCACTGAAAATGTCGTCTACACTTACCTCCATAATCGTACCAGGCTCAAATCCCATCTTTGCAGCATCAATGATATAGACATCATCGTAGCCCATGATCTTGTCATTTACTTCAAAACCAACACCATAAATAATCTCAACATCAACGTTTAATGAAGAATTTTCTATTCTTTCGGCCACTTCAATACCTGCCCTGTCATCTTTTAGCATTGGATTACCAATACCGCAGACCAATTTCTTTCGCATAGTTACATCCTACTGACATCCTACATTAACAAAAAACCGACAAATCCATTTTTTAGGATTTGCCGGTTATGACTAAAAGTTTTTCAAAGTATTCACAAGCTTCTTGTCTTTATCAAAAATTTCAATCTTCATAGCTGTGGAACCCGGCTTATTTGCATGGGTTGCACAACCAAGGCAGAGGTCGTATGGACGATATGCCATTTCCACATGATTAAGAATTTCTTCATTCACATTACCATCTTTAATAAAATGCTTAGCAGCCTTACGAACAGCAAGGTTGATTGGCCCTTTATTGTGGGTGGTCGCAACAACGATGTTGGCATCAGTGACAATACCATTTTCGTCGGTGTTATAATGGTGAATAAGAGTTCCGCGTGGTGCCTCAATAATACCAACACCTTCACCAGTACATTCACCAAGTTCTGCACGAATATCTGGACTTGTAATAGTAGGATCACTTGCCAACTCACGGATTTTTTCCGCAGAGTTAAGAAGCTCAATTGCACGAGCCCAGTGATAACCCATAATATTGTGAACAGGTTTCCCACCGAATGTTGCAAAGAATTTTTGAAACTCTTCGTTAGCAAGTGGAGTGTCCATACCGTTTGCAACATTAAAACGTGCAAGAGGACCAACGCTGTAAAGAGATGTTCCCTCACCTTCCACAATACCTTTCCAACCTATCTTCTTTTGATATGGCATTTTAAGATAAGTCCATGGTAGGACACGCTCTGAAATATTATCGATGTAATCCATACCAGAAAAAGTGGCAATTTCTTTACCATTCACATCTACTACTCTTTGAGTACCATCATAAAGAGCAACTTGACCTGCATCATTTACTGTACCCATATAATTTACAGGAATTTTATACATATCTCCTGTAACAAGTTCCATATATGCAGGATTATTAAGAACAACATCCGCAAATATTTTATTGGTAAGTTGACCAAGTTCTACAAGTTCTTCTGACCAAGCAAGAATTTGCTTACGCTCTTCTTCGTTAATACTCCGTGACCAACCACCAGGGAGTGCCGCTACTGGATGATTTGGTTTTCCACCAAGAAGCTCAAAGATTTTTACTGCATAACTCCTCTTCTTAAGAACTTCACGACCAAGCTCAGCACCAACTGCGTTGATAAGACCGATAACATTACGCTCGCCAGCAGGAGCGCCAGGCCCAACAACAAAATCAGGAAGGCCTAGTGCGTAAAGAACTACAGCATGATCTTCTACATAATGAGCGTTAAAGAACACTTCACGTAGTTTACGTGCAGTTTCAGTTGGCTGGACGCCATAAATACCATCAGAGGCTTTCATTGCAGCGGTAAAATGAACACCACGACATACACCACAAATAGTAGAAACAGTACGAGGCACCTCTTCAATAGGTAAACCTTGGAGAAATTTTTCAAATCCTCTGAACTCTACCACCTGAAAGAACGCTTCATCTACATTTCCAGTGTCATCCAAAAATATGGCAATTTTGCCATGCCCTTCCAGGCGAGTCATTGGATTAATTTCTATTTTCTTCAATTTATTACTCCTTTGTTTTCTTGTAGCAGACTACATTTTCTTTGGAAGTGTCCCTGATGGGAGTGCGTAACGGTAGAAGAATTTTGCAAGATCTGGATACTTCTCCATGAGCTGCTTTGTTACATTTTCATCTTTAATAATTGAACCAATAGTACTCATTGCTTGCGCACCATAGTCCTCATTACCAGGGATTGGTCCACCACAACCGCGACAAGGGATATTTACGTTAAGACATGATCCACCGCAATCACCTTGGGTTATTGGCCCAAAACAAATATATCCTTGCTGGAGAAGGCAGATATCCTTGTCAGGAGTACCTTCAATAGTACGAAGAACTTGGTTAACAAGAGCACGACCTTGTCCGTCCTCGTTACCAGCTGGATTACGTTCACATACATCACACACAGATTTACCGTTAGTAATCCAAGACCCTTTAGGAGGCATATCACCACTAAGAAGGGCAGCAATGGCAGCACCAACATGATCATGATGTGGAGGACAACCACCAATATAATAATCAACATCGATTATCTCATTTAAGGTACGAACCTTATCTTCAAAAACTGGAAGGGTAAGGTCATACTTTCCATCAACCAAACATTGCGCTTGAGGATAAACACCGTCTGGGTTATCTGTGGTAGGAGTATTTTTGTATGCTTTATCAAAGAGGTCTTTCTTACTATGAAGACTTCCCATGCCAGCGGTTCCACCAAGCGCTGCGCAAATACCAAAGGCGATAACAACCTTGGCTTTTTTACGCATGATATCTGCCATGTGGACATGCTCATCAAGACGAACCATACCATCGATGAATGCAACATCAATTGCATCATCATCCATTTTCTCAAGATCGTCGTACTTAACGTCTGCACCGGTAGGAGCCCAGAAGACAACATCAATATGCGCTAGGACATCAACCAGCTTTTCTGATAAATCCACTACAGCCATTTCACATCCTGCACAGCCGCCAAGGAGTAAAAAAGCGACTTTTACTTTATCTGCCATTATTCTGATCCTCCTTTAAGAGGGTTTGGTCCCAATTCTATGAGCTCATTTGTGAATTCTGTTACAACATCGGCAAAACGCTGTCCTTCTGCACCAGATATCCATTCGCGTCGGAATCTACGAGGATCAAAGCCCATGTCTTCAATGGTTTTAGAAAGTAGATCCATACGATTTTTGGTTTTGATATTTCCATCTTTGTAATGACAATCACCAAAATGACAACCACCAACGAGTACACCATCAGCACCTTGAGCAAAAGCTTCAAGGATGTATTCCGGCTTTACTCGACCAGAGCATGGGACCTTGATAAGTTTTATTGAGGTCGGATATTTAGCACGGAGGTTACCGGCAAGATCAGCACCCGCATAGGTACACCATTGACATGCAAAGCCAACAATATTTGGGGTAAAAGACATTATGCGCCCTCCTGTACAAGACGTTTTTCAGATTGAATTTCTGCTATTATTGTACTGCGATCAATCTGTGAAATAGCGGCTACCTGCTCACGATCAAAGCCCATAGCAAGCGCTAAAACTTGAGTGTAATAGAAGGTTGGAATTGGTTCAAAATCTATCTCGCCGCGTTCCTTGAGGATCATCTGAGACATGTCAAACTGCATAAAACACGACGAACATGTGGTAATGATCATATCAGGATCTGCTTCCTCTTTTATGGAGAGAAGTTTCTCTTTAAAAAGTTTAAGAGATTTCTCAGCATCAGTAGAACGCATGCCACCCATTCCACAACATGCAGCAAGACGAGAGTAGTGAGGTACGGTAGCACCGGTAGCCTCACAAAGATCACCTAACATAGTTGGGTGATATGGGTTGTCTTCTGGAATACTATAAACGTCAGAAGGAAATAGCGTATGACAACCAGTTTGAGTAGCAACTTTCAAACCTTCGAGAGAATACTTGAGTTTAGATTTGATCGCGTCTAATCCCACAGTTTTATGAAGAAACTGTGCTACGTGAAGAATATCTGCGGTGCCTTTAAATTCTCGTCCGATTTCTGCTAGGTTTTCATTAACTTGCTTTTTAAGATCTTTATCTTTAAGAAAGTGTTTTGCCTCTGACAAAACGCCATAACATGAATTGCAACCTGTTATAATATCAAGCTCTTTTTCTTCCGCTAAAACGATGTTCCGGCTACTAATTGAACACCAAGTTGACAGATCAAAAGAAGGAGCAGTACCCCAAGCAGGACAACATGATGCGCCTTCGAGATCTACTGGTTCAACACCAAAAGCAGGAATTACTTTTCGAAAAGATTGCTCAATATCCGGGTGTTTCAGAGGGATATTGCAACCAAGATACAGTCCAATTTGGTCCATTGTAGGTCTCCTTTTTAAAATAATCCGAGTTCGCCCATGGAACCTTTGTTCATAAGGGTCTGGATTTCCTTTTGAGCCTTTTCGTCATATGCAGATGTTGGTGGCTCTTCTGGAAGACCAACTTTTTTTCTGTTTTCTTTAGGGTCAGTGAAAACAGCATGACCTGTCTCATAAAGATTCATTTGACTTGTGATAGCAGAGGTCGAAAAAGCAAGCTCATTTGCCTGATAACGCCTAAAGGCAAAAACAACCTCTTGTGGTCGAACCCCTTGAGGACAAACCTCTGTACAACGGTTACAGGCTTGGCAGCCCCAAGAAGAGTTATCTTCGATTATGTCTTCTAGGTTACCGTTAAGGAGACTACGTATAAGGGACCGGCATAAAAGAGAAAAACCAGCTTTAACACCAGGACATACAGCAGAACATGCACCACATTGCACACAGTTTAAGATGCCATGCCCGCCATATTTTTTAATGGTTTCGACAGCTTCAGTAATTTTTTCTTGTTCTATTTTCATGGATAATCTCCTTATGCTGTAAGCGCTTTTATCTGTGCGTAAATTTGTTCTTCTTTATAACCATGCAGAACAATTGCATCAGAAGGACATGCCGCAGTACAAACACCGCAACCTTTGCATGAAGAAACAGCAATGGTCGCACGAGGTTTTCCTTCTACATCTCTCATAGAGATAGCGTCATACGGACAAAGAGGTTGGCAGATACCGCAACCGCTACAGTTTTCCGTGACGATTTCAGAAATGGTCGGATCAATACGAACCCTACCTTGAGCAAGAGGAATAGCAGCGGCTGCCGCAGCACCTTTTGCTTGAGAAACCGTATCTGGAATATCTTTGGGCCCCTGACAGCAACCAGCAAGAAAAAGACCAGCAGTAGATGTTTCAACTGGACCAAGTTTTGGATGAAGCTCGCGGAAAAAATGAGAACCACAAAATTGAAGACCAAGAGTCTGAGCAACCTTGGTGGCATCATCATGAAGTTCAATTGCGGTAGCGAGAATCACAAGATCAGACTCGTATTCAATACTTTCAGCTGATTCTATGTCATAGGCAAGAACGCGAAGTTTATCTTCTTTTAATTGTTCAAGACCACCGACTTTACCGCGAAAGATATTAATGCCCATATCTCGTGCACCTGTATAATATTCGTCGTAATCCTTACCAGCAGTACGAATATCCATAAAGTGCATATTGATAACAAGATCAGGGTATTTCTCTTTTAACAAACGAGCCTGTTTAATCATGTACATACAGCAGACACGAGAACAGTAGGTGTGATGATTTTTATCACGAGAACCCATACAAGAAACAAAGGTAAGGGTTTTTGGCTTCTCATTGTCCGAAGGACGAAGGAGTTTTCCGCCTGTTGGTCCTGTTGCTGAAATAAGGCGTTCGAGTTGAAGTCCAGTAATAACGTTTTTAGATTCAGGAGCCATTTCTTTAAAGGACTCTTTTTCCATAACTTGGAGTCCTGTTGCAACAACAATAGTTCCAACCTCAATTTCCGTAATAGTTCCTTCAGGATCCAGCATCTTGGTGCGGTCAATTGCATCTGCAGGACAAGCTTTCTCACAAGGAGCAAGCATAGGTTTGCCTGTTTTCTTGCTAATCTTGGGTTCGGTACCTATCTCACGACCAATGCAATTGATACAAGTATCCATATCAATAACAGCTTTTTTGGGAACGGCTTGAGGGAACATGATGTAGGCAGCACGTCTGTCATCGAGACCTGTGTTAAACTCATCTGGTGTTTTGGCAGGGCACTTAGTAGCACAATCGCCACAACCAGTACATTTAGCCCAATCTACATATGTTTGTTTCTGGCGCACTTTAACTGTGAAATTACCAATATACCCTTGAACATCTGCTACTTCTGAATAAGCAAAAGTTTCAATATTTGGATGATTATATGCTTCGACCATCATTGGAGTAAGGATACAGGCAGAACAGTCATTTGTTGGGAAAGTCTTATCAAGCTGAGCCATCACACCACCAATGGAAGGTGTTTTCTCGATAAGGTAAGTTTTATGTCCCATATTCGCTAAGGTAAGAGCAGAACTGATACCACCAATACCTGCACCAATAACCATTGCGGCATCGGTCACATCTACAAATTTATCTTCAAGTGGCTCAAGGTTACTAGCCTTACCAATAGCAGAGGCGACAACAGCTTTAGCTTTTTCTGTCGCACCTTCTGGATTGTCACCGTGTACCCAACTTGCTTGATCACGAATATTAGCCATTTCAAAGAGATATTTATTAAGCCCTGCTTTCTCGCAGGCTCCTCTAAAAATTGGTTCATGGGTTCGTGGGGTACAGGCTGCAACAACAACCTTATCCACAAGTCCATCGCGAATATCTTGCTTGACCATTTCCTGTCCAGAATCTGAACACATGAATAGATCTTCACGAGCAAGTACTACATCTGGCAGTTGCTCTGCAAAATTTCGCACCTCTGCAACATCTATTACGCCTCCAATGTTTGAACCACAATGACAGACGTAAACACCTATTTTTGCCATTTTCTTCCTCCGTTGACATGAGTAAATGACTTGCTGAAAGTTACGTATGATATTCAGCAATCCTTTAGAACCATGACATATGACATCACATTCACTGATGTGTCAAATAGATACATCCTATACCAGGCGCTACACCAATAGGATACTCTAATAGAGAAAAAGATAGATTGATGGCTAGAATAGCGAGCTTTCATCTAACAAAACAAAGCGGCAAGCCAGGAAACACGCCAGCGCTACTATTGAATCCATGATCGCCCCTTTAAAGATCAGAAAACAAGCAGATAGATAGATACCACAGAATGTGATTAACTTGATTTTAACCCATCCGAACAACGTTAGAATACCGAGGTTAACACAGTGGAATATAATTCAATAACAAGAAGATTATACTTTTGAAATAAATGCGATGATCTGTCACATATTCGGTTTAAAACATTTTAATCATGACATAAGACTAGTTCAGATCAACGATTTGAGTGCTAGCATCTAGATAGAAACAAAAGCCAGTTTTGGATGTTTAAATTCTGTAAAAAACGACAAGAAAAATATGAGCTTTAAAAAGATAAGCATAAACTGAAAAAGCACTCACAACAGTAAATGCCGTAAAGTGCTTTAAAAAATATGATGCCAGGAACAGAGTGATTCTAACACTCGGAACCATGCTCCCAAGAAAGGTTACACCAGTTATCAATTTTCTTTCATATTGCTAATTCTAACGTCAGAATTATTGTTTTTATGTTAATGGTACCGCGAAAAACCGGAAACTTCGCTCAACTTCGAGGCAGACGCAAATTCTACCTAAACGATCAATTAATATCTAATGGTCAGCTTTCATCGTTCTTATTGGTATTTGCTTTAGGGAAGAAAAAAACAAGATAAATACCTGCGATGAAAAACACCAATCCGAAACCAAAAATAAAAAACGATTGAACGGCTAAACCTGGCTCAAGCAAACACTCATCGGGGTCATTATGTTGATAATAGACTGTCACATTCTCACCCGTTGAATATCGACCTACGATATCACTAGCATGAGATTCGTCGGCCGATCCATAATCCCCAAACGCAACAACGTCAGAACTATATAGAGTACCGTTGACGCTGAATTCATAAATGACTTTTGCATGATAAACACTTTTACTAGCACTATCATTTTCGTCTTTACTATCATAAATATCAGATGAAACAACCACACCTTCTGCAGTTGGCCAATTAACACTTTCTTTTGCTTTTATCAGTGATTGAATCCCCACAAGGACGATGCAAATACCTAAAAAAAGAATAACAGGCGGAAGGAACTTTCTTATCTTTTGAATCGTCTCGGGGGAGAATTTTTCTTCTGATGATTTAGTCATACATTCATCCTTATGGACTATCTAGTTATGGTAGCCTTTTGTTAAAAAACAATCGAATATTTTTTGGAGCAGTTTATCAAACTTTATAAACATATGTACTACGAAACAAATGTTAGGGGCATTCATTTTTTTCCAATCAACACCCTGCTCCTAATGCAGATCATAAACGTTAAAAAGCAAGTGACTTAGCTATTTATCAATTCTCTGTGATACTCTCTCATTATTTCTCGCTGCTTCAAATGAACATGTGTAACCATCGCATTAGCCATAAAAATTAGGCGAGGGAACCTATCAATTAGACTTATCAATTAAGGTGGTGATGACTGGCGTCACTGCAGACAAAACTTGCGATGTATAGCAATTGACACTAAAAATTGCTTTATACATGTATGGGGAACCTTTTGTAGTGAAAGTCCATGCGACTACGCAACAATTAACTAAAACTGTTGCCCAAAAAACTCGTTGAAAAGATTTTTTTGCTGTTTTATGCCTAAACACTTGTTGCGCAATGACAGCCCCTGGCCAGCCACCAAGAACAGAGAATAAATGTAATTTATCCTCACTTATACGCCATCTATCACTCTGAGCTTTAGCCTTATCCCGTGCATAATAAAATACGGTGAGAATGCTTAACATGCCGACCCAATATGCAATTTCAATTGGGTAATCTTTTTGATAAATTGGAAATCCGATAGCAACTATAAATGCAATGACAGGTAAATATGATATAGAAAGAAATGAAATATAGTTTTTTAGTTTATTAGTTTTTATGTTAGCAGCACAAAACCTTCCTTTCTCATCTTTCGATGTATCAAATGTTACTTTTTCACCAATTACGTTTCTTGGAAATCTGGTTTTAAAGTCACTAATATGAGCGAAAATTTCTTTCGAGTTGTCTTCTAGCTTAATAAAACCAAAACCTTTACTCTCATTCCAATTTACGACAGTTCCCTTGTATCTCATATCTTCGGTTTATATTGTGTTTAATTTGATTTGATACATCTAAAAGAGAGATAGGTGCTACATTGCCCTCTAGCTTTAGTAGTTAAATGGCTTGTCGATCTTTATTTATCGGCGTAAAAGGTGGACATACTAATCAGTACGAACAATTTTTTTTGCTAGTGGATAAGAGAAAATTGCAAGTACAACCCATGCTATGCCCAAATAGGACATGACATTGTCTGGAGCTTTAATCTTCAGGGAGCCCAGTATAAAAACAAAAATAACAAGAATACCAAAGCTTATAATAAAAGATCCTAGTATATGTTTCATGTTACTCACCTTAATCTATTGAGGTTTACTGTATAATTATTGATTATTTGGTAAAGTTTAGACAAACGCCTTCTCCCAAGGCAGACCATAAGCGTCGGGAAACATGGGGGGACAACATTTATCATTTCCCTGCGATACTCTCTCGTTGCTTTCGTTTAGCTTATGCAACTTAAGCTGCGCATTCATTGAAATATACCAAAACAGATAGACTAAACAGTGATTTAAACGTTGCTCTTTATTGGCTTCAAGTTCTTTGTCGTAGTTGACTTGCTAAATCATGCATTTATCATATGAATTCAGGATTTAAAATATTCATCATAAAGAAATTTATAAAGCGATTCCTGCTTTAATTTTTTCAATTCATCAGAAAATTTATCAACAAATGATTTTGGTACATTTTTTTGACTAAAGATTATGTATAATCCAACAGATTTAATAGGGTTATCTTTGAGTGGTATAATTTTATCTATACCTAAAGTTTTGACAATGTATAAACCGTTTCCCAATTCTGCAGTAATATAGTCAATGCGACCAGCATTCAACTTTCTGAAATTCTGTTCATCATTCACAACTTCTTCATAAATGTTATGTTTCTTAACAAAATCCCAGAGATCAGTTGTATAACTGTATCCTCGCACAAGACCAATTCTTTTTCCTAACAGGTCATCAAATGATTCAAATTTCAAATCATCTTCTTCACGTACCCACATTACCCAGGGAGAATTTACAATTGTTTCTTCAGGATAATAAGCAAAGTTAGACCTTTTCTTTGTATAATTAGCTGAAAAAAGTGCATCAGCGCCACCCTTTTCAAGCATTGAAATAGCACGTTTCCATGGGTATGCTTCAATATTTACAACATCAACGTTCATTCTTTTTAAAACAATTTCGACAATTTTTGTACTGAATCCGCTGACATTGCCATTTTCAACAATTTGATAAGGAGCCCATTCATCACATATTATATTAATCTTCTTCAACTCAGCATTTGCATTTGCATTTGAAATAGATACAGAAAAAAAAGTTATTAGCACAATCATTTTTATAAATTGCATTTTCATAAACTCCTTTCGTGGTTTGAATGACCAAAAGCATAACCATTGATTACCAGTTAAAGTTTCCCTGATAAGTGATAAAATTGATGCCATCTGGTAAAGCCCAGAAACCTTCTGCTCCAAGAAAAGTAGAAATCTCAAAGCATGGGGCTTTAGTCCTAATCAATTTTCTGTGGTTGTCTCTGTTCGCTTTTCGTTGCTTCAGATTGTTTTTTGTAACTTTAAGCTTACCAACGAGCTTCATCAAGCCCGAAAGGAGCGTAGCGAATGTGCTGAACACTTGGCTAAATTTTAATTATTAAACTGATTAACAATTTTTGAGTAAGTCCCATCTTGTTTCATATCTTCTAAAGTTTTTGCAATTAACGGAACGAGAAATTTATGCTTTTTATTAATTTAAGAGTAAATCAGTGTTTCTTCTAACCTCCCAACTTCCTGTATCTTCGGAAATCCAGAGTAAGCAGAAGAACAATTGCAATAATACTGAGCAGTTGAACAAATTGTTTCATTTCATTTTCAATTCAGTAGTTGATAGGTGATAATTCATTAAACACCGCTATTACTATTCTATCTGAATTGAGTTTCCTAGGCTACCTTGAAATAATTTAATTTCTCTTTTATTCTTTTCACCACCTGGTGAACATCGCCGATGCATCATTTCCCTTTGGGATTCTTTATTTCGCAGTTACAACCTTTGTTCTTCTTCTCTGTTTTTATTTTTTCAAGAATCTTGGATTTGCCATGTTTAATAAAATCATCTTCAATATTTCTCTTTGTATATTCAAAACAGTAACAAACTAAGTCATCATCTTTGAATTCATTTTTGTCAGGTAATATTTGATTAAATGTAATCATTTTTTGTTTTATTTAGATAAAGGCTATAATTAGCTACTGGACTTTTTTCCGGTCAGCTTCATTTTTATGTTTATGCAATTTTTTGAGAAATTTACTGAAATTGAGCCAAACACCCAATTCTCAAGAAAAGACACAAACGTGATAGACAAAAGGTTTCACCATTTATTAAGGCTCTCCTGTTGCTCTCCTTTTGCGGCTATTCACTAACTGGCTATTAAAACACCATATAACACCGTTAGCATGATTTAGTTTTGGGTGTAACTTTATTCGTGGAGGTAAAGAAAATGAATGAGATCTAGCAAAACAAGTTACATTCATAGCTAGGTAATATTTTATTTTTCTAATAAAATTGCCACATAAGTGCCTTTATGTTTTCCACCTATCTCATTTATAGATGAAATTTGTGAATCGATTGAGATTCTTGCTTTTCCGTGTCTTTTTAGTGTTCTGATAAATTTATCCCAATCGTCATCATTTGGTTTTCTACATATTGCTATAAAATCCTTATCAATGGGTTCAATAAAGTCACAAGAGCTTCGCTGAATAACTAATTTTTTTTTAAGATCACTTTCTTTCAACTTAATAAATAATAGCGCCCACCCAGATAAAATACCCAGTGCTGAAATACTACCACCGAAAGCTGTGTTTCTATGGTTTAAATTTGCTTCTAACGGAGCTGATATTTCCATTAAATCTCCGTCATATGATTCTACAATAGCGCCTAAATGTGAAGTTAAAGGAATATGTGTGTGTATGTATGATGTTAGTTCAGATAAAGTCATAATTTTCATTGAAGTTTAGTTCTGATTTGCTCAATACGTTTTCGGTTTACATCAAGATCTGAATGGCCCACTCTAGAAGCTGATCGAACATGTATGGTCATTTCTTTTGATTTTGTATCTGGGAAATAAAATTCTACGTCATCAACAAAACGAAATACTTTAGAAACAAACTCGGCTCTAATATAATTTTCTTCAGCCACTATAATCTTTGATCTTTTCAATTCAGCAATAATGTTCAAAATACGATTTTTTACTTCTAATGTAGAACCTGTCGTTATAACAGGTTCTATATAATGTTTTGTATCTTTTGCCTGACTGTTAACACAGTTTGGTGTTGCTGGACATTGGGCTAGTTGCCCATTCTCAATTCCCAATTTAGGTTCCACTGATGTGCATCCTGTCAAAAAAATTAAACTTATTAGAACAATCCAAACTTGCTTATTCATTGTTCTTATTTCTTTAGATTACAATAGAGCGATTACCATCTTTTTTAAACGGCAGGTTAACAAAATTTATTCTATAGGTGCTTGTATAAACAGTTCAATTTGCTATTTAGTTTCAACACCAGCAACTACTCTAAAAATTATTACTTATTTACAGTAATCCCAAGAATTGCATTATGGCTATGATTTCCAATAGCTCAACATATCTGAGCAAATCTCTTGCAGTTCTGGGAAACCTTGGCCACCTTTCGATGTAATTATTATATCTGCCGATTCTAATTGCTTTAGGGATCTTGGCTTTATTTTACCAGTTTCACTTTTTATAATGATATGCTTAAGTGGCTTAACATGATAACCAAGACTATTTGATTCACAAACTATAATGGCATCCTTTGGAATTAATTCCAGGAATCGTAAGTAGCCTTGTTGAATAAAAACGTCATCACTCTGTAGATAAAAGACACGATTAGCACCAGCTCTCAGCATTCGTGAAGTATCTTTTTTAGTATCGTTTCTTGTTTCTTCAAACAATCGCTGGTTCTGAAGATTACCATCATGATTACCATGAAAAATTTCTTCATCCGGGTAAATAGCTGAAACTTTTAAACCATAGACGTCATAGTTGTTTGCTATTGATTTTATTAGGTCACAAACGAACTGAGTTTTACCCACGTTTCGTCCTGTCCCACCCACTAAGATAAGTCTTTTATTTTCTATCATACGGATTCAGGAATTATTAAATTTAAAAGTTATAACATTAGACTGATATGGTTCTAATATCAAATGGTGCAATAAACCATAGATAAACCGATGCATGTCTGTCAAAGTTCTTGAGCTATAAAATCATCCACAAAAACCCAGTAAAATCTGCAGGCTACACTTAGTCAGATAATATTTATAAATATTTTTAACGCTCAATAGCAACTCTCTCATTTTTTATATGTATATGCAACATTAGGCTCAAAACAAAATAAAAAGCCGCTACGTCATAAGAAGAGGTAGCGGCTTTAAAAAATCAATAATCAACTATAGGCTGCCTAAAAAAAATGACACTTCGCCCAACTGTTTCGTTGAATTTGAGCAAGTTTTATTAACATCCAAAAGTACCCAACAAGCACCAATTAACAAGCGGGAACGTTTCCACTATCACTACCGTAGTTATATAGAAAGTCGTACACATGCGGAACATATGAATCTTTAAGAGGTTTTGCATTTGGACACTCTTTGAGCATTTCTTCATTAAGCTTGCCCGCATCATTGATCTCTTTCCACTCAGCCTGAGTATGCTTTTTAGCCATTTCACCGCCATTAAGACCACAAGGCTTCTTCATTTTTTTGATAAAGATTTTTTGTCCCTTATTTACATCTGCAAAAACTGGTGTTACGACAAAACTAAGGGCAACTAATAAAACGCCAATCAATCTTTTCATGTTTTTCATCTCCTATTTGTTATTTCAATTAATATTGTCTTGTTATCCCAATGGCTCATTAACTTCAACCTTACAAGCACTACCTTTACAGTTAATGTTTGCGTCAAAATACATTACTTTTGATACATCTTTTTTAGCGTCTTCAAGTTTTAAAAATGCTTCCATTGCACGAGCACCCGAAGAACAATAGAAAACCACAATCTTATTTTTCGGAAGTTTTGCCGCAAGTTGAGCAGCAGTTAATTTCTCGGCAAATATGTTCATAGACCCTGCAAGATGCCCCATGACATAATCTTCTGTCTCACGCACATCAACGAGAATTACATTAACAGGAACGTTCCCCTTTTTAATTAATGAGTTAAGCCATTCACCATCAACTGTTCCTTCGTCAGCACCCAACTTTACACCGTCAACAAATACTGGTTCTTGGTGAGCACCACTAGCAACAGTTACTTTTTTAGCACTTGCAGTTGTGCGCATCCCAGCTTTTTTCCAGGCAGGAAGTCCACCAGAAAAAACCCGAACATTTGTATACTCCTGGGCAAGCAAAGCATCTGCTACTGCATGGGATTTGCTACAATTATATCCACCACAGAAAGTGATAATTGGTGTGCTTTTATCTATAGGGAATCGTGCAGCAAGTTTATCCAACTCAGTGTTGTTCATATACATAGCACCTGGAATTGTCTCTGAGAGGTACTTTGCACGCGGGCGAGCATCCATTAGCAATGCACTATTTTTTTCAAGCGCCGACTCTACTACAGGAATCCCTACCTCAAGGTAACTTTTGGTCTTCCATTCTGGTTCTCCAGCTTGGTACAGTTTTACATTAGTAAATCCAATACCCTTTAAATACCCTGCCACCTTCGGACTTTTAGCACATCCCCAACCACCACAAAAAACAAGAATCTCTTTATCTTTTGCCACCTCATTTAATTGCCCAATATACTCAGGAATCTTATTATCAGGAATATTAATACTTGAAGGAATGGTTCCTTTTAAATATTTTGCGTTAGGCCTAGCATCAATCAACAGAGCTCTTGCTCCATTTCTTGTACCTTTTCCCACAGCCTCTTTGGCATATTGGTAGTCAACGATCTGCAACTGATGTTTGGCAACCAATTGCTGAACCTTAACGCTAGGAGTCGTTAAGGATTCTGAGCCTGTTTGATCCATTTGGGCACAACCACCAAAGACTAGACTGCTAACCAACAGGGAAGCTCCGATAAACATTCGTAGTTTCATGTGATCTCCTTTTAATAATGTTTAATAATGTTCTCTCAATTTTCCGACTGAAAACAGCCCATCAAATAATTTGTAAATAATTATCGCTACACCGATAGATCCAATAACTATAAATATTTCTCCAAGATGAGGAGAGTTGTAAATAAAAGATTTAACTACACCGTACATATCATTTTTTTCATAACCGGTTCCAAAACGATTCGACATTGGATTTGCATTACCGCCATAAACAAAAAGATACCTGCCAACAAAACCGCCAACTAGCACCAACATCGATGCAATCACCGTGAGAAATGGTTTACCGGGTCTAACAACAAAGAGAAAAGGTAAAGCGAGGGTCAAAAGTACATAACCCATAAAATAAACAGTACTAAATGGTCCGAATAAAATTAAAAACGCCCAATCTTTATCGACCGTCATGTAGCCAGTAATTTCATAAATGCCTAAGACAAAAACAAAGAACAACATGGCACGCCGAATAATATCCATTAATTTTTCATATTCAGGTTTTTTCCTATGTACTAGATAAGAATTCAATCCCATCACACCGAGGGATGAAACAAAGGCTGAAATTATAAAATAAAAAGTAAGGGCAGGAAATTCAGTCCATAGATGCCTGGCGGTATTCATAGAAAAGAGTTTAGCTTGGATGTAATACTCGATAATATCAATACCGATACTCATCACCAAAATTGGCAAGGCAAGGCGCTTTGCTAAATCTCTTTTATGGGTAAGTAATAGGTAAATCTCAAACAAGACAAAAGGAATATAAGTGCAATAGAGTGGCAACATTAGCCACATAGCAGCTTTCATGTTTGGTGACAAAAACATCCAGTGAAGATTCAACATGTTGAGATCAGTCGCAATGGTAAAAAGCCCGGCAAAAACCAGCGAAATACCAGCAACCATAAAACCTGCAGCGGCTTTAGCGACTATCTTAAAGTTCATCAACTCGGCTAGAGCCACAAGAAAAATAACACCGCTACCGGTGTAGATCATATACATATAGTTGGCAATAAGTACTGTCCAAGGCAAATTCCTATCTATTTCGCCAACGGTACCAAATATCGCCTGCTTCATCGCTTCTTTAAGAGCTGGATTAGTCGGATCAAGAGCTGCATCGTGTGCATTGACTACAGCACTGAAGTATCGCAGATCAAAAAGTTCATATATTCCGACAGCAGCAAGTAGCAATAAGCCGTAGGCACAAAGCATTGTCTTACTAAAGAATAATCTTACAAATGAAATTCTATTTATTTCCACACCCGCAAAAGTTATAGTATCCATTCTTTACTCCTTCTCTTAGCGGCCTGCTCATAAAGGGATTGAACTTTTTCCCAAGTATAAATTTTAGTGTTGTGTGCAACACTTTGCTTGGCATATCCTTCATCCTCGGGAAGAAGATAAAAAAGTTTAGGCAGAGTACCGCTGAATTCTTTCTGAAAGAAAAATCGCCTAGTTTTAAGTAGTTTTACAAGATCACTTTCTTCATCGTCTAGATCGCCAAAAGTACGCACCTTGGTTGGGCATGTTGCCTGACAGGCTGTGGTGCCAAATTCGGCAATTCGGTGATCACAAAAAGTACATTTATCAACCACTACTCTGGTGTCATCAATGAATCTTGCATCATAAGGACAGGCTTCCATACATCCTTTGCAAAGAATACATTGTTTCTGAGTAACTTTAACAATGCCCCCTGCCACATAGTGGCTTGCATTCGTTGGACAAACACTAACGCAAGGTGCATCAATACATTGATTGCATTGTGAAGGATAAAGGTTAACAAAAGGTTTACCAAAGATTGTACCCTCGACGATGCCAACCCAGATACGTTGTTTATCTGCACCTAGCTGTACTCCATTTTCTTCCTTGCATGCGACTTCACAAGCTTGACAGTTAATGCAGTTTTGATAATCAAGTGCCATTGCATAATTCATAATTACACCTTTTTAACAGTAACAATTGTATCATGCATAATTGCGCATCCGAAAACTGGTTCAATATTCCCTTCTATGATTTCATTATCACTAGCACCATTCCTGTGAGCAAACGTCTGGCCATCAGATTTAGCGCCAAAACCATGGATATAGAATATTGTTTCAGGAATAATTTTTGGGGTGGGATATGCCTTTATCTGCACAGAACCAACATTGCTTGTTATTTCAATCACATCACCATGGTGAATGCCAAGTTTCTTCGCTTCGCTATCATTAATCCATGCATAATTTTCACGCATAATATCTAGTAGCATTACATTGTTTTGCGTAGAACTCTGGGTATGCTGAGCATGCCGTCCTGTAATAAATTTGAACTTTCCTGCAGGTATATTCACATGATCTTCTTGCCGCCATTTAGGCATAGGATCAACACCTTTATCAGCAAGATTTCCAAGAAAACATTCAATCTTTTTACTTGGTGTATTAAAAGTGCGTTTCCATGGAGCAATATCAGCCGGGTTAACACATGGGTCACATGACTTGCAAAAGTCATCTACTATGATACCCTGCTCAACCTCTTCTTCAATATTGAGTACTGAATAGATTTTTGTATCTTCAGAATAGCACTGGTAGGTATTGTTATTGATTTTCTTAAAGGACTCTGCCATTTCAGGATAATAAACCCCTTTTTCACGCAGCGTATGCCAAGCCTTTTCGCCATATTCACTGGCAAACATATGTTCATTTAGCTCTTCTTGGGACTGCAAAAAAGGCTCTGACAAATCAAAACCATTCTCCTTAAAGTAATCTTCTTCAGACTCACTTGTCAGACCATCAATGACATCCTCATCATATTTTTTGCTGATCTGCCAAAGTGGTTGCGTCAATTTTTTACTCAGCCCGCGCATGATCTCTATAACTGGCTTACTATCATACATTGGTTCAATAACTTTTCTTCTTAGACCTATCGCTGGTTCAATTCCACCAAATGACTTTACGGGATCCTCTCGCTCCAAATAAGAACATTCTGGTAAAATCACATCTGCAAGCATTGCTGTGTCGCTTGGCATTGTATCTATCACCACAACAAGGTCCATCTTCTCGAACATCTTTCTTGTTTTAGTCGTATCAGGTACGGAAAGCATAGGGTTCTGCTTGTAAACAAACATACCTCTTATCGGATATGGTGTTTCACCTGATTCCACCATATTACGCCATGCGACCCAAGAACCTGTTGCACCAATAATCGCTGCAGCATCACCTTCGATTCTAGATTCAGCATTAAAATAAAGTGGAGCGTTAATCTCGTGATCAGCTAAGGGAAGTTTTTTCCCAAAAACAATTCCCCCCTTCACATCAACACCACCACCAAGGGCAGTGAAGAGCGCCATGGCACGTCGTAGTTGGAAATCGTTTTTGGCCCAGGTAGAGCGTCTCCCCTGATAATATACAGCCTGAGGTGCAGCAGCCATAAAGTCATGGGCTATTTTACAAATTGTAGCAGCAGGAATACCTGTAATTTTCTCTGCCCATTCAGGAGTGTAACGACTCTCTATGATATGCTTTTTATATTTATCGAAATCATTGAAATTGTTTTCAACGTAAGTCTTGTTGTACAGCTGACCTTTGATTGTTACATAAGTCAGAGCTAAGACTAAAGCGAGGTCGGTACCAGGCTTGATGGGCACATGCATATCTGCATGCATGGCGGTATTGGTGTAGCGTGGATCAATTGCAATTAGCTTGGCTCCACGACCACGGGTACGCTTGAATAAATCCATGGTATCTGGGGTGAGAATAGCTTCAGCTCTATTAGCACCAGCCATGATAATATATTTGGCGTTTTCCAAGTCTGCCTGTCCATAGCCACCAATGGTTAAGGTAAACCCAGCAACAGCACTTTGTAGACAAATTGTTGAATGATTGAGGAAATTGCTACTACCAAACTTATCGGACATAAAAGATTTGAAAGTATGCTCAGCTAAACCTTCACCAGCGCAATAACCAATAGTAGAACGGTTATCCTTTTCTTCATCGAGTATTTTGACTAATTTGGTCTTAATATGTTCAAAAGCTTCATCCCAAGTCGCTTTTACAAACTTACCATCACCTCTTTTACCCACTCGAATAAGAGGTGTTTTTAAACGATCAGGGTCATAAAGAGCATGAATACCAGCAGCCCCTCTAGCACATAACATATTTCGAGATTTAGGAAAAAGTGGGTTAGGCTCTAGTTTCTTTACCAGCCCATTTTGTACATGAGCAATTGCCGCACATTTATTAACACACATCTCACAAATGGTCGGCACGCTATAACTAGAAACCTTGCCGGTATTTGCTTTTTTGCTCATGGCAATAATTTCTGAACTAGTAAGTGTTGCACCGCCAAGAACTGTAAGCGCAACGCTCCCTTTCAGAAACCTTCTGCGTGAAATTCCAATTTCCATATTGCTTTCTCCTAATCATAGACCTTTAAACATCACAATGCAGATTAGATAATGTTTTAGTGATTTCTATAATTTAGATTAGCAATATGTATGCCGCTTTACAAGGCGACTATTTTAAAAAATTATGAGGTAAAATAACTAAGAAATATTATAGCGATGCATCTGATTCCAAACTGTTACTCTTGAAATCCCCAAGATCCTGGCAGCTTCTGATTTGTTCCCTGCTGACTTTTCTAAAGCCTGTATCAACGCCTGTTTTTTACGTTCATCAGTACTTATTTTACTTGTAGGATTCAAAGGCATCTTTAGGTTATGTCCAACAAGAACATCTGGTGGTAAATGTTTAGGTTCTATCTGTTCATCCATACATGTTACAAAGCAATATTCAAATGCACTTTTCAGCTCTCTAACATTACCCGGCCAATGATATTTCATTAATACTTCCATAGCTTGGGGACTTATTCCTTTAATAGATTTACTGCTCTTCATCTCCAAGTGTCTAAAAAACATCTCCGCTAATAAAGGAATGTCCTCAATTCGATCTTTTAACGCTGGAACTTCAATAGGAAGAACATTTATACGATAATAAAAATCACTTCTGAAAGCTCCAGACTCTACAAGATTTTTCAAATTACGATTAGTTGCAGTGATAATCCTTACGTCAACGGAGATAGATCTATTATCACCCACTCGTTCAATAACTTTCTCCTCAAGTACACGCAAAAGCTTAATCTGTATAGATTGGGGTAGATCCCCAATTTCATCTAAAAAGATATCTCCGCCATTTGCTGCTTCAAAGCGCCCTTTACGATTCTGATATGCTCCCGTAAATGCTCCTTTCACATGTCCAAACAACTCACTTTCCAGCACAGATTCGTTAAGCGCAGCACAATTCACTTTTACATATGGCCGATTCTTACGATCTGATTTCTGATGAATAGCTTGTGCAACTAACTCTTTCCCCGTACCACTCTCACCTAGAATTAAAGCCGGAGCATCAGAAGCTGCGACATTTGCTATCAAATCAAAGGTGCGGGTCATTAAAGGCGAAATACCAAGCATACCTTCAAAATCATTTTCAGCCCTAAGTTCCCGGCGATAAGCCTCAATCTGGTGATCTTTTTCGATAAGTTCAGTAACATCTGCGAGCGTCTCTACGGAACCTATAATTTCCTCCCCTTCTCTCAAGACTGATGCATTTTTCATAACATGCACATCTCTTCCATCTTTACGAGTCATGGTACATTTTTGCATCGCCACCTCCCCAACATTAAAGAGTCGGCACCAATGTTTACCTGTTGGGTCAAAAATTCTTTTGCAGCTACTACAATTTAAAATGGAACAAGGCTCTCCGACCAATTCTTCTTGGCTGTACCCAGAAATATCCGCCAAAGCCTGATTAACCGAAACAATAATCCCCGAAACATCCACCAACATCACACCATCGTGGATGATATCAACTACTGTTTTCCAATATTTATTAAGAGCAGCATCTTTCATTAAGTTTGATTTCCCCCGGCTAACTGTTAAGACACATGTTAAAACATATATTAACACTTTAACACTTCATGATTGTTCTTTCAAAAACATCTTCTTCTTTCTTAAAATAATTATTTATCGCTATCAAATATGAGAAAAAAACAAAGGAGCGACAGATTATGCCACTGTCAGAACTAGTTTTAGAGTGGCAAATAATGGAATACTTTTGATTTAAATTAAAATGTAATTTTAAAAGAAATCAGAATCAGTTTGTTTGCAGGACTAGCTAAATTTACAGGTGAGTGTCACAAATCCGGATCAACAGGGAAATTCAAATTTATATTGAACGCATTACTAAATAATTCATAAAACTCGTAAGCAATAGTCGAGAATACCTTTAATTATCTGTTCTTACGCAAATAGTCTTTTCTTTCCTTAGTATATTGCCACCAATCTTTGGCAGGAGCGCCTTCTATAAAATACACTGCCGAAATGAATACATCTAAAAGGCAAGGATCAAATTGTTTCCCAGAAATATTACATAACTCCTCGAACATCAAATAAGGATTTTTGCCAACTAATTCGAGTGGAATAGAAACCCCAACTGCATTTAAATATTTAATCGTCGCTGGGCCTACATTAGGAATATTTTTTAAATCTTTTACATCAGATCGATAAGTCATTTGATATATTTATAGTTTGTGCTTATTCAAGCTCAGCGAGTTTACACTTAGTATTAAATATCAATATTCAGCAAATCCAAACAGAGATAATCACATAAGTTAAGAGCAAAGCTACTTTATTTCTATCATATATTTTTCAATATTCTCTAGTTCCAAGTAAGATTGTAATATGCTTACAACTGATCCTAACTCAACAAATGGGTATTCTAGTTTTCTTTGGATATTTTTTAACTTTTTAGAGCCTACATCTGCCAACTCGAGCATTTCATGAATGTATATCTTATGTTTAAATATTTCCAGCTTACTTCCTGAATTGGTAATCTCCCAATCATAGTAGCCAGTTCCAACTCGAGTTTTATCGAACTGGTTGTCCTTCATTACTACTAACCACTTTTGCCCATAAATATGCCTTTGATTGGACTCTGGTTTTGACAAATAATATGTTTTTACGTCTGTATATTTTTTATTAAAATCGGCAGAAAGAACTTTCGCAATCTCGATATTACCTACAATTTCATTGGGAAAGGATATCTGGTCTGACTTTATTTCAAATTTCACTATTGCATTATCAGCATAAATCTCTTCAAGGATTTGATATTTATCTTTGTCTTTTCCTTCAATATATTTCTCGAGGATATCTATGGATGATAGTTTCATTTTTTCTTGAATATGGCTTGGCTTACAAGTAAGCACAGAGGGATGTAGTTCAACTGTAAACTCAATCGACGCTATATGAGGCCGCACAACGAACGAATATACTACTCAATGTAATCGATTGACATATTTGCTTGGGACCATAACTTCCATTTTCCAGATTCCTGTTTAAAGATCTGTACCATATCTATTTCATTATTTTTAAATGCGGGCCCCGATATTTTAGTAGTCCTTTGCTTGACCCTTGCATATGCAAGATCGCTATCGCTAGCAATAAAGTCATAACTTATAATTTCATAAGATAATTTATAAGTTCCGAATAACTGAGAAATTATATTTTTAGTGGGAAGATAGCTTAAAGACTGACTATGGATAGTAGACATTGACTTTTCAACATCCTCTTCCTGCAAGTACGTCAAGTTATCATTAATAGCTTTTTCAATTTCAGCTTCCGTTGCAGGATTTGCATAGACGGAAGTTACAGCGCATAGAACAAAAATGGAGATTAAAAATTTCATTAACTTCATTACGTACTCCTTGTTTTCAAATATAACATTTAGTAAAAAGACGACCAGATGAGATATCGTGTAAATAAAAAGGCTTATAGAAAAGAGAACTTACCTAAATTGGAAGTCTATTTCCCTCTTGAATGATTAGCTAACCTAACTGCACATTTATGTACACATGCTAAATGATCCTGTTTTTAATTAAAAGCTTTCTTAAAAATACTGCCCGTTTTTTCTTGGACTCATATCCTCCAATGCGCTACCATTTTCAACCTACGAAAATAACACAGCATCAGTAATAAAAAGCAACTCATCAACAAAAACAATCACAAAAAGATCCAACTTCTTAGTTACAGATGACACTAATCTAAGCTGCCAAGTCAACATTGTTCCCAACAACCTAGTTCCGTATTCTTATTTCTTAAACAAACTCACGATACCTGAAACGGTAAGTGTAACTGCCCCGAAATCCTCATCCACAACCCCCTGTAAAAGATAACCTTTTCCTGATTCCAGTAGATATGCGTACTTCTTATAGACTCTTGGAAAAAAAGTTGTCTCAAACGAATCAGTTTCATCTTCAAAGGTAAGAAATTCCATGGCTTCTCCTGTCTTTGTAGAAACTATTTTCCCTGTAAGTAACCAACCATGTATCATTATCGTTTTGCCTACATTGGCTCTAATATCTTTTGCTTTGATAATTCCATTCATTTTAGAATCGATCATATTTAGTGGGTGCAACTTCGTTAAAAAGCCCAAATAAACATATTCATATCTAAAACGTGTTTTTTCATTTTGCACTGGCAGATCAGGAGGAGAAGGCAAGCTAGGAGCAAATAAACCCAGCCTATTGCCTGCTGAATTCATTTTCTTAAATGCCGCAAACTCCCACAGTAATAACTCTCGTCTAGATTCAGCATACAGGGAGTCTAGAGCTCCTGCATGAACCAATGCCCTGCCCTCATTCTCTGACGGATTTGTCCTATAGAAAAAGTCCGCAACATCTATAAATATCTTTTCTTTACGAGCCAAAGTAAGCCTACCTATAAAACCCATGGAAAGACCTTTGATCGCCTGAAAACCTGTTTGCAAATTTTTACTATAGCCGTGCCAATGATACTTACTAGCATTCACATCTGGGGGATTAATTATTATCCCGAGTCTCTTGGCCTCAGAGACATAACCAAATGTTGAATAAAAACCACCTTGATTTGAGATAACCGCTGCCATAAACTCAGCTGGATAATGTACTTTTAAGTAAGCTGCTTGATAAGAAACCTTGGCATAAGATGCCGAATGAGGCTTGCAAAAAGAATAACCGTCAAAACTTAGAATCATCGCCCAAAGATTATCTATCGTATCTTGCTCAATATTGTTACTTATGCACCCACTAGAAAACTCATTTTGATAATCCTTTAAACGCAGCTCTCTGTCTTTTTTACTAAGAACCTTACGTAAACCATCCGCCCGTGCATGGCTAAATCCTGCTAGAGCCACAGCAACTTTGGAAACATCTTCCTGATAAACCATCAGACCAAAAGTGTCATCCAATACACTCTTTAGTTTTGGATGTAAATGCTCCCAACGCCCTCCTTTAAAACGCCTTACATATTCACGCACAAAATCATTTGCTGCTGGACGAATAATAGACGACTGCAAAACGAGCTGTTCAAAATCGCCAGTGTTAGCTTTTTTTTGCAATAAGCGCATCGCAGGGCTTTCGATATAAAAACAGCCCATGGTAGCGCCTTTAGCCACAGCCTTTTTCGTTGCTTCATCTTCTTCTGGTAACCAATCACGTTCTTCATGTTGATATCCATTTCCCCTAAGATTTGTAATAGTGTCACGGATTACGCCAAGACTTCTGTTACCGAGGATATCAATCTTAATTAACCCCGATTCTTCAGCCCCATCCTTCTCCCAATGAATAATAGGAACACCTTTAGTGGCATATTCAACAGGAACATACCTATCTATCCTGTCTGGAGTAATGATAACTCCGCCAGGATGCACAGAAAGATAGCGGGGAATACCAACAATCTTTTGGGATAAATGAAAAATTTGCCCCCAAATCTCATCATCTTGGAAGTTTTCTTTTCCAGTTCCTCGTAAATGCAGTTTTTGAGTTATTTGGGATATCTCCCCCCCAGGTATCCCAAAAGCTTTTGCTGTTTCACGGATAGCCATTTTAGATTTGAAGTAAACATGGTTACTCACAAGGGCCGCATGACCTTTATACTTTTCCAGTGTTTCCTCTAGAACTTGATCACGCTCATCCCAGGCAAAGTCAATATCAATATCAGGAGGATCTTGCCTTCCTGGGTTAAGAAATCTTTCAAAATAAAGGTTATGGCGTACAGGACAAACATTGGTGATCTCCAAACAATATGCCACTAAAGAAGCTGCTCCTGAACCACGTCCACAAATTCGATGTTTTCGTCGTAAACCATCTTTCCCTAAAGGATGAACAATGTCTCTAACAATAAGAAAATATGAAGAGAATCCCATATCATCGATAACCTTCAATTCATACTCTAGACGATCAACCACAACTTCCCCAAGATCATCACCGTATCGATATTGAGCTCCTTTATAAGCCTGTTCTCTTAATGCCTGTACAGGAGACTCGCCAGTTTCACCTTGCCATGATGGCATTACGATACCAAAATTGGGGCCCCTAAAACTACAACACATTCCCAGTTGTTTAGTCGCGGCAAATACTTCTGGCCAAATAGCAAAATTACTCTGTAATTGTTGGCTGGAAATAAGTGAATTAGGGGTGGTCTTTAAATTAACGCTAGACAGAGATGACTTATTTTTTATAGCCTGCAAAAGAGAGTAAGTGAGCTCTTCACTTTCATCTGCAATAGATGAATTAAGTGTAGCGGTAGCTCGAATATCATTGTTTCTCGCCCATGTACGTAATTTTCTAGACTCAGTTGTAGCCTTATTACCAAGATCAGCTATGACTTGTATTCCCTTTGCCTTAAACATCTCAAGTACACTGATATCTTCACACAAGAAAACAAGGCCAGTGGATAATTCTTTAGTAATAGAGGTAAAAGAAAAATCTTTTTCACAATGCCTTTTGGTAAGCAAGGTACAAAGATTAGCATAGCCATTTGAAGTAAGAACAAGGCCGCAAACAACGGGAATTTCCGGCTCTGCCAATGCTATTTCAGCTCCAATCAGCGGTTGTATACCTGTGGCCGTGCAAGCACGTAGAAAAGCAGGTAAGCCATAAAGATTATTCCTGTCGGTGAGTGCCAAATGGGTATAGCCTTGTTCCTTGGCTCGCTCACAAAGGGCAAGAGGAGAAGCAGTGCCTGCCATAAGTGAGAAGTAGGAACGAACCCTTAAAGCATACATCCACTGTTCTCCAATTTTTCACGATAAACCTGTTGGCGAGCAGAAGTTATAGCGCAACTGCCAAACCGTTTCTTTATAGCATCTACCGCTTCCGTCACCTTTGTTTCTTTTTTTTCTTTAATAGGTATAGAAAAAAGAGAAAGCTGACCTGATTCTTTTTGAAAAAGATCACAAGCTATCTCTAAACTTCTTATTCGTACTCGCCTTGTCCATGCTCGCTGTAGAGCTTGTAGTGCTAAATCCTGCAACAGTGTATTAGCTGACGAAGCACTTTTTGAGGTAGCGTTTCTAATACAAGAACTACCATCACTATAGGTTAGCCAAATACCGATCCTCCTTGCACCACGACCTTGTTTTCTAAGTTGTTCTGCGGCCTGCCCTGTGAAAAAACGGACAATACTCCGAACCTCATCTTTATCGTTGGTATCATCTGCAAAATTATAATGAAATCTAATTGCCTTGCCTGCCGCAGAAGCTGGACACACAGGTGAGAGATCTATCCCTTTGCTCATCTGGTGAATATGTTCTGCACGCTTACCAAAAGTGATCAACAATTGCTGTGGGGTCATATTCGCGACAAAGCCAATACTGCTGAGGTTAAACTCTCTTGCCCGCTGGTATTCTTTCTCCTTAAGGTCAGGCAATAACGACAAAGGAAGTGGAGCGAGGAATTCAGCTTCTTCTCCAGGGGCCACAATATATTCTCCCACTGGTTTAACAAGACGTGAAGCAACTTTTGCCACCAATTTATTGCTCGAATAAGTCCAAATCGGAAAAAGATCCAAATGTTTTCGCATCTCTCTTTGTAGACGTAAACCTATATCTGGCGGTGGCCCCCATAGTCTATGGGTTCCAGTAACATCAAGATAAAGATGGCCATCGCTTCTTCCATATTCCACAATAGGGGTGTATTGGTTTGCCTCTTTGATTAGTGAGGTCATCGCTTTACCATAAAGAGTAAAACGAGGAGGAAGTAAACATGCTCGCCTTGAGAGTTTCAATGCTAACTGCAAGGGCATACCTTTTCGTACACCATCTTGAAAAGCTTCTTCACTCATATCATGCACCACCGCTCTTGTTGCCCCAGGGTGACTTATGATTACAGGCTTGCCCCTCAAACCTTTATCAACGACTTGCTCAACGGCCACTGCAAAATCTGCGACATTTAGATGAAGAACAGAACGCTCTCGTAATTTCATTTCTATGGATGCGAGAGGATGTGAGCAAGATTACGAGCATTATAAGCAGCCCTGCCTCTCACATGATTATTAAAGAACACCAAAGCTTTTTTGCACTTACAGAGCATAGGGTGCAGAGAGTTGTTGCACCAATAATTAAGCTCGTCTGAGGTATAATCATAATCAAATTTTTTCTGCATATTATCCATTGCCCACCCTGCCTCATTACGACCATGAAGACGCACATAGACAAGATCTGGGTTAGTCACAACATCAAGTGATGGGAAAAGACCTGCAAAGTTAGGAACATCAACAGTCACAAGGGTAACCTTTCTTCTTTCAAGTTCAATAAAAACAGAATCCGTAGCCCACGATGGGTGGCGAAATTCAACCGCTATAGGATAATTTTGCAAACCATCTAAAAGTGTGCCAAGGTAACGCCTATTGTCAATACCACGGTCAAAATCTGATGGGAGTTGAATAAGAATTGCGGTGAGCTGAGATCCGAACGGTGCTATCCCTTCTTTAAATTGTGCAAGAAGTTCTTTCAGATTACCGGCACGCTCATGGGTCATACTGCGGGTAAGCTTTGCGGCAAAACGAAAATTAATTGGAGCCTGAGAAACCAACCGTGCAATGGCATCGGCACGAGCCATTTGATACCAAGTATAGTTAAGTTCAACTGATTCAAAATGGCAGGCATATTGAGAGAGCATATCGATATTTTTTGTACCGGAATCGTAAAAACCAGCATCGATCCATTCAGTATAAGAATAGCCACAGGTACCAATATGGGTATTACACGAGTGATTTCGTGTTGTATCCAGATTTGAATTAATTACAGCATGTTCCATACTAAATTCTGGCTTATTCAAAAACACGGTCACGAATTACACCTTTGACTTTCCCCTGTACCAAGAGATCACTAAATGGGTAGTCCACAGATTTAAAATCTGAATTGGCAGGCACAAGAGTTACATGGTCCTGATTTAACTGAAAGTATTTTACTGTCGCTTCTTCACCATGCACTAGGGCTACAATAATCTCGCCATTCTGAGCATATTGCCTTGGTTCACATACGACAAGATCACCATCAAATATACCTGCATCACGCATCGATTGACCTTTAATACGCAGACAAAAAAGATTATCTCCGGGGAAAAGCTTAGGGTCAACCACGACCTCTCCTTCCCATTCTTGTTGAGCATACATAGGTAAACCAGCGGTAACCTGTCCGATTATCGGTAATTTTTTTACCACTTCATGTATCGATTCAAATTCTTGTGGGTAAAGCTGAATAGATCTACTGTATTTGCCTTCTCGCTTCACATACCCTTTACGCTCAAGCTCTTTAAACCTGTGGGCTATATTGCTATACGATACATCAAGATCACCAGCAATTTCCCTGAGAGTAGGTACACCATCGCCATTCTCTATCTTGCCTTCAAGATACGTTAATAGCTCTTGTTGCTTATTAGTTAGTTCCATAATTTCCTCCTGTATATCCCTTATACAAAAAGCATAAACATTATGCAAATGTATATACACAAAAAAACAATGTGTATCAATCTCCTCAACTACAAATAGACTAATGGATACCGAGAAAAACTAGAAAATTAGTTCAAGTTCGAGACGTACTCAAAATTTCAAGCTCAACGAAGAAGTTGGCCGGAGTAGCATTTTTCCAAGGCATCCTAATGAGATATGCTTTCATCGCAGCAGATTTTGCAACCATAACACAAGAAAGCACCTACGAAACAAATCGCAAGTGCATTAATTTACTGGCCCGACAAGATCAATGTGAATATCCAATCTTAATAAGGCGGAATCTAAAACAAGAGTGGCATTTCCAACTGCCACCTAACAACTTTCACCCACGAGGTCATCCATTCGACCATAATGGGTGTTATCATCAAAAAAATATGCCGGAAGCAAGGCATAATAAATTTTTCTTGTGCATACTGCCATAACACTGATTTGAAAATTTGTTACCAACAAACAAAAAAGCCGTACCCACAAACAGGATACGGCTCACATCTAATAGATCTCAAGGATCAATTATTTTTTCTTTTTATCTTTTTTTGCCTTCTTAACAGCTTTTTTAGCAGCTTTCTTTTTCAGCTCTTTTTTCTTCACATCCTTCTTTTTACATTTCTTCTTATCACATTTTTTTTTGTCACATTTCTTCTTCTTGTCTTTTGCCATGGTATTCTCCACTTTGAACTTTAAATGTATCTTTTCACTAAATGCAGATATCAATTACAACCATATAATATCACCTTTCCACATAAAGCATGACCACATCATCAAGACTAATTTACTAACATTAGTAATTACATATAACATTAAGTCATATATAAAAGAAAAAAACAACACCAGTACGTTTCCTATAACGTTTTTACAATAACAACATTTACATAATTCGCTAAATGATAATATTTCTTGACTTGAGGAATCTCTTTCTCGATAATTCAACTTCACAGTATCTCAATAATTATCTAACAAAAGGTGTTACTCTCTCTCAGGCCATGGCTGAAGGTGACATGACACAAATAATGGATGTGGATCAAAAAGATGAAATAGGGATGCTAGCTATATCTTTAAATACCATGGCCAGCAATTTACGTTCAATGATCTCTAATATAAATACTGATGTAAACAGTGTTGATCATGCATCCACTCAACTTGCGTCTATCTCAAATCAAATGTCCTCCGCAACAGAGGACACTGCAAGCCGCTCCGACCATGTAGCTGCTGCTGCAGAAGAGATGAGTACAAACCAAAATTCTGTCGCTGCGGCAATGGAAGAAGCTTCAATAAATGTTAATACTGTTGTAACAGCAGTTGAAGAAATGAACTCCACCATAACTGAAATTTCCGAAAACTCTAGCAAAGCTAAAGAAATTACTACTTTAGAAGTTCAACAATCTAACTCCGCCTCTGATCGTGTTAATGATTTAGGTAGAGCAGCTAGTGATATTTCGAAAGTGACTGAGGCAATTACTGATATTTCAGAGCAGACTAACCTCCTTGCTTTAAATACAACAATAGAAGCTGCGAGAGCTGGAGAAGCTGGAAAAGGTTTTTGCTGTTGTTGCCTATGAAATCAAAGAGTTAGCTAAACAAACTGCAGAGGCGACACTAGATATAAAAACAAAAATTTCTGGAATTCAAGATGCGACACACATAACAGTAAAAGAAATAAGTGAAATTTCAAATGTCATTGAAGATGTTGATCAAATAGTTAGTACTATCGCGGCAGCTGTTGAAGAACAAACTGCGACAACAAGAGAGATCGCTGAAAATATTGTCCAAGCCTCTACTGGCATTGCAGAAGTGAATGAAAATGTTTCACAATCCTCTAGTGTTGCAACTGATATTGCAACCGACATTGCAGAAGTAAACAAGTCGAAGATAGTGCTAATAGCTTATCTGAAACTTCTGAAAATTTGAAACAGTTAGTATCAACATTTAAAGTATAGGGGCCTTTTCGACACGCCCTATTATTGACATAATTTCCCTGCGTGCTTTTTATTCTAGTGGTCGGGGCGGAGTGATTCGAACACTCGGCCTCCTGCTCCCAAGGAAGGTAGTAAACGCAATAAACATGGGGCTTTACGTCTTAAGCAATTCTCTGCGATTGATTATAGTGTCTTTTCGTTGCTTCAAATTAGTCTTTATATCGCCCAATTACAGGCACATTACAGTTAACTAAAATACTTGCTATATTTCAATTTCAGTAATTAATTTTGACGTTTTTTTTGATTCTAAAGTTATTGCAGATTTAAAATAGTATACTTCAACTAAGCCTTTTTCTGTGTATTGCTTTTCACACAAGCCTTTTGAATAGCAGTTTTTCAAAAATACTGAAGCCTCTTTCAGACCTAATGAGCTATTAGCCGCTAATTCAGCTGTCGTAATTAGTCCATTATGCGGTGTAGCAATTTTCAAGACTAAATTTTCAATTCGATTATTTTTTAAATTTGTTTTTTTTCGCTTTATATAAAATGAAATTAATCCGAAAATCAGTGTTAATACAGAAAAGATCATTGTGAGAGGTATATAATTTTCTTTATCCAAAAAGTAACAAGCTGTCACACACATAAAACTAAAAGCTGTTACCGAAAGTGAAACTACAAAAATTATAGATAATAAAATTGATTTAATTATTGCCATATTTAAATATCTCTCCTACCCCATAATGTAATATAAAATGTGCTTGCTATGTCTTAACATTTCTATTCCTGCAAAAATGGCATAAAAGCTCATATCAGAAAGACAAATAACACTGACTAATTGTTTCAATTTTTATCATTAAAATTAACCAGTTAGCGACAGTAAATCATTGAACTATTTACAAACATGCATAACCATATCATATTTGCTAAAATTTATTAGTAATGACATCCACTTATATTTTTTGACCAATCCTTAGATACGATGTACAGGCAAGACTATTGCTATCTAACATACTTTTTGTGTACAGAAAACACCTTAAAAAAACTAACATTAAGTAAGAAAACAATCGATATATTGTTTCACAAGAAGATTATGAAACATATCAATAGAACACAAACGAAAAAAGCACTTACAACATTAAATGTCGTAAGGGCTTTTTAATTCTAGTGGTCGGGGCGGAGTGATTCGAACACTCGGCCTCCTGCTCCCAAGGAAGGTGAAAAAGTCAATAAACAGGTATTATATCATTTGTTTTAAATGTTAACAATACCGTTAGAGTTCAGAAAAATTAATGCTCCAATCGATTAGCTAAGATATATTCCACACAGTGTGCAGTTGGTAATATAAATATTAAATCAGGCTATCATTATTTCAAATCTGATATCTATAACACTTTATTTTTACCATCTTTTTTAGCCTTGTACATAAGATGATCTGCTCTTTTAAGTGCATCAGTAGGGTCTTTATCTGTTCTTTTGTATGACGATACGCCAAAAGAACAGGTGATCGTTCCTACAAAAGGAAATTCATAGGTTGCAATTGTTCGACGAATATCCTCCGCCAGCTCAATGGCATCTTCTAGCTCTGTCTCAGTACAAATAACAAGAAACTCTTCTCCACCAAAACGCCCAGCTAAATCGATGGACCTAAGTCTTTCGCTGGTAAGCTCAGCTACAATTGTCAAAATTTTATCACCTAAAGCATGACCATAGGTGTCATTAACGGCTTTAAAGTTATCAACATCAAAGAGTATCAATGAGAAGGTAGATTCATAGCGTGAAGAGCGACTAAATTCCAATTGCATACGCTCATCGAGACTTCGTCGGTTGGCTATCTTGGTAAGCTTATCTGTATGGGCAAATTCAGCCATTTTCTTATTTACAACAAGAAGATTTAAATCAGCCTCTATTGCAAGACGGAATGCCAATAATAAATCGATAAAATCTTGGTTGTAATGATTTACCTTGTTGTCTAATGTGCATATAGTACCGAACACTTCATTATCTGGCCATAACAGTGGCATGCCCAGATACGAGATCATACCCAATTTAATGTCAGGATTGTCCTCCCATATTTTATTGTTTCTGGCATCCGGGACCAACAAAGTTTCTTTTTTCGCAACGACAGTTTCACAGAAAAGTCCAATTCCAAGCTCTTCAGTTTCACCAACGGAATATGGATTACCCTCAGTATTACTTTTAAAAAAAACCTCTATTCGGTCACTATCTAGTTTCATGATCAAACCAGAAGGGATTTTCATGATACGTGAGCAAATATCGATCAAGTTCTGCCATTTGCTGATTATATCTTCACAAATATCAGGTTTATTGCTACTTGTTATACTTACAAAACTATAGCTACCATCCTCTCTTACTTTAACTATGGCATTTTTTTTGCTCATATGAAGATCCTTCTGTAAACATAATATCTTACAACTATTAAGTTTTTCCCTTCACCGGCCAAACCATTGATTATTTGGCAAAATCTAGAAACCTCTTGCTCCCAAGATGGCTCTGGCCTTCTTAGATAGATGTATAAGCAAAGACTGTGAATGATATATGTTCTTTTACAATATCATTGCTACGCTCCCTTTTCTGAAAAACCAGAAAACTACTTTACACCATTGTTAAAGTGTAAAGTTACTAATTATCATAAAAACCACTTGTAGCATAAATTATCATTCTCAATTTATAATCAAATTCTTCATATAATTCCAGGGAATATATTCCCTAGAAATAGTTAGGATTCTATAGTTAATTGTTGTCTTTGCAAATAGTCTAGTCGCTACTCAAGAATCCATGTAGTTATCATACTAATAGTACTACAGAAATTTATTTACATACGGTGGATAAGTCGCAAGAAGTGGCGTTAAAATCGCCAGATATGGCTTTTATCAAGAAGAGATAAAACATATAACTGAGCTGAAACGAAAAAAGCACTCACAACATTAAATGTCGTAAGTGCTTTTTTATTCTAGTGGTCGGGGCGGAGTGATTCGAACACTCGGCCTCCTGCTCCCAAGGCAGGTAGAAAACTCAATAAACATAGGGCTTTGGGTCTTAAGATATTATCTGTGGTTGCTTCTGGTATCTTTTCGTGGCTTCAGATTAGTCTATTTAAACGTCTTATTAATCTTGATTACGTTCTATCATCACTATTAACGTGTTTATAACCGTAAGTAGGTTAGCAACTATGCCCCAATGATAATCACTAGGCTCAATAGCACTTTGCTTCTTCATAGTTGAGCATATTTTTTTGAGTTGCAGAAAAGCAACTTTCAGTTGTGCTCCAATTTCACCGCTTTCACGATCTGTCTGCCTAAATGGTAACTTATTAATACGTTTATCGATTGATGAAATTGCACTTTCCATCGCAGCAGCAATATTACTTAAATTACCACCTCTGAAAATATCTGCATCATGCTTGGTTCCTCTATCGCCAATATTATTCCCTATGATACGTGCGAATGCATATTCAATATCAACAGCATCAACTTTTATCGATGTTTTGCTATTGCTTAACTCAAGTTCAGTCTTAGCTACTTTAGCTGATAGGGCAGCTTTCTCTGCCTCAGCTCGCTGAAGCTGCTCAACCAGTTGACTTAGTTCATCATTCTGTTCAGACGAATCAAGTTCCGTGCGTAAGTTTAATACATTTTCTTTTAATGCATTAATCCCTCTGTCTTGAAAAGAAGTAATCTCTTGACTTGATGTTTGAACATTAAAAATTCGTTGCCTCAAATCATTACTTTGCTCAATAGATAGACGAGTACTAGATTCAAATTTATCTCTTTGGATTTTACCTTGAGCCTTTACGTATTCAGTGTATATGAAGTGAAGTGTTTGTAGGGCAGGTATGACCATTAAAAGAGTAGCAGAAATTAAAAGTGGATAAAAAACTATTGAGTAGTTAAAAACACCTTCGGTGTATACGTATGTAGTCTTTACAAACTCTACTTTTTCAGCCATTGGCTTATTATCACTAATAATTATTAGCAGAGCACTCCAATTCCAAATTGAAAAAGAAATTATGTACGTTCCCCATAAAGGACTACTTATTCGCTCATAAAGTACACCTTTCAAGGAGTTTATTGTTTCTTTCAACATATATTTACACTGATCTTAAAAGTTAACGATGGCATCAGTCGTTTTGCCCAGAGCGGCGGGAGAAATAAGTCTGTATTCATTTGTTATACAATTATATTTTAATTATTTGATTCTTGTCGACGTTTGATTAATGACTCATAACGTCTCGTAAGTGAAAAAACATAAATTAGTATTGCCTCAGTAAACTCGAGAATATCTTGTGCATCTTTCTTAGAAACTGGAGTATCAATATCGTGAGCAGCTTCGTTTCCTATTACTCTGATCTGGTGTCCCCATTTTAGCAATCTATCATCGATTTGCTTTGCTTCTTTAAGGTTTTCTAGCCTCTTATAAAGATTGCTACCTGAAACGTTCAAAATCTTGCACAAACCTTCCAAACATTTTCTACACATAAGTACACATGGATCAAATAACGATGTTTTATATGATCTCAATGCTTGTATATAAGCATTCTCAATTGCATCAGGAAAAAATTCTGTAGAGATTTTTGATTCAGTTGGATACAGCATTACAGAATCAACAACCGTTTCATATTCTGCAGGAACACCTTGTAATGATTCTTTAAAAAAGAAAGGGTGCTTGCATCTCGGGCAAAGACATATTGTATAGTGCTCAGCGTCATACCTTGCATCTACAACATCCTCTGGATTTAATGCCTCACTTTGAAAATCACCTGTAGCTTCTTTAATTGTTTTTGCTTCAACAAGCATATTACAATCTGGACAAAAAACATCAAAAGTTTCTTTACGCATTTGAAAACCCAATTAATTAGTGTCTAACATTATGATTACCGGTTTATCCGGTGTATTAACTTGTTGGATAAAGAGTAATTGTGGTCTGTTTGAATGT
>JAOPTU010000002.1:0-449180 GCA_051531995.1 Desulfotalea sp.
TCAAGCACCCTTGCCTTCACCTGCATTTTCCCTCCTTTCAGGGTTATGACTGGACTTTCACCAGTTAGCTTGTAATCATGCCGGTCACACTTGTGGTTCGCTTCGCTCTCACAATCTATCCTTAGTCGTTATACAATTATTTTCTCTTTGGTGTTGATGTTTGTAAGTCTAACGCTTTTTGCTTTAAATCTTCCTTTCTTTTAGGCTCAATTATTAGTTTTTGGAAAATATCTTCTAAAATATCCATCATTATCTCTATATTATTATCATCTGGTTTATAACTCCTGTGAGCAGAGGCACTACCAGCATCAATCAAGGCTTCAAATAAAATTTTTTGTTCTTGATCGATAATTCCAGTTTGTAATAGATGCTTGATTTTTTGCTTGAACCCCCCAATGTCGCCTATTTTTTCAACAATAAGCTGATCAATAGCTGTTCTTGTTCCTGAAGATGCGAGGAACAATAAATCATGATCAATTGCGAAATATACTTCTGATAAAATGCTCTTGTATTTTTCAGGTAGTTGATCAAACCATTTAGGTTTTAATCTCTTTGGAGAAGGGGGGAAGTACGATGTTTTTTCAATGTAAACATCTCCTATTCCTGGACCTGGATGAATTCTTGTATCAACACAATATGTTGTTTCTTTGCAGAGATCACATTGAATAACTTTGTATGTTTTGTACTCAATTTCACCATTATTGAGGTCAGTCTCACTCCCCTTAATTTGACCAGTTGCAATAGGGTAGTGTGACGTCTCATGTTGACATATTTTACATGTAAGTTTTATTTGAGTACTGGGTAGTTTCATTTTCCAATGTATAACGTTAAGTTAACCTGCCGCCGATATTGGCACCGATTATTTGGAAATAGTATTCTTTTTCTTGGTACCGTTTCACTTCGCAACACCGGCTAGTTAAGGTGGTCAGAACGTAGCGCAGCGAAGTGGGTTAAACGCCTGGTTAGATGTTTTTTTTAATTAAATTTTGATAGATTAGGTAATATCTCATTTAGTAAATTACCTGGATTTACATCAAGAACCTTTCCCCAAAGATTGTATCTTATTGAGAGTGCTCCAGAGGTCATCACTGTTTGATGATCATATGAAACATACCAATTAGGTCCATACCATTTCTTTATTTTATCATTTTCATAATAAAGCGTGAACGGTTGAAATTGAGTGCCATAATAGTATAACTCTGTTTCTAAGAATGGCTTAAAGGTTTTCTCTGCTTTATTCCTAATATTCCAATAAGATAAAGCAATAATAAACAAAAGAAATATTATAGAAAATGAAACTTGTTTAATTTTATTTGGCTTCATTTATCATTAAGGAATCTAACGTTAAGTTAACCTGCCGCCGACATTGGCACCGATTAGTTGGAGATAATATTCTTTTTCTTGGTACCGTTTCACTTCGCAATACCGGCCAGTTAAGACGGTCAGAACGAGCTGTGCGAGTGAGTTAAACGCCTGGTTATGTGTTGTAATTTATTGTTTTAGCTTTATTTTCAGCCATTTTTAACGGAAAAGAGTGGCCTGCCTAATATCAACGGTAATAATACGAAGAATACAAATAGTAACTTTGAGAAAGTACCAAATGATGTGATTTCTAGTATTAACCAACTCAATAAAAAGCCAACAAGAAAAACTGTCCAAATTAGACGCCTTGTGCCGATGTTTGGGGCCAATATTTTTCCACAGTTAACACAGCTAACTTCTTTCCAAAGCGACCAGTAAACATTGAATATTTTAAAACCACTGATTGCATTTTTTGAACAATTTGGACAAAAGAAGCTCTTTATTAATTTCATTTTTTCTTTTTTATTCACATAACGTTAAGCTAACCTGCCACCGATATTGGCACCGAATACTTGGAAATAGTATTCTTTTTCTTGGTACCGTTTCACTTCGCAACACCGTCTAGTTAAGGTGGTCAGAGCGAGCAGGGCGAGTGGGTTAAGCGACTGGTTATAACTTTTATTTATTTGTTTTTATTAGCTTTTATGCTGTAATTTTCTTTTTATGTTTTTAATCCTAACGGAGGTTAAGATCAAGAAAGAAGTTTTGGTTGTTGTAAATGTCAGGATACATTGTGGTACTTTCTGTTTCTAACTGAACTTTGGAACTAGTATAGATTATCTATTTTACCATTTCACTTTTAGAATACCGATAAACCAAATGTCTTTTTGGAAATACTATTCTTAGAAAGGTTTAATATGTAGAGTCCGGTTCATATTTCTTGAAAGTAAATAATCTGCTTTAAGCGTCGCTAGACTTATAACGTTTGAGTTCAGCGGAATTTTTTGGCGCAGCCGAAAAATTTCCGCTGCAACGATTTGTTACACTAAGTCACCCATTGTGCTACCCCAAAAGCACTCATTAGTTTTAACATAATCTTGAATGCATCTCACTAAAGGATATGGTTGCAAGTCAACTGAGGACAGAGATTCCGGCGTTACCCATAAAAATTCTAGGTGTGATTCGAGAGATTTCGGAGGAAAATTAGAATCCGCATTCTCTAAGTCTGCAAGAAAAATAAGGTTTATTTCATGATTTTCCTTAGTTGCCTGTGGCCACTGATGCTCAACGGCACCGAGGAACTTTTGAATGGATACTTTGCCACCAAACTCTTCTGTAATTTCACGCGCAATTGCTGATTCTGCTGTTTCACCTAACTCAATATGGCCCCCTGGAAGAAATGTGTTGGGTAAGCCAATACCACGGGCAAGTAGGAATTTTCCTTTGTTTTGAATTAATGCTCTAGCTAAATAATGGAATTTCATTTTTAGTCCTTAGTATAACGTTAAGTTAACCTGCCCCCGACATTGGCACCGAAAACTTGGGGATAGTATTTGTTTTCTTGGAACCGATTCACTTCGATATACCGGCCAGTTAAGGAGGTCAGAACGTAGCGCAGCGAAGTGGGTTAAACGCCTGGTTATAAGGTTTTAAATGCAGTTCACTCAAGAGGCTTATATTGACCTAGTATTTTCTTATTACCGTTTCACTTCAAGAATACCGTTCAACCAAGTACCTTTAATGATTAGTGATTATTAAAAAGGACAATAATATTATTAATCCTAACGGATATTTAGATCAAGCACTGATTTTCCTTTTTACCGTTTCATTTCCAAATTACCGATAAACCAAATGCCTTTTTGGAAAGACTCTTTAAGAAAGGTGTAATTTGTAGAGTCCGGTTCCTATTTATTGAAAGTAATCAGATTGCTTTGAGTGCTTTTAATGCCTTTAGGTTTATAACGTTTAGCTAAGGGGCGGCAAGAGATTTACCCCGAAACTGATTTAGTATTTATAAGTTTTGATTCAACTTTGAGCTTGGCAAACAGCATAGCCTCTTGCCGTCCCTCTTGAGCGCTGTGTTATGTAATTCTAACAATAATTATAGCTCATTTGGTATTGCAGGTTTAAGATTAACTCATTAAAATTATACATACTTACATAAGATGATACAGTAATTAAAATTTTTGCCTTTTATTGTAAGCGATTGAAAAATAACTTTTAATATAGAATGTTTAGGATAATAAAATATGAAAAGTATTATTTTAGGTTTATTTTTAGTGTTCACTGGGGCAATGTTAACTGCTTTTCCTGGAATTTATGATATGTTCTCATCACCTAAAGCTGCGTTTAAACATACTATTCCTATGGATTCTAATTCTCATACGGATAATGTAGTAAACGAAGACCTTTCTCAAGAATTACTTGACGAGCCAAACCATTCCTTAATAAAGGATTATTCCAATAACCTCAAAGGAAACCTTGGTACTACAATTGGTTTATTAATTTCCATACTAGGCTCAGTCATTATGTTCTTTGGCAAACGTATAGTATCAATAAGGCGTGATGCAAGAGCGGTGATTGCTGTTATAATGAGTCTCCCTGTATTATTTAATAGTAGTTTTTTTCTACTATTAATTTTTTCTATCCCTCTCTTTCTAACAATACCTATTAAAAGGCAAGTTTTTTCCCCTAGGAGTTATGAAGAACACTTTGAAATACTTAACAAACTAACCTCTGACACAGAAATAAAAATCAAAGAATATCAAAGACTGAAGGCTAATCTATTAGACATTAAGGAAGAAACAAGTCTCGCAAAGCAACTCCTTAAAGGAGATAAAGAAACACTTAATGCTTCTATCAAATATGAAACTATACAGCTTAGAAATACAAAAATTATTGCAGGTGCTTATGGAGCAGGTATAGGCGTAATTTTTACAATAGTCATTGATTTTATAAGTTACCTTATAAAAAACTAGTATTAAAGATCATATCCCTCAATATACTAGTCTTTATAACTCTCATAACATTCTTCTTTTGATATCGAAAGTCCTTCTCAATCAGAGAAAGTGAAATAAAAAACGAACTACTGCTTTTCCAAATTTGGCTTGATGTTCTAACCATCATTTTGTTGTTACGATTTCAACTTATTAATCATAATTGGACTAAAGCTTTATTATATAAACATAACGTTAAGCTAAGGGGCCGCAAGGTTTACACCCTGAAACTGACTTAGCATTTCATAAGTTTGATTTACTTCTGTGTTACGCACAAGGCCGTAGCCTCTTGCGGTCCCTCTTGAGCGCTGTGTTATGCATTTGATTTATTATTCAATAGTTGATCAGCAATTTCTTTTGGTAAATCTTTAGCAATAGATTGCAAGCGACTTTGTATTAATTTTAAAAATTCATTATGAACCCAGTCATAAGTAACACTATGATGATGCATATCTTCTTTTGTTACTTGAATATCATAAAAAATTTTAGGATGAGTTAGTCGATTACGTGCATCTTTGGATTCTAAAAATGACTCAAATTCCTGCCCATCTGTATTGAAATTGTAATCTTCTAAATCCCATACCTTTTTGGCTAATTTAAACGTTCTTTTAGTGTTTTGAACAAGATTAATTACTTTACCTCGTTCTTGACCTATTGAGTAGATAGAACCAATTAGTTCTTGTTCAGCTTTGCTAAGTTGAATTTCTATTTTTGATTTACGAAGTGTTGCTCGAATTTCATGTTTTATAATTTCAATAACAGCTTCAATGTATGAATAAATTGTTCTGACAACACATCTACGTAAATATTGGGATTCTCTTTTTTCTTCTAGCAACCTATATGCTTCTGCAACGTCAGCATCAAGTTCTTGGAACAAATGATGTGTACGAATAAAACCTTCACTTTTTGTTAAATCTGGTTTTCCTGGCATTGCTTATTTTGATTTTGCATAACAGTTGTGATATAAGGAAAAATTTCCACTATATTGGTATATAGCATGGATTATTTTCCACATATCAGGATATAGTAAGGGTAAAGGTGGACATTTAAGCTAAAATATTTCCTCATATACAATATGATCGCTCATTGTCCTTATATACGAATATACAGGGGGGCAACATGGAAATCAATGCAATATTTCGACCAAACCCTAACCTTAAGTTAATGGAGCAAGTTCAAGAAGTTTTGCGATTTTACCACTATGCATACAGAACAGAGCAAACCTACTGTAAGTGGATTGTTAGTTATATGAAATTCTACCAGTATAAATATCACCCAAAAGATATGGGCGCAAAAGAGATAGAGCGTTATTTAAGTTATTTGGCAAGCGACAGAAACGTTGCCGAATCCACTCAAAAACAAGCTCTTAATGCTATTGTTTTTCTTTATAAAAAAGTATTGGATATTGATATTGGTGAGCTCACTCACATTAGAAGCAAGAAAAAAAGTCGCGTGCCTGTGGTTATGACTAAAGAGGAGGTAAGGTTAATCCTTAAGTGTCTAAGTGATAAACATTTATTTATGGCGAAACTACTTTATGGATGCGGTTTACGAATTCTTGAATGCCATCGTTTGAGAATTAAGGATATAGATTTTGGCCAAGGATATGTTTATGTCATTGATGGGAAAGGTGGAAACGACAGAAATATCCCAATACCAAGGGGCTTGTATGATCAGCTTGCCGCAACCATTGAAAGTGTGAGAAAAACACACGAATCAGATTTATCTCAAGGATTTGGAGATGTATATTTGCCAAATGCCTTAGCGAAGAAATACAAAAAAGCCTCTAAAGAATTTTCTTGGCAGTATCTTTTCCCTGCACACAAAATATCAAAAGATCCACGAAGCAATATTATGCGCCGGCATCATCTACTGGAATCCGGTTTGCAGAAAGCAATCAAACGCGCAGTTCTAAAAAGCGGTATAGCTAAACGTATTACAGCTCACACATTTAGACATAGTTATGCCACTCATTTATTAGAAGATGGTGTAAACATAAGGATATTGCAAAAACTTATGGGCCATAAAGATGTAAAAACCACCGAGATTTATACCCACGTAATACAAAAAGATATCCGCAAAGTACCAAGCCCCCTTGATAGCTTGTAGCATCTCCTTTTTTGGGAGTATAACATAAGCGAAAGTAACTAAATAATTTCACTTATAGTCAATAAAATGCTAGCTTAATGATTTCCCTTATCTAGTAACTTCACTTTTTATTAATTTATTACTGGGATAGAGTTCTATTCTTTATAATTAACCAGATAATATCGCAAGAGGTTGGCATGTGGATGTTGGCAAAGTATCTTAAGCAAACAAAGTTTAAAAGTTATGAAGATTTTAAATCTAATTTTGAAATTTCAATCCCCGACAATTTCAACTTTGCCTATGATGTCATTGACAGATGGGCTAAACATGCCCCCAATAAAATAGCCATGTCCTGGCTTAGTGAAGACAAAGAACTTCTTCACTTTTCTTTTGCTGATCTCAAAAACAAAAGCGACCAAACAGCGGTTTATTTTCAAAACCTAGGTATAGAGAAAGGCGACAAGGTCATGCTCATACTAAAGGGGCGCTATCAATTTTGGTATTCAATCCTTGCTTTGCATAAAATTGGCGCCATTGCGGTCCCTGCGACCCACTTACTAAGCCCAAAAGACCTTATTTTTCGCAACAATGCAGCCAGCATCAAAATGGTGGTGGCTGTTGGAGATAAAAAGGTCATTGATAATATTAGCGTAGCTCAAAAGAATTCCCCAACGCTAAAACATATGGTTTCCATTGGCCCAATAGTACCAGAGAACTGGTCCAGTTTTACCAGTGGCATCATTGATACAAAACCATTTGTCAGACCGAAATCAGTAAATGAAAATAATGATATATCTTTAATATATTTTACCTCTGGAACAACCGCCGAGCCTAAAATGGTCGCCCATGATTTCATCTATCCCTTGGGCCATATCGTCACCGCTTCATACTGGCATAATTTGCATGAAGACTCTGTCCATTTAACTCTAGCCGATACTGGTTGGGGCAAGGCAGTTTGGGGCAGACTTTACGGGCAATGGATAGCAGGAGCTGAAGTATTTGTCTATGATTACGCAATTTTTTCTCCTGTAGATATGTTAAAAACAATTGCTCAGTATAATGTCACCTCATTTTGTGCCCCTCCCACGGTTTATCGTTTTCTTATAAGAGAAGATTTATCACGTTTTGACTTATCATCTCTAAAATATTGCACCGTTGCCGGAGAGCCTCTTAGTGCAGAAGTTTACGATAAATTCCTAGCTGACACAGGAATAAAACTAAGGGAAGGTTTTGGCCAGACTGAAACCACCCTCACAATTGGCACCTTTGCCTTTATGGAACCAAGATCTGGATCCATGGGTTTTGCCAATCCTCAATATGATATTCATCTATTAAACAGTGAAGGTGAATTTTGTGAAGCTGGTGAACATGGCGAGATTGTAATTAAAATTGATGGAGAAAAACCTGTTGGTCTATTCAACAGCTATTATTTGAATCCAGAAGGGACTAATTCTGCATGCTACGACGAATATTATCATAGCGGTGACATTGCCTATTGCGATGATGATGGCTATTTTTATTTTGTAGGTAGAAACGATGATATTATCAAAAGTTCAGGCTATCGCATCTCCCCTTTTGAAATAGAAAGTGTCTTAATGAGCCACGATGCCGTCATCGAATGTGCAGTGGTTGGTGTACCAGATAATTTTCGTGGACAAGTTGTAAAAGCCTTTATTGTTTTATCAGATGAATATGATGCCGGCGCAAAGACACTTATGCGGGAGATCCAATCCCATGTCAAAAAATCAACTGCCCTGTATAAATACCCTCGGGTTGTAGAATTTGTTGATAATTTGCCAAAAACTATTAGTGGGAAAATTAAACGAGCTGAACTTAGAAATAGAAATTGTGAAACAATTTAACCATGAACTATAAATTCCGACCTGCATAGGAATTAAGACCAAGTTTACCAGAATGGTACTTTGAAAAAACAGAGCATTTAAGTGACACGACATTTTTTCAAGGCAGGCTAAAGTCTTTTCTCCAAATTAGTCGTCCCCGATTGTAATTATCGTGGATCTATTTTTTACCCTCGTATTTAGCCAGCACTCACAAAGGAGTTAATATGTATAAACATCTTTTTGGCCCAATTGCCTCAAGACGACTAGGGACATCTTTAGGTGTTGATCTAGTCGTCCATAAAATATGCTCCCTTGACTGCCTGTATTGTGAAAGCGGTGCCACAACCAACCTCACATGCGAACGAAAAGAATATGTTTCTTTGCAGTCGGTAAAACAGGAGCTATCTCACTATTTTCAAAATAATCCAGACCCTGATTATATAACCTTCTCAGGAGCAGGAGAACCGACATTAAACTCTTGCATTGGAGAAGTAATATCTTTTATAAGTGCAAATAAGCCTACTGTAAAAATTGCAGTTCTTACAAATGGAACTCTTTTAAATAACCCACAAGTTCGGGTTGATCTTCTTGGGGCGCACTTAGTAATACCCAGCCTTGATGCTGCATTTGGGCAAGATTTCAGGGTGATCAATCGTCCCCACAAAAGCATTGAAATGGAACAGTATATTGATGGAATAGCTCAATTTAAAGAAGAATTTACTGGCGAAATGCCTCTGGAGATTTTGATTCTACCTGGAATCAATGACAGTAAAGAAAACCTGCAAGAGCTAAAAAAGGCAATCCAGAAAATCAAACCAGATTCTATCCAATTAAATACCCTAGATCGTCCAGGTGTTGTTGATTACATCAAGGCTGCGAGCATAGAAAAACTAACTGAAATATCACTGTTTTTAAATCACCCCAAAACAACAATTCCTTCAACTAGAAAAGTTTCCAAGGGTAAAGCCAATATGGGCAATTTAAAGATAACGGTCCTTGATATGCTCAAGCGCAGACCATGTACAGTTGATGATATTATTAGCACTATTGCCTGTAATAAAAAGGAGTTAAACACCTTACTCGCAAATCTTATTGAAGAAAAAGAAATTTTAAGAAAAGAAAGTGATCGTGGATCATTTTATATCTTTAACCACGGTGCTGATAATGGCTGATAACAGCTTACTAGATAAAATTAAAGAAATAGCACGCACCTGCACCAGACCAGATGGCAGTGAGTATGAATCTATTTTCCATACCGACGAGTTAGAAATTTCGAAAATTTTTAATGTTACTATTGGTGATATATATAAGTTAGCATTGCAGAACGAAATAGTACCTGAAAGATACGCAAGAAACCAAACGGGTATGAGCTGTAAAGATCAGCTCCGCTTACATGAATCCACCGTCGTAATTATTGGGCTTGGTGGTCTAGGCGGAGCAGTTCTTGAGATGCTTGTTCGGGTTGGAGTAGGATGTATTGTTTTAGTAGATGGCGATATATTTGAAGATTCTAATCTTAATAGACAGGTGCTTTGTACCACTGAAACGCTAGGTTTTAAAAAGGTAATGGTGGCAAGCAAACGTGTCGCTGAAATTAATCCGAGTGTGCAATGCAAGTGTTATGATACCTTTTTTACTGCGGAAAATTCTAATGACATTTTATCAGGTGCCGATCTTGCTATAGATTGCCTAGATAATATCCCCGATCGTTTTATTTTGCAGGATTCTTGTGAACAAATTGGTATTCCCATGGTATCAGCGGCTATGGCTGGTACATTCGGGCAGGCAACAACAGTGTTCCCTGGCGACAAAGGATTGCGGTCAATATATGGTGAAAAGCCAAAACTAAAAAAAGGTTACGAAGCCAAAGTTGGCACCCTTTCTTTCACCGCTAATTACATGGCTGCTGTGGAATGTGCTGATATAGTAAGTATATTACTAACTAAAAAATCTAAGCTACGTAACCATCTTTATATGGCAGAAATTGGCGAGGCTGAAACAAGAAAACTTCCCCTGCCTGAATAAGTATTGTAAGTTCCCAATCCTTATAATTTCGTCCTACAGCGCCTTGTCTCAAGCTTGTCACGCAAAATGCTGAATACATAGTGGTAAAGAGAAGAAAATATTCCAAGATGGCGGTAGCCCGCTAATCAGATATTTCATATTTGTAACCCACCCCATAGACAGAACGAATTAATTCAAGTTCTGGAGCCACCAAAGATATTTTATTCCGTAATTTCTTTATATGGCTGTCAATGGTTCGATCATAGACAATCCGTTGGTCGGTATAAATTCTATCCATTAATTGATCCCGGGAATATACTCTCCCTGGCTTGTCGAACAGTACCTTTAAAAGTTGAAATTCCACCGCCGTAAGATCAAGATTTTTACCATTAACCATTGCTAGATGTTGATCTGTATCTAACCTTACAACCTCAACACCTTCCTGACTAATACCAACATTAGTCCGCCTCAATACTGACTTAACCCTAGCCACGACTTCTCTAGGACTGAAAGGTTTGCAAATATAATCGTCAGCCCCTAGTTCAAGCCCTAACAACCGATCAATCTCATCAACCCTGGCAGTAACCATGATAATTGGGATATCCGAAAATTTTCGAATGTCTTTGCAAATTTCAATCCCATCTTTACCGGGGAGCATAATATCCAAGATGATAAGATCAGGCTTATTAGCTTTAACCCAAGATATCACAAGTAAACCATTCCCGATTATATCAGTTGAGTACCCAGCCTGTTGTAAATAGTCCCTGTGAATATCTGCCAGTCTTTTTTCATCTTCAACTATAAGTATTGTTTGTTTCATTTTTTATTTTATCGGAAGTGAAATTTTAATTAAAACACCACCCAATGTTGATGGTTCTGCCACAATTTCCCCCTCATGTGCATCAACTATATTTTTACAGATGGCAAGCCCTAATCCCGAGCCACCCGTAGCTCTATTTCGAGATTCTTCAACCCGATAAAGGCGGTCAAAAAGATTTGATAATTGCGCAACAGGTACATTGGGAGCAGAATCCTCGAAGGTAATAACCAAGTGACGACTAATGCTTTCCTGACTAATTTTGACAGTCCCGGGAGATTCTGTATAACGAAGGCTATTTTCCAATATATTAGTAAATAATTGCTGTATACGATCTGCATCCGCTAGCAAAATAAAAGGTTTGTTCAAGGCCAAACATTTCTCAATCCTTAAGCCTTTATTCTCTAAACGCTTTTCAAAAAGGTCTATGGTATTTCCTAGAATTTCAATAATATTAATATCTGTTTTCTTATAATTTAACGATCCGGCATCAGATTTAGATAGCGCATAAAGGTCTCCAATTAGACGTTCAAGATGCATTATTTCCCCATGCAAAGCAGCAATGTTTTCTTTGCTTGGTAAGCGTATTCCATCTTGTATTGCTTCTACTTCAGCTCGGAGGATCGCAAGGGGTGTCCGTAGCTCATGGGAGGTGTCGGCAACTAATTGTTGACGGTTAAGCTCATTCTTTTCAAGGCTTGCAGCAAGAGTGTTGAAGTCTTTGGACAACAATCCAAGCTCATCACGTGTCGTTATTTTAATCCGGCTTTTAAATTGTCCTGCAATCAACCTACGGGTACCATTTGTCAATGCGTTTATCGGCCGAAGAAGATGCATAGTTACAGGGTAAGATAATAGGATTGAAAAAATAACCATGCCAAATGTTATTAGTACAAAAAAACTGGTCTGATCTTTAACAAAGTATCGATCCCGAGCATACAAGAGAGTTTTGGGTGGGTTAACCCCTAAATAGGCGATTATTCTATCTTTATAATAGACACTTCTTAATTCCAGGCCACCTGGATTTTTTTGTCCTCCAATTATCAATTTTTTATTAACATCCAACAGGACAAGCCGTGGACCAAGCTGATGAGGTGGAGACATACTAGGTTGAGTAGGATTAGGCATCCTAGCTCTGCGAGGTGGTTTTCCTGGAGGTTGATCCATATCCCTATGCAATCTCTGCCATAAATGATGATTACCAATAAGAAAGTCCCAACTTCTATTAAGTTTAAAATGATTCGTCAATCGCTCAGATATTTTATCTAATTGCTCAAGCTCTTGATTTTGTACATATTTAGAAAAACTTCGTTCAAAGTTCCAACGCAAAAAGAAATGCAAACCAATTGCCACTATCAGGCTGGTTAATAAAAGCGTAGAAAAAATTTTATGTTTTAGACTGAATTTCACTACTACTCCTAGTGATTAAATTTTGACCGTACCCCAAAGGAGGCTAATGATCCCCAGAAACTCCCTTTAAATCAGCGATACAAGAAAAGAATATGTAGGCAACAGGCAGATTTATACCCAAAGAAGTTTACAGTCTGTCCTTATTTCGTCCACATTTAGATTTTATATTATCCATTGTTCTTCTCTTTTTCTAGTCATAACTTGTCACACAGGTACTTAACAATAAAAGAATACATAAAGAGCTCTGGGAGAGTCGTAAATTTTCGAAACTGAAGTGAATATTAAGAAGGAGGGTTAATATGATAAATAGCGTTAGTAACATGGCTAGTTCCATGACAATGCGTAACACCGGATCACAAAAGCCACCACCCCCGGATGGTGAAAACCTTTTTGAAATAGGAGATACCGATAGTGATGGTTTAATTTCAGCTAGTGAGCTTTCATCTCTTACAAAAAGTAATGCACTAGAAGGTAACTCGATTGATACCGACAATGCTATTGCAACGTATGATATCGATCAAGATGGTGGGCTAAGTGGTGAAGAGTTATTTGAAATGCTTTCCAGTATTGGCTTTGCGCCACCAGAGATGACCGCTAGCTCCGAAGAAAGTTCAACCTCTGCTGAACAATCTATGAGACCACCTCCGCCGCCACCACCTGCGGAACAAGTATCTGCTACTTATGATCAATATAGAACCGATGATAATGAGCTATCAGCACTTTTAGAATTATTACAAAATGATGATGGAGAAAACCAATATAGTTCAATCAATATTACTTCATAAACATACCTGAGTAATATTTCGTTGCGCTTAATCATTGATTGACGGCTTTCCCAGTTACGTTCTTAAGTGATTTTACTTTATCATCAGACTCAGTAAAACTTTCATAATCAAAAATTAAGATTTTGAAGATATAATGAATGCTCCTACTAACAAGAAATAACTAGGAAATACAGTTGATCATTTCTCAGCAGCTAACAGAAAATTCATGAGAGTAAAGCTGGTATTAGTAGGGAAGTACCCAAAGGGGTAAGAAAAAATTTTCTGTTTTAAAAATGCTAGTGGAGAGTCCGTACTATTAAGATCTGTCATCATAGATGGGTATTTTGATTTTTCTTTGCAGGACGTACTGCTCAAAATAAAGGCTGAACATCCTTCCCCTAAAGATCCATCAGGAATAAGTCCATCTTCAGTTTCCTGCATTCTTTCTTGTGAGTAGGCAAGGGGTGCAGAGAATTCATCAACAGCCACGAGAATAACCAAATCACAATCCTGCTCAAGCCATAGACATGCTACCTCTATACTAGCTTCAAATGGCTCTTGTGGCTGGCATATCGTTATATTACGGCCATAAAAATTCATATTCAGCATGAAATTTGCGATGGCAGAATTAGCAACAGACTTAGAAAAATGAAGCGGCGAGGCAAAGTGATCTGCCTTGGTATTTATAGAATCTTTAAACGCATAACTACTTTTTGAAGCGCCATAGGCGGTGGCACAAACAACCCCCACCCGATATTGTTGCAGATCATCCTCAGTCAAGCCGCTATCTTTAATAGCATCCATAGCCCCTAAGTAAAACATCCTAGAGAAGTGATCCATCCGTCGCTGTTTTGGCTTTGGAACATAGTCTGACAATTGTTCAGTTTTAGCTAAATGAACCTCAACGTCTTTCTGATATTCTGATATATAATGAGAACTTGCACAATCATTAGGCGCAGCAAGTGCTTGTATAAATGCATCTTTGCCTGCACCAAAACTACCTACCACACCAATTCCAAGGACTGAAATCATTTGTTTTGCTCTATATAATTAGCGATGCTTCTAAGTGAGTTTAAGACTTCGATACTAGTCTCTTTTGAGATAATACGAACACCAAAATCGTATTGGATCATAGAGACAATCTCCACTGCATCTAAAGAGTCTAAACCAAGCAAAGAATCTGGCCCGATAAGTGGACTTGTTGGTGTCATACCAGCAGCCTCATCCACATCTATTTGACAAATTTCTAATATATTTGTGAGTAATTTTTCTTCAACTTCAGTAAATTTTTCCATACATTCCAAAAATAAAACCTTAGTGATGCCCTATCTTAGGGAGCAAAAGCGACAAGATAATTGTAAAAATAAAAAATGAGAAAAGCTGGGTCAATTCCGGCAATACACTTATTAAGCCTCCACCCCGCAAGAAAATATCATAAAAACCATTTAGCGCCCAAGAAAGAGGTGACAAACAGCTTATGTTCTGCATAATTTCTGGCATAATATAAACTGGAACCATAACCCCACCTAGTGCCGCGGCAATAACAATTGATACTGGACCTGTCACAGATACTTGCTCATATGTCTTCAAACATGTTCCCAACAGAGTTCCATATCCCACTGCTGCCAGAGTTACAAATAATAGCATCGTGCAGACAAGGGGCAACTGTTCACTACTCACCGTAAAGGCTTGTCCACCAAGCATTGGTAGCACATTAGTTGTTAGAAGATAGATAAACGCTGCTTGGATAAAGCACACCAGCACATAAGAGAACAACTTACCAAACACGAATACCATGGGGTTTGCAGGGGTGGTTCGAAGGCGAAACATGGTACCCGACTGTCTTTCTTGAACCATGGCACCTGCAATCGGCACAACAATAAAAAATATACCAAAAATAGTCCAAGCAGAAACATTTTGCTGCACAGGAGAAGGTTTACTCGTAAAACCAGCAGAACTAATAAACTCTTCCGTTAGCGTAGACTCAGTGACATCCTGTGTTTTAGTCAAATGATCAAAATTAATACTATCTGCAAGAGATGGCATGTTCATTTTGCTACCCATTTGCTTGCCTAGTTCCGAAAAAATTTCCTCAAGGCGGAGTTTTATTTGAAATTCAGCGATACTTTGTTGCGCCACGGTTTGAATGCTCAAACGTAAGCTATCATTAACAATAGGATCAAAAAACAACTTAAGTCTTGGATTGACCTCAACAGACGGTTCAGAGGAATTATCGTTTGTTAGCCCCAGGGCTAAATTCACATCGGCCCGTGCCTTTTTCCTGGTCTCATTTTCCAATAACTCGCTGGAGTGTTCAGGTATAAAAAGGGCAAAATGAGATCTCATCACCCCTAGTTGTTCTTGAAAAGACTCCTTAGTCTCACATTCAAAATCATGCAGTTTGATGTTTGCCGCAAGACTGATATTTTTGGAAAAAATATCGACTAACTCACCCTTATCCTGGTCGCATAAATAAAAATCTATCTCTGATTTAAGAACGTTTTCCTGCAAAAGGGTCATAATCACAACTAACAGAGATGGCATGATAAAAAGTAGCACCAAACCACTGCGATCACGAAAAATCAGGAGTAACTCTTTTTTTATCGAAGAAGCTAATTGTACGAAGATATTCACGAATCACCCTCTGCTGTCAGTTTGCAAAAAAGCTCATACAAGTCTTCACTGTTTTCTTTTTTTAGAAGTTCTTCTGGCTTTCCGAGGGCGACAACACAACCTAGATTAAGAACGACAATCTGATCGCAGAGTTCTTCTACTTCTTTCATGTGATGAGAGGTGTAAACGATTGATATCCCCGATGCTCTCAAATTTTTAAAGGCCTGCAAAATAACATTTCGAGAGCGGACATCAACCCCAACCAGAGGTTCATCTAAAATAATAAGTTCAGGTTCATGTAATATTCCTGCGAGGATATTTAATCGGCGTTGCATTCCACCAGAATAATTACAGACAAAGTCTTTCCGACGCTCATACAGCCCAAACTCAATCAACCTATCTTTAATAACAGTGTCTAGTTTAGCTCGAGGGATATTATACATTGCTCCGAAATACCTAAGGTTTTCTTCGCCTGTTAAGTTGCCATAAAGTGCAATATCCTGTGGAACGATGCCAATTTTAGTTTTATATGATTTGAGCCCTTCATTTGAATGATCTCTGAAAAACACTTTTCCAGAACTAGGTTTTATCAAACTACTTATAATGGAAATCAAAGAAGTTTTACCAGCACCATTGGCGCCTATCAAGCCAAAACACTCGCCTCTGGAAATATTAAAACTAACATTGCCCAGTGCAAAAACATCTGCCCTAGGATATTTTAAGCTAATCTCTTCAACAGAGAATAATATGTTGTCATGAATCGCCAATTAAATAACCGTTTTTAAACCTTGATACACTTCTTGCTCTTTATCTGCACATTTCCTTAGACCATCGGCTAACTTCTCATATGCATCTGCTTCGGAATATCTTCCTTTACAGACCCTGGCTCCAAGGGTAGCAAAAATCCTAAACTGATCTCCGACATCTGTCATCTGCTCAGAGAAATGGGCAATACGATCATCTTGTAATTCCTTCGCAGCCTCTTGTAAAAAAGCAGCATACATAAAACGAAAACCGCCACCACCTGTGCCAATCTCTTCCTGCATTCGAATTAACTGCCCTAGGTAAAGTTTTGCTTTCTCAGCACCAAGTTTTTGTGGCCATTTTTCTATTCTGTTAGCCAAAAACCTCATTCCCTTCACTCCTAAAATGGGAATAGGATTGCGCAACATAGTATTCACTGTTGCCTTAAGACCAGATTGTATCGCTTTAGATTTATCTTGATTAGCAAGAACGCCTTCAATGTGATACATATTGCCAGATGGAGCCAGCGCCCCTTTAGAGAAACGAGCTTTAATAAGATCTTTTTTGCTGCACTCAACAACCTCATTAAAAACTGGATCACTTATAAAGTAGGTGTCACCGCGCCGCCCAATCACAACTAGATTGTGCATATTAAAATGAAATCTAAAAGCTGGTGGAAAATATGGCAACCAATAGGCTCCTGTCTGGCAACCTGTAGGAATACCATTGTCTAAATTTCTATCAAGAGCTTCAGTTGCCTTAACTGGACACCTAAATTTCTGCCTTTTAACCTTAACACCTAGTCTTTTGCAGGACTGAGCAAGTATTCTACCCACCGCGACGCGATAAGTTGTTAAAGGTAAATCATCTATCTTAATAAAAGGCAGATAGCCAAAGAAAATACCCTCGCCAATACCAAAGGCAAGTGCCTCTGAACAATCAATTCCTTGAAAGTTGAGTAAATTTGAAACCACCCCACTCTCACAGTGCGCCGATTGACGGTGTTGAAAATCTATCATTACTTCTTTAGTCACAATTTCTATCCATTACTTGCTCTCTAGTGAGAGTCTTGGGAACACATACTAGTTGGTCTACTTCTATTTCAAAAACATCGGCATACTGTTTAAGAACAGCAGGGCTGAGCTTAACAAATACCTTTGGTTTAAGATGTCTCTTAATCCGCCAAACAGCTCGATTAACATATTTTGCCAGTAGCCCAATATCCATTTGATGAAAAGCCATATGAAAAGCCAAGGGACTTAGTTCTTCTGCCAGAGACTGTTCATGAATCTTTTTAATTTTAGTATAAATAAGATCCCAAGCCTGGTCATTGACAATATTCTTCACTTCCCACCCCTCACTATGAACAAGGGTGTAATTACCATTACTATCGGTAGCATAGGCAATTTCTTTACCATACTCGCCTATCATGCCATTTTCTTGTGGTACATCTTCTATCTTCATGGCTTCTCGTCTTTTTTATACTGATAAAATTAACGCTGTATTATTACCGCCAAAGGCCACCGAGTCTGAAAGGGCAACCTTGGATTTGATTTTTTGCTTTTTTATAGTTGGAGTCGACAAAGCATCTTCTTCGGGAGTAGTAAAGCCCATACTGGCAGGTATTTCTCCCCTTCGCAACATTGCCAGAGTTAATACCGCCTCGATGGCTCCGGCAGCTCCTAAAGTGTGCCCTGTAAATCCCTTTGTACTAAAATATGGAGTACCTTCCAACACCCTACCAAAAACTTTGCTTTCAACCCTATCATTATCTTGAGTCCCAGTTCCGTGTGCATTAATAAAGGCTAGATCACTCTTTGCAATATTTGCATCACGGAGAGCCATGGAGATGGCTTCCTCCAAACCTTTACCTTCCGGGTGAGGAGCGGTGGGATGCCAAGCATCACAGGCTGTGCCATATCCGACAACATTCCCCAAAGATGGTGCTATGGTTTTCTCACTATCTTCTAAGATGCAGATAGCGGCTCCTTCTCCTAAATTAAGTCCTTTACGACTAATATCAAAGGGACGACAATGTTCAGAATCATTAATCATCAAGGCGGAAAAACCACAATAGCTAATTCTAGTTAGCTCATCAGCACCACCTGCGATTACAATATCACACCTACCTGATTTAATAAAAGAGGCGCCAATTCCAATGGCATCAGCACCAGATGAACAAGCGTTGGATATATTTATAATTGGCCCATTGCAAGATAAACGATCGGCGACAACATTGGCTGGTGTACTGGAAAAATATCTTTTAACCTCGTACATAGTTGGTCTTTCATTTCGCGAATACTCTTTATAGAACTTTTCATTATGAAGACTATTGCCAACTGTAGTTCCGATACAAACCCCTATCCGCTTTCCTTTTAAGTAATCAAGGCTTAGACCCGAGGAGGCAAGTGCCGACTCCACAGCTCGAATGGTTAAGAGAGCTGTGAAATTCAATTCTTTCTTATCCCATTCAAAAGCGTCCCTATCAGGGATTTCAAAAACAGGATATTTAGTAGCGTGGGAAGTAGAAAAACACTTCGGTTCTGCGACTGCAACTCTTCCTGAAAAGATACTTTCAAGGCTAGTTTCAACATCATGTCCGAGGGCTGAAATACAGGAATAGGCTATTACGGAAACGTCAGCCATTAAACAACCGTGAGTTGCATGTAGCAGTGGGAAAATCTACCACTTTCGGGAATGAAACAGAGAATTTTCTCATCCTTTTTCAACTTTCCAGACTTAAACAACTCAGCCAAAATAACATAGATAGAGGCACTGCCCATATTGCCAGTATTGGCGAGATTAGTGAACCATTTCTCGTATGGTATATGAAACCCTACCTGTTCCATCCTGTCATGGAATTGCTCCCTAAAAAATGCTGATGAATAATGAGGTACATACCAAGCATAATCATCGGGGGTAAGGGAGTATTTATTCACCACAGTCATCAAGGCTCTATCTACGGCAGTGGTCATTAAGTTATCTTTTAAAAGTGCAACATCTTGCTTGACCGCCATATAATTCTCACGGGCGACCTCAGTAGTGTTAGCCGCTTCTCGCCAGCCCTTAACAGAACCATCGGCCTGCTTTATTCCACCAGCGTACATGCAAGTGTCAAATTCGCCTGCGTAGGTCAGATTTTCGATCCAATCTATTCTAAGAGACAAACCTTTTTCATTTTTTTTATCAGATAAATAAGCTGCTCCAGCACCATCAGACAGCATCCAGCGTAAGAAATCCGCATGAAACGCCAGGAGAGGTTGAGCTTCTAAATCATCGTCTGGATCGACCCCTAGCTCAAAGAAATTTGCTCTCATATATGATGATGCCAATTCTGAACCAGTGGCAACAGCATTTTTAGCTGAGCCAATAGCAACATTCATATAGGCATATTTCAGGGCAGTTACACCAGCAATACATATGCCAGCCGTTGATACAGCATCACATGGACGCAATTTAAGCTCACCCGCAACAGCTAAGGCATGGCCTGGCATTGAAAGATCTGGGCCAGTGGTTCCGCATGACAAACAATCAATATCAGCCAGTGAGAAATTTTCATAAGGAGATAATTTACGAACCGCCTCCGCCACTAACTGAGCATTAGTATGGGTGAATTTACCAGAACTTGGATCTATGGCATAATATCTTTGAACAATTTTATTACTTTTCAAGATGCGCTTTTTAGTGCGGGATGGGATATCATTAATCTTACCCAGAACATCTTCTATGCTATCATTATCCACTGGTTCATTGGGTAAAAAAGCTGCCATATCTGTAATAAATACTTCTTTCATTCAAACACCTCTTCTCATCTTTCCTTACTAAAACAGTCCTAAACAATAAACAAAATTACACCATCGGTATTTACCAGATTTGCTGCTAACAAAACAGTTTATTTTTTTATATGGGCATGAAGTCTTTTAAGCATTTTAGAGTATTTAGAATAAAAAAGTTCTTCATTAAGGTTGGTATCCATCACCGCATTAGAAAAAGTGTAGTAATCAAGATCAAAAATTGTGATTTTGTCTTTCAACTGGCGATATATTGGCGTACCTGGAATAGGTGTAAGAATTGATGGGACAGGTAGAGCAATGGGATTACTATCGATAAATGCATCTAACTCATCAAACTCTTTTTCAGTATAATCAGGGGAAATAATAAAATCTCCAATTACATTTATTCCAATCGACTCGAGTATCTGTAATGCCTCGACATTGATATCAAATTTACTCTTTTTATTTAACATCTGTAAGCGCTTATTGGAAATTTCTTCAAAACCAATAACTACAGAAACAAGACCAGCCTTGTGCCACAATTCAATAAGCTCTGGATGATTAACAACGGTATCAGCTCTTACATCAGCAACTATTCGTTTGCCTAAATTTAGGTCGATCATTACTTTGGCAAACTTCTTTGCCAGCTTTACATCACCAAAGGTGTTGGCATCAACAAATCTAATCAAAGGAATGTCGCCAAGCAGTTTGATATCTCGAATGGTTGACTCGATACTATGGGAAATATATTTACCACCGGTTAAATATGGGATGCTACAGAAAAAACAACTATGTGTACAACCAAAGGCAGTAGAAACAAAGCCGACTTTACCTCCAACGCCACTCATAACATATTTATCTCGATGTTGAGCTACAAGGTCATATCTTGGGGCAACATCATCTACTAGATCTATAAATGAATATTTCCGTGGCTGATAAGATAATTGAGCCCTACCGTTAGTCTTAGCAATTCCTGGTATACTGATGTTCTGTTGACCAGTATCCACTGACTGAACAAGCTCACGAAAACTACTTTTACCTAGACCTACAATCACATAATCAATAAAAGAGCAGTTAAAATACTCGGGGTCAACAGAAGCATGATGCCCACCAACTACAATAATTGGAGCCATAGCAGAAGATTCAAACCGTGTTTTTATATTTGAGGCAATTTTCAGCATGGTATTAGCTTCACAGGTAACACCTGTAATGCCAACCAGATCTGGTTTTTCATTATTTTGAAAATATAAATCTAAACCTTCCGGCTCAGCCTTTAAATCAACAATAGTCACATCATGATCAGATACATTACCAGCTAATGCTTGCAACGCTAAGGGTTCGCCCCTAAAGATCATTTTTATCGACTTAATCCCGTAATGTTCCTCGGGAATACTTTTACCACTATTAGGGGGATTTATTAGAACTATTCGCACGTTATTTCTCTATGATTTTTCTTTTTAAAAGGCATTATTGTGGGCAGATGATTCTTTACCTATTATTTTTGATACAGCACTATTCTCTAATATTAGTATATCCTGCATGTTTCACAATATAAAATTGACATCAAACATCTTAATACAACCACCACAAATAGCCAATTACTTGCAATTTTCCTGATTAATAGGTAATAAAAAAAATTCATACAATCACCATCAACTATTTTACAGGATGAACAATGACTAAACTCACCAAAGAACAATTACAAGACCCCAACTACATGCCGCCACTGCATCAGGCTATTCCTTTAGGAATTCAGCATATCTTAGCGATGTTTATCTCTAACATCACCCCTTCCATAATAATTTGTCTTGCTGCTGGTTTTAGTTTTGGCTCTATGGAAATGATTTATATGATCCAAGTAGTAATGGTTTTTGCGGGTGTTGCAACTCTGCTCCAGACCATTGGGCTTGGTCCCGTTGGAGCAAAACTGCCCATTGTCCAGGGCACCAGTTTTGCCTTCTTACCTATCATGATTCCCATTGTAAAGGTAGCTGGACTAGCAGCTCTATACGGAAGCGTTATCCTTAGTGGTATAATGCATTTCTTTTTAGGCGCAGTTATTAGGAAGATAAGGAATTTCCTTCCGCCCCTTGTTACTGGCATTGTGGTTCTAACCATCGGACTTTCATTAATACCAATTGGAGTGAAATATGCTGCAGGTGGAATTCCTATCATGGGAACACCTGCTTTCGGCACTCTTCAGCACTGGGGCTTGGCACTTACCGTCCTTTTCGTTACCTTGGTTTTAAAATTTTTCACTAAAGGTATACTGTCATCAGCCTCTGTTCTTATTGGTCTTATTGCTGGATATTTAATCGCCATACCTATGGGTATGGTCAACTTCACCAATGTCAGTAAAGCTGCTTGGTTTGCTCTACCCACCATAAATCCTTACGGCATAGAGTTTAACTTAACCGCTGTAGTTGCCATGTGCCTAATGGCCTTCGTATCTGCCATTGAAACAGTCGGTGATATCTCCGGCATAACCAAGGGCGGTGCAAATAGAGAGGCCACAGATAAAGAAATCTCAGGTGGAACCATGGCTGATGGTGTTGGTACTGCTATTGGTGGTCTATTTGGGGCATTACCAAATACTTCTTTTAGTCAGAATGTTGGTCTAATTTCCATGACTGGTGTAATGAGCCGGCACGTTGTAACTATCGGAGCAATACTACTTATCATTGCAGGCCTTGTTCCTAAGATTGGTGGTGTAATTTCAGCGATGCCAATTGCTGTACTTGGTGGTGGAGTGATTGTGATGTTTGGCATGGTTGTTTCCGCAGGAATTAACATGTTAAGCTCCGTTCCGTGGAACCGCAGGAACATGCTTATCCTTGCTATTTCTCTTTCCATTGGTCTTGGTTTTCAAGCTGTACCTGAAGCACTTCAACACTTACCAGGAACAGCCAAGATACTACTGACCTCTGGTATTTTGCCAGCAGCTTTTATATCTATCTTTTTAAATATCGTTCTACCAGAAGAGCTAGAAGAGCTAGAAGAGCTAGAAGATTAGATATGAGAAACTTGGGCATCAATAAGCTACCAATTATTGATGCCCAAGAATATGATCTAGACTAAATTCAAGAGAACAAACACCTCTGTATTTAATTTCTGGTGCCGAAACCAATGTGCAAAGCACCTACCTTTTAATTATTTTCTCATTCCAAAGTTGCCAGCAATTCTGTATAATCTGCATAATCGTCAATATCTTTAAACTCCAAAGCATTTTCAAAAGAAATTTCTCGGACAGAGGACGAGTTATTTTTAATAACCTTCCTGCCACCCACATCACCAACTAAAGCCGCAAGCTCTCTTTTAAATTTGGCAGGGAAAATAACTGGATTTTTTCGTTCACCACTGTCCATAATGATGGGGACTATGATTTGTTCCGGATACTGCAAATGAGATATCACCAATTTATCAATTGTTTCTGCTTTTAACATCGGTTGGTCGGCTACAAAAAACATTATTGGATTATTGCTATTTGTATGCTTTAGACCTAAACCAATGGAGTAACTTTGCCCTAGTTCAGGCTGGCTGTTTATTATTGTTTCCAGATCTTTAATTTCTGGTATTTTTAAGTTTTTCCCTGCAATTAACATGACTTGAGAATAGTTATTATATGGGAAACTTTTAAGAAATGTTTCAAGAACCGTAGATTTAGCGAAAGCCATCGATAACTTGCACTGGCCCATTCGCTTTGACCTACCTGCAGCCATAATTACAGCGTCAATTTCAGGCATAAAACTTTTCTCTCTTCAGGCTCCCAGCTACAATATTCTTATCCAGAATTTTATCTCTCATTTTTTTAACAGATTCAAAATGATCTGCCTCTTCAACCTTATTAAAAAAAATGAACTTCTCGCCTACAGCCTTTGCGAAAATACCTTTTCCAGAAGTCATAATTATTTCTAGATGCTCCTTGGTAATCAAACAATCTTCTTTGTTACAAAAGTCAGACTTAAACTCAGCTAAACGATGTATATGTTCATCATTTAGCTCCTGGCCAATAGTTCTTATATCAATTACTCCTACAGTGTGGGTAGTAAAATCATACACGACAGGTTCATGTTGCGCCCAAGCTTTCAATGGTTTTTGTTTAGATCCATCGGCCTCGATAATAATTAAATCAAAATTACCTCTATGCTCTATCAATAACGAAGAAGATATCCCTTTCATTTTTCCAGGTTCTGCCTTTTGACCACAAACATAAATACCTTTTTTATTGTCCGAAGCTAGAAAACCGGCTCCACTTAAATCTATAAAATCATATTGCTCTAAACTAGGAACAAAAATGCGAGTACTAGTTGTCACTAGTACTCGCATTCCAATTTTCACTGCTTCTCTTGCTAGATAAAACATTAAGGATGTTTTACCACCTGCGCCAACAATTGATACCACTGCGCCTCGCTCAATGTTCAAAGCGACAAGTAGATCAACCTTCCGCACAGCTCAGTCCAAATAAGACCTTTTCCGCACTTGCTGGTAAAGATCTGCAATAAAAGCCAGTAGCATTAGCAATAGCCGCAGTTATAGCAGGAGCAGCACTATTACAAACGACCTCACCTATTGATTTTGCACCATGTGGACCACTTGGCTCAAAACTTGGCTCGAAATGCACTTCTATTTCGCCAACATCTTCCCGTGAAGGAATTCGGTATTCCATAAAAGAATTTGTGGTAAGCCTACCCTTTTTGCTATAACGAACCTCTTCAAACAAGGCTAGACCTATTCCCATGACAGTTCCACTTTCAACTTGAATCCTTGCAAGATTCTCATTAATGACGGTTCCACAATCGACAATATTTACAAAGTTCAGCAACTCTGTTTCACCTGTTTGCAAATCGACTTCAACCTCTGCAAAACCTGCGATAAAAGGAGGTGGTGAATTAGGCCCACCAAAAGTTCCTTGGCCAATAAGTTGTCCTCGGCCGTCATAGGAACATAGCTTCATAGCTATTTCAGATAAATTCATTGTTAAATTAGGGCCGATTAATTCTGCCTGTTTATACTTAACTTCGTCAACAGAACAGTCCATATACTTAGCAGCTGTTTCTCTTAACTGTTCAATCATATCTTTTGCTGCCAATACTGCTGCATTACCAGTCACATAGGTTCCGCTTGAAGCGTATGCACCTGGGTCATATGGAAGAGTATCTAAATCAAATGATGTACTGTTAATAAAACTAATATCAATTTCTAGCTCACTTGCCACAAACTGACTTAAAACTGTATCAGAACCCTGGCCAATATCAGCGGCAGAATGAGAAAGAGTAAAGAATCCATCTTCGTTTAACTTTAAAATAACGCTGGCACTATCAATGTTATTAATACCTGAACCTTGCATTGTCACAGCCATTCCATAACCACGAGCCTTGCCAATAGACCTCTTCTTACCTGGAAAATTTTCTTTCCATCCAATCTTTTCTACACCAGATTTTATACATTTTGCTAGACTCGAAGATGCAAGTGTAGCTGGTGCATCAGGTAGTGAACCACATAACATTGGATGGGTTTCACCTTCTTGCAAAATATTTTTTAGTCGAAGCTCAGCAGGATCCATCTTTAACTTTGCTGCAAGTTCATTTATTGCTGATTCCAATGCAAAAGTTCCTTGGGTTGCACCGTATCCTCTAAAAGCTCCGGCTGGAGTTTTATTGGTATAAACCGCATGCCCATGGTATCTACACGCTTTTGCTTTCCCATAGAGTGGTAATGTTTTTTGTCCAACTACCCAAAAGACAGTTGCCGCATGCTCACCATAGGCTCCAGTATCACTTAATGTTTCGATATCAATTGCTTTAATATTCCCTTCTCGATCAGCGCCCAACTTAACTCGTAATTGCATTGCATGACGAGAGGTCGTTGATGTAAAAGTTTCTTCACGTGTATAAACAATCTTGGCAGGCTTACCTGTTAGTTTTGTTACAAGAGCTGGATAAATTTCAACAGGAGCAGTTTGCTTACCACCAAACCCACCACCGACCCTTGGTTTCAATATTTTAATCTGACTTTTCGGCATATCAAGGATATAAGCAAGATGCCTTCTAATATGATATGGAATTTGGGTAGAAGTCATTATCTGCAAACGACCATTAACATCAATGCATGTCGAAGCCCTATATGTTTCCATCATACAATGCGCCTGAGCCTGCATAAAATATGTTTCATCAACAGTAACGTCTGAGGATGCCAATTCGCTCTCTACGTCGCCGACACCAATATCTTGGCTGGCAGCAATATTTCTTTTGTGAAAATTTCCGATAGGAAAGTTTGTAAATGGCTCGTTACTATGCACACATGTTTCATTATCAATGGCTGTGGCAAAATCTAAAACGGCAGGTAGTATTTCGTATTTAACCTTAATTTTACTTAATGCTATTTCAGCGGTATCCTCATCAACTGCCGCGACAATTGCTACTTCATCACCAACATAGCGAACTGTGCGTCCGAGAATTTTACGATCATAGGGTGATGGTTCAGGATAACTTTGTCCAGCAAGGGTAAATTTAGTATCTGGTACGTCTTTGTAGATGAGTACACATTCAACGCCTGGGATATCCCTGGCTTCCTCACAATCAATTTTTATTATGCGAGCATGGGCATGTGGACTACGAAGTAACTTAACAACCAGCGCATTATTATTAGTATCTAAATCACTAGTGTAGGCTGGTAAACCTTTTACCACACCAAGACCATCTACCTTCGGGATGCTATTGCCAATATATGTCATTTAGCACCTCGCAAATATTTTTTAATTGCTCTTAATTGGCCTTTATAACCTGAACACCGACAAAGATTACCAACCAGATAATGATTAATTTCTTCATCGCTGGTCTCTCTACCGAGCTCGTCTTTCATGGCAATCACTGTCATTGTAAACCCAGGGGAACAATAACCACACTGCTCCGCCCCTTCACCAACCATAAATGTCGCAAACTCATGAGCCTGTTCCTGTACCCCTTCAATAGTTGTAATCTCATGACCGACCGCTCTACAAGTCAAAAGGGAACAAGAAAGTACAGGTTTCTTATCAAGCCAGATCGTGCATAAGCCACAAGATGATGTATCACAACCTTCTTTCACGCCTAAATACCCGTTTGCTCTAAGAGTAGTTGCTAAAAATTCACCTGCTTGGCATTTAACTGTTTTCTCTACACCGTTAATTGATATTTTAATTTCCATTTAACACCTCTTCAAGGCTTCGGCTTACAAGAACTGGACAAATTTTACGTCTATACTCGCCACTGCCTCTAGGATTATCTGAAAACTTTAATTCATCCGCTGCAAGTTCTGCCGATTTTGCAATGCTAGTCTGATTAATCTCTACCGATTGCAAATACTGCTCTGCTTTTGTTGCTCTCATCGACCTACCAGGCCTTGCACCTACAACTATTCGGATACCATTTTTACCATTGGCTGTACAAACATTTAAGATTGGATAATCAGTAGCCGATTTTCTAATGGTTTGATAATTAGCACGTGCGGAATTTACTGGTATTTTAATCTTTAATAAAATGTCTTTAAACCCTTTCCCCTGTAAATATTCTTCAAGACTATGCTCTCCATTTTTTTGAAAAACAAGTTTTGCATCCAAGGATAACAGTGCGGTAATTGGATCTGAAAAAGGATATCGTCCCATTACGGAACCACCAATGGTAACTAAATTTCTTAATTGGATTCCAACGATATGGCCAACCGACTGCCCCAAAACACCTGAAGCTATATTTAATATTATTGGGTTGGTTTCAAGCTCTCTAAGAGTAACCATTGCGCCAATTTCAATATTATTTTCCTGCTCTACTATTGTATCTAAACCAAGTTTAGAAAGATCAATTGCTGTTTCTAATTTTCTCTTCGCCAGACGCAGATAACCACAACCGCCGAGAACAACTCCACCTTTTCCAAGAAGCTCTTCTGCTTCGATCAGGCTGGTAGGAACCATATAATTTTGTATTTTCATCTTTTTCCCCTCTTGAATAGAGGTAAATTTTACTTGTGTAGTTCTTCACCAAGAAGGACACCATCTTTATGAGCAGCAATCACCTGATCTTCACTGTGCCCATAACTAGGGTATCTTTTTTGAAACCATAAAGGAAGTTTTGAGTGATGGATCCCCCGTAATCTCAGTATCAAGCCAAGAGTACACCAAGGTTCATTAGTGAAATGCTCAAAAACTGAAGCTTTTTCAGGATATGCGCCCACTCGTTTACATTGACTTCGTAATGCCCAATAATGGGTTCGCCAAAACGATCGGCATGATATTAAAAAACTTACGGTTTTGCCAGACAAATACTTTTCACCGTACTCGTCTAAAAAACTCAAAATTGGAGCACTTGGTTGATATGACCAAGTTGGGCCAGCTAATATAATGTGGTCGTAATTATTATCTTTCAGGATAGGTGGCTTGATTTTACATCTCTTTCGCCAAAAAGGTCGCCACATTGCTTTAAATAAAGACAAGTTAGAATGCAAGGGGAGGCTGAGAGGTTTGAGAGGCTCTATGGGACATAAGTCCACCTCAACATCGCAGGCAACAAGACCATCTCGAAAAGAATCAACAATCCTCTTCGTTTGTTGGCTTAGTGAATAATATATTATTGCCACACGCGGTTTACTCATATCTGTCATATCCCTCTTTGTGGTGCTAACGCAAAAAGCCCCCGATATATATCGGAGGCTTTTTAACAGCTTATAGAACATTCATATGAATGTTTATGCTACAACCGAACTTAATCTTCATGCACTTCGTGATCAACTGCAAGAGCAATTTTGTAAAGCAAGGTAACAATAAATGCACCTGTTGCCCAGATACCGATGGTAACACCTATCTCGTTAAGAGTTGGGATATACTCTACGATCTGATTTAGTGGGTTAACAGCAAGACCACCAATTACAAATCCGATACCTTTATCAAGCCATAGACCGATGAAAATCATAGCACAAGCGGCCATGATAAGCTTCTCGTTCCACTGCTTGGTAAGTTTGTTATATGCGAGAAAACCAACACCAGCAACACAGAACACAACAAATGTCCACATGAATGGAACAAGGTTGTTATAGGTATGTCCATTATGCTCAATACCAAAAAATAGATATTGGAGAGTTTCGATATGACCAGGCATATTTGAGTAATAACCAACAAAGAACTCAAGACCTACGAAGAAACCATTAATCAACACAGCATACATGATGATAGAGGTAAGCTTGTTAAGAGCTTCTTTACCAACATCAAAGTTAGCAACACGCTTCATCACTAAACACAAGAAAACTATCAACGCAGGACCTGCTGCAAAAGCTGAAGCAAGAAAACGTGGAGCAGTAATAGCGGTTAACCAGAAATGACGACCTGGAAGACCACAATAAAGCATCGCAGTTACGGTATGAATAGATACCGCAAATGGGATTGAAATATATACAAATAGATAAATCCACTTAGGAGGCGCAACGCCCTTCTTCTCATGGGTAAGGATAACCCAACCACATAGAGCATTGAGAATTAGATAACCCCAGAGAACAACCATATCCCAAAAAAGCATGGAATTAGGAGTTGGGTGCCATACCATATTAAGCCCACGAGTAACCTGGCCAATATCAGCAAGAATGAACATCAAACAGATGATCAATGCAGCAATAGCAAGAAACTCACCTAAAATGGTCATACGACCAAAGGCTTTATAGTCATGCACATAGTAAGGTAGCACTAGCATCAAACCACCAGCTGCAACACCTACTAAAAAGGTAAATTGTGAGATATAAACACCCCAAGAAAGGTCACGTCCCATTCCTGTAAGTCCCATACCGAAGTTAAACTGGCGAATATAACAAATGGCACCAACACCGATGAGCATGCCTAAAAAAGCCAGCCACATCCAGTATTTTGAGTTGCCTTTAAATACTTTTTCAATCATGACATCCTCACACTATGTAAAAGACTGATGGTTTAGTTCCTGCAGAAGGCTTCCTCTGAAGGGTGTGGTTCTCTTTTAAAACCTTTCTGATCTCTGAATGAGGATCGTTTAGGTTACCAAAAGTGATCGCACCAACTTCCTTAAGAGCTTCTACACATGCTGGTTCTTGACCAAGTGGTAGACGTTCACTACAGAAGTTACATTTTTCAACAACACCACGAGTACGGGTCGCAAAAGCACGATTGTATTCTTTGATGTGTGGACGAGGATCTTCCCAGTTAAAACTACGAGCTCCGTATGGACAAGCAACCATACAGAAACGACAGCCGATACAACGATGATAATCCATGGCAACTACACCATTGGCTTCATTGATAAATGTCGCCTTAGTAGGACAAACACGTACACAAGAAGGCTCATCACAATGATTACAAAGCAATAAGAAATCATTTTCCTTGGCAGTATCAGACATATGGTAGCTGGAATGCTCAATGAACACATTTTCAAACGGTGCTTTAAATAACCATTTCACTTCGTTCTTTGGATCTGGCTCACCATGTTCATCACGCAAATCAGGTACATTGTGTACGCTATGGCAGGCATGTATTGCCTTTTCAAGCAACTCTGGCTTACCATATAGTTCACGCATATCGATAACCATACCTAGACGAACACGACTAGCGTCGTCGGTTGGTACAGGGGCATGTCCTGCTCCTCCTGAAGAAGCTTCTACAGTGTCTGGGGTGATACTTAGAAGTCCAGGTGTAGCTATACCAGCAAGAGCGGTAACTCCGGCCATTTTTAGAAATTTTCTTCTATTGGTATCCATTACTTAACCTCCTTCTTTGTCGCTTGCTCTGTTGGAGTCAAGTGACATTCCCAACAATATGGCTTCACAGAAGCATACTCGTGACAACTGTCACAGAATTCTTCTTTGTTTACATGGCAAGAAAGACAAGCCATCTGTAAACCTTTACGGTACTTCTTACCACCGATTTCAATCTCTACACGATCACCATCGCGAAGAACTTCGTTACGCCAATCATCGAGGATCTGCATGTGATTATCACGCATCTCCGCTCTAGGGGCAACACACTCAGTTCCAGCTTCTGGGGCAATAACAGGATCTGGCAAGTCACTACCAGATGTCAGGTTGTTAAACCAGAGCGGAAAGGTGACAAGGACGACAAAAATTGCCAATCCTATTAAAACTGTTCCTTTATTATACATTACCTAAAACTCCTATATTCTGGTCTGATTTAGAAAACCATTGTACGAAGACCTTCATCGAGGTCTCCACGGTTTTCGCCTTCCAGCACAATTGCATTACCCACAAGCTCAGTAACACCACACACACCAACTTCTGGATTCCAGTAATTGTTGAGGGAGGTAAGAGTCGCACGGTCAATAGCACATACACAAGAAAGCATATCAACGCCATTCTTCTCTTTAACATGCTTCACAGCATTAGCACGTGGTAGACCAGAACGCATTCTTAGTTCCATGATCTCATCGGTATTAAGACCTGTTCCAGATCCACAACAGAAGGTCTGCTCACGGATGGTATTTTCTGGCATCTCAACCCAATCGACAACATGATCAAGGATATAACGAGGTTCCTCAATAAGACCCATGGCACGAGCAGTGTTACAAGAATCATGAAAGGTTGCCTTAACATGACTATTACGACTCTTATCAAGATTAAGTTTACCGTGCTTAATAAGATCAGCAGTGAACTCAGAGATATGAACCATCTTGGTAGACGCAGCATTCTCAAAAACAGTTCCAGTAATTGGAGAAACCGGTTTTTCGAGAAAATCTGCAGGTCCATTCATGGTATCCATATACTGATGAAGAACACGCCACATATGACCACACTCGCCACCAATGATATACTTAACACCTAAACGCTCAGCTTCATGGTACATTTTGGCATTTAGTTTCTTCATGGTCTCGTTATTTGTAAAGAGACCGAAGTTACCACCCTCTGAAGCATAGGTTGACCAAGTATAGTCAAGACCAATTGCTTCAAACAAGATCATGTAACCCATGGCAGTATAGAGACCTGGTTCAGCAAACACATCCGCAGATGGAGTGATAAACAGAACCTCTGCACCTTTACGGTTAAAAGTCACGTTTGGCTTAACACCTGTGAGACCCTCGACATCATCCACCAAGAACTCAACATTGTCCTTGAAGGTGTGAGGTTGTAGCCCCATATGGTTACCAGTACGGTTAGAGTTTGAAGCAGGCTCCAAAATCCAGTTAATACCGACACCCACTAGGTGAAGTAGTTCACGTATCATCATGGTTACTTCTGCTGTATCAATGCCATATGGACAGAATACAGAGCACCGACGACACTCAGTACATTGGTAAGAGTACATAAACCACTCTTTCAATACACCAGTGGTCATCGGACGAGCACCTGCCATTTTACCGAGAATTTTACCAGCAAGGGTAAAATCATTACGATATACAGAACGAAGTAACTCTGCACGAAGTACAGGCATGTTCTTAGGATCACCGGTTCCAAGGAAGAAATGACACTTATCAGCACAAGCGCCACAACGAACACAACAATCCATAAAGATCTTTAAGGAACGAAATTTACCAAGACGTTCTTTTAGACCTTTAATAATAATATCTTTCCAATCCTCAGGAAGCTTCCAGTCATCATCTTCTGGAGACCATTCGCGAGCATTTGGAAAAGATAATCCTTTTTGGCTATTTAGGTATTCAACCTTTTCTTTCTTCGCTGGGTAGGCATAGTTACCAGGTTTAAACTCGACTGGTGTATCCATCCACCCCTTCGAGGGCTGGGCACCGGTCGCCATGGTTGGTCCTACCACCACGCTTTTTGATAGTTCTTCTAATTTAGGGACTGCCATCTTAATTATCCTTATAAGCTAGTTAATAGTCTATTCATCCTTAGCAGCAGGTAGATCCTTGTCAACGGGAAGACCAGCTTCAACCATAAACTCACGAAAATCATCCTCGTATCCAGCGTAACTGTGACACTTGATATCAGGATTCCATGGATTGATGTGACGTACTGCACGGCTATCGTTCTTCATGTTGCGGGTTGGGCTCATGAAAACACCACCAGCATGCATCAACTTAGAGAATGGAAAGTAGATGAGAAGAGCAGATACCAGAAATAGGTGAATGTAGAAGATGCCAGCTATATCACCAGTAATTACAGGAGCAAAAGTCACTAAACCTACTGCTAGTTCCTTAATAGCGATGATATCAACATCGGTACGAAGAAGATATCTCATCAAACAACCAGAAACCGCGATTCCAAAAATTAGGAATAGTGGGAAGTAGTCATTCAATAGAGAAATGTAACGTACGTGACGGTTATATAGACGACGACCGAAAAGAAGTGCCACACCAGCTATCAAACCAATACTGGTTAGATAAAGCCTTGGAGTCCAAATTTGGAATAAACCATCCATGTACTCTAGCCAATAAATAGGGGCAGGTACAGGGTCGATGAACAGACGCATGTGTCTGATCACAACGATGAGGAAACAGTAGTGGAAAACAATGGCAAACAACCATAACCATTTAGATGACTCATAGGTTACCTTAGGTCCTTCATGAACCTCTGACTTGGTATTGCGGAAGAGTGATCTAAAGAAGAAAACTTCCAAAATCATTCTCGCACAAACTTCCAACTTATTGTTTGGTGCCTCAAGCTTGTTATGCTTAATAAAATCTAGCGATTTTCCCTGTCCGCAGGTTGTTTGGATAGAGAATGGCACTGGGCTTTTGGCCCAACCAATTACTCTATAAACAAACCCAGCCAAGAAGATCGCAATAGCCAGATACGGGATGGCAACACCAAATAGGTATTCTGCTCCTGGAATCATCGAGCCGAGCCCAGCAATCACTACCAACGCAATAACTGCTAGGAATGAGAAGGCATACTTCATTTCTTACCTCGCTTCAATTGAACTTTGTTTTGGAAACCAGCATGAATGGAACCAACCACCACACCAGAGACCAGTTAATTACTCTTTACCTTTTAAAACTATTCCCTGCATATTTTGATCATCCAGTAACCGCGATGGGCACTTACTGTCTGTTAACACGTGACTGCCTGACTTAATCTCATCAATTCTAACCTGATACAATCTCTCACGAAAATGCATGTAAATATCAAAAGCTTTAAGCACAGTTAAATCAACTGCGAATTCAAAATCATAGAGTTCTTCTGTGAGGTGTGAGCATTTTTTGTCCTTTGATAAGATATCACGGACAATATGCTTCACGGCGTTTAGGGGGGCCAGCGCTTGGGAAGGGGTAAACTGCTGGACTGAACGAATACTAATTAACTGAGATAAAGATTCAACACCCTTTTCGGCTTCTTCACCATCTATCAACTGAGTAAAAAGTGTTGTTAGTGATTCACGGATATTGCCACCAACCGGATTTGCAAACTTATCTTGTTCCTTTATAAAAAATGTAGAGGAGTCATAAGTGGAGAGGGTATACTCTACCCATTGGTTAATAATTTTCTCACTGCAACTACGAAGACCTTCTGAAATATCCATTTAAACACCGACACATAGTAAAATTGTCAAACAAAGAATCATGAAATTGAGGCACAATTATTCTGAGAATTGTCCGCAAAGGTGGATTTTTATCATTTTTCCGCCTTGTTTTCAAGATTTTTATTTGACAATCAGGTAAAGATGGATATTAGCGTCTACTAACTTTTCTAGTTTTCTAGCCTAATAATATCCGATACTACCTCTGTTGCTTCAATCACCCATGCATCCTTGCTTATCTTTTCATGCCAATGTTTTTCTTTTTCTTTCTTACTTAATTCTTTTTCAGGTTCTTCTAAATCTGATTCTTCGATTTCAAGGGCTTCCCGAGCAGCTTGTAATTCTTCTCTTTTTACACGCATCAGATCTATATCTAAGGCTATGGACGTATTAAGGCTACGTTCTTTAGATCTAGCTCCCTCCTGCTTTATTGTTGCAAAATCATCGCTAACATTTACTCTTTCTTGGCTCTGCTCCTTTAAAATATCTAGAGGCAGAGGATGTGAAACTGGCGTATAATCAACGGCCTCTATGCTATCCCAAGGAAGAGAATAATCGAGATACCTTTCCCCACTTTTGATATGGTCCCACAAACTTGGCAATACAATATCGGGCTCGACGCCTTTATATTGAGTTGAGCCACCATTTATACGATAGAATTTCTGAATCATTACCTTTAAGGCACCGAGACTCTCACCATCCTTATTTTCAAGCCATGGTATGTAATCATCTAAATTTAGAATAGTCTGTACCGACCCCTTACCATGGGTATGACTACTGCCTACAATGACAGCCCGCCCATAATCTTGTAGTGCGGCAGCAACAATTTCTGATGCTGATGCTGAAAATTTATTTACCAGAACCACTAATGGGAGATCACAAACGACCTCAGAATCCTCATCATAAAGAATTCTTTTCTTCCCCCTGCTAGTTCTAATCTGTACCATAGGCCCTTCAGTCATAAATAATCCGGCCACATCAACAGCATCAATTAGGGCACCACCACCATTATCTCGTAGATCTAAAATAACCCCTACCACACCGTCCTTTTTTAACTTTTCTAGTTCTTTTCTAGTGTCATCTGTTGAATTTCTAGCTTTTTTATCATACCTAGATTTCCCAAAGTCTCTATAGAAGCTAGGTATATATATGTACCCAACTGATTGACCTGAATTTGTTTTCAGAAGAGTAGACTTTGCAAAAGTGTCTTCCATTTGCACGACATCTCGAATTATTGGGACAATCATCTTTCGACCATCACTTTTGCGAACAGTTAACCTAACCTCAGTTCCCTTAGCGCCTCTGATCATCCGAACAGCTTCTTTTAAACGCATATCAGTAATATCAACTGGCTCTTCTTGCCCTTGAGCCACCGATAATATGATATCTTCAGCCTTCAAGCTTCCTTGCCTAGCTGAGGCACTACCAGGTATAATCCTAACGATTTTTATTTGCCCATCTTCTTCACGTAGAAGAGCACCAATTCCTTCTAAACTGCCACTCATATTAATATCAAACTGCTCTTTATTAGCTGGGGCAATATAATTTGTATGGGGACCAAATGCTCGCGTGACCGAGTTAAAAAACCGATCGATATGATCTTGCCTTGTTTCTTGCCTCAAACGCTTGAGAAAGGTTTTCATCTGCTTGGAGACCTTAACATTAGCCTCCTGCCATAACTTTTCTTCGTTTGGTATTTTTGTCCCTTTTTCTTTTTCTTCAGCAATAGCCTCTTCTTCCAAATCCAAATACCTTGACACAACTTGTGATTTTAGAGTTAAACGCCAACGTTCCTTCAATTCTTCATTTGTTCTAACATAGGAAAGTTTATCTCGATCATTTTCAAAAATATCACCAGGTTCCCTATCAACACCATTTTCCATAATTTCAGTGACATATTTTTCAACCTGATTTACTCGAAGATCTAATAACTCATCACCTATACGTGGCAGTTCCAAAATTCCTTCTTGAATATGGTCATCAATTTTAGTCTCAAGTCGAGCAAGCATTTCTACATCGCTCTTAAGCAAAAATCTTTTCTGCGAATCAAGCTGTTTGATATATAGTCCAAAAGCAGCCTTAGAAAGTTCATCGTCCAATTCTTTATCGCTGTAATGGAGAGATGGCAACTGCCGGCCCAGTATATAGGCAATTACTGCATTTCTTTGATTTTCTTCTTTGCTTAACGTTTTACTATGAACAGTTACAGCCAACAGGAAAACAGCCAACAAAAGGAAAAGAGAAGTTACCAACTTTGAAATTTTTGTTTTTCTCATTTGACATCCCAAAAAAAGGTGGAGGTGAAACTACTACAAACTAATCAGTAGATTTTTATTCAAGTTTCAATTATTTATCAATGATGTCTGCAAAAAAGCTATCTTGCATATCACAAAAAACATACGAGCCAAGAAAGACTAATGTTAATCTATGCGACTCTAACAAAAAAGTCTAGTGACTCAGGTAAATCAGGGTATTTTCCAAAAATTTCCAAAAAAAATAATGCTTAAGAAGAAAAGAATTTGCTTAATTTAGCTTAACTTGGAGAGATAAAAATGAAATTTGAAGTCGTGAATCATCGGAGAAATATCCTTCTAGGAACTGTGAAATTTCTTCCACACTGGCGTTTAAATTAGTTGTTCCCTCACCCTTCTCTAAATAATTCGCTTCATACTTAAAAAACAGTAGTAACTGTTCGGCTAAACGATCTTGAAGAATATTTAGAAGGTTTTGTCTTTCACAAAATTTTAAATATCGAACATAATTAGCGATAGTCCTGGCAATACCTCGATAAATGGAGCTACCTATGTTTTCAGGAATTATATCTCTGAGAACTATTTCTGAAAATTGCTTAACAGCAGCATCCTGCAGTATCTCAGTCTGTTCTGCTGTTAAAGTAGCTTGGGGGCCATTTTTATCCCTGGTCAAGAAGTAAAACGAAGAATTAAGGGCTATTTCAGGGGTCTCTCCTGAATAGCGGACAATATAAAATTCATCCTCAAATATTGCCTCAAAATCTTTAGAAATCATGAATACCGATCGCCCTTCAAAGAAAAAACAGAGCGTATAACATCAACTTTATAACCTGTTTTATCTCGTCCATGACAGGAGTCTGTTTTCAAATACAAAAGAGGGTCATGAAGTATTTTAGAACTAATGGCTGCAACCATTTTCTCAACACTCTCTTTCTGCTTCTCATCTAACCCTGCCAACCGAGGCATTGTTCTAGCCAACTCTTCTTCGATAATGTTCGACACTTTGTTTCTTAATCCTTGAATAGTTGGGCTCATTACCAAATCCTGCATCCAAGTTTGAAACTTAGCCAGCTCCTCTTCAATAATACAACCAGCTTTTAAAGCTTCCTGGTCACGGGCAGTTTTATTGACCTCTACAACGCTACTTAAATCATCTATATCATAAAGGTAAACATTTTCTAGATCATTAATCTCTGGGTCAAGATCTCTGGGAACCGCGATATCTATAAAAAAGAGCGGGCTATTACGACGACTTCGCATTACCCCCTGAACATCATTCTTATTTATTACTATATGCTGAGCACCTGTTGAACTAATTATAATATCGACCTCAGCAAGTTGTAGGCCAATATCATCCATTGAAATCGCAGAACCGTTAAATTTCTCTGCTAAATCTACTGCTCTAGTAAGTGTTCTATTGGCCACCACAACGGATGAAACTCCTTGACCGACAAGATGCTCCGCCGCAAGTTCAGCCATTTCACCGGCTCCAACCAACATAACTTTCTTATTCTCAAGATTACCAAAAATTTTCCTAGCTAACTGGACAGCAGCATAACTAATAGAAACGGCAGAAGCGCCAATACCTGTTTCAGTCCGAACCCTTTTGGCCACAGAAAAGCTCTTATGCAGCAATCTATTCAACAATAACCCAGTACAACCAGCACTAGAAGCATGACGATAAGCATCCTTTAATTGGCCAAGTATCTGAGCTTCGCCTACCACCATCGAATCAAGGCTAGCCGCAACAGTGAATAGATGCTGAACAGCATCTATCCCTTTATAAACATAGAGATACTTACTAATATCTTCAGCATCCAAACGGCCAGCAAAAAGAAATTTAATTATTTCATCTTCTACCCTACAATTGCCATCATGACAAACGATTACCTCAACTCTATTACAGGTCGATAGAAGATAATGTTCTTCACAATTAACGTCATCACGAAGACGAGTTAAAGCAGATTCATAATTATCCGCAAGGGCAATTTTTTCACGCACTGCAACCGGTGCTGTTTTATGGTTAACACCGATTAAAACAATTTCTTTACTAGCCATTGTTATGAACGCCTCCGGCAAACAGATAAATTCCTAGGAGAGTAAACAAAGCTAAAGCAAAGCCAAATATAGCCATATAAGCAGCACGACGTCCTCGCCAACCGACAGTTATACGCTGGTGCATCTGAACTAAATAAAACAACCAAAGCAATACGCTCCAATCAAATCGCCACCTTCCATGCACATTCATGCTCCATAGCGCACCGGAAACAAGTCCAGTTGTCAAAAAAGCAAAACCAACAGTTAAACAGTGACTGTTCAATAAATCAAGACTATCAAGAGAAGGAAATCTTTGGAATATATAACCAAATCGTTTATTTTTTAGTTCTCGCTCCTGCAACAGATACATAAGCCCTCCTAAAAAGGCCAAACCTAAAAAACCATAGGCTAACAAAGAAAGGCCTGCATGAATCGGCAACCATAGCGTTTGTTGACTTGGTTTCAATTCTACAATCTCTTTTGAAAAAAATGAAGAAACGATCAAGAGAAGAAGAACCAAAAGGGACAGAAATGTCCCAAGATTTTTAACACTATGTCGCCATCTAAATAACAAAAATGACCAAGTACTAACCCAGGCAAAAAACACCAGACCTTCATGGGCGGTGGTAATGGGAATATTGCCCAGTAAGAACCCTCGCTCAATTATATATATGCTCTGAACAGTGCCAGATACTAGCAACAAAGTTCTACCTACATTTCGCAAATACTCTTCTTGCTTAACAAAGAAAAAGAAATAGCAAAAACAAGCAAGCAAGCTTGTGGCACAGGACAAAGTAAAAGTTATATTTATCATATCAGGTAATGGTTAACATCCACTTTCAAACATTAAAGATTCAAATTCGACCATGATTTTTTTAACATCAAGATAAGTTGGTAAAATTTCTTGCAAAGAAACAGTCAATCCCGCTAGATCTCCAATTTTAATAAGGTTAAGCATATTAGAAGAAACAAGGGAGCGAAAAACAATTTTATTATGGTCTGAATGTTCGCTATGAACTAGGATACTCCTTCTAATAATACCTAGAAGTCCTACAGCATATTCATACTCGTGACCAAAATCTTCTTCAAGTTGGTGTTTTATATATCGTGAAAAAGCAGGGCTTCCGCCACCGGTCGAGATAGCTAATTGAAAGTCGCCTCTCCTTATAATTGCAGGCAAATGAAAATCTGATTTTCCAGGATCCGTAGCTGAATTAAGAAAAACACCACGTTCTTTAGCCTCTTCAGCTACCTGCTGCTGAACTTCTGATGAATCACTTGCAGCGTAAACAAGAAATGCCCCAGCTAAATCACCGTATTCATACTTTTTACTAAGCAAGCCTAGTTTTCCTGCCCTTACCAGTGATTCTAGCTTCGAGCAGACTATAGGGCTAATAAGTCTTACTCTAGCACCATAATCCAACAGGTTTTTTATTTTACGGTACCCCACCGCACCACCACCCACAACTACACAAAGCTTATCTCTAATATCAAGATTAACTGGATACACGAGTACTAACTCTTTAATTTCAAACGATTAACAATAATCATAACACCCTTACCGTCACGCTGAAATTCTTGTTTATTAATAGCGATATCAAAGTCTTCCTTGGCAAGTTCTAGAAAAGCAGGGAGACTTTTACGCCTTGCATCATGAGCCAACCATACTACTCCATCAGGTTTAAGATATTTCTTAAAAACATTTAGTAAAGGTTGAAAGAACTCCTCTCTAAATAAAACTTCTGCAGCCGTTAGAATATCAAACCTTGGTAACTCAGGTGGATTTAACCAGTCCAGGAGACAAAATTTGACACCTGGAAGATTAGATGCAGCAGCACTGACACGCTGAAAATCAACAATCATCTCCTCATAATCGCTGATGGTCACATCCATCCCCACCGAGGCAGCAGCAAGACCAGGGGCTCCAAGACCAGCACCTAATTCTAAAACCGTCTTCCCCTTACTATCGGGAAGCGAACTAAGCAGATAGGAAAGAATAATCGCAGCATCCCAGAGTCTTATCCAAAAGGGAAAGTCGCTAACATCAGTACTTTGGAGCTTTTCTAGAAAAGACTTGGGGTCAGCAATATCGCCATCCAAAAAGCTTTGCAATTTAGGATCGCTACCCAAGTATTCTTTTAAATCTGCGATCGTTAATAGACGTAGAGTTTTATCTTTAATACTAAGTTTATCAAAAGTTAATTTATTGTCTTTTCTAAGCCTATTATATATGTCACGTTCCTTTGAAGGAAGTTGTCTGATATCCATGATTTTCCAAAAATATTATAAAATAAAGTGATGAATTAGCCCCAGGGTCGCCACAGCATAACAGTAATAGCCAAACCATTGAAGCCTATTTTTCTTAATTAAATCCAAAAGCAACTTAATAGCAAAATAGCCAGAAATAGCCGAAGCTACCGAGCCTACCAATATATTAACAATGGCATTGGGTGGCAAAGGGTGTGCTGCAACATCGCCAATTTGCAAAACAACTGCACCAAGTATAGCTGGTATAGACATCAAGAAAGAAAAACGAGCTATTTTTTGTCGATCAACACCTAAAAGCATCCCCATAAAAATAGTGGAGCCAGAACGAGACAAACCTGGCAAAATGGCACATGCTTGAGCACACCCCACAAGAATACTTTTACCAACGCTCATTTTTTTATCTCTGGTTGGTAAAAATTGTGTCACAACCATTAAGGTTCCAGTCACAATGAGCATACAGTAAACAATTACTAAATTATTAAATATCGATTCAAAAGAATCCTTAAAAAACAAGCCGACCACCACCGCTGGCATTGTCGCCACCACTATGTAGATTGCCATTATTAGGGACTCAATAATATCCTTCTCCCTACTTCCTCGTAAATACGCAAAAGGAGCAATTATCATCCCCTTAATGTCAGACCAGAAAACAACAAGCACGGCAAGAAGAGATCCCAAATGCAAAAAAACCTCAAAACTAACCCCAGCCTGTTCAAACCCCATAATTTGGGAGCCAAGAACTAAATGCCCAGAACTAGATATTGGTAAAAACTCAGTCAGACCTTGGAGAATACCAAGAACAATAGCTTGTAAAACTTCCATATAATTCCTCAAAACAATAAAGGTGAAGCACTCATTACAAAATCGGAACAAATTAACTGAGTTGTAAGATTATGTCAATTAATGGATAAAAGATCGAAAAGCCATTGTACGACAAAGATAAGGTCTCTTATTAAAACTGGTTAATTAAAAAACTACAGTAAAGCCTTTATATCTTTTTCAAAAACACTATGAGGTTGATAACTTGCATATTTCTTGACCACCCTTGAATTTTTATCAATTAAAAAGCTAGTAGGGATACTGTACACCCCCCCGAAGTCTTGAATAATTTTCGGGGTAGAAGAAACTACTGGGTAATTAATCATTTTTTCTTCCACAAAAGCTTTCACATTATCAACAGCTCCTATGTCGACCGAGATGGCTAGTACAGTGAAGTCTTCACCACCCAGCTCGCTCTGCAATCGTTTCAAACTACCAACTTCGATAACACAAGGCTGACACCAAGTAGCAAAGAAAGTAATCAAGGTTACTTTGCCAGCAAATTCATCGCTACTAACAAAACGATCATCAGTTACACTAAGCAAAGAAAACTTTGGCATTTTTTTTGCCGCCAAAGCCGATCCTTGCAATACAATAAGCAAAATGAAGAATGTGCTTATAAGGCGAAAAGCAACAACCATTTTATTTTTTTTCATCATCTACCCCTGTTGAGATTCCATTAATTATAGTGGTGTGTTATAGTCCCTGATAATAATAATAACTCTATTAAGCATACTTCTAATTATGAAATGATAATTCTTTTTAGGCTTCTGCACAACCTACAACCCTAATCTTATTAAGTTTAAAATCTTAAATAACAAAATGAATATTAGACATTTCACTACTATGACCCGCCATCTGTTTGTATGTGCTTTTCTAACCATGATCGTTATTTCGGCTTCACCTGCCTATTCTAAACTGATAGACAAGGTTGTTGCCGTTGTAAACAATGATGTCATCACTCTATCTGAATTGAATGCAGAAGCTGAGCAAATAACCAAAAAAATTATCTCAGAAACCCAGCTAGATGAGCAAGAAGAAACAATCTATGCAGCAAGGGAAAGTGCACTAAATTCACTGATCGACAAATCACTAATCAGACAAAAAGCAAAAGAATCTAGAGTCTCTGTCAGTGAGCAAGAAGTTACTGGAACTATCAACGGCATACGAAAAAAAGCTGGTTTAACAGTAGAAGAGTTTAACAAAGAACTTATCAAATCTGGTCTTTCACCCAAATTATATTCAGCCAACATCAGGAGCCAGCTACTACAAAGAAAAATCGTTAACTACGATATTAGGTCCAGAATTGTCATCCCTGAATCAGCAATTAAAACATACTATGACAAAGAATATATCAGCCAAGCTGCTGCTGATGAATTCTTCCTTCTTCAACTTGGTATTAACTGGGTCGAAGGTGACCGTCAAAAGACAAAAAAACAGATTGAAAGAGTTCGCGCACTTGCCATTAGCGGACAAGATTTTATCCAATTAGTTAAAAAATTCTCTACTCTTCCCTCAATGCAAGATGGAGGAGATATTGGCTCATTTACCATAGATGATATGTCTGCGAGCATGGCTGAGGCAATCGCACCATTAAAGCCAGGTCAGTTAAGTAAAATAATTGAAACCGCAGGTGCATACCAGTTCTTTAAAGTACTATCTGGTGGCAAGAAACAAACTGTGATCAAGGAGCCTTATGACATGGTGAAAGAACAAATTAGAGCCAGACTATTCGAGATTAAAATGCAAGAAAAATTCCAAGAATGGCTTAAAGAACTAAAAGATGACGCATACATTCAGAAAATTTAATCATCCTGCAAGAATAAAAAATAGGTTTTATAATGCCAGAAGACAACATCGAAGAAAAAAGCATAGGCACTTTTTTACGCCAGGAACGCCTTGCTAAAAGAATTGAACTTGAGCAAGTTGCTGAAGACACAAAAATATCACTAAAGACACTTCGAGCAATTGAAGCGGATGACTGCAAATCTCTACCTGCACCTGCCTTCAGTAGAGGCTTTTATGAAATATATGCTAAATTTTTATGCATAGCACCAGAGGATATCCCAAAATTCCACAACAATAACATCGCACCTGATAAAGAAAAATCTACGTATACTAGCGACAAAAGCAACTATACTGTTGAAATGCTAGCTGAAAGGCCGCCAATCCCGCTAATCCCTATCCTAGGTTTTACCCTTCTGTTGTCAATGATTGTGTTCGGAATTATTGCTTGGTATTTTTCTTGGAACCCTGCAGAATACCTTAGCAAACAATTGAGAACTGTAAATGTAGAGAACATTACTCCAATGAACAATGAGGAGCAACTCGCCAACGGGAACAACAATGAAGTTCTTATTCCCGTCGTAACAAGCCAAATAAACAACACAAATACCAGCAACACAGAAATCTCTAGCACCAGCAGTTCAACAAATACCGACACAGAAAGCCAGTAATCGTGGCACCGCGGCAATATACCACCCACGCAATTGTACTTCAAAACTTCGACCACGGCGAGAGTGACAAAATAGTCACTCTCTTCAGTCAAGATTTAGGACGTATATCATGCATCGCCAAAGGTGCAAAAAAAAGCCAAAAAAGATTTGTCAACAAGCTAGAAACATTCTCTTTTCTAAATGTCACTATTACGGAATATGCGGGAAGAAACCTGTGCTTTTTGAATGAGGCAGAGCTATTAACTCCATTTCTTGATCTGCGTAAAGACATTAAGCTATTCACCATAGCCTCGATAATCCAAGAGTTTCTATTACAGACTATAAAAGAGCAAGAACAAGAAGACAACGTTTTCAAGCTCACCCTCTGGGCACTGCATCAAGTGAGCAGACACAGATCAGCAAAAACGATCTTGGCAATTTTTCTAATTAGATTTTTCAGCGAAATAGGCTTTAAGCCAGAGCTGTCATGTTGTATAAACTGCGGAATAAGTGTAAACGAAAAAACAAACAATTTTAACTTCCATCACAGCCATGGTGGCCTCATATGCCAATCATGCACCCCAAAGCAGAACAGTATCGCCCTTGGTACTGTCATGTTTCTCAACTCTGCCCAAAGCAACAAACTAGAGAAGATTCATCGCTTGCAGCCTGGTGAACTAATACTCAGACAAAGCTTAAGCCATCTTCATCAATACGGTAAAAATATACTACAAAGGGAAATTATATCCTGGAGAATATTCAAGGAAGTAAACGCCTAAGACAATGCAATTTTCATGAGAGTGATTAACTTTTTAAATATCTGATTTCACCACTGTACTCGGTTTTACAATAACCATCTTCTAACTTAAGCACTAAGCCGCCACTCTGATCTATATCCAAAACCTGAGCTTCGTACTGTGGTGCTTCCAATACATCAAAACCATAAACCACTTTTTTATCGAGCGTATCTGTTAGCCTAAGAAATTTTCCCAGAATAGTATGTTGACCACCTGCACCAAAGTAATAATTTTCTGCCAAAAAGAAATTCTCTTCCTGCTCAAGTAAACCAATATTCCAAGCCATCTTAGCCAAGAAAACCTCGGCAAACCTTGCAAGGTCAAGCTCTTGACCAAATTCTTTTTTTAATGAAGTGGCGATATTTTTTAATTCATCTGGAAAAGTAGTATTGTTGATATTGATACCAAAACCAATCATATGGAAATTTTCCCCCAAAGGAGAAGTGTATGATTCAATCAAGAACCCAGCTATCTTCTTGCCGGAAACTAGAACATCATTCACCCAACGTAAATTCGCCTCAACCCCAGCAAAAGAATTCAAAGCTTCGCAGCATGAAATCCCTACAACAAAAGGCAAGAACTGCCTAGAGGCTGGTAAAAGGTTGTTCGCATGCACAAGACAACCCCAAAGTCCACCCAGAGGCGCATGCCAAGACCTTGTAAATCGCCCCTTTGATGAGAACATTTCATCGGCCAGAATGGTATATCCTGAAGCGATTGCCCCACCACCCTGTTCTTTTTTCACGATTAACTGCCGACCTAAATCCATGGCCCTTGCGACACGACCATGACACTCAATTTGACTACCAATATAAGCACCGGAACGGGATACAGAAGATAAATCAAGATTTATTGCGGTCGTAAAATCTTGCTGAAAACCAGCTTGCTCTGCAAGCAACAATCGCTTAATTTCTAATGTTTTTGGAGGTGTTACAAGAAGGGACATGATAATATACTATTCAATGAGGTAGGATCAAATACAATTTATCTGGTTCATCTAAAACAAAAGATGAACCAAACAAATCAATAAGACAGAAGTTATTTATCCCACTCTGCTTTAACCCTGGTGATGATTTTTTCTACTAGATGAAGCTTATCTTCAGGGCAAACACCAATAAGTGGAGCACCCTGTTCAACAGAAACACCGGGTTTAAAATACAGTGAATAAATAACGCCGCGCTGGCCATCGTAGCAGACAGGTGTATCTCTCTTCATCAGAGACATGGTAATAATTTCATCACCTGCCTCAACAATAACTGCCTTTTCATCACGTTTTTCGATACGACCTTGCAAGTCTAGCGCAAAGAAATATTTAGCTGTTTCAGGGGCAGGAAAAAGATATAGCACTTCTTTTAAAATCCCCTCAATAATTTCTTTTTTCTTTAAAGGATGTTTAATGGTCATAAGCTTTTCACCAGCTTCGACAAATTTCCCATCTAAATCGGAGCGAATCTCTGAGACAGTTCCATTGGTGGACGAAGAGATCACTTTAGGATTACGTTCACGATTAATCTCGTAAAGAGAAGAGCCAGGAATATGCTTCCACTGACCAGAGACAGCATCCACTTCGGAACCAACCTCAACTTTAAAATTTACCAAACCGGTGTGAACTGCATACACATCGATATAGTCAAATGGATCAGCCTTGAACTTAGTAATTATCGCATCAAAATCAATTTCTTCAGACATATTCAACTCCTTATAACAGGGCTTTTTTAAACAAGCATCGTCACGCAACACTTTAGAATTTAAATAATGCTTTGCACAAAAGCCATTTCTTTTTATATGCAAGTAAAACCAAAGGGTTTATACTTATATATTAGTTTCATGGCAATAATTATCTTTTATTTAGCTTCCTTTGAATCTATTATTAACTGAATTATTCATAGAAAAAAACCGCATCTACTTTGTGGATCCAAAGAGTTGCAGGCGCTTCAATAAATAACGGCAAGGGATATCAATGAAAAAAACAGCATTTTTTTTAGTAATCATAACCTGCCTGAGCTTTCTCTATATTCTAGCACCGCACATAGCAAACAAAATAAGCAACAAATACCTAGAACCACGGCGATCCTCTATCAACATAGATCATATTTCGCCAAGGCAAAGTTCTGGAAGCTTCACTTTATCAGACGACAATATAAATATCATACTACCTAGATTCACCGGAAAATACCAATTCCCACAACTCTCCAGAAGAGAAATATCCAGCCTAGATATACAAGGTGGTTCAATTTTCATATCAAAAAGAGACAAAGAAATAAAAGAAGTTAGCAGCAATAATTCCCAAAAATTATTTTTAGAAATTCTAGATAATCTACCGTTAACAATAAAAAACATCCGTTTTGACAAACTGTATTTATCCATTGAAGAATTGGATATAAATATATTACTCAGTGGTTCCTTGCAAATTAAAACCAGCGCTAACAACAAAAAACTACTTGGGATAACAGCTACCATTGATGTTAGCGGAGACCTCCATAGCAAAATTGAAGGAGAATTTACTTCTACTGAAGATGACTATTTTTTTACCTTAAGAGCTAGCAACAGCCTTACTGACTTTAATGATATCTTGAAGCTACCACAAGGGAATAAACTCCTAGGCAATCTTTCTAGCAAAGTAAATTTCAAAATATCAAAAGACCTCAATACCCATGCTTTCTCTGCCATAATATCTGGTAATCCACAAATAAATAGCTCCGCTTTTGGTATAAACCTTAAAAGTGAACCGGTAACAATAAACATAACTGGAGATAACAAAAAAATATCCATAACAACTAGCCAAATAAAAGCTGAAGCTCAAGTACCCCTAGTATTCAATGCTTCAGCATCGTTTGAACCTGCGACCAATGCTATTTCATCCGACATAAACATGAAGTTGGGTAAGGGACATAACCTTATAAGGATAATCAGCCAAGGTGATCTAAAAACAATAATTAGCGAGATAAGTCTTCATGACAATGCCGTTTTTAAAAATATAAAAATGAAAAATGGAGCTAAGATCAAAATATCAACCAGCATTGGTCCCGACAAGATAATAGCAAAAGTGACCGGCAAAATAAAAAGTATTACATCCACGGAATTAAGGCTTACTAACCTTTCTTTAACCGAAACAATTTCCCTTGAAAACGGATTAATTTCAGCCAATGGACAAACAAAGATATCTGGTATTATTTTTCAAAATGAAAATATTGCTAGTCTTGTTTTGCAGAATGCTTTTTCAAACAACGATATTACTTTTAACGGCAAAGTAACATCTACAAAAAACAATAAAATCAAAATAAAATGCCAGGGCAATTACAATCTCGATAAGCAAGGGCAAGGTAATTGCAATCTAAAAAGCACAGAAATAAGTGAATTTGATTTACCTAAGTTTATTCACAACAAAGCTCCTGATGAGCTAAAATTCTCTGCTCAACTGGCTTTAAATAGCACCTTCACTCTGAAGAGCAAACCACAAATAAGCACTAAACTAACAATAACTAATGGCAAGATGAACATAGGCGACACTCTCTCCGCCTCAGACATTAACACGTCCATAACCATACCCAGCTTATTACAGCAACAAAGCTACCCTAGCCAAAATTTGAGCATCTCCAAGATTGAAGTGGGAGCAGTTAACATCGCTGATCTCAACATCGATTATCACATTGAAAATTTCCACACAATATTTTTAGAAAAAAGTAGGTTTAAATGGGCAGGAGGATTAGTTGAGACTAACAGCGCCAGAATTGACACCAACAAGAAAAAGCAATCACTAACCCTGTATTGTGACCGTTTATCTCTTACAAAAATTTTGGCTCAATTCGGCATGCCTGATGCTAGCGGTGACAGCAGTCTAAATGGTCGCCTACCAATCACCTTGGACAGTGGCAAGTTATACTTCGATGATGGTTTTCTATTTTCCAGTCCTGGAGATAGTGGTATAGTTAAATTTAGCAATACAGAAAATTTACGTGAAATGATTGGAAGCAACAAAGATCTACCCTATATGGATTATTCCATGAGCGCCATGGCGAATTTCCAGTACAACTGGGCAAGTCTAAATTTTAAAACCCAAGAAGATGAACTACTAATAGCCATGAATCTTGATGGCAAACCAGCTAGCCCTCTTCCTTACGCTTATAAAAACGGGCAGATTGTGTATAAAGAAGATGGAGATGGCATGCAACACCCACTCAGACTTTCCGTTAATTTCAAACTGCCTCTAACGGAAATGCTCCGTTATGGGCAAACATTCAAGGACATTTTAAATCAGCAATAGATATTCAAAATGTCCCAAAATATTTTTGGAGTAACCATGTTGATGCGAAAAACAGCTCTACTACTATGTCTATTATTTAGCATAGTCATGCTCTCCTCCTGCACAAGTCATCAGGTTGAGGTAAAGCCGATTGAAATCAAGCCAATCCACATTACCATTGATATAAATGTGAAAATTGACAAAGACCTAGATGATTTCTTCGGAGAATTAGACGAAATCGAGGATAATTAAAATGACGGGGAACACTATGACCAATAAAAGACAAGCACTCTCAATATTATTTTTCTGCCTTATTTTTACTGCCACCGTTGCCATGGCTGAATCTGCAAAAGATATCCAGCAAAGAATGAAAAGTAGAATAGCCAGTATTAGCTCTCTCAAAAGCCAACAAATACTTGGCGAGAACAACCTTGGTTATTTAGAATTTAGAGGTAAAAAAGCCCAAGTAGAAATGGTTAGTAATGAAAATAATGATCGAAAATTAATCTATCAAGCAATTGCTAAAAAACAGAAAGTTACAACCGAATTAGTTGGTAAAAGACGTGCCATGACAATCTCTAAAAAAGGCAAAGCTACCTGGCTTTATCAAGATAGCAATGGTAAATGGTACCAGAAATAACATCCAGAACTACTCAAAACATAAAGAAATGCCAGAAAAAATAGATAAAATTTTTGACGAAAAAATCAAACCAGAAGATTTCGAGTTTAGCTCTAGAGTTGTCGAAGTATTCGACGATATGCTGGATAGATCGATACCACACTACAAGGAAGTTATCCATGCAGGTGCTCAAATACTTGGAAAATATTTAAGAGACAATGATAGCATATACGACCTTGGAAGTTCCACCGGCACCACACTTCTCGAACTCTCGCGCCTGCTTGAAAAAAATGGGCTTCGTTATTTCGGTATTGACTCTTCTGAACCAATGCTAGACAAAGCTAGGCTAAAAGCAGAGCTATATTCACGCGACAGCAATATGTTTAAATTCTTAAAAGAAGATATAACCCAGTTCGCTCACAATGGAGCTGGTGCTGTAATGCTGAACTACACTTTACAATTCATTCGCCCCTTGCAACGTGAAAACCTTATGCGACGAGTCTTTGAAAAAATTAGACCAGGTGGCGTTCTTCTTCTAAGTGAGAAAACCATCAACCATGACAAAAATATCAATCGAGATTTCATCGATATCTACCATCAATTCAAAAAGCAAAAAGGTTACTCAGAACTTGAAATATCCCAAAAAAGGGAAGCACTAGAAAATGTACTCATTCCTTTTTCCATCGACGAAAATAAAGAATTACTAAAAAAGGTTGGTTTTCAAACCGTGGAAACATATTTCCAGTGGTTTAACTTTTCCTCCATCCTTGCCATAAAAAAATAAACTATGTCATACTTTGAAAAATTATCTGAACACGCAGATCTAGAAAGCATCAAAACTATCCATCAAGATAGACAAAAATGGGTAAATCAGGATAAAAAAGGTTTCCTCCGCTACCGCCAGCCGTACCTTGAGCTAAGTAAATACCAAAGCCAAAATTTCAATTGCCAAGATGGGATTGTGAGCATTGGCAGAGGCGAAGAAATTTCCAATACTAGCAAAGAGAAAATCACCAGTGCATTAAAAGAATTCATGCCTTGGCGTAAAGGACCTTTTTCAATATTTGACATTGATATAGATGCAGAATGGAGAAGTGAGAAGAAGTGGGCAAGAGTTCAAGAGCACCTACCAAATCTAGAAGGTAAAGTAATAGCTGACATTGGTTGCAACAACGGTTACTACATGTTTCGTATGGCTGACCACAATCCTAAACTAGTCCTCGGACTAGAACCATCTGTCCAGCACTATTATTGTTTTAAAAGTCTTAATGCAATCGCCCAAAAAACCAATCTGGAAATTGATTTACTAGGGGTTGAGCACCTACCTTATTTTAAAGAGTGTTTCGATGTACTTTTTCTGATGGGTATTATTTATCACCGACCATCTCCCATTGAAACATTAAAAGATATCCTCACCAGCCTAAAACCAGGTGGGACACTAATCCTTGAAACCCAAGGAATCCCAGGAGAATTACCAACGGCTCTTTTTCCAGACAAAACATACGCCAAGGTGCCAGGCACATATTTTGTACCCACAGCATCTTGTCTTATCAATTGGTTAAATAAGGCTGGCTTTATCGACTCTGAATTATTCCATAGCCACCCAATGAATAATTCAGAACAGAGAAGAACTAACTGGATGGAATTTGAATCATATGAAGATTTCATTGACCCAAATAACCCCGAAATTACCATCGAAGGGTATCCGTCACCCCATAGATTTTTCGTGAAAGCGAGGAAGAAACTAAAATAAAAATATTTTTCTTAATTTGATATTAAGAAAATTTGCCTTTCAGAAAAACTATGGTATACCTTCTAAAAGTTATTAGACTAGCCATTTTCAAATGAAAAGGAGTCAGTATGGATCAAGCAAATTGCAAATTATTTAGTAGTGGACTAAAAGGCGCAGAATCTACCTTCGGCGAAACAGCAGAGAACTGGAACATCAATGAGGTAATCTACTCATTTGACAACCACAAACTTGCTCGCGATAAAAATGTCACAGTCCTTAGTCAGGAAGAGCTGGAACGCGGTGACATTAGCATGGAGCTAGCATCGAGAATGCTAAACCGCACCTACTATGAAACAGAGAAAATTCGCAAGGTGCTACAAACCATTTTCCACATGGTAAATAGCGGTCACCAGGTGTTTGTAATTGGAACTATCCAGGAAGATAATTCCGTGAAAGGTGGGACAGGCTGGGCCGTGGAGCTAGCTAAGATGTTCAACCGGCCGCTACATGTTTTTGATCAACCAAATAAACTTTGGTTTACTTGGCGTGGTGAATGGGTTGAGGATGAACCTATCATCGAATACGATACCTTCGTCGGTTCCGGAACTCGTTACCTAAACGATGCGGGAAGAGAAGCTATAGAAGACCTTTTCGCAAGATCATTCAAATAATAAATACTATTTTTATCTTTATGGGTTTTGTGAAACCAAAACCCATTTTCACATTTTTCCAAATCAGGTTTTTCACCCACAAAACACCGCAACAGCATAATTTTACATCACTGAGCAGAAATCCTCCCTATTTTAAACATTGACAAAAGCCCCGAACAAGGGTTATACATTATCGTTTTGTCTGTAAATCAATGAGGACAAAAAGGAACCCTTGTCTCCTTTCCGTGAGACTAGTATTACCAGCCGTGCTCATCTTTTTGCGACTTAACAGCAAACATTTTTTAGATTTATCAAAAAACATACGCCTCAGCTTATCTCAACTGCTACAAAGAAGTGGCGCAATAGAGGAAAAAAGCAATGAAAGCAATTATCGCTTTAGAAGACGGCACCATCTTTGAAGGAAAATCATTCACAGGTCGCGGTGAAGCCATAGGTGAAATAGTATTTAACACTTCTATGAGTGGCTACCAAGAAATTCTAACCGACCCATCATATACTGGTCAATTAGTTACCATGACCTATCCGATGATCGGAAATTATGGCATTAACCCTGAGGACATGGAATCTTCATCGGTTCACCCCAAGGCATTTCTTGTGAAAGAATACAATGGCATGCCTTCAAACCATCGCTCCACACAAACACTAGCAAGTTTCCTTGAAGAGTTTGGTGTACTTGGTGTTGAAGGTTTTGATACTCGTGCACTTGTCCGTCATATCAGGACCGCTGGGGCAATGAAAGCTGTTGTTTCTACAGATGATCTAGATCATCAATCTCTAATTAACAAGGCTAAAAACTGGACTGGATTAGTTGGCCAGAACATGGTGGAAAGAGTTACATGCAAAGAGCCATACGGCTGGGCTAATAATGCTCCGCAACTAGGAACTAATTTTACAACCGCAAAAGCAATTAACAGCACTGAAAAGCCACTAAAAGTTGTTGCCTTCGATTTTGGTATAAAATACAACCAATTAAGATTAATGACCGAGAAAGGTTGCGCTGTCCAAGTTGTTCCTGCAACAACAGATTCCCAAACAATTCTCGATATGAACCCTGATGGCATTTTTCTCTCCAACGGCCCAGGTGATCCTGAGGGTGTGCAAGGAGTAGTAGATACCGTCAAGAGCCTACTTGGCAAAAAACCTATCTTTGGTATTTGCCTAGGTCATCAAATTCTTGGTCTTGCCTACGGTGCTAGCACCTACAAATTAAAATTTGGTCACCGCGGTGGCAATCAGCCTGTTAAAAACTTACGGACTGGCAAAGTTGAAATTACCGCCCAAAACCATGGTTTCTGCATAGACACGGACAGCCTGCCAGCCAATGACGTTGAAGTAACCCATATCAATCTTAATGATAATTCCGTCGAAGGAATGAAACATAAAACGCACCCAGCCTTTTCTGTCCAATATCATCCAGAACATGCACCTGGTCCTCACGATGCTATGTATTTATTTGATGATTTTATTGAGATGATGAAAAAATAAGAACCTTCACCGTTACTATAATTAAGAGACAGGATCATGCCAAAAAGAACAGACATAAAAAAAATCCTTATTATCGGTTCAGGCCCTATTATCATCAGCCAAGCCTGCGAATTTGATTACTCTGGTGCCCAAGCAGTTAAGGCCCTAAAAGAAGAAGGTTACGAGGTGGTGTTAATTAACTCCAACCCTGCAACCATCATGACAGACCCTGAACTAGCCGATGCGACCTACATTGAGCCAATTACTCCTGAGTTTGTTACCAAGGTAATCGAAAAAGAGCGCCCTGATGCTCTACTGCCAACTCTTGGTGGACAAACTGCCCTTAACACAGCTATCAAGCTTGCAGAACTTGGTGTCCTCGAAAAATACAATGTTGAACTACTAGCTGCCAAAATTGATGTTATCAAAAAGGCAGAGGGGCGAGAAGAATTTAGAGCAGCCATGAGAAGCATTAATCTCAAGGTACCTGAGTCCGCAATTGTACATGATATTGAAGCAGCACTTGTGGCTGGCGATGATATTGGTTTCCCAGTAATTGTTCGTCCAAGCTTCACCCTTGGTGGCACAGGTGGTGGTGTTGCTTACAACCGCCAGGAACTTGAGACTCTATGTACAGCCGGCCTTGATCGCTCCATGACCACAGAGGTAATGATTGAGCGTAGTCTTCTTGGCTGGAAAGAATATGAGCTTGAGGTAATGCGTGATAAGAATGATAATGTTGTTATCATCTGCTCCATCGAAAACATTGACGCCATGGGCGTTCATACAGGTGATTCCATCACTGTTGCCCCTGCCCAAACTCTCACCGACCGCGAATACCAAGAAATGCGTGATGCCGCAGTTGCCATCATGCGAGAGATAGGTGTGGAAACTGGTGGTTCTAACGTGCAATTTGCTGTCAACCCTGCCGATGGCGAGTTGATGATTATCGAGATGAACCCTCGTGTTTCAAGAAGTTCTGCTCTTGCATCCAAGGCAACTGGTTTCCCAATCGCCAAAATAGCTGCAAAATTAGCCGTCGGTTACACACTCGACGAGTTACAAAACGATATCACCCGGGAAACGCTAGCATCGTTTGAACCTACAATCGATTACACTGTTGTGAAGATTCCTCGCTGGACTTTTGAAAAGTTCCCCGAAGCTGATGATATCCTCACAACCGCCATGAAATCCGTAGGAGAAACCATGTCCATGGGGCGCACCTTCAAGGAAGCGTTCCAAAAAGCAATGCGTTCCCTTGAAACTGGTCGTTCTGGTTTCGGAGGCGACGGCAAAGAACTTCTTACAGATATGGAACAATTCGATCTTGAGAATTGTCTGCGTACCCCAAGTTCAAAACGTGTAGGACAAATACACGAAGCTCTTAAACGTGGCATGTCCATCGAGAAAATCCATGAATTAACTTTTATCGACCCATGGTTCATTTACAACTGGAAACAGATCGTTGAAAAGGAAGATACAATTATTGCTGGTGGCTTTAAAGCACTTGATGAAGGTAACCTAAGAAGCGCTAAAGAATACGGCTTTTCTGATGTTCAACTTGGTTATCTAACCGGAACTAGCGAAAACGACATCCGCAATCTTCGTAAAGAACTTAAGGTAACCACTGTATTTAAATCTGTTGATACTTGTGGTGCAGAATTTGAATCCTATACCCCTTACTACTATTCCACATACGAGCAGGAGAATGAAGCCATCGAAACTGATGGTAAAAAAGTAATTATCCTTGGTGGTGGACCAAATCGTATCGGACAAGGAATTGAGTTTGACTACTGCTGCGTGCACGCCTCCTTTGCTCTACGTGAAATTGGCGTTGAATCAGTTATGATCAACTCTAATCCTGAAACCGTTTCTACCGATTATGACACCTCAGATAAACTATATTTTGAGCCTCTAACCCGTGAAGACGTGCTAAACATTATCGAGCAAGAAAAACCTTACGGGGTGATTGTTCAGTTTGGTGGTCAGACTCCTCTAAACCTTGCAGTGCCCTTAGAAGCTGCTGGAGTTAGAATCATTGGCACCCAGCCTGATGCCATCGATAGAGCTGAAGACCGTAAACGCTTCCAACAATTCTTGCAAAAACTTGGCCTACGCCAACCAGCCAACGAAACTGTTTATACCTTAGAAGAAGCTCTTGAAACCGCCAACAAAATCAGCTACCCAGTTGTCGTGCGACCTTCCTATGTTCTAGGCGGACGTGATATGCGCATAGCCTACAATGACCAGGATGTCCGTGATTTTATGAAGGCTGTAGGTGGCACTCAACTAGAACACCCCATCCTAGTTGATAAGTTTCTAAAAGATGCTATCGAAGTTGATGTAGACGCACTAAGTGACGGCGAAAACACCATTATTGGCGGAATTTTAGAGCACATCGAAGAAGCTGGTATCCACTCAGGAGACTCATCCTGCGTCCTACCTCCCCACACTTTGCCTGCCTACATTATTGCTGAGATAAAAGATGCTTCAAGGGCAATGGCCAAAGAGCTTGGTGTTATTGGTCTTATGAACGTTCAGTTTGCGGTTAAAGATGGCGAGCTATATATCTTGGAAGTTAACCCAAGAGCATCAAGAACGGTACCATTTGTATCTAAAGCCACTGGCGTGCCACTGGCTAAATTAGCTACAAAAGTTATGCTAGGCGCCACCCTTCCTGAACTTGGTTTAACAGAAGATCCGACCATCAAGCACTGGGCAGTAAAAGAAGCTGTCTTCCCATTTGATCGTTTTGAAAAGGTAGACACTCTTCTTGGACCTGAAATGAAATCAACCGGCGAGGTTATGGGTATTGATGACAATCTTGGCTTAGCAATTGCTAAAGCCCATCTTGCATCTGGATCAACCCTACCGAGTGAGGGCAACGTGTTTATTTCTGTTCGCGAAAATGACAAATATGCTGCTGTCCCAATAGCTCAAAATTTGATTGAGCTTGGTTTTAATGTTGTTGCAACCGAAGGAACAGCCAAATATTTACAAAATACTGGCGTAGATTGTAAATGTGTAAACAAAATTAGCCAAGGCCGCCCACATATCCTTGATAAAATCCAAGATGATCAAATTGCTTGGATTGTTAACACATCAATGGGTAGTCGTACCACAGCTGATTCATATCAAATCAGACGTGCCGCACTTGACTACCACATTCCATACACCACGACGATGACTGGTGCAAAAGCTGTGGTCAAAGCAATGCAGGCAACCAGCATCAATGAAATTGGGGTAAACCCAGTTCAGTATTTCACTAAGTAATTAACAGTTATTATCCAAATACTGTATCAGTTGTTGCTTAAGGTTTAACTTAAGTAACAACTGATACAGTTTCCAAATCGCCCCATACTTAGTCATAAATATATCTAACAACAGAGATATTCCTGCCCTAACTTCACTATCGCAAACAAATTATTCCAAAAAAAATACTTTCTTGCTCGACATATCTGCTTTATGCTTTACTATTTTGGATCTTAATTGTTAAATTAGAAGTTTTATTATCGAGTGAATTTGAATTTTTTTATAAATCTTTAAGCAACACATTTGAGCGGAGACCTCTTTGAATACTTTCTATAAAAACTTAAGCATGTGGCTGGTCATTGGTCTATCTATGATTCTCCTCTTCAATATTTTCAACAAGCCAGAAGGCAACAGTTCACAGATCTCATATAGTGAATTTATGGCTAACGTTGATAGCAAATCAATATCGAGAGTAGACATTACTGGTGACAAAATTAGTGGTGTCCTTGAAAGTGGTAAACGAATTAGTGCTATTTACCCAATAAACGATATGGAAGTTATCTCCATTTTACGAAAAGCTGGTGTGGATATTAATGTTAAAGAAAAAGAAGATGAATCATTTTTAATGACCATTTTCATATCCTGGTTTCCAATGCTTCTTCTGATTGGCGTTTGGGTTTTCTTCATGCGACAAATGCAGGGTGGTGGTAAAGGTGGTGCACTCTCCTTTGGTAAAAACAAAGCTAAACTTCTTGAAGAAGACGATAATAAAATTACATTCAAAGATGTTGCTGGAATTGATGAGGCCAAAGAAGAATTAGAAGAAATTGTCGATTTTCTTAAAGACCCTCAAAAATTCACTACACTAGGTGGATATATACCTAAAGGTGTTTTACTTTCAGGTGCCCCAGGAACTGGTAAGACTTTGCTTGCTAGAGCAGTTGCTGGTGAAGCAGGCGTTCCCTTTTTCACAATCTCTGGTTCAGATTTTGTTGAAATGTTTGTAGGTGTGGGTGCTTCTCGTGTACGAGATATGTTCGCCCAAGGAAAAAAGAGCGCTCCTTGTATTATATTTATTGATGAAATTGATGCTGTTGGTCGCCACCGTGGAGCTGGGCTTGGTGGTGGTCACGATGAACGTGAGCAAACTTTAAATCAACTTCTTGTTGAAATGGATGGTTTTGCAGAAAACGAGGGTGTCATAATCGTTGCCGCAACCAACAGACCTGATGTACTAGATCCCGCTTTATTAAGACCTGGTCGCTTTGATAGGCAGGTTGTTGTTCCAGTTCCTGACTTGTCTGGACGTAAACAAATACTCGAAATTTATGCCAAGAAGACCAAAATGTCTCCTATAATTGATCTTGGTATTTTAGCCCGTGGTACCCCTGGTTTTTCAGGTGCAGATCTTGAAAACTTGGTTAACGAGGCAGCCCTTATGGCAGCCCGCGCGGATCTAAAAGAAATCAACCTTGAGCTACTAGAAAAAGCAAAAGATAAAATCATGATGGGGGCAGAAAGACGCTCCATGATGATTAACGAAAAAGAAAAAAAGGTAACAGCATATCACGAGGCTGGTCATGCTCTAATTGCTTGGCTACTTCCAGATACCGACCCAGTTCATAAGGTTACCATTATACCACGTGGACGCGCCCTAGGTGTCACCATGCAACTCCCGGTGGATGAGAAATATACTCACTCTAAATCTTTTCTTGAGCACACCATATGTATTCTTTTTGGTGGTCGTATTGCTGAAAAAATTATTTTTGATGAAATCACCACAGGCGCAGGGAATGATATAGAAAGAGCCTCTGGACTTGCTAGAAAAATGGTTTGCGAATGGGGAATGAGCGATGAGCTTGGACCTTTAACCTACGGCAAAAAAGAAGAGCAAGTTTTCCTTGGTAGAGACATCGCCAACCAACAATCATTTAGTGAAGATACTTCTAGACAAATTGATACAGCTGTAAGAGGTATAGTAGACCGAGCCACAAAGCAAGTAACAGACCTACTCACAGAGCATAAAGATATTTTGATCAAAATGTCAGAAGAACTTTTGGTTCGAGAGACCATTAACCTTGATGATATTGAAAAAATGATTGAGGAGCTAAGACCAGGTCAATACGCTAGCAAAAAACCTAAAGTTACAATGGTACAAGAGCAAGCACCTGAGCCTGAAACTGTTAAACAGGAAGAGACTATCGTCGATGAAGCTGAAATTGATGAAGTTGAAGAGGTAGAAACCGAGCTTCGAGCTGAAGTTAATTCTTCACCAAAAGAAGAAGAGCCCGAGGCTACTGAAGAGCAAGAAGATACAGCAGAACCAAAACCTGTAAATCCATTTGCTGCAAAAAAAACTGACTAAGATGACGACCAAATTGCCCATTTCAATAATGGGCATCCTAAACACTACCCCCGATTCATTTTCAGATGGGGGTAGTTATGTTAGACTTGAGCAAGCCCTAGAGCAAGCTCGGAAACTAATTAGCCAAGGTGCTGATATAATTGATATCGGCGGTGAATCTTCAAGACCTGGAGCCTCACCAGTTGAACTACAAGAAGAATTAGACCGAGTCATTCCTATTATCAAGGCGATTCGCCTTGAATCCACCATCAGCATCTCCATTGACACAACCAAGGCAGAAGTTGCAAGGCAAGCAGTACAATGTGGCGCTAATATCATAAATGATATCAGCGCTCTTGATCATGACTGTAATATGATCAAGGTACTTGAAGAAAATGAGGAAACGACAATTGTCTTAATGCATATGCAGGGTTCTCCTGCGACCATGCAAAACTCCCCAAAATACGAAAATATCACCGAAGAACTATTGGAATATTTCCAACAAAAAATTATTTTTTTAAAATTACATGGAATATCTCTAGATAGGATTATTATCGATCCAGGCATTGGCTTTGGCAAGAAACTTATCCACAACATTGAGCTATTAAAAAATCTCTGTGAATTTCAGAAGTTAGGAGCGAAAGTCCTACTTGGTCACTCTAGGAAAAGTTTTCTTGGCCTACTAACAGACCGAGAAACAAGTGACAGGGATGGTGCTACAGCCATCACCACGGCATTGTGTGCAAGTAGAGGAGTAGATATTGTTAGAGTCCATGATGTTGCTAGCACCATAGACGCATTAAAAATTCAGCAAGCAATAAGCTAACTGAACATCTTCCACACCACAGACAGTCCTACAACAAACCACTCGTTATCCAATAATATAAAATATACGCTCCTGCAATTATCAAAAATATAGCTGATACTTTATGGACATAGGGAATCAATTTTTTCAGAAACTTTTCCACCACTCCTTTTTTCAACAATGCTGTTCCAACCGTTAGACTAGCCAAGATTAGGAAGACTCCAGACATATAATACCCAAATTGCAACAAACTGCCACTTAGCCCACCATCGCCCACAGAACTAATTACCACCCCAAAAAATATTGGCAAAACACAACTTGTCGAGGCCGCACCATAGGCCATACCAAACAGAAAAAAACCTGGGATTGATATAGTTCTTGGATCACCAATCTTATTTGATAATCGTAGCATGAAAGATAGTGAAAACTGCCTTCCTAGAAGCAACCAGCAACCTACAAGAATCATCAATACGCCAACAGCAAAAGCAATCCAAGGTCCTGCTCCTATGAGAAAAACTCCACCAATGGCCACAACAAACCCAACCAAGCCAAAAATAACCGCAAATCCAGCAGACATAACCGCTGCAACCATTATTGCGCGTAATAATCTTGCCATGATAGACTGACTACCAAAGCCTTCTTCATTTGCCCCTAAATATAAAGAAATATAAACTGGTAGCATGACAAAACCACAAGGGTTAACGGCAGAAACCATCCCTGCCCCAAAGGCATAACTAACCTGTAAATATCCAGCTAAAATGGTTAAACTCTCGGCTGTTAAACTCTGTATACCCATGGTCAATCCTTAATTATGTTTAATTGCAATAAATCCTATTCTCTATTCTGCTTTCAGCCGAATATCTATCAATTTAACCCTACCAAGATATCTTTTAACTTAGCCACACCTCTGGTGGCTGGTTCTTGAATGAAATGATAATCTATTACTGGTCCTTGTTCAGGCCTATTAGGGTCTATTAAATATATTGGCACATTTTTCTGCACCAAACTAGCTAGACCTGCTGCAGGATAAACGGCTAAGGAGGTACCAATAATCACTAAAATATCGGTACCTGCAACTAGTTGCGCCGCCTCTTCAATTGCTGGCACAGCCTCACCAAACCAAACAATATGTGGGCGTAGTATACCGCCATCCTCCGCGCGCTCACCATATTTTAATTCTCGGTAACCAATATCCAACACAAGGCTTGAATCAACACAACTTTCAACTTTAGTCAATTCACCATGTAGGTGTAGAATATTTTTGCTTCCTGCACGTTCGTGCAAATCATCAACATTTTGAGTTATAATTTGCACATCAAAGTAGTATTCCAAATCAACCAAGTCAAGATGACCATTATTTGGTTTCGCACCTGCCAACTGCCTACGCCTGCCATTATAAAACGTATTCACCAATTCCGGATCTTCTTGCCATCCTTTAGGGCTTGCAACAGTCATGACATCATGCTTTTCCCATAGCCCACCAGAATCCCTAAAGGTAGCGAATCCACTTTCTGCACTAATGCCAGCGCCAGTAAGAATTACCAATTTTTTCATGAAAATAAAGTCCTATATGAAATTAGTAAATAAATTTTGTGTTACAAACATGTGTCAGAAAAAACACACTCACCTTTTTAAAATCATTACTATCAAACAACAAAACACTATAAGCTCAAAAAATTAGCAAGTTAGGGAGCTAGGAAACTGAGAGCACAACAGGCTTACATATTGCATCATGATATTAAAAGTCAATTTCTAGAAAGGATAAATTATGCATAAAAATATAACACCTAAAGAAAACTTATTTTTCAACACAGCCTCAGTATCGAGCCTTTTTTCCATTGTTCCAGAAATACTCATAGGTGCCATTACAATTATCACCAGCCTTTTATTCATTGCCATTAAATCTATTTACCAGTCAACCAGTTTTATAATTCACCATGCGGTAATAATCTCTTTTTATTCACTTCTGATAATATTTTTTCTTTCGTGCTTTCTAGCTTTCTGCAGTTTATATGTTATTACACTTGGAAGTATTCACTTCCCTTAGAAATATATCAAAATAACGATACAAAAGGCTTGAGTGTAAACACTCAAGCCTTTTTTTATGTCCTATCGATACTTAATACGATTCAGCACTCACTACAAACCTCAATATGATAACAAAATGAGTTGTACAGGTGCAATTTAACAACTTGTAGACAATTTCAAGAGAAATATTATGAGTATCGAATCCTACAAAACACTATACAAAAATAAAAGAAATGGATCTGAAGTTCGGCAAAACAGTGATTCAATTTCTCTTTATTTTAACCAAGAAATTTTACAAAGTAAAATGTGGTTAAAAACACCAGAAGAATTACCGCTTAGCTACACCAGATACATGCTTTTTCCACTTATTAATATAGATCCTTACAACATTCTTTTAATTGGCTTAGGCGGTGGATCGTTCGTACGATTTTTCAACCACCATTTCCCAAATGCCAAAATAACCGCCGTAGATAAAAGCGAAGAAGTAATCAAACTAGCGACGAAGTATTTCAAAACTAACCAAGATAAATGCGAAATCCACAATGCTTGTGGATACGATTTTTTACACAACAGTGGTGAGCAATATAATCTGATCTTGATAGACGCATTCGATGGTAGAGGAATGGCACCTAGAATTTACAGTAAAGATTTCTTTAATGAGTGCTCAAAGCACATGAGCGATAATTCTGCAATATCTTGCAATATATGGTGCCTCAACAAAAAATTACACGAGGAAGTATTAGGTGATTTCTCAACTATTTTTAATAGGCCAGCTCAAATTCCTATACCCAATCGCAGCAATAAAATATTATTATCATTCTCATCCAACAGTGACTATAATATCCACCTAAGCAGGCATAAAATCAACGCCCTAGAAAATAAGCTTGGCTTAGAATTTTCGGAAATTACAAAATCGTACAAAAGAGCAAACCTGACATTATGGCAAAACCTAACAGCGACCCTACAAAATATCTACAAACAAGAATGATTACCTGTCAAGGAGTTTGCAAAAACTGTAAAAAAAAACATTCTTTAAAAACAGGGGCTGACGCTCTAATTAAAGCTAGATGGTTAGCCCACAGAATCAGCAACAAACAAAATCTAGACATTTTTTCCGACAGATGCGATCCTCACTACCAAACAACATCACTATGGGGGGATGCAAGAGGCAAAATGTTTGGCGTTCTTGAATGCGAAAACAATAAAAAAGAACAGGTATTCCTCTACGCATTTTCTGGGCAATTCAAGAAAAGATGGCACCTTACTGGCTGGAGCCCACCGCTATTTGACACACAAAAATTCGACAAAATCAATACTGTTGCTGAAGCTGAAATTTCTGCCATCACAAAACAAATAAAAACAAATCCCTCGGATTCTACTAGCTTGAAAATAAATAGAAAAAAACTTTCCCAAAATTTAATGAAAAGAATTCACTCGTTATATAAAATCAAAAGCTTCACAGGGAGAAATAACAGTATAGATTTAGCATTTCTTAAAGAAAACAAAATACCCACTGGCACAGGGGATTGTTGCGCGCCAAAACTATTAAATGAAGCTATCAACCTTCAACTAAAACCCATTAGCATAGCCGAATTTTTCTATGGCAGAACTAACAAATCTGGCAGCAAGAAACATCTAAAGCTATATTCATCTTGCCAAAACAGATGCCAAAACCTACTTGGCTACATACTTTGCGGACTAAAAAATGATAATTAAACCTGTGGAAATTATTTATAAAGACGAATTCTTGGTAGTGGCAAGAAAGCCTGGAGGACTCTTATCTGTACCAGGAAAAGGCCCTGAAAATGCTGATTGCGTTTCATCCCGATTGCAAGAATTATTTCCTAAAATGATCGCTCAACCAGCCATCCACCGACTAGATATGTACACATCTGGATTGATGGTTTACGCCATTGACAAAGCTACCCACCGAAACATTTCAATCCAATTCCAAGACAAGTTGGTTACCAAAAGATACACCGCACTGCTAGAAAAGGACATAGATGGAGAGGAAGGTGAGATAAGATTACCATTCCGCCTAGATATTGATAATCGCCCCTTGCAGATACTAGATTATGAGCACGGCAAAATGGGGATTACCAAATGGCGAAAAATAAATTCAACTAAAGACATCACAAGGATTGAATTTACCCCTATTACAGGTAGAACACACCAGTTAAGAGTGCACGCTGCCCACGAAAAAGGCTTAGGGGCAGCAATCATTGGCGATAGCTTCTATGGCAGTGGTGCAAATGGCGATGAAATGATGTTACATGCCAATTTTTTACAATTTAGCCACCCCATAACCAATGAAATGCTTGAGTTTAGCTCGTCCTCCGACTTCTAAGAAGCATCCTTAGAGATGTATTTTTCAAAATCAAAATTTAGTACATAATCCATGACTTTATCACGAGTCATGGGTTTAGAAAAATAATATCCTTGCCCATACTGACAGCCAAGCTCAGTAACCAACTTGACCTGTTCCGCACTCTCAAGTCCCTCAGCCACTGCAGGAATCTTCAAACTCTCACTCATGTTAAGAAGTGTTTCAAGAACTGTGTGATGTTGATGTGACTCATGAGCACTTTTCAAGAAACTTTTATCAATCTTCAACCCATCAAAGGGTAGATCTGCTAAATGAGCAAAAGAAGAGTAGCCAGTTCCAAAATCATCCATATGGATACGGATACCTTGGCCTCGTAATTCAGAAATAATTAACTTGGCAACATCAACGTTTTCCATAAAACCAGACTCTGTTATTTCGACAACAATAGCTGACAAATCAAGGCCATACCGAAGAATCGAAGAAACAATTTTTGAAGCTAAATCTTTATCTATTAAGTCATACCTAGAAACATTTATACTGGCTCTTAAAGAAGAAAAGGCTAGACTCTCTTCGCGCCACCATTTCATATCTTGGCAGACATTTTCCAACACAATATTATCTATTTGCGTTATTACTCCAGACTCTTCCGCGACAGGTAAAAACTGATCTGGCCCCATAAACCCAAGCTTTGAGTTCTCCCAACGAACAAGAGCTTCAAAACCATCCAAAGTTCTTGTTTGTAGGTTAACAATTGGTTGATAAACCACAAAAAATTCATCAGGAACAAATGAATTGGTTAATATTGACTCGACCTCTATTTTCTGCTGTACCATATTATGTAGGCGACTATTGAAAATTCTGAAATGCTTTGAGCTCTTTGTTTTGGCCTCATACATAGCAATATCAGCATCCCTCAACACCTTATTAATACTGTCATACCTGCCCATATCAATTACAGCACCAATACTAACTCCAAGGTTGACATTCTTCCCATCTATATCCATACCTTTTTCTACTTCTACTATAATCCTTTTTACAACCTTAATAACTTCCAGCGCCACACCACCTTCCTCTAGCAATACAGCAAATTCATCCCCACCCAACCGGGCAAAGGTATCAGTCGCCCGGAGCTCACCTTTTATTCTTCTGGATACCTCTATCAAAACAGCATCACCAACAGCATGCCCCAAGGAATCATTAATATGCTTAAACCGATTCAGGTCTAACATCAATAAAGAGTGAAACCTGTTACTACGTTTTTCCCTTAATAATAGTCTTCGCCCACGATCGAGGAAATACTCTCTGTTTATCAGTTTGGTTAAATTGTCATGAGTGGCTTGATGAAATAGATCATCGTGAACTTGATCACGCTCAATAGCTCTAGTTACCTGTTCGGCTAAGGCTTCAACAAGGTAAACATCCTGTTGTGAAAAAACATCTGGGGTTTTATAATCTTGAATTACAAGAACACCTATCGTCTTGCCACCAATAACCAAGGGAACTCCCAACCACGATTTGGCTGGATGATTCCCCAACATCTCCTTGCCCTCTGAAGCAGAAGAAGAAACCATCATTGTTTCTCCTTTTCGCATAACTCGCCCGCTCAGGCCAGGAATTTCCTTTTCGCTTTTACCATCAATTTTATTATAGATAGAGAGAAATGAGCTATTCATTTCATCACGGATATAAATAAAATCAAAGCAGAATTTATCTTCCTGCCAGAGAGCAACATAAAAATTTTCGCATTTATTATAACTACGAAGAGAATCATGAACCGTTTCGAGATAGCGACCAATGCCTTGTTTCAAGTAATCCGCCATGGAAACGTTATATAATACCTGGAAGATCAGCTCACTTTTTTTCCTTCTTGTAATATCAAGATGGGTGCCGACATAGTACAATTCTCCACGATCATCTTGCTCGACGATAGCCTTACTCAATATCCAACGATACTTTCCATCACTACTCAATACACGATATTCTAGATTATTAATCTTGCCGGGAACAATCTCATCTCGACGAGTAATTACCTTTTGATAGTCATCGGGGTGGATCAACTGCCACCAATTTAATCCTGATCCATGGGAAACATCATCACCATAACCAAGCATCTTTATGGTGCTTTTAGAAATCACAATATTTTCAGTTTTAAGATCCCATTCCCAAAAACCAGCAGGATTGGAATTCAAAATACGATCATACTTTGTTTGTATTTCTAAATAATCCTTTTTAAATTGCTCATACTCGGCCACATTTGTAAAAGTTTGAAGATAGCCTACAACTTTACCACCTAGAGAATATATTGGTTTTGCCATCAAATCTAGCACTAGGTTATTTCCATTAATGGAAAGGACTTCTCTAGCATATAACACATCATCATTGATCTCATAGCGGTCATATCTAGAAAGTTTTTCATTCTTCTCCGCATCAGATAGAAACAATAATTCAACCAACCACGGTTCACCCAAAACACCTGCGACAATATCATGAAGGGCCGTAGTTACATTCCCTACCATATGAGTGTCAGCCACCCCAAAAAGGTCAACCATCCCCTCATTCCACATCATTATTCGGCCGTTACTCCCCAGTACAAAAGCTGCACCGGTGACACCTTGCCCAACAGACATAACCCGCTCAACAACCAACCTATTTAAGAAATAAAAGGCGAGCAAACTAGAGATATACAAGAAAAGTCCAATCAATATTATAACTGCATAAGCAATACCAACAGAATAACTTAATTCTCCCTGTAAACCGTCTAAATTGTCTCCCTCTGCCACAACCACAAAATAAAATTTATTCTCTCCAAGTACAACCTGTTTCCACCCCATCCCGTAACCAGAATCACCAATAGAAGTAGACGTAACGCCAAAGTCAGACTCAGAAACTTGTAACGAGAAAGAACCTAAAAATGGATATCTTTCAGAAAAAATATGCCTAAACCCGAGGCCAACATCTTCTGCCTTTGAAGAAACAATAACCTTCCCGTTAATATCAGTAAGATAAGATATGTACTTACAACCTGCAGCTTCATATTCAGGAAGTAAATCAATCAGTCTTTTCCTTTCAAGACTGGACATAACATATCCACTAAAACCAACTCTATTGGATTTTACTATAAAGCTAATATCACTATGATTATCATTTGGAATAAGTAGTAAATAAGAATGTAAATCGCCTGCGGGGACTATCTCATCATAATTCGAAACTCTGCTAATAGAGCGAAGACGATCAAGATCAGAATATCTAAAATAGGTGTACTTTTTATTATTAACTTTCTCAGTATACAAGCCACCAGCAATACCATGTTCAGCAAAGATTTGACCTTGAACTGAGATTGCATCAAGCTGAACTTGATACAAGACATCATTTATTTTTAACAACGAGGAATCAATTATTTCCACAATTTGGGGTTCTATATTAGCAACTTTTTTTGCTAGTTGACTTTGATACAATAGGTTACAGCAAAAAACTACAAAGGATAGCGTAACAATTAAGCCTAGCAGTATGAAAAATGATTTACGCAATTTTTCATCGTTAGTAATATTGTATATAGAGCCATTCATAGAATGTTATTGAAACAAATTTTCTGGGATTGGGAAAGAAAAATACCTTTTTTCATCTTTGACGCAGCACCACTCATCTTCACTTGTGGAGTCCATTTCTGCAATTTTTGCAAGAGGCATATTCATATACTTACCCTTCCCTTCTACTGCCACAGTTCCATCAGCAAGTAACAACACTCCTCGTCCTTCAAATGTTCGACGTGAAGTTTTATCTATGCAACAAACGACCATTATTGGTTCATCTAAAGGAACTGGCTTACGAAAACGAACCGATGATTGCATGGTCACACCCCAAATATCACTGTCTTCTTCCTGCATTATGGCACGTCCAATAGCTTCATCAAGAATAGTACTAGAAATACCTCCATGGAGTCTGCCAGGATAACTTTGATGTTCTGAAAGAGGTTTAAATAGAGCCACCATATAATTGTTTTCAAGAATAAAAAATCGAGCATGCAAACCAGCATTATTGCTATATCCGCAAACAAAACAGTCCCGACTGATATACTGTTCAAATTTAACTTTTAATTCCACTAGACAATTATCCCCATAAAACAAATAAGTTTAACTCAAAGCGCAAAAAGAGCTTAAGGATACCTTAAAAACCAAAAACTTGCTCAAATTCAAGGAGATCGCAAAACTTAACGAAGGAATTGGGCGAAGTAGCTATTTATCAAGGTAGCCATAAGAAATACTAGGTGCTTAAACATAATTCAGCACTCTTATCCCTAAACAAATTAATCCTTTTATTCAATAAATATATCGCACTTTTCAACTTGTAAGGACTTTAGTAACTAAACCACATGAGAAAAATATTTTAGGATTTTAGTTGGCTCTTTTGCCAACGCACTACACCGTCCTAAAATAGTTTCAATGCTTTTATTAGCTTAATCATTTGGGACAGTAAATTATAATTTGGCTAGAAATAATAAGCTTTAAGATTTTTTCCAAAAGCTAATTTCCCAATTTGGATTTTATGTAGACAAGTAATACAGGGATTAATATCAGTGGCCGAAGGTTTTGGCTTCATTCTGCCTCATACAACTTTTTTGACATATTTTTTCGCAGACTACACACCTCGCAAATAACAACTACATAACCTGAATACTTCCAATATTAGATGGTGTAAAACGACCACCGATACTGTAACGAGAGCCGGGATAATAAAAACTGCTTTTTGTTGCAACTGTCTTCCCCACCCATGTCTTTCGACAAAGCACCAAACAGGGCTCAGCCTTATTAATATCAAGTGAAGACCGCACCCAACTATCTGGAATTACCGCCTCAACAACATGTTCAACTTCAGAGATCTGAGACAAGCTCAACAGGTATTCATTGGGTGAAATCTTGGAAAAATCCTGTAATAAATAATCTGGCGCAATTGCGGGATTAACATACCTATCTGCAAGCTGAATAGGAACGCCGTTGTCCATATGAACTATCACAGAATGAAAAACTGTTGCATATGGCTGAAGCTCCATGGCAAGTGCCAGTGAAGGTTTAGCACTTTCTTCCTCCAAAAGTTGAACCTTACAGGAATAACTTCCACCAGATTGCCTAATCTCTTCAGCAATAGACTTTACTTCAAGAAGTGCTGATTGGGGTTTAAGGTTAGCAACAAAAGTTCCAACCCCCTGAATGCGGATTAATTTACCTTCTGCTGTCAGCTCACGAAGGCCACGGTTAACAGTCATCCGCGAGACACCAAGTAGTTGCACTAGCATATTTTCAGACTCAATTTTCATCTCAGCCAGCAACTCCCCACTATCAATACGTGATTCGATATATTTCTTTACGAGTTGATAGCGTGGTAGTGATGGGTCAATGTTATCGAGAAAAGCTTGGAGTGTCATAGTTGCCATTCAATATTCTAAACAATTTTAGTTGTTCAATTCTGGTGGAGGTAGAAAGGTGAGTAAAAAATATTACATGTAATATCCCACCTTTAGCTCTCAACGCAATAGCCAGTCATTTTTTTTACAGAAACCATGCTGCCTCAAGAGTTAAGGCATTTTTGTGACGACCATATTTCTAAAGGCTTGGCAACAACCCATCTTTTACAAGAAGATTGAAGTCACCTGAAATAACAAGACTATTTGCCTTTTCAATATCAGGGGCAAAATACCTGTCCTGATCATAAAAAGACACCTTTTCTCGCAACATACCTTTTGCTTTTTCAAGAGTTGCTGATGCTTTTAGAGGTGCTCTAAAGTCAATACCTTGACAAGCCGCGAGGAGCTCTATCGCCAAAACTCCTGCTGTATTCTCTGCCATATCAAGTAGTCTTCGACCGGCAAAAGTAGCCATCGAGACATGGTCTTCCTGATTTGCTGATGTTGGTAAACTATCCACTGAAGCAGGATGTGCAAGAGATTTATTTTCACTGGCTAGAGCTGCTGTCGTCACCTGAGCAATCATAAACCCCGAGTTAAGACCACCTTTTTCAACTAGGAATGGCGGAAGCTTACTCATATGTGAATCAATAAGCAGTGCTGTTCTTCTCTCAGAGATAGAACCAATTTCGGCAAAAGCAAGAGCCAAGTTATCCGCTGCCATTGCAACAGGTTCAGCATGAAAATTGCCACCGGAAATAATATCACAGGTCTCTGAGAATACCAGAGGGTTATCAGACACTGCATTTGCTTCTGTCTCAAGTATCGCTGCGGAATTACGAATTTGAGTAAGACAGGCTCCCATGACCTGTGGTTGGCAACGCAAAGAATACGGATCTTGCACTGATTCACATTTTTTATGAGAAACACCAATTTCACTGGTACCGAGTAGTTCCCGAAATGCTGCGGCGGTATCGATCTGGGTCTGATGACCACGCACTTCATGGATTTGCGCCTCAAAAGGTCGTCTGCTGCCAAGAGCTGCCTCAACACTGAGGCTTCCGCAAATAATTGCTGCTGCAAAAAGATCTTCAGCTGCAAACAATCCCTGTAGGGCAAATGCTGTTGATGCCTGGGTGCCATTAAGTAGAGCTAATCCTTCTTTAGGGCCAAGCACAACTGGCTCAAGCCCTGCAATTGCCAACCCTTCCATCCCAGAGACTCTCTTGCCATGATGAAGAGCTTCTCCTTCACCAAGAAGAACAGTACTCATATGCGCAAGCGGAGCGAGATCACCAGAGGCACCAACCGAACCTTTTTTCGGAATACAAGGATACACCTCGGCGTTGACAAGCTTCATCAATGCTTCAATGACTTCAAGCCTGATCCCAGAATACCCTCGTGCCAGACTATTGATCTTGAGAACCATGAGCAACCTCACCGTATCTTCAGCCATGAGGGCACCGATACCTGCGGCATGGGACAGAACAATTGAGCGTTGAAGATGCTCAAGTTCTTCGTTTGGTATAACAGTACTTGCCATCAAGCCAAAACCAGTATTAATACCATATATTACTCTGCCATTTTCAATAACCCCTGCGACTGTAGCTACCGATTTATTTATAGCTTCCAGACAATCCGGATGAAGTGATAGCTTCACAGAATTTTTCAAAACTACTCTCAACTGATTTAGGGTAAGCGTACCGGGTGAAATTTGTAATTTTTGCATATCGTTTCCAATTGAATTTGTGAATTGAAGGGTAACAACCTCAGCCGTATCTCTTTTCTTTTCTTACTGTATCAGATCCCATCTCACCGACTAAAACAAAAGATTTAGAGTTGGCAATAACAGATACTCGCTAACCTCTGTTTTTCATCGATGCAAAAAGGATCTACCGCTGTATATACAACCTCTACTCCTAAAAATCAATCCCCCCCTCCTCTCAGGAGTTTCCTTCTTTACACTAACCTCAACTATCATCAGATAATTATGACTAAAGGACTCTATTAATTTCGAGTGACAAAATAGTCCATTCTGACACGACAATCCCTACAGCGAATAGATCATACCTTAATAACATATCGATACTCATCACATATCCCTAACCATGTATACGATGAAAACATACTCCCTTGCATATACTCCAATGGTCCCATAGCACAAAGCAATCTAAAACCATCTGCCAAAAACAGTTGTATATACACCTGCGGTACTGTAAGATCGAATTAGAAATCATAACTAATCCTCGACAAAGTAACTTTTGACACCACAACAAAGACATCTCTTCTGGTTTTAGAAAACTGACACTTTTAGAGACAGAAAACAGCACTTATGGAGAAAAACATGCTCACCAATATAGATATTTCTCAGTCCATGAACATTCGCCTTGATACCGCTCTTCCTGAAAAAGCCAATTTTAAAGATGGTATTCGTCGTGCTCCAGACCGTGGATTTCGCTTAAACAAAGAGCAGACAAAAATCGCCCTGCAAAACGCTCTGCGGTACATACCTGAAGAGCATCACGCAACATTAATCCCAGAGTTCCTTGAAGAACTTAAAACCCTTGGTCGTATATATGGCTTCCGCTATAGACCACAGGACCCAATTGTTCCTCTTCCTGTAGATGAATACAAAGGCAACTGTCTGGCGGGAAAAGCCTTTCAGTTGATGATCGATAATAACCTCAGCCATGATGTAGCCCTCTACCCCTACGAACTTGTTACCTATGGGGAAACAGGCAGCGTATGTCATGACTGGATGCAACTGCAGCTTGTGAAAAAATACCTTGAAGTACTCACAGAAGATCAAACTCTTGTTATGCAGTCTGGTCATCCACTCGGTCTTTTTAAATCCAGCCCTGATAACCCAAGAGTCATCATCACTAATGGCCTAATGGTTGGCCTCTACGACAACCCTGACGACTGGGAAATCGCTGCTCAAATGGGAGTGTCCTCTTATGGCCAGATGACTGCTGGTGGTTGGATGTACATCGGCCCACAGGGGATTGTCCACGGCACCTACAACACTCTTCTCAATGCCGGTCGTCTGATGTGTAAGGTACCTGATGATGGTGACCTTGCTGGCTTACTTTTTGTCACCTCCGGCCTTGGTGGCATGAGTGGAGCGCAACCCAAAGCTGCTAAAATCTCAGGGGCTGTGTCAATTACAGCTGAAGTCGATCTCTCAAGAATAACAACCCGTCACGAACAGGGCTGGGTAGACGTTGTCTCAGATAATTTGGATGAGGTCCTTGAGATCGCATCAAAAGCGGTTGCTGCAAAAGATACAACCTCCATTGCCTACCATGGAAATATCGTTGAGCTTCTCGAATTTTTGGCCGAACAAGACCTCAAAATAGATCTTCTCTCAGATCAAACCTCCTGCCATGTGGTCTATGATGGTGGATATTGCCCGCAAGATCTCACCTTTGAACAAAGAACTCATCTTCTGGCCAGTGACAGGGCAGAATTCAAGACCCTTGTTGATAAGAGTTTACGCAGACACTGTGAAATTATCAAAAAACTTGTTGAGAAAGGAACCTACTTTTTTGATTACGGTAACGCCTTCTTGAAAGCAGTCTTCGATGCTGGTGTCACAGAAGTCGCCAAAAACGGAGTTGATGCCAAAGACGGATTTATCTATCCCTCCTATTTCGAAGATATCATGGGCCCAATATTCGATTATGGCTACGGCCCTTTCAGGTGGGTATGTTTGAGCGGCAAGCCAGAAGATTTAGACAAAACAGATGGTGCAGCAATGTCCTGTATCGACCCGAAGCGTCGCCCGGAAGATCGCGATAATTATATCTGGATCAGGGATGCCAAGGCCAATAAATTAGTGGTTGGCAGTCAGGCCAGAATTCTCTATTCAGATGCGGGGGGACGTGTTGCCATTGCTCTAAAATTTAACGACATGGTGAGAAAAGGCGACATTGGACCTGTTATGCTTGGCCGCGACCATCATGATCCAGGCGGAACCGATTCCCCATTTCGTGAGACAGCCAACATCAAAGACGGCAGTAATGTCTGCGCGGATATGGCTACCCATTGTTTTGCAGGTAATGCGGCCCGGGGAATGACTATGGTTGCTCTTCATAACGGTGGTGGCACAGGAATTGGCAAGGCCATCAACGGCGGTTTCGGTATGGTCCTTGACGGAAGTGATCAGGTAGACGATATCCTCCGGTCTGCAATGTCCTGGGATGTCATGGGTGGCGTCGCTCGTCGCAATTGGAGCCGCAACCCAAATGCCATGGAAGTAGCTGTGGAATATAATCAAAATAACGATAACGGTGATCAAATCACTGTTCCATTTCGAACCAATGAATCGAGCGTAAGTTCTGCTGTAGATGCGCTTTTTGATGGTATCAAATAATCCGTTAAAAAACGGATGGAGGCCAATAAAAAATGTCTGTAAAACTGTTTCGAAATTGCCGTATCTATACTTCAAAAGATAATGGTCACCCTGCTGCTGGAAAGGATCAAGGCGAAATAATCCATTACCCCAATGGCGCTCTGCTGATTGCAAATGGCGTAATAAGTATGGTTGGCGATAAGAAAGAAATCCTAGCCTCGCTTGGCTCCACCACCATTGATCAAGAAATTGATTGTCATGGAAAATGCATGGTTCCCGGATTTGTCGACCCGCACACTCATCTCTGTTTTGCCAAAAGACGAGAGGCTGAATTTGAGCTACGAATTGCTGGCACCCCATATCTTGAGATACTTAAGCAGGGAGGAGGTATCCTATCCTCTGTTAAGGCCGTCGATCTAGCAACAGAAGATGAGCTCTACGAAAACACCTTAAAGCATGCGCTCACCGCCCTCTCCTTTGGAACCACAAGCCTTGAGATTAAAAGTGGTTATGGCTTGGACACCAAAAATGAGCTGAAAATGCTAGCAGCCATTGACCGTGTGGCAAAAACCAGTCCTCAGGATGTAGTTGTTACTTTTCTAGGGGCGCATGCAATTCCAGGTGAATACAAAAAAGACCCTGACGCCTTTATCGATTTGCTGATAGATGAGATGCTACCCGCTGTAACAGAGCAAAACATTGCCCGTTACTGCGATATATTTGTCGAAAAGGGTGTTTTCAGCATCGAGCAGGGTAGACGACTATTGCAAGCTGCAAAGGATATTGGCTTGGGAGTTAAAATCCATGCAGATGAAGTACATGATCTTGGGGGCGCTGCGCTTGCAGCCGAACTTGGAGCAATTTCCGCTGATCATCTCCTTGCAGCAAGTGATGAGAACATTGAGAAAATGGCCCAGGCTGGTGTTGTCGCCAACCTGCTCCCTGCAACTGCTTACAGTCTCAGAAAACCATATGCAAGAGCACGGAAAATGATCGACTCCAACCTCCCAGTGGCTCTTGCTACAGATTGTAATCCAGGCTCAAGTTTCACTGAATCGATGCCCTTTATCATTGGCCTTGCAATACTCAATATGGATATGTCTCCTGCAGAAGCACTGACTGGTGCCACCTTAAACTCAGCATATAGTATCGGCATTGCAAAAAACAGCGGAAGTCTTGAAAAAGGTAAAGATGCAGATTTTGTCCTTCTCGATGGAGAATCTCCGGCAATCCTCGCCTACCACGCAGGAGTATCTCCTGTAACTGATGTGTATAAGCGTGGTAAAAAAGTAGCCTGAGCCGAAAAATACAATTTTAGAATTTGCAATTTTATAAACTGGAATCAAGGAAATTAATATGAAAAAAATAGTCGAATGTGTACCAAATTTTTCAGAAGGTAGAAACCGAGAAGTTATTGACGCTATCGCAGATGCGATCAAAAACACTGCTGGCTGCACCCTCCTTGATGTTGATCCAGGAGCATCCACAAACAGAACGGTATATACCTTTGTTGGTGACCCTGAAAGTGTAATTGAAGGCGCAATTGCTGCAGCTGCCGTTGGTAAAGAACGCATCGACATGCGCCATCACACAGGTGAGCATCCCCGCTTTGGCGCCATGGACGTCTGTCCTTTCATCCCTGTGGCAGGCGTCACAATGGAAGAATGCACCGAGATATCAAAGAAATTTGCAAAAAAAGCATCAGAAGAGCTGGGTATTCCTTTTTACCTCTATGAGGAAGCTGCGGCTCACGACTATCGACGCAAACTCCCCGATGTACGCAGAGGCGAGTACGAAGCCCTCGAAGAGCGCCTTAAAGATCCAAAATGGAAACCAGACTTTGGCCCTGAAGAGTTCATGCCAAGCTGGGGTATTACCGCCACAGGGGCCAGAATGTTCCTCATCGCTTACAATGTCAACATCTTGGGAACCTCAAACCAGGCGCATCGCATTGCACTCGATTTACGGGAAGCAGGAAGAGGTAAAAACCAGCCTGGGGAACTCAAAGATGTGAAAGGCATGGGATGGTTCGTGGCTGAATACAATATGGCTCAGGTAACCGTAAACCTCAACAACTTCAACGTCACACCAATCCATGTCCTTTTTGAAAAAGTCAAAAAGAAAGCAAGCGAATTAGGAGTTGGAATAGCTGGCTCAGAGATTGTCGGAATTGTACCTATCGATTCTCTGCTCATGGCAGCAGATTACTACATGGAGAAAGAAGATCTTTTTATCTATGAAGAAGACCAAAAGATCCGACTTGCAATAGAACGAATGGGACTAAACTCAGTTTCTCCATTTATCCCAAAAGAGAGAATTATTGAATACATAGTTGCAGAAGAACCCAATGAGCCGCTTGCTACTTTAAGTTTACGGGGATTTATTGAAGAAATTGGCGCTCGATCTTCAGCTCCTGGTGGTGGCTCTGCCTCCGCAGCTATTGCCGCAGTTGGCGCTGGTCTTGGTGCAATGGTTGCAAAGCTCACCTACGGCGTCAGAAAGTTTGAAGATGTACAACCGCACATGGTAAACACCATTCCAGCTCTTCATAACCTCACCCAGCAACTCATTCCAATGATCGACGCAGACACCTCCGCATTCAATGAATATATTGACGGTTTGCGTATGCCAAAAAATACCGATGCTGAGAAAGAGGCCAGAATGGCCAAGATGCAAGCAGGTTTAAAAGCTGCAATTAATATTCCTCTCACCACCATGCGCCTTGCGGATAAAGCTTGGGAGCCTCTAGCTGAAGTGGCCCTATACGGAAATCCCGTATCTAAGTCAGACACCCAGGTTGGCGCCAAATCCCTTGAAACAGGTATTTGGGGTGCCTACCAGAATGTCCTGATCAATATGAAGGATATCGATGATGAAGAATATAAAGCTCAAACACTTACAGAGGCAGAAGAAATTATGGAAAGAGGTTATAACAAATGCGCTGAAATCCTGAAATCCCTTGAAAAAGTGTAGGGAGTAAGCAAAGCAAATAAACACTGAGCAAACACAAAAAGGCCATGTAAACAACACATGGCCTTTTAAAATTTTCTAACAAAATGAAATATTACTCAGGTGGATTAATCCCTTCAAGCTTCCAGTCTTGAGATCTTACAGGGCGAGCCCAGCTCCAATTTTCAACAAACTTTATTGGCACGCTATTGCTACCTTCAACAACCTCTCCGGTCTTATCATCAACAGTGTAATCTAGAAGACTTGCGGTAAAACGAACGGTGACAAAATCTTCTCGTCCGTCGGAACCAGCATCCACGACTTCAATAGTTCTTACCGCAATTGACTCTAGTTTATTAGTTCTACCTTCTGCTATCATCTTATCAAACTCTAAAGCATATTCACTGGCAAGTTCAGAACCTAATAAATGTCTGTAAGAATCTAGGTCACGACGCATCCAACCCGCCTGCACTTGAAAAAACACATCTGAGGCAATTTCTTCAAAATAAGCGGCATCAAATTTAGAGTCGGTCTCACGAATTTGCGCTATACCATCATCCTTTGGTGATACACTAAAGGATCCCGCTGGAGGTGGTCTAACACCAGTGCTACCTGCAACCCCAGAACCACCACCAAAACCATTCCCCTGATTTTGATTAAACCCAGGTCTTGCTCCACCCGCATTAGCACCAGCCGTAAATTTTCTATAAAGAAAATAACCGATACCCGCAAGAATCAATAATGGTAAAATACCCATACCACTACCGCCCCCACCAAACATGGAGCCAAAAAGCATACCACCTAAGGCACCACCTAACAATCCGCCCATCATCCCCTTAGAAAAGCTGCTTGACGTAGATTTTGAAGCAGTGCTGCTTTTACTAGGGCTTGATTTAAATGATCTGCCACCCATTCTAGACTTAGCTTCCGCCTCATAAGCCCCCGAGCTAACGCCGATAAAACATACTGCAACTAGCACCACAAAAAACGGTGCAATTTTATTCATCCAACTCAACATAATTTCCCCTTTTATAAATTTAAACCAATTAAGATCTATTGATCAATTTCACTTTTCAAAATAATGGTGAGATGATAAGGACTAGAATCAATTATTTCAAGGAAGATATAACTATTAATTTAAAATTAAATATATTAGGCTCACCTTCGATTTAAAACAAGATGACCCTTTCTAACGATAAAATTCGGTGTCACAATAATGCTTCTAATACAGCCGCCCTTCACCAAACCATGTGAACCATCCGCCGCCTTAGCCCAGCTAACAGCACATCTCAAAGGGCATGGGTTGAAATGCTATCCATACGACCTAAATATTGACTGCTTTCACCACCTACTAGAGAAACCCATCACCGTAAATGACACATGGTCTAAAAGAGCATTTAAAAACAAAACGCAAAACATAGAAAAACTACATAATATTGAGACATACAAGAAACTTCCCCGCTACACAAAAGCAATTAATGACCTCAACAGACTGTTAAGTCTAGCAGGCAAAGAATACGATCTCGCCATTAGCATGGCAAATTACCTAGACCACAACCTCTCCCCCAGTAGCAGTGAGGATCTAATCAATGCAGCCTCAAATTATAAGAAAAACATATTTTATGAAGTTTACCAGGAGAAAATACCTAGTCTAATAAACGAACAAAAGGTCAATTATATTGGCATATCCATAAATTTTCTCAGTCAAGCTCTGCCTGCCTTTGCTCTCATAGGTTATATAAAAGATAATTTCCCCCAATTGCCCATTATAGTGGGAGGTGGACTAGTAAGCACTTGGCTCAAAAGTCCTCACTGGCAAAATAATTTTTCTAATTTGATTGACCATCTGATCGTTGGTCCTGGGGAAGAACCACTTGTTAAAATTTTAGGACATGAAAAACAAGATTGTTCTGCCCTGCCCGACCATGAACAGTTAAAACATAATAACTACCTAAGCCCGGGATATATTCTTCCCTATGCCGCTTCTATAGGTTGTTATTGGCGTAAATGTTCTTTTTGCCCAGAAAAAAGTGAAAACAACCCATATATATGTCTTTCTGAAAAACAAGTCTTAGGGGATTTGAACTCTCTCATAAAAAGCACGAACCCAAAACTAATTCATTTCCTTGATAGTGCCATTAGTCCACGACTAATGAAGGAAATAGCTAAATCTCCCATTGGTGTGCCTTGGTATGGATTTACTAGGATTAGCAATCAACTAACTGATATTAATTTTGTAAGATCGCTAAAAGAATCTGGTTGTAAGATGCTAAAAATAGGGCTGGAATCTGGCAGCGAAAAAGTTCTTCAGGAAATGCAGAAAGGAATAAGTTTGGACCTCGCGTCCAATGTCTTAAAAACACTACACCGGGCTGGCATTGGCACTTATGTATATTTACTTTTTGGAACACCAGAAGAAACTGAGGCTGAGGCTGAAAAAACTATGCAGTTCACCATAGAACACGCGGACTATATAGATTTTCTAAACCTATCTATATTCAATATGCCAATATGCGGTGAAGAGGCAAATAAATACCAGACAGTTCGACACAACGACGGCGATCTCTCTGTGTATGTGGATTTTATACACCCAACAGGCTGGGATAGAAAAAAAGTGAGGGATTTTTTAGAAAATAAGTTCAAGAAAAACGAAAAGATAGCCAAGATAATGCAACAAAACCCGCAATATTTCACCTCTAATCATGCTCCCTTTACCATGTAGTAAATAGGGAGCATAACTAAACTACTTACATAGTAATATCAAGTAACTCTAAAGAGAAATTAAGATTTTTACCTGCAAGGGGTGGGTTACCATCAAGGATTATTTCCTTATCTGTAATATCTACAACGATTACTCGTAGCAAATTACCATCAGGACCACCGATCTCCATTCTATCACCTAACTGAGGATTTAAATCTTCTGGCACCTGAGAAAGATCAAAGCTCATAACCATCTCATTTTTACGCTCACCATAGGCTTTCTCAACAGGGATAAGAATATCCCTTTTCTCACCTATTGCCATGCCAAGCACAGCATCACTAAAACCTTCGATAACCTCTCCACTTCCAATGGCGAACTCAAGTGGTTCACGCTCGGCAGAACTATCGAATACGGTTCCATCTTCCAATGTTCCTGTGTAATGCACCTTCACATTATTTCCACGCTTTGCAACAGACATAAGACTCCTCCTAAAAAATATAAAAGACTGTGAATTAATCACATAATTTATAATGATCTTTTCCCATGAAGTAAAGGGGGCACAATTCTATATATCCATGAAAGATACAAGACATAATTTGCCCATTACAGACTATTTATAAATTTAATTGAGCTTTACTATCAATACTTAGATTGTTTAAATTGGGCAATTCATCACAGTTTATAGTATTCTTTTGCATTATATAGTAGTTCTTGATTCATTCGCCCCTAGTGAAAAATTATAATTGAGAAGGACAGGTTTACAAAATGAATAAGACAAAAATTGTCGCGACCCTCGGACCAGAAAGCCAAAGCGTAGAACAAATTACCGATTTAATTAAAGCGGGAATGAATGTTGCGAGAATCAATCTATCCCATGGCAATGCTGAAAGTTACAAAGTTCTTATTAACAATGTGAAAACTGCTAGACTAAATGTCCATGCTGACACTGCCATTCTTCTTGACACTCGTGGACCTGAAGTCCGTGTAAAAGGCCTTGAACAATCAATTTTCCTTGACGTTGGGCAAGATCTTATAATCACAGCCAAACCTGAGACATCAACAAGATCAACGATCAGTACTAATTACCCCAACTTGGTAAACGATATCAGAATTGATGATCTAATCCTGATGGACGATGGCAAACTGACTGTTAAGGTTGTTGATATTAAAAACGAAGAAATTATCACCACAGTTACAGTAGGTGGCATGCTCGCCGACCGCAAGAGAGTGGCAATTCCAGGAATTGAGATCAACCTGCCATCTTTATCTGCCAAAGATGAAACCGATATTGCCTTTGGTGTTGAGCAAGATGTGGACTTTATTGCCGCTTCTTTTGTCCGCCAAGAAAATGATGTATGGGCTGTACGCAAAATAATTGAGGACAATGGTGGTGATCAAGCAATCATCGCTAAGATTGAAAATCGTCAAGGTGTAAACAACCTCGATGAGATTTTATCTGCTGCCGATGGCGTGATGGTTGCGCGCGGTGATCTAGGCGTTGAGGTGCCGGCAGAAGAAGTCCCTATTATCCAAAAACATATGATAAAATCAGCCAATGCTATAGGCAAACCAGTTATTACCGCCACCCAAATGCTAGAATCAATGATTCATTCGCCTAGCCCAACTAGAGCTGAGGCAAGTGATGTGGCAAACGCCATTTACGATGGCACAGATGCGGTAATGTTATCTGGTGAAACAGCCGTAGGTAAGTTTCCCATTGAGGCAGTTAATTTTCTAGTGCGATGTGCTGAGATATCTGAAAACTCACTTAACTACAAAGCTATTTTAGCAGAAGGATTAAAACACAGAAGACCAACTATTACTGACTCTATTTCCTATGCTAGCTGCGCCACTGCTGCCGATCTGTCAGCCGCTGCCATTATTACGGCTACAACATCAGGCTCTACATCTCGCATGGTGGCAAGGTATCGTCCCATGGCTCCTGTTATTGCCATTAGTCCATCGCCTAGTACCATTAGGCATCTGCAATTAATACGTGGAGTTATGCCACTTCTTTGTAGCTTTGGCTCTTCCATGGACGAGCAGCTAGATAGAGCAATCCACGCCGCAACCCAAGCTAAACTTATTCACAATGGTGATTTAGTTGTTATCACAGCAGGTATGCCGCTTGGCTCAACAGGTACAACAAATATGCTAAAAGTGCATACTGTAGCTGATATTTGCGTTACAGGGCAAGGAATTGGCAGTAGCCAGGCAATGGGATCTATTAGAATAATTGAAAAAGAAAGTGACTGGGAGAATTTACCTAAGGATGCAATTGTGGTAGTTAGTTCTACCGATGAGAGTATGATCGATTACCTCGTAAACGTTAACGGGATTATTGCTGAGGCAGCAGGTCTCACCTCGCACGCCGCAATAGTCGGCCGTGAACTTGGAATACCTGTAGTATGCAACGTGTCTAGTGCATTAATGCTATTTGAAAATGACCAACAAATTACCATTGATGGTACAAATGGTCACATCTGTTATGGAAGAAGCAATCAAAATATATGAAAGAATTTGATATAATTATAATTGGTGGTGGTGCCGCAGGATTATTAGCAGCCGGCGCAGCTGCAGAGTCTGGTGCAAGTGTTGCCCTTTTTGAAAAAATGAAGCAGACCGGTCGCAAGATTGGTATCAGCGGCAAAGGTCGATGCAATGTTACCAATAGCGCTGAACTAGCTGACTTCATAGGTCATTTTGGCAAGAACGGTAAATTTCTACGACAGGCATTTGGTAGATTTTTCAGCGATGACTTACTTAAACTACTAAGCCACAATGGCATGCAAGTAACCCTAGAAAGAGGTGGAAGATACTTTCCTAAATCTGGCAAGGCTCTTGAGGTAGTAAGAACCTTAGATAGATGGCTAAAAAAGCTTGATGTGACCGTGTATCAACACCAAGCGATCAACCATATTCTCCAAGAAGATGGTAAAATCATCGGTGTCCAGGCAAGCAACACTAAATATTCTTGTAAAAAAGTTGTTATTGCCACTGGCGGTAAATCTTATCCACGGACAGGTTCTACCGGCGACGGTTACCGTTTTCTCAAGGAGCTAGGGCACACCATTGAGCCACTACACCCTGCTCTTGTGCCACTTACTAGCGCAGAGGGCATAACAGAAAAACTAGAAGGCTTGGAGCTAAAAAACATTGAGGCTTGTCTTCTCGTTAACAAGAAGAAAAAAGCCACATATTTTGGTGAAATCAGTTTTCTGGATGGTCACATCAATGGTCCATGCGGAATAAGTATGTCTGGGCAAGCCGTACAAGCATTAAAGAACGGGGATGAAGTCGCGGTTAGTATTGATCTTAAACCAGCACTAGATTCCACAAAACTTGATGCCAGAGTCATCAGAGATCTAACAGAACAACATACTAAAAATATTGCCGTTGTAATGCGAGGTCTGTTGCCAAGGCAATTAATCTCCCCATTCCTAGCCCATTGCCAACTTGCCGCTAGAACATCAGCTGGGACTTTTCCTGCAGTAATGAGAAAGAAGCTCGTGCATAATCTTAAAAACTTTACAATCCAAATTGATGGTCACCGTGATTATGACGAGGCAATTGTCACAGCAGGAGGCCTTAACCTAAAAGAAGTCATCCCAAAAACAATGGAATCAAGAAAGATATCAGGTCTTTATGTAGCTGGAGAACTTCTTGATTTGGATGGTGACACTGGTGGGTTTAATCTGCAAGCTGCCTTTTCTACAGGATGGCTCGCTGGCACATCCGCAGCTGAGTCCTTAAATAAGGCAAAGATTAAATAAAGGGTAGCTTGAATAATTAGAAAATTCGTTCAAGCTCGAGGCGGACGAAAAATTTTACCACAGACATATAAGCGATATTTCAAGGTAGCCTAAAGATTGTGAGTTCACAACAAACCGCCATCTTATTCGCATTAAACAATTACATACTATTTCTCGTAAATAGTATGTTTAGCATCCAACCAGAAGCATTTCTATCAAGGAGTGTTTCTGGTTTCCACCCATTTTTCTCTTTACCATGTCGTAATCAATCCCAAGCCCTAACCACCCACAAGCAAACTACGACTGAGCATAGACATCACAAACAACCACGCAAAGCTCTTACGTACCGTCACGACATGTCTTTAGTCAAAACTATTGTGACAATTAAGGGTGTGCTGTTTTTCAATTCCCACGCCCTATCCTCTGTACTCCTTATTCCCAAATATTAAATTTTACTTCTTCGACTAAGTCAATTTATACAATTGTCATAATTCATCACTTTTTAGTCAGCCCAAAGTCATATTGTTATGTTTTTATATAAATCATGATAACAATTTAACTAAGCCCAACCAAAAAATATAAGCTAACGGGAAAGATGATGAAAAAGAGAAAAGAAATTGATCCAGCCGACACCATGTTCGCCATGTACATCTTTGTTATTTTCTGCTTGGTTATATTTGCCATGATAGATACCGCAGAAGCAAAGACAGTTGATAATAATCTGGGCAAAGAAGTAACCATGGATGAAATTAGTCGCGGTGAATTACTCTTTAAGGAAGATGGGAAATATTACCCAGCACCTGATCTCAGCAGAAAAGTAAATATGGAAATAAATGGATTGACCGCCAGAATTACTGTCGAGCAGGAATTTATCAATCGCATAGATCGCCCAATGGAAGCTGTTTACGTTTTTCCACTTTCTGAAAAATCAGCAGTTGATAGTTTAAAAATGATTATTGGTAAAAAAGTTATCAATGGAATAATCAAAGAGAAAGAGAAGGCTCTAAAAATTTACCAGCAAGCAAAATCCGAAGGCAAGAAAGCCTCCCTTTTAGTACAGAAGCGTCCCAATATGTTTTCAACCAGCGTTGCCAATATTGGTCCAGGTGAAAAGATAACTATCATAATTTCCTATCAACAAGTGGTTGCTTACAAAGATGGCCTTTTCAGCCTCCGTTTTCCCATGGCAATCACACCAAGATATAGCCCGCAAGCAATAGAAATAAAAGAAACCGATGGTGAAGTCCTTGTAAATGACGCTGGGTGGGGCGTTGAGCCAACAAGCCATGCCGAACTAAAAGAACAAATTAGTCCTATGAGTATGAAAATTAATTTACAAGCCGGGATGAAATTATCAAACCTTAACTCGCTTTATCACAGTATTAAAAAACAAAAAATTAGTGCTGGAAACTATCAGATCACTATGTCCGAAGCCTCCAGCAGCTACAATGATTTTGTTATGGAATGGCAACCAGAAAAAGAAAAAATAATTAATGCGGCAGTTTTTAATGAAGTTAAAGATGGCAACAACTACAGCCTAATTATGTTAATGCCACCACAAATCCCTAGCAAGATGAAAACGCCTAGACAGGTGACTTTTATCATAGATGTTTCCGGTTCAATGAGTGGCGAATCCATACGACAGGCAAGAAGCGGCTTACTGGTAGCCCTAGATAGTCTAGCCGCTAAAGACAGCTTCAATATCATAAGTTTCAACAACACTTTTCACTCTCTGTTTAATGGGCCAGTTCCAGCATCCGCAGAAAAACTTGCTGCAGCAAAGGAATACGTGCAAACCTTAAATGCGGATGGCGGTACAGAGATGATGGGTGCCCTGCAAGAAGCATTTTCCGAAAAAAGATACAATAACGAGCAATTGAGACAAATAGTTTTCATCACAGATGGTGCCATCGATAACGAGAAGCAACTATTTAGCTTGATAAACAAAAATGTCGATCATAATAGACTTTTCACCGTGGGTATCGGAGCCGCTCCAAACGCATATTTTATGAATAGAGCAGCAGAAGCAGGTAGGGGAAGCTACACATATATTAGTAAAAGTAGTGAGGTAAAAGAGAAAATGTCATCACTATTTGATAAGATCGCAAAACCAGTAGCAACAGAAATAAAAATAACAGCGCTTGAAAATAAAGATGTAGAAATATTTCCAAATAGAATCCCTGACCTATATGCTGGTGAACCACTACTTATCGCCGTTCGTAGCCCAAATAAAATTGGCAGGCTAAGTATTGAAGGGAAAGGTTTAAATGGTAAATGGAATAGTAGTTTAACACTCGATAAAGCTGGTAAAAAAAATGGCCTGAATGGAATTTGGGCACGAGAAAAAATAAAGTCACTAATGGATTCTAGATACCTAGGTGCTGATGAAACCTTGGTGAAAGAGCAGATAACCCAAACGGCTTTAAAATATAGTTTAGTCAGCAAGTACACTAGTCTTGTTGCGGTTGAAGAGCTGCCTCCAATTGACAAAATGGCTAAGCTAGATTCCTTAGAAGAAAACAACATACCTAAAAAGAAACTCACAAAAATGGCAAAACCAATGCTTACCATGGCCAGTCCATCAGTTTTCGGTGGTAGTTCTCAAACAGCTAGTCCAGCAGAACTAATGCAGTTTCTTGGTTTGCTTGCCATATTTCTTGGTTTAACCTTGATGGCACTTTTAAGAAGGGTAGACAGATGAAAAAACCATATTTGTTCTTAGTTGGCTTATTCATAATTATGGGAACCTGTTCTCTCATTCAAGGAACATGGATTCCTGCTAAAGCCTATCTTGCTCAGTTTTTACTAGAAAGAGCTTGGCAAGAAAGTCTTAACAACCAAACATCCATCAAACCTTGGCCATGGGCAGATACTACCCCAGTAGCCAAACTTTATAGCAAGAGGTTAAATATTTCCCTCATCGTTTTAAAGGGAACGAGTGGTGAAGTTCTTGCCTTTGGCCCTGGATTTCAATCTGACAGTGCGCCCATCGGCAGTGGTGGTAATAGTGTGCTAGCTGGGCATAGAGACACAAGCTTCTCATTTCTACAACACTTAAGACTTGGAGATGAACTTGAGGTTCAAATATTATCCGGGGAGAAAATAACCTATCAGGTTAAAGGTAGTAGCATTCAGCTTGCCGATAACATTTACCTTGAGCAAACCGATAAACCATGGCTAACCTTAATTACATGCTACCCGTTTGATTCGATCATTCCAGGACAAGACGATCGCTATCTTATCTTTGCCGAGATTGCCTCAACTTAAGGGTATCTTGAATAATTAGAAAGTTCGTTCAAGTTCGAGGCGGACGCAAAATTTTACCGTAGGCATATAAGCAATATTCCGAGGATAAAATTTTAAGTTCAACGAAGAAGTTGGGCAAAGTAGCAATTTTCCAAGGTAGACTTAAATAATAGCGAAAAAAATTCTCTCTTCCAACCCAAAGGTTTTCTGACTCAATTCTTGATGATGAAAACCTTTTTCTATTTATTAACCATAGAGATTTGCAGAAAGAAATTTTCATTTATGGTATACAAATAATACTCAATATTTACTTAACTGCAGGTTTGTAAAGAAAAATAATTATTACTGTTATGAGATTGAAATGAAAAAAGCATTGATTACTGGAATCACCGGACAAGATGGATCATACTTGGCAGAGTTATTACTAGAAAAAGGTTACGAGGTGCACGGTATTAAGCGCAGAGCCTCATCTTTTAATACCGAACGTGTGGATCATATCTACGAAGATCCCCATGTGGAAAATGCTCGTTTTAAACTCCATTATGGCGACTTGACCGACTCTTCAAATCTTACCCGCATCATTAAAGAAATACAGCCAGATGAAGTTTACAATCTCGCCGCCCAATCCCATGTTGCAGTCTCATTTGAAGCACCAGAATACACCGCCGATGTTGTAGGTATGGGTACCCTTCGCTTGCTTGAGGCAATCAGATTTTTAGGTCTAGAAAAGAAAACTAAATTCTACCAAGCATCAACATCTGAATTATTTGGTCAGGTTCAAGAGGTTCCACAAAAGGAAACAACTCCATTTTATCCACGTTCACCATACGCTGCTGCTAAAATGTATGCCTACTGGATCACAGTTAACTATAGAGAATCGTATGGAATGTTCGCTTGCAACGGTATCCTTTTTAATCATGAGTCTCCTCGCCGTGGTGAAACATTTGTCACTAGAAAAATCACTCGTTCCTTTGCTAACATCTCCCAAGGTTTAGAAAAATGCCTTTACCTGGGCAATATGAATGCTCTACGTGACTGGGGACATGCCAAAGATTATGTCCGCATGCAGTGGCTTATGCTTCAGCAGGGTACCCCTGAAGATTTTGTTATTGCGACAGGTAAACAGATCTCTGTGCGTGATTTTGTTCGCTTATCAGCCAAAGGGTTAGGAGTAGAGCTAGAATTTAGTGGCGAAGGTTTGGACGAAATTGCCACGGTTGTGAGCATTACTGGTGATGATGCTCACGCCATCAAAATTGGCGATGTTATAGTAAGGGTTGATGAAAGATATTTTCGCCCAGCAGAGGTGGAGACCCTTCTTGGAGACCCAAGCAAGGCAAAAAATGAGCTTGGTTGGGTGCCAGAAATAACCGTGGAAGAAATGTGTGCAGAGATGGTTCAAAATGATTTGAAAAATGCCAAGCAACACGCGTTTTTAGAAAAACACGGCTTCCATGTACCTGTAACCAAAGAGTAGGAAAAATGAAAAAAGTTTTTGTCGCAGGACATAGAGGCATGGTCGGCTCTGCCATCATTCGTATTCTTGAAAAACAGGAGAATATTGAACTGGTTTTGCGTACCAGATCCGAGCTTGATCTACTTAGCCAGATTGATGTGCAAAAGTTCTTTGAAACCGGAGAAATAGACGAAATATATCTTGCCGCAGCCAAAGTCGGTGGGATACATGCAAACAACACTTATCCTGCTGATTTTATTTATCAAAACCTGATGATTGAGTGCAACATTGTTAATGGTGCCCATTTAGCCGGAGTGAATAAATTATTATTTTTGGGTAGTTCATGTATTTATCCCAAATTTGCTGAGCAACCAATGCAAGAAAATGCATTGCTTACTGGCACCCTAGAAGAAACTAACGAGCCATATGCAGTTGCTAAAATTGCGGGCATCAAGTTATGCGAATCATATAATCGTCAGTATGGAAGGGATTACAGGTCTGTTATGCCGACAAATCTATATGGTCCCCATGATAATTTCCATCCAGAAAACTCCCATGTTATCCCAGCTCTCCTGAGACGTTTCCATGAGGCCAAGGTGCGTAATGATTCGGAAGTTGTAGCCTGGGGAACTGGTTCTCCAATGCGTGAATTCCTACATGTCGATGATATGGCAGCAGCGTCAGTTCATATTATGGAATTATCCAAAGAGGATTATGAGGATAAAACCGAACCGATGCTTAGCCATATAAATGTTGGCACAGGCATTGATTGCACCATCAGAGAGCTTGTGGAAACTGTAGCTAGGGTAGTTAACTTCAAGGGTAAAATAGTATGGGACAGTAGTAAGCCTGATGGAGCTCCCCGAAAACTGCTGGACGTCAGTCGCCTAAAATCCATGGGCTGGTCCTATAGATACGAACTAGAAGACGGACTAAACAATGCTTATAATTGGTTTTTAAATTCTGATTACTATCGTTCATAGCTCCCTTATCACAGCAAAGGTGCTTGAAGCATTGATTACTTTGCAGTAAAGTACTTAAATCTTTGTTTTTAAACTCAGCCACTAAGTATAATGTTAAAGGCTTAACACATTACGATATGGAGTAAATCTATGCGGATAGTATGTCCCCATTGCCAAGTGAAAGGAAAGGTTAAAGACGATCTTATCGGCAGAAAAGTTCGTTGTCCAAAATGTAAAGAAATCTTTGTGGTTGAGGCTGATGAGAAGGCGATTCCCCCAATCATTGAAACGATAGCCGAAGTTACAACTGAAACTCCTACTGCTGAAAATCATAGCTCTGCGGAACCAAATACCTTAATTACCTGCACAAAATGTGGCTTCACCTTTAATGAGCAATTTATAATAGCAAATGGTGAAGAAAAACTTTGTAGTGTTTGTGCTTTATAAAGCTTCTACTCCATTTTTCAATATAACGTAATAATAGTATTAGCCCCTTTTGATGAGACTCTAAAGGGGCTAAGTTTTTCTAGTACAAGAATACGAAAACTTACAAAGTTATACTTGGGCTAAGGATTGCTCAAAGTCCGCAATAATATCATTTATATTTTCAATACCTACGGAAACTCGTACTAACTCCGGCAATACTCCTGCCTTTAACTGGTCTTCTTCACTTAATTGGCGATGGGTCATACTGGCTGGATGCAGTACTCCTGTTCTAACATCGGCTACATGAACCACAATGTTAGCAAGTTCTAATAAATCCATAGCTTTTTCAGCTGCCTTACTTCCTCCCTTCACACCGAAGGTCAAAACACCACTACCAGCTTTCAAATATTTCTGTGCTAATTCATAGTTTTCATCACTCTCTAAAAATGGATACTTCACCCACTCTACCTTCTCATGCTTTTCGAGATATTTAGCAAGTGCCAAGGCATTTTCAGAATGACGTTCCATCCTGATATGCAATGTCTCTAGTCCTTTATTTGACAAGAAAGCATTTTGAGGGCTTTGGTAACACCCAACATCTCTAACCCATTGAACCCTTGCCTTTAGAATATAAGCTAATTCACCAAAGGTCTCAGTGTAACTAAGTCCATGATATGATTCATCCGGCTCAGTTAAACCAGGAAATTTTCCATTTGCCCAATTGAAATTACCGCCATCCACAATAACTCCGCCTACGCTGGTCGCATGCCCATCAATATACTTGGTGGTAGAGTGGATAACGATATCAACGCCATGCTCAAAAGGACGGCACAAAAATGGAGTTGGAAAAGTATTATCCACAATAAATGGCACTTCATTTTCTTTAGCAATAGCCGAAAATTTCGCAAAATCTAGCACCTCAGTGCCTGGATTTGACAATGATTCTCCAAAAAGAAGCTTGGTATTATCTTTAAATGCCGCCTTAATTTCATCCACAGATGCATCAGGAGCAACAAAAGTTACCTCGATACCAAGTTTTTTGAAAGTATGCTTAAAAAGATTAAAAGTACCACCATAAAGAGTACTAAGAGAGACAAAGTGATCACCTGACTCACAGATATTAATAATAGAAACGGTAGAAGCTGTTTGTCCAGAAGATAAAGCTAACGCTGCGACACCACCCTCTAATGCTGCCATTTTATTTTCAAATGCCTCGACGGTAGGATTACTAATACGTGAATACATGTGACCAGCGGCCTTTAGGTCAAACAAATCAGCCACGGCCTGACAAGTATCATACTTATATGTGGTGCTTTGATTAATTGGTAGCACTCTTGGTTCGCCATTTTTAGGAGTGTATCCAGCTTGGACCGCTTTAGTTTCTATTCTCCAGTTTTCTTGGGACATATTATTCACCTCTTAAGGATTGTATTCTGCTTTGATTCTTATTTTTCTGTCATTGTTGATAAATATATCACAACTCTTATATTAAATATAATTAAACAAAATAAACCACAGGGTAAGCTATGCTAAACCATATCGATTTCAATCGTCTAAAAGTTTTCTATTATATATATCGCCAGAAAAGTCTCACATCTGCCTCTAAATGTCTAAACATAAGTCCTTCGGCCATTAGTCAGCAATTAAAAAAGTTAGAAGAAGAACTTAATATTACGCTCTTTACTCGCATACATAAAAAGCTGATCCCCACCCAAGAAGCGAAAACCTTATATAAAAGCATCGAGCCATTTATCAACAATCTGAAGATTAATATTCGAGAGTTTGAAATGGGAAAAGAAAAACCAAGTGGAACCATTCGTTTAGGGTCAGCAACAGAATTTGGTAAATTTTACCTACCTAAAATGATAGCAAGTTTTCAAAAACAATATCCAAATGTCAGGTTTGAATTATATCTTTCAAACTCAGACCAAATTTTAGCAGAACTAAAAGCAGGAAATCTAAATTTTGCTATTATGGATGTATACCACAGTAAACATGGCATTATCGATAAACTAGTTTTTAACGCCGAACCAGTTGTCGATGAGCGCTTTTTACTAGCCTGTTCCACAGAATACTTCCAAGAGAATATTAAAGGTAAGATCGATTTTGCAGAGCTTCGAGATAAAAAGTATATTGCTTATGATGAAAATTATCGCAATTTACGCACCTGGTTTTCCCATCATTACGGCAAGCAAATCAGCAAAATAACAACTTCTTTAGTTGTGGATAATGTTCAGGCGGTCGTTACTGGTGTTGAATCTGGATTAGGGCTCGGTGTTGTCACCTGTCATAGTATATCTGATGCAGTAGCAAGAGGGACGGTACAAGTTATTAAAACGGGGAAGGAGGATTTTGTTAATCGTATCTCCATTGTCCAATTGCAAGATAAGATGCCGTCACTAACTGAGAAAAAATTAATCAAACATATTAGAGCTTGTTGCGACAAAATTGAAGTAACAAGATTCTAAGCCACGACAATAAGTGATACTCTTTGGCCTTACTATTTCGAGCAATAGGATCTTCTCCGTTAACAAACTAAACCAGCTTTAAAAACTGGTTCGCTATCAAGGATAGCGATGTTAACCAAATCTGGTAACGGGTGGATCATTATAGCAAGTGATTGGTGAGTTGGATTGCTACTGTACCGCTTGAATGGTTTGGCACCAAACAAATATCCAATAATGAGTGAGCCGATGAAAAATACCCAGTTGATCCATCTCACTATCAGATAGTTTTAAAATCTTTGGCTTGTTAGCCATATCACTGCCAGCCAATAAAGAGCTGACAGTGATATTAAGGTCGGTTGGTGGTAATATTATGACAGAAAATTAGTCATTACAGCTCTTTCTAATCGGAATTGAAAACACATTATTGCTAGTCACTTTTTCGCGCTTGCCAAGTACATAAAGCCCACCATAAATGGTTGCAATAATGAATAAAGAGAGGAGGATATAGAGCAAATTATGTCCTTCTGCCACTTGGTAGAAAAATGTTGCTACAGCCCATGCTAGAAGAGTGCTATATACTGCCATCACACTTGCATAAAAACCTCCCATCTCTTGACGAGCGGCTCCTATCACAGCTAGACAAGGAAAATACATAAGGACAAACAGCAAGTAAGCAAAGGCTGAAAAAACTGTGAAGTGGGTAGCTATATGCCTATATACTGAAGCGTCAGCACCTATCTCTTCAGAGATTATATCTTTATCTTCACTAATAAGACCGATACCTAAAATATCGAATGATGAAATCAGCCCGACAGCAGCTTCACCTGTTGAAGTGAATGCCTCTATTATTGTTCCAGGGATATCTAACTCTGAGTTTTCTTCGACTTCATCAGTATCTGCCGCAGGTTTCATATCCAAAGAAGCATATAGAGAATTGAGAGTTCCAACTATAGCTTCTTTTGCAAAAAGACCGGTAAATAGCGCTACAGAAGCTGGCCAATTTTCTTCACTTATTCCCATAGGTTTAAAGATTGGCCCTATGGCTTTACCACCATAAGCAAGGATAGAATTTTGTGAATCTTCATTTCCAAAAGTGATATCTCCGTCTTTTAGGCCAACTGAGTTAAGTACACTAAGAAAAAAGACGGCGATTACAACGATTTTGCCAGCTTTTCTCACAAAGTTTTTCATCCTTAACCATGCACTTTTAAAAATATTTCCAAACTGTGGTGCGTGGTATAATGGAAGATCCATAACGAAATGTGAAAGTGTTCCCTTAAAAAGGGTATTCTTTAAAAAGTATCCAGTGAGAATAGCCATAAACAAGCCTATAAGATAAATCATGAATACTGCAAAACCAGAGTACGCCCCAAAAAGAGCTGCACAAAATAGTGCATATACAGGAAGCCTCGCTCCACAAGACATGAACGGAGCCATAAAAATAGTCATGAAGCGATCTCTTTTGTTCGTCAAAGTACGAGCAGCCATGATTGCTGGAACTGTACAGCCAAACCCTACAACCATAGGAATGAAAGCAGATCCAGGCAGGCCTATTTTGCGCATCATTCTATCAGCAACAACACCTACTCTTGCCATGTAACCAAGGTTTTCTAGAATAGCCAAAGAGAAGAACATAAAGAATACAACAGGAACAAAAGTCGCAACTGTTTGACAGCCAGCCCCAACGCCTCCTGCCATCACCATTAACCACTCAGGGCTTCCAATTGAAGCTAAGATTGAAGCTGGTATGTCAACAAAGAGAAGACCTCCGATAATATCGAAGAAATCAATGAATACTGAACCAAAACCAATGGCAAACCAGAAGGTAATAAACATTGATACAAGAAAAATAGGAATCGCAGCAAAGCGATTCATTACAATATTATCTATCTTGTTGGTAATGCTTTCATTTCTATCCTTTTTCTCCGAAACAACACGACTGCTGATTTTATCGATAGTGGCATATTTACTAACAGAATCAATTACATCGACCATGGAAACATGGGAGTCGTGTTCGGGGAGTTTTCCAATTTCACCTTCAACAAGTTTCAATGCTTTTGCGACCGATTCTTTATCTACTGCAATAACGGGAATTACAGGGAGATTTAATTCTCTACTTAGCTTTTCAACATCAATTTCAACCCCTTCTTTTTCTGCGACGTCCACCATGTTCAGTAGGACAATAATCTGGTTTGTCCTTTCTTTTAGATCCATAGTAAGAAAAAGATTTCTTGATAGGCTTGTTGCATCAACAACATTAAGGATAAGATCATATTCACCTTCACTGATTACACGTTCAGCAACTTTCTGATCTTCTGTATCTGGGCTTAAGTTGTAAGTACCTGGAAGATCAACTAGGTCAATAGTTGTTCCTTGGAGAGGAAAGCGTCCTTCAATTTTCTCAACTGTTACACCAGGCCAGTTTCCTACTTTCTGCTGAGAACCAGTTAAGCTATTAAAAAGGCTGGTCTTTCCACAGTTTGGCACGCCTGCTATGGCTATTCTTTCAATCTTGTGCATTTTACAGCTCCTTTACTAAAACCTGTTGGGCTTCTTTCTTTCTGAGTGCAATTCGGCTACCACGGATTTGTATAACTAGTGGGTCAGATATGCTTACCGGGGCAAGCCCTACGGGTGTTCCTTCTACAAATCCCATTTTGTAAAGTTTTTGAGCATAATCTGGTGAGTCATTAAGAAAGCCTGCTACTTGGTATGTTTTCTCTCTACTCATTTCTGTTAGATTTTTTTGTTTTGGCAAAACACTCCTCCTGTATTCGGAATAGCTATATAAAATATTCATTTAGCGCACCATTGTTTGTGAGCTTCTAGCAACTTGCGCTTGTTAGTTCATCAATGGGAGGCGAGTCTAACAGAACAAGAGGTACGGGTCAACATAAAAGTTTAGGAACAACTAACACCCCAAAGGAAATAATTGTACTTTCTTGTTAAAAACGAAATATTTTCACTAATAATTTAGGTAGTTGTCACTCTATGGCGTTGTGTGATTAATTTTTTTTTTAAACTGAATAAAACTTTTAGTTGCTAGTTTCTGATATTTTTTCTTATATAAGAATTGTTACCATTGAAAATGAATAGTTATGAGTAGTGAATCATAAATAAAAACAATGACGAGTACCTAAAAACAGACGTTTAAAAGCTGTATTTCAATTATCTCATCAACATTTGAATATTCTTAGCGAGAAGAAATACTAATGTCAAATTACAAAATTGAGAAAAAAGATATTGAACTTCTGAGTAACCAGGGAATGAAAAGCGAAGACCTTGAGCATTCCCTACAGGTTGCTGAAAAGCGCTTGAAATTGGAAGTAGAATGAATGCAAATCTAGACATGGAGTTAATCGGTCGAGGTGCACTTTTCCATGATCTCGGGAAAATAGAAACACATGGAATGGCTCACGGCTATTTAGGGGCTCAAATGGGGAAAGATCTTGGTCTTCCAGCTACCATTAATAGTATCATGGAGAAGCATATTCGTGGTGGACTTACCAAAGCAGAGGCTGTCGAACTAGATATCCCTGTAAAAGACTACACCCTTTATCTCCTTGGCTCTACCGTCATCATTTATGCAGATCGTTTGATTGACATAATTCATGACGGTAGAGTCAAGATTGATAATGAGAGTGAAGCTGAAATACGTTTTAAAGAAATTTTAGGAGATGAGATAAAATATGGCAAAAACGATATTACAACCAAGCGCTATTATCTTTATCATGATGAAATTCAACAACTTATAAAACAAGAGAATTCTCCATCACTTGATGTGTAAGACTTAATTTTATCTGTTGTTTGGGATAATGGGAATAACCACCAACAATAGTCTCCACATTGCAATAGCATGCATCGCATTAGGCTAACAAGAAGAAGTTGTCGCTCTGCGAGGCTCATCCGCGCTTAAAGACAACTTTTAGTACCAAGCCGCACCACTATCACATATCAACTTTAGGCACCCTTTAGTAAAAATTAGCTTTACTATCTCTTGTCAATCTAATGACTTCATTCGTTTTGCTTGCTATGCCTAGTTATCAATTATGCAAGAAGTCGGAAACATCTACGAACAAAAGTTACCATAGACTAACTTCATTAGTTGACTCTTACTTCGCGCCGTGTATATTCATCAAGTCGAATGCAGTGCATACAAAAATACAAAATTATCATCTTTATAAAATATTCTTCATCTAGGAGTTCTCATTGACTACTTTCCCTTCTAACATTCACCCCTCATTACCCGATGTTGTTGATTTCCACACTGTTGTGGATATGGTAATTACAACTCTGGATATTCGGGACCCCTATACTTTCGAGCACTCTTATCGTGTTGCGGGATTAGCTGAAATTTTAGCAGAAGCTATGAAGATTCCCAAGCCAGAGATAAACTTAATTCATTACTCAGCTCACTTGCATGACATAGGTAAAATTGGGATATCCGATGAAGTACTTAATAAATCTGGAAAATTAACAAATGAAGAGATTGCTCAAATCCAATCACATTCTGCCATTGGATCCATGATTCTAAACAAAAACCCTGAATTTAAAGGGATTGCAAAAGTTGTGAGACACCATCATGAACGATGGGATGGTAGCGGATATCCAGACGGTTTGAGTCGAGAAGATATACCAATTGAATCAAGAATAATTGGCTTAGTGGATGCCTTCGATGCTATGACATCGGATCGTCCATATCGAAAAAGAAAATCGCATGAGTGGGCAATGAAAGAAATTAAAGATCACTCTGGAAGTCAGTTTTGTCCAAAATGTGTTGAATCTTTCCTTACCTTACGATCCAAATTAAAGCTTAACCAATTTCAGAGTAGCCAAAAAGCAACAACTCAGCATCAAGAAAATTTTTCACATGATAACCTCATGCACTCCCAACGTATTGAATCAACACATGACTATAAGAAACAGTTCAAGCGTTAACCAAACCAAGTAGCCAATTGAGAATTATAAGATGTTTTAGCGGACATCTAGGGCAAGATTGTCGGCTAAAGCACCTTAAATAAGTTATTGATCTTCTGCTTATTAGATTGTTTCGTGTATAAATTTAGTACGTTTAGAGTGATAGTCGATTGAAATATTTCCTGCATATTCTTAATATTTTTCTTAGAAAAAATAAATGCTTGTATCGGTAAGATGGTAACACGAGAAGTTACAAAAAATACTTTGTCATCTTAAGAACATAGCTAAAAGACCAACAACAAAGAATACCACTTGTTTATCTTAAGTGGTACTCTTTGAACTTACTATTTCGAGCAATAATCTATCATCCTAAACCGGTTTTCTCAAGTTATCACCATTCCTATATCGTCCAAAAACAGTAAGTGTTACCCTTACGTCTTAGTAATTGGAATTACAAGTTCTTCTCCGTTACCAAACTATTTGCTATATTTTATAACGTATATACAGTGGACACCACACGTTATAACTCTGTTACACTTTCAATAGGTGTTCTTTGGTAATCTCTTCTTTTAATTTGCTCCATTTTTGAACAATTCCATAGAAATGGTCAGGTCTAACTTCACAGTAGTAGTCTAAACTTGAACCGTTGGTCGAATATTAAAACCTTCGAGATGGAAACAGTAACGCTTGAGGTGTGCGGCCCGGAACGGGTCCACACCAGCGATTTGTTATGTTAATATTTTTATTACGTCGCCTTTACTCTATTATCAGCTTGTCTTAGTTTCGCTTTGATCTGCTTAAGATAAATTTAACCGCCGAAAATGTTAGGAATAGCACTCCTAATATTGATGTAAATACACCAAGGGGCATAAATAAACTCTCATGAAGAACAAGATTTTCGTCAAGATATTGATAAAACGTATTCTCTATAATGAGAAAAATAATTCCTATAAATGTAAGGATTAACCCACGAAGCAAAGAGGAGTTTTTTAAAATAGCTTTCATATTTTTTCCTTTTTTTACATAACGAGTCTGCAGAAAAACCCCATTTGCGGAAATTTATATCCTTGGTTTGAGGATTTTTCAAAATTATTATAAAGAGTGGAGCATCAATATGTTACATCGTTCATCTGGCTTTTGCATTAACTTCATAACAAATGACAGCCAACCAACCCTCTAATTCAATTTTATGCTAATTTTCTGTTACTACATAGCTTCTAATCCATATCGAAATACCTTTTTTAGATTATGGACGATACAAAACAATAACCATTGATTGTTGACCTTTTTTTTCCCACGAAAACTGAAACGGCTAAGTCCCATAACAGATCTAATATGTGCAAAAGGTGGCTCCGCAGTTCCAATTCTTTTGGAGTAAATTTCTTTTCCCAGTACTGAATCAACTTTCCGTTTCATTTTTTCAGCATGCGAGGCTGCTGAATTCTCATTCACTGCATTTATAGCCGATGTTACTTGCCGAACCTCCGTTTTGTCAGGATAATGCAAGCATTGTGCCCGTAATTGACACGGTCGACAATGCTGTTTTTGACCTGTAAAGGCAGCTCTTTTAACACCTCGTAAAACAGGCCAACCACTACGATACATTCTCTTGCCAGCAGGACATATGCAAAACTTAAAGTCAGGATCAAAAGTAAAATCTTTTGGAAGAAATTTTTTCCTAGACCGCCCAACCGGACGCTTTCTTGGGATGTTCGTTCTTTATATCTTCCTGAGTTATCAAACCGTGGATCTCGTTTTCGGAAATATCGATCAACGATGTAGCCATCAATTTTTTTATCAGCTAACATCTTCATGTTATTGTTGGTGTGAAAACCGCTATCGGCTAATAGTTTCGTATTTGAAAAAACATTACCTTTACCGTTGATTGAATCGAAATTATCTTTAGTTAAATCAATCATTGGCTCCAGCAAGTTGTATTCAGATGCCTCGCCAAATGCTTCTGCTCCAACAATTATTTGATGCTTGTCGTCTACCATGGCAACGCCATTATAGCCTTGAATCACACCAGCAGAGGATTTGATTTTTGCGCTGTCATTATCTGTTATATTGGATTTGGTTGTGTTCCCAGTTTGTCCAAATTTGTTATCGTTTTGGTCGTCCCATTTTCGTATTTTCTCTACCTGTTTCTTGAGTGTATCAATATATTGCTTTTCTGTTTCAAGTACTTTATCTTCAGCTTTTGACTGATCAGAATCACGATGACTCTGGACAATACGCTCAATTGCATTTTCAAGTTTTAAGCATTTCTTCTGGAAATCTTTTTTAGTACCACTCCATTCTTTTGAAGCATTTGACGGAAGTTTACAGCCATCAACCGCAAACATCTCACGACCAATTAAGCCGAGTTCATCACAGTAAATAAGAACCTCACGGAACAATACTATGATTTCTTTGTCCATCTGAGAAATGAAGTTCGAGATTGTAGTGAAATGCGGGCGGCTATATGCTGAAAGTGCCATGAAAACAACATTCTCCTCACAGCATTTTGCTATTTCACGGCTTGACGTTATACCTCTTGAATAAGCAAGAAGAATAACCTTTAAAAGAGTACGGGGATCATATGCAGGAGCACCACCTTCATCATTAGAGTAACGCTGATCAAGGTGCACCAAATTAAGTTCATGATCAATGATGTGGTTGATTGCAAACTCCAGTGTTCCTTGCTGGAGCTGTTTCGGGAAAAAGACAGGAAGAATATGACCTTGTGCAAAATTACATGGCTTGTATCTAGGCATTGAAAATCCTCTTTGACAATGTTCAGTGGTCCAAGAGCTTTTGCTCAATACATTTTACAAATTTTAGCCTGTAATATCAAGCACTTTGTAGTTTTTCTACAGCCTCAACGTTAAGCTAAGGGGCGGCAAGTGATTTACCCCGAAATCACCCACAGATTTGTCTGAAGAGGCTTATAAGTTTTGATTCAACTCTGAGCTTGGCAAACAGCATAGCCTCTTGCCGTCCCTCTTGAGCGCCGGGTTAGGCATTTACACCTATACTGGATGTTGTATTCGATCCTGCCCACCATACTTACGCCACATATTACGAATCATATTAGCATGCTCGAATCCCGCCGCTGGAGAAATTCGTACTCCGAACAGATTAAATATTTCGTCGATAGATATAGTCATAAATTGTCCGTTGAATGATCTGAAAGCAAACCTAACTTCCTTCTCATTTCTAAACATATTATGTTTGTTAAACGGCAACATTGAAATTGATTCATAGTTAACCCTTCCGTAATGTAGCTGACCATCTAAATCCAAGTCTTTTACAGAGCTAATGAGATACGCCTTCAACTGACTATACCTTATAGTAATCCCGATGCCTTGATTGCCTTCAGCATAGTTCGACCACATCAAATGGTCGTCAAAGTAATTGTCGAGCTCAGTCCAGCATGAAACATTCCAAGTTGATACTTTACCCCTTACATAATTGGTCCACGTGGACGCTGGACGATTAAGTTTATGAAAGATACTAAGAACCGCTCTATTATAGTCTTCAGGAACCACACACTCCCACTGATCTGAAAATTGATGGGCAGCGGGAAAAGCAATTTCGCGAGTGTTCAGGAATTGAATGAACTTTGTCGGGCTTAAATACCTACATATAAGAGCTTGATCATCAGGCTCTACGGGCAATATTGCCGTTGTTGAGAATACTCTGTTGTAGATTAGTTCTACAAGTTCTTTATCGTTGATACTCGAATGACTACGAACATCTTCGAGAATCTCATTTTCAAAGCTACTAGTATCAATATGAGCGTTCTTCGCATTTACGATATAATGATCGTCATCCATATCCTGATATATTCCTCATATGCCTAACAAGTAATTATGTAGAAACTGCAAAACTCGCAAAATTGCAGAAACGACAGAAAGACGATTCTATTTTAGATTTCTAATAGGATTTTTCCAAATGCTCCATCCAAACCCATAAATAACTAAAACCTATATAAATATATTGAGATTGTGTTTGCAAGGTGTAATGATATCATTCTACATAACACCACAATATTATGTTCTATACAAATATGACAACTTGACGGGAGGACTCTATGTTGGCCTGACTGTTCCAATGGCAATGTTAACCATTTAAGCAGACCTGCAAGTTAGGAATATTCCTGAATCTAGAAAATTAATCTTTCCCAAAACACTAACAACAAACACGAAATCTGAGATTAGAGCTTATCCATGAAAATCTTAACTATCACACGCCAAAGATGTACTTAATGGTGATTGACACCAGTCCGCATTTCTATAATATCGAATCAATGTCTCATTCAATTGCTTTACGGTATTTAACGCCTCTCTTGTTGTTGCGTGTTGCATCTTTTGTAATACATTGCTACAATAATAAAAAAACAATGGAGAAACATAATGGCAACTTTAAGTATTAGACTAGACAAAAAGCTTGTTGATAAAGCTTCAATAATGGGAAAAGCACTAGATAGAACAACTCCAAAGCAAATTGAACATTGGGCAAAAATTGGCAAAATGATGGAAGACAACCCTGATCTTCCTTATGATTTTGTCAAACAAGCTGTTATAGCTAAAGCTGAAAAAGAAGCTGGGGAGCTAGAGGCATACAGTTTTGGTTAAAATTGAAGAAATAATCCAGACTAAAAATTTCAAGAAAACTGTAAAGAAACTGAACAAGAACAGTAAGAAAGATCTTGATTTTGCTGTACGTCAATTAGTTGAAGCCCCATTATCAGGAGAACAAAAGAAAGGCGATCTTTCTTATATGCGTGTTTATAAATTCAAAATGAATAAGCATCTTGCTCTTCTTGGATACAGCCATGAAGAAGGCACCGTTACCTTGGAGCTTCTTGCACTAGGTTCTCATGAAAATTTTTATCGTGATTGCAAAAAATAGTCTAATTAGCACCTAGTTTTTAATCACAAGCTAGCAACAGCCTCAGATAACTGGACAGGGTTAGTATCAATATATCGAGCTGTCATTTGTATGCTACAAATGCCCCATCAAGACGCTAACCGATTTGATATCGTACCCTTTCTGTAACAGCCTGGTTGCAAATGTTCTTCTGCCAGAATGATAACTGGCCCCTACTATTTCAGATCTGTTGTAAAACCTTGTAAAGTATCTGCGGAAAAGCATCCCTCTTTTTGGGATTTGAAGAAGTTGGTTCCACCATCAGATCTACTGTATATCACAACCACAAGATGCTCAGAAATCCTAACCACAAAAACGCAATTTGAGATCAAAGCTTATCCATGATAAGGTTTAGTTTCATTTTAAACCCTCAGTTTTAGACTATTCATGGTTACCTCTAGACCTCTCCCTAAAAAAAGAATTGGTAGTGTTCCTCAACTCGTGGAACACTGGCGAGTAAAACCGTTATTTATGGATTCAGATGAAGTTGTACTTTTCCTAAAACCTAACAAAAAAAAGGCAATTCAAAGTAAGAAATTATCCATGAGTCTCTAAAAACATCGATACTCAAAACATATCTTACAAAAAAGTCAGTGAATAAGTAAGCTAGTATCTACGAAAAATATAATACAAGAAGATTAAAACAAAGGAAATACCTTGTCATCTTAGCAACATAGCTAAAAGACCAACAATAAAGAGTACCACTTATTTCTCTTAAACAATATTTTACAACTTAACCTTCTGGAAATTGTCGGCAATATTCATAAAGAGACATGCTTGCGGCAGTTGCAGCATTAAAACTATGCGGAAGCCCATAAATAGGTATCTCCACAACATCATCAAGCACGGATAAAATGTCGTCAGTCAACCCAGTTCTTTCATTACCTATGACCAAGACTGTGCGCCGATGAAACTCGTAATGATGCATACTTACCGAGTTTGTGGTTTGCTCTAATCCAACTACCCGATAGCCTTCTTTTTTCAATTTTATCAGAATCGGTTTGAGAGTTCGATGGGTAGAAATTTCTAATTCTGTAGCTCCGTCTCTAGCAATCTTGGGTATGAGGGTAGCATTTCCCGTTAAAACAAGCTTTTGCACGGCACTGGCACTAGCCGTTCTAGCGATGCTAGAAATATTTACATTGCTACGCATGGGGGCACAAGCAACAATTATTTCTCTTGGTCTTGTTAATCCTGATTCAGGTTTGTGGCGTTGGTGTTCAAATTGATTCATTTATAAAAACTCTTTTGCAACTTGGCTGTAAATTATTCTCAAAACTTAGGGTAATACAAACAACGCTCACCCTAAGTTAAAATGTCCTAAGCTCTAGGGTAACTATCCATATGGGGAGCAATGGCACGACCAAGCCAGTCTATGGCCTGACCAACGTGGCGCATATTTGCGAGCCCTTCAGCATCATCTAACACATCTTCTTTGTCTAGGCCTGTGCCTCTATTCCAGTATGTGGAGCACGGTATAATCATTCTAGACATTTGAAACATGTGATTGATGGTATCATAAACATGAACAGCACCACCACGACGAGCGGCAACAGCGGCAGCACCAATCTTACCAGAGAAAGCATGATCATTGGCGTAGGCTACATAACCAGCTCTTTCAATCATCGCTTTTAAGTCAGCAGAGACAGCGGCAAAGTAAGTGGGAGAACCCATGATAATTGCATCCGCCTTTAGCATTTTCGCATAAATTTCGTTGAACTTGTCTGTCTTAACAGAACACTGCTGATCCTTGTTCTCAAAGCATTTCTGACAAGCTATACAGCCTCTAATTGGAGTTCCACCAACTTTTACAAGTTCAGTGTCCCATCCTTTTGCTTTCAGCTCTTTCAAAGACTCATTTAGCAAAATCTCTGTATTTCCGCCTTTTCTAGGGCTTCCATTTATGGCTAATGCGTACATATCATCTCCTGTTTTTAAAATTGCATGACACAAATATTTAAGGATATCTTACCTTGCATGCCAGCCTTGTTATTTTACAATAACGAAACCAAAACAAACAAAACATAACTTATTTTAAGCTGACATATTTTTTTAAATCAGATATTAAAATAGAATCAAGTTCAGCAGTTTCTTCAACTGGTGTTTCTGTCAGAAGAAAGGCAAATACAGGATGCTCATTATAATCAATTTTTCGTAATTCAAGAGGGTTTACGAAATCAGTGAGCAAAAGATCATAGTCAAAACTTGCAATTTCATTCGCTGAATATCCTGTTGAATTATCGAGAATTACCAGACTGAATATCTTGTCTTCCCTTTCCATCATAGCTAAATCCCATTGGGGCTTACTTTGGGAAAAATAGCAGGCATAAGGATTAATACCGAAAGCTTTATAGGTTAGATCTGCTGTTGAGCACCATCCACCAAATCGCATGGGATTAAATTCAATGGGGATGAGTGTACCATCCGCTTGTCTTCTAAGTTCGATATGAACAGGAAATTTTTTGCAGCCAGTAATTTCACCCACTTTTTGTACAAATTGGCGAAATTCATTAATATTTTCTTGAATAATCTTAGTAGAAGTCGAATAAACTCGATCACTCACATCCTCACTTGAAGCAAATCTGTGATTTAGTATACCAAGTATTACGGCGGTACCATTTTCGTCCCAGTAAGCATCAATCGCAAATTCATCGCCATCAATACATTCTTCTATAATAAAAGATTCAGTCTGCAAAACCTCTTTAGGATATAATTTAACTATTTCCTCAAGTTCTTGTTCAATTTCTATAATAGTGCTCTGCCATTGTTCTTGGCTCGAAACTTTATGAACACCGAGGCTGAAAAATCCAACGGTCGGTTTAATTATAAATTCTTTAGGCAAGCTCGCATAATCCAATTTACAAATTTCTTTCACATCTACTTCTTGGAAGAAAAATTCAGGGTATAAAGGTTTTATAGCCTCCCTAAATTTAGCTTTATTCTTGAAAATTTCAATTTTTCCAGGAATATCTGAAAAAGGAACATTCCTACTAAACCAAGCAATGGCATTCTCTGAATTGCTATAAATAGGACTATTTCTGCCTTCTTTTACTGCCTCAATAGCCTCTTTTTCAGAAATAAGATTACTATCTTCGTATAATTCTGCAAAATCATCTAAGACCGCTGTTTTTACAACGGGAATATTATAGTGCCGGATAGTTTCTTTGAAAAAATCTGATATGTATGGTTTATCGACCAAAAACATTTTAAATCTCCTGATAAAGGTTTTGAAGATGGAATTATCTTCTATTGGTTAATTTTCTTATTTTTCTCGAAAAGCACAATAGCCAGGCCGCGAACCAATATGAGGATGGTTGCGACAAGTATCAGGTCGCACCTGATAAATTGTACATTTTCGAGTATTAATATCTAAGTACAAGCAGTCATCATTTGCCATACGTTGTAAAGTAAAAAGACTATTTTTAGGGCTATAATGCTCGACAACACCTTCTTTTTTTAATCTTTTGGCAAGTTTTTTAGGATTTTCTTCCACTTCAAACTCATCTGCAAGTCCCATCCTAACAAGGTCGCTACCCTGCACTTCCACTTCCAAGGTGCAACAGATGCCCATGCAATTACTACATAGTTTTGCTTTGTATTTGATCCATGTTTTAGGATCATCTCTATCAGTTATTATTGGCATGAAAATATAATTACAGAATAAATTTTGATAAGGCTAAGTGGGGTAGAATTAGAAGTATATTTTTACAGCATGCTATAAAAGGTAACTTGTTTTTTAGGCTTGCAATATGCTCAATGTACCCTCACGTATTCACGCAAATATAAAACGGCAACGATACCGATTTATTATAACTCATATTATAATCTTAAACTTCCTAAAAAGTGATAAATATACGCAAATTATGCTCAATAGGTCAATAACGACGGAGGAGGAATCCAAAGAATCGAAAAACCTGGCATCCTTAGTCCAATGTTTTAGCCTTCTTCTGAGCCGTAACGCCCATATAAATGGCTCCTATGGTGATGAAGAAACCACAGTATCCTATGACATCGGTAGGTCTGGAAAAAATAACAATATCCCAGACAAATGACAATGCTGGTTGCAACAAAAGCACAAGCCCTATAGAAGAGGCGGCAACTTTTGGCATTGCCTTAGCGATAATTGACCAACCGATAACTTGGCTAAACAATCCCAAAGAAATAAGGGATAGAAAAGATTTTGTGTCTGGAATTATTAAACTTACATTTTCTTGGTAGACCACCGGTAGTAAAAACACAGAAGTTGCAATTGAAACATAAAAAAGAGTGGAATAGAAGGGGTTGCCTTTTTGCTGAATTTTCCTGAGCGCTAACAAGAATACAGTATAGCAAATAGCAGTTAATATACCGTAAACGATGCCTAATTTGTAATTACTACTAAAAGCAGACCAGTCAAAACCCACCAATAAAAATAACCCTAGTATGGCAAGAGGAATTGAGCAATAAAATCTGGGAAGCACTTTCTCTTTAAAAAATAAAATCCCTATCCCAGCTAACATAAAAACCTGAAAGTTCCCTATGATTGTAGCAAGTCCGGGCCCAATATAAATAATTGATTTATGCCAAAATATAAGATCTAGACAAAAGCTAAATCCACACAGGACAATAAGCCCAAAATCTTTCAATGAAAGTTTTTGAGCTTTTTCAAAGCACAGAGCAGGGACAATAAGGAAAATTGCTCCAAAAAATACACGGTAAAAAGCAGATGTTGTGGGGGGTACATCCGCGAGAGTTACCCAGATACCAGAGAAACTAATCATGGAAGCCCCTAGGAGCACTAAAGGGATAGCATGATTCTTATGATTATTTTTCATTAAATTTTTCGTATTCCAAGGGGAGTATTGAAAACTGCGGTAAGTCTGGCATCTAGACCATCTTCTACGGGATGCACATTTACTAAATTTGTCGCATTAATGGACTCCAAGACTGAGCTAAGCCAGTCAGGATAAGGATGGTAGATATTAATTGCGATTAGGTTGATGCCTAGATTTACCATCTGTTTGGCTGGGTGTTCGTCGTTATGCCACTGAATTAAATAAGGGATAAGTCCACCTCCGAAAAGCCGACCATCACTTGGCAAGCTAATATCCCAATTCAGATTGTTTCTGGATATTGGCACTTTGCGACCAAAAGAGCATGCTCCATTTTGTATTCCGCTATCGATATTGTCGGTGTTTACAAGCCACGTAAGTAATCTTGGTTCTGATTTTATGCTTCGTTTAAGAAGAGGATTATCGAGATCAAACCAACGTGGGCGATTAGGTGCAGGAATCAGTGAATTTACCGCAATAACTTCCAGAAAAGATTGATCATCAAGCTGCACTAGTAGGTTGTGGGTACCCATTTGAATATGATCTCCCCCAAATGACATATCTATTCCCAGTTGCCTTTGAACCCACTCTCTACCCTGTTCAAGGTTATCGGCTGCGATAACTAGGTGATCAAAATTCACACTCATATTTATTCTCTTGCCTCAAGCAATGCCCTTAGATTTATTGGGAATTGATAATTAAAAAAATATTAACGACTACTTAGCACCCAAAATTTTGATTGCTCGATGGATGCACGTTATTTCCATAGGTGTGCTAGGCCCAGCCTCACCATCTACATCGGAGATCAGCTCTGAATTAGCCGATAAGGAAATCTGTTTAACTCTGAAAAATTTAATATTTTTAGATGCTTTTTCAAGGTGCTTATCTTTGACAAAACGAAATAAATCCATCGAAAAACAAAACGAAAAGATATTTTTTATAATTATCACATCTAACAAACCATCATATGTTGATGCCTTATAGGCTATATTCATATTACCAGCTGATTTACCATTAAAAACAAGAAGAATATGGGCATCCTCTGTGTAACTAGCATTCTCTGTTCTTATGGTGAATTGATGCTGTTTGATGCTAAATAGTTCTTTTAAACCTTGGATAAAATAGGCCAGTTTACCAAAGTATTTTTTTGCTGTTAAATTGGTGTTTTGGGAAACACTGGTGAAATTGCCAACGGTCATTACGTTAATAAAATAGGTATCGTTTATTTGAGCGATATCTACAGATTTACAATTCCCTGATGATATTGCCCTACTAATTTCTAAAATATCATCACTTTTGTAGATCTCCTTGGCGAAATCATTGGCAGTGCCACCAGGCAAAATTCCAATGGGCTGGGTCTTATTATTTTCGAGGTAGTTATTGAAGAACCTACTTACTGTTCCATCTCCTCCGGCAATCACAAAACTATCTACATTCTCAGAGTCGGCAAGGAGATCAATATGCCCTGAGTCCTTACTTATTTCAATCACCTCGACAGTCTGCCCATTAGAACTTAAAGCCGAGATTATATCATCAAGTTGCTCTTTAACTTTGCCACTTCCAGAAGATGCATTGTAGATAAATCTGGTTAACATTATTCCCACCCATTATCAGATTTTAAAATTTTGGAGCCTATGCTAACGACAGTAAGTTTCGGCAGAAAAAGATTTATTCCTGGTCCACTGCCACTTTGATAATTATTTTATGCAGTTCTCCATCTGAAATCATTGGCATATGAGCATCTTCTGGGAAAAAAATTGCAAAAGAGCCAGCACCAATTGGCACAAAAGTCTCTGGCTCATCCTTATAAACCTGGACATCTTCCTTGCTATCATAGTCCGTCGATGGCGTGCTACAAGATGATTTCGCTCTCCAGCCCATATTGTCAACCCCAGCTAAAACCACTTGTATATCAATATATTTTTCATGGGTTTCAAGCACAGAATCTTCAACTTTATTACCTGCTTCTTTTGCTACTATGGCAAATACATTTTCGCCATCTATCTCATGTGTCTCAACCGCTAAATCTTTTAGGTCTGAGCGAGACAAAAATTCAAACGCCTTACTAAAACCTCTATTAATAGTTTCATACTGAGATCCATTTTCAATTATATCTATTATCATTTGTATTCCTATTAGTCATTTAGTCAATAAGATGAATCTTGATACTTACCATCTTTTTAATTTATGGGCTATAATCGCAAAGATCATCTTGCTATTATGCCTTTGACTATAAATTAAGAAAACACTGATCTCACTTCAGGAAATATTTGAGGAAAAAAATACACAGGAGAATGAAATCCTTATCTCTAATATTTCTCATTATAGACAAGCGAGGTTTTTTTTGTGGTGAAAAGCTAGCTCATTTTGTTATGGATTGGTGTTTTTCTATATCACTCTCAAATTATAAACACCAATAATTTGGTAAAAAGAATCATCCCAATCAATGCCACAGGATAAACCGTTGCGTATGCTGAAGATGCATAATGTGTTTTTGACACATCAGTCACAGCAGCAAGCCCCGGTGTGCTCGTCATAGAACCTGTCATGATGCCAAGAGTACGGAGAAAAGGTAGCTTCAGGAGACGCATACAAATAAAAACAGAAGCAAAAAGTGGCACTAAAGTAACTATCATCCCCGCAAAGAAGAGGTTCACGCCCTCGGAGCCAAGCGTTGCCACAATAGTTTCCCCTGTGTGAGTGCCCACTGTAGCTAGAAAAAGAATCAAACCCAGTTCTCTAATAAAAGTGTTAGCCGTACTCGGTATTTCCCAAATAAATGGCCCTGTTTTATAAAGATTACTAAGCAAAATGCCAGCCATCAATACGCCACCTGTGGTACCCAAGGTGAATGTTCCACCATAAGGAATATACAGTGGAATCTTGCCAATAAGAAATCCAAGAAGAATACCTATGAAAATAGGTATTAAATTGATGCTATGTACTTCTTTGACGTTATTTCCAAAAATCTTGGCAACATTTTCCAAAGCCCTAATATCACCAACCGAATGGACAACATCTCCTAAGTGCAAACGAAGGTTTCCTGTAGCTGGCAAATCAATTCCGTTACGAGTAACCCGTGTAATTTGAACATTAAAAACTTCATAACTATTGAATTGTTGAAGGCTCATCCCTGAAATATTTGGCTTAGAAACAAGAAGATCTTTTTTCACTAACACACGATCAAAATGAATCTCACTGTCTACGACATGCCCAAGAAAGAGCCGGACTTTATCTAAATCGGTTTGTCGCCCTACCATGCGGAGATGATCTCCCTCACGTAAAACCGTATTCCCATTTACTAACAATGGTTTATCCGAACCTTTACGCAAAAGTCGAGTAAGTACGACAGGAGCAATACTACTTATACCGAGATCTTTCACAGCCTTGTCGAAAATATTGGGATTGGTTAATTCGATATGCTCTATGGTGAAGGGAAGATTTCCTTTAGTAGCTTCTTCATTCATAGATTTTTCTTCTTCCTCAACAGAAACTTTCACTATACGTGGAAGTAGTTGAACAAAAATAATTACCCCAATTACGCCGAAAAAGTAGGTAAGGCCATAGGCAGCTGGCGCACCTCCACTACCCGTCATTTCTACTGCCACAGCAAGGCCCGGTGTACTGGTAAGTGCACCCGTAAACAGACCCGCTGCAATACTTTCATCAAACCCATAAAACAGAGATACTGACAGAGCTGTGCAAAAGCCAATTGCAATAGTGCAGAATGCCCCAATAACCAATTTCAGCCCACGACTTCGGAAGGTATGAATAAAACCTGGCCCAGCCTGTAAACCAATAGAATAAATAAATAAAACGAGCCCTAGTGTTTGGAAATCATGGGGCAGGGTAAAGCCAAAATGGCCAAAAAGGAGGGCAACAAAAATAATCCCTGAAGAGCCGAGGGAAAAAGATTTAAAGCGTAATTTACCCAGACCATAACCCAGCAGGGTAATCAGCAGGAGTAAGAAAATATGATTGTGTAGTAATCCCATTTGAACCTCTAGTTTAGGCAGAAAAAAATTGCGCTAAATATCTGGTAGCTACTTTATTTAAATATCAATCAACATCAAGAATATTCTTGATGGCCGTTATATATCCACAAGTTATTTCCAACATTAAAATATACCAGTGCGAAAGAAACTCAGTAATCTCCGCAGCAAATTACACATTATCCATGGGTTTATAATTTACAACAGAAATAGTTAATCAATTGCTACAGATCCTGACAGACAAATTTTAGATGAACTTAAAAAATAGAATAATTAAGTTGATTAAGGTGAAACCATTTGTAAGGGCCACCACCAATATGTTTGCTTGTCAAAATATGTTGATAAATAGTTGCATGGCGGGCGTCATCAAACTATCTAATTTCAACTTGTCAATAATTTGCTCAGATCTCAAGCCACAACATTCAAAATAATCATTAACTCCTTTAAATGATTTGTGAATCTGTTAACTTTACTTTTTCCAGTATGCCTTTCATTGGCTAGTGATATAGCTTATACTTGTCTCCGTAAATAGTTTGGTCGCTACTTACGAAATTTAAATTTACTTTTTGATTCAAATTCTTTACTGGCGCTTCTTCTCGAAATCATGCACTTATGACATCAATCCAAAGTGAATGATTCTTATATTTTTAGTAATCAAAATATATTTATGCCGTATAATTAAATAATCTCTAACCTAGAAAAACAGACAACTATGAAATCATCTAATTTATTATTCCTTTTGCTTTGTTGTGTTATCAGTATGACAGGTTGCGCAGTTGAATATCAATACACTCCCCCCACATCAGAACAAGGACTAGAATGCATAATGCAATGTCAGAGTATTAAAACTGAGTGTCGTGATTATGAAATGGAGAGCGCTAGGATTGAAAGAATAGAATGCAAGAAAACATCAGCTTATAAATATGAGCGGTGCCAGAGAAGAGCCTTTAGAGACTTCTCTATATGCGAAAGAAAAGCTAAAAATGAATACTATTCCTGCCTGAAATACGCTGAGAACCGTGCTACTTGCGTGGAAGAGATCTGCGTTGAAGAATATTGCTACGAAGATAGCTGTTACAGTACAGCCAATTATAATATGTGCAAAAGCGATTACAGTCAATGCTATCAAGCTTGTGGCGGGATAATCGAAGTTATCAAGTAAGATTTAGTCATTTTTCAATTAGAAAACAGTTCTGAATATTTATAAAACAAAAAAGGAGTTACCCCAGCGTGGGGTAACTCCTTTTATATTTAATAACCTACAAACAACAAATATTACTTCTGCTCTTTCTCTTCCCAATCAGGGCGGAGATAAAGCTCAGTTAATTGCTTACGTGCAACAGATGCTGGTGCATCGGTTAGCGGGCAAGTTGCCTTCTGTGTTTTAGGAAAAGCAATGACATTACGGATAGAATCTCCGCCAGTGATGATCATCATTAAACGATCAAGACCAAAGGCTAAGCCACCGTGGGGAGGTGCACCAAGCTCAAGTGCACGCAATAGAAAGCCAAACTTCTCGTTAGCTTCTTCATCATCAATACCAAGGGCTTTTAATACTTTTGCCTGCACATCTTTTTGATGAATACGAATAGATCCGCCACCAATTTCAGTACCATTTAAGACAAGGTCATAGGCACGACTAAGTGCTTTGTCTGGAGTAGTTTCCAGTAAGTGCATATCTTCTTCACGCGGAGCAGTGAAAGGATGATGAAGCGCTTGATAGCGATCTTCCTTCTCGTCATACTCCATAAGTGGAAAATCAGTTACCCATACAAAGTCGAACTCTTCTTTATTAAGAAGGTCAAGGCGACGGGCAAGCTCCAGACGAATCTCACCAAGGACCTGATAGACAACCTTTTCACTATCAGCACCAAAGAAAAGAATATCTCCTTCTTCTGCTTCAAGGGTTTTGGTGATCTCAGCACGCTCTTCTTCAGAGAAAAATTTAGCTATTGGGCTTTGCCACTCACCATCTGCCTTCATTTTCACATAAGCAAGACCTTTAGCACCAAATTTCACTGCATAATCGGTAAGACCATCAATCTCTTTACGAGAGAAAGTGCCACAACCTTTGGCATTAATGGCTCTTACAGTTCCACCATCTTCTGCGATGGAACGGAACACTTTAAAGGAACATCCCTTAGCAATTTCGGTAAGATCAACAAGCTCCATACCAAAACGCATATCAGGACGATCACAGCCAAAACGATCCATGGACTCTTGATAAGTGATACGATTAAACGGAGGAGTTAGCTCTAAGCCAAGGGTCTTCTTGAAAACTGCGGCAATAAGCCCCTCGTTAACCTTGATGATATCTTCCTCATCAACAAAGCTAAGCTCCATATCTATCTGGGTGAATTCTGGTTGACGATCGGCACGGAGATCTTCATCACGAAAACATTTAACAATCTGATAATAACGATCCATACCAGCAATCATTAAAAGTTGTTTAAATAGTTGCGGTGATTGTGGAAGAGCGTAAAACTTTCCGGCATTTACTCGACTAGGAACCAAGTAATCACGGGCTCCTTCAGGGGTAGAACGGGTAAGCATTGGTGTTTCAATATCGAGAAAATCATTGTCATCCAAGTAATTACGGATTGCCTGTACACCTTTATGGCGTAGCATTAAGTTCTTCGCCATCTCAGGACGACGAAGATCCATATAACGATACTGCAAACGGAGATTATCACTTACCTCTGTATCTTCATCGAGTGGGAAAGGCGGAGTTTCAGAGGTATTAAGAATTAGTAATTCATCTACTAAAATTTCAATATCACCTGTATCAAGTTTGGAGTTCGCCATTTCACCTGGACGAGCTGCGACTCTACCTTTCACAGCAAGTACCCACTCACTACGAACTGAATGAGCTTTTTCATGTATTGCTTTATTTATTTCTGGATTGAAAACAACCTGGGTAATGCCACGACGATCACGTAAATCAATAAAAATTACACCACCATGATCACGTCTGCGTAGAACCCAGCCCATGAGGGTAATCTCTTTGCCTATATCTTCCTTACGTAACGCATCACAAAAATGCGTTCTTTTCATGCTTCCCATCGATTCCATAATTTCTATCCAGTGTCTCTATTAGTGTTTCTATCAGCCAAGTTAGAATGTGACTGATCTGTATAAATTAATTTAAATTTTCGAATATGTTATTTGCATCAAGGCTTACTTCTTTTTGCTCTTGAGAAGCCATATTCTTAAGCTGCCCCATGCCGGATGCTATTTCATTTTCACCAATAATAAGAGTGTTTTTAGCATCCGCCTTATTGGCTTGCTTCATTTGAGCTTTGAGACTTCTGCCTTCATAGTCAAGTGCGACGCTGAGCCCTAGACGACGAAGTTCTTGGCTTATCTTACAGGAAAAAGATATAGCTTCTTCTCCAAGTCCGATAACAAAAACATCAGGCCCCTCAGCCGAGGCAAAAAGCTCTTCTTTTTGTTGCAATAAAAGTATTAGCCTTTCCATACCCATGGCAAAGCCGATACCAGGTGTTCCTTTGGGTCCACCCAATTTTTCCACTAAACCATCGTAACGACCACCAGCGCAGACCGCAGATTGGGAACCTAAGTCATCAGTAATAAATTCAAAAGTTGTGCGGCAATAGTAATCTAGCCCCCGAACCATAAACTTATTTAAGCTAAAACTAATATCTAGATTATCAAGAATTGAACGTACCTGAGAAAAATGCTCGTCGCAACCCTCACAGAGATGTTCAAGAATAGAAGGTGCATTTGCAACCTGCTCTCGACATTTTGGATTTTTGCAATCAAGAACCCTTAGAGGGTTAGTTTTACTTCGTCTTTTACAATCGTCACATAAATTTTCAAAACGCTCTTCTATGAAGACCATTAGAGATTGACGATACTTGGGACGACATTCAGGACAGCCCAGAGAGTTTAGTTCAAGACGGACATTAATACCGAGACAAGCAAAAACTTCACTTGCCATGGCTAGCAACTCAGCATCAACCATGGGGCTATCTGAGCCTAAAACCTCGATATCCATCTGGTGAAACTGTCGCAAACGACCTTTTTGCGGTCGTTCATGCCGAAACATTGGCCCAATGGTAAATAACCTTTGTACTGGTTTTGCTACATATAAGCCATGTTCTATATAGGCTCGCAATAAAGAAGCTGTAGCCTCAGGGCGCATTGTCACCTGTTTGTCCACAAAGGTGTACATCTCTTTTTCAACAATATCAGTTGCTTCCCCGATGGAGCGAGCAAACAAGCTGGTCTGCTCTAAGATAGGGAGGCGAATCTCGTTAAAATTATAACGACCAAAGATACCTCGAACCTCTTTTTCCAATTTTCGCCATAATTCAACTTCTCCTGGCAAAATATCCTTAAAACCTTTTAAAACCTTAATTTTCAACGTCTCTTCTCCTACTCAAATGTGTAAACCTAGTTCAGTTCAACGAAAAATCGATAATTTAACCGTAAAAATGTTTTTTTGTCAAGAAAGAGAATATTTTGGCAAGTACGAAATCTTTAAAATCACCAAGTCTTGTTGGCATCTTCCGTTTAAAACAGTCATTCCTTGACAAAATAGTGATTGAGGGTAATTATTCGACAGATTTTTGCGCTATTCTTTCAACTTTTCGCAATTGTTTTTGTATTATTAAGGTATTACTTTTAGAATTACCCGGTCTGAAAGAGGGCCATCATATATATAAGTTAGGAGATAAATCAGATGAAATTACCCCCTTTAAAAATAGGTAAGTATACCATACCATTCCCCCTTTTACAGGGTGGAATGTCTATCCGTGTATCCACCTCAGAGCTAGCGGCACCAGTTGCTGAATGCGGTGGAATGGGTATCATTGGCGGCACAGGTATTCCTAAAGAAGAACTAGCAGAAGATATTATTAAAGCCAAGAAAGAAACCAATGGTGTTGTCGGCGTTAACGTTATGTTTGCCATGAAAGACTTTTATTCCCAAGTTATGTCTTCAATCGAATCCAAAATTGACATGATTGTAACGGGAGCAGGTTTTTCCCGTGATATCTTCAAAATAGGCAAAGAACATGACACTCCTATAGTTATGATTGTTTCTTCACCTAAGTTTGCGAAACTTGCCGAAAGACTTGGTGCCTCAGCAATTATTGCCGAAGCAAAAGAGGCTGGCGGTCATCTTGGCACAGACAAGCCACTTAGAGAAATGTTTCCTGCCATTCGTGATGCGGTAAAAAACATTCCTCTCATAGCAGCAGGCGGTATCACCAACGGTTATGAAATGGCTGAAATGATGGACAAGTACGGAGCTGATGGGGTTCAAGTTGCATCTAGGTTTGTCTTGAGTAAAGAGTGCCCAGTGGCAGATAGTTTTAAGCAATCTTTTTTAGATGCAAAAAAAGAAGACATTGTCTTAACCTCTTCTCCAGTTGGATTACCAGGCAGAGCCATCAATAACGCTTTTGTGAAAGCTATTAATGCGGGTAAAGATTTTGCTTCTAAAAAGTGCCCACATGTTTGTTTAAAATCTTGCGATCATCATTATTGCATTAACGAAAGATTGATGAACGCTAAAAAAGGTCTCCTAGATGAAGCCCTTATGTTTGCTGGAGAAAACACTTACAAAATGAATGAGATTCTCTCAGTAAGTGATATTTTTGCTTCATTTAAAGAGCAAGCAGAATCAGTTTATAAAGAACAAACCGGTTTTTCTCCTGCTTGATGTTCTGTATGAAAAATAATTAAGGTTATGTAGATATATATACATAACCTACTTGTCATAAGTAATAGGAAGTTGTTTTGATAAAAGAGACCGCGAAGGCAGTTGAAGATTCCCAAGAAGGCCTAGAAGATATACGCTTGAGCTGTACTGTTATTGCTCAAGGCTCCCACCCTATTACACAAAAGATGCTCGATCCAGACGCACTTTTCGTGTTAAAAAAACTGCAAAAAGCTGGTTTTTCAGCCTACCTTGTGGGTGGCGGCGTCCGCGATCTTTATTTAGGTAACAAACCTAAAGATTTTGATATTTCGACCAGTGCCAGGCCTGGACAATTACGCAAATTATTCCGCAACTCCAACACCATAGGGCGAAGATTTAGATTAGTACAAGTCTTCTTCAAGCATAACAAGGTGATCGAGGTTTCTACTCTTCGTTCCCTAAGTGAACATGACCTCGATGGCCCGGAAGCGATTCTAGCACCCAATAATACTTTCGGAACACTCGATCAAGACGCCCAGAGACGTGATTTAACCATCAATTCATTATTTTACGAAATTGATGATCATTCAATCATAGATTATGTTGGAGGCGTTGATGATTTAGATGCCGGTATAATTCGCATGGTAGGAGAGCCAGGTAAAAGAATCACCAGAGATCCTGTGCGTATAATGCGTGCTATCCGCCACTGTGCGCGCAATGAGTCTTTTTACGTGGAAGACAATACATGGCAGGCAATACTTGAGCATCACGACAAACTTAGTCTTTGTCCTCCATCAAGACTCCGTGATGAATTTCTAAAAGATCTTTATAGTGGTAAAGTTTCCCCATGGTACGAACTTGCAGCACAGGCAAATGTTTTCACGACCCTATTCAAATGTTATCAAGATATTTTTCTAAACAAATTCAACGAGGAAAATACTTGTCGGGAAGAACTTAGCCGATTATTTGAAATAATTGATAGTATGAATAATCAAGCTGTTGAAGCTAGAAAATCCCGCCAGCCAGATTATTTTCTCTTAGCACTTATTCTAATTCCATGGGCGGAAAGTGAGTTCAAACTACTAAGTGAACAGGTTAAAGGTTCGGCGGCGTTTCAACTGGGTAAGAAAATCAGGGCTGACCTAGATCAGAACCTAGGAATTCAATTAAACTTAAGAAGATCGCTAAGACAAGAGATAACTACTCTTCTTGTTAACCTACCATTATTTATCATCCATGATAATGGTAAAAACTGGCCTAAGTGGCTGCAGAAAAAGAGCTATTTTCAAAAATGCCTGCTTTTCTATCAATTCTTCAATGGTACATGTAAGATAGACACCGGTATTGAAGAAAAACCAATTGAAAAGATAGCTGTAAAGATAGTTGAACAAAATGACGTTGCGACCAAGGACGTTGTGGCCAAGGAAACCAAACCACAACAGGTTAAGGCAGTTGATACTGCCATGGAAGCCAGGTCTAGAGACAAAAAAAGTAGAGATAAAATTGCTCTTTATACTGATAGAACAGGAGGTATCTTTGGTTTTAGGAAAGATTAATTTACAAAGTGCTCTTTTATCTAACCGATTAGGACATGTTACTGTTTACTCACTGTGTTTTTTTGAGTTACCCTAAGTAATAATTGGTTATATTTTGCATTTTTTAATCTTTTCTATTGTCTGATAAGCATCAATTAAGTATTTTCAATGTTTGAATTAATATATAGTTTTGCACCTTTTTTTAGATGTTCTCACCATCTTTCTTGTTAAGTTGTTGTTGTTGCCAAGATTTTAGGGCGTTCAGAGAGATGGCGGTTTACCATTTTTTTATTTATCGGTTTTTAGGACGATATTTTTCGCGCTTTGCGCACAATTGTTGTAACAACATTTAGGAGGTTGATATGGCAGACACGGTAAGCAACACCATGAATCCTAAGCTTGATCGGCGTGGATTCCTCAAAGGCTGCACAATGGCTGCAGCTGCATTGGGACTTTCCGATGCAATGATTCCAAAGCTGGTAGAAGCAGCGTCTTCCGGCGAACGGCCACGTGTTATCTGGTTACACTTTCAGGAATGTACAGGATGTACCGAGAGTTTACTTCGCTCATCCCACCCTGATCTAGCTCGCTTGATTCTTGATGTTATCTCCCTTGACTATCATGAAACTATCATGGCAGCTGCTGGACACCAAGCAGAGCACAACTTGCTTGAAACAGTAGAAAATCATCCATTTATTTTAGTGGTTGAAGGAGCTATCCCAGTAAAAGATGGCGGTATCTACTGTAAAATTGCTGGCAAAACAGCAATGGAAATTTTAGCTGAAGTTGCACCTAAAGCTTCTGCAATTATTGCCCTTGGAACCTGTGCCGCTTTCGGTGGAGTCCAAGCAGCATCGCCAAATCCAACTGGTGCAGTTGGTGTTGAAGACCTACCAGAACTAACTGGTGGTACTCCAATTGTAAACATCCCAGGATGTCCTCCAAATCCAGTAAATCTACTCGGAACCATTCTACACTATCTAACCTTTAAGCGTTTTCCTGCTCTTGATAGCCTCAAGCGCCCTGTATTCGCTTATGGTCGTCGTATTCATGACCATTGCGAGCGTCGTGCACACTTTGATGAAGGCCGTTTCGCTGAAGAATTCGGTGACGAGTTCCATCAGTTAGGATACTGTCTCTACAAGGTTGGTTGTAAGGGCCCTGAGACCTTCGCAAACTGTCCTGTAGTACGCTTTAATGATGTAGGTGTTTGGCCTGTAAGTGTTGGTCATGGTTGTATAGGTTGTACCGAGAAAAGTTTCTGGGACACTATGACCCCATTCTATGACAGACTACCAATGGTTAAGATCCCTGGTACTGGTATTATCGCTGATGCTGATGATATTGGTAAGGTTCTTGTTGGTGCTACCGCCGTTGGTGTAGCCGCCCATGGTGCTCTTGGGATTGGTAAAAGCTTACTCAAAGGTAAGAAGAAAGACGAAGAATAGGTCTTTTGCTTAACGCAATTACCCTTTAAGAGAACAGGTTTTACTTGTATCTCTTGAATGAGGTCAAAATATTTTTTGGAGGTTTCACAAATGGCTCAACGAATTACCATTGATCCGGTAACCCGGATTGAAGGTCACTTAAGGGTAGATATTGAGGTTGACGGCGGCAAAGTCACCAAAGCATGGTCTTCTGGCCAGATGTATCGTGGCCTTGAGAACATTCTCAAAGGTCGTGATCCACGTGATGCATGGCTTTTTGTACAACGTATTTGTGGTGTATGCACCACAGTTCACGGTATGGCTTCTGTTCGTGCAGTTGAAGATGCGCTTGGTCTTGAGATTCCTCTCAATGCTCAGCTCATCCGAAATATGGTTCAATCTATCCATTGCTTACATGACCATATTGTTCACTTTTATGCTCTTTCAGCTCTTGACTGGGTTGATGTGGTTTCAGCTCTCGACGCTGATCCTTACGCAACTGCAGCCCTTGCTGATAGCCTATCTGATTGGCCTGGTAACAGCCCTAAGCGTTTCAAGGCTGTTCAAGATAAGGTTAAAGGTCTCGTTGCAAGCGGTCAATTAGGACCTTTTGCTAACGCTTACTGGGGTCACCCAGCAATGACTTTACCACCTGAAGCTAACCTGATGGCGGTTTCTCACTATCTAGAAGCTCTTGATTGTCAACGCAAAGCGTCTTCAGCACTTGCTATACTTGGTGGTAAGAATCCTCATATTCAAAATCTATGTGTTGGTGGTGTTACCACTAATCTTAATTTGAATAATGAGACAGCTGTAACCATGGAACGTCTATACTATGTCAAGCAACTAGTTGAAGAAGTTCGTGACTTCGTCAAGATGGTTTATCAAACAGACGTTGTTGCAATTGGTGCACTATATAAAGATTGGCTCCCATACGGTGCTGGCGTTACTAACTATATGGCTGCTCCTGATATGTTCCTAAATACTGCTGGAACAGTGGCGGATCTTCCTGGTGGTACCATCATGGACGGAGATCTTTCTACTCTCAAGCCAATCAGCACAATCTCTGACCCTTACTTTAAAGATAATGTTGAAGAAAGTGTTGCTAGAGCTTGGTATGAAGGATCTGATTCCCTACATCCATGGGCAGGTGTTACTGAACCTAAGTACACTGATTTCCAAGATGAAGGTCGTTACACCTGGCTTAAAGCTCCTCGTTTCCAAGGCAAGCCGATGCAGGTTGGTCCTCTTGCTCAAGTTCTTGTGGGTGTTGCTGGTGGTCATGAGCGTACTGTTACTGCTGCTACCGAGTTCCTCGGTCGTGTTAGTGCTGTTGCTGGTACCCCAGTTGGTGTTGAAAATCTTCATGGAACCATCGGTCGCCATGCAGCCCGCGCAATCCGTGCTGGCATGATGGCAGATCTTTGTCTCAAGCATTGGGATCTACTCGTTAATAACCTTGCTACTGGTGATTACGAGATCTACAACGCACCTGTGTTCCCTAAAGGCGAGCAAAAAGGTGTTGGTGTCCATGAGGCTCCACGTGGAATTCTATCTCATTGGATTGTTATTCAAGATGGTAAAATTAAGAACTATCAGGCTGTTGTTCCTTCAACATGGAATGCTGGCCCACGTGATGCAGCTGGACAACTTGGACCATACGAAGCTTCTCTAATGGGCAATCCAATTGCTGTACCAGAGAAACCACTTGAGGTTCTACGTACTATTCACTCATTTGATCCATGTATTGCTTGTGCTGTTCATATGTTAGACCCGGAAGGTAAAGAAGTTACAAAAGTTAAGGCTCTCTAGAGAACTATTGACATAAACTTTTTTTAATTCGGTAACCATATGGAGGTATAACCAAATGGCAACATATGAAAAACATCACTGCTGGAGTCTACTTATTAGACTTTGGCACTGGACGTTTGCCTTTTCAATCGTCTTTTTAGTCGTTACGGGTTTCTACATTAATAATCCGTGGACTAATACTGTAATGGAAGGCAGTGCTTCTTGGCCAATGGCTTATATGCGCTTCATTCATTTCGTCGCTGGTTTCGCGTTCTCTTGTACGGTCGTTATTCGTGCATACTTGTACATTTTCGGCAATGCTCAAGAGCGTGTTGGGGACATCCTCCCTGTAACTAAGCGGAACCTTAATAACTTTTTCCGCACTCTTCTGCTTTACTGCTATATTAGCGACAAGCATGACGAGCGCCTTGGTCACAATATCTTGGCAGGTCTTTCTTACCTGTTCACTTTTATAGTGGCTGTGGCAATGGTGGTAACGGGATTCTATCTCCTCTTTCCAGAGGTTTCATGGATTGCTAGTACTGGTAATGCAATTTTCCAGACCCAGCAAATCGCCCGTTTTATCCATCATATTTTGATGTGGTGGTTTATGATTTTTGTAATCATCCACCTCTATCTTTGTGTTTGGAACGATATTAGATTCCCTGAAGGTTTGATTTCATCAATCTTCACCGGCGTCAAATTCGGACACAAGAAGTAGATTGAACTATTCTTGAATGATTGACTATTTTGGATACATTAACTAAAGAATTGATCATTCAAGATGGTTTGGAAGGGGTAGAAATCTTCATCCGTGGTACAGTCCAGGGAGTAGGGTTTCGCCCCTTTATTTATAATCTCGCCCATAAACATAATTTACAGGGAAGCGTATCTAACACAGGCGAGGGAGTTGCAATTCACACAAGCTGTTCCTCTGAAGCACTAGACCTATTCATTAAAGCCATACAAACTGAAGCACCTCCATTATCCCGTATTCGATCAATTAAAAGCAAAAATGCAAAGCCTCCAGAGCTAGAAGGTTTCAATATCATAATGAGCACTGGTAACAGTTCAGCCGATGCCGCTATACCACCCGATATTGCCCTTTGTGATGATTGTTTTAAAGAAATGAACGAACCGGACGACCCAAGATTTGCGTATCCCTTTATAAACTGCACCAATTGTGGCCCTCGTTTTACCATTGTAGAAAAAATTCCCTACGATAGACCATTTACTTCCATGAAAGTCTTCCCTATGTGCGAAAAATGCCAAGGGGATTATGAAGACCCTAGTAATAGAAGATTCCACGCCCAACCCAATGCTTGCCCTGTTTGTGGACCCAAGTTGTCTTGGCATGATAAAGAGGGAAAAGATATAACAACGGATGCCCTTGGTCAGTGTGCCTCCGCCCTAGAAGAAAATAAAGTTATTGCCATTAGAGGCTTGGGAGGATTCCATTTATGCTGTAATGGGCTTTCAGGGCTGGCAATTGCAACACTTAGAACTAGAAAGAATCGGCCAGATAAACCCCTTGCTATAATGGTCCCCAATATTGAAGTGGCAAAGAAATATTGCCATATGAACAAAAAGGAAGAACATCTTCTTCTTTCCATCGAACACCCAATAGTTTTACTACGACAAAAAGAGCTAGTTTTACCTGCCAATCTTGCCCCAAAAATAAGTGAGATTGGAATTATGCTTCCATATACTCCCCAACAACATTTATTATTCAAAAAAGCAAACTGCCCAGAAGTTTTGGTTATGACTTCTGGTAATGCCAGTGGTACACCTATCTGTACAGGCAATATGGAGGCAATAGAACGCCTTTCTCACCTTGCTGATAATTACCTCCTTCATAACCGGGAAATAGTTACTCGCATCGATGATTCCGTAACCAGAGTAACAGCATCTGAACCATTAATTTTGCGCCGAGCTAGGGGATATGTCCCGTCACCCATTGTTGGTACATGGAAATTACCTGCAAGTATCGGTGTAGGGGCAGGTTTAAAAACTACTTTTTGCCTAGGTAAAAACAATAATCTATATACCAGCCAGCACATAGGTGATTTAGCCAATGTTGAAACCTATGATTTTTTTGTCGAATCGATAGAACATTTAAAAGATGTTTTCCAAATTAAGCCAGAAATCGTAATTTGCGATCTTCATCCTGACTATATGTCAACCCGTTACGCCAAAGAACTTGGTCTACCTCTGTACCAGGTTCAACACCATCATGCCCATGCCGTGGCGGTAATGGCAGAGCATGGACTTGACGAAGACGTAATCGCCATTATTTTAGATGGTACTGGTTTTGGCACCGATGGTACTCTTTGGGGTGGCGAAATATTAAAGACTAGCTTGACTAGCCTTCAACGTCTAGGTCACCTTAAACATTTATCTCTTCCAGGCGGCGACAAAGCTGCCAGCCAACCTTGGCGAGTAGCCATGTCAGCTTTACACCAGTTGGAAGTAGCAGGTAAAAAAAGAGTATTACCCACATCTTTAAGAAATATTGACAAAGAAAAAAGAGATGTAATTTCGGCAATGTTACAAGGCAATTTTAACTGCCCTAAAACATCTAGCTGCGGACGTTTATTTGATGCGGTATCATCTCTTCTAGGCATTTGCCATGAGATGAGCTACGAAGGTCAAGCAGCCATGGAACTTGAAGATCAAGCCAGAAGGGTGCTAAGGGAAAATTGGCAGGAAAGTATTTTTCAGACATCTGCTGGAGATGCCCCTTTTATCCTTGACGAGGAGGACAGAAAGTGGGAGATTGACAGCCTAGTTTTAATTGAAAATGTTTTAGATAGTATCGAGTCTGGCATGGAAACTGGTAAGATAGCCCTTAATTTCCACCTTGCTCTAATAAGGTCTTTAACCGCCTTGGTCTTAAAGATTACGGCAGAAACAGGAATTAAAAAAGTTGTGCTATCTGGTGGTTGTATGCAGAATTCGATAATGCTCGAAGGTCTTCGCCACAGTATCACAAAAAATAATATCCAAGTTTTTACCGGAGAAAATATCCCCATAAACGATGGCGGTATTTCCCTCGGACAAACAGTAATAGGAGGACTGCAACATGTGTCTCGCAATTCCCATGAGAGTAACTAAAATTGAAGGTGACCCAAACGATTTCCTCACTAACCAAATTGCCACGGTGGATGCCGACGGCGTAGGCCGTGAAGTGAGACTTGATGTTGTCGATCATTGGCCAAAAGTTGGTGATTATCTCATCATTCACGCAGGGTTTGCCATCCATTCTTTAGTCGAAGAAGAGGCGAAGAAAAACATTGCTCTCTTACGTGAACTAGCCGAAGGAATGCCTGAAGAGATGTTATCCTAAAGGTATGTCCCACGGTTTCCTGTAACTAGTGTTCCGAAAATCCCACCTTTGGTTTTTTCATTCTCAATCCCATGTTCACTTGGAATAAGAAAAGCTTATGAAACATATCGACGAATATAGAACCGCTGCGCTTGCAAAACCCCTTGTGGCCGAACTAGAACGACTTGTAGATAGACCCATGCGAGTTATGGAAGTTTGTGGCTCGCACACCATGGCAATATTCAGAAACGGTGTTCGCTCCATTTTACCAAAACAGATGGAATTATTGTCTGGTCCTGGTTGCCCTGTTTGTGTCACTTCCGCCTCCCACATGGATGCTTTCATTGCCATGGCAGACATGCCTGATGTTCGGGTTGCAATTTATGGAGATCTATTCCGGGTTCCTGGTAGCAATAGCTCCCTAGCCGATGCCAGTGCAAGAGGAGCAAAAATAGATGTTGTCTATTCACCAATGGATGCTCTTGAAATTGCCAGAAACAATCCTACAGAACTAGTTGTATTTTTAGGCGTAGGTTTCGAAACCACTACCCCAGGTATGGCGGCCACAATTATGGCGGCTAAAACCCAAGGGATATCAAACTTCTGTGTTTTTTCAACCCACAAAACCATGCCTCCCCCGTTAGACGCTTTAATGCAAGATCCTGAAGTAAATATTGATGGTCTACTTTGTCCAGGTCATGTAAGTGTAATTATTGGTGCGGAACCATTTGAGCCATTAGCAGAAAAATATGGTCTTGCCTGTGCTGTGGCTGGTTTTGAAACCGCTGACCTGCTAAGCGGCTTGATTAGTATAGCTAAACAGATTAGAGAAGGAAAACCGAGGGTTGACAATTGTTACACCCGTGCTGTTTCACCGAATGGCAATCAAAGGGCTTGTGCAATGTTGAACCAAGTGTTTGAACCAGCTGACATGGAATGGCGAGGACTAGGTATCATCCCAGGAAGTGGTCATAAAATAAGAGCGACATTTGCCGAATTTGACGCTGAAAAACGTTTAAATATTACTTTACCAGTTGTTGCTGAGCCTAAAGGATGTATCTGTGGCGAAATATTAAAAGGCAAAGCCATACCTACTGCCTGCCCACTTTTTAACAAGAGATGTACTCCTATGAACCCTATTGGCCCATGCATGGTAAGTTCAGAAGGCACTTGTGCTGCCTATAATAAATATGGACAGGACATGTAGGTTTTCTTTGTAATAGGTGCAAGACTATAAAATTTAGCCAATCACTGGCTTTTAATAGAGAATAAACAGGTAAGATATGTCAGAAAAAAAAGTCCTTCTTGATCATGGCAGTGGCGGTTTGGCTAGCTCACAATTAATTAGCGAAATTTTTATTAAGCACCTTGATAACCCTATTCTACGAAGCTTAGAAGATAGTGCTATTTTGGAAAACCAACCTGGTAACCTTGCCTTTACTACTGATTCCTATGTTGTCGACCCACTATTCTTCCCGGGTGGAGATATAGGTAAACTTGCTGTACACGGAACTATTAATGACCTTGCCATGCGAGGTGCAAGACCACTAGGTTTAAGTCTTGGTTTAATCTTGGAAGAGGGTTTTTCTCTTACAGAACTAGAAAGAATTATTATCTCCATTGCTGACGCTTGCAAAGAAGCAGGCGTAAACATTGTCACCGGAGATACCAAAGTTGTACCAAAGGGAAAAGGCGATAAAATATTTATTAACACTGCAGGTATTGGTGTTGTAGATCCTAAATTCGATATTTCTTCTAAAAATGCCAAGGAAGGAGATAGCGTAATTTTATCTGGCACCATGGGAGACCACGGTATCACCATCATGAGTCAGAGAGCCGGTATTGGACTTAAGGGTGATTTACAAAGTGATACTATGGCGCTACATAAACTTGTGGCAAAACTTTTGGCTGAACTACCCGATGATATACATTGTCTACGTGACCCTACCAGAGGCGGTGTAGCTACGACACTAAATGAAATTGCTGAAAATAGCGGCCTTAGTATTGAACTAGAAGAAGACAATTTACCTGTTCGTCCAGCAGTTCGAGCAGCATGCGAAATGTTAGGTCTTGATCCTTTATACCTAGCAAATGAAGGAAAGTGTCTTATTATAGTTAGTGGTGATAAAACTGAGCAAGCACTTAAGATTCTTCATGCTACCGAAGAAGGCAAAGAAGCTGCTGTTCTCGGCCGTTTACATAAAGGAAAAGCTGGTCGGGTAACCGTTGCAACTCCTATTGGCGGAGCAAGAGTAATTACACCACTACATGGAGAGCCTTTGCCTCGAATTTGCTAAAGTAAAACTGCAAATATGACTACTTCTTCGTTTGTATAAAACTTTACCCTCGATATATTGATAATATTCCTGTGGTCGACATTTGCACAAACTTATAATTTAGATAATTTTTCTAATTTTTTCTAAATTCTTTATTTTATAAATTAGAATCAAACTATAACAACAATATTATGAAAAAAATTGGTATTGCAGGTATTGGTAACTACATACTCAGAGATGAAGGTTTTGGTGTTCACGTTGTCAAATATCTTCAAGATAATTATATCTTTCCTGACAATGTTGACCTTCAAGATGTTGGAACAGCAGGCATCTACATGGCACCATTCTTAGAAGCATGCGATCCTATTTTTGTCATCGATGTGGTTGATATAGAAGGTGAACCAGGATCCTTTCATTACTTTGAACTAAAAGATGTGAAGGCTGGTAATATTCACATGCGAATGTCACCACACCAAATTGGTCTATTGGAAATATTAGAAGTATGTAAACTACGAGATCAAGCTCCAGAACACGTAGAGTTTTATACCGTTATTCCTAAGGAATTAACTGAAAGTATTGAGCTTTCCGATGAAGTAGCGGAGCGAATGGTGGATGTTTCAGAAATGATTCTTAAACGTCTTGATGAACTTGGCGTAGATGTCCAAAAACGTTAAACGAGGTTCCCATGCATGAAATGTCCTTAGTTCAAAATCTTTTTGTTCAACTTCAAGATTTAGCCAAAGAAAACAATGCGACTAAAGTGATAAGGGTAGCAATGGATATTGGCCCTCTTTCTGGTGTGGTTTTAGATTCATTTCAGTTTGGTTTTGATGTACTTTCTGCCGACACACCTCTGTGCAAAGACGCAGTTTTAGATGTTTTTATTCCACCAGTGACATTCACTTGTACAGAGTGTGGAGAAAAAACAGAATCATTAGAAAGTAAATTAGAAGCTTGCCCAAAATGCGATGACACCTTCCTTATTCCCAGTGGTGGCGATGAATTAGTTTTACGCCAAGTTGAAATGGAATAATGATTATCTTCAAGGTTATCTAAAAGTAATAATTTCTATATATAATTAATCTACAAAGCGTTAACAAAATACATTTAGGAGAAAATTATGTGCGATACATGCGGTTGTCCAAGTCCTTCTGATTCACACGATCATTCCCATAGTCACGACCATAAGACCGTTGATGTGCATACCAGTCTCTTTGCGGCAAACGATGCTCTAGCACGGGCCAACAAAGATCATTTCGACGAATTAGGTGCTGTTGCCATCAATCTTATTTCAAGTCCAGGCTCTGGTAAAACCACCTTACTTGAACATACAATTATGGCTCTAAAAGATGAGTTGAAAATTGGTGTTATCGAAGGTGACATTGAAACCGAGCGTGATGCAGACCGTATCCGTGCCAAAGGTGTTCCTGTCGTTCAGTTAACTACAGGTGGTGCTTGCCATCTAGATGCGGCCATGACTCATAAAGGTTTTCATCGTCTAGAAAAAGAACCTGGATATGAGCCAGTTGATCTGCTTTTCATCGAAAATGTAGGAAATCTTGTCTGTCCATGTACTTTTGATCTAGGAGAACATGAGCGTATTGTTTTGGTTTCAGTACCTGAAGGCCCAGACAAACCAGCAAAATACCCAAAGGCGTTCACCAGCTCGGATACCTTTTTAATCACCAAGACTGATCTTCTTCCATACTTTGATTTTCCTGTAGAAGAGGCAACTGCTGAAGCTCTTCATCTTAATCACCACTTAAAAGTAATTCCAATGTGCGCAACAAATCAAGATGATGGTTTCAAAGAGTGGTTGGATTATCTTCGTGATTTGGTTGCTAAGAAAAAGGCTACTATCAAGTAATATCTTTACAAAAATCGTCAAAAAGAAGTTACTCTTTGACCTGATTTTAAAAGGGTTGTTCACAGCTAAATGCTATGGACAACCTTTTTTTGTTATCACTTTTGCTGTCCCAACTCTTAGCTTTTTCATTACAAACGTAATGGAGCATGACCAATTCCAGGCCAGATCCGCAAGACCCCAAAAACAGCTCTGATACTAATCCAGAAAGAAGTCAGCCACCAAATTATAGTTAAGTTACCAACGCCACTAAAGTCAATATAGAGGATGGCCAATATTCCGCAGAGGGTTGCTGTAATAACAGCATTTTTTAGATACTTAAAATCACCAGTCCCCCAATGAATTCCATCTGTCACATAAGCAATCGCAGCAACTGGTTGCACAAGAGCAGAAACTATCCAGGCAGGGTGGAATATTGATACTGCTCCAGCTGGAACTAACAATGCAGCAATTAAATCTTTCCCAAGTATCATCACCAAAAGCAACATCAAGCCAAGACCAAGACTTGTTAAGCAAACAATACGGGCAACTTGTCGAGAGTTATTAATCCCTCCAGAACCAAAATAGTAGCCAATAATGCTCTGAGCGCTGACCGCAGCGGCATCAAGAAATAAAGCGCTGAAAACCCAAACTTGCCTAACAGCTTGATGAGCAGCACCTGATTCGGTGCCGTATCTGTTAGCAACCCTTGTCGTTAAAACTAGAAATAGAATCAATGAACCGCTTCTCAAAAGTAAGCTCTTTGCAATAGTGAACAGTTTTGCACAATCTGATTTTGAAATGGTAAAATTATAACCAACATGCTTTTTAATTAGGTAGGCACAAAAGATGGCTCCAAGCCACTGACTAGCACTACTGGCAATAGCGGCACCTGTAATACCAAGGGCTGGGATTGGTCCAAAGCCAAAGATCAAGACGGGATCGAGACAAAGATTTAAGACATTGACCATCAAAGCAATGTACAAAGGCGTTTTCATATTCCCTACTCCATACAACACGCCAAACGAGGTCATGGTAAACAACACAGCAGGTGCAGCAAAAGACCTAATGGTGATATAGTTGGTGGCAAATTGTTGAACTTGTTTTTCACCACCCATCATGGCAGACAATTGAGACGCAAAAGATATAGCAAGAATGCTTAAAATCAAACCAATAATCAATGCGCTGATTAAGCCAGTACTAGCAAAAGTTCTACCCTGCCCCTCCATTCCTCTCCCGCAACTCTGGGAAATTTGCGTCTGACAACCAACACTTAAAAAATTAAATAGACCAAAGGCACCAGTGACCACAACCGTACCAATACCAAGAGATGCCATAGCCTCTGAACCTAAGCGAGCGATGAAGGCAGTATCAACAAGTCCCGTTAATGGTTCAGCAATCATAGAAAACAAGACTGGAACCCACATTAGGAAGAATGTTTTTATGGGAGATTGAAAAAAATCTTTAATTTGTGATGAATTACTCATTTATAGTTGGTTTGGCAAACTTGAATTGATGATTTCCAAAGATGTAAATACGACAAAGTTTTTGCAGAATTGAACCATTAACACTATTATTCTCAAATCCTATTTTGGAAGCTTACTCTCAATAAGTATAATCCAAAATATACTTATTTAATTTAATAAATACACGTGTTGAGCAACGATCAATAGATTCCTTTTTTCAAGAATAAATCGAAGCCAGAACTTTTATCTCATCTATTATCTCACCTCGCAGGCTCTGAGGTTCTATAACCTCTGCGCTTGCACCCCAAGACAGTATCCACTTCTTTAATTCTACACTCGCATTTACTTGCAAGTGCAGAATGATATATCCATTTGCTAATTTTTCAATCTCTTGGCTATCGTGCCAACTTCTTTCTATGATGTATGGTGCCGATTGGGAACAAAATTTAATTGATATTTTCTCTCTTTCTTGCTGCCAGTGAATACCAAATCTACTAGCAGTAATCTTTGCAAAATCAAAATCATCGGGAATACGAAATGGTGTATTCTTAATTTTTGCATGCTGAATACGTGACAACGAAAAGGTTCGCATTTCCATTCTATTGAGACAAAAAGCGACCACATACCAATCACCATCGTAACGAATAGTGTGGTAAGGCTCGATGGTACGATTATCTTGTACCTTAGAACCAGGAGAAGCGTAAACAATCTCCAATTGAAGCAATTTACGGGCTGCGTTAAAAACACAATCCCATATTTTGGGTTTTATTTGCGTGCTCGGAGATGAAAATACTGTGAACCGCTGGGATGGGTGATAATCATCCAAATATTTTTGCGGTAGAGAGTCAGCAATTTTTTTGTATATAGAATTCAGCCGATCATAAAGTGGGGTGTCTCTGTATTGCTCTAATAATTCTTCTGCTAAGTAAATTGAAAACAGATCACTTTCCCGGATAGAAATTGCAGGTAGATTGAAGTTTTCCTCAGTGTAATAAAACCCTCGGTACTTGGCACTATACTCAATGGGAGCATCTAGTTCGTCACGAAGATAATCAATATCACGCTGAATAGTTTTGTAACTAACCTCCCAAATCACTCCCATACTTGAACAGTTGGGATACCTCTTTTTACTGATTTCTTCATCTATAAACAATAACCGTCGATGTTGTGGTTTATACTTCGCCATGCCGACACTCCATTATACTGATGAACAACTAAAGGGCAGTTTTGTAAATTTACAAGCTACCCTTCGAACAAGAAAGGTTATTCCCCTGCAAATTCCATTACGCTAAATATTTTACAATGAGGAATCAGCTCTCTTCCTTTTAAGTCTGGAAGCTCTATTATAAATCCACATTCTAATATTTCCCCACCAAGTTGCTCCACCAACTTAACAGCCGCCCAAGCAGTTCCACCCGTGGCTATTAAATCATCGATAATTAAGACTCTATCTCCAACATCAATAGCATCCTGCTTAATTTCAAGGGTTCCTGAACCGTATTCAAGATTATATTCTTGTTCTAATGTCTCAGGGGGGAGTTTCCCTTTTTTCCTGACAGGAATAAAAGCAACACCTAGCAAATAGGCTAATATTCCGCCAAAAACAAAACCTCTAGCATCCAGCCCAACCACCTTATCAACTTTTAAATTTTTATATCTTTCATATAAAATATCGCAGGATTCTTTCAATGCCTTAGGTTCCGACATCAATGTTGTTAGATCCCTAAAAACAACTCCTTCAATAGGCCAATCTTTGATACTCCGCACTGTTTGTTTCAAATCCATAATACTACTCCTTAATCTAGTTCAAATAACTCAGCTATAAACGATTCAGCCCTATTCTTAACATTAACTATCACTTCATTCTAAATTTTAATTTTACTAAATCTATGATATCACAGCTCAGAAAAGACCGCTATCCCAAGAGACCTTTGAAAAAACTTATCTCTCTCTATATATAAATAAAGACAAATTGCCTCTAACTTAAATGGAATCTATTTTTCATACTTTCCTAACTGAAATCAAATGAATTTTCTGTATCTTCGTTTTCAAATCTTCAAACAGAGATCAAAAAAATTTAATGGAGACACCAAAACATGAAAATAACAGATATCAGATCACGTCTTCCAGGAAGTGAGGCAATGGCAAATACTCCTGCAATCCAAACGAAAAACCTATGTAAAGTTTACCCTAACGGCACTCAAGCTGTTTCAGATATTAATCTTACTATTCATAGCTCTGATTTCATATCAATTATTGGACCTTCTGGAGCTGGTAAATCTTCCCTTTTACGGATTATGAATCGATTGGTACGTCCTACAAGCGGCAGCATCAATCTCTACGGCGAGGATATCACCAACGTGAGTGGTAAGAAAATAAGAAAAGTTCGCAACAAAGTGGGTATGATTTTTCAACAATTTCATCTCGTTCGTCGACTAACAGTTCTTGATAATGTTCTCATAGGTCGCCTGAAATTTGCAACTACAACAACTCAAAAAGGAAAAAGTCTTTGCCGAGTCTTTAGCCAAGACAACCGAGATTTTGCCTTTGAATGTCTGAAACAAGTAGGTATCGAACAACTCGCATTCCAACGAGCAGACACTCTTTCTGGTGGCCAACAACAGCGGGTTGCCATTGCTCGTACTCTCGCCCAAGAACCAGATGTTTTTCTAGCAGATGAACCCATTGCCTCTCTTGACCCCCATAGCGCTGAAGTGGTGATGAATCTTTTAGAAGAAATCCATGAAGTGAGAAACATTCCAGTTCTCGTCAACCTGCATCATATTGATTTTGCGAAAAGATACGGCAAAAGAATTATCGGAATGAGAAAAGGTTCTGTTGTTTTTGATGGTACTCCAACTGAGTTAGTTGAAGATGAAATTACCAATATTTATGGCGCTAAAATTAATGAGGCATTTGGTGCGCCCGAAGAAGAAATATTTCTTAAGTGTGCATAAGAACAATTTTTTCACAAACTCCTAACAGAAAACTTATGTTAGAATCCTATAGTAATTACAAGTAAAACCAAGGGGCACTTAAGCCTCATAATTAGCAATAAAACCATATTTAAAAGGAAATGAACATGCGTAATTTACTCGTAGCTGTCTTGGTTCTTTGTGCCATTACAACGGTTGCAACAAGCTCGTTTGCTAAAGAAGAATGGCCAGAGAAAATTAAAATGGGATTTATCCCTACAGAAGGTGCCTCTGGTAGCCTTGAGCGTTTTCGTCCCCTCACCGATTTTCTCTCTTCAGTACTCAAAATTAAAGTAGAACCATATTCAGCTTCAGATTATGCAGGAATTATCACCGCCATGAGCCACAAACATATCGACTTTGCCTACTTGGGACCAAAATCTTATATAGAGGCTGTGGAAAAAGCTAATGCCGAGGCTCTAGTAATAGAACTAGATTCGGATGGCAAAGCTGGATATACCGGTTTAATTATCGTTAATTCCGCTTCAGACATTAACTCTCTTGAAGAAATTAAAGGGCGATCTTTCTGCTTCACAGATCCAAACTCCACATCCGGCTATCTGGTACCAAATGTTCTTTTTGCCCGTGATTTGAAAATTAAACCAGAGAATTATTTTTCAAATGTTAGTTTTTCTGGTGCCCATGGAAACTCAATCAATGCAGTAAAAAATAATAAGATTGAAGTTGCTGCTACCAATGATATTGATCTTAACCGTATGATCCAAAAAGGTCAGGTAGCTGCTGATGATTTCAGGATTTTGTGGCGTTCTGAGTTAATTCCAGGTGCTCCAATGGCTGCACGTAAGGACTTGCCAACAAGTTTAAAAGCAGCATTTACTGGAGCCATGCTCATGTTCAATGAGATGCCTGGAGGTAAAGAAAAATTACAGAATGGCGGATACCGTTACACTAATGATTCCACCTATGATGTTATCAGATATATGAAACGTTTGAAAAATGAATTAACTGCCTCAAATTAGAGTTATTAAATTACTACAAAGGCCACATAAGGGAAAAGTGAACATATCCTTTTGTGGCCTTTTTTCTGTCATTACAAAATCACTGAAGGTGTGTTGTGAGTACGCAAACGAAACTCGTAGAACTAATGCCCCATCAAACGATTGGGCAAAAAATATACACGATTGGGCTATGGATATTGATCATGGTTATTTTGGCCAGCTCTTATGTCTACTGCAAGATTGATCCTGTCCAACTCATAAAAAAACGTGGGAATGGAATAGTCTATCTCTTTGGACATGATATCACAGAAGCTGATAAAAAAGATGCTATGAGGCAAGCAAAAAAGCTTCCTAAGATCATTATTGAACAAGAAACAGGACAGGAAATCCGCAATGAAATGAAAAAAGAGGGCGTTGACAACCCAATAGAGTTCGCCAAAAGAGTTCAATCCGCAATGACAGAAAAACTTGCTTCGCTGAATTCCGATCGTAAAGAAACGATTGTACAATCTGAATATGAACGCCTCCTTGATGAGAAGCGTGGCGGTTACTTCCCACCAGAAATCCGAAAACACAAAATGGTGATGTATTTAAAATCTTTAATAGAGACCATTGCCATGGCGATCTGGGGCACATTGCTCGCCTTTGTAATTGCGGTTCCGCTTTCGATGTTTGCTGCAAGCAATACTCTAAAACTTTTTATCACAGGCTCTGATCCCACCAGCCGTCGGATAAGAAATTCAATTCAATTCGGAATGCGCAGAATTTTGGATATTTGTCGTGGATTTAATGAATTTGTCATGGCCCTAATCTTAGTTGCGATAATTGGGCTGGGGCCTTTTGCAGGAGTTTTAGCACTAGCAATTCACACCTTTGGGGTACTCGGAAAAGTTTTCAGTGAAGGCATTGAAGCCATAGACCCCGGACAGGTTGAAGCTGTAGAGGCGAGCGGCGCAAGCCCTGTACAAACAATATCATTTGCAGTTCTGCCACAAATTATGCCGCTTATCGTCAGCTACTCACTACTCCGATTTGAGTCAAATGTTCGTAGTGCCAGTATCCTCGGTTTTGTAGGAGCAGGCGGCATTGGTTTTCTAATATTTGATAAAATTAACGGATACCAGTATCGCGAAGTTTGCACCATCATGCTTTTGATAATTCTAACCGTTACCATTATTGATTTCTTTTGCGGCAAACTACGTAAGAAATTTGTCTAAGCTTTTGTTTAAAACATTTTAAAAGGGAAAAGATGTCTTCATCATACACTACTCAGGAGCGCCAATCATGGATGCGCTTACTATCTTTGGCACCTGATTCATATCTCAAAAAGGCTTGGGATAATTTCGATAAGTCTCAAGAATATATAGTAATCAGACAACCGGAAGTGGGACTAGCCATGATCAAAGCCAAAGCATGCGGCAATGGTAACCCATTTAACTTTGGCGAAGTACCACTTACCCGGTGTGCTGTAAGGGTTGGAGAAAAAATAGGTCATGGTTATGTGCAGGGAAGAAAAAAAGAGCATGCCTTCCATATGGCCATTTTTGATGCGCTTTTACAAAACGACGACAATCGCTCTTCTCTTACTGATTCTATACTAACTCCAATTTTTCAATTTCTTAAAAAGAAAAAGAATGATCGCAAAAAGGCGGTGGAAAAAACCAAGGTCGAATTTTTCACAATGGTCCGAGGGGAGGATAGCGAATGAGCAAACTACAACCAGGTTTTGACAATCCTGTATTTCAATCCCAACAGATATTCACGAAAATAATGTTAGCAATGGCAAGACCAGCTGAACCAGTGATGCTGAAGAAATGCTGTGAGGGACCAGGAGTAATACATCCAAGCACTGCGGCTCTAGGATTAACGCTTTTTGACCATGAGATAAAAGTGCATCTTGGCAAGGGCGATTTAAAATGCATGGATTGGTTACGTTTTCACTGTGGTGTTCATATTGTTGAGCAAGCAGATCTTGCTGATTTTATAATTATTGACGGTCAAACTGATCAAAAACTTACCATGTTGATCGGTAGCCCTGAATATCCCGACAGATCAGCCACTCTTATAATTGAAGTTGAAACGTTTAATAACGGTACAGAATTCATTGCTAGAGGGCCGGGCATTAAAGATAAGACAGAATTCTCTGTCCACGGTCTTGCTGAAAACTTAGAGAAAAAAATTACAGAAAATGAAGGCTTATTTCCACAAGGGTTTGACACCATTCTTGTTAGCCCTGATTCCATTATTTGCTTGCCTCGCACCACGAAATTGGAGAAAAAATAATGTATGTAGCCGTGAAAGGTGGCGAAAAAGCTATCAAAAATGGTCATCAAGCACTTGCCAAAAAGAGACGTGGTGACACAAGTGTACCATTGCTTACAGTGAAACAGATCATGGAGCAGTTACCTCATGCTGTTGATCGCGTAATGACGGAGGGATCTTTATATGATCCTGAACTCGCGGCACTTGCCATAAAGCAGGCTTGTGGTGACACAATTGAGGCAATTTTTTTACTTCGGGCCTTTAGAACAACCATGCCACGACTTATATCAACCGAGCCTATTAATACAGATAATATTCAGCTAGGCAGAAGAATATCTGCTGCATTTAAAGATACACCAGGCGGACAAATGTTAGGACCGACCTTTGATTATACCCATCGTTTACTAGATTTTTCTCTTCTCGATGAAGTTGATAACAATATCGATATCCAAGAAGAGGAGGTTTCAAGTGAAATAGAAACCGAGGATCTAATTAGGGTTCTTGATCTTTTACATCGAGAAAATCTGGTGGAACCATCCATAGGTCATACTGAGCTACCCAAAAAAGAACCAAATGATCTTACCCGAGAGCCTCTCCTTTTTCCTGTAGATCGTGATATTAGGCTACAAAATCTTGCCAGAGCAGATGAGGGTTTTATCCTTTCCATGGGATATTCCACTCAACGCGGATATAAGAGTGCAGATTCCCATCCTTTTGTTGCAGAAATGAGGATTGGTCATGTGGAGCTTGAAATATGTCCTGAAGAATTAGGTTTTAACATTGTTATTGGTGAAATTGAAATTACTGAGGGAGAAGTAGTCTCGATTTACGATGGCTCAGATAATATTGCCCCTGAATTCGTTAGAGGCTATGGATTAACCTTTGGCTATGGAGAACGAAAAGCCATTGCTATGGCACTAGTTGACAGAGCTCTTCGTTGTCGAGAACTAGAAGAAGACATTGAAAGCCCGACCCAGGATGAAGAATTTATTATGTCCCATAGTGATAATGTCCAAGCCACTGGTTTTGTCGAACATCTGAAACTTCCACACCATGTTGATTTTCAAAGCGAGCTAGAAATATTACGCCGTCTCAAAGATGATTGGCAGATAAAAACAGAGAGGCAACAACAGCTTATCAATAACACCAGTGCAGATAACTAATTATTTTTTGAAATTAAAAGGATTACAATGTCTATCAATACTACTCCTGCCTCAGAGCAAACCTTAGGCGAGTATAATTATGCTTTTCTTGATGAGCAGACTAAAAGAATGGTGCGTCGAGCAATTTTAAAAGCCATCGCCATTCCTGGTTACCAGGTGCCTTTTTCAAGTCGTGAAATGCCAATGCCCTATGGTTGGGGAACTGGAGGAATTCAAATAACCGCATCCATTATAGGTCGTAGCGATGTTCTCAAGGTCATTGACCAAGGAGCAGATGATACCACTAATGCTGTTTCCATACGTGGATTTTTCGCAAAAATGGCACAGGTTAAAACCACCGAAAGAACCGAAGAGGCAACCATTATACAAACTCGTCATAGAGTTCCAGAACAAAGTTTAAACGCATTCCAAACGCTAGTTTATCAAGTACCTATTCCCGAGCCACTTCGCTGGGTAGAACCTCGTGAATCTGAAACCAGAAAGATGCACGCTCACAATGAGTATGGTGCTATGCACGTGAAACTTTACGAAGATATTGCTCGTCACGGACGTATCGCCACTAGTTTTGACTACCCAGCACAAGTTGCAGGTGGGTATATTATTTCTCCCTCACCGATTCCTAAATTTGATAATCCTAAACTGAGTAACTGTCCAGCTCTCCAACTTTTTGGTGCAGGCAGAGAACAGAGGATTTATGCCATCCCGCCCTATACTAAAGTAAAGAGTCTCGACTTTGAAGATCATCCTTTTACGATACAAGAATGGGATGTTTGTTGTGGTATTTGCGGAGCGACAGACTCGTATCTAGATGAAATAATACTAAATGATCAAGGTGAGCGGATGTATGTATGCTCCGATAGTGATTACTGCAACAAACGCCAAGAAGAAGGTCACCTTGCTCCTATAGTTACCATGGAGGTAGATAATGAGCTTTGATATAAATACACCTCTTTTGCAGGTAACAAAAGTTAGTAAATTTTTTGGAGATTTGGTGGCCTGTAGTGGCATTTCTCTAGATCTTTATCAGGGAGAAATACTGAGCATTGTAGGAGAATCTGGCTCAGGTAAATCAACCCTTCTCAATTGTCTTTCTGGGCGAGTTGAGTTAAGCGCTGGACAGGTGACATACCAGACCCGCGATGGGAAAGATATTGATATCCATAAAAGTCCTGAACCAGTTCGTCGCAAGCTTATGCGTACAGAATGGGGGTATGTTCACCAAAACCCAAGAGATGGCCTCCGAGGCAATGTGAGTGCTGGTGCTAATATCGGTGAACGTCTTATGGGTACAGGAATGCGCCATTACTGCAACATCAGAGAAGAAGCATTGCAATGGTTAGATAAGGTAGAGATTGACTCTAACCGAATAGACGATCAGCCACGTACTTTCTCTGGTGGAATGCAACAGCGCTTACAAATCGCCAGAAATTTAGTCTCTAAACCAAGATTAATTTTTATGGACGAACCTACTGGTGGGCTTGATGTATCTGTGCAGGCACGACTTCTTGATTTACTTCGACACCTAACAAATGACCTTGGTTTATCGGTAGTTCTTGTTACCCATGATTTGGCTGTAGCAAGACTTCTCGCCCATAGAATTATGGTAATGAAAGAAGGAAAAGTTGTGGAATCTGGGCTCACCGATCAAGTACTTGATGACCCACATCACCCCTACACTCAGCTACTCGTATCCTCAATTTTACAAGGATAAAGGAAAGATTGATGGACAATATGATTGAAGTAATATCCTTATCGAAAGGATTCGTTCTGCATAACCAAGGCGGAATCAAAATAGATGTTTTTAACGATTTATCCTTTACCGTTAGTGCAGGAAGTTGTGTTGCTCTATACGGCCACTCAGGATCAGGAAAATCAACCCTTCTTCGTTCTTTATACGCTAATTATAAACCTGCTAGTGGGAAAATCATCATCTCACATAAAGGAGAAAGTATCGATATTGCAGGTGCTTCGCCCCGCAAAATTGTAGAAATGAGAAGAAGTACCATCGGCTACGTGAGTCAGTTTCTGCGTGTAATTCCTCGAGTTAGCACCTTAGATATAGTCGCGTCATCCCACCGGGAAGTGCATGGAAATGATAAGATCGCCAAGCAAAAGTCTAAGGAACTATTACACCGCCTCAATATTCCCGATAGTCTTTGGCATTTAGCCCCAGCAACATTTTCCGGAGGTGAGCAACAACGTGTAAATATCGCACGAGGTTTTGTCGTCGATTATCCAGTTCTTTTGCTAGATGAGCCAACGGCAAGTCTTGATCCCACTAATAGAAAAATTGTCGTCTCACTCATACAGGAAGCAAAATCACGAGGTACAGCCATCGTCGGTATTTTTCATGATGATGAGGTACGAGAAGCGGTAGCTGATAAAACCGTCGACATGCGAACAGTAAAAAAAATGCCAGATATTAAACATATAGAAACTACCGTTGAAATGGAGAAAATATAATGGATCGATCAACCTATTTTATTAATGGTCAGATTGTTGGCCCAGGAAGCACATACTCAGGAACAATCCTAGTAACTAATGGAAAAATTGAATCTATCGGCGAAATGAAAATCCCCAATGGAGCTAACGTTGTAGATTTCAAAGGCGAATTTCTCATTCCAGGTTTGATTGAACTACATACAGATAATCTAGAGGGAGAACTTCAACCTCGCCCAGGGGTTTTGTGGCCATCAGCCATGAAAGCATTATGTGCCCACGATGCCACCATAATAGGATCTGGTATCACTACTGTTCTGGACTCCATATCCTGCGGTCAAATAAATGAAGGTAAAATGCGTCATGAGATGTTCACTATGTCCCTTGAGGCAATTAAGGCAGGAAGAAAAGAAGGAATACTGCGAGCTGACCATTTGCTACATTTGCGTTGTGAAATATGTGATCCATATGTAATGGAAATGTTTACTGATCATGTAACTGATCCGCATTTAAAACTTGTTTCTTTAATGGATCACACCCCAGGACAAAGACAATTTAGTGATATGGCGAAGTACAAACAATATTATCGACTTGAAAATGCATCTGAGGAAGAATTTGAGGGACTAGTCACTAAACTTCGCAATGAGCAAGCAAAATTTGCTAAAAAATCAAGAGCAGAAATTATCAAGCTATGCAAAGAGAACTCAGTTCCGCTGGCAAGCCATGACGATACAACAGAAGAACATGTGGCAGAAGCTCTAGCCGAAGGTTTGCAACTATCAGAATTCCCCACCACCATCGAGGCTGCTAAAAAGGCTGTAAATAACGGTTTAGGTACAATTATGGGAGCGCCCAATGTGGTGAGAAATGGTTCACACTCTGGCAATGTATCTGCCCGTCTACTCGCCAAAGATAATCTCTTACACATCCTTTCTTCAGACTATGTGCCTGCAAGTTTGCTCCACGCAGCATATATATTACATGCTGAACTTGGTAAAAAAATGCATGAAGCACTTGCAACCGTTACAGCAAATCCTGCAAAATTTTTAGGCCTCTCTGATCGTGGGGAAATAAAAGTGGGTAAACGAGCAGATCTGGTACGGATGAAAGTTGTAGGTGATATTCCAATTGTTCGTAATGTGTGGACACAAGGTGTACAAGTTTTCTAAGGTTTTTCAATGATACCTTTAGTATGAAATATTAAGTTAGGACGTATAACATGAAACAAAAACCACGCTATGCCATATACTTTTCTCCTTCAAGTCAATCACAACTTGGACAATTTGGAGAAATGTGGCTTGGCAGAAATGCAAAAGAGTTAAGAATAAATGGCTGGAGTTGCCCTGATGATTGTACTAGTGATCAGCATTCTAGCCTTGTAAAGACACCACATCATTATGGATTTCACGCAACTATTAAGGCACCTTTTGAGTTAAATAAAAATACTGATTGTGAAGCACTTACTGCAGCTGTTAAAGAATTCTGTCGGGTATGTACGCCTTTCTCACTTGGAAATCTTGCACTCTGCAAAATTAGAACATTTCTAGCTCTTGTTCCCATTGTACCCTGTCCTGAACTTTTAAATCTTCACAAAGAGCTTATCTATAGCTTAGAATCTTTCCGCACCCCCATAAAGGAGTATGACCGTCTCAGGTATGCCAAGAGAAATCTAAGCAAGGATGAAAAAATCAATCTTGAAACCTTTGGTTACCCATACATATTCGACTTCTTTCGTTTTCATCTCACACTCACAAGGTCAATGGTGAGTGAAGAGGAAGATAGTTTATACATAATACTGAAAAACTTATGGGCTAATTATCAAGAAGACCAAATTATCTTTGATCGAGTTTCAATTTTTTCTCAGCAAAACAGAGAAATGCCTTTTGTAGAATTAAATAGTTTTCCTTTTCTGGAGGAAAAATGAAAGACGGCAAACTACTCTATTTTATGGGACCATCTGGGTCTGGAAAAGATTCTGTGCTAAGTGGATTAAAGGGACAATTACAAAGTGATAAAAAATGGTTTTTTAGCCGTAGATATATAACCAGGAATGTAAAAGAAGGTGATGAAAAACATATACCACTTATACCATCTAGGTTTGAGGAACTTAAAAGCAGAGGATTTTTCGCCCTGGATTGGAAAAGCCATGGTTTTGCGTACGGAATTGATAAGGGCATTAACCAGCAACTTGAAGCAAAGAAAAATGTAATAGTGAGTGGTTCAAGAGAATATTTATCCACTGCTATTGATACATATCCCGACCTTCTTCCAATTATAATTACTGCATCGCCTGATACATTGGCAAAACGTCTTACAAATAGAGGTCGAGAGAATAAAATTCAAATAAAAGCACGATTACAACGGGCAGGTAGATTTTTGATTGACCATCCGAATCTCATTACCATCTGCAATGAGACAAATTTATCCGCAGCGGTGAACGAACTATATCAAAAATTAACTAATTTACATTAAAACTAAGATAATCTTTCTACCCAACTGGAAGGACAAAATGATTCATTCCATGAAGCGACACAACTGAAAAGAAATGTCGATATGTATGAAATCGTCCTGACACTACGGAAAAAGAATCTAGAAGGAAAAATACAGGCGATAATCAATGGCCTATCTGAAGTTAGAAATATGGAGATAGTACTAAAATATCTCTCTTTTCTTGAATAGGATCAGAAAATCACCGGAAATGGTGTCACTATAATTTGATAATTACATGGTGATAACATAGCTATTCTAGCTCTTGCCTAAGAGAACAAGTTATGCAATAATAAATAATCATAACCAATTACCCCACTTTATAAGTATCACCTAAACAAAAGGAAAATAATATGAGCGATTGTTTATTTTGTAAAATTGCAGCGGGCGAAATACCTGCCAAAACGCTGTACGAAGATGATGATGTACTTGCCTTTTGGGATATAGCACCCCAAGCCCCAATTCATTTTCTAGTCATCCCCAAAAAGCATATTGTAGACCCTGCATCGCTAGAAGAAGATGATGATGCACTAGCAGGAAAGCTCATGAGAGTTGGTTCTAAACTAGCCAAAGAGCACGGTATTGGCGATGGTTTTCGAGTTGTATTCAACAACGGAGCCAAAGCCGGACAAACTGTCTTCCATATCCATATGCACATCCTCGGCGGCCGTGATTTGCAATGGCCTCCTGGTTAAGTGCTGACAAGGCACGGTTGAGTCCGCCACCCTACACATCGGAACCATCTCTTGAGCACGCGATGACTAATACCATCATGAGCTACCTCACGGTGAGGGTACTTAGGAAAGATGGCTAGCCATGGGTGCTACTGAGGCAACTTCAGAATGTCTGATTACGGATTCACTATCTAAAAACTAAGTTAATCTTAAAAGACAATAAAGATAAAGCTAGTTATTCCATCTTTTCCTTAAAACTTAGCAAGAATAAAGTTTAGCATAACTAAGCAAAAGAACTGTGTTACCATGCTCAGCGAAGTCAACTCTAATTTTGCCGAGCTTCCTATCATCTACGGCGGTTATCACCCCATCACCGAAACGATCGTGATATACTGCCATACCTTTCTTAGCGTCTGAACCTTTTAATCTATCACCACTATTACTGCCCAGATTAGCTTCTTCCAGCACTTGCAATTTCTTGCCTTTGTTGGTTTCTGTTTTCTCAGCTACAGGCGGGTAATCACCTTTTATTTTCTTAAGATATAAATTTGCCATGCCAGCATCAATGGCAGAAATATCCTTTTTTTCAGCGCCATAAGCCAATCCACCAACACTATTTGCAAGCTCAATATTTGCTTCATAGAGAAAACAACTGGCCCCACCCTCTTTTAAGCAACTAGCCCGGCCATTTTCCATTGAATCCTTAAGTTCGGTATCAAAAGGGTGAAGAAAATAAACTTCTTCTATGCCTCTGGTCATGCCGACATAGAACAATCGTCGCTCATCATCTACACCTTCCCCAACGAGTAGCTCTTTATCTTTGTTTCCAGAACTAAACGGAAACTGTCCCTCTCCAAGTCCTGGTAAAATCACTGCTGGCCACTCAAGACCTTTTGCTCTATGAATTGAGGTGATAAGCAGACCACTCCCATCGCCCTCCTGCCTTTGCAATCTGGCAAGCTCTACCACAAAATCAGCCACATTAAGATTTCGTTCTTCGGCAAAAGAAATAAAAGATTCGCAGGTCTGTATTCTATTCTCTGCCCCGGACTGACGGGTAGAAAAGTCATGGTAAAAATTATACAATTCTAACCTAGCCACTAATCTTTTAAGTAATTTGGCAGCTTTAGCGTCTGGACCTTCATCCATCAACCACTGCCATGTATCCACTAGTTTCTGCAATCGCTTTTTACGATATGGTGGGGTTTCAGCGGTAATTAACTCTTGGATAAAATTTGGCGCTAAATCAGGACTTGCTACTATCTTTTGCGCAAGAACTTCTACGTTTGCCCTTTTCACACCAATATGTGGCTGCATAAGCATCTCAGTCACGCACGCAAGAGCGACATCATAATCTTCACCAAGACTTGCATCACATAGACGCAAATACCCTGTTAAGGCGATTACTTCAGGGCAATTAAAAACCGTTCGTCCGCCGACCATAACATAGGGCAAGCCCACTTCAAGCATGGCAAGTTCTATGGGAACTGACATTGCGTAAAGCCGAACTAGAACCACCATCTCACTTAAATCGCGCCCTCTGTCCTGCCAATCTTTAACTATGTCAATTATGGGATGAACTTTCCTTGCAACAACACTGACAGGAATTAGCTTTGTCTCTCCATTATTTTCATGGGAAACACAAAGACTTCTTTCATCATTCTGATTATTAGAAATCAAATAATTAGCCGCCAAAGACAAGCCGTGTCCATAACGAAAGGTGAGGGAAAGCGAGTACTCTTTAGGATTTTGAAAATCATTGCTGAAACGTTTACTAATATACTCGGGTTTTGCCCCTCGCCACTCATAGATGCATTGATCGCCATCGCCCACAACCATCAGCTGAGCTCGCTTACCAGCGACAATTCGCAGCAACTGCTGCTGGGATTCATTAATATCTTGGTACTCGTCAACAATGACATAATCCACCCTATTGGCAACCCAAGCGAGTAAGTCATCATCTTCTGCTATTGCTGTCAAAGGATCAGCGATTAGATCACTAAAAAATCTTATTTCCTGCTCTTGCCGAGCCTCTTCAAAGAGATCATAACCTTGGACAAAACTTGCCACATTATCTTTTAATTTTATTTCCAGCGCAGCCTCACGAGGGCTTTGCATATTGGCTTTTACCAAATCAATAAAACTAAGAAAATCTTCTAAATCATCACGGATATCAAGGGAATCATCCACCTCTTTTGCCAAATATTGAAGTACTTTTCTAGCGATATTTTCTCGAGCTGACTCTTCGGTGACTAAACGATAATTGGGGATTGATTCACGGCGAATAAAACTTTCGGTAAGGCGTAAACCGAGGGCGTGGAATGTTCTTATGTCTGGAGCTACCAAGCCAGAACCTTGCAATCTTTTCTTAAGAGAATTAGAAAAAGCATCACGGGCTGATTTATTAAACATCAAAACCATAATACAGCTTGGTTCAACACCCTTTTGCAGCAGATAAACAATACGCTCAACCATGGTCGTTGTTTTTCCAGAACCTGCCACGGCTCTAACCCGTGCATGTCCTTCACCATGGTGAATGATCGATATTTGTTCTTTAGTTAGATGCATTGATAAATAAGACTATTTACTTACCTGCTCATGAGCAAGACTTTCATAAGAATGACCTTCTTTGTCACTAACAGGATAACCTACCCCAATAATGGAAAGAACCTCATAATCTTCGGGAAGACCCATGGCTGCGATAACATTATCAGAGGCATTATTGCCAGCAGTATCTTTACGCTCCCGCACCTGTACCCAACAAGAACCAAGTCCAAGGTCAGTGGCACAAAGCTGAATTAAAATAGACGCTATAGAACAATCTTCAACCCAAACATCACATTTTTTAGGATCAGCGGCAACAACGATGGCAAGGGGTGCTTTTTTAAGAAATGAAGCGCCATGCTCCTTACAAACTGATAATTTTTCGATCTGTTCAGTGTTTTTAGTCACGGCAAAATGCCATGGTCTGCGATTTACAGAAGACGGAGACCTTAGAGCTGCCTCAATTAATGCCTCGACTTTTATGTCTTCAACCAGCTGATCTTTAAAGTCACGAATACTTCTTCTTTTTTCCAATAAATCAAGAAACATAAGTTCTCCTTTTTACTTAAATTTTTCACTTGCCCCATAGGAAGACATAAGCATCGTAAGTGATGTAACCGCACTGGTGATAATTAAAATTGTTGAAAAAGACCAGCCTCCATCCAATAAATACCCAAAAATAACAGGAGATAAAGAGCTTGAAAAAACCATCAAGGCTATCAGGAAAGAACGAATGGACCCCATCTCTGAAGTGCCATAAAGTTCAGCCCACAAGGCTCCGATAATGGGTGTACTAATTCCTATGGAAACACCAAGACTAACCATAAAAACCATTACGACCCAAGGTTGATTATATTGGGATAAGAATATCATACCTACAAGAGCTGGTAACAGGTAAAATCCCACCATTTTTCTGCCGCTAAAAGTATCGACAACAGGGCCTATTGAAACTGAAGAAAGCCAATGGACAATGCCGTAAACCACGAAAGAACTCGCAAAGAGATTAGATGACCAACCTTTTTCCGCGAGTAAACTTCCCTGATGAATAAAAATCCCAGTAAGGACAAAGGCGGGAACTAAAACAGCAGGTAGGATAAACCAAAACCGTTTATCCTTTAAAACTGCGGCTCTATCATATTCTATTTTAGTGGCGGAACTAATTGAATCTACCAATTCTTCCTTATACTCAACCACTAATCCGTTTGCATCTAGGCACGATTTATTTTTAAGATTGGTGAGTAAAATCATAACAAGGGGGATAAATAAGACAACTGTCATTCCACCAATTATTAGCCAACTATTGTGTAAGCCATAAGTCGCAAGCAACCAAACCGCAAAAACTGGCAATATTATTTCACCCACGGGAACCCCTGAGGAAGCAACACCTAGAGCTTTCCCACGATCTTCACCAAAATATTTCACCATTATAGTTTGGCCAGTATGAGGCATCAAGCCTTGTCCACACAAACGTAAAAAGAAGAATGCGACAATAAGACTATAGAAACCAGACGCCTGAGACATTAAGAAACATGCCAGACATAGACCACAGGCAATACAGAAAATATATTTTCTTAAATCTACTCGGTCTAGTAATCCACCTAGCCAAACCAGGCATACTGAACTACTGAGAGTTGCGATAGAGTATGACAAACCATACTCTCCGGCACTGAGATTAAGAGATTTTTGTAAGCTGGCACCAAACCAGGATATAAAAAATGACTGTCCCCAGTTGCCCCAAAAAATAGTGAAAAAACCAAGGAGTAATATAGCTTTATTCTTGGTTAGAAACTGATAATAATTATTCATTTAAATACAACTAAAGTAGTAACTGATAGATGCTTTTATGGCACAGGGTACTTTGAAAAGTTCGTAAACTCGTCCAAATTCGAAGCGTGTATAATTTTACCGAAAACAATAAGATATCCCGAGGGTAAAATTTTCAGTACAGCGAAGAAAATAGGCTAATTAACCATATTCCCAAGCAGTCTATAGCTCTTGGAGAATTTTCTTAACGACATTGCCGTCAACACTACTACCAAAATGATCCATGATTGGACGCATAGCCTGCATTTTATTACCAAACTCGGAGAAATTAATATTAGCTACGACCCAATCTTTAACCTCTTCTTCACTCGCTTGCTTCGGCATAAAACTTTCCATTACCACCAAATATCCAGAAGTTTCTTCTTTTGCAGCAGCAAGCAACTCTCGTTCCGATTTAATTAGCTTTTTTACAATGCCAATCACCTGCTCATCGCTTAATTCTTTTTCTGGCTGACGCTGGAATTCTCCAATAAGAATACGAATCGCACCAACTCTATCCTTATCTTTCGCTTTCATGGCTGGCTTAAGACTAGCCTTTAAATCATCCTGCATGCTCATAATTTTCTCCTATAAAACTAAAATAAATATTCAAAATATAAAATCGTACATCGTCGCCACCAAGATACACTTTTTATTCTGGCTCGGCACCATTTTATAAAATTGTTCATATTGAAAACTACGACCATATTTTCATCGCTTTGCTAACAAAAAAGGCCACCCCTTTTGAGGGTAGCCTTTTTATAATAGTTTTAAGCACTAGAAGATTATTTCTTCTTTTCTAGTGAAAATAATCTTACAAAGCTGTTCTTAAAATATCTTTTGAAACATCAATAGTTACATCGCCATGCTCTGACAAAGCTGTCATACCATGCTTTTCAAGAGAGACTGCAACCTTAGCAATCAATTCCTCGCCTAAATCGTAGTTAGATAGTTTGGTTGGAACACCAAGACTATGAAAGAACTCCTCAGTTTTGACAATAGCAGCTTCAATACGAGCATCATCATCTCCTTCTGTAATACCCCAAACTCTTTCAGCGTATTGTAGAAGCTTTACTTTCTTTTGTTCTTTTCGTAAACGCCAGTTGGCAGGCTGCACCATCGCCAAGGTTCTCGCATGATCGATACCCGTGATGGCCGTTATCTCGTGTCCTAGCATATGAGTGGCCCAATCCTGAGGGACACCAGCACCAATCAAACCATTTAAAGCCATGGTAGAACACCAAACAAGGTTAGCTCTTGCATCGTAATCCTCTGGATTATCGTATGTATGCTTGCCAACCTCCACCAAGGTTTGCAGGATTCCCTCGGCAGTACGATCTTGAAAACGACCTTCTGCGGGAAAAGTAATATATTGTTCAACCGTATGGATAAAACTGTCAACTATACCATTTGCCACCTGTTTTTTCGGCAAAGTATAAGTAATGGTTGGATCTAGAATGGAAAATTTTGGAAAAGTATGGAGACTAAAAACTGGTAGTTTATCTTCACCATCACTAATTACCGCACCATTATTCATCTCAGAGCCAGTTGCAGGTAAAGTTAGTACCGTACCAAATGGCACAGCACTGTCTGTGGGAACAGGATTAAAACCAAAATTCATCAACTCTCGCTCACGACCGATAAACTCATCAGCGACAGCAGCAACACAGATAAACTTGGTTCCATCAATTACCGAACCACCACCCACAGCAAGAACAAAATCAATTTTTTCCGCACGAACAAGATCTATGGCTTTCATCAGTACATCAAATTTAGGATTTGCTGGAATACCACCAAACTCTAACACCTGGCGCTCTGATTTGGCCAACTCCTCATTAACCCTACCAAGAAGACCTGTACTCTTAGCACTACCACCACCATAGGTGATTAATATTTTAGCATTTTTAGGTACCAAGTTATCTAGTTCACTTAATTGACCTTCACCGAAAACAATATTTGTTGGATTATAAAAACTAAAATTTTGCATACGCCCTCTATTCTTATTTTTCTCTTTGGTTACGAGTTTACCTTAATTGCATGATCAACCTGCAATCCTAACTGACTATCTAATTTAAATCATTACTAACAAAAGGAAATACACAATCCAAGCTATAGCTTGCCTATTCCTGTCAACAATAACAATTAGCACTGACAGAAAGACAATGAGAAGGTAAGTTAAGATCACGATGAAAGACGTTCAAACAAACCTTGAAAAACTGCAAAATAGGAAACAAAAATGGATCAAATTGCACAATTAATGGACAATCTTGCTCTAACAGATGGTGTCAATCCAACCACTATAAAAAATATTAATATTTTTAAGGCTAGCACATACAGACCAAGAGAACCACTCTGTTATGAAAAAGGCCTACTATTTGTCAGTCAAGGTTCAAAAGAAGTCTATTTAGATGGTAAAACATTTGAATACAACAAAGATAACTATCTAGTTTCATGCCTGCCACTGCCAGCCGAATGCGAAACAAAAGCACGTGACGGTAAACCAGTATTAGTTATGACAATCGCCATCGACCCAGTCATGATTAGTAGTTTAGTATCCAAAATAAACGAACATAGTAACCAACTAACCCCCACCAAAAAAGAAAAGCATATGGGATTATCCCTCGCTCCTTTAACAACCGACATCAAGGAAAGCCTCAGGCGTTTACTCATCTGCCTTCAATCACCACTAGAAAGCGAAATAATAGGTGAGAGCTTATTAAAAGAATTGATGTTTAGAGTCTTATGTCAAAAAAGTGCGGCACCATTATACGAGTTAATCAACCAAAACAGTAATTTGTCTAGAGTAGATAGAGCTCTAAGATTGATCCATAGCAATTATCATGAAAATATTAAAGTTGATAGCCTTGCAAATCTTGTAAACATGAGTCCTTCTGTTTTCCATCGAGCCTTCAAGGAAGTGACAGCATCATCTCCAATCCAGTATATTAAAAAAATTCGCCTTGATAAAGCCAAAGCCCTAATTGTTAACAATAACTTGTTAGTAAGCGAGGCCGCTGCAGCAGTAGGTTATGAGAGTGCCAGCCAGTTTAGCAGAGAGTTTAAAAGATATTTTGGTTCCAGCCCAATTGAGTATAGCAAGGAACTGTAAAGATATTAGGATAACTTAAAGTTCCTAGGTTTTGGGATACTTGAAAAATATCCTTTATTTTATGATATCGTTGGGATGCTGTTCACTGTAGGAAAGAATACCATAGACCGCCATGAAGTTTTTGGCTTTACAGGGAAAGTTTTTTTGCAAGACACGAGCAACTTCTTTGACATCAATGTGTTTTTGTTGGTTTTCAGCAATGATAACTTTCAGAATATAATCCTTTTTTCTACTGAGAATTATATGAGCAAACTGCTCCTCACCAAGCATAAGGCAAAGATATAATCTGGCATGATAAAATGAGTTTTTCAGCACCAAAATTCTTAATGCATCTTTATCAACGCCGTCCTTAATCGGTAGGATTGCACATAATTCTGATTGTAAAACACCTTGAATGTTTTTTCTTTTTTTACTTATTTTATTTTTCATTCTAGTTCATATAACAAGTCTGCCAAAAAGTTCACACCAATTACGTCATACTACAGAGACAAGAAAAAAGGCACTCACTAAAACCAACCAAAACCACTGTGAGTCAATGTTTAGGGTTGGTTTTTAAATGTGCTTTTGAAATGATTACGTTAACTACGAAAGATCATAAAATCATGCAACCAAGTCAACCTGCTGAATGGTGTTTACCTCTCCATTTTCATTTAAAAATATGCCAGAAGATCTGACCTGGCCTTCAAGGACATTATTTTCATCTTTCAGAGCAAAGGGGGTGTCCATATGTCCGAGATAAATTGCCCCAACTCCTTTAGCTCCTAAGGCCATAAGTTTTTGTTCACCATTACTATTCATCCAAATACGTAGGCGATCAAAGACACTGTCATTTTCATCTATCCAGCCATTACCATCCTCATCGTAGACAGACAGTTCTGCAAAACCATCACCTGTGTTAGCACCGAAAAGCTCATTTCCATTATTAATTTTATTATCGCCATTTTTATCCAGTGCCAAAAAGCCGCTATTGGGCTGAACAAATGCGATTTGATCAGCTTGCCCATCTGAATCTATATCAAAAGAAAAATTTCTTTTAGTTAGTTGAGCCGCATTGCCATTAAAGTTGAGGATTAGAGGATCTTTGAGTGCTGCTCCCGCCTTTAAACTGAAACTTTCTTCCTGGAAAAATTCTCGGCTCATATTCATTTCAACGGCTATCGAAATCTCTCGACCATCTTCGGTTGTAACAATACCTGTGGTAGAAAATTGGGTTTGTTCATATTCATAATGCGATTCATAATATTCATAAACTAAACCAAACTCTGCTTTTGTTTGAGGCTCAATACTAACCTCATCAGGCTCCTGATCGATAGATAGAATTTCTAAACCATCCTCAGAACACAGACAAGTTTCTGCTGGTGGTTCAAAAATCTGGGCTTTTTTCCCGGTTATCCGCTCAATCATGTCTTGTAAGATTAGAATATTAAGGCTGGATAAAGGTTTTTTGTCTTCGGAAATCGGCTCTGTAATGCCCTTTTGAGGCCGTGATTTTAAAGCAATAGATGCGGTGGATAAAGATACAGAGGTAGCTACCTCCGCTTTCTTAGAGGCAAGTATTTCGAGTGCCTGACCTCTTTTGGATTCTTCACTTGTTTTCCAGTAAGCAAGAGACTCTCTTTTTTGATGTTCCTTGAGAAGTACGTGGGACGACTGCTGCTGAATATTAGATTTTGAAATCTTCATAATGCCCTCCGTGGCAAGTAATGAATAGAAAAGCTGTTCTTCCTTGAACTAAATCTATTTTCAATTATCTATATATAAAAAGAATAAGGCAAACCATCGGAGAATGTCAAGGTAGTTTGCGTCTCGCAACCATAAACACTATTACACAATCACACCAAATCTCGGGAAGATACCATAGCAAGACAGTGTAATTATCTGTCCACATGGTTAGTAACACTATCTTTTTTCTGAAGATAACAAACCTCTCCCTCAAAGAAACTTCATAGCTTAAATTTTTTCATTTTTATTCCTGAAAATTTGAAAATTACATGATATGATTTGCTAGCAAATATGCCAAAGTAAATCTAATATAATTCAGCAAAACGCTCCAACACTATGTCAAAACAGCATTACGATGACAGCAAACCTGACAGAGAAACGCACTTACCAGCTACAAAGGGTACCTTGAATAATTAGAAAATTCGTTCAAGTTTGAGGCGGACGCAAAATTTTACCGCAGGCATACAAGGGATATCGAAGTCTCACTTTGTTCGCTTATCTCCGAGAGATAAAACTTTAAGTTCAACGAAGAAGTTGGGTAAAGTAGCATTTTTTCAAGGTAGCCAAAAGTTTATAAACAAAAAATATACCAATGCAGACAAAAACTAAGAAGACAATAGATGCTTACAACAAAAATGCTGCCAACTATGCAAAAAAATTTGATAATTATGAGGTATATCAAAACAAAATATCAGAATTTCAGCATAAATACATTGCCCCAAAATCAACGATACTAGACTTAGGATGTGGCCCTGGAAACAATATAAAAACTATCTTAGCAAAAGATAACACTTGCCTTTTCACAGGCGTTGACCTTGCTAAAGAATTTATTAATATCGCTAAAAAGAAATTTCCTCAATTTGACTTTTTCCAGCAAGACATACGCTCAATAAAGTTAAAACATGAATATGATATAACCCTCGCCTCTTTTTGCATCGTTCACCTGACCAATGAGGAAACCTCAGCTTTTTTAAATAACATTTCAAATATTGTCAAAAATGATGGACACTTATACTTGAGTTATATGAACGGTGAAAATTCCGGTTTTGAATCGACAAGCTTTTCAAAAGAAGAAATTTTCTTCAACTATTACCAAGATCAATTTATTATTGAATTACTTCTCAGTAATAATTTTAAGGTTTTAGAAATCAGCAAAGCAGACTACCTTGAGACTAATGGCTCTACGACCACTGATACTTTTATTTATGCGATTAACAAAAAAATTATTTAGCTGACTGAAGAACAAAATTATTAAAAGGATGAATGATGAAACAAGAAAATCAAGCAGGCTTATTCTTCTTAGGATTATTCGTGGCAGTTGGGCTAGCCACTGCTGGTTATTTTATTGGTCAAACTTTATACAATTCAAAAGTTGCCCTTAACACGGCACAAGTGAAAGGCTTAGCAGAAAGAAGAGTTGTATCCGACCGCGTAAACTGGACTATTGCCTACACGGTTTCAGGAGCTAGCAAAGATGAAATACCTGCCCTGTATACACTGGCGGAAAAACATCAAAACACCATCCAAAGGCTATTAGAAAAAAATGGCTTTGAAAAAAATGAAATTCAGCCAGGAGTTCTTAACTATGAATTTTTAGAATACCGTGATGAAAATCAAAAATTAGTTGATGAAACACATCAATTAATAGGAACAATTAGCATAGAATCTTCAAAGGTTAATTTAGTTAACAAGGTACGTAGCAAAGTAAACAAGCTGATTGCAAAGGGTATTGACATTGAAAACAGAACCCCCTTTTACCGCTTCACAAAACTTAATGAAATTAAACCTCAGATGCTTAGTGAAGCCACTAAGAATGCACGCGTTGCTGCAAACCAGTTCGCCCAAAATGCCAATGTAATAGTTGGTGGTATCAGGAATGCTAAACAAGGTAATTTTTTTGTAAGAGATGCAGGAGAAGAGTATGGCGATACCGTTAAAATTGAAAAAGATGTCCGTGTTGTAACAACGATCACCTTCTATCTTACAGATTCAAAATAATGAAATATCTTTCTCTGAATAAACGGAATTACAAAAGGTCATGGCAACCTAACCTCTAACCTAACTTCTTGAAAATATACAAAATATGGAATTAATACTTCAGATATGGGGAGGTCTTTTCTATCTTACCAACAAAGTGCTTTTTGCCTTTGCTGAAGGTAAATCTGTCCACACAAAAAGATATTTAAAAACTTCAGGCTGGATTTTTTATATCCTTGGAGTACCGGCTTGGGTAACAATCCTCATTCAAAACCATGATTGGATTGCCGCATCAATTGAAGCTGGCGGAGTACCTGCCATGTTCCTAGGTCTTTACCATGTTTATTATAATAAAAAATGCAGCAATATTTTTCGGCATCTTGTAAGCTTTTGCACCTATACATCACTAATACTTGGCCTCAGCTATAGCCTATATCACCATGGCGGTATTGTTTCATTATCACAAATATTAGAGATAGGCGTTATGCTAGGATTTTTATTAGGTGGTTATCTTCTTGCCCACAATAACTCTATTGGTTGGATATTTTTCATGTTGATGAACCTGTCTATGTCTGGGTTGATGATGGTTCAGGACAAAAAAATTCTTATGTTCCAACAACTTTTGTCTCTATGTTTTGTGGTTTACGGTTTTTACAAATCCAAAAGAAGCAGAAAAACATGCTTTTAAGATATTTATTGAATATTAACACCACAGCCCACGCCAACCAAGTTCATAGTTTTAAACCCATTTGCCTTTTGGAGAAAGACTAACAATTACCTTTCATTACCATCTATTTCTAATTAGATATTAAGTATCTGTATTTATATAGACAATAAGTGACATAATTTATGTGCCTAGTTGGTACTCAATAAATAAGTTAACAAACTATGAAAAAATCACATTTTTCTATACTCACAGCACTAGTAATACTTTTTCATGTAACTCATACTTTTGCCGACCAAACAGTCATTTCCCACAAAGTTGAAATAGAACCAGTAATAGACGGTATTGCCGAGCTTAACTGGACATATATTACACCAACAACTACTTTCGACCCAATTGCAAACCATGAGATAATGATAAAATCTGTCCACACAGATAAAAAAATATTCTTCCTCGTTACTTTTCCTGACAAAGATGAATCTAGGAGACATAGGGCCTGGCACTGGAATAATAAAAATAAAACATACGTACAAGGAAACGAAAGAGAAGATATATTCCTCTTTAAATGGGCTATAAGTGAAGCAACAACTGACCTTACCCTCACATCCGACACTCCTTATATTGCAGACCTGTGGTTCTGGAAAGCTCGTCGCACTGACCCAACTTATTTTGCAGATGATAAACTTCAACGTCTTTTATATAAAAAAGAGAGAAAGGGCTTAGCCCTAACATCAAAGTCTGGTAATGTACTTTTCTTAAGACGTCAGGGCGACTCTGGCAAAAGTGCCTATAAAACATCTCTTTATACTGAATACATCGGGGATGTTGTCACACGCTACACATTACGACAACCTCTCGGCAGTAGAGCTGATGTCAAAGCAAAAGGCATCTGGGATAACGGTAGCTGGACTATCGAGTTCGCTCGCAAACTAAATACTGGCAGTAAAGACGATGTGGATTTTAGTGATTTTTCACGATCCTACCTCTTTGGTTTATCCAGATTTGAGTTATCTGGCGGAGTGCCTGAGCCAGAGATAGAACAACCACTTTATATGGCTGGAGAAATTACAGAACATCTTAGATTAAAAATTAAGTAACATTTCTCCTGCTCACAACTTTGTTAATAAGGCGATATCAATATCAATGCTAGATAGATTTTCATTTAGAACAATTCAAATCATCTGCTTTAGTTTCCTGATATTCACGAATCTGTTTGCTGGTTTCTTTTTTTACGATGAAATGGGTAAGTTGATCAATGATGTCTTTAAACCTATTGAACAAGACCGTCCATTTCTAACCAAAGTCCTTAAAATCCAAGTACTCACTTCACGACTAGATCTTGAGCTACACGAGCAGATCGCTGGTAATATTACCAACAACAAAGAAGCTCTAAATGTTATCGAAATAATTGAAGATGAAATCAACTCGCTCAAGATAGAAAATGTTCACCAGCAAGGCGTAAAAGAGTATGTAGGCTACTTTAAAGAGCACCTAAAACAACTTAAAGCAGCCCTTAACTATCATGTGAAAATGCAGATGTTAGACCCTAATGATTCAAGTGATGAAGAAATCTTTGAAATTATTAAACTCTCTCTAACCGAAATTAATGAAAACCTGAGTGACACCATCGTCACACTTAGAGAACATATTTACCAATCCGATTTGAAAATAATCGAAAGGTTACAATTTGCAAGAATCGCTCTTTTCACTATTTTCACAACCGTAATACTAGGCAGTATCGCCACCCTCTTCATTTTAAATAAAGGCATATCAAACAATCTAAGAAAACTATTAGAGATGGCATCAATGTTAACAAAAGGCCACTTAAAATGGCGCATCAATAGCAAGTCTAACGATCAATTTGGTAGACTGTCGCATGCCCTAGATAAAATGGCCGAAGAAATAGAATCATCAAATAAGCAAATCATTACCCAGACAAGCAAAATAAAAACACTCGCCTGTCATGATACTTTGACCAATCTACCTAATCGTCATACCTTTCTAACGCATCTCAATGAAGAGGTAGAAAAAGCATCGAGTAAAAAAGTGAACTTTGCAGTTCTTTTTATTAATCTTGATAATTTTAAAAACGTCAATGATCTCTACGGACATGATATTGGAGATCTATTACTAAAGGAAGTTGCTCGCAGATTAAAAAAACATATAAGTCTCTCCGACACAGTTGCACGCCTTGGTGGAGATGAATTTACCATCCTACTCAGCCAACCAGAATTATCGACTAACAGCACAACAGTAATAAACAAAGACTCAGATGCATTGAGCCGCCCAGTTGATATAAGCAATAAGATTGTCGATGAACTTAACCAACCATTTTTACTTGAAAATCACTCGGTTTCCATCTCTCCTAGTATTGGTATTTCTATATATCCTGACAATGGTAAAACGGCTGAAGATATCCTTAAAAATTCTGATACGGCAATGTACGCTGCAAAAGCTCAAGGGAAAAATTGTTTTATATTCTGTTCTTCTGAGATGACCAACAGAGTGCAGCAACTTCTGCAGAAAGAAAAAGAATTACGCAAAGCCATCATAAACGATGAGTTTGTTCTCTACTACCAACCCCAACTAGACCTTAGCGATGGAACCTACTCTGGACTGGAGGCGCTGGTTCGTTGGATTCATCCCGAAAAAGGTTTTATACCACCAAATGATTTTATCCCGTTGGCGGAAGAACGAGGCCTCATAACAGATATCACCAAATGGGTTTTGAAGACTGCTTGTAGACAACAAAAAGCTTGGCAAGAAGCAGGATACAAGCAATTGCCAATAATGGTTAATTTATCAGCAAAAGATTTTTATCAGCAAGACATTAGCGAAATAATTGCCCAACAAATTGCAGATGCAAACATCAATCCGTCTCTTATTGGGATCGAGGTAACAGAGACCTCTGTTATGGAAAATAGAGCTCATGCTATTAAAACTCTTTTAGCTATCAAAGAAATGGGGATAAATGTTGCTCTAGATGATTTCGGCACAGGCTATTCCTCACTGAACTATCTTAAATCACTCCCCATTGATCTCGTTAAAGTCGACCGCAGTTTTATATTTAATATTACTAAAGATAAGAAAAATGCGGCGATAATGCAGGCGATAATTGCCATGTCCCACACACTCGGACTAAATGTCCTAGTGGAGGGGGTCGAAAACCATGAACAAAACAATTTTATAAAAGAACTGGGGTGTGATTATGTCCAGGGATTTTTATTTAGCAAACCACTTTCCATGGAAGAAACAACTAAGGTTTTAACTAAAATATAACTGGTGAGTATTTAGAAAAACTAAGATAGTTTTACGCCCTTACAATTTACCTTTTAGCTATAAAATTTATCTTCTCCATATAGCTACTTAGCATATCCTGTTCAAATTCTTCATTGGTTTTATAGCTTCTTTGCAAGACTGGCTGCCAAAGCTTTTCATCTTCCATACACATATAAAAGAAAACCTTCTCTTGCCAATCTTTAGGAAAACCATCATAAACCGCTGAAAAAAGATCTTTTTTAATTTCAAATGGATAGCTAAGTTTACCCGCCGAATCAACGGTTGGCATCTGTAATATCGAGCTTTTCAACATTCTTTCCCGTATTCTTTTCAACACAGGTTTTATGAAGGTAAGAGTGCCGATGGAAACCATCACGACCTCTTCTGGAGTAAATTTTTCAGTAATCTTCGTAACAATACTTTGATAATCTTGCCGCCAGCCTTCATACCAAACCATGGGATGAAAATGAAATCCTACTGGAATCCCAAGCGTAGATAATGCCCTTGCACTCTCGATCCTTTTTTCAAGACTAGCGGTGCCTTTTTCTTCCGCCGAAATCACTAAATCTGTATTTAACGACCAGGTAAAAATCATATTTCTAGGTGGTCTATTTTTTATAAAATATCCGATATTTGAACTTTTGGTCTTCATCTCAAGAATGACATTAGGGTTCTTCTCAGCAAACTCACAAAGGCTTTCAAAAAGGTTTTCTTTATTCCCCCACATTAATGAATCTGAAGACTGTCCAGTGCCAATATGGTAGGTCTTATCTGGATCAAGACTGAGGCTATGCAAGTGCTCAGCTAAATCTTCCGTGAAAGCAACTTGATTATTATAATAAAATGATTGAATAGAGCAATAACTACATTCAAAGCCACATTGGCGTACAGCATCCAAAGTATGCAGATTGCAACAACGAGTTTTCTCGGAGGCCACAGGGCACTCTCCCATGATATTTCCCGTGAGTGGTTTAATTATAATCTCTTCTTTAAAAGAACTCGTTTCTGCAAAAATGACGCCCTTATTCTTGTATGATTTTTGGCTGTTTTTAATATCTCTATAACCAATTTCAAACAGTGAAAAAACCTTCTTAACACTCTGTTTATCTTTTGATGGCTGAGTGTCTTTCTTATAAAATTGTTCAAGAGACCCCATTTGCCAACAACAAAGATCCACTTCAAACTCCACAAGAAAACGAAGTTGCTGGAATGAAAATTTATGATCACAGCTAATAGTTGCCAAAAATGTTTTATTTGCTAATGGTAGCTTGTCGTAAAGAGTTATTTTTCCAAGATTTGCATTCATAGAGAATATTAGACCTACTTTTTTATATTATTAGTCATGCGCTCAAAGTTTCTTTTTACAGGTCTTACTAGTTACAAAAAAGCAGGAGCTATAAAGAAGAGACATATTCATTTAATTTCGACAGTAATAGTTCATGAACAATTTAATCTTCAAGCAAAAAAGGCGGTATGAGAAATATTCTCATACCGCCTTAATATTAAACGAACTAACTTCAACATCTACTTTCCGCTACTTGCCACCTCGTGGAGAATTTCAAAAATCGCCATAGGGTTAGTATTGTTCTGTTCAGCTACTTCTTTTATCGTGCTAGAAATATCAGCCCTATAACCTAGTCCACGGATGGCGGCTAAGGTTTTTTCCTGATCAATACCGTACGTTGTACATGCCTCCTCAAGGGTTAGCTTGCCAAAACCTGACTGAGGACTATCTGGCATAGTATAGCGTTGAGCCACTGGTTGCCCTGCCACGTCTAAAGCAACAGATTCTGTCGCAGTCGCCGGGGTTACCGCAGTTGTTTTAACAGGAACAAAAACTTTTTTAACAGCAGATTTAATCACAATATAGACGTCATTTGGTGTTTTGTTGCTGGCCAATGCTATTTGCCCTATGGTACTTTTAGTATCTGTTACCATATAGCCTGCACTTTGTAATTTAGCCAACGCCTCATCTTTATCCAAACCCATTTTTTTACAGAACATGGACAAGGAAGACATCTCGGCGTGTCCATATGGTGGTTCACCATATTTTTCATTAGCTATGTCTGTGATATGCTCACCATAATTCAAGACATAATCCATAGGTGGAAGACGGAGAAGAGCTGCCACACAAACATAAGCAACAATAATTAAAGCAGTGATTAAATTAGAATTAAAAAAAGAAATCTTTTTTTGTCTATTTCGTAAATATGAGAGAAAAATCTTAATATTTAAAAGAAAATGAAATATCACAAGGGCAACAACAAAAGAGCCAAGAGCAATATGAATATCACCCCATTGAGTTTTGCTTAACCATAAAAATTTATACTGTGCCCAATATGCAACTCTACCTGACGGAACAATATAGAGAACAACAGAACTAAAAACCATGGCAATACTTGCGATCAACAAGGTAAGAGATGTAATCTTTTTCATTTTCTCCACTCCGAATTATAGTTGAATTTGCCACATAATAATATAGATATGTTTTTGATACAAGGTATTAAAATTGTTTGAAAGAATTGTAACTGATGGCCCAAACTAACAACCAACTTCTTGATAAACCCTTTTTAAATTCTCACCCAAAATAGCCTTAATAGCTGATTCACTATAATCCCTTGCCAACAATTCATTTATAAACAAGGGCAATTCATGATGGCCATTAAATAAATCGCTAGTTTCAAGGCCTGGAGTAAATGGTGTTCCAGCTGATTGTTTTGTAATGTTCGCTTTACAAGTTACCAAGCTGCAAAATTGTACGAACCACGTCTTCAGCTATTTTAGCCTTTTCTATAACCGCTATCTTTTCACATATATAAGAAACAACAGATAAATAATGGCTGGAAGAATACAGGCTAGACTTCGATCACGGCGAACATCCTGCAATATATGTTCAGCACCTCAACCTGCACCGACACAGCAAGTGCTGAAGTCGGCTCATCGAAATGAATTAACGCCAGAGCAACCGCCACCCTTTGTCATTGTTCTCCTAAAAGTTGACGAGGGAAACGAAAAGTTACACCTTAACCGACTCCATCTAAAACCTTTATCACTCTATCATTGGTATATGAAATACCACATGCACTCGTCTATAAAAAAACACGACTACGCTTACGACCTAGTTTTTATCCTGCAAGTATAATTTGGTCAGAAGAGACAGTATCTATCGATTTACCAGAATCAGGTTCTCCAACTAGACCATAACTTTGCACCTCTTTAACAGTTAAGCTTATGTTCTGCACCGCATGATTGATAATTTTTGCAGAGCCAATATTACAGTAAAATGAACACTTCACTCATCTATCAACCTACTGTAGATCTAGACAAGAGAGAGCACGTTTCAGCGTTGACAAGTGCCCTCACAATATTTGATATTGGGCAAACGAGCAAACCTTGAGTGTAAGTAAAGATGAGTGAATTCATGGGAATTGCCTGCATCAATTATCTCCATAATTTGCCCAGCATACATAAGGTTTAAACCTAGAACCTCAGACAAGTCGATTAAAAATATCTCGATCAGCTTCATTTTACCAAAAAAAATACAAGGAATAGAAACTATTCAAGTTTAAAGCTTACCCAAATGGGCTGTTTAAAGAAAAAAAGTGATACTCTTCGTTAATGCTTAGATGGTCTTTACCCGCCTCAATGAAGATATAACCATCTGGATATTCATTTTTACCAATTCCCTTTAACCTTATCTGACTATCCTTGATAATTGTTCTTGCTGGCCATAGACTAGGAATTGCACTTACACGTAAGAGATATTTTTCAATCATTTTTCCTTTAAAATCTGGAAAACTTTCCTCACTCAAACCCTGCATAGCAACAAGGCTTCGAGCTATCAAGATAGTAAATAGAGGACGAACAGCAGTGGGTGTACCTGGCAAGCCGTAAAACAAACTATCTTTAAGCCAACCGACAAGGGTGGATTTACCTGGCACCATAGGTAATTCTGTCGTAATTACTTTACCACCCACCGCCACAAAGCAATCCTCTAGAAAATCGTATTTACCTGGTCCCATGCCGCCAGTGCTAACGATAATATCATATTTACCACCCTGCTCCTGCAAGATGTTTTTGATATCTTTTCTGCTATCTTTAATTAATCCTAGATCATGGAATTCGGCGCAATATTTAGCACACATCTCTTTTATCACATAGCAGTTAGTAGCTGTTTTCTTACCATGAGGCGGTATAGTATCACTGGTACATAATTCTTGTCCAGTAGCTATAAAAGCTAAACGGGGTTTTCGATAAACTGACACCGTTGAGTTTCCAGTAGAAGCTAGTAATGACAGATGTTCAGCTCGTAAAATGGTACCCTTGTGATACAACAAATCGCCTTTTTTACAGGTTGCCCCAATGGGTCTAATAAAATCTGGAAGACTTAGACTTTTGACAATCAGCTTATGATCTTCTATTTGAGCATGTTCATACGGTATAACCTTAAAGCAATTATCCGGGATAAGGCCGCCGGTCATAATAGGGCAAGCTTCACCATCTTTTAGTGAGATAATAGCTGTATTGCCGGCATATGCTTCCTCTAAACGTAATTTATATATTTGTTTGTTTGCAGGCGATGCAAGAGCGAATCCATCTCTGGTCGATTCCCTAAAAGCAGGCATATTTCGCTGAACATATACATCTTCCGCTAATACCCTACTGGCAGCTAATGATATTTCACATTCTTCGTTAGTCAGTGGTTTTGGGTAACGTGCTTGATCTAAAATTTCCAAGATGTCCATAATTTCCTAATTTAACTCCACTCCCTGATAAAACGACAGACCCTTGGCTAATTTAGTTGCAAAAAATGACCAAGCATATTCAATTATTACTCTTCGATCCCCTAACAACCTTTTGCCAGAGAGGTCCCCATGCTGACAGCCATCCATCACACTGCCATTATTTGTTCTAATTATCAAGTATCGAAAAAGTTTTATGTCACCATCCTTGGATTAGAAATTATTGCAGAAAATTACAGAGCTGAACGAAAATCATATAAACTAGATTTGCGCTTACAGGACGGAGGGCAGATAGAGTTATTTTCCTTCCCTAACAGACCTAAAAGGCCGAGCTACCCAGAAGCACAAGGGCTAAGACACCTCGCATTTAGTGTCGTTAATATTGATAAAGCCGTAATTCACCTTAAAGAAAAAGGCGTCAGAACCGAACCAATCCGCACAGACGAGTACACCGGCAAAAGATTCACCTTCTTCGCGGACCCAGACAATTTACCTTTAGAGTTGTATGAAATATAAAATATTAATCTACCTTAATTCCTGACAATAAAACCATAATCTTGCTTAAAAATAAAAAAATGACAATCAAAAATTGAAGCCGCAGCAAAAGTGTCATACAATATAAGATAACCGCAAGTAAAGTTACAAAATATCATTAAATCTTGCTTGTCTTGTTTATTCTCAATTGTAGGAGGGATATATGGCCGAAAGAAAAACTATTTTGACACCTGATGAAGTGCAGTCTTCAAACGAAAGTGAACAATCGCTACCCGCTGTTGTTCAAGACATTTTGCCTGAGACCCTAATGGTTATCCCACTAACCGAGCGGCCAATGTTTCCGAAAATGATGGGACCAATGATTGTAGAAGATACTCGTTTGCAAAAATTCATCATAGAACAGAAAGAAAAGAACCAGCCCCTGTTTTTCGCATTAATACAGGTCAAAAAAAGAGATAGCAGCGACAAAGAAGGCAGAAAAAAAGGTGATTTTTACAAAGTCGGCACAGTGGCAAAGGTTATCCAAGTGGGTAGCCCAAGTCCAGATAAACCACTACAAATGGTTGTTGAAGTTAAACAACGTTTTGATGTGGTCGAAATCACCAAAAGTGCAATTCTATACCAAGTTGAGGTGAATTACTGGCCGGAGGAAGAAGTAGAAGTAAGTACAGAGCTAAAAGCCTACTCAACTGCAATAATTGATAGTATCAAAGAGCTTGTTAATCTCAATCCACTTTTCAAAGAAGGGTTGGCCATGTTGGTAGAACGAATTAATATGCATGACCCTGGGTCTTTGGCAGATTTTTCAGCTTCAATGACCACCTCAAGCGCTGAAGAATTACAAGAAGTTTTAGCGACAAGATCTATACGAAAACGAATTGAGTTGACACTAATTCTCATTCGCAATGAGCTTGAGATAGCCAAATTAAAAACAAAAATTTCTGCCAGGATTGAAGAGCAACTTTCAAAACAGCAAAGAGAATTCTTCTTGAAGCAACAGTTGCAAGAAATCAAGAAAGAGTTAGGTCTTGCCAAAGATGACACTCAATCAGAGGTTGAAAAATACCAAAAACGAATCAAGAAATTACACTTATCAAAAGAAGCAAAGGGAAGAATAAAAGAAGAAATTGACAAGTTGAAACTTCTAGGACCATCTTCCGCCGAGTTTAATGTCAGTAGAACCTACCTTGACTGGCTCACGGTTTTACCTTGGGGAATTCACACCAAAGATAATTTTAACATCAAAAAAGCTAGAAAAATTCTTGATGCAGACCATCATGGTCTAGATGAGGTTAAAGATAGGATTTTGGAATTAATCTCCGTAGGTAAAGTGAAGGGGGATCTTTCTGGCTCTATAATACTTTTATCTGGTCCTCCTGGTGTTGGTAAAACTTCAGTAGGTCAATCAATTGCTAGAAGTTTAGGACGAGAATTTTACCGATTCTCCCTAGGTGGGATGAGAGATGAAGCAGAAATTAAAGGACATAGACGAACTTATATTGGTGCAATGCCCGGCAAATTCTTGCAAGCCATAAAGAGTTGTAAATCAGCAAACCCTCTCATCATGCTTGATGAAATAGATAAAATTGGTGCTAGTTTTCGTGGCGATCCTGCCTCGGCCCTACTTGAGGTTCTTGACCCTGAGCAAAATAAAGATTTTCTTGACCACTATCTTGATGTTCGTTTTGATTTATCAAAAGTTCTTTTTATGTGTACAGCAAACCAGCTAGATAGTATCCCAAGGCCACTTCTCGATAGAATGGAGATCATACAGCTACCTGGCTATATTCTTTCCGAAAAATTAGCAATTGCGAAGAAACATCTCATTCCTCGCCAACTTGAGAGACACGGCTTAAATTCGTCAAAAGTTAGCATTCCAAAACCAGTTTTATCTGACATTATTGAAGGATATGCCAGAGAAGCTGGAGTTAGAAATCTTGAGAACTGTATCAAGAAAATTTACAGAAAAACTGTCACTGAAAGATTGAAAAACAATACGAAAGGAATTACTAGAATTAAAAAAGGTGATCTCCGTGATATTTTAGGGAAAAGATTATTTTCAGAAGAAAAATTATACAGCGTGCCTAGAGTCGGGGTTATTACCGGACTTGCTTACACCAGTATGGGCGGGGCAACCTTGTATATTGAATCCCTGGCCGCCTCCACAGGTAGTGGCGGATTTAAACAGACCGGACAACTTGGCAGTGTGATGATTGAATCATCTGAAATTGCTTACAGTTATATCAGGTCGATTCTAAGTGATAAAAAAGGATATAAAGATTTTTTTGCAGAAAATTTTATTCATCTGCATGTACCAGCAGGAGCCACACCGAAAGATGGTCCTTCTGCTGGAGTCACCATGGCATGCTCACTATATTCACTTGCCACAAAAAAGCCGATTATTGAAAAAACGGCAATGACGGGTGAACTTAGTTTAACTGGTCTGGTTATGCCAATTGGTGGAGTCAAAGAAAAAATGATTGCCGCTAGAAGATCAAAAATTGAACAAATATTGCTACCTAAAGAAAACCAAGAAGATTTTGAAATGCTACCAGACCATATCAAAGAAGGATTAACGGCTCATTTCGTTTCTACCTTTAAAGACGTACTGAAAATATGTTTCCCATAAAAATTGTGTGAAACTACAAATCTAGATAAACCATGAGCCTTGTAAAAACAAATTAACAAGGCTCTTTTTATTTACTAATCTTATTAAAATACCATACAGACCATTATGAAAAATTTTGCTGTTATATTATCTGGCTGTGGCCATATGGATGGAAGTGAAATCCATGAAGCGACCATGAGTCTTTGGGCTATTAACAAAAACAACTGCAACTACCACTGTTTCGCACCCAATATCAACCAACATCACGTGTTGAACCATCTCAATGGTGATGAAATGGCTGGCACTCGCAATATTCTTATTGAAGCAGGTAGAATTGCAAGAGGACGTGTTAATGATATTAGAGAATATAAAGCAGAAAATTATGATGGATTTATTATTCCAGGTGGCTTGGGTGTAATTAAAAATTTTTCTAATTTCGCCTTTGAAGGTGAAAATTTTTCTGTTCTTGAGAGTGTAGCAGTAGCAATTAACGCCACACACCAAGCCAAAAAACCAATTGGTGCTCTTTGTATTGCCCCTACTCTTCTAGCCAAACTCATCCCTAACTGTTTATTAACTATTGGGAATAACCAAAATACAAAAGAAACAATAATTAAAATTGGAGCTAAACACCAAACTACGACTCATGGCGAAATTGTAGTGGACACCGAGAATAAACTTGTAACCACACCTTGCTATATGCTTGTAGATGCAAGGGTTGACCAAATTGGCGATGCCGCTGACGCACTTGTTAAACAGATGCTTAAAATGCTATAGCCTTTACTGATTTCTGAAGAGGTTTAATAGTGCAGCATAAAGAATTTACCTCAAACTGATCATCGCAATAATGAACAGATTCTTTGTAAAACCTGCAAGATAGTCCCACGTTACATAAAACATTTATCCTATGCTCATGGGATATCTTGAAAGGTTTACTTCATCAATGATATCGATGAATTTATAAGTGGTAGGATTGTTTAATAATTTTACTAAAAAACCATCTAACCAAGTGGTGCCACTTCTCTGCCATAAACTTCGTTTAGAACTTGGGCAAGTGCTGTATAAATAGCTGAAAGACCGCAAAAGATGCCTTCATAACCTGCGATAGTTTTTATTGTACTACTATTGGTATAGTCTCCTAAGGCTAGAAGAAAAAATAAAATGGTTAAAGAGCCAAAAACAATTTGAAGAGCTTTTGTTAACTTAAGAGTGCCTAGAAAAAGAACTGCTGTAAAAAGACCCCAAATCGATAAATATGCAATCATTGCGCTGTTTGCAGGAGCCTCGGCAAGACCAAGTTTAGGCATTACAATTAGCATAACCAGGGTAAGCCAGAAAGAGCCATATGAAATAAAAGCGGTAGTTGCAAATGTATTTCCCTTTTTCCACTCCATCACACCTGCAATTATTTGAGCTATGCCACCATAGAAGATTCCCATTGCGAGAATCATTGAGCCCAAACCAAAAAAACCAGCATTGTGTAGGTTCAATAGTACGGTTGTCATGCCAAAGCCCATCAAGCCTAACGGGGCCGGATTCGCTGTTAAATCTTTCTCTTCTGTGCTCATAATCACCTCTTTCGCTATTGCCACAATCTTATGTGACTTTTATATCACCTTACCGACCTATTTCGGTAATAACCAAAAGAATTTCACAAATGGTCATATGTAGTATTTATTTCAGCTGAAGATACTAACGGTTCGAGATACAAATATCAATAATATTCCCCTAACACATAAGAAAGATTGATAATAGCGCTATTAATGACCTCCTATATCCTATTTCCCCAAACAAAATTGCTCAAAAATAACATCGAGAATATCTTCTGTACTAGTTGCACCGATGATATCACCAAGATGATCAAGGCACTCCTGCATATCAACAGCAAGCAAATCGCTACTTTGAATTCCGGCGTCGATATCACCAAGCATACGTTTGATTGCAACCACCGCTGCGGCAAGGCTCGCCTTATGCCGCAGGTTAGGAGCACAACCATCCTCTTCATATTGCTTGTCACTGCCAGTAACTGCCGTAAAAATTGCTTTTTTTAACTCATCGATACCATTTTGTTCTTTGGCTGATATTTTAATTTTTCCAACAGCGTCTTCAATAAAATCGGTGTTTTTCTCATCTTTAATATCCCCTGATAATAAATCTGCCTTATTTAAAACAACCAACATCGGCTTATGAGCAAGCTCCTCATATAAGGCAACTTCAACTTCAGAACTTTTGACACTTGAATCCAGCATAAATAAGACAAGATCAGCAGAATTAATAAGCTCTTTAGCTCGTTTTATACCGAGTGCTTCTACCTCACCAACTTTATTACGAATTCCTGCAGTATCAACAATTCGCACAGGCATCCCCAAGATATCTACCATTTCCTCGATAGAATCACGGGTTGTCCCGGCAATGGACGTTACCAAGGCCCGATCTTCCTGTAAAATTGCATTTAAAAGAGAAGATTTACCAACATTAGGTTCGCCGGCGATAACCATGCTAATCCCTTCTCGGTAAATTCTTCCTCTATCAACGCCTGCTAATAGTTTATTAATTGGATTAAGAACTTCCCCTTGTAGTCTGGTTGCAACAAGTTCATAATCAACAATATCAAGATCTTCGTCGGGAAAATCTATGGCCACTTCAAAGAGTGCACGCATTTCCACCAATACTGTGCGAAGCGGGTCAATTTTTTTATAAAGAGAACCAGCAAGTTGGGCTTGAGCTAGATCTACCCCCTTATTGGTTTTTGCAGCCAACACATCTATCACAGCCTCGGCTCCTGTAAGATCTATACGGCCGTTCAAGAATGCCCTTTTGGTAAACTCACCAGGTTCAGCCAATTGTGCTCCTGCTTTAATCACAAGTTCAAGCACATTCTGTAAAACAATAAAATTGCCATGACAATGTATCTCTACCACATCTTCGCAGGTGTAGGTTTTTGGCGCCTTCATATAAACAGCCAAGACCTCATCTAGCTGACGATCATCGGCCATAATTTTTCCATAATACATCTGGTGACTTCTGTAACTGCATGTTGACCTATGGGGAACAAATATTGATTGCAAAATAGTCAATGCTTTCTGACCACTTAGACGAATTACCCCGATGCCGCCAGTCCCAGGAGGAGTTGATATTGCTGCAATTGTCTGCTGGTCATAATACAAAATAGCCATATTTAAATTTACTCCTTAAAAACAAAATAGCGCTGCACATATCAGTAAAGATACGCCAGCGCTAGATAAATTGTACTTGGGGATAATTACGAGTTATCTACTCTTCCTTATCACGTTTTGGCGGACGATTATTACTGGTACGGTTGCGGTTATTATTGCCATTATAACGCTTACGACCGCCACGATTACCTTTGCCGGGCTTATAGATCAAAATCTTCTTAAAAAGACCATCACCCACTGAACGACTTCTAATTTCCTTATCTTCTTGTAAGATGATATGGATTACTCGTCTTTCTGACGGATTAAGAGAGGTTATAACCTGCGTTTTGCCATCTTCTTTTACTTGGGTAGCAAGTTCGACAGCCTTAACTTTCAGCATTTCTAAGCGACGGTTACGAAAATCATTCACATCCAAATTAATGCGAACCCTTTCTTCAATCTTCTTGACCACAATCTTGCGAACAATATACTGAAGACTATCAAGAATTTTCCCATCTTGAGCTGTCAATTCATCATCGTGATCGGTATTAATAACACAATTAATAGTACCACCTTCAGTGGTAGAACTTACCTTAGCAGGAAATTGCATCAACTCAAGAATTTTTAGCGTTTCTTTTTCAACAAGAACTATATTTTCAGGGCTTACAGAGGTTACAATAGCTGATCTGTCTGTAAATTCCTCATTGTGCTTCGAAGGAGATACAGATTTCTTAACAACTTTATCCTTCGTAACCTTATTTTCAACAATCTCTGGATTAGATTTTTCTTTTAATACAGCACGAATATGGGCTTTCTTTTTTCCTAATCCAAAAATTATCCCCGCAGAACCAGTAGAAATTATTTCAATATCCAACTTCTCTTGCCCTACATTATACTTTTCACAGGCACTCTTTATTGCATCAGTAATTTCTTTACCGAAAAATTCATTCTCATTTTTTTTGCCAAAAGCCATGGTCTATCTCCATGTAGAGGGCCGGCAACTTACGCCGACCCAGATTGTAATTACGTTAAGCAGTTTTTGCTTGGTTTCTATCACGATTAATTAGTACTTGTTGCAGGATAGACAACAAGTTATTCACGAACCAGTAGAGCACCAATCCTGAAGCGAAATTCAAGAACATGAAGGTGAAAACAACTGGCAAGAACATCATTATCTTTGCTTGGGTAGGATCAGCAGTTGTAGGGCTTAATTTCTGTTGTAGAAACATGGATGCGCCCATCAAAAGAGTCAAAACCGGTAGGCCGCCTGTGTATGGCAGATCAAAACCAATCCATAAACGATCTGCTGCTGAGAGATCATTGATCCAAAGCATAAATGGAGCATGTCTTAGTTCGATGGAAAGTAGTAAAACCTTATAAAGAGCAAAAAACACAGGGATTTGCAGAACCATCGGCAAACAACCACCAAGAGGATTTACCTTATATGTTTTGTAAAGGTTCATAACCTCTTTGTTCATCTTGGCAGGATCATCCTTAAACTTTTCTTTGAGCTTCACCATTTTAGGCTGAAGCTTCTGCATATTCTTCATGGACTTCATTCCCTTTTGGGTGATAGGCCAGAAGATTGCTTTAAACATGATTGTAACTAAAATAATAGCCACACCATAATTTGCACAATACTTATAAAAGAAGTTCAGCAACCATAGAGTCGGTTTAGCAATAATATCGAACCAACCATAGTTAACTACTTTATCTAAATCAAAACCGATGGAGGTTAAAACACTCAGCTTTTTAGGGCCGTAAACAACATGGTATTTATACTCCTGCTGACCACCCGCTGGAATGGTATCCAGGATGCCATTAATTGATGTTTTGGCAATAACATCTGTCCCTTGCATGCTAAAGCTTTCGCCATTAAGCCCGTATGGGATGACCATGGACATAAAATAACGATCTTCGTAACCTGCCCAAGTAATCTCACCCATTAGGGTTTGTGGCCCATCATCAGCTAAGTCAGAACCAGCAACTTCATGTAGTTCGTTATTAATATAAGCGGCGGGACCTTTAAATAGAAAATTAGAGGCTGGATTATTAATATCAGGGTCATAAGGTACACTAATTTGCTTTAGAGCCGCTGTTCCCTGAAAAGCCTGACCAGTCTTATTAAAAACGGTTACATCAAGATCAAATAGGTAATTATTTTTGTCAAAAATGAAGGATTTTTGAACTACGATTCCACTTTCAGTTTGGGCAGTCATCACAAGCTCTGCCTTATCACCACCAACAAAATCTACTTGTGCACCTTTAGTATCAAAAAGAATGTTCTCGCCAGAAGCACCAGTCCAAGTGAATTGCAAAGGATAACCATCAGCATCAGTGTTATTAATTAACTGCTTACCAGGAGAATCTTTTTCTATAGTCTCAGTTTGATTTTTTAAAACAAAACTTTTTAAGACGCCACCTGCTTCTGAAATAATGGCTGTATATAAATCTGTTTCAACAACAACTTCTCTTGGCTCACGGTCAAAACTAGGAGCTGGTATAGCAGGTACCGCGATAGCAGGACCTGTCGAACCCTCGACTGGTTTAGCTGTTTGATTTTGTTGCTTTACCTCAACATTAGTTGTCTGTTCGATCGGCGCATTTTCTTCAAAACCGACAAACAGATACTGGTAGCCAAATAAAATGACAAATGAGATAACAATTGCTAGTAGGGCTCTTTTTGTTTCCATAATTTTAAGTTCTCTTACGTCTCTTATACGCAAAATGCAAATTTAATGAGGCTCATTTCACAGGATCATAACCGCCTCTGGAAAATGGATGACAGCGCAAGATACGCCATAGGCCAAGTGCCAGTCCACGAATCACTCCATGTTTTTCAACGGCAAGAATCATATATTCAGAGCACGATGGGGTAAATCGACAGACAGGTGGAAAAAGGGGGGAAATACAGTAGCGGTAGAATTTAACCGAACTAAGAATTAGCAAGCGAGGGAAGTCTTTTATAATGCGTCTAATCATCGCACAAACCTGATTTTGCTTTACAAATGGTTTGAATTACCCGCCTAATTTCGTCTGGCGAAGTTAGAGAAAAACCCGGACGAACAGCAAAAACTATATCGGCCTCTTTAGGATAGATATTTCGGTTTAGTCTAAAACTTTCCCGAATAATCCTTTTCAGTCGATTACGTTTAACGGCTCCCCGCAGTTTGCGATGGATACTTATCCCTAACCTATTCTTCTCAGTTGAGTTTGGCAGGTATATCAGGGTGAAGCCATCACCATATAGGCGACGCCCACCACGATATACTGCATCATACTCCCACCCTTTAAGCACTAGGGCAGCCTTTGGAAGTCGGTAATCTTTCAATTAGGCGGTAAGACGCTTACGCCCTTTAGCTCTGCGAGAATTGATGATTGCACGACCAGCACGGGTGCTCATACGGGAACGAAAACCATGGGTACGGCTACGCTTAATGTTACTAGGTTGAAAAGTTCTTTTACTCATTTGTGCATCCTCTTATTATTTACATCAACTTGATCTGAAAATGGGTCGACTAATTCACCAGTGAAGGCAAAACCCTTCCCATTATAGACTATTTCTCAATTTAGAAAAAGAAGAATATTAAACACAATTATCAATTGGTGTCAAACATTTTCATAGATTAGACCAATCTATTTGAAGTACACTTGTAAAACACGTACTACTGTGATATTTTCCCGTTCTCTTTTAGCTTTAGCTGAAAGTAAATAAAAACTACAATTATTAGCCGATTAACAAAAGTAAGGGTAAAAAACAATTCATGATTAAACAACAACCTTCATCTTTTGCAGATATTGACTGGCAAAACCTTCACAGTTCATGCCGCAGCCAAAAGGCATGGAAATCAAAAACTGCAAGCGACTGGGACAAAAAAGCCCATTCTTTTTCTGTTAACACCAAACAAAGTGAGTACACTAGACTTTTTATTAATAATCTAAACCTAGATACAAATGATACTATTCTTGATGTAGGGGCCGGTTCTGGTGCACTATCCCATCCTCTTGCCCAGATGGGGCATGATATAACGGCCATTGATTACTCCAAAGGAATGCTTGCGGAATTAGAGACGGGATCCAAACACTATAATATAGATAACATTAAAACCATTATCTGTGCATGGGAAGACGATTGGCAAAAGCATGGTGTTTTTGAACATGACATAGCCATAGCGTCCAGGTCTTTAGGGGTAAAAAACCTCCAACAAGCTTTAATTAAACTAAATAATATTGCTAAGAAACGCGTTTTTTTGACGGACAGGATGAACCCTAGTCCTTTTGATTCGTTAGCTTTTCAACGAATAGGTAGACCATTTCAAGCAGGGCCTGATTACATCTTCACCATAAACATGCTTTATTCTATTGGAATCCAAGCAGAAATGAAGATAATCGAATTTGATCATCTACAGAAATACACAGACCTTGATACTGCAGTTACACGTTACTCTTGGATGTTTACTAATCTTACAGCAACTGAAAAAGCAAAACTTGCTGATTATTTGACATCTTGTACCGTAGAAGAAAATGACGACTTTATTTTAATCAAACCCTCAAAACCCCACCGCTGGGCCTTTATACACTGGGCTCCAACAGGAAAAATCAAGCATGAGTAGTTACGATACCGCAATAATTGGAGCAGGACACGCTGGGTGCGAAGCAGCACTAGCCAGTGCCAGACTTGGCAAAAAAACTCTTCTAGTCGTTATGAATGTGGACACCATTGGTGCCATGTCCTGCAACCCTGCTATTGGTGGTTTAGCCAAAGGACACCTAGTTAGAGAAATTGATGCTCTAGGTGGTGAAATGGCAAAGACAATTGATGCCACTTCAATTCAATTTCGAAAACTAAACACTTCAAAAGGACCTGCGGTACAGTCTTCTAGGGCTCAGGCCGATCGTCTACTATATCGCCTTAAAATGAAATGGGTCATCGAGCATCAGGATAATCTCACAGTTTTACAAACCGAGGTAAATGGTTTTGAGATAGAGGATGATAAAATCAAAGCCATCAAAACCACAATTGGCGAGAGAATTGAGGTAGGTGCGGCTATAGTGGCAACGGGAACATTCTTAAATGGCCTCGTGCATATTGGTCTAAACAATTTTCCTGCCGGTCGTCTAGGTGATGGACCAGCCACCGGACTTGCCAAATGGTTTTATGATAATGATTTTGCTGTTGGGCGGATGAAAACAGGTACAGTGCCACGTCTTGACAGCCGAACTATTGATTATTCAGAACTTGACGCACAGCATAGTGACCAACCTGCTTCTTTTTTTTCTTTTACCTCAAAAGGGCAATACACTTTGCCCCAACGCCCATGCTACATTACCTATACCAACGAAAAAACCCACCAAATCATCAAGGAGAACACTCACAAATCTCCGATGTACGCCGGAATTATTAAAGGTATTGGGGCGAGATATTGTCCATCTGTCGAAGACAAAATAATGAGATTCCCTGAAAAAGATCGACATCAAGTATTCCTTGAACCAGAAGGCCTAGACACTGTAGAAGTATACCCAAACGGCCTGCCCACAAGCTTACCTATCGATGTACAGGTTAAAATGATCAAAAGTATCAAAGGGCTTGAAAATGCGGAAATAATTCGCCCTGGCTACGCCATTGAATATGACTACATCGACCCACTTGGCTTAAAAGCATCGCTTGCCACCAAAAAGATAGAAAATTTATTTTTGGCAGGCCAAATAAACGGAACATCAGGCTACGAAGAAGCTGCCGCTCAAGGTTTAATGGCTGGCATCAACGCCTGCCGTTACATCAATAACGAGAAGCCTTTTATACTTGATCGATCCCAAGCTTATATTGGTGTTTTAATTGATGACCTTATCACCTGTGGAACCAAAGAGCCATATAGATTGTTTACCTCTAGGGCTGAATACAGGCTTCTGTTAAGAGAGGATAATGCCGACAGCAGATTATCAGCCATTGGTCACGAAATTGGTTTATTAAGTGACACAAGATACCAAGATTTTTGTTCTAAACAAAAAATGATTGAAGAGGCAAGCGAACTACTTTTATCTATTTCAATAAAGCCGAACAAAAGTATAAACAATGCTTTAAATTCAATTAAAAGTGCTAATTTAAAACATAAATCCACTTTAGCCGATTTACTCAGAAGACCTGAAATCACCATCGCATCCTTGCTATCTCTTCCTTTAGAAGAAAATGACTTCTTGGCAATCACGGAACTCATAAAATCACCAGTTGCCTATGAGGTACAACTTAGAATAAAGTATAAAGGGTATATTGACCGACAAGAAGAACAGGTGCAAAGATTCAAACGCATGGAAAATATAGAATTACCAGACGACCTTATTTACAAGGACCTTTCAGGGCTTTCAAACGAAGCGATCGAAAAACTCAGCTCCATTCGACCTATTTCTCTTGGGCAGGCCTCCCGTATTTCTGGCATCACTCCGGCTGCGGTATCGGTATTGCAAGTCCACTTACGCAAAATGGCACATAGTCAAAGTAACAAAGAAAAATAACAGCGGGGAAAACAATGACCTTACCATATATCGATCCGGTAATATTTAGCATCGGCCCCTTAAGTGTTCGCTGGTATGGGCTCATGTATGTACTTGGCTTTTTTGCAACTTACGCCCTTGTGAAATGGCAGATTAAAGAACAAAAATTCTCTGAGCTTAACGATAATTTTGATAACCTCAATACGACACTAATTATCTGTGTTATTTTAGGAGGAAGATTAGGCTATGTAGTTTTTTATAATCTTTCTTACTACTTGCAACATCCCTTAGAAATATTTGCCACTTGGAATGGCGGAATGTCGTTCCATGGAGCCTGCATAGCTCTTGTTTTTGGCGGATTCATATTCTGCAAAAAACAAGATGTGCCATTTTGGAAGACGGCAGATATTTATGCTGCCACCATCCCTATTGGCCTCGGTCTTGGAAGAATTGGCAATTTAATTAATGGCGAATTATACGGTCGGCCAACAGATATGCCATGGGGAATTATATTTCCAGGTACTGGAGATTTCCCTCGCCACCCATCACAAATATACGAATCATTACTTGAGGGATTAGTGCTATTTACCATCCTTTGGTTGTGCAGAAACCTACCTAACAAAGGACACAAACTTGCCCCCCACGGGTTAATTCTATCTTTATTTTTAATCGGATACGGTTTTTTCAGGATAGTTGTGGAAAATTTTCGACAGCCAGATGCTCACCTCGGCTTTATCTTTGGACAAGTCACCATGGGACAGATTTTAAGCCTAGCTATGATTTTAACCGGTGCTCTTATCTGGACGGCAAGAATTGTATACTCCCCAAAGACAAGCAAGTAAATTGTAAATTTAACATAATTAAATCCTGTAAATATTATACTAAATATTTCCTAAGTAACACTTTACAGAACAACAAGGAGAAAAAATGCCAATAGAATCAATTATGCTAGCTGCAATTCAGTCTAGTTTCCTACTAGGACTACTACACGGCACCAATCCTTGCGGGCACTCCTGGCTAGTACTTGCGCCATTTGTCACTGGAGAAAAAAGTGGTAGCAGGGTGATTGTGCTTACCGTATCATTCTTATCTGGAATAGGTCTTGCGTGCCTTGCCTTAGGCGCTAGCCTTGGTTCTATTTCTCAATACATCCCCCATGATTTTGCGACATTTGTAGAAGCCGGGACTGCCATCGTTCTAATAATATTGGGCCTTTTTTTGATTTTTAATCATCAAGCCATACACAAGCATGACGTTCACTGCCATGACCACCAAGGTTGTTCTCATTCTCATACTCCGCAACATACTGGTATTAGAAAACATATATACCAACTAACCGAACAAACAAAAATGTTACCCCTAGCTCTCTTCGGACTTGGTTTTATCATTATGATAATCCCCTGCCCAACGACGGCCATAATGTACGGATACGCCTTAAATGCAGGCAATCCAATTTCTGCTACCATGGTTTTTGCGACCTACGCCTTGGCAACATCTATTTCAGTTGGAATTATTATATTCATGCTGTTCAAGCTTACTGATTTAGCCCATAAACTTAAAAAAGATTGGATTGAACCGGTCACTTTAAAATTATCTGGTCTCATAATTGTTATTTTTTCCATCTACAATCTTTACGAATCATTTATGCACAAAGGATAGAAATGAGAATTATATGCCAATGGTCATTTTCATACAATCCAAATCCAAACTCATCTTCGGCAACTACCTCGATGGTGAGAAAATAAAATATTTTACTAAAAGACCTTTCACCTTCGAGTGTATCGTTTGCCAGATTTTTCCTGCTCTTTTTCAGGATTAGAAGGAAAAGACAAGAAAATAAGCTGATTATCAAAAAGTAACTCATCTCCAGCAAATCTACCCAATCGCTATAACCACGTACTGCACCATACAAACCCTACGAAGTGCTTTACCGATGAGTAGCAGAAATCATGCACTCTTAATAACACACGTAACCGTCAAAATATTCATATCTTCACAAATGATGAACTCAAGTAGGAAGGTAATACTTAAAAACAAGACCATTCAAGGAACCAGCTTTTTTAGCAAAATTGCTCCAACAAAACTCCAACCCCTACAGAACTGTAAATCTTGTAATAAAAAGACAATAAATGCAGATATGCCCTTAAAATCTTGAAAAACCAACTATATTCCCTAGCAACATCCTGTTATCCCAACATTAAACGTATCAACAAAAAAAGCCACTAACATCAAACAACGCCCTTAACCACACCATGAAAAAGTCAGGCGCTCTGATTTTCCTTGACATTAAGGCCAATTTTTTCTTTTTTATCACTCATGCTAAATTACCCGAGGAGTACCATGTCTATAATACAACGGGCAAAAAGCATCTAAATTTATAATTAAAGTTTTATTTTTTAGTTTTTTAATATTTTTATAGGAGATCCAAATGGTAGAAGAAAAATTACCACGACCGACCGCCGACGAAGTTATGGCTTCGCTTATCGAAGGAAACAGTCGTTTCCGTTCATGTTCCCTTGAACACCCAAATTTATGCCAAGAAAGTAGAGATAATCTTGTCAACAACCAGGAACCTATTGCGACAATCTTAACATGTGCAGATTCACGAGTTCCCCCAGTAAATATCTTTGACCAAGGTCTAGGTGATTTATTTGTGGTTCGAGTTGCTGGCAATATAGTTAACGATCACATCATGGGTAGTATTGAGTATGCTGCAAGCCACCTCCATACTCCATTAGTTATTGTTATGGGACATTCTAATTGTGGCGCTGTTGATGCTGTTGCAAAAGGAGTATCTCTTGGTGGACACATGGCTAGTCTTGGGCCTGCCATCCAAGAAGCAATTAAAAATGTACAAGATGCTGAAGGGAATTTGACTAACAATGCAGCCAAAGAACTAGCAAAGTTAATGGCTCAGCGCATTCGTACTTCGGAACCGATCATGGCCGATCTAGTGAAAAATGAAAAGGTTAAGGTCGTTTCAGCTTATTACGATCTTGAGTCTGGAATTGTAGATTTCTTTGAATAATTTTTAAAGGCTTATTTACACTCATTATTAGACAAATAAAATCCCCAACGATCTTTTTAAAGAGATCGTTAAATCGGAATCACGAGGTAACGTATGAACATTATCACCAAATTATTACCCTTTTTGGGGTGGTTTAAAGATTACAGTGGCGGCAAGTTTAAAATTGACTTGCTTGCTGGTATCACAGTAGCCCTAGTTTTAATCCCTCAGTCCATGGCTTACGCCCAGCTTGCTGGTCTTCCTGCTTATTATGGTCTTTACGCAGCATTTTTACCACCAATGGTGGCAGCATTGTTTGGTTCCAGTAAACAACTAGCCACTGGTCCAGTGGCAATTGTTTCACTGATGTCCGCCGCATCACTTGAACCATTAGCCACTGCCGGTTCTGCTGAATTTATCGCCTACTCTATTATCCTAGCTCTAACTGTCGGTATTTTTCAGTTAAGCCTTGGTATTCTTCGACTTGGCCTAGTGGTAAACTTTTTATCACATCCTGTGGTAAATGGTTTCACAAATGCTGCTGCAATAATCATCGCCACCTCACAGCTTTCTAAGTTTTTTGGTGTTTATGTTGACAAGGCTGAACATCACTATGAAACAATTATAAGAGTCTTCCAAGCCGCATTAGATTACACCCATATGCCAACATTAGTCTTTGGTATCGTTGCGGTTATTATCATGGCTAGTCTAAAAAAGATCAACCCACGCATACCAAACGTTCTTGTAGCTGTTGCACTAACCACAATTGTCTCTTATTTCATCGGTTTTAATGATGATGCAAAAATCCAAATGAGCCAAATCAAGGAACCGATTGTGGCTGAGAAAATTGTATTATTCAACAAAACAACCTTAGATATCAAAGAACTTAGTGATAACCGCGGTGTTATCGCCAAGCAAGTCGATAAGCTTGACAATCTATCTGATGAAGAAAAATTTGAAACTGAGCTAATTGAAGATGCAGCAAAAATAGCTCTACATGCCGAAATTGACCTTCTTAATGCAACTATCACCGAGTTAAAAGGAAGAGCTAATGTTCTTCGTGGTGATCTACGCGAGATGAAATTTGTTGGTACTGGCGAAGGTGAAAACCGCAGTTACATTTTTAAACTAAACGCTAGTAACCAAGAAAACGATGGTAAAACATGGCGCTTAAAGCTCGGCAACAAAGTACTTAATACCGACAAGCTTACCGTTACTGCCGGTGGTGCCGTTGTAGGTACAATCCCTGAGGGATTACCCACCATTGCGATGCCTGATCTAACATTAGGTAGTTTCCTAAAATTACTTCCTACCGCTGTTATTATTTCCTTATTAGGTTTTATGGAAGCGGTCGCCATTGCCAAAGCCATGGCAGCTCAAACAGGGCAGAAGCTTGATCCAAATCAAGAGCTAATAGGACAGGGTCTTGCAAATATCGTTGGTTCCTTCGGATCCTCCTACGCTGTATCTGGCTCCTTTTCAAGATCAGCGGTAAACTTAAGTGCTGGTGCTATTTCTGGTATCAGTTCTGTGGTCACCTCAGTTGTGGTGATTATCACCCTACTCTTCTTCACCCCGCTTCTTTATCATCTACCACAGGCTGTACTTGCAGCGGTAATCATGATGGCTGTAATCGGTTTAGTGAATTTTAAAGGTTTCATCCATTCTTGGAAAGCTCAATGGTACGATGGTGCTATTTCCATTTTCTGCTTCCTTGTAACCCTTTATTTTGCTCCACATTTAGATAAAGGTATTATGGTCGGTGTAGCTCTTTCAATGGGTGTTTTTCTTTACAAGTCTATGCGTCCAGTTGTTGCAAGACTTTCTTTAGGCGATAAAGACGTTCTCAAGAATTCAGATTACTACCGACTACGTGGTTGTAAGCATATTTCTGTTGTTCGTTTTGATGGAGCATTATTCTTTGCCAATGCAAGTTACTTAGAAGAACAAGTGGCAAAATTCCGTAACGACCAGCCAGACTTGCGCTACATCCTCCTTGATGCACGAGGTATCAATGACATGGATGCATCTGGCGAAGAAGCCTTAGAAATGTTGATTAAACAGCTTAGAAGTGCTGGCCTTGGATTTGCGATATGTTCAGTTAAAGCTCAAGTGATAAATGTTCTAAAAAGAACGGGGCTATATGAAAAGATTGGCAATGATGACATCTATGCCGATAATGCTCGGGCTGTCGCCGATATCATCAAAAAGGTTCACACCAACACTGACCTATCTGAAAAAGGTTGTAAGGGATGTCCTTTGACAAAATACTTACCAATGGCTAAGTAAGTTAAATTTGTAGTCGATACAATCCTACCCGCCTTTCTTACAATAAAGGCGGGTAGGATTTATCTCATTTCCATTAATAGGATAAATCCAACTTACCTTGCTTTTTCATCAAGATTTATTATAATACTCTTTCTTTTTGTTTATGTCTGATTTAGGCATTTTTTTACAAACCATAATGGAAGAGATTGATGAAAAAACTAATCCCTCTGATAAGCTTAATGCTTGCCGTAGCATCACCTGTATTTGCCAGTAGTAGTGCCTCCGCAGCTGGAGCACCTGATACATCAGGACTTACAACTGCAGCCTTGGGAATATTCTCCCTTGTTCTTTTTGTTTTAGCATATTCCTTGGTTATCTTTGAAGAACAACTACACCTAAGAAAGTCTAAACCAGTTGTCTTGGTCGCCGGTATTATCTGGGCTTGTGTAGCAATTACCTTCAGTAATATGGGGTATCCACATGCCGCAGAAGTCGCTATTCGCCACAACATCCTAGAATACGCTGAACTATTACTCTTTTTGCTCGTTGCCATGACATATATTAATGCCATGGACGAACGAAATATTTTCCAAGCACTTCGCTCTTGGCTAGTTACCCGCGGCTTTTCTCTAAGAACAGTATTCTGGTTAACTGGTGTACTAGCTTTCTTTATTAGTCCAATTGCTGATAACCTTACCACCGCCTTACTAATGGGGGCCGTGGCCATGGCTGTAGGTGGAAAAAACAAAAAGTTTGTTTCCATTGCCTGTATTAATATCGTAATTGCCGCCAATGCTGGTGGTGCCTTTAGTCCTTTTGGTGACATCACCACTTTAATGGTATGGCAAAAAGGTGTTGTTCAGTTCAAAGAATTTTTTGTTATTTTTATCCCTTCACTCGTTAACTGGATAGTTCCCGCAATCATCATGAACTTTGCTATTGGCTCAGGTAGACCAGAAGCAAGCAAAGAACATTACACCATGAAGTTCGGTGCAAAAAGAATTATCTTATTATTCTTATTTACTATTTGCACTGCTGTTTCTTTCCATAACTTTCTACATCTACCACCTGCAGCAGGCATGATGCTAGGACTAGGATATCTTGGTTTTTTCTCATACTACCTAAAGAAAAAGGAACAAAAATCCTACGCTATTGATGATAATCCATTGGCTCAAGCTAGTTACCATACTGCTCCTGATCCTTTTGATTTATTCAAAAAAATTGCTCGTGCTGAATGGGATACCTTGCTTTTCTTCTATGGAGTTATCCTTTGTGTTGGAGGACTCGCTCAATTTGGTTATCTTGCTATCGTTTCACAATTTTTATACTTAGATCTCGGTCCAACCACCGCCAATATTATTGTTGGTATTCTTTCTGCCATCGTTGATAACATTCCAGTAATGTTTGCCGTTCTAACAATGATGCCAGAAATGAGCCATGGACAATGGCTACTTGTAACTCTCACAGCCGGTGTTGGTGGTAGCTTACTATCAATCGGTTCAGCCGCTGGTGTTGCACTTATGGGTTCTGCCCGTGGCATCTACACATTTGGCGCACATTTAAAATGGACTCCTGTCATCGCCCTTGGTTATGCTGCTTCCATTGCGACCCATTTATACGTAAATTCAAACATTATGTAAAAACATATCCCCTCTCTATTAAATTATAGAGAGGGGAGTTATTATGAAAACCAAACCAACTCTTTTCCCCCCAATGTCTTGGCAAGAATGTCTCGATAAAGGCTGGGACTCCATAGATGTACTCCTTGTTACAGGTGATGCTTACGTTGATCACCCTTCCTTTGGTATAGCAATTATTTATCGACTACTCGAATCTCTTGGTTTGAAAGTAGCAATTCTATCCCAACCAAAGTATGACAATCCTAGCGATTTTAAATCCTATCCAAGCCCTAAGTTATTCTGTGGGATCACTGCTGGCAATTTGGACTCAATTGTTGCCAACTACACATCTAGTGGCAAGGTACGAAATAGTGACAACTATAGCCACGATGGAAACCCTTGGCGAGATGGGGATAAGAACCGAAAAAGACCGGATAGAGCAACTATCATCTACACGAGTCTTGCAAAGGCTGCCTATGACTGCCCGATTGTCCTTGGTGGTATAGAAGCATCCCTAAGAAGATTTTGCCATTACGATTATAAACAATCAAGATTACGTGCGTCTATCTTAACCGATTCGAAAGCAGATCTTATAGTTTATGGCATGGGTGAAAAAGCTATCACTGAGATCGCAACTAGATGTTTAAAAGGTGACGATTTAGCAGGTATTCATGGTACATGTAAAAGATTTACAGATAAACAGTTAGCCGAAACATTTCCTGATTTCAACCATCCTGCAAATACTAAACAGTTTCAATCACTACCTTCTTTTCAAGAAATACATACTGATAAAAGAAATTTTTTAAAAGCAGAGATAGCCATCGATGCCCATGCAAGAGCATCTCTTTCACAAATAATTCTTCAACGGCAACAATCACAATGGTTAGTGCAGTACCCTGCAGCCTCTGCTCTTAAGGGAAAAAGCCTTGATGACATCTATGCCCTGCCTTACACTCGAGCAAGCCACCCAGACCAGCCTAAGGTCCCAGCCTTAAATATGATTAAGGATTCATTGACTATCGTGCGTGGCTGTGCAGGTAATTGTTCATTTTGTGCCATAACTCGGCACCAAGGACCTGACGTTACCAGTAGAAGTCAGCAATCAATCATCAAAGAGTGCAAAGAATTAGTACGTAATAAAAAGTTTTCCGGCACTATCTCTGATCTTGGTGGCCCTACGGCAAACCTCTTTGGCACCAGTTGCGACATTGGTGGTTGCAACAAGAGAGATTGTCTCTATCCAAAGGTCTGCAAGAATCTTGTCGTAGATGAAACTGGATTTTTAAAATTATTAGACGAGGTAGAAAGCATAAAAGAGGTTAAGCACCTATTTATATCCTCCGGCTTAAGAATGGAATTATTATTAAAAACTCCAAAACTAATGGAGAGAATAATAAAAAAACATACTCCTGGAGCACTGCAAATAGCACCGGAACATACTAATGCCGAAGTACTTGCCTTAATGCACAAAGAAGAGCATGAACTTTTGATTCGCTTCATTAATAAATGTAAAGACATTGCCAAAAAAATTGGCAAACCTGTTTATATTAACCCATATATCATCACTGCCCACCCTGGCTCTACCCTGAAACACGCAAAAGGATTAGTTCAAGATCTTAAAAAACTAAACCTGAAAGCTAGAGCATTTCAAGATTTCACCCCAACTCCGGGTTCATTGTCCACCGCTATGTATGTGGCAGAACATGATATAAACAATAAACCCATTTTCGTCCCTAAAGCACCTGCTGATAAAATCGCCCAACGCAAGGTAGTTGAGAGTGAACTTGTCTTTACAGGAGGAAAAGTAAAACAAGGTGGCAGGAAGAAAAAAAGATGATGATCTTCGTGTGGATTAGCAGAAAGAGACAGGTAAATGGATAATTATTGAGATACTTATGAAAGATATAAGAACTCAGGTATCGGCTTTAAAAAGTCAAATACCTGGGTACAATTAGATAGTTTCAATCATAAACAGAAGCAGGAACAAGACAGATAAAAACCAAATCTTCTGCACCTGCATTCATAAACTGATGCTCCTCATTGCTTGGAACAAAAACTGCGGTACCAGGCTCAATAGCTTGCCATTCTCCCTCTTTAAAAACCTGTCCTTTACCACTATGAACAAAGACTTCATGCTCCCAGTCATGGCTGTGACGTGGGGTGAATCCTCCAGGTTCTACGGTATAGACACGCATACAAAAGTTTTCTGCATCATCTTGCTTGCCTATCACAACCCTTTCTTCAACGCCTTTTACGGTTTCACTATTGAGTTTATGGCTTGGACTTTTTTTATAATCTTGTATTTTCATGGTGTACCTCTTTGTAAAATAGCATCATGGTTATGTCGTTATTTAATCACCTTAGATAGTGGGATTTTACTCCTAAGTCAGTTTCATCTTTCGCATGTAATTAAAAAAATATTTTGTAAAAAACAAAATCCTTTTCTTGGATCTCCTCGAATTGCGTGAAAAGCAATTATTTGTTTTAATATGGCTTCTTTCAAAAGTTTTCTGGAAAGAAATCACCGGTTTTATCAAATAAACGCCAAACATTGATGGCAGAAGTTTTTACTCATGCTTCACTGTTACCAGCGAAGAAGGTAAATTTATCTACAAATGTACCGACTATTATAACCCTGCTATAGAATGGTCAATATTAACCAAAACAACCTTATAGAAAGATGAAAAACATAAAACACTAAAACAATTTCGTTGCTTCCTTCAACACCGCTCGCACCACTTTACAAGTTCTAGCAACATCACTCTCGGTTAATGTTGGATGAACCAAAAACATCAAACTTGTCTTGCTAAGTTCATGAGCATTAGCAAGAGGAACCTCAGGTCGCCAACCAGTATCATCAAAAGCTTTCTCGAGATAGACCTCTGAACAACTTCCCTGAAAACAAGGTACACCTCGGAAAACAATTTCTTCGAGAATCCGATCACGACTCCAGCCCTCGGACAAATAGTTCGGCTGCACAAAAAGGTAATGTTTATAGTTGGCATGTATGCAGTCCTCTGCCACTACAACTCGACGAACAATAGGCAGATCTATCACCGCATCATCAACAGCTTGAGCATTTCTTCCACGGTCTTTCGTCCACTGCGCCATTCGATCCAACTGAATACGACCAATAGCCGCCTGCATCTCCGTCATTCGCCAATTAGTACCAAAACTATCATGAACCCAACGAAATCCTGGCGGGTGTTGCCGCTCGTACACAGCCTCATAACTTTTACCATGATCCTTATAACTCCACATTTTTGACCATAGCCCTTTATCATTGGTAGTCACCATTCCACCTTCACCACCGGTGCTCATAATTTTATCCTGGCAAAATGACCAGGCACCAACATGACCTATAGTTCCAACGCTTCGCCCTTTGTAACGCGCACCATGAGCCTGGGCACAATCTTCTATCACGTAAAGATTGTTGACCTTTGCAAGTTCCATAATACTACACATCTCAGCAGGCATCCCAGCTAGATGAACAACTATGATAGCCTTAGTCTTGCTGGTAATTAAAGGAGCAATAGTTTCAGCACAAATATTTTGACTATTCCTATCAACATCGGCAAAAATGGGCACAGCACCAGCGGCAACAATGGATGAAGCCGTTGCCAAAAAGGTTCGGGACGTAGTTATCACCTCGGCACCAACACCGACCCCAAGAGCTTTTAAAGCCAAATCAAGGGCAAGGGTGCCATTCGCAAGAGTAACAGCATAATCACAACCTGCCCACCGAGCAAACTCTTGCTCAAAAAGTCGACATTCCTGCCCGGTCCAATAATTTACCTTATTAGAAAGAAGTACACGGGAAACGGCATCGGCCTCTTCACGGGAAAATGAGGGCCAGGTGGAAAAATTAGTATTTGACACAGAAATATCCTAAATAAAAAGATCACACAAGGGGGCGAGCTGGAACGCCTACCATAACTGCGTTATCAGCAATATCGGCAACAACAACCGAGCCGGCACCGACAATGACACGAGCTCCAATTTTCACTAACTGCTTCACACAAGATCCTATTCCAAGCCAGGAGGAAAAACCAATCTCAACACCTCCTGCCAAGGCTACTCGTGGACTTATATGAACAGCATCTGCTATTCGACAATCATGCTCAATAACTGCCCCTGTATTTATAATACAAGAATCTCCAACCTGAGCAAAGGGGTTAAGCACCGCCCCAGCCATGACTACAGTACCTAGGCCCAATGTAGCATAGGTACTCACCACAGCACGTGGATGTATGAGCCGTGGTAACTCAGCACCACCACTCATCAATTCTTTTTGTTTTTGATAGCGAGTAACATTATCACCAATAGCTACAGCACAACCTTGATATTCATTTAAAGACGAAAGAAGAATATTGCTATCACCAATAATTTTCCAAGGACCGAGAGTACTTTTCTGCGGCCAGGAATCATCAAAAAATACTATTTCATCCCAACCAGAGCAGAGAGCAATATCAGCAACAACCTTTCCATGTCCACTCGCACCTAGTATAGCCAATATTCTCATCTTTTCGTGCCCTGAAATTTTGTCATAGTCTCACAACCACCGCCACTAATACCATCACGATTAAAAACCTTCTTGACTGTCAAAAACAATATTTTCATATCAAGCCATATTGATTGATTATCTACGTACCATACATCAAGCTGAAATTTTTCTGTCCAAGAGATCGAATTACGCCCATTGATCTGAGCCCATCCGGTTATTCCAGGTCGCACCTCATGACGGCGCCCCTGTTCGTGCGTATACAGAGGAAGATACTCAACAAGTAGAGGTCGGGGCCCCACCAAACTCATATCCCCCTTCAGCACATTCCATAACTCTGGCAACTCATCCAAACTTGTGGAACGTAATTTTTTCCCAAACGCAGTCAAGCGATCTTCATCAGAAAGGCTCTTTCCATCTTCATCTACAGCATCTCGCATAGTGCGAAACTTCACCATGGTGAAGAGCTTGTTATTTTTACCTGGACGAGTTTGACAAAAAAACACTGGTGATCCTAGCCGCTTTCTAACCAAAAATGACGTTATGCCAATAATAGGTATTAGCAAAAATAAAGCTAAAGAAGCAATGACTATGTCAAAGAATCTATTCACACGTATCCACTCCCTTATAAAACCAAATAAACTCTTCACACAAATAATCTTTATTAAAATATTTTACAGCCCGACCAAGTGATGCTTCAGAAAGTTTTTCCCTATATTTCTTATCTTTGGTCAGTTTCAACATAGCATTTTTTATAGCATCAACATCGCCAACATCGTGTAACAAACCAGTTTCTCCATCAACCACGGCGTCAGATAAACCATATATATTAGATGCTATAGAAGTAATGCCACACGCAGCCGCCTCAATAACAACTGAGCCAAATCCTTCTCTGTAACTTGGTAAGCAAAAAACATCTGACAGAACCATATATTTATATGGCTCTGATGTATAGTTAACACGTATGATATTTTTTATATCAACACCATCTAGGCACCCATTTTCTTCTGGTCCAACAATAAAAAGCTTTGTATTCCTTATCCCACACCTTAATAAATTATCATAAGCAGAAATTAGATCTTTTATACCTTTATCTATATTTATGCGACCAAGATATAAAAATACTATCTCATTATCGATATTATATAGCTTTCTCATCTCGCCCCTTAAATCAATATCAGGTTTGAATTTTTGAATATCCACACCTGCTACTGACCCTTTACCAAGTACGACTGCATCTTCATCAACAATTCCATGTTTTTGCAAAAACTCTTTTTGCGATTGGCTATCCACTAAAATATTTGTTGCGGAAAAACTAATTATTCTATCAAAAAAAATAAATACATTCCGTTTAAACCCTTTATAGTTTGCCCATACTTGTCCAGTAAAAGTATGACAACGTACATTAACTCTAGCAAAAAGTGCTGCAATCATACCAATCATACCTGCTTTTGGTGTAATGCTATGGACAATATCAATATTATTTTTGATCAAAAACAAATAAATTTTACACAGACAAAAAAGATCACTTAATAAACATATCTTTCGTTTAATAGCGATATCGACCTCTGTTACATATGACAGGTTAAGATCAAACTCTTGATTATTCGAAAAATTAGAAATTAGATATATTTCATACTCAGCACTCAGCACCTTAAAGTAATTCGTCAAAAACACTTTAGCCGTCAATGGAGTTGCTGTAATAAAAACAACCTTCTTTTTTTTCATTTAATAAACCTTAAAGGAGAGTATTTTGACTTTTCCATTGAAAAATTTAACGAGACAGTCGGGGCGATAATTCTTTCACATCATCTACGATTTTCGTCAGATCTTCAACTGCACATGGCAAAGATTTTTGATAACACAAAACCAAGGGCACAATCACCAGAAAACACGTCAGACTCTCTTATGATTCCTACCAACGACTTTTGCATTTCGCAAACAGAAAGAGGATACATTAATTCCCAAAGTGCGACAGGTTCTGCTAAAACGAAAAAACTAACCAGCAATAAATTCACTTTCTTTGGGTATTTTTCTTCTTAAAGTTATTTCATTCGTGCCATTAAAGTAGTTCAAATTCAACCATATTTTGAACGATACTTAAAATTTTATCTTGCTAGTTTCGTGATCGGGCCAGAATCAGTTATGGGTACATCAGATTCTGCCTTCTTAAATATCCAGAATATTTAACTACCACTAAATGCTAACTCTTGTAAAAAAATTCTACTTTTAAGTTCTTCCTTTTTAGAAGGGGGGGATTGCATTTCAGAGTATATTTTAAACCCAGCCAATTTGTTTCGTGGATTTATTTATTGTTAATTGGAATTGATCCAGCTTGCAACTGTTTGCCGTAAGCCATCTTCCATAGAAACAGGGTGAGTATATCCCAATTCAGATTGAATACGATCAATTGAATATACAGATCTCAAAGTCAATCCTTTCACTCTTCCACCTGTCAGAGGGAAACTAGGTATTAATCCGAATGATTTAGCGATTAATAAGGCGATAATTTCAGGAACACGTAACTGTGGAAAAGGTATTCGAAGTTCGTCTGTTATAATTTTCACGAAACTCTCGATTGTACGATGGTCGGATAAATTGTAAACCCTACCTATGGCAGCAGGATTTTTACCACACAAAATCAGCCCTTCTGCTACATTATCAGCATGAATATAATTTGCAGAGGCACCGTGTTTACCAATAAAAAAGAATAGGCCTCTGTTGATCATTGAAAACATTTGGAAAATTGAATTGTTTGTCATAGTTGGACCAAAAACATTCGATGGACGCAAAATTGAATAGGTGAAAGCTCCCCCTTCAGAAGCAGCTATAACCAATTGATCAGATTTAGTTTTTGTTTTTTCGTAGACACCAACTGGGGCGACAGGGGCCGCCTCAGATACAACGCCACTGTATTGAGGCCCATACACGCCCACGCTACTAAGCTGAACCCAATGACCAATTTTTCCAGCTGCCGCAGCACATAAGTTTTCCGTCCCAGTTACATGAACGGAGTTCATTCTGGTCTGATCTACAACCTCCCCTGCGCAATGATAAAGGACATCAAGATCATCAACAAAGGGCGTCAAGCTTTCAACCGGGCCAGTTAAATCACCCTGAAAGATTTGAATATCATTTGGTGAGTCCCGCTTGAGCGGCTGTTTTCTGGATAACAACCGCACAGTGTCTCCTGCCGCAAGATGCCTCTGCAGGAGCTTTTTTCCGATAAATCCCGTACCACCTGTTATTCCTATAAGCACTTACTTGTACCTCTGTTGTCAAACAGTTTCAGGTTGAGAATAATACTTAGGGACGAATAATTAGTCCGTCTATTTGGTTCTACGATTTAAATTAACTACTTGCCATGAAAGGTTGCCAGGTAAAACTGTAGAATGTTTTATGATTCTGAAGCTACAATAAATCGCAGTAAATTGTCATAAATCAAAAAAATTGCTAACGAAAGTAATACCCTCAGTGCCTCAGACAGCACAACGCCTAACACCAAAACTACAAGTTACAGAGAGCCAACCACCATAAAATTTATTCAGTTACTTTTTTACCGTTCATTCTTTTTAACAGCTATGTTGAGAAAACAAGATAAAAAACTATCAAATTCAAATATGGTTAGAAAGACCTGAAATATGCTATTGTAATTTGAGAGACATATTTGCCCGTAAGGACCTATAGCAAGATTGATAAATAACGTACCCTCATCAAATAGGAGGGAGGTATTAAAGCAACAAAGTAATAGAGCCAATCAAAAGAACACGAATGTAAATCAAAAATGGAGATTAACAGAAAGCTCCCAAACTCACGACTTTAGGCCCCTTCCAGCAAGTCATTTTTGCTTACTACCATCATCTTCATTCAATAAAGACAAAAGATTTGAACCTCGCAATATAGACAATAACCCTGCTATGACTCCCTCAGCGAGACCGACAGCATATTGGATAGCGCTCAGTCGCAAAAGAATAACACCTGAGACAGAACGAAAAACAATCTGACCAAGCATCATCCATAAAAAATATGTCCTTGAAAGTTCGGCATGAGATTCCACAAAATACAAACGCCACAGAGCAACCGTACGACCATAATATCGATATTTCATTTTGGTTGTGTGATCATACACATGCTCATGTCTGACCTTAGCACTTGAACATACGTATAAAGGTAATATCTTGCCGATGGGGTAGCTATATATCACATCTTCACAAATGGCCCAACGTGAAGCAACCTCTTTATTATTATACTTCCTGAGAATCTCCTGCCGCCAAACTGTCGCCCCTCCACACAGCCATTGCGACTCTATGTCTTCATTAACTGGTGCATTTGTAACATTGTAACCAGAGGGAAGCACAACTCCTTGCTGTAATGAACTCATGCCAAAGATTGCTTTAAACATAGAATATTTATAAGGAGGATTGTTAACAATATTAAAAGAAACCCCTGCAGTATCAATGTCACATTTGTTCCAAAAACACACCATTTCCTCTAAAGCTTGTTGTTCGAGAACGATATCGTCATCAAATGATATGACAAGAGGAGATTTATCATCGAGTTTTGAAATGGCAATATTACGTTGGTTAATCTGTCCACCAGTTTCACTGTAGAAATATTCCACAGGTAATTTATCCGAAAAAGAAAGTACCAGGTCTTCAATATTCTCTCCACTGGCTACAACTACAATCCTGCCGCATTGCTCAGATTGGCTGACTAGACTATCAAGAAGATTTTTCATCTTCTCCGGTCGATCTTTAGTGGGAATTAAGATTGCTAGATCTTCACCATGGTAGATTCTTCTTTTAATATTCATTTATTTTTTACACTTAGTTAATATTCCAGACGAAGGAACTTGCAGACAGATTGGCGATTCACCGGGGTGAAATATTCATCTCTTATCGATTAGGCCAGTTTTTCGCGATTTTCAATTAAGGAACGTTCGTTTTTCACAAAGAACATCAATGTTGCACAAAGTTCATCTTCAGTTCTACAGACTTGCCAAATATCCTTTTCAATTTCTTCTGGAACAGGGTTATATGTTATAATTAGCTCAATTGTGATTGTTTCTCAAAGTTAAGCTAGAATCGAGAGAGTTAAAGAATCATAAATTTGTATTGAATTGGCCCATCAAAATCACTGAGAAGCATGTTCCTGTGCCATCAGGAACATGCTTCTCCACGCAATTTACAGCAATAGAAATATTTTCTCGAAGCCGTACAACCTCGCACATATTCGAAATATTTATAAAAAGATCGACATTCAATAGAAGCAACAACTGACATTAAATAAATTGGCCTATCCTTAACCGAAATGACTGCGGAAATTTTCATTATAAAATAGTAGATCTAAAACCCACTTTTATGAGTATTTAAAAAAAATATCTGTCAATTTGAGATTTATCTTCTAATCGCACAAAGTAAACCGATATTCAATATTTTTCCAATTCAATGCTCTAGTAGAAAAAGGTGTACTCGAACTCATAATCACATGATAAATTTATGTAATTCTATATATATTAATTTTCAGAAATAGAGGTCATAAAACTATAGTATTGTCGAATTCTTCATTAAACTTCCACCATTTTCATTAGCACACTCTCTTTCAAAGCTACCATTTTTCTTCAGGTGATCTTTTGACCAAATTTCAATAACAATTACCATTGCAAACGCCGGAAGCATTGGCCATACAGCCCATGAACTCAAACAAAAAACCGACCAAGCCAGCACACCCATGGCATAAGGCCAAGCACCGGATTTAGCACTTCTAAACCCTAGAAACAAGGTATATAAAATTAAAAACCCCACTAACAAAAACATCGGCAGGCCATACTCAAACATAAAAATCAAAAATAGCCCGGGATCATCGTATTGAATAGCGCCAGAAGTCACCTTTCCTGGGACCATAAATGCCCCCGGCCCATAGCCAAACAACAACCAGTCATCAATTTTCGCAAAATTCTGTAACATACCGGTCAACCGAATTCCTACCGTCCCAGTTTCACGTAAAAAATTTTCAGCCGTATCGCCTGAAATAAATCCAAAAGAGAAATTTTCTATCATATTGCTACATAAAACATAATCAAAATTCAACGGTTTGGGACTGACACTTTCCGCTGAGTTCATAATATCCCCAACTTCGAATAAACCGGTCAAAAAACCCTCACGACCAACTCTCAATAGGATAAGAACAACAGCTAAAAACAATGCAAGTGTGATACGCAACACATTTACAATCTTCTTTCGATATACAAGCCATACCAACATAGACACTGTAACTGAGATAGTAGTTACACGCATTCCGATGGAATAGACTGCAACAAAAAACATACCACAAAAAACAATCCCCATTACTTTCTTTTTCTCAAGAAACCACCAGACTAACCCACTGAACACACACATCATACCTCCAAGTGTATGATTCCACATATAGGGTCCTTGAGATAGAATAGAATTGCCCCTATGGAAAACTCTTTTTAATGACCAAGAATATTCGTCTATATTATAAAAACTGGTCCTCCAAAAACTGGGTATTAGATATCTCTGCAAAATAAACTCTAAATTTGCGAATAAAATCAATATGAAGATTGTCAGTATCATAAAAAAATACGTTTCCTTTATGAGACTCTTATCACCCACCAAAACACAAAAAGCTAAAGCGTACAAAGGACCAATCACCAAAATTTTTGAGCCAAACAGAACTGATTCCCGTGGTGACGCTGAGAAACTAGCTGAAATTAGAAACCATATTATTATCACAACTAGTATAAAACAGGATACCGGCGCACGTTCAACGAATATGCGCCATCTACCCTTAAGAAAAAGGACACAACCAATTATTACTGTAAGAATAATAAAAACCCGAGATAGGTCAATGTGAGGCCAAGAAAGAGAGAAGCGGACACCAATACCTTGCGGAGAAATTATTGCCAAACAAAAAAGCATTAGTGCTAATAATGTAAGAGATTTACTGTGCATCTAACCTCCAATTTATTCAATATTTCATCATAATTCATTTCGATCATCTAAGGTATTCACTTACAATTCTCGCCCAGATACCTTGCTGTCTCAAAATCATTTCTATAGCCTCACGCACAGCACCGTGACCTCCAGAGGCCGTAGTAATAGTGCTGGCTAATTCTTTGACCTCAGGGCATGCATTGGCAACGGCAATTGGTAGGCCCACTCGTTTCATGATAGGTAGGTCGACAATATCATCACCAATATATGCTATTTCATCGAAAGAAAGTCCTTCTGTTTTCACGATCTCCAATAAAACATCAGCTTTTTTCATGGCCCCTTGATACACCTTGCGTATTCCCAATTCTTGTGCTCTTCTCGCCACTGCTTCTGAACTGCGAGCAGTAATAAAATAAATAATGATTCCATTTTGTGCAGCTCGGTTAATGGCAAATCCATCATGGACATTAAAAAATTTCAACTCATTGCCTTTGCAGTCATAAACAATAGAGCCATCAGTTAGCACCCCATCTACATCCATCAAAATCGCCTTAATATTTTGCATTACTTTGTATATCATTTTATACTCTTTATATTGCTGTTTGAGGAAAACGGTCCAACTCAATTACCCTGCTAGAATGATCAGCCCGCATATCATTTTGGGGATATAAGATTTTACCAAGCGATGACCATCTATTTTCACAAGAACCACAAAGCTGATCGGCCAGGACTGCCTAAGGATAATATCCATATCTCTGTTTGTAACTCTCAGCCTGCTGCTTGAGATCCTTTCCTTCATTAAAAACCAATGTTATCTACAAACGCCAAAACATCTTTCATACTGACGCTGTATTTTTCCCCAAACTCAGTATCTTTCTTTGATTTGCCGCGTACTATAAGCCGTACTTATGTTGAAATACCCTCGCAATGCGATCATCACAGGTTCCGCATTTATCTTTATGCATACCTGATTGTTACTCATACAGATGCTGAATAATCCAGTATTGACGTTCCCTTTTATGATTCAAAGGAAAAAGAGATATATTGCAACTACTCCCGAATAGCACGACGTCTCACCTTGATATTAGGGAGATTATTCTTAACTATTTTAAACCAATCACGTCTACCGTTTTGCCGATAGGTTCTTGGTTTTTTTTGTCAGTTCGATGATCTCTACGAAAAGACTTGGTGCAAAAGGTTGTTCATCTTTGTAGGAAGAAAATACCGGGGAAATATTACAAGTATGTACCTTCATGAACTTGGAGGACAGTTTTCTCGTCATTCAATGTCAATTTATGCTTGATGCGAAGCTGCTCGCGATTAATAAAGTCCCAAGAAATTCTTAACAAGGATCAATATGGCAAAAGAAGGTGCATTCTCTGCTGTATTGTGATTTTTGTAAACATTATGGTTAACTAAGGGATTGATTTCTTTTTTACCCTGGCAGGATTACCAGCAGCCAGAACATTTGCTGGAATATCAGATGTAACTACACTGCCAGCACCAATGATGGAGTTGTCGCCGATAGAAACACCTTTCAAAATCATTGAATTAAGACCAATCAAGACGTTTCCCCTAATGGTTACTGCTTGATTAAATTAACAACTTACTTAATCAAATCCATCATCCAGTGGCCACAACCCGTGAAAATCACTATCCATAATTGTAACATTTGGAGAAATTACAATATTGTTACCAATAGATATTCGCTTCTTGCTTAGTAATAATTACCCCAGTCATTGCAACATGATCGTCTATTTCAATCGCCCCCCCCAGGATAAACTGTCAATCTACAATGACCGTAACTTGTCAACCTGGAACGTTTCTGATCAGAAATCATGTGCAGTCGGTACCAATTTTGCTGGATGAGACTGCAAAGCAAAGTATATGTAAATATAAAATTTACCCCAAATTTTGAGATTCACGCCAACAATTAGATTGGGGTAAATTATTTTGTAAAAAAATAAGAATAGTATTCCCTGTAACGCCGTAATTCTATAATGAAAAAGTTGTATATAAACTTTTGCTAAAAACTGTCTCACCTTGGATAGCATCACAAACAACCTGCTAGCAAACGGAATAATGGTGAGAAATACACTTGTTTCTCCTTACTCAAAGATAATTGTCGCAACTTTGGCAAAACTGCGGAACCCGCGCCAGATCACCACTCTCAATATCCTCTCGCAGATTTTGCATTTTTTCACCATGCCAAGCATCGTAAATCGACTGCTCACCAACGCTCCCTAAAACAAGCTTATTATCATAATCATCACAACAGGCCTTCATAAACCCATCAGCACCGATAGATATCTTGTTGTACAACTCAGTACATTTCTTGCCACAATTCACATCCTGCTGCCTTAAAGGGCGACTTTGCACAAGATCTTCTTTGGAAACTCGACCAGTCTCCTTCACACGTTGAAATGAAGTAAGTAAAGGGCTACCGCCATAAACTCCAACTTTGCCTAGTCCCCAAATACTGTCAACCTTCGGATACCAATAATCATAAAATTCCTGTTGAGCGTCGTGATTGTCCTGCTCACCTTTCAACATCGATACTGAAATCTGGATATGACAAGGAGCTTGTAGGGCATTACGTATCTCAATGAATTTCTCAATATTTCTAAGTACGTTTTCATATCCACAGGCAGGGTCGTCCTTTTTCCGAGGACTCCTCATCCTGTCGTATTCATCAGCTGTCAGACCCTGCATAGAGAACTTGATCTTGTTAAGACCTGCTTGCAATAAAGTCGAAGACAAATTGTCAGAAAGTAAAGTGGCATTGGTAGTCAGATGGGTCAGTATATTGTTTTTTCTAGAATATTTGACAAAAGAAACAATTTCCGGATTCAAAGTCGGCTCCCCCCAACCACTGAAGCGCAAAGAAGTCGGTCGGTTATTGCTCATTTCATCAACAATGCTCTTTAACATATCAAGTGGCATGATAGCCACTGGCCTGGTCATGGTTTGACGAGCACAGAAATAACAATCTAGATTACAGGCACTCGACGGCTCCACATCAATTATGATAGGGAATGACATAATCTTGCTGTGCATATCTTTGTAACGATCAACACCGTATATTTCCTCTTGGAACATATCGGGTACTTTATTTAGATGATTACTATTCTCCATCTATTCGATCTCCAAGACAGGGAATTGCTGAACAATATCATATACCGCCTTCGCCTGAGTAAGTACAGATTCGAGTTGATGAAGGTGAATCTGGGTTGTCGCATCGCAGAGTGCTTTTGCAGGTTCATCGTGAACCTCCATGAATAAGGCATTTACCCTGGCCCCCATTGCTGCTAAAACCAGTTCAGGAATATACTCCCTTTGCCCACCGCTTGAGGTACCAAGACTGCCTGGCATTTGGATACTATGGGTAGCATCATAACATACTGGATAGCCTGTCTCTCTCATAACTCTGAAACAACGGATATCGTTTACCAGCATGTTGTAACCAAAAAAAGTACCGCGATCAGTAAGAATTATCTTTTTGTTGCCAGTTGATTCCACTTTGATAACTGCATTTTTCATATTCCATGGACTCAGAAATTGCCCCTTCTTAATATGAACAGGCAATCCGGTTTCTCCGGCTGCAATAAGCAGATGTGACTGCCTACTTAAGTATGCGGGTATTTGGATCATATCCACTGTGCCAGCAGTCTCATCCATCCACTCTACATTGCTCACATCGCAGGTAACTGGCACTTTAAATGTTTGCCTGACATTAGCAAGAATCTGCATACCCTCTTCAAGTCCGACGCCGTGAAAACTCTTGATTGAACTCCGGCAATCCTTGTTATAGCATGATTTGAAGATATATTGAATGCCAAGCTTGTCGGTTATTTCGCCTATAGCATCAGCCATACGCAAACAATGTTCTTCACTTTCAATAGCACAAGGCCCGCCAATCAATGTGAGTGGATGCTTGTCACCTATGGTCACCTCTTTTACGCCTGCTTCACCAACTCTTACGTCTCGTACCATTGTAATTTCCTTACGAAATAATCGGGTTTTTTAAAATAAACTGCTCCGCGTTAATAATGTCCTCTGGCACATCGATATCTGCAAGTGACTGGTCTGTATATATACCACCCAGAGGCCAGCCATAATCGAGGGCTCGCAACAACTCAATTCCTTCAATAACTTCAAGATTGGTCGGCCTCAACCTAGAAAAGCCTAGCAATGTTTCTCGTTTAAACAGATATATACCCACCTGTTTGAAATATTTCATTTCCCCGTCAAACTGTCCTCTATTAAAAGGGATAGGCAGTCGGGACATATTGATAATATTTCCCAAACGATTTGGCAAAACCTTTACGACATTTACATCTTTCAACTCATCAGGGTGATTTATACAGGTATAAAGGGTTGCTAAATCTGTTCCTTTACCTGCCCGGCTTATAACCTCGTTAATCATCTCCGGCCCGCTAATTAATTGGTCACCTTGGACATTGATGATATATTCCGCATCTATCCCTGCCGCAACTTCGGCTATTCTGTCAGTACCACAGTTATGATCGGAACGAGTCATTACCACCTTACAATCACTACTCTGCTCTACGACATCTTTAATTTCGTCACTGTCGGTAGCAACTATGATTTCTTCGACATCAGCACCTTGAACTCTTTCAAGTACATGCAAGATAAGCGGTTTACCGTTAATCTTTTTTAACGGTTTCGCAGGCAGCCGACTTGATGAGTAACGAGCTGGTATAATAACAGCTGTGCTTTTCATAAGGACATGTTCTTCAGTAAAGTGTGTAGATGAATCATGCCAACCAGAGTACCATCTGTATCTGCTACCGGAACTACCCAGAAGCTATACTGTTCAAGTAAAGCAAGGCACTCTTCCAGGTTTTCATCAGAGGAAATAACCTTAGGAGCGCTGATCATGAGCTTGGTCACATTTCTAAGAAACAGCTCCGGTAAAGAATCCTGGGTCGTTAACAGGAGTCTCCTGACATCACCATCGGTAACCAAACCGATTATTTTGTTAGATGAATTTACCACACTCACAGCACCAAGCTGTTTGGCATCCATTTCTTCCAATACATCCCTGAAGCAGCTATTTTCACTGACAACAGCATTGACCTCACCAGTACACATGATATCTTTGACTTTTTTCATGCTGTTCCTCTAGATATTGTTAATATTACTAACAGCCGGACGAGCAAGAAAACCGGCCATAGCACAGTGGCTAACACTTTTAAAATACTCTTTAACATAATGCTTCGCCAAATTCTGTTCTAGTTCGTATTCTTCAGCCGACAGGTTTTTGATAATAGCAACCGTTTCTGCCAAGTTCACCCCATCATAAACTGTCCATTTGAAGAAATCAAGATCGAAAAGAGGATCATAACTAATGGAGTCACCTCTGTCAAAATGTATTACCGGTATGCCCATCATGAGTGCTTCTATCGAAATAGTAGTCCCCCAGTAAAGGACTACATGGCTAGCCGAAACATCTTCCCTGACGCTTCTATTTTTTGAAATTTCTATATTACCAGGGAGAACATCAGTATTCATCATACGTAAGAACTTTGTAAAAGGGAAAACAGGATGGGCACGAACTACAAAATGTATATTCGGGTTAAGTAAACTTTGCTTTAGTATATACCGAACCATCGGCAGGACATCCTTGACTCCTTCCAGTGCTACAAGAATACTGGGATTCACATTTGGTAGAGGCCTTGGTAAAAGATCAAGCTTTTCTAGATAATCATGCCGCAGTGCACATGCTGCAAAGACACGACGATTGCCGACCCTACTGAAGCGTCTGATAATAGCAGCAGGGATAGGCCCTGTAGTCAGAATGAAGTCTGGTAAAGGAATATTGGCCGTCAATTCACTATCGGTTACAAAAACCCCAGCAGCAGCTTGCGGAACTACCGCGTGCTGATAGCCATATACAGGTATTTCCTTATCCCATTCATGTAGCCCGGCAATAAACATTTTTTCCCACGGGTTACCCTCAAAAGTGATAGCACAACCAATTATTTTGTGTGTCGCAGCAATCCGTCTCCCTGCTGATTTATGCAGATACTGATACAGATCGACCTGCCCTCCCCCACAAGCCAAGCATTCGCTGAATAATGACGATACATCCTGATTGTTAGCCATAAGCTCACCACTGAGCCGGAAAGACCGCAAATGAACACCAGCGATAATTTTGTAAACTCCACCAAGGAGATCTTTAAAAGTCAAATAACTTTCTAAGGGTTCTACTGGATTCTCCCCAGACCGTCTCATCAAGCGATAGCATTCCCTACGATCATCAAGGGCTACAGCCAAAGTCAACACAGAATCTTTTCCTGCTAGTTCACCAGATAAGTACCCGGCAAGTTGACCAAAAAATGGGTCTTGGAAACCTTCACTATCATGAAATGATTTGCGATAAGAAAAACTTTTAATAAGATAAACTGGCTCTTTTGAAAGCGAAGTCCTTGTACTACGATAAAAACACCTTGCTTCCAAAATTCTGCCTAAGACTACAAATGCCCCACGTATAACAAGTAACAATGACGATAACCGCCCTTGAACTCGTTCGCGCAATCCTTGCCAAGGACGGGCAAGAATCATCAAATTGACATCACGGTTACGATATATAGCACTAACAGCTACCGTAATTGGCCAAGATGGGCACACGATAAAAATGGTCTGATCGGAATGCAACGATGAAATGGATTCCAGGCATTTCATCAGCATGAAGTATTGTGTGCCCAAAACAGAGTTAAATCGATTCTTTGATGATATGTTGCTAGCCCACCAAAGAATATTATCACTGTTCCAAACAGCAATTTCACCTATGATATTAAGGTAATCACGTAGGATGATTTCCTTTTTCTGACGAGAAAAGGTAGGGTTTATGCATGGAGAAATATTTCTGGCATTGAGTTCTGAGCTGAACTGCCCACACTCTTGGTTGGTTAAGAGATAGCAAGCACGTTCAGCATCCGACTTATCCATACCTCGCAAGAATTTTTTCAGCATTCCGATACTGTGAACTATGATTATTGATTCAGTCATAACAATTTTTCATGAGTTAAGAATCAAGCGTACCGGGCCTGTTTCGCTTGAAAAGATTCAGAGCCATAACTTTTATCAAAAGAATATTATTACGGGTCAAAACCTTTATTTGGATTCCCACATAAACAAAGCACCCTAATGATGCAGCCTTCACAAACAGTCTTAGCGAGTATGGCAAGTCGAAGTATCTCAACAATATTATTGCTATCGCCGAACAAAAAAAGAGTGTATAAATACTGATTATCTTTCTCCACTCCCACTCAATCCTATAATAATGCTGGGAAACTATAAAGGATATTGCTCCTGAGATCAAACCGGCCACAAGAGTCGCCCAGGCAGCGCCAATTGCACCCCATTTCATGATGAATGGTATGTTCAGTATTACGTTAAGCCCAATACTTACGAAACAGAGAAACGATGAAATATGAGTCTTCTTAGCGTAAATAAGTTGCGGCTGTTTGCCGAAAAACATGGTGCCGTAAAACATAGCCAAGATTGAAACGATATAAATTGCTTCGTGAAAAGACTCTGGAGTCATAATTGTAATAAATTCTTCCGCAAACAGGGAAACGAGTAATGCCGGAGCTATGGAGACGTAGGCAAAAGGCGTCAGGTATTGACCAACCGCTTTACCCCCTTCAGGCCCCAGATCAAACATCCTCTTATAAACCTGAGGAGAGTAAACATTCTGCAATGCAGTCATGAATGAAAAAATTGCAGCTGCAACTCGTTGACCGACACCATACACACCAACGCCCCCCAACGTTGCCAAAATGCCAATCATATATTTATCAAATTGCGAACTGATTACTCCTAAAAAAATCCTCGGTGTCAGCGGGTAACTAATAAGAAGTGATTCCTTGAATATAGCCATGCTAAGTGCAGGTCGGAGCATTCCGACAAATCTCCAACTCAAAAAAACAAAAATTATAAACCCTGCAGCAAACTGAGCCCAAACCAGCCCGATAACTCCTACCCGTAGAAAAGCAACCAGTAAAACGGAAAAAAACAGGTTCAATAAGCTGCAATAAACTGAATATCTAGTGTACTCGCCAGCCTGTTCGCTATTTTTATAATAAGCCAAATAATAAAAGAGCAACCCGTAAAAAAAATGCCCGATAAATGCTACAAAAAGAATACTGTCATGCTCAGCGGAGCCGATCATTAATACTGCCAACTGTTCCTTAAAAATATAGGTTAGTACTGCTATGATCAAAAAATTACACAGCACAAAGAAAAGGGTTGAGTACAACAATTGTGCAGACTTGACCTTATCTTTCCGGTATTTAAAAAAATTACGCTCATATGCCGCGGTCATCCCAAAATTAGCTAACCCATTAGCAAAAATCGCATATACCATGGCAAGCCCCCACACCCCGAATTCCTCTTTTGATAAAATACGGGTAAAGATCGTTATTGTGATCAACGGAAATAAACTGTTAAATACCAAAGGGATAAAATAGGTTATGCTATTTTTTATTTGTTGCTTTTTATCAGTCATTATTTTATTTGAGCAGAACTCTGAACCTGTCAATCGCGCTTCCGTCTCGATAAGGATCCATGTGGGGAGAATTCATTTGTATGTTTTTGTGATAACTCTCAGATCTTATTGCTCTATATTCCAAAACAGTTGCTTTTAGTTCATCATAGCTATGAGTTACGACGCCCCCTGCTTTTCCATATATAGTATTTCGAAAAAGCCCTGCAGGATCATGCCATATAGCCGACCTGTTTGCACTCAAAGCTTCAAAAGTTGTAGAGGTGAATGGGAATGAAATAACAAAATCTGAAATTGAGATCAATTCCGATGCATCTGCTTCGTTGGAACAGGTTAATATTTTAGGATGTAGATCCATTTTTTTATATAGTTCAATAAGTTCCGGCCCTAATACTTGATCCAACTCATAATGAACATGACGATCTTTCTTCTCTTTCAAAATTACATATACATCACTAACCTCATCAACTAATTGCATGAGATGTCTGGCAAAATCTAGGCCATGCTCATAAGTAGTGCGCCCGTTTCTTGAATATGTTGAATCAAAACAGGAAAGTATAAAACAATTATTCAATTTTCTTAAGGCTGGAATTTTAATCTTTTCTAGAGCATGCAATTTCCCTTGAATATGATCGCTCCAGAGACATCCGACTATATGTGTTTTTTCAAAAGACCCAGGGTGTTCTTTATGGTAATTAACCAAAGTTTCATCCCACGTAACTAAATGATCATAGTAAAGGTAAGTCCAAAATGGATGTTTCATCCTACATTTACCTTCCTCACGAAGGTTGACACCATTATTCATTGAATCAGTAAAATACCAAGACTGCACACCAGCCTTATTTAAGGCAATATTTCTACCTATATGGCCTACACCAAAATCAGCATGAGTAATAAAGTGCCGAATAGATACATCTGCAAGAATTGTCTGCCATCTAAAATAATTAAATAAGACATTAGAAGCTAGCATCAGTTCTTCACCATTACGCAAAAAACTTTGTTTAATGCCAAGGATAAATAATTTTTTCCACTCAGGGAAATTTGAAAAAAACCGTCCAGGTTTAGGCACCTGGCGAACTTCACCAGGCAATTTCCCCAATATTTCTTGCTGTTCTATGTTTAAGTCTATAAGTGGGAAATAGACAATCTCGCTTGGTAGGATTTTCTCATTATCAATTATGAAATCAGGTCCTCTTTTATTTGTACAAAATTGCCTCGGCGACACAATCGCTATGCCATAAGAAAAAATTTTTCCCGATTTCACCTCAGAGCGGCTACCTCGTCCGAGAAAACAACTAGCAAAAACCTGCGCAAGAAGTGTGGCTAAGGAAACAAAATTTTGCCTTAAAATTTGTAGGAAACTGGCAACATAGGTTTCTGCTGGGAAGTCAATGTTATCATGCTCAAAAAAATCATGTTTGCATCCAGAAAGAAGCTTTTTTATGAAAAGATACGAATACACATTTGTATGAGGGTAGTAAAGGATCTCTCCAGATCCAATAGTCTCACCAATACGATGAAGGGACATGTTTATTGAGTAAAATTCCGCTAACTTATTACACAGATTGTTTTTAAATACATTTTCAGCGGATGATGATCGCAATGTATCGGAAACATAACTTAATATTTTGTCAAACTTCTTTCTATATTCAGGATAAACTACTTCAACAATATCTACAGCTTTATCAGCTGAAAACGACAATATCCCCTTTGAATCAAGTTGCTCGGAAGTTACGACACTAACCAGCCCATCGTCTACCATTTTCCTTGCATATTTAGGAAATTTACCTGGAGAAAACCTTACTCCTTTCTTGTACCTGTTGTGGTAGGCATTATGCGGTTCGACAAACCAAACGGGGATATCACGTGCAAGATATTTTTTAATAGAGATATAATCAAATTTGGTAGGTAGTTCATATACTACCTTCAGAACACTCATAAAGACTCTTATTTAAATACATTTACTGCCATATATTCCACAAAAAAAAGACAGCCTACCTTCCGAAGATAGAGACATGCTGAGAATTATTATTGTGCTGAAATAGACATGTTTTGTACTTTATAGTTTTTAAGTACATCAATTAGAAACAATTTAGTTTCTTCTCAAGGAGTTCAATAAAATCAGCTAATTGAGCAGGTTATAACCTGAAAAAACAAGAGCCAACTCTACGATTAGTAATCGTAAAGCACATTGCAAGACTCACTTACCATTTTCCCATAAAGAAGAAATCGCATGGCAGAATACCAAACAACCATTTCTGCTGAAAAATAACTTCGGGTATCAACTCCTTTAAACAGAGGCTTCATAGCCTATGCTTTTTCATCTCCAGAAAGTTTTATTTTAATGAAATCAAGATATTGTTGAACTGTAGTAAAATCGTATTTTGACAAATCTGATTCAGATATTTTTATATTAAATGCAGTTTCTGTTTCAAAATAGAGCGTCATCATATCTAAAGAATCAAATTCCAGTTCATCTTTAATAGTATTTTCAAGTTTAATTGTTTCGTTAGATTTTAGTTCGAGCATTATCTCATTGAGCTTATTAAATATTTCGTCAGACATCAACTTTATCTCCTTTTTCTATTAAAATTGTGCACGCCCACGAAAGCCCAACACCAAATCCAGAGATAAGTATTTTCCTTTCATGTTTGCGACTAGGTTTGTTTTTTGAAATCGTTGTCAACGCTATTGGTATAGATGATGATACAGTATTCCCAAAATGGTTAATACAATTCACGACTCGTTTGTCATCTTTAATCCCAAGAACCTTTGAAAGAGTATCAAGCATAAACTTGCTCGCCTGATGAAATACGAATAAGTCTATATCTTCAAGTTCAAGTTTATTCAGCAGAAGACATTTATCTATGTCCTTCGGAAGTTCCGCCGCTACAAGCTCATAAATCCCCCTACCATCCATATGCAATGAGGCCCCAGTTGAATCAGCCCCCGTGTTTCTCGAATTGAAGATCAATTTGTCATACTTAGATCCGTTTGTTCCGAATGTAAATTTCATTGGTATTAGTTTAGGCTGCCGGCTGATCAACGATACAGCAGCCCCATCGCTAAAAAGTGGCTTTGTACTTTTATCTGTGTCTTCAATTATTTTTGAATATGTCTCCGCTGTTATAAGCAAACCATATTCAAATTCATTTGCTTCCATAAATGAAGTTATTATTGAAAGACTGTATACAAATCCAGAACAACCCAACCCAACATCAAAACATGCAATTTCTTTTTTCAGTCCCAATTTCCCCTGAACCAATGCTGAAGTATGAGGCAACTGAAAATCAGGGGTTTGAGTACAGACTAGAATTACATCAATCTTCTCTTTTAATTCTGGTCTTGCTTTAAAAAGTTTCTCTGTTGCTGAAACAGCCAGGTCGGAAGAAAATTCATGCACACCAGAAATATATATTTGCCGTATACCAATCTTTTCCTCAACAAAATCAAGTGCAAAACCAAAATCGCGGGAAAGTTCTTTGGAGTTCATTGACTCTGTGGGCAGATGATACAATATTTCTTCAATTCCAAAAGACATACGCAAACCTTTAATAGTCTAAATTTACTGCAGTTATTTTCGATTATATGATTACCATCGAACTTAAGCCGACTTTAGGAGACAATGAGACATAAGCAGTTTTTTTGTTACTACTGCAACTGAAAATTATAACAATAGATAATGGCAATTTTTCCGTTGAAACAATAACAGAATTAGCCTAGAAATCAAGGTAAATGCTCTTTACTGATACGACGATATGTTACACGTAATACATTTAATTTTCCTATCATGACATTGAGAAAATTGTACCCTTTATGTAAATTCTTTGAAGATATTGATGCAAGAAAAGTTGTTTCCCCTGTAGCACCTCTTCCTCACTTTTATCTTTTAGACTGAGTCATAAGGTTATTAGCAAAACAAACAGCTTTTAAAAGCAGCTTGATAGAAGAAAAATATATTTCCAAAAATCAGTAAAATTTGAGTTCAGTGTAGATATCATTGAAGTACTTTGCGAAAGTGAATATGACAATGTCTATTACCACAACATTTCGGACAAGCAAGGCCTCTTGCCAACCGCAAGTTAAATAAATACTTATGACATTTTTCCTAATTTTCATACTAAACCTTTAAATATTGTTTTTCAGACGCATTAAAAATAACTTATGAGACAAATAAGGGTATTAGTTATTTTTTTGTAACCTAGGCTAAAGTTCCCTCACGTCATATTTAATTATATGATGTGAGTGATAAATGCTACTTCAAAAGAATTTATCTTTCCCCCTGGGAAAGATAAAGAATTAAGTGTGAGGAAAGAATTTTCTTGGTTCCGATAGCTTACGTTTTTTATCTGCAACTCAACTTCATTTCGATCTAGAGAACCATCAATAGGTAGACATGCCGGGAATTTCTTCATATACATATTAACCACCTTCATTTCCATTTTATGGTCATTCAAGGATTTAAGATGAATACGTTTATTGGCCTCAATAACATTTTCAATAAATGCTTTTTGGGTTTCGCAACCAATTATGCATGTCCCACCAAACTTGTCGTGCAATAATATTTTACCAATTTTGCAATCCGTTCTAACTCTACGCGATATGTTTTCATTCTCATCTTCAATGAATACCGCATTAATAGGTTTTTCACTGTCACTTAAAGTAAAACTTGCGGATGCTTCATTATCAACCGCAAGATTCGCTGTTTCTTCTGACAATCTAAATACACCATTTTTATTAATTTCTCGGTAAAACATGGCCTTGATTTTTGGTGAATTACGTCTTTTCTCAATTATACATAGCTTGGAATAAATCAGGTCAATAAATTCTTCTAACAAAGTTGATGAATGTACATACTTCCTTTTATCTTTAAATTCGAAATCTGATTTATATTCTTTGTACACTTTCAGTTTCCTCCTCTATATTTTCTACCATATCCCAGTTTTTTTCTCTCTCAGAGACAAGCCAGTCCTGCATCCTGTCAATGGTGGTTTCTTTGGGAAGTTTTTTTAATAATTCAAACATCTTATCTTTTCCTGGCCATAAATATCCATTTCTGATTTTTTTAATTCTCAAATAATCCTCAAGAAGACATGAAGAGATCATTGAGTCATAATAATTATAACCTTTTCGATATTCTTTTCTTCGGATGCCTTCGATCTGATAACCAAAAAGGATCTGCCAGCGTTGCCATTTGATAAGGTCAGTGAATTGGCCACTGCTGATTCTTTCAGAACCCAGTTTTTCGAAGGCGTGTTCGGTCATTAATGCTTTTGTTTCGAGGGCGTAGAATATAGAATCAGGCGAGTTGTCTTGTTTCCCGATTACCATTGCGAAATCACATTGTCTCTGGATTAAATCTATTGCTGATAAAGAGGCTATCCCGACAAAATAATCGGCTTTCTTGGGCTTAATTAATAATGCAATTCTAGTTTCGCTTTCAACAAGAGATTCATAAAACTTCTCTTGTTTTTCCGGATTATTATAAAACCCACCGTGGGTTAAATAGCGTGTAACTGCAGGGTCATTGAACCATTTATACCATTGTTCAATGACCCATGGCTTTTTACTTGGTATACAGAGATCAACAACTTCTCCTTTTATAAAAATATCAAATTTATCTTGATTCATCATGTGTTAACATCCTTTTAAAAACTTATTAGATTCCACTCAAGAGGTGACCCCTTTTTAGTATCTTTTTTTACCGGTTTACCGTAGATATCATTAAGATGACGTGGGTGTAATCCAAACCCTGGGCGAATAGAACGTACATTCTGCTCTGTTATATGTTCACCAGCCTTTATATCCTGAACAACATACAACGATCTTCGGTAATTAAGAGATGCCTCCTCCTGCTTACTTGGAGTATAACGTATTTCTCCAAGAGATAACCATGCACGATTTGATTCAACAACAAGACTCTTCATCTCATCGGGCTCAATCGAAAAAGCATCATCAACGCCACCTGCACTACGATCTAAAGTAAAATGTTTTTCGATAAAGGTAGCTCCATAGCCAATTGCAACCAGAGAAGTTCCTATCCCAAGTGTATGATCTGACAAACCAACTTGCACGCCAAAACGTCTCTGCATATCTGGAATAGTACGTAAATTACTGTCGGCAGGAGACGAAGGATAAGTACTAGTACACTTCAAGAGAATTATTTCATTACACCCTGCTTTCTGGGCTGCACTTAACGTTTCTTCAATCTCATCAACACTAGCCATCCCTGTTGAAATGATCATAGGTTTTCCAGTACTTGCCACTTTTCGGATTAATGGAATATCAGTCATTTCAAAAGAAGCAATCTTATAGGCTGGCATGTCAAGATCTTCTAAGAACTCAACAGATGACTCATCAAAAGGAGTGCTAAAACAGAGAAGACCATGTTCTGAACAACGATCAATAATTGGCTTGTGCCATTCCCATGGAGTATGCGCTTTCTTATAGAGGTTATAGAGAGATTGACCATACCAAAGACTATTTGGGTCATCTATAACAAACCCTTCTGACTTACAATCTATAGTCATAGTATCTGCTGTATAGGTTTGCAATTTAACCGCATGAGCACCAGTTTTTGCGACAGCATCTACAATTGCCAAAGCACGAGATAGTGATTGATTGTGATTGCCTGACATCTCAGCAACCACAAACGGTGGAGAATCTGTTCCAACACTATAATTTCCAATACGTATACTATTCATATAGTAGAAATCTCCTTCATATCAAAATACATTTCAGATGTGTACCTAATAGCTCGACCTGAACTATATTTTTTACAATAATTATATGATTTACCCAAAATAACTTCTAACCACCAGACCACATCATCAAAACCAAATTTCTTGCGAAAACTTAGTGTACTTGAAATTCTCGGATTAATTTCAAAAGGAATAAACTCTCCTTTAGATAGTCTTGTTTGAATATTAATAGATCCTTTCAAATTAGTAATTCTAGCAATTTTAATAGCTAGCTGATCTAATTTTGGTTCATCAACTAAGATTGCCTCAATGGAAAGCCCACCAAAACCTAACTTTCTTCTAAAGCTAATAATAGAGACATTATGCCCATCTGAAAAAACTCCTGTTGTAAATTCGAAATCATCAGAGCCAAGATAATCCTGAACAATAAGATCATCTTTATCCTTTGTCTTCAAATAGGATAAATCATCATTATCGTGGGCAACCCAAAGCCTTTTACTGCCACAGCCCTCCAAGGCTTTTACAATTACAGGAAAATCAAAAGAATAGTCAAAATCTTTTAGTAAGGTTGAATTAGGGACCTTAATATTATATTGTTTTAAAAAATTAATTGTAGAAAGCTTATTTAAGAAATTATCAAGAATAAGCTCATTATTTATCAAAACTTTTACCCCCAAAGACAACATCCTTTGTCTATTCGCATTTAAAACTGCAATTTCAGCCTCAGAAATAGGTAGGAAACAAGTCACTTTTTCATTTTTAATACAAGCTTCTAATGAGGTAAAATATTCGTCAACATTATTTGCAGAAGGAATTTTATAAAATTTTGTAAGTAATGGAATAATAGGAGAATATTCTTTCATATCACAGCCTATAATCCGTATACCTGTCTCAGATAAAGACCGTACAGCACCAGCACCAATATCCCCAGCTACAGCAGAAACAAGAATTAATTCATTTTCAAACATTTTTTATCGTTGTAGGACATTAACTATATAGGGACATCCCACTTCCTTCTTTTTAAGATTATTTATAAACTTTTTTTTGTCATATACAACATCACGAAAAACCACTTCTCTTGAAAGAATGTCTATTACAGCATATGTAGGCCAGCCACCTTTACGTGGTTGACCTATAGAACCAGGATTTACAATTAACTTATTACCAATAGTTCTTTTCATCGGATAATGCGTATGACCTAAAAAGAAAATATCTTGGTCTTCATCAAGAAAAAATTTTATGTCCGAATCAGGATAAACATAATCACTTAAAGGAGACTTTGGGCTACCATGACAACAATAAAACATACCAGTAGAATCAATATAGGTTGCAGGATTCTGGGAAATCCATGTCATGACAGATTGATTTTCATCCATCAATATTCTGTCCAAAGAGTCACCATATTTTTCAAAGCATGTGGTCCTGAGTTTATCATCTCCATTGGATATGTCTAACGCCATCTGGTCATGATTGCCTTTTACAGAAATCAAATTTGGTAACATCAGCAGACCAGATAGAATCTCTTTTTGATCAAAATAATAGCCACATAAGTCTCCAAGAAAAATATACAAATCAGCCTTTTCAGATAACATAAGAGGCAAAGCAGCTTTAAAAGCAAATCCATTACCGTGAATATCTGAAAACAGACAAACTTTCATGTCTTTAGAGAACAATAAAAACTCAAATCACGCCCTACTCCCATACCCCCGAGAATCTCATAGATTTTCAAAAGACCATCAGGATCTAAATTACCTAGGAAATTATCACTGCGAACCCTGAGAAGATGGGTAGAACGCCCTTTCTCAGGGTCTTTGATATAATTGGAATTTTCGTTAAACAAATTTAAATCAATTGGATTATCTGCAACAATTGATTTGATCTCAAAGCCTAGATCATTAAGCAAGGATCCCATATTCTCTTTATTAAAATATGAAAGATGATCTGGATACGCTAACCACCACTCTTTGCTTATAAATTCTTTATCAAGTAAAATTTTGTGTAAATGTGAAAAATCATTAGGAACTGTGATCACAAGAATACCTGAGTCACTCAGAATCTTTTTTATTTCTAGGAGTAATTGAACAGGATCTGTGACATGCTCAACAACATTCGCCAAAGTTATTATATCAAAGGTCTCCTTAGAGTTTACTTTTTCCGACAATAATTTATAAATATTTCCTTGCTCAAATGAAGGTACAAGATCAGGGTTGAACTTTTCAATTCCATGAATACTAAAATCTAATCCGACAACCTGAATGCCAGATTTATGGAATTCGCTCAAAAGCCACCCTTCACCACAACCAACATCAAGCATTTTCATATTGGAATTTGGACGAGCTTGTAAAAGTTGAAAGACTTTACGGCTTAAAAGTGAAGCTTTTAATTTAAAAAAGTTTAGCTCTTCATCTTCATAAGAAACTGAATAACTCCCTTTACCTTGTTGATAGTACTTGTCAGCATAATATTGCTCAAGTATGTCATCACTAGGCAAAGGACTGTATTGAAAAAAACCCCATTTTGTTTTTATAATTTCTAAATCTTTTTTATTACTCATTCATTACCATTAATTATATTATTTTGTAATTCCTAGAAGATATTCACGAAATGAACACAATTTAATAGGAGGCTTAGAAGCCTTAACAATTGAATCTCCTCCATTGCCTCCAGGTTCAACCATAACAGTCTTTCCTGGCAAAAAAACCTCAACAATACAGTGTAAATAGTCTGCAACACTTAGTTCTTCTGTACTAGATATGTATACAATAGAATCCTTATGATTTGAAGCCAAAGAACATTGACTAAGTTTAATACTAGAAATAATAGTGTAAATCCAATTTGCTGCATCATCAACACAGATATAATTTCTTTTTGCCTCCCCAGAACCTTTTAAAGTAGGAGACACATTATTATGATAAGCTTGTGTTATTGACACATTCAACCCTAGGTGAGACGGCCCATCTAAACCATAGATTCCACCAATTCTCAAAATAGTATACCGAGGTACAATACATCGAAGAATTTCTTCCGCTAAATATTTAGACATTCCATAATGATTACATGGCCCAACTGGAGTGTTTTTATCAACCATACCAGCATTACCATGAACACCAGCCATAGAGGCTAAAAGAAAATGAGCAGAGTGTTTTCGACAATATTCAGCAAGCCTTAATGCGGAGAGGGTATTAACGTTATACTGTGAAACAGAGAACTTTAATGAAAAACCAACATAGGCCGCTAAATGAATAACTATATCACAACCTGGTAAATCTTTAGGTAAATCTGTGCAAAAATCCCATACAAATTCATTTTCAAACCCTTGACTCTTTCGAACCAAATGATAAACTTCAAAGTTATGTTTAGCACAAAGCAAAAGCAGTGAACCACCTAAAAAACCACTCGCACCTGTAAATAGAATTTTCATATATAAATCATTTTCAATTAAAAAATCTCAACACATATTGGGCATCTAATACAAATTCATCCAACACTTCTAAATTGCTCCTGGGAGTTTCTAGTGTTAGCATTGCTCCAGTAGGCAAAACTGAAAGGAAACTATCTATATCAAGATTTCCAAGGCCTAAATTCAAATGAGAATCCTGTTCACTATCCCCAAGACCATCTGACAAATGAAATACTCTCGGCTTATACTTAAGAAAATCTTGAACAACTCGATAAGAATCATGTTGTAAAGAGACAGCCGTGCAGGACGCATGACCAAAATCTAGAACAATACCTCCAATATCTTCACATTTTACAACTTGATAAAACTCATCAGGGTGCCAGCCAACACATCGTTGATTACTTAACCCTAAAGGCGGCTTATTTTCCATGCAAAACCTAGAATCTTTGAGATTTGTAACCTGTCGAAGTGTTTCAGTTATTGTGCCACTATGCCCACCATGAAATATTATAATATCAGCCTGTAAAACATCTGCAAATTGCTGTGATTCTCTCAGTAGTTTCAGGTTGCCTGACTCAAACTTCCGAAGAGATAGATTCATTCCATGATCAGAGTGCGGAGCATGAACAACAAACGGTATTGGAACATCTTTCCATTTATTTAGAGTTTCCTGCAATGTTCCAGGTAAAATATATAGCTCTATATATTGGAATAAGTTCTCGTGAAATAACTTCGTAGCCTCATTGATTAGATTTACATTACTTGAAAACAACTTAAGTCCAATATTTACATGTATACTCATCATAAAACAATTAATCCAAATATGCCACGAAGGGTGAAAACAAGAATAACTCTCTTTATTAATTCAAGCGTTTAAAACCAGAGTGACAAACTGGCCCATCCAATAAAGTGTTAACATCTCTTCCAGTTTCACACTCTTTAATTATTAAAAATAAAGAATCCAAAACCTCCAAATACTGTTGAATTATATTTTTAGAGTGAGCAATGCTAACATAAACAGAATTCGAAGCTAAAATACCCTTCTTTAACATCTCCTGAGTAATTAAAGTCTTATACTTAAGCATGTCTTTTACAGGAAAACTAAAACCTAGAAGAGAGGGTAATCCAGTAAGTTGGATAGTTAATTCATGCTTATGTGCTAGCTCTTGCCATTTCTGACCTATAAAATGGCCTGTTTCTGTAATTGTATCCCAAGATTTTTCTCTTTCCATCACTTCTAATGTTTTCAACGCAGCTGTGGGGCCAATACGTTCTGTCCAAAAAGTACTACTAATAAATGTTCCTTGTGTCGCATCCATCACTTCTCGTCGGCCAACAACAGCTGTTATTGCATAACCATTACCAAGTGCCTTACCGAATATTGCCATATCAGGTTCAACACCATATTGCTTATGCAATCCCCCAAAGGTTTGTCGAAAACCTGAAGTGCACTCGTCAAAGATAAGTACTATACCGTGATCGGTTGCCAACTGCCGAACTTTACGTAAAAAACCATCTTGAGGTTTATCGTTGCGACAAACCTCCATCTTAATCACTCCAATTTCATGATTAAGAACAAGCTCTTCTAACCCTGAAAAATCGTTATAATTGAAAGGTAAAACACTTCCTTGCAATTGGCGTGGAACCCCATTAGGCTCTAAACCAGGTAGTAAATGCCCTTCGAGATTCTGCTCATCACCTAAATTAGCAGCAAGATACCAGTCATGCCAACCATGATACCCACAGATTGCCACTTTATCTCTCCCGGAAGCAGCCCGAGCTATACGAACAGCAATAGCATTAGCTTCACCACCAGTACGGGCAAGTCGCACCATATCAGCCCAAGGATGAAGTTCTATCAAGCGTTCAGCCAAATAAACTTCTTCTGGGCAATTTAAAGTAGACATGTTGCCGCTGACAACAGTTTGCACAACAGCCTCATCTACTTCAGGATGTCCATATCCTAAGATATTTGTACCAATTCCCATAATGGACATATCTATAAATTCTCGCCCATCAAGGTCAGTAACACGACAACCTTTCGCTTTACTAAAATAAGCTGGCCAATGTTCTGGAAGAAACATTTCCGACCGTTTAGACAACAACATGTTGCCACCAGGAATAATTTTTTTTGCACGCTGCCAAAGCTTTTGACCTGTATTATCCATTTTCTCCCCATTTATACATTGTGGAATATCCTATCTCAGCAAATGGAGCAACCAACTCAATCAATTTAGGATTTTCATCTAAAAAGGCTACTATATCAACAACAGGAATTCGGGGTGCTTCCTTTTTGAAGATTTCATAGACAATACGGCATACGACTAAATCTTCAGGGTTATCGACAGTCAACCTAAGATCTTTACGAGTAAGTTCTGTAGGTGCATTCGCCCGAATGATCTTGAATTCATCTAGATGCTCTCTAATATAAAGGGTGCAAAGTTCAGAACGATGCTTTTCATTGCCTTTCTGATGCGATTCTTTGAGAGCATTAAAGGAGATAATTTCAAAACCACAACCATCAATAATATCATCCATAAAAGTGGCATCAGCCTGCTCTTTTTGATGCCGTAGCCATAATTCTTCAACAGGCTCAAAATATAGATATGGTGACTCACTCGTAATTCTGAATATATCTGTTGCATTTGCAACTTGCCCACATTGCACTAAACGCCCAAGAACATCTATTTGATCTCCAACAATATATGGGATTCCTTTTTCTTTAGCGACCTGCTTAAAGACTTCATTCTCCATTCCCTCTGAGATCCCTAAAACAAGTTCATCGATACAATCAATAGATATCAAACAATCAATAATATTATCAATAATTCTAATTCCATTTTCAATATCCAAATTCTGCAAGGGCTTACCATATAAACGTGAGCCAAGATTACGGCAGGCGATAGCAGCTACAAGACGTTTTTTCATATGCATTCCATTATTTAATATCGGCTGGGGTCAAATGTGAATTGGCTGGAATATCACGTTTAAGGGTTTTCCCGTAAGCCAATTCCAAATCAGTAACAACTTGTTGTGCTGAAACGCGTTTAAGAACAAGATCACTAGGAGAAAGAATCGTTCCAACAGACAAGTCACGACCTGCAACGACATGTCTACGAATCATTTTCCGATATCCACGTTCCTCTTGACTCATTGCAAAATCTTCTACAAGTTTAGTCTCGCCAAAAGCTTCTACACACCTCTTGAGAACATTGCAAAACTCGGAAAACTCATCAGGGTTAAGAGCAGACTCATGGTCTTCAAGCTCCATAATTTTTCCTAAGGTAAGGTGCTTCTCAATAATACGAGCTCCTACCCCAAAAGCGGTTGCTGCCAAAGCATAACGAAGAGGACTTTCTGGTGTAGCATGATCTGCAAAACCTAGTTCAACATTCGGATGATTATGAATAATCTCCTTAGCCACTAACCCTACACGAGAAATTTGGTTTGTTTCAGTCGGTGTTGGATAGCCCTGAAAACCAAGAAGCACAACAACCTTTTTATCAGAAAGAATATCTATAGCTCGATTTAATTCACTGGAATATGCTCCCCCAGCACCAAGTAGAACTTTAGGTACGGAACTTTGAGCAACCTTCTCTAAGAAACCAATATTAGCAATATCAGTACCGTGTAGTTTCACTACAGGCAAGTTGATTTCTTCTGCTAATCGAAGGCTCCGATCACCAAAAATATCCACATACAACTGTATCCCTAACTCATTTGCATACGTAGCTAACCCAGCCCAAATTTCGTCAGCCATCTCCAATGAGCGAAAAAGTTCATAATGCTCATAATCAGGCGTAGCCAACTCATCAGCATACACAAGCTGAAACTTTGCTGCATCAGCACCAGCTGCAGCGGCTGCTTTCATTAACAAGCGGGCCTGTTCTGGTTTGCCTTCAAACCCTTGAGCCAACTCAGCAATTATTTCAATTGTCATAACCATCCTCTACGAGTTAAAAATAAGTTAAACTAGTGCATCCCATTTTGCTGGATTGACAAGATCTTGATCACTAATATCAAAAGCATCAGGAACTTGTGGTATAATTCCGTCGGTGGATTTAATAATTTCAGTCAATTGTTGAAGAGTATCAACACCTATAAGGACCTTATTAATCTGTGCGAACTTCATAACATAACGAACACAGGCTTGCAACGGGGTAAGACCTGTGTCGACTAACCATTTATCCCAAAGACTCCACATCTCCTGCCAACGGTGAAATTTCAATGGTCTAGCTTCCTTCCCCATTAAAAGTAACCCTTGTAAAAATATTGATCGAGCGTGAACTTCCACACCCTGAGAATGTAATCGATCAAGCCAGCCAGAATGAATCAAGCGATGGTCTAAAATATTAAAAGGGGCCTGAACAATATCGAGATCACATAAGAAATCAAGTGCATCCAACTCTTCTGGGTCATAAATTGAAATACCAATCTTCTGCACAAGTCCCTTTTCTTTTAATTGTTGTAAGCTTCTGATTATTTTTTTAGCATTCTTGCCTTTAAGTTGATACGGTCTATGCAGTAGTAATCCATACAGTTTATCTATTTTTAACCGCTCTAGAGAATCATTTACTTGTGTCATCATCCAATCAGAAACACAGCTGCATTCATCAGGAACAGCTGGTAACTTTGATATCACATTCCAGTTAGAGACACCAAACAGACCAAGCCTTTGCTCACTATCACCATACATAACAGCAGTATCAAGGGTATCAAGACCTTCACGTTGAGAATATTTCATAATCGCCGAAACTTCATCATCAGAAACACCCTCTTTCTTATTGGCAATACCATATTTCAATCCAAACTGAACTGTACCAAGAGCAAAACGGGAGGCACAGGAAATCTCAAAAGAACCGGCCATTCTATATTCCTTTTTATAGTTAGAAAAAGTCTAATTTATTAAATTTTGAACAGAAACAAAACGAGTAACTAAGTGATATCATTGGTGAGTACATTAAAAAAATAGCCGGCACCAGATTCACATAAACATATGGATAAATGTGGATATTTTACATTCACATATTTTTCAAATAACTCTGGGTCCACGGTATTTGACTGAAACATGCCGTAGTGACCAAGTATTGTTATTCCAAGACGAAGACTTCCACAAAGACCATCTGCCTCTTGACAGGTCATATTACCTATACAACCAGCACTTAACCGCTCGGCATCTCTACCGTTAATAGGGAGGAACGCTATATCAAAATGCCAGTTCTATAGCTGTGTGGCCATACCACCATAAAGACATGTATCCCTTGATAGATATATTGATAATCCATCAAATTGAACAATTTAGCCCAATCTTTGTAGACTCATCAAGATCTAAGCACTCATGAGCAGCAGCAATAGCAGTAATTTCTATACCGCCTACTGTTAGATGAAGATCATCATCTATAGCAATCATATTCTGAGAATGTATATCCAGATCACTTTGCAATTGCTCTCGCAACAGCTCTGGTACAATAAATTTTGTTTCTGAATTTAATAAAAAAATCTCACGCCAAGCTTCACGATCTATATGATCAATATTGCTAATTAAAGAATTATTGGTCAACATAAATCACCTAACACTATACATTTATCTTCGACTACCAAGAACAAACTAAAACAATGTTTGATGCCCAAGTGGAGAGTTCATACATTCAAAAACCTCATTTTGTTGGGATTCTAACAATGTTGGATAAATGGGTAAACTAATGGCACCAGCATAATAAGATTCAGATACGGGAAAATCATTTGAATCAATCTGCAAGAACTTAAAATAAGGTTGCTTATAAATCGGTATATAGTGGAGGTTTACTAAAATACCCTGACTTCGAAATTTTTCAAAAATCTCTTTATGGCTAAACTTACTTTCATGCAAATTAATACGAATTATATACAAATGCCATGCGGAACAACTATCAGGATCTTGCCATGGTGTTGTGACCCATGGCTCTTTAAACAGCTCATCATACTTTTTAGCAATCAACCGCCTTTTATTGACAAAACTATCTAGTCTCTTCATTTGGCTTAAGCCTAATGCAGCATTAATGTCAGTCATGCGATAGTTAAAACCTAAATCAAGCTGTTCATAATACCATGGACCATCAGAAGGACTTGTCATTTCTTGAGGTGAACGAGTAATTCCGTGACTCCGAAGTCTTGAAATCTTAGTGCACAAATCATGATCGTTTGTAACAGCCATTCCACCTTCGCCTGTTGTGATAATCTTAACAGGATGAAAGCTAAATATAGTAATATCACTATATTTACAATTACCAATAGGTTGCCCCTTGTACTTACCACCAATTGCATGGGATGCATCTTCAATGACCTTAAAGCCATAACGCTGACTTAACTCATAAATACCTTCCATATCACATGACTGTCCAGCTAAATGGACTGCAATAACGACCTTGGGAAGGTTACCTTCTTGTTCAGCTTTCTCAAGTTTAGCCGCTAAAGATTCAACACTTAAATTATATGTGCGTGAATCAATATCCACAAAATCGACAGTAGCACCACAATAGAGTGCACAGTTTGCACTGGCAACAAAGGTAATTGGAGTCGTCCAAACAGTATCACCAACGCCGACACCAAGGGCTAGGCACGCAAGATGCAAGGCGCTGGTTGCACTATTTGTTGCCACAGCATATTTTGATTCACAGTAAGTGGATACGGCATGTTCGAAGGCTGGGACAACAGGCCCCTGGGTCAAAAAATCAGAACGAAGAACTTTTACTACTGCCTCGATATCTGCTTCAGAAATATCTTGGCGACCATATGGAATCATATGCTTATGATCTCCTGACAAGAACCGTTTATTTCTTGTTGGTGAAGTTTTTTAAGGTCTTTATCAACATCACCAAGCTTTCGTCCAAGCAATGAACAAGTTTTTTGGTTTGATAAACTCATTTCAAAAGGTCTTTTAACCAAACTAGATTGATCTTTTAGTAATCCTTGTTTAATTAGAGTATCATCAAGTGAAAATTGTTGGGCAATTTTCATTCCGTAACTATATTTCGATATGCGTTCATCTCCCACAACGTTATAGATGCCATGAGCTTTATGATTAATTAATTCATGAACAACGCTAACCAAAGTTTCAATTAGAATTGGGGTAAAAAAAACATCTTTAAACAAATTCAATTCTCGACCTGAGCGAAGCGCATGAATAATAACGTCACTGAACGAATGTCTATAACTTGGGCCCCACCCATAAAAATTAGCCCGTATCACAAGTGCCTTAGAAAATGCCTCTAGAACTCGCTTCTCAGCTTCAGCCTTTGTCTGGCCGTAAACATTTAACGGAGCAACAAGCTGGTTTTCCGTCACAAATAACTCTTCTCCACTGAACAAATGATCGGTCGATATATGCACAAGCGGTATATCAAGTTTACTGCAACATTTAGCAACATTTTCAGGATATATTGCATTTACAAGATGTGCAAGTTCTGGTTCATCTTCACATTTTTCTACATTTGTTAGGCCAGCCGTATGAATAACTATTTCAGGTCTAACAGAATCAAAAACACGTGCAATATCATCAACAGACTTAAGATTGATCTGCCATGTCTTAACACCAATAGGGGAGATACATCTCTCGTGCAGCCCTAAGTTAACCCTACAGGAATCCCTTTTGGCTAAAGACCAACTAAGACCTAAAAGCCCAGAGCCACCAGTTATAAATATTATTCCTTTCATATGCAGTTATATAAGACCGATCTTATGACGATGTGTTTCAATCCATGTTTGTAATTCCTCGACAGGCATCCAATCAGTGTTATTATCAGACGTATACATGAAATCAGCAGCTACTTTTACCCCACCATTGATGCGTGAAGGATCAGATGACCAACCATGAATCGCAGGAAGAATTTTATAATGATCATCATACTCGTATGTATGATCTGCATCTTCCAAACCTATCATCTGTTCATGAATTTTTTCGCCAGGCCGTACTCCGATAATTTTATGTTTAGCATCCAAAGACACAGCTTTAGCAAGATCCAAGATTGTCATAGATGGAATTTTTTTGACATATATTTCACCGCCCTGCATATCTGCAAATGCATGCCACACAAGCTCAACACCTTGTTCTAGGCTAATCATAAAACGAGTCATTCGTGGATCGGTGATTGGCAATTCACCTGTTTTTGCAAGGGACATAAAAAATGGGATAACTGACCCACGAGATCCCATCACATTACCATACCTAACGACTGCAAAACGACTGCTGTGTGTTCCTGCATAAGCATTACCTGCAACAAACAATTTATCAGAAGCCAGTTTGGTCGCCCCGTAAAGATTAATTGGGTTACTCGCTTTGTCGGTTGACAATGCGACGACTCCTTTTACCTTCCGGTCGATTGAGGCATCTATGAGGTTCATCGCCCCTGTAATATTTGTTTTAACGCATTCAAAGGGATTATACTCAGCAGTAGGCACAATTTTAGTAGCTGCGGCATGAACAACATAATCAATGCCATCAAGTGCACGTGACAAACGCTCTTTATCACGAACATCACCAATACAAAACTGCACACGAGAATCTCCTTCGAACCTCTGGGCCATTTCCCACTGCTTCATTTCATCACGTGAATAAATGACAAGACGTTTTGGGTTGAACTTGGCCAGAGTCATAGGAACGAATGTGTTACCAAATGAACCTGTACCACCAGTTATAAGAATTGATGAGTTGGTAAGCATAGATATTTAAATTTCCATTATTTATTATTTATTATTAAAGAATGTTCCCCTAGGACAAACAGCACTACAGGAACACAAATCCTTTAGAAAAGTCCACTCTGATTCCCTGCCAGCGTCTACAAAACCATGAACACCGTATTGTTCACCACCGGCAATAACAAAATATTCAGGGTGATCCTGCTACAACATCAGCCATTGCATCTCGACATAATTTTTAACATAACTCCTTTCACGACTAGCATCGAGACTACCAAGAAAAAAACGATCCTGCAAACCGAATTTTACCCTAGCCAATGCTCCAGTAATTTTTCTGGTTACAAAAGTCTCGCCTCTAACAGGTGATTCTTGATTAAAAATGAATCCCCTTACAGGCATAAACACACCTACATGGTTAGATGGATAGGAATTTTATGCTTGCATTGGGTAAAAACCTGCAATTACGCAATCAATCATTCTTAATTCGCACTGATTTGATGACAGATATGGCCTCAAGATCTGGTTTATACTCCGGGATAATATCTTCGAGTGCCTCTTTAATACCCATGGTATCATGCTTTGAGGCTTTCCGGGCTAATTCAGCAAGCGATTTTTCCAATTCCTTATATGATTGACCATCTCCTTGGAGAACCATTATTTTTTCATGATCTGTCGGAACGATTCCTTCTCCTTCTGCAATGAGTTCTTCATATAGTTTTTCGCCTTCTCGAAGACCTGTGAAGGAGATTTTAATGTCTTCGTTGAATTTTTTTCCTGCTAGTTCAATAAGACTTTTGGCAAGGTCTACTATCTTAACAGGATCACCCATTTTGAGGATGAAAATTTCTCCGCCTTTAGCCATTGATCCGGTTTGTAATATCAATTGAGCGGCTTCTTCAATAGACATAAAATATCTGGTGATATCTGGGTGTGTCACTGTTAATGGGCCGCCCATTTTTATTTGCCTCTCAAATAATGGGATAACCGAGCCAGACGAGCCAAGGACATTACCAAATCGGACTGCCGTAAATACAGTGTTATGTTCAATATTACCAACGTCTACAAAATCACTCCACCCTTCGGACAGTCGCCCTTGCCAATTTTTTCTGCGATAAGCAGACATCAACAACTCTGCCATGCGTTTTGAAGCTCCCATCACATTAGTGGGCCGCACAGCCTTATCCGTTGAAATAATAACGAAGCGTTCAACACCATAAATTATGGCGGCCTCAATCAGGAATTGGCTTGCTAGAATGTTATTGTCCACTGCCTGCCAAGGGTTATTTTCAATAAGAGGGACGTGTTTATACGCTGCGGCGTGAAACACAACGGTCGGTCTATGGGTTTTAAAAACCTTATTGAGTAATGCCAGATCTTGGACTTTACCGAGAACTGGAACAACATTTTTGATTCCATATTCATGCAGTAGTTCCATTTGAATATTATATAAATTCTCTTCACCGGCATCATACAAAATAATTTTCTCTGGTTCAAATGCCACCACTTGCCGGGTAAGCTCAGAGCCTATCGAGCCTCCTCCACCAGTAATAAGAACTGTTTTCCCCTTTAAATATTCGCCGATTTTATCATTTTCCAACTTCACCTCTGCTCGTCCAAGAAGATCTTTATACGATATATCACGAATAGCATTCACAGACACACGCCCATCAATAACTTCGCCATATCCTGGAATAATTTTATAAGGAAGTTTTGTAGATTGGCAAAGAGCAACTATGCGTTGCATCTGGGGACCGGTGACTGCGGACAGGGCAATGAGGATCTCATCAGCTTCAGTTTCACGAGCACAATCAGTCACTTCATCAACAGAGCCCCACACCATAATGTTATGAATTCTTAAACCTTGCTTCTTTGGGTTGTCGTCCAAAAAGCCGACGATATCATAGTTTAGTAACTTGTTGGCTACAATCTCTCGAACAGTCTTCTCAGCCGAACTGCCAGCACCTATAATAAGTAATCTCTTAAGAGATATTTTTTTCTGGCCAACGTTGCGAACACCATCGTTCATAATCCATCTAATACACACGCGAAAACCACAAATAAGCAAGAAAGTAAAGATAGTATCAAGAACCAACACACCTCTTGAAAAACCGTTAAAACGGTTTTCGAAAAGTAGAATACCCACAATAATAAGTGAGGAAATAAATATGGCTTTTATAATATTCAGTAGATCGCGAAGACCTGTATAACGCCACATACCACTATAAAGCCTCATAACATAGAAGACAGGAATGCGGACCGCTATAACAAATGGGATAAAGTTGAGATAATGCGCGACATCAAAGGCTTGTCGTTGGAATTCAAAACGGACAGCATGTGCAAAAAAATGAGCACATGCAATGAGAAAACAATCCCCACATAGTAATAGCCAAGTGTTCTTGTTAGCCATCCGGCTACGCAAGCGCATTAATGGGCGATAAAAAAGAATAGTTAAACCAAGAACACGTTTCATAAGACACCAATTATAACTGTAATTCTTTTATTCGTAGAACAATGACCACAATATGGCCCCAACAATTAGCCAGCATCCGCCCCATACGTCATCGTTAGCTAATCATTATCGGCAGCATGTGATTACTTAAGAGGCTGTCCCCTTTGCCGAGAAGACAAGTTGCTTTTCTGTTAATCATTCATCGAAAACCATCGTAAATAAATAAGTAAAAACCTTGTAGGTTATACAGGGTAGGGCAAGATACGTAAAGATACAAAAACTGTTTTATTTGTTTTTCCTTTCACAGGATCAGGTGTTTTGGATATTTTTACTAAAGGGGGTACTTTCGGGCGGTAGTGTTTTAAGGCTCGACATCTCAAGGTTCTTCAGGTGTAGGCAAAAGATAAATGTCTTGAGTAAATTGTAATACATCCAAAATTAGATCCCTAGTGATCATGCTCGGACTTCGATAGCAAATTCATTTCCAGAAAAACATCTCTAAAAAGTCAACCAAATAACTAGTGTTAAAACTGCTAACATTCCAAGAAAACGGCATCATTAAAACCAGAAAGTTACCTGACCCAATTAGGTCTCAATTAAATACCCATTACCGGTCCCCTCCTTAGTTTAATTCTTTATAATTTAGTAAAAGAAATATTATTTAAATCCTCTAACCATGCGCAATTACCTTGCCCAAAAAGTCTTTAAGTCTTGGATGATCTGGGTTAATAAAGAAATCCTTCGGACTCTTATCCACCTGCACAACACCTTCATCAATGAAAATCACTCGATCAGCAACTTCTTGGGCAAAACCCATCTCATGGGTTACCACAACCATAGTCATACCTTCAGAGGCTAACTTCTTCATAACCTCTAGAACTTCGCCCACAAGCTCAGGATCAAGCGCCGAAGTTGGTTCATCAAAAAGGATCACCTTTGGCTGCAATGCAAGTGCTCTGGCAATGGCTACTCTCTGCTTCTGACCACCGGAAAGTTGATCTGGAAAATTCTTTTCTTTATCATTTAGCCCAACTTTATCGAGCAACTCTAAACCAAATTCTACAGCCTCTCCCTTGCTCATCCCACGTACCTTCATTGGTCCCAAGATGATGTTTTCAAGTATAGTCATATGAGGAAAGAGGTTAAAATGCTGAAAAACCATGGTAGCCTCGGTTCTCACCATATTGATATTAGTAGACTTATCCATAATATCGAAACCATCAACAATAATCTTACCAGAGGTTGGCTCTTCTAACCGGTTAATACAACGAAGCACTGTGGATTTACCAGATCCAGATGGGCCAACGATGACCACAACCTCACCCTGGGCCACCTCAACATTGACTCCTTTAAGTACCTCTATATCGCCAAAACTTTTATGAAGATCACAAATACTAATCATTATCGCCCCTCAATTTTCATACGTTTTTCAACAATTTTTAATACCTTGGCGATGCTCATAGTCATAGTCAAATAGATCAACCCACAAGCCAAATAAACCTCGAAAGCACGAAAATTAACTGCCACAATTTCATCACCAGTTCTTAACAATTCACCAACGCCGATAATCATAAGCAGGGAAGTATCTTTTAAACTAATTATAAACTGATTGCCTAGGGGAGGAATCATCCGCCGAAATGCCTGCGGCCAAATAATATAGAACATAGTTTGCATGGAAGTCAGACCGATTGATCGCCCAGCCTCCATCTGCCCAGTGTTAATTGATTGCACTGCACCACGTACAATTTCGGCAATATAAGCACCGGAATTCACTGCTATAATGATGACACCAGCTGCTAGCGCAGGCACTCTGATACCAAAAGCCATGGGTATACCGAAATACAGGAACATGGCCTGCACCAACATAGGCGTACCCCTAATCACCTCAATATAAAACCCAGCTATTTTCCGAATAGACCATGTACGAGACAACTTCATCATACCGAATATCGCTCCTAGTATGAAGCCAAAGAATAGACCTCCCACGGTGAGATATACAGTTAATTCCGCACCTTTTAAAAGTGTCGGTATTGATTCAATAACAATCGATGGTTCAAAGTTAAAAGCCATATTTTCCAGCGCTGTAAAAGAAAATAGGGGGATGAAAAAAGCCCATCCCCCTATAGAAAATTTTCATGCAAGTGCAATTTCCTCAAACAATCTTAACGAGGAGCAACACCAAACCATTTCTCGTAAATCTTGGCATACTCGCCATTGGCTTTTAGTTTAGCCAGAGCAGTATTAACCTTGGCAACAAGCGGAGAACCCTTAGGAAAACCAATGCCATAAGGTTGTCCTGCATATAGATCTCCAACAATTTCAACTTTACCAGCACCAGCTTTGCTAACAAAAGATTCTATAACAGGCTTGTCAAACATAGCAGCATCAACACCGCCAGTCATTAGCTCCATAAACATAGCGTTATCATTTGGAAAAAGTGTGAGTTTCGCTTTAGGAGCATTTTTCTTTAAAAAGTCAACACTGGTGGTTCCGGTTTTGGTGGACACCTTTTTACCAGCTAGATCAGCCACAGTTTTAATAGTACTTCCTTTTTTAACCAGCAAAAGAAGACCTGAATCATAATAACCATCAGCGAAATCGATTACTTTCTTACGCTCGTCAGTGATAGACATACCTGCAATTGCGGCATCCAGCTGAGCTGATTGTAGACCCGGTACAATTCCCTTAAACGCCATTGGCTGAAGAGTATATTCTAAACCAGCCTCCTTGGCGATGGCAGCCCAAAGCTCAACATCAAAACCAACATGCTCGCCTGTTTTAGGATCTTTGAATTCAAATGGAGGAAAGTTGGTGTCGGTAGCTACAGTAAGTTTTGCAGCCATAGAGCTACCAGCAAATACGGTGAAAACAAGCAGTGCAGTAAGGATCAGTTTTCTCATTCTTAACTCCTAAAATTTATTAGTTGATATATAAAGACCACTCAGCAAATTAAAAACAAATAATTCACTGAACAGCCTCAAGTGTTGGTCATTATGAATAAAAAGACAACGACGCCCGGTGATTAATATATAGATGGTAATGTTGGGTCAATCCAGTTAATCATGGATAAGATTTATCGAGTATCTAGAATTAAGAACAGCAGAACAAAGTATAAAAATAAATCTACACCCTCACCGCATAAGTCCTGTAAGATTACATCTACTTACAAAAATGCATTCTTTAAGATATCGTAGTAACCCGTAGAGGTCAAATTATTTCTAAGACAGCCAAATTATTCTAAAAAATATCGCTATTTAGAGTTGCCGAACTATGGGTTCTTCACAACACCAATATAGGGAAGATTGCGATAACGCTGAGCATAATCCAATCCATAACCCACAACAAATTCATCAGCAATTTCTTGACCGACAAAATCAACAGGAACATCAATCTCACGGCGGGATGGTTTACTAAGAAAAGAGCAAACTTTTAAAGATCTTGGCGACCTGTTACCAAGCATAGTCAAAATTTTACTGAAAGTATTGCCGGTATCAACGATATCTTCAACTATTAGCACATCGCGACCTTCAATAGAAGTATCCAAGTCCATTACCACCTTTACGTCTCTGGTACTAATGGTTCCATCTCCATAACTAGAGACAGACATGAAATCGACAATTAAAGGTGTATCAATTTCTCTAACCAAATCGGCCATAAAAACAAATGAACCGCGTAGCAGACCTACGACAACCAATTCATCAGGCAGCTCACCATAAGCATCTGTCACTTCCTTACCAAGCCTCTTTACAATAGTTGAGATTTCTTCCTTGCTGATCATTACATCTATATTTTCGTAACTTCTCATATATTCCTCTTTCTTAAAACACTTAATAAATAAAACTATTTCGAAAAGTTACATTTAACATAATTCTCCTTGCTTGTGCTGTAAAATTAGCACCCATACACTTATCTTCCTTATTGGTCTTAATGGGGTAATCACAAAAAACTATATCAGAACTGGTACAAAAAGACACCAACCAACAAAATCGAAAATATCGAGCGACTTTTTTCTATCATAATGCCTCAAGTAACGACAAGAGAGAATATTTTTTTCGTTGGTAAGCCAATACGTTAAATCTATTTTAGAAAAATCTTATAACAACATTATAACAACCCGCTATAAATGGCAAAAGGAAAAGGAACCGAGCGTTATCTTTGTAAGAGCAAAACCAGCTACTATGAATATAACCCAAAAAAACGTCCCTAACAGAATACATCTTTGGGTAAATACAACCACAAGCACCATCCTTTGGTTGTCATAATATTATTGCCAACCATCATACATTGAGATAGAATATATAATTTTGCAAACTATCCCAATTTCCTACTTTCATTCATGTCTTTTTGTTTATAAAAGTGGCAAGAATAACAAAATCTTGATGGTGAACTACAATGAACCCCCTTCGTATAGAAAAAATTGGTGGCACAACGATGTCACGTTTTGGAGAAGTGTTAGACAATGTAATTTTCTACAACTCTGAAGATATTTTTAATAGAATATATGTAGTTTCTGCATATTCTGGTGTTACCAATGAGCTGCTAGAACACAAAAAAACCAATAAACCAGGCATCTATCAGACCTTTGCAGAAAATGAAGACTGCCTTGAAGCCATGGAACGATTAAAAGTTCAGCTTTGCAATATCAACAAGGGTTTTGTAGATATTGGCCTAGACCTGCAAGAAGCTAATAATTTCATCTGTAAAAGAATTCAATCTGCGGTAGAAGTACTCATAAGTATGGATACTGTTTTAACATCTGGCTACGTACAACGTTGCGAAATGCTTCTTGCTGCCCGTGAATTACTTGCTTCCATAGGCGAGATGCATAGTGCCTTTAACTCTGCAAATATTCTTCGCAACCGCGGTTATGATTCCATTTTCATCGATCTTAGTGGCTGGCAAGATAGCAGAGACATGACCATCAACCAGCGAATTTTAGATACATTTGCTGGAATTGATCCTACAAAAACCATCTGTGTGGCAACCGGATATGCCAAGGGCCGTGAAGGTATCATGCGAGAATTTGACCGTGGTTACTCTGAGGTAACATTTTCAAAGATTGCCGTCCTTCTGAAGGCCAGCGAAGCCGTTATTCACAAAGAATACCATCTTTGCTCTGGTGACCCTATCACCATAGGCGAAGAAAAAGTTCATCCTATTTGTAATACAAATTTTGACGTGGCTGATCAACTTGCGGATGTTGGCATGGAAGCAATTCATCCTAAAGCCTCTAAACCACTTGAGATTGCTGGTATCCCTATTCGTATCAAGAACTCTTTTGATCCCGAACACAGTGGAACTCTATTCACAAAAGAGTATATATGCCCAAAGTCAAAAACCGAGGTTATCACAGGCTCCGATAAAGTAACCTGTCTTGAAATCCACGATACTAGGATGGTTGGCGAGGTCGGTTTTGACATGAGCATCATGGAAGTTTTGGCAAAACACAAAGTCTCTTATATTAACAAGGCCACCAATGCCAACACCATTGGCGTTATCATTTATGATGCGGATTGTACCGAAGAGTTGCTCTCTAACCTGCGTCATCGATTTGAGAAAGTAACCTGCGACAGAGTTGCGATTGTTTGTGCCATTGGCTCTAATATTGCTAAGCCAGGCATACTTGCTAAAGCAACAGGGTCTCTCGCTGCTGCTGACATTAACATATTAGCAGTATCGCAAACATCACGACAAACCAATATGCAATTTATCATTCTACGGCAACATTTTACAAAAGCTCAATGTGCTTTACATGGCGCGTTGTGTGAATGTGATGAGTAGTAATTTGAAATAGACTAACTTACGGCTACCTTGAAAAATTGCTACTTAGCCCAACTTCTTCGTTGAGCTTGAACGAATTTTCTAATTATTCAAGGTACCCTTAACTTCTTGCATATATTGCTCAGGATTAACCTTTATTAATTATAAGGTTGTTGAAGAGAAACTACACTAGCCATTCTATACAGTCTTCCTAAGCGCTCTGCATAATTACTTCGCAGAACGCTTATTAATTAGATCCAGATAAGTTAATGACTCGCACAGAATAAAATTTGATATCTTCAGGGAAAATCAAAGGTGCGCCTCACTTTACTTATCCAAAATTGAAGCTGTTCCCTCTGCATATTTTTGGCACTTACGAACAGCCTTTTTTACGTTCACCGTTCCAGCAGGCCCCGCCACGCATCCTCCCTCGCAGCTCATAACCTCAACAAAATTCCCAGGTGCTCCTTTGCTGGCATAACGTTTTAACTCCCTGCATGTTTTTGCTGTAAGCCCATTAATAAAGGTGGGCTTAATAATCTCAAAACGTTCTCCTATAACAGATTTAATTCCTGCCGTCACCCCACCAGAAACTGGAAAACTTCGCCCCTCTCGACCACCAGCAAGAAGAAACTCTGTCTCTTTACAACTAGCAACATCAATGTTTTTGGCAGCAAAAATCGCTTTCAACTCCTGAAAAGTCATAACATAATCAACCAATGGGTTTGCGCTACCCTCCTTCCTTTTGGCAACACAAGGACCCAAAAACACTGTCTTGACACCAGGCAATTGCTCCTTTACCATCTCTGCGCCATAATGAAGTGGTGTTCTGGTTCCCGAAACATAATCACTTAGCTCAGGAATATGTTTTCTTACTAATTGAGTGTAAGCAGGACAACATGAAGTGGTCATAAAAGAGGCCCCCTCTTCCATACGCTCAACAAATTCTTCCGCCTCAAGAACGGCTGTTTTATCGGCTCCGATTGCAACCTCAATAACCTCCACAAAGCCAACCTTTTTTAAACCAGTCACTAACTGTTTCATACTCGCATCAAACTCACCGGCAATGGCTGGGGCGAGCATGGCAACCAACCTCTCTTCCCTTTGCACATCATTTAGAATATCTACTACTTGGGATTTCTCTAACACAGCCGTAAAAGGGCAAGACGCCATACACTTACCGCAAAATATACACTTCTCATAATCTATCTCCTGCTTGCCTGATTCATTCTTAAAAATGGCACCTGTTGGACAAGCTTCCTCGCAGGGAATGGGAATATAGACAATGGCATGATACGGACAAGCCTGCATACACTTGCCACATTTTATACATTTTACCGGATCGATTATTGATTTATGCTCACTAAAGAAGATGGCATCCTTTGGGCATGCCCGGGCACAGGCCTGTACCATACAACCTCGACAAGCATCAGTTGCTTGATACTGTGATTTTACGCAACCATTACACGCCTCATCTAGAAAGGTAATCATATTGCCTTGGACTTCTGTTCTGGCAAGGGCTTGTTCAGCATACACAGAGAGAGGTTGAAGTTCATTCACCTCCTCCTCGATTGAAAATCCGAGCATCGCCATACATCGATACTTAAGTAAAGCTCGATCACGATATACACAACACCTACTTGGCATATTTCGCCTCGGACGCATTCTTTGGGGAATATGATCTAGCGCTTCAAAAAAATTATCACTAAAGAAAGCCTCAACCACTCGAACCATAATCTCAAATTGTAGGCTGTCTTCATAATGTTTGAAATACATACTTCACTCCTTTCAGGTGCGATATCGCAAATTTTATCATCCGAAACATTTTCCAACTATAATAATAACATAAAATATTTCTCAGATTACCTAGTTTATTTGTTTAAATGATAACTTATAATATAAAAAAAGTGTTGAAAGAAAATTTTACTTAGCAGTGGAGACCATAAATGTTTATGATGTGACAAAACGAGAAGCATAAACAAGTAAAATAGTCCTAAAAACAACAATAACAGAAAAAAACCATGTCTATTAAAAAAATATACACTTACCCAGAACCAATTTTACGAGAGAAAACCAAACCCATAACAGATTTTGATACAGACTTTACATCATTAACCGTAGACATGGTCGATACCATGTACGATGCCCCAGGGATTGGTCTTGCCGCACCTCAAATTGGTCTTGCGATCAAACTAATTGTGGTAGATACAACTCCACGAGAAGACCGTGATGATGATGAAGCAAGAACACATTTGGTCATGGCAAATCCGGAAATAATCGAGGCAGAAGAATCACAAATTGATGAAGAAGGTTGCCTAAGTCTGCCAGAATTAACATCCAACGTAAAACGACATCGAAAAATTAAAGTTAAATTTCAGGATATCGAAGGCAAAGAGTGTAACATTATTGCCGAAGATCGTTTTGCTGTTGTTCTTCAACACGAAATTGACCATATAAACGGCATACTATTTCTTGATCACCTTTCAGCTTTAAAACGTAATTTCTACAAAAAGAAGGTGAAAAAATGGTTGAGCAACTAGGTTCCCCAAAGCCCTTACGCATCGTTTTCATGGGCACTCCTGACTTTGCAGCCACAAACCTACAGGCTCTTTTGAAAGGTCAAGATAAAATTGTGGCAGTCGTAACCCAGCCAGATCGCCCGAAAGGACGTGGAAAAAACCTATCTCCACCTGCGGTAAAAGTGGTGGCTGAAGAAGCTGGTCTGCCCATTTTACAACCCACAAAAATTAAAACAAACGAATTTAGAGACGAGCTTTTATCTTATAATGCAGATCTTTTTATCGTCATAGCATACGGCAGAATTTTACCTAAAGCTCTGCTTGATATTCCAAAGCTTGGCTGCGTAAACGTGCACGGTTCTTTACTACCAAGGCATAGAGGTGCGGCGCCAATACAATGGGCTGTTATTTTAGGCGATAAAGAAGCTGGTGTCACCACAATGCTGATGGATGAAGGCATGGATACTGGCGATATATTGGTCAAAAAAACTATTATTCCCACGGCTTATGAAACTGCAGGTAGCCTTTTTGATAAACTTGCAAATCTTGGCACGGATGCTCTCTTAGAGACCATTGAAGGGCTAAGGCAAGGAACTATAACACCCGAACCACAAAGCCACGGGGAAGCCACCGAAGCTCCAATGCTCTCCAAAAATGATGGATTGGTCGACTGGAATAAAACTGCTAAGGAAATTCACTGTTTAATTCGAGGTATGGATCCGTGGCCTTGTGCCTACTCATTTCTAGCAGGCAAGAGAATGCGACTCTTTGCCCCAAAGATTTTTGCCAAGAAAACAAAAGAAACTCCTGGAACAATCCTATCTGCCTCCAAAGAAGGTCTCATTGTCGCAACTGGCGATAGCGCCATTCTAATTGAAGAAATACAGCCAGAAGGAAAAAAAAGAATGCCTGTGGCCTCTTTCATTTGTGGTGCTAAGATTGACGCTGGCAGTAGCTTCCTAAGCGAAAAAATTTAGCTGGTAAAACATGACTCTTTGTTATTTAGATTGCTACGCCGGAATTAGTAGCGACAGGCTGCTTGCTGCTTTTCTAGATGCTGGGCTTAATATTAAAGATCTCGAAGAAGCACTAGTTCCCTTAAAGATAGATTTTACCTTGCAAAAAGAGATTGTTACCTGCGATAGAATAAAAGCGGTAAGTGTTTGTATTACTTTAAAAGATGAAAAAACTTTTGAACCTATTTCTCATCTCCAGAAAAGCAATTTACCTGACCGTATCACCAAGAATTCAATCGCTGTAATAAATAGCCTTATTGAAGCAGAGAAAAATGTATACGCCCTCGAATTATCAGATAATAAACGATGGACAGAGATCATTGTCAAAACTGTGGCCGTTTTTTCATCTTTATCAATTCTAGGAATAGATAAGATTATCTGCGCCTCTCTACCTCGACCACAGGGGGGAAGCACAATATCTCCAGCTAATCCTATAAGCTATGAAATATTGAAAGATATTCCCTGCCATGGTGTTGATTGCGAAGAAGAGCTCGTCTCACCGCTGGGAGCGGCATTAATTAAACAAATCACAACTGATTTCGGACTAATGCCAGCCATTAGCCAATGTATCATTGGCTACGGTGCAACAAATGGAAAAGATAACAACAAACTGTTACGCATAATTTTAGGGAACGATGAACAAGATGAGCCACAAGAAGTAGAAATCATCAGCACCAACTTAGATGACTGGAGTCCAGAAACTCATCCTTACTTGACCGACAAGTTACTCGCAGCTGAAGCCTTAGATGTTACCATAACACCTATCTTTATGAAAAAAGGACGACCTGGTTTTTGCTTACAGGTAATTGCCAATCCGAAAAAATCTGAAATACTAAAAGATATAATACTTAGTGAGACAACAGCCATAGGACTACGTTTCCACTTAGAAAAACGTCGGACTTTATCTAGAAAAGTTATCTACATCGATAGCAAATGGGGCAAGATACAGGCAAAGGAAGTTGAAACGCCAAAAGGTAAGGTTATCTATCCAGAATATGAGGCTTGCCGAATAATTGCCGAAAAATACAATCTACCAATCCAAACTATTTATCGTTTTGTACAAGGAATGAATAATGAATAAGCTAATCATAGCCATCGCCACTGGATTTTACTCAGGAATGCTACCCAAAGCTCCTGGCACCTGGGGTTCTCTTGCCGCAATCATATTCTGGCTGCCCCTACGCGAGCTAAGTCTTTTGCACTATATCTATATGCTTCTTGGTGTCTTTATTGTTGGTTTTCTTGTGGCAGGAACTGCAGAGAAACTTATGGATGAAAAGGATGCTGGCCCCATAGTAATTGATGAATTTTTAGGAATGTTTATAACCCTGACTCTCGCCCCAAACCACCCAGTGGCATGGTTTATGGGTTTTGTTTTCTTTAGAATTTTCGATATCTGGAAGCCATATCCTGTATCTTGGCTTGATACCAAACTACACGGCGGTATGGGTATTATGCTAGATGATGTTGCAGCAGGAATATATGCTCTGATCTGCTTACAAATATCTTGGTTCTTTTTTGGACACTTTTTTACGGGTTAGTGATCATAAACGGTTTTTGGCAACCATTTTACAAGAAGAACTTCTATTTGTTATTACTGAAATCCATAACCTTTTCAATATCTTTTAGATCCATGTTAAAAAGGCCATCAATAATGTCTCTCTGCTATACTTTTAGCTATGGCAAGCAATATAAAACAGAACAATAGTCAGAATTAGTCCAGACTCAATGTGACGCAAATATAACCTTGCACAACATCTGCGTCCAACAGAAATAGAACAGCATAACAACATAAACTCGGCCAAGAACGATATCTTCTGCCATCCATTTAGCTTTAAATTATAAAAAATGGTAACGGACAAGCAAGGAGATGAAATCTTTATTTCCACAAGGATCTCTAAAAAACTGACTTCCATTTTTTAGCCATTTTTTCGACAGATATATATGTAAGATATGACAGTAATAATGAGAACAATAAAGTAAAACAAAATTTATCATGCAAATAATTAAAATGTAACAAAAGAAAGCCATGCCACAAATACAAACCATATGATAACGATCCCAAAATTGACAACAATTTACATATTACCCCACACTTAAGGCAATTCTTCTCGATAATTACATGCGATACTATTAGTAATACACCTAAGAAGTTTACTATAAGATAACCAGGTAATGACCAAAAGGCATGATATGAATATGAGATATTAATTATTAAAATAGTTAATATTATTGAAAGAAAAAGAAATTTTAAAGCATTACGTGATTGCAAAATTTTAGTTTCACTAATTTTATGATAATATTGAGACACAGTTAATCCTGTTTGAAAAAACAATATGTTCCCCAAAAAAAATCTCATGTCATAATTATGAAACAAAGAAGATTGGCTATAAATAAAAAAGAATATTAGACATATCCCATATTGTAGAACAGGATTAAACAACTTAAACGGCATTTTCATTTGCAACCAGACCAAAAATGGTGCCACCAAATAAAATTGAAATTCAACACCAAGCGCCCAAACAACACCATTAAGAAGATATTGATGAGACCATTGAATCATTAATATTTCTTTTTTAAAAAACTCCCAAAAACTATTGTAATTTCCCTGTATTACTCCTGTGCCCAAAAAAGACAAACTGACAAGAGAAATCAAAAGGAGAAGTGGATAAATCCTAATGAATCTATTCCAATAAAAACGCCTGATTCCCTTAATATCAAGTTGATAACGATTTGATACAAAAACACTCCCGATTAAATACCCTGAAAGCATAAAAAATATAAATACTGCTAGCCTACCCGACACAACAAAGTAACTTAAAAAGTCACCTTGATCCACTTTCCAACCATGTATATGCCAAAAAACAACGGCTAAAGAGGCCAAACCCTTTACAATCAAGGCGAAATCAATATTTTCAGGAATTCTTATTTTTAAGAACGAAACCATTTAGTAACCATATTATTATAAAGATAGAGAATGAAACAGGAAAATAGGTAAAGCTACTGTACTCTTCCGTAGTTCAGGGATACTCATTTGCGAAGAAAGTACAGGTTTTCTCCTTTTTAGTAACTTAAACAGATCGAGGTAAAAATATAACCGAGATCATACAGTAAGAAGAGTGAGCTTGAGACAATCATTTAATTAAATATAAACTTAGCCATTATGTCTGGCAACATCGAGATCAATAAACAAGAACAACCTTCACCCGCCGAAATTACTACAATAATGTCATTATGTCGATAATGAACGAGAAGCTGATTAACAAATAAATCTCACACCCAAAAAGAAAGGTTGGATTTTTCTAAAACATAAAGGCGCTCGTAATCATAGCCTTTCCGAAAAACAGCAACTTAAAAGCAAGATAAGATCCAGAATTAGTTCAAGAGTTGAACACATATATCTTTGACACTCAAACTTAACATTCCGGGATTATGCTATTTGAAATCTTGACAAGATTATGCTCCTAGCCTTTAAGAATCAATCGACATGATATTTTCTATGCTCCCCATAAGTGAAGCCCGCCTAAGTCATAAATTCCTAATGTGGTTGAAATATTCTTTTTAGGGGGAATTTGAAAGACTTCTTTTTCAATGACCTCTAAATACACTTTCTCACTCCCCCAGAGGTTACTCTTTACTTCTGTACCTACACCCTCTCAACCACCTTGGAATAATATTCATCCTGATTTGCAATATTTATAGGGCGGTCACTGCGAGATTCAATCTTCATCAACAGAACGCTGAGTTTTTTCATCTGCTTAACACGAGTATGCTCATCATGTGTGTTGGCGATGAGCTCCTCTAACTTTTTCACTTCTTTTCTTTCTTCGATTTCTGGAGGCAGATAGCCACTATTTTTGAGAACCTTATAGGCCATCTTTAAATCTTCTGGCACAAACCTATCGTCCTCCATGGGAAGATATTTATTCTTCCACTTAGGAGAATTCAAATCACCTTTTTTCATGGCTTCTTGTATTCTTTGCTCTGCTATGGAGCTTAATGCGTACATATTCTATTTAAGCCTTAATTTTTTCTATTTTCACAGCGCACACCTTAGTTCCTGGGGTTTTGGTTACCGTATCAAGGTTGCTCGATGTTAATTGATTGGTGGGAGTTTCCGAAAAATGAAAGGACATCGACACAGTTCCTGGACGACAGACGGAAGAAATGAAAACTGGCACTTCTAAACTAGCTCTCGCTGAGCTTATTTTCACTGTTTCACCCTGCTCTAGCCCAAGTGCTTCTGCGTCTTTATTGTGGATGAAAAGAGACTCTCCCTTATCAAGAACATTAAGTCCATAAACTCGCCTGGTCATGGTGCTATGAAAATGGAATAAACTTCTATCCGTAGTGAGTGTAAGGGGAAATTCTTTGCTGGTTTTTTCGGTAACCTCTCGCAAACCAAGAGGACTGAAATGTCCTTTGCCTGTCGGGGTTGTGAATTTATCGGTATGCAAAAACAAGGTTCCAGAATGATCTTCATCAAGACATGGCCACTGAATAGATCCTTTTTCTAGCCTCTTAAAATTGATACCTGCATAAGCCGGTATTACCGCCGCTACCTCGGTTAACACATCTTCTGGACTTTGATAATTAAAAGAATTAGGCGCAATTCTATTTGCTATCTCCCTTACAATCCACCAATCTGGTTTACTGTCCTCAACAGGATCTATGGCTTTTCGTACCCGCTGTACTCGACGCTCAGTATTTGTGAATGAGCCATCTTTTTCAGCAAAACTGGCAGCGGGAAGAATTACATCGGCAAGCTCCGCTGTTTCAGACATGAAAATATCTTGAACCACAAGAAACTCGGCTCTTTTCATTGCCTCTATAGCATGCCCAGCATTTGCCTCGCTAAGTACTGGGTTTTCACCAATGAGATACATGGCCTTAATTTCGTTATTATAAAGACCATCAAACATTTCAGTGTGGGTTAAACCCGGTTTATTAGATAATGCACAGCCCCATTTCTCAGAAAAGTATTTGCCATTACTATCCTGATTGACTTTTTTATAGCCCGGAAAGACATCAGGTAAGGCTCCCATATCACAAGCACCTTGGACATTATTTTGCCCTCGGAGGGGATTTACACCAGATGATTTCTTACCAATATTGCCTGTGAGTAAAGCTAGATTGGCAATGGCCAGCACATTATCCGTGCCGTGAACGTGTTGGGTTATCCCCATACAGTAGAGAATAGAGGCTGGGTCAGCTTTACCATAGCTTAGAGCAGCTTCGGTTAGCAACTCTAGCGAGATCCCCGTCTTCTCAGCCACAGATTCAGGACTAAATTCAACTAAACTTTGGGCGAACTCTTCGTAATTTTCACATCGATCTGCAATGAAAGTCTCATCTGCAAGACCATTTGCAACAATGATATTCATCATAGCCATAAGAATCGAGACATCTGACCCTGGTGGGTTTTGAATAAATATATCAGCGTGGCTACAAAGACCTATCTCTTTTGGGTTGACAACAATAAGTGTTGCCCCATTCCGTGCCGCTTTTTTTACCTGCAAAGCAATTATTGGATGGGCTGCCGTGGTGTTGCTACCAACCACCAAAATAGTTTTTGCTTCTGCTATTTCAGCGATTGAGTTTGTCATTGCTCCGCTACCAAATGCTGTGGCCAGACCGGCCACAGTAGGAGCGTGTCACAATCTGGCACAATGGTCAATATTATTGGTACCCATTATTGCACGGGTAAATTTTTGCACCAAATAATTTTCTTCATTGGTACATTTAGCTGAAGAAATACAAGCAAACTCATCCTCTTTATGCTGGCTGAACTTTTCTGCCACTAGATCTAAAGCTTCGTCCCAAGTAGCCTCCTCAAAACCTCCATTTCTCTTAATAAGAGGTTTAGTGAGCCGCTCACTGGAATTTACATAACGATAACCAAATCTTCCCTTCACACACAAACTACCACGATTAGCGGGGTTACCTTTATCTCCTCGACAGGCAACGATCTTGTTATCTCTAACACCCAAAAACATGCCACAACCACAACCACAAAATGAACAAATTGTTTTCACCCAGTGACTAGGCTTTTGGTAATCTTTTTCGGTTAAAGCTCCCACGGGACAACGAACCACGCATTCTCCACATGATTCACAATTAGAGGTAATTCTTGGTTTATCGCCAAATCCAGCAACCTTAGTTTCTAGGCCTCTATAAGCAAAATCTATGGCGTTTATATTTTGAATTTCATCACAAGTTCTAATACAGATACCACAGAGTACACAACGATTTGGATTGAAGTCAAAAAATGGATTAGAGGTATCAATCTCTTGCAACTTCTCTCGTTTTTTGAGACGGTTCAAACGTGTTTTATTTACACCAATATGGTCAGCCGCCTGCTGTAATTTACAATCGGTATTGCGAGGACACACCAAACAATCAGTATCATGGTCGGCGATAAGTAACTCGATAGCAACCTTTCTGGTCCTGGCAATTTCAGCGGTTTCAGTATCAATAACCATGCCTTCTTCCACAGGGGTCTTACAGGAAAGGGCATCCCAGCGGTTGTTGATCCGCACGAGACAAAGACGACAAGCACCAACTGGCTCTAGCTCTCCGTGGTAGCATAGGTGGGGGATATAAATACCTTTTTGCAGTGCCGTCTGTAAAATAGTCGTTCCTTCTTTCGCTTTGATGTCTCGACCATTTATTTTGATATTAATAGTTTTCATACCTTCACCTCCTGCCCGCTGTGGCAACTGATAGCTGCCCACTTCTTAGGACACTTCTGTAAACAAATTCCACAGCGAACGCAGACTTCTTGATCTATTTTATGCACCTGCTTCTTCTCCCCTGTAATAGCATCAACAGGGCAAGCTCTAGCACAGACAGTACAGCCCTGGCATTTTTCAGCATCAATCTGATAACGAATTAATGACTTACAAGCAAGAGCTGGGCAGGCCTTATCGTTAATATGTGCCTCATACTCTTCTCTGAAATATTTAATAGTTGTAAGAACAGGGTTAGCCGCACTTTTACCTAAACCACACAGGGAACCAGCGTTTACAGATTCACCAATTTCAAGGAGTAGCTCGATATCTCCCTTTTGTCCTTTACCAGCCACAATATCTTCTAAGATATTTAGCATTTGTTTAGTGCCAAGTTTACAAAGGGTACATTGTCCACATGACTCTTTTTGAGTGAAATCTAGAAAATACCTAGCGATGTCCACCATACAAGTGCTTTCATCCATAACTACCAAACCACCAGAACCCATCATTGCTCCAGCGGAGACCAATGAATCATAATCCACTGGAGTGTCGAGGAATTCAGCGGGCAAACAGCCACCGGATGGGCCACCTGATTGGATAGCTTTAAAAGTTTTATCTCCAACCAATCCGCCTCCCATATCGTAAACAATTTCCCTTAATTTTGTACCCATTGGAACTTCGATAAGTCCGCAATTTCTTACCATTCCAGTAAGAGCGAAAACAGCTGTCCCTGTACTTTCAGGAGTGCCGATAGCGGCAAAGCTGTCTCCACCTTTATTTATTATTTTAGGTGCATAGGCAAAAGTCTTCACATTATTAAGAAGAGTTGGCTTATCAAATAAACCTTCATCCGTAGTACGAGGTCTAGGTGCAGCTTTGGGCATCCCACGTTTACCTTCAATGGAAAGGGTTAGTGCTGTGGATTCGCCACAAACAAAAGCTCCTGCACCTTGGAATAACTCAATATCAAAGGAAAAATCACTACCCAAGATATTATCTCCAAGAAGATTTTTTGCCTTTGCTTTATCAATTGCATCTTGCAATCTTTCAACCGCCAAAGGATATTCGGCGCGAACATAAATATAACCTTTATTACTACCAATGGTTAACCCAGCAATTGCCATCCCTTCAAGCACTGCATGTGGGTCACCTTCTAAAACCGAGCGATCCATAAATGCTCCTGGATCACCTTCATCGGCGTTACAAACAACATATTTAGGGCTGCCAGTTGCCTTCATTCCAGCCTCCCATTTACGAGCTGCAGGAAAACCGCCACCACCTCTTCCCCTAAGTCCAGATTTTTTCATCTCGGCAAGAACCATTTCAGGACCTTCAAGAATAGATTTATTTAGGGCAAGATAACCGTCACAAGATATATAGTGATCAATATTGGTTGGATCGATAAATCCGAAGGTGGAAAAAAGTTCTCTTTTTTGACTGGCGAAATCTGGCCGATCATATAGGTAAGAAATATCCCAAGGTTTGTTCTCCTCTCCTTGTATCGCACCAAATAGATAATCTTCTACTATTTCATCGTTTTGCAAATATTTTTCGATTAGTTCTATTGCTCGCTTCCCATTGACGTTTTTAAAAAATATATTTGGAGAATCAGGCTTTGAAATACAAACCAGCGGTTCAGCGTAGCAGGGACCAAAACATCCAACTTCAACAATTTCAGCCTCGACGCCACTAACCTCAAGCCCATGAACAAAAGCATCACGGGTCGCAAGCGCCCCTGCAGATCTACCACAGGTTGCGGCACCTATATAAATTCTTGTTTTACTTTGTAAGAGATGCCAATCCTTCATGGCGGATTGATGAAGCAGATCATAGGAATTAGTCATCTTTTTTCTCCTGCTCATCAAAATATTTAATCATCTTTTGGGGTGTTAAATTAGCTGCAACATCATCGTTAACCATCACACAAGGGGCAAGTGCGCAACACCCTATGCAGGCAGCAGTTTCCAAGGTATATTCACCATCTTCGGTAGTTTCACCCTCTTTAATTCCAAGATGGTTTTCGATGCTGTCAATTAAGTCACTCGCGCCTCGAACATGGCAAGCCGTTCCACGACAAACCGTAACTTTCTTCTTACCAACGGGAGTGAATCTAAACTGCTCATAAAAGGTCGCCACTCCAAAAACGCTACTCTCAGGAATTCGGAGAAAATAAGCAACCTCTTGCATTGCTTCTTCCGATAGATAACCGAAATGTTTTTGAACTTCTTGGAGGACGGGAATTAACTCCATATCCACACCCTTATATTTCTTTAGGATTTCTCTAATTATCTTTGTCATTGTTTGTGCCTGTGCAGTCAATTTAAAAATAGTCTTCAGCGATACTTAAGTAAGATACTAGGTCATAGTACGACATTTTTAATTTTTCAGCCAAAAAGAATGCTCTGTATATGATAAATTTAGGAAAATATATTTATTAGGTTATTAAAAAATGTTGATGAGCGTTTTTAGATGCTAAGTGGATTTTTTTTTTGTAGGTTTAATATTACATTAATAAACGGCAAAAATATTGTTTTGCCATAGACAAGAGTAACCTCCACCATAAGGAGTAACATGTTATTTGAAGGCATAAAGTTAATGATGGTCGGAATGACCACGGTGCTATTATTCCTCGTAGCAATGATTTGCCTTATTCAACTTGTTTCCTATTTAACTCGTGGCGCAGCTGCAAAAGAGCTGGCAGCTTTAGAAAAAGAAAGGATTAAACAAGCAGAGGCTAGAAAGAAAAAGGCAAACCAATCATGTGATATCGATGAAGATATTGCTGTAATCGCCGCCGCAGTAGCAGCCTATGAGGCTGAAAAATACGCATAGGGTGATATACGAGATCGGAATTTTTCAATAAATCCAGCATAAGGAGATAGAAGTGGGTAAAAAAGTAATTAAATTTATGGATACATCCTTTAGAGATGGTTTTCAGTCTGTTTTTGGTGCTAGAGTATTAACTGACGACTTTTTGCCAGCAGTCAAAGCCTCTGTTGATGCAGGCATTACTCACATAGAAGCTGGTGGCGGTGCTCGCTTCCAAAGTCTATTCTTTTACTGTGGAGAATCAGCTTTTGACATGATGGATCGATTCCGTGCCGAAGTTGGCCCGAATGTCGACCTCCAAACCCTTGCTCGTGGCATTAACGTTGTTGCTCTTAGCCAGTGCCCCCGTGATATTATTGACCTTCATGCTAAAATGTTCAAAAAACATGGCATGACCACCATTCGTAACTTTGACGCTTTAAATGATGTGCGTAACCTGGAGTATTCCGGTGCTCGCATTGCCCATCATGGATTAAATCATCAGATCGTTATCTCTATGATGGATTTACCTCCAGGATGCACAGGTGCTCATACCGCCGATTTTTATATAGATCGTTTGAAACAAATTATTAAGGCAGATATTCCATTTCACTCAATCTGCTTTAAAGATGCTTCTGGTACTTCTAACCCAAGGAAAGTCTACGAAACATTTAAGATGGCGAGAAAAATCGTCCCCGAGGATACCATTCTTTGGTTCCACACCCATGATACCGCTGGACTTGCAATTTCTCAAAACATGGCTGCAATTGAAGGTGGTGCTAACGGTATTGATCTTGCCAAAAGTCCAGTTAGTGGTGGTACCTGCCAGGCTGATATTCTTTCGCAGATGCATGCCTTAAAAGGAACTGAATACACTCTCGATCTAGATTATGAAAAAGTTCTAACCGCATCAGAAGCATTTGAAGAAGCAATGAAAGATTACTTCATCCCACCTGAAGCTAAAATGGTATCACCAACCGTAACACTTTCACCGATGCCTGGTGGTGCTTTAACAGCTAATACCATGATGATGCGTGACACAGGAACTCTACATCTTTACCCTAAAGTAATTAAAGAGATGTCCGAGGTTGTGGCGCGTGGTGGTTTTGGTACGTCCGTAACCCCAGTTTCTCAATTCTATTTTCAACAAGCCTATTTAAACGTTACCCAAGGTAAATGGAAAAAGATCAACCCAAGCTATGGTAATATGGTTCTAGGTTACTTTGGTCGTACTCCTTCACCTGCCGATCCTGAGATTATCAAACTTGCTTCCGACCAACTAGGCAAACCAGTTTTCACAGATGATCCACTCGATATTCTTGAAGATGGTATTCCTAAAGCAACCAAGGTTTTACAGGACAACAATCTGCCGATAAACGATGAGAACATTTTCATCATCGCTTCCTGTGAACAAAAAGGTTTGGATTTCCTTCAAGGAAACGCCATCACTTCAATTCGTAAGATTACCGACGAGAAGGCTGCTGCTCCTGCGGCTAAAAAGACAGCTGTTGCGGCGACAGCAGCACCAACAGGACCACGTAACTACAGCATTTCTGTGAATAATAGAAATTATGATGTAGTGGTTTCCGATGCTGGTATGACCGCAACTCCCATGGCGGCACCTGCTCCTGCGACTGCCCCTGTAGCTGGCACCGAGGTTGAAGCTCCAACTCCTGGTAATATTCTAAAGATACTTGTAGAAGTTGGTGATGAGGTAAGCGTTGACCAACCACTTCTGGTTATGGAAGCCATGAAGATGGAATCAGAGGTTAATTCACCATGTGCAGGTAAGATTGTGGCCATAGATGTAAGCGCTGGTGATACCGTGCAAGCTGGGGTTGTTTTATTGAGCGTCGGCTAAAGACTATCTTGAAAAATTGCCCACTGGTTTCTTTAATAACCAGTGGGATACATACGGGATTAATCATGAAAATGCGTTTATTTCTATCTTTTTTTATCTGCTTTTTTGCCTTTGCAGGAAATGCCTTTGCCACCGACACGGTGGAGGTGTTAGCTCCTGGTGATGGCATCGTTAAGCAAGTTGACACGGAGAACGGTCGCTTTGTTTATTCTGGCGACACCCTACTCGTGCTGGCAAAAGACGATGGTACCGTTATTAGTTTAAAAGCTGGCGTTTCTGGACAAGTCGCTAACTTTAATGTACAGGCTTTTGATAAAATTAAGGCTAATCAAAAACTTGGAACTATCAAGGCAAGTGCCATTGTCGCAGACCAAGCAGTTACTACTAATACAAATTCTTTACCTTCTGTTTCAGAACTTGCAGGCAAACTTTTTAAAACCACCGGTATTTACGGTTTTATCCATGGACAAACTAGGGACTGGACCATAGGTCTTGGTCGCGTTTTGATGATTTGCGTTGGCTTATTGTTAATTTTTCTTGGGATTTTTAAAGGGTTTGAACCACTCCTACTTATCCCCATTGGGTATGGTGCTATTTTAGCCAATATTCCCATGGCAGGAATCGCTGAACCGGGTGGAATTCTCTATTATATCTATGAAGTTGGTATAATGACTGGTGCTTTCCCGCTAATTATCTTCATGGGTGTGGGAGCTCTCACCGATTTTGGGCCAATGATTGCTAATCCAAAAACAATCTTGCTTGGTGGTGCTGCACAATTTGGTATTTTCACCACATTACTCGGCGCATTACTACTTTCAGATTTAGTTCCTGGAATTAACTTTAGCCTACGAGATGCCGCATCAATCGGTATTATAGGAGGCGCTGATGGTCCGACGGCAATCTTCTTATCTAGTCAATTATCACCTAGACTCCTCGGTTCTATTGCCATTGCCGCATACTCATATATGGCTCTTGTACCGCTCATCCAGCCTCCAATTATGAAATTGCTAACGACTAAAGAAGAGCGTGAAATAAAAATGGTGCAGATGCGTCATGTATCCAAATTAGAAAAGATCATATTACCACTATTAGTTCTTGGTATTTGTATTCTACTACTTCCGTCCGCCGCACCACTAATCGGTATGTTTATGCTTGGTAACTTGGCAAAGGAATGTGGCGTTGTGGATAGACTCTCTGATACCATCAAAACCTCTTTGATGTACATAGTCACCATTTTCTTAGGTCTTGGTGTTGGTAGTAAATTATCTGCCGACAAATTCCTAAACCTTGAAACCTTAGGAATCTTGGCTCTCGGCATGGTTGCTTTTGCAGTCGGCACCGCCTCGGGTTTGTTACTGGCTAAATTAATGAACAAGTGTTCCAAGACACCAATTAACCCGCTCATCGGTGCCGCTGGCGTTTCTGCCGTGCCAATGGCTGCTCGTGTAGTTAACAAGGTTGGTCTTGAAGCAAATCCCCAGAACCACCTATTAATGCACGCCATGGGTGCGAATGTTGCTGGAGTAATCGGTTCCGCCGTAGCGGCTGGTGTACTACTTGCTCTACTTTAGTATTTGAGCAAATTAGACTTAGTAGTATTTTAAAAAGGAGTTAGTCATGTTTGACTGACTCCTTTTTTTATATGTCAATGAATATAGAACCAGACAAAATTACTAATGATCAAGCGCCTACGACCATTCCCATATATTGCGACTTTATTACCTCTTAAATAAATAATAGGCCCCAAAATACTTTGGCGCTGGGCTGTAGGTTTTGATCATGACAATTTTGGGTTCTATTGACTCTCTTAAACTATCCGCCCAAAACTGATTCTCATCATATAAAGCACCTATAGAAAAGTTGTGATCCTCAAACGCCACCCCGCTATCGCTACTAACAAACATTGTGTGCTGGCATATTTGCTGACGATTTCTCTTTAATGATATCTGTTTTGCACAAAAAGGACAGTGAATAGCTTCTTGATAATTTCTTTCCATAACTTTCATTTTCGTACCTCTCAATTATAATATTTAATTGTTTTTTACATCGCTTTAAATTTTATAATTGAGACTATAACAGGCATGATAGGACAAGTAGAGTACCACCATAAGAAAACTTTAATTCTTTTATAATTAATTGAAAAAACAATTGTTGAAAGTTGCTTATCAACGATTTGTGACAAGGCAATAATCAATCACCTCTGCAATTGACTGCGCTATATCTCTAAACGCCATTACTGAACACTAAAAGCCAAAAAGGAATGGCGAAAATACTAGATAGAATGAAGAACCATTTTAAAAGAATATAACTCCACAAATTTCAATATGGTCTAATACCTGTCAAAAAAGCATTTCTTGACACGATATCCTTTCAAAGAGTAGGTTAGTAATCTTGACTATAACTGCCACATCTAGTTTTTATAACTAGAATTTAAACAAACATATCGGAGGATAAATTATGTGGGGAAACATTGAAGCAGCACCAGCAGATTCTATTTTGGGACTAACAGACGCATTTCGTAAAGATGAAAGTCCAAATAAGGTAAATCTTGGTGTTGGTGTTTACAAAGACGAGCAAGGCACAACCCCAGTGTTACAGTGTGTAAAAAAAGCTGAAGCCATTCTCCTAGAAAAAGAAAGCACTAAAAGCTATTTACCAATCTCTGGTGATCCCACCTACGCTGCCAACGTGCAAAAGCTGCTATTTGGTGCTGACAACGAAGTTATATCTTCAGGCAGAGCTATCACTGCTCAAGCCCCTGGCGGAACTGGTGCCTTACGAGTTGGTGCCGGTCTACTAAAAAAGTTTCTACCAAATGCAAAAGTTTGGGTTAGCACCCCTACATGGGCTAATCATAAAGGTATATTTGGTAGTACTGGATTTGAAATTGCAGAATACGCATACTATGACAAAGAGACCAGAAATGTTGATTTTGATGGTCTTGTGAATAGCTTAAATGCTGTACCTGAAGGTGATATTGTTCTACTACACGCCTGTTGTCACAACCCAAGCGGCGTTGACATGAGTACTGATCAATGGAAGAAAGTTATTGAAATCGCAAAAGATAAAAAATGGATTCCATTTTTAGACTTTGCCTACCAAGGTTTCGGAGACGGTACAGACCAAGATCGCATTGCCGTAGAACTTTGTGCCGCCGCAGGATTTGATTTTTATGTAGCTAGCTCATTTTCTAAAAACTTCGGCCTATATAACGAAAGAACTGGTGCAATAACAGTAGTTACTCCAAGTGCCGAAGAAGCTGTCATTGCCATGAGTCATCTTAAAACCACAGTTCGTGTTATTTACTCAAATCCTCCAGCTCATGGTGGTCTTGTCGCAGCAACCATTCTAAGTGATAGCGATCTATTCGAACTATGGCAAAAAGAACTTGCTGCCATGCGTGATCGTATAAAAGATATGCGTTCAGCTTTAGTCGATGGACTTAGTTCCCGTGGTGTTGATCAAGATTTTAGCTTCATTAAGGACCAAAGAGGAATGTTTTCTTTTTCCGGTCTAACAGATGAAACAGTAGCTTGGCTACGTGACAATAAGAGTATCTATGTGGTTGGCGGTGGACGTATCAACGTTGCTGGCCTTACCGCATCCAATATTGATTATGTATGCGATGCTATTGCCGAAGCACTCAAATAGACGTTTCTTAGTATCCAGCAATAGTTGCTGACGCAGTAAATGTGCAGGCCATTCCTATTTAATAGGGATGGCCTGTTTTACTTTATCAACATTGCAACATTGCCCATTACAATTAAGGACATTAAAAAATAAAGCTCAATCAAAGAAGAACTATGGAACAGGTTTCACAAAAATTCTATGGCAAAAAAAGCATGCTTGTATTCCTAGCTTTTTTAAGCGCTTTTTCAGCCACAACGACTGACATTTACATTCCAGCCTTACCTGAAATGGTCATGGCAATGGAAACCACTAGAGCTAAAGTAAACCTGAGCCTAAGCACTTTCTTTGTTTCTTTTGCCTTTGGCCTGCTTTTATGGGGACCGTTAAGTGAAAAATATGGCAGAAAGAAAATCCTTCTAACTGGATTAATTGTTTATATAATATCAAGTTTTATCTGCTCTATCACGAACAGCATTAATAGCCTGATAGTTGCAAGAATTTTCCAAGGAATTGGTGCCAGTTCAGCCACAGCCATTGCCACCGCACTGGTGAAAGATGTTTATCAGAATAGCACTCACCGAGCCAGAGTATTATCCATAATCATGTCACTAGTCATCATTGCTCCAATTATTGCACCCGTAATTGGTGCACAAGCACTGAAATATGCCTCATGGAGGGCAATATTTCTCGCTTTGGGAGTCTTTGGTTGTATAGGTTTTATATGCTCATTGTTTTTAACAGAAACAGTCAGCCAAAAAAATGATCTATCTATTATAAAGAGCTTACAACGCCCTTTTGCCCTACTAAAAGTTCCTAGAATAGTTATCTCGCTCCTGCTTTTTTCCTCAGTGACAACACCACTTATGGCATTTCTAGCAGCTGCCGCATTTATTTATTCTGAACAATTTGGTTTTTCAGAACAAACTTTTAGCCTTTTCTTTTCTTTCAATGCCGCCTGTGCAATGTTAGGCCCTGTAATCTATCTTCGATTCTCAAAATATTTCAAGAATAGTACTTTTATATACGCAGGCTATATAGTCATAGTATTAAGTGGACTCATAATGCTTCTGACCGGGCATAACTCTCCTTACCTGTTCGCCATCGGAATGGCTATTGCGACAATCGCCATAATCAGTCTTCGAGCACCAGGAGTAAATATTATTCTAGAGCAGTATGATAGCGAGACAGGATCATTATCATCTCTCATCAATTTTTCAGGGATAGTATTTGGATTTATGGGCATGACACTCATCTCTATGAACGGCTTGGATCAGATCTATGTCTTATCTTCTTTACTATTAATCGTCGGTATTGTTGGTTTTTTTGCCTGGCATTTTATACGCAAAAGTAATTTAATTAGATACGAAAACTAAGTACCACAAAATTATTTTAACGCGAGGAACAACCATGAAGAAATTTTCATTTATCATTTCCGCATTTTTAGTTCTAGGCATGACTAACCCTGTATTTGCATCTAACTCATGGCTTGATACAGGTTTAAATATAATTAAAAGTCAATCCAAAACTAAAAACACTAAAGACGAGGAAGCAAAAGCAGTAAACAATGAGAAGGCCACCTCTCCCACAAAAATCAACAACAGGTTAACAAGTAATGAAATGAGCCAAGCCTTTAAAGAGGCGTTGCTTATTGGCTCGGATGAAGTTGTGAAAAGCTTAGGTCAAATCAATGGTTTTAATGATGATGCCGCCATCCATATTCCACTTCCAGAAAATATTCAAAAAGCCAAAAGCCTACTAGATACAGCTGGATTTTCATCTTTGACAAGTGATCTTGAATTAAAATTAAATAGAGCAGCCGAAGCAGCAACACCAAAAGCAAAAGAATTATTTGTAGTCGCCATATCCGAGATGAGCTTTGAAGATGTAATGACAATTTATCAAGGCCCAAAAGATTCAGCTACAACATATTTTAGAGAAAAAATGTCTCCTAGCCTAGCAAAAGAAATGAAACCGATAGTTGATGACACACTCGCCGATGTCGGTGCTTTACAGGCCTATGATTCATTCGTTGGTGAATATAAAACTATCCCCTTCCTACCAGATCTTAAAACTGACCTTACTGGTTACGTTGTGGAAAAAGGAATGGATGGCATCTTTTATTATTTAGCAGAAAAAGAAATAGCTATTCGTGAAAACCCTATCGAGCAAACAACAGATCTATTAAAGAAGGTCTTTGGGGCTAACTAGTGTCTTTCAACGTGGCAGGAATTACTTACTAGAAAGGAAATTCATATCAAAGAGGTAGCCATTAAAAACAATGGCTACCTGCAGTATTCTCGTATTTACACCAAAAAACTGTCTGGTAAATTGTAAGGGTATTAATCGCGATATGGAACCAACTCTGCTTGTAAAAAATATCAGGACTTAATTGAGCCACAAGAATACAGGCTTGGCTGTTCTAATTCAAAAACAGCATCATATCCAATCAGCATTAGCATGCGAAGCATTGATGATCTTAAGCTCAAATGATCATTATATAAATATTGCTGCCCACCAGTGCCTTTCAGCCCTATTTGATATGTTCCACAATATCAATAGCATTTTTAATCTGGTGATTTTCAAGCATAATCAACACAGTTTGTTCCCATGAATCTACATCTATAACACCAACCATTCTCCCATCAGGTGCCACCAAATCACGGGTAACCTGCAACTGTTTTCGACGAATATCATCATTATTACCCTTATCAACTTTCGCGAGAGTTGCTAGTACATTTGCTTCGTTGGCTGGATTCATTGCATCAGTCCAAGCTTCCATCAAAGCAGTATGAAATTTTTCAACAGTTGGGCGATTATTATCCCACATTTTTCTAGAAGTAACAACGGAGTTCGCAACAAAATTAACACCAAAGTCAGCAGGGTTAAAGAATTGTACTCCCTCACCATTTTTCTTTAGTTTGTCTTCTAAAATAACGCCTTGGGAGTTACGGTAAACAGGCCAAAAATCTACTTTTTTAGTGAGAAATGGAGTGAAATCAAATCTAGCTCCGGTAAGCTTAATATCTTTAGGAGTTAAATAAGTTTTGGCGAGTAATGTTTTCATTATAGTCTCATCATTACCACCAAAGGTGTAGCCAATTTTTTGTCCGTTTAACTGCTCAAGTTTAGTTATTTGAGGGAGATTGCTTCGATAAATCCACTGCATGGGATTTATCTGGAATATTTGTGCAATAACTACGACATCACTACCTTTATCAATGGCACGCATCACTTGGTCCGCTGAAGCTACACCAAAATCGGCTTGACCTAACTCCAACTCTTTGATAGCATCTTTTTCAGGCCCACCCTCTTTCACCTTAACTTTCAGTCCAACCTTAGTGAAATATCCCATTTTATCAGCATAAATATCACCGGCGACACTAGAGTTAAACAACCATTTCAATCTATAATTAAGTGTATCACCTGCACTCGCACCACCCACAAACATGGAAAATACGGAAAGAAAAACAACCAAAGAAACTATCTTTTTCATTTTATTTCTCCAAATAATATTATTCTTCAACTGCCCAAATTCTCTTTATTTTTGCACTGCATGATTCTAAAAAACCTTGGTAAACTGAAGTAACGATACCAATCATAAAGAGAGCAATCAATATCTTAGCTAAATCGCTCTGATAAAGAGCGATACGGATTGAATAACCTACGCCAGCATTTGCAGCGATAAACTCGGCGACAATGGCTCCTGCCATGGCAAGGGTTGCACTGCCAGCAATAACAGTTGTCAGTTTACTTAGATTTTCAAAAGCCCTGATTTTAACCTCCAATTGCCAACGCATTCTACCTGTAACTATATAAAAATGTTCAATATCTTTAACAGGTTCAGACATAACACCAAGAACAGACAACAAAAGTGGAAAATAACAGATCATCGATGCTATTAAAAGGCGGGGTAGATAGCCATCACCGAGAAGGATAAAAATTATTGGGGCTAGGGCGACAATTGGATATGACTGAATATTATAGGCGACTGTTTTAATAATAGAACCAAGCCAAGACGACTTACGCCCCAAAATACCCACTGTAAAGGCAAGTACAATTGAGATAATTTGCCCCAAAACTGCAACACCGAGAGTATTAAGCACATCAAAAAAGTAACCTTGGCTATTGGTTTGAGCAGTCTCCAGGATTAACTCGACACCTGGGATAACGTAATCAGATAATTCTAAGACATGCTTAACCCCAAGCAGGAAGAGTACCCCAACTGCATAAACAATAAGAAATTGATATATTCTTCTAAAGAGCATTTACCTTCTCTTCCTTTAGTGGTTCAGATACTAAAAACTGGCTTTTAAATTTCAAAATATTCCTAATTCTTAAAAAGAATTCATTATTTCAAGCATGGTGCTATCTCGTTCTTCTTTATTCATTGTCCCGGTGCTATTTTGTCCGTAGACCAGAGAGTAACTTTTCTTTTTCGCAGAAGACCCAAAGACCATTATTTCATCACAGAAAGTCGATACTTCCATGAGATTATGGGATATATAAAGAAACATTTTGTCAGGGAAAAGCCGTTTAATGTTAAGAATAATAGTTTCACGCAGTTTTTCATCTACATTAGCAAGGCACTCATCTAAAATCAGCATATCAAAATCTTGCAGAAGATAGCGAATAAGATTCATTCTATTTTGTTGTCCCATGGACAACTGGTTAAACCGAGAATTAAGCAGGGTCTTTAGCCCAAAGGTCTCGATTAATTCTTCTTTAAGATTATTTTTTTCTTTTGACACAACCTTAGAAAGGTGCTTACCAGCGCTAGACCAACCTGGTAACCGTTCAAGATTATAGGAGTAAAGAATGGTCTTGATTCCCGACAAAACGATCTCACCATCGTAGGTCTTCTCACCTACTTCTTTGGTGGCAAGGAGTTTAGCAAAAGATGATTTACCAACCCCAGAAGGCCCAAAGATAGAATGAAACCCTGGTTTTGAAAAAGCAAAACTCACCCGATCAAGAACGGTGATATCCGTTCCCGGATAAGTGTAACAAATCTGGGAGCATTCAAGACGCATGGGTAAATCCTTTAACCTAAATTGCTTGCTGACGACGAATCTCGGCAAGCATTTCACGCCCACCATTCTCTAAAATATAAGTACCGACTTCATCACCCAGCTTTTCCGCATCAGCTCTTGGTGCAGTATCTTCTTTCACTAAAATTGTACTACCATCTAAACTTGCTAAACCAACCCGAATATGAATGTTATCACCAATTAATTTGGCTAAACCAAAAGCAGGTATACTACAACCTCCCTCCAATTTTTTTAGATATGCACGCTCAGCCAACAGACAAGATTCGCTATCAACATCATTTAAACAATTTCGAATCGCCTCTCTCTTTTCTAAAGAAAGATTCATGGATGCCTCTATAGCAATACAACCTTGGCCAACTGGAGGAGTAAAAACATCTGCATCGAATTCTTTAACGATCATATCTTCATATTCCATACGCTTAACACCGGCATAGGCAAGCATAAGGGCGTCACAATCACCACGACGCATCTTTTCGATTCGAGTTTGCAAATTACCACGCATTTCAACAGCTTCCAGGTGAGGGTAAAAATGTTTAAGCATTGCTCTTCTTCTAACCGATGAGGTGCCAATAGTAATTTTCGCGTTTTTATCATCAATATTGATAGCCATATCGCTTACCAATACATCGCTTACTCTTTCGCGTTTACTAAAGGCTATTAATTCGAAACCTTCTGGTAGAACAGACATCATATCCTTGGCACTATGCACAGCAATATCGGTACCACCGCTTTGCAATTGCTCTTCTAATTCCTCAGTGAAAACACCCTTAGAACCAATTTTCGCAATGGATTTATCAAGAATTCTATCACCCTTGGTCTCCATGCTAGCTATCTCCACCTGCATTCCTGCTTCCTCTAACATGCCGGCAACGGTATTAGCTTGCCACATGGCAAGTTTTGATTTTCTAGTACTTATTCTTACGAGATTAATCATGATATTGTTATATTTTCGTTATTTTTTATGTAATCTAAAGACGGTACAGGTAGAACTACAGTAAAACAAGAACCCTGCTGCAACACACTTGTCACACTGATATTACCGCCATGGGCTGTTACAACTGCTTGAACATAATTAAGCCCAAGCCCCAATCCTTTTTCAGTCCTACTTCGATCACCACGATATAATCTTTCCCAAATTCGTGGAATTTCAGCCTCGGATATACCCATTCCATTATCAGAAAAAGAAATATAGGCGAGAGATTCCTCCTGCCAAATGGTTATTTCAATACTACCACCAATTTTACCGTATTTAATACCATTATCAAGGAGATTTGCCCACACCTGCCTGATGCGAATATCATCTAAATTTAGATTCGTGTCATTTTTATTGATGAAACGGACCTCAATCTCCTTGTCTTCCGCCACATACTCATAAAGTTCTATGGCCGCAAGAATGCTAGTGCTTAAACTTTGTCGACTCTTATTTAACCGCATGGTACCAGATTCAGCTTCAGCAACACTCATCATAACAGCGAGCATTTTTGCAATATATTCAGACTCTTCCAAGCAATTCACTAGGGCATCAGCAAGACCATCTTTACTGTTTTCCTGTAATCCATACTCGGCAATAGAACGCATCCTCGCAACTGGAGTCCTCAAATCATGGGCGAGATTATCCAGTGAGCCTTGAATTTCTAACAAGAGGTTTTGGTTATCTTCCAGAAGATTATTAATCTGCTTATGGAGAAGGTTCTGTTCTTCACTAAATCCCTCCATGACAAGGGTTTTAGCATTAAAACGACTCTTTCTAATCTCACCAATACCAGCAATAGTTTGTTGGAGCGGAGTTTTACAAAATCTAAAGATAATTAATGAACAAAAAGGACAAGCTATTAAATATATGCAAAATATTATTGAAAAATATTTCTTTAATTCTTGATACGTTAGTTGGTGAGTGGCAATTACTCCTGCCTGAATTAAAATATCTTTGTTCAATCTACGCTCAATTATTGTTAAGATCTTGCCATCGAGGCTAATCCAATCAAAATCACCGTGCCCTGTATTCACAAGATTTTTCAATAACAAACCACTACTGCCACCGTGGTGAAAAATAATATGCTCGTTATTCCTAGTTATTTTTACAAAACTAAGCCTACCGATATCCTCAACATTATTGACAGATATGGCTTTCTCACCGTTATACACGGGACTTGTCACATTTTTCTGCAGATACTCGTCAAGGGCTAAAACCACCTGCTCTTTATCGTCCTGGATGAGTTTCCTCTTACTGACACTAAGCCCCAAAGTGTAAAAAAAGGCACCCACTGTGAAAAAGAACACGCAAAGATAAATCTGCTTTTTCGCGACTCTTTTTATCAATTTAATCATCTGCCTTTAGCACATAACCAACTCCACGAACGGTATGGATCAGCGCAGTTGCAAAATCTTTATCAATTTTGTTACGTAACCTGCACACAAGCACATCCACCACATTGGTTTGTGGATCAAAATTATACTCATAAACTCGCTCTAAAATAGAAGTTTTAGAAACCACAATACCAGTATTATGCATCAGATACTCTAACAAGGAATACTCTTTAGCTGGCAGATCAATTCTTTGCCCGGCCCTTGTTACCTGATGCTTGAGAAGATCCATTTCTAAATCGCCAATCTTTAGCTGGGTCGGCCTAGACAACTTAGTATTGCGACGAATTAAAGCTTGAACACGAACAAGTAACTCACTAAATGAAAATGGTTTTATCATGTAATCGTCGCCACCCTTTTGCAAACCAAGGATACGATCATCAACCGACTGTTTAGCACTTAGAATTATAACTGGAGTTTGCACGTCCCGATGCCGCATCTTTTCAATTATGCTGAGACCATCTAAACCTGGAAGCATTATGTCGATCACAGCCACATCATAATCAGTGGTAAGAGCATGGATTACGCCCTCGTCACCATTGGCAAAATGATCGACGGTAAATCCGGCTTCCTGCAAACCTTTTTTGATAAAACTAGCGATAGTTTTATCATCTTCAATAAGTAATACTTTCATATCGTTCCTACTCTTCCAGCATTATTACTGAACAATTTCTGCCTGTTACGCCGTCACCTTCTCGACAAGCCCTGCGGTAAGAAAAATAATTATCATTACATGAGGTGCAATCTTCTGCCATGGTAATATTTTCAGGTTTCACGCCAGCATCAATTAACTGTGACCTAGACACCTGCCACAAATTAAAATGGCTTTTTTTCTCCGTCATAAAAGATGTAAAAGATGATGGGAATTCTTTTTTATAATTCACAAATTCAGCACAACACGGTCCAAGAGAGGGACTAATAAAAGCATGTATATCAGAGGCTAGAGAAGAAAATTCTTGCTCGCAACATGAAATAGTTTTGCCGATAATGTTATCTACATTACCTCGCCAACCAGCATGGATGGCGGCAACCACTCCTTTGGGATCGAAAAGCAATATCGCCTGGCAATCAGCCTGTTGAATCATCAAGGCCTGCCCCGCAACATTACTAATTATTGCATCGTAGCCTTCCACCTCTATGTCACTTTGATTTGGAGAACTAATAAAAATATTGCAACCATGCACTTGTTTTGCAGAGATTAAACTCCGAGCGGCAAATGATTCTTTAATTCGTTCTCGGTTCCAGTTAACAGCAAAGGGATCATCCCCGACATATTCACATATATTACCGTATTTATACGCCCCAGAACTAATGCCCGTCGAAGCATCAAAACTTGCCCACCTGCAGCTACTCATCGCCTCAGCAAAACCGCCTGCATATGTTGTACTTGGTATTGGATTCATATTTATGTATGTACTATACCTATTGGGAAAATAGCAACTATACGAAAATTTATGGATTTGCGTAAAATTATCGCTAATTGTATTAATTGCAAAAGGATATCAAAAACTTTATCATGATTCCTTAACAAATTATCTTAATAAATTGTACTTTAAAATACACTAAAAGGTACTTTGAAAAACAAGAAAACTCTCTCAAATCCGAGGCAAACGCAAAAAAAATGGCAGCAAGCATATAAGCGATATCGAAGTCTCACCTTGTTTGCTTATCTCCGAGGATTATTTTTTTAGATCAACGAAAAAATTAGGTGAACTATAGAATTCCCAAGAGTGCCTAAAGTTAAATTTTATCAAATATATCCAACAGGACATTGAACTTATGAACATAAAAACAACTGTTACTCTTACAGGATTAGTTATTTTGAGTTGGACAATCGCTATGCCCGCCATAAGCCAGAATGAGCAAGATAATGTACCTGACTATCGTTCTTTATTTCAACCTGCACTTTTTGCCGAAGTCAAGAATGTGGCAAAAGATGATGTTTTAAATGTTAGAATTAAACCAGATTATCATTCAGAGAAAGTTGGAGAGATCCCGCCAGGGGCTCAAGTTGGCATTGATTACTGCCTAAATACATCTGGTGCAACATGGTGTAAAACATTCAGCCCTAATCATATTGAAGACTTTAGCATTGGTTGGGTTAATGCCAGATTTCTTACCCTAGAAGATGAACTAAAAGATAGAGGATATGTAGAGGTGCAAGGAAGAGCAAATGCCTGTTACTATGCAATACAATGTGATAACAAAACTAACGACAAGATGTGTATGGTCGCCGACACTTACACTTTGAATTTACTAACCAACAGTATATCCGCTCCTAAAACCGAGTGGATCAGCAGAGCAAAATTGCGTGCAAGCTCAAATTTTGATGCCGCCGCAAGTAATGCAGCTGGTTACTGCATCAATGGAAAAATGATAAATGATTACATTCTACATCACACCAAATTCTTAGATTAAAAAAAAAGGATTTAAAAGCCGCATTCAGCCTTTAAACCCTTTTAACAGTATTGCCAGAAACGCCATATCAGCAACTACCAATTAAATCATACTTCCTCTTTGTTCTGCCAAATATTAATGATTATCATAAACGACATCAGTAAGATAGAGCCCACCATCAGGCCTCCCATCCCATAAATAAGATACACAAGACCATCATAATATTTAGAAAACCACCATGAAAAAATATCTAAAAATGCACCAGTGAAAGAACCTATAATCAAAGCATTTTTGATACTGTTACTGTAGGTAGTGTAAGCAAAAAGGAAAGTCAATGTAATGAGAAACATCGCAATGCCGAAAATATGGATATGGGCTTGCTTTGACATTTTGGTCCAAGAATACCCAGCATCTGTATGGCTGACTATTTCTTCATAAGTCTCAAAGGGCATAGAAGGAATAGCCTTAGACATCGTTGATGATTTACTGTGGCAGTTAATGCAATCAAACTTTATGATCTCCGTCACCGTTTCATACGACTCATCTTCTTTTTTTGCACCATCTTTTATCCACTGCTCAACTAAATCGATATCATCATCTTCAGTCACATATTGATACATACTACCCCGCATAGCGGATACTAATGCAGGAGTAGTATATTTCGACTGGATCTGTGAAACCGTAGGTATATTAAGCCCCGCTTTCTCACCAGTAAGCTCTAATCCAAGCAAAACTACTGAGGATATTGTAGCTGTTATAATAAAGAGCAAAAACAAAGTGACAGCTATTTTCGCTTGTGTATTAAGTTGTTGAATAGTCACAATATCCACCTTTATTATTTGAATTGAAGTTTAATACTACCATCATGATAAATATGGTTAATTTGGGTGTTATCAAATACAGCTACACCAAAATAATATGCTTTGCTTAGATCATCAAACTGTACATCTTGTATGGCAGATTTTGGATGATCGGTGGTCAAAGCACGTTTAAAAACCAGTGTCCATTTACCATTTTCATACTTCTTACTTGTTTGAATATCTGCAGCAGAACCAGTCATTTTGGAAACCACAATAGCAGGAACCATATCACCAGCTTTGAAAGTATCTACAAATGGTACTTTTTCGCTTTCCAATAACCATGTTCTAGTATCACCTGACTTAGGGCTCATGTACATTGGCATCTTTTTGTCTGCGGTCATATTATTTTTATAACCACCACCAAGCTTCTCATCGCCGTGTCGTCCCCAACCTTTATTTGATTTTGGATCGGTATTGTTATCCACATATTGATCATGGGATAAATCAAATGCCATACCTGTTCTTACAGACTTCCAGTGCCACATATCAATGGTTTCTTTGGAAGAACGAGTATATTTTCTACCTGCGGAAGTATCTGGAGTACCATTGTTTTTTCCATCTGTAGTCATGTGACATGAAATAGCACAACCTTTCTTAGCAAATCCACGGGTAGAAATATTCCAAAACATACCAACCTTATCTTCGTAGTAAGTATTTTCATGACCTGTGTAATCTTTATTTTTCAACTGCTTCCAAGAACCGTCTTCTTGTTTTATCCAAGGATAACGAGCTAAACTCTGGGTAGAGTCATCATACTGCATGTACATGTACAAACTGTCATTGTCATAAAGAGACTTGAGAGTAACGTTGGTTTTGGTTTGTCCGGGAAATTCTTTTGGCTTATATGGAGTCTCAGCAAGAGTGATGTTAAGAGCAGGAGCTTTGTCCCAGGCAGGATTACTTGCCTCTAAAGATATAGGGGCAGATATTTTCATACTATCAAGGGTATACGCCTCACCCTTTGCAAAAGAAAAGCTACTCAACAATAGTGTACTTGTGATCGCACAAGCCAATCCTGTTACTGCCGTTCCACGTAATAATTTCATATTTCCCTCTCTGGTTAATGGTTCTTTTTGTTTTACTGCTAAATTTAGCCATCCATAAAACAATATGCTATTTGAACGCATCAAAACAAGAAAAATTTACTACACAGAAAAAGAATAAATGTGAATCTGAGTTCACATCTGCATTCAACAATTGACTATAAACCACCTATAACCATGAAGATATATGTCCTTCAAGAATGAGCAGGCATCCAAACAATTTAATCCCCTCCTTTGTAAGAGAGTAGGATCTATCTTTGTTTTGGCGGATAATATGGGTTTCTTTTAGAGATTTTAGATGAAAAAATAACCTTCGTATGATCGCTGATATTGAGTTCTTTAGTAAACTCCATCAGACGCATTTGAGCATGGGTTTTAAGTAGTCCAATAATTTTTCTTCTAATCGGTTTGGCAAGAGAACTTAAGGTAAAATCCATCTCCAATCTCTGAATATTCTATTACTTTGTGATGAATTGAGCACACATTTCACCTTTTATCATTAATAAGGGTTTTAAGAATGCTGCTGACAATTATAATTACACAACCAGTTAACTGCATACCATTGAGTGATTCACCAAACAGTGTCCAGGCAAAAACTACCACAGCGACGGTTTCAGTATAGGCTATGGTGCCAAACATTGCTGCTGGTAACCCTCTAAGAGCTACAACCGCAAAAAGGATTGCTAAAAAACCTGGAAAAAAGCCGGTTGCCATTACCCAAATATAATTTTCTGGGCCAACATCTGTAATTGTATTTATGATGAAAGGGGCCATCAGGCAACCACCAAAAAATAGTTGCCAAAACGTACTGGTATAAACATGTACATCTGACTTAATCATTCGATTAACAAGGATAAAACCCGTGTAAGAAGCGAGTGCCATAGTGGCAAATGCCAAACCGATAAAGTTTCGACTTTCGCCACTAATATCAATTTTAAATTCCATCATCATGGCAAAACCAAACATTGCCATGCAAATTAGAACCGTACCAAGGCGTGTAAGTCTTTCCTTTAGAAAAAAATGGGCAATGATTGAAGCAACAAGCGGAGCTAAGTACATTATCATCACGGCATTAGCCATGGTTGTATAGTTTATAGCTTTTATATAAAGCACAACCAAGCCTGCCAAGAACATACCGCTGATCAGGACTGCCAATGTGGGTCGCTTTAGAATCAAGCTGAATTTGCCAGTAATAGCCAAAAACAGTGCCATAAAAACAGCTCCCAAACCTAATCGAAAAAATGTCAACAGTTCGGGGGGCAAACCAGTTATTTTGGCAAAAACACCAATTGTTGCCATTAGCACTGCAGATAGAAAAGCGAAAAGTAAAGCTAGTACATCCATTGGAAAATCCTTTAGAAAAAATTGTTCGTACTCTAACTCGTTTTACATCTGTAAACCTTGCTCTGTCGCACACATTCCCCAGAGGTATCAGTTAGGATTTCTTGAACAAAGACACAGAAAAGATAGTCCATCTCTCTAAGAATATTTCCATTAATACCTCTACTTACACAAACTTCGTGTTGTCATACTTAAGGACTGAAAGAAACATCCAGCAACGATAATATGCCTCGTTATTATCATTTACCGGCCCTTACCTGAATGAGTTGCGACACAATACTAATGGCAATCTCTTCTGGAGTATCTGCACCAATACTAAGCCCGATAGGACTATGCACACGATCAAGATCGTCCTGACTAAATCCACTTGCCAACAGAGAGTCATAAACCGTCTTAATTTTCCTACTACTACCAATCATGCCAATGTAAATGGCATCAGTTTTCAGTGCATCAGCCAAGACATCCCTATCATGGATATGGCCACGGGTAACAATAACCACATAATCGCTTACGCCAAGGTCCTTGCAACAACCGGTAAAACTGCCAAGAACCTTGATTTCCTTTGCCTCTGGATACCTTTCAACATTAGCGAACTCTTTTCTATCATCTACCACAACAATATCAAAATGGCTGAAATGGGCTATTTTTGCGGTTGCTAAAGCGACATGACCAGCGCCCATAAGATGCACAGTCCCGGGATGAACCATCTCTTCAACAAAGATTGTTTTTTCTTCTACGGAGAATAAAAAAGGACCACGTTTTTTATTCTGCTGAAGTTCGAAAATAATTTTCTGGTTTACTTGCTTCTCTTTATTTTTGAGTAAAGAAAAATAGGCTCTCTGTTCAGCAATTGGTAGATGGGTAAGTAAGATTGGCTGCTTGCCTTTTTTATACTGTTCATTCAATTCCTGGAACAATTCAAGATCATTGAAATCCCCTTTCTGCAATAAAACCTTCACTGCGCCACCACAAACCATACCAAGAGACGCAGCATCGCCCGGTTGCAAATCATAATCTATTATAAGATCATTTTCGCCACTTTGAAAAAGATCCATCGCCGAAGAAATACAATTTCCCTCGACAGCTCCACCGCCAATACTTCCAACAATGCTTCCGTCCTTGTGCACCAACATTCTCGCCCCAGATGTCCGTGGGGCCGAGCCAGAACTTCCAATAATGGAAACAATAACGTTGGGCGATTTTGTGGATAAACTAAATATTAAATCATCAATAATATGTTGCATCTTATGTCCTCATATCAATAACTGTTGGGCACCTCGAAGAAGTTGAGCAAAGTAACAATTCCCCAAGATAGTGTGTTCTTCTAAAATCTATGGCCAGGGTGAAAAAAGCAACTCTCTTAATACTACAAACTCTCGCTAAGTTTTCTAGTAACCATCTTTTAAATCATAAATGCAAGATTTGCTTTACTGATATCAAGGAAGGTTGGAATATTTCTTTTCTGAACAACATAGCATTTTTCAGCAATACCCCTTTGCTCTAACCAGGTACAATTTAGGTAATACCATGCCAAAGAATGGTTCCAAATGTACTTCCAACAGAAACTGCTTTCATAAAAAAAGGAGTCATCAATAAAGTTTGCACTTAACTATATTGATTTATTATAAAAATACATCTGAAGCAAGTACGAGGAAAGACAATCAAAAGACTAAACAATGAGTCATACGCCTAATATCAACCAAGAAAGTAATTAAAAATGATTTGAATATTCTTTTTTACCAAAGGCATGTTTGCAACTAATAGCATGAGATGAGGCGCCCATACCAAGAGAATTTATATTACCGATTCATTTGCAAAAGCTATTTACGGTATTACTATGCAGTGTAATCTTTACTTATTAGTTAGAGGCAATAAAGTAATTCATCATGAATTTTGATGTTATTTCCGATAGCCCTGAAATGAAAAATACTTCAACTGATAAGCCACACACTTTATCAAAAAAAAGATTAGACTAATCATAATTATTTTCAAGTTCATAGAAAGAGTTTTTGATAAATTTCCTCGGACTTACATTATTACATGAGAAGGAAGAAAAAGTGCTGAAAGTTGTACATGGACACGCAGAGGGATATGATACAAAAGTTATTGTTGAACAAGTTATCAACGATTGCACAAGACAACTTGATGGGAAAAATCCCTCGGTAGCTATCGTTTTTGCCGGGCCACATCTCGATCATGAGCTTATGCTCACTTTTATTAACAAAAGCTTTCCCGGCATTAAATTGATTGGCTGTTCTACCGCTGGCAACTTCTCTACTTTTCATGGTGGTGGAGATGATGCTATTACATTGACTCTTCTTTCTTCGAATCAGATCCACTTTGCCGTTGGTGTTGGCAATGCACTCTCACAAGGAGGCCTGAAAGCGATAGACCAAGCAATATCAACAGCCACATCATCACTACCTGGTAAACCTAAACTTTGTTTCACATTCCCTGATGGTTACGGAACCCCCATTGAGCCAGTTCTGGAATATTTAAATAATGATCTTGGACCGAATTGCCCTGTGTTCGGAGGAGTAGCTGGCACACTATTATCTGATCCAAACGAGGTTGTGCAATTTTACAACCAAGAAGTTCTTAAAGACAGCCTGCCAATACTTTTGTTTTCCGGTCCAGTTGAGTTTAGATCTTCTATTGCCAATAGCTGGAGTCCAATTGGAAAACGTGCTGTCGTGAATAGTTCAACCAACCGAAGAGTTTATAAAATCGGTGGATTAAGTGCAGTTCAATACTATCGAAAATATCTTGGCTACCATGAAGAACCTCCGCAAGAGTTCACTTTAGCTGTATATGAAAATTCTATTCAGAATTACTACCACCGTGCGCCTATCATTTACCATGATGATGAAAGCATAACTTTTACGGGTAATATCACTGAGGGTTCCAAGGTGCAGCTAACCGATACAACTCGAGGAGATATTATCCAAGATACACGTCAAACCAATAAGGCCCTCAGTGAACAAGAGTCTTCTTGGCAACCGGCCTTGGCAATTGTCTTTTCATGTGCTTTCAGGAAAAATATTCTCGGCACTGCTGTCGATAAAGAGCTAGAGGCTTTACGGGAGTCTTTCCCTCCTGCACTGCCTGTAATTGGGTTTTTCAGCCTCGGTGAAATTGCTCCTCTCACAGAAGGTGGTCCTCCCATACTTCAAGCAGCATCGTTAACGACTTTATTGATTGGTCCAGGATCTAAAGAGATAACGCATGCCCAACACCATAAACAAGAACCTAAAGAGCCATGTGATCCAACAAATCCTAAGCAGTATCAATATCTCAAACGCAAATTGATGAGATCAGAGGCAGATCGAAAATCCCTCGAATCCGTCAAAGAATTTACCACAAAAATGCATCACCAAATGATGGATGAAGTGGAGAAAGCACGACAAAAGATACAGAGAAAGGAAAAGCAACTACAAGAAAGTGAAGAAAAGTTTCGTCGAATTGTTCAAACAGCAGGGCAAGGTTTTGTTCTAATGGATGAATCTATGACTATTATTGATACGAACAGTGCATTTCGCCGACTCATACATGTATCACCAGAAGCGATTATAGGTAGAACTATTTTTGATTTCTTACCCATTAATGAACGTACCTTATTTTCATCAAACACTAAAAAAATGGAAGGATATTCCTATCGACAATTTGAAGGAACGTTGTTGGATGCAAATGGGAAGAAAAGACCAGTTTTAATCAACTCCAATCTACTGCGTAATGATACCGATGAGCTTATTGGTCATATGGCATTTTTTGCAGATATAACTGAGCAGAAAAAAGCACTAGTTCTTGCAGGAGAAGTGCAAAAAAGTCTGTTACCACAGCATGCTCCAACTGTAAATGGTCTCGACATTGCTGGCCGTAATGTCTCTTGTGATGAAGTAGGTGGTGATTATTATGACTTCTTTCTTCAACAGGAACAATCAAATACTACATTCAGTGTTGCTGTAGGCGATATTTCAGGACATGGAGTTGACGCAGCGCTCCTCATGTCATCTTCCAGAGCGTTCTTACGTTTACATGCATCCCAGCAAGAATCTTTAACCGAAATGATTGATGCTATGAATATGCATCTAGTTAACGACGTTCGAGAAAGCGGTCGTTTTATGACCCTCTTTTACCTCAGCATCCACTCGGATTTAAAAAGTTTAGAATGGGTTCGTGCTGGCCACGATCCAGCCATCCTGTTTAGTCCAAGCACTGGAACATTTGAAGAACTTAAAGGGGCGGGAATGGCTCTTGGGTTTGTCACAGATTACAAATGTGTATCTAATGTAAAAGAAGGCCTTCAGCCCGGAGATATTCTTGCTTTAGGAACCGATGGCATATGGGAAACTGTCAACATCAAAGGTGAGATGTTTGGTAAAGAGCGGTTCAAATCTCTACTTGAGAACAACCACAATCTACCTGCTACCGGTATATTAGATATTGTTTTTCAGGAACTTGAACTGTTTCGCGATGGACAAAAAGCAGATGACGACGTTACTCTGGTAATCATCAAAATTAAAAAGCCATAAACCTATGAATTGGCCAAAGGTTAACACAGACATCTTGCCACTTATAAAAGCATGAGAATATATTTATGAACAGTCTATACAAGTTAGATGGGAATGTTTGGGTAAATGATATTGAACTAGAAGACTTCGAGGTTCGTAGTGTCCTCATATGCGACCAAAACAATGCGGTCATATGGGATACTCTTTCTCATCCAGACGATATCAACTGCTATTTACCGATCATTAAAGATAAAAAGCTGACAATAATTTATAGCCATGCTGACTGGGATCACATATGGGGTTCATGTGGACTTCCTTACTCAAATGCCGAAATAATTGGTCATGAATTATGCTTAGGTCGCTTCAACGATGATGTACCAACCACATTGCTTGAGAAAAAACTTTCTGATCCTCTTAGATATGAAAATATAAAGCTCGTTAGCCCAACAAAAATATTTTCCAATGATTTAGATATTTACCTGGATAAAACAATCTTGCACCTGCACCACCTACCTGGGCATACTCTAGATTCTATTGTGGCTTTTTTACCAGAGCAGGGAATTCTTTTAATGGGTGATACTGTTGAGACGCCATTCCCTTTTGTTCCCGAAAAATGCCAGATAAATCGTTGGATAGAAAAACTTCAAAAGTGGGAAAATGATATTCGTGTAAACACTGTAATTCCCTCACATGGCCCTATTGGTGGGCGTGAAATAATTACTGAAAACATTAATTATTTAAGAGAGTTAAAAGAAGATGCAGACATCACACTTCCCGAGGGAGTAACAGATTTTTACAATGAGACACATGAAGAAAATGTCCGTAATATACGCAATTTGTCAAAAATTCTTCCAGAGAATACTTGAGATCTCCTAAATAACATTTCCCACTAGTTTTAGGTTAGGAGTTAGTGTAATATTCTCTTTGTTTTCCATCTATCACTACTGTTATGTGTGTTAATTAATCAGAACAATAATCATATAAAGGATTTAATATGTCTTTCAATTTTATACTGATATTTTCAATAACTGTATTTGTTGCTTCAGTTATACCAGGACCAAGTATGTTACTGGCTTTAACGCATGGTATGCATTACGGCGCCAAGAGAACAATTGCATCAGCAATGGGGAATGTGACTGTTACACTGCTTCAAGCATCTATTTCCATTGCAGGTTTAGGTACAATTTTAATCGCTTCTGAAACCACATTTCAACTCATTAAATGGGCAGGGGCAGCGTATCTTATCTACATGGGAATAAGTATGTTGTATTCATCAAAAATGTCGCCATCAGCAAGTGAATTAAATCAACCAAATGAACTAATTTCTTTAAGAAAAATGTTCCTGCAATCTGCTTTTGTGACCGCAGGAAACCCCAAAGCTATTGTATTTTTCACCGCTGTCTTTCCTCAATTTATTGCTCCTAACGAAGCCTATTTATCTCAGTTTTGCATACTTATTAGCATTTGCGCTTTTATTGCATTTAACTGTTTTATGATTTACGCAATTGGTGGGCAAAAGATTGTCTCTATATTTTCCAAAGCTACCACTGGGAAATATATACAAAGAGTTATTGGTAGCACATTTATTGCAGCTGGAATCGGTCTTGCTACGAGTAACAAATAAAGAAGTGAAAACACATAAGGGTACCTTGAAAAATTAGAAAATTCGTTCAAGTTCGAGGCGGACGCAAAATTTTACCGCAGACATATAATCGATATCGAAGTCTCACTTTGTTCGCTTATCTCCGAGGATAAAATTATAAGTTCAACGAAGAAGTTGGGCAATCTTTACGGTGATTAAATATGAATAAAGCCATTGGGATACTTTTTGGGATAGCATGTTTTTCTACATCTGCATTATCCAGTAGCATCATGGGTTCCGGTATGTGGTTCTGGATAATTATTTGTGTAGGAACATTTGTTGCTGCTAGTCAGTTTGTTTCTGTTCTTAAAGGTATCGGCTCTGGACTGGCAACAATACTAGCTGGAATATCAATATTAGCGGTTTTACTTGGGTTGGTTGCTGCTACCATTGGAGGTTCATTCAAGATAGACGATAGCTCTGCATTATTACTGCTTTTATTTTCTATAATTGCAATACTAGGCATAACATTAGGTGTCATGTTCAAAAAGTCACTTACAGCAAAATAAATTTCTCACAAGTTTTGTTCTTGCGGACGTTAACTTCCCCTAATATTCTATAACGAAAGATTAACCTAATGAGTTTCAAGTTCTTACTCTGTCCTCGTATCACCCATTGCTTCCTCAAAAAAACTAACTATTCAGCATAGCTTTGCAAACTGGCATCCGTCAGATATAAACCTCATTATAGTACATTTCAATACAAGTAGATTTTCAATTCAATAGACAAAGGAAAATACTGTATCTATTGAATTGCACGCATAGGAAACAATACCACCGTGCTGTGTCTTTCCGATATCAACTCAACTACAACGACTGGTGAATTAGTACCCTTTAGTTATTTGACACAGAGGGCAGTATTATACGGGATTATCAAATGCAGGACCAGCAAGCTTCAGAGCATAGTCCCGTATATCGATAGACCATGAAGCTACCAAACTATTGAAACGTTCAGAATCACCTGCAAACAAGGCCCTCGTTGCCTCCTCGAAACCAGGGAAGTCGCCAGCCATAGCAGACATGAATCTGAATGCCACTTCTTGTGAATACCGCACCTTGTCCTTGCCGCTATTTAGTCGTCTTGCTTCCTCTACAAGTTTCCGAAGTGTTACAGATGCACCTCCTGATTGACTCTTAAGCCAGTCCCAATGTCGCGGTAACAATGTGACCTCTCGGGAAACAACACCGAGCTTTGGACGACCTGGTCCGCGCTTTAATCGTTTTTCTGATTCTAACGGCGCTTTAACTGAGTTCACAACTACTGTTGTTTTTTCTAACCTTTCCAAGACATCTTCCATCGTGCCACGAAAATCCACCTCTACAATTTCGCTGGTGGTATCGTCAAAAATAAGGATAGATGCCAGTTCATCTCTATCTATGATCTCTTTGGCTTTTCTTGTGACCTGCAAAAGGTCTCCTGAACATACACATTCGTTACTATTAAATGCTGTACAACTTTCCATATCTTTCTCGTCCATCTCTCATGTCCTCCTATTGAATTTTGAGTGAACGGATTCTACCCGGGTAAAACCACAATGTCAACATTGATTTTACCCGGGTTAAATACCTGTCTGTATCTTTTCAACAGTCAAAAAACAAAGAAGCAAATTAAAAAGTGTTACGGAATAAATGTGGACATTAATCAAGAAGAAAAGCGTATAAGTACTATTGGTAAAACGATGGCAAGCACTGCCCATAATAAAGTTTTCATTACTCCAAGCCAGCGGGCATTTGAAGACCAAAATGAAGTGGTAAACGACTGACTTGCCAGATAATTTCCCCCAGAACTGTCCTCAGGCATAAATAAATATTTTAATGCGCATTGCATAAACTCTTTGTTCTTCATTTAGTTCCCCTTTTTCATTAATTGTTAAGTGTATGAAAAAAATATCGCAAGGAGCCAAAACAATCCAATCGTCTGTTTGGATGTTGCTCTTCAGAAAAAACGATCAGCCAAGGGTATTATGATCTGGTATAGTTAAAGGAACTTGTAAAATGAGAAAAAGGCTGTGGATTCAATGGAACTATATCAACTAAAGACATTTACAATGGTAGCAAAAGAGGGTCACCTAACCCGTGCTGCCAAACGGCTTAATGCAAGTCAGCCAGCAGTGAGTGCACACATAAAAGCACTTGAGGATGAGCTTGGCATCAATCTCTTTACTAGAACCCCAAAAGGAATGGTTCTTACAACTGATGGTATTCAGCTTAAAAGACATGCAGACAAGGCACTAGCCATCATCGATGACATGGTTACCCATGCCGGTATCTTGCGAGGAACCATCTCCGGTGATCTCCGAATAGGTCTCCATACAGAACCAGATTCTTTACGTATTCCTGAATTATTCTCCACATTACAATCACAATATCCGCACCTTCAGCTTCATTTTTTACAGAGTATGACCGGCGATGCCTTAGATCGACTTGAAACCGGAGAGCTGGATGCAGCTTTTATTTATGGTCGATCTGACTCGGACAAAATTTTTACAACCGAGCTTCAGCAATTAAAATTGGTGATCGCAGGCCCCGCAAAGTGGAGGGAAAAAATAGCAAATGCAGCGCCAGAAGTGTTGGGAGACTTTCCCTGGATTATGACACCGGCTGATTGCCCATTCCATATGATAATATCTCAGTTATTTAAGATGCACGAGCTTTCCCCCGACGAGGTTGCAAATGTTGATCAGGAGTCAACTATAAAAACCATGATAAAGGCAGGGGTAGGACTATCATTAGTATTGGAACGAGATATCATGCAGGAGTCTGACAAAGACGATTTTGCGATATGGGACAAGGAAAACCTAAATCTAACCTTATCCATAGCCTGCCTGAAACGCCGTAAAGATGAATCCCGATTACATGCCCTATTTTCTGTACTTTCAAAGATATGGGAACCGGTTATCGTTTAGAACGGCAAACGAAGCAAAAGCCAAAAAATACCCTACTTCGTTTACATTTAATGATGAATAAACGCCCTGACTAAATGCAGTCTTTACACTTCCTCCATTTTCAAAAAAAATAATGCAAGGTCTCCTCCAGACAACAGTAAGCACATCAAATTCATCCAATAATCTACTAGGCTTGATGCTGAATTTATCATAATTGTATAATCCATAACGCAGATACAAAAAATTATGTTGGGCTTTATTAATTTTTAATGTTAATACTTTTCGGGTTAGGCTTCACAAACAAATAGAGTAATTGTCATTGCTATATCTCGTTATTTAATAAGAGTTCCATCCATGAATAGATAAGAGGAGAGTACTAGTGTGGTATTACAAAGATGAGGAAAAGGAAGTCGGTCCGTTAAGTACTGAAGAACTAAAACAGCTTGCAAAGGACAAAAAGATAAATGGTCGAACCTTAGTGCGAAATGCAAAAGGGTCAGATTGGATTGCTTTGGCAAAGAGAGCCAAGAAAAAAGTCCAAGAACCAAAAGAGCCGCAAAAAGCACCCGAGCCATCCCTGCCTCCTAAACAGACCTCTGAAGTTATTATTCCAGACCCAGCACCTTTTAAGAAGCCTCCCAAACCGCGTGAAAGAAAAAAACGTCAAAAGCTGCCTTTTTCTTTCACAGGAGTGGGATCTGAATACTTTAAAATATGGATAGTTAATATTGTCTTAACTGTATTAACATTCGGTATATATTCTGCTTGGGCAAAAGTACGCAAAAAACAATACTTTTATGGAAACACCAGAGTTAATGACGCATCTTTTAATTATCTTGCAAATCCGGTGACTATTCTCAAAGGCAGAATCATTGTTTTTATTGGCTTTATCATCTACTCAGTGCTTGAAGCTTTGTACCCAGGAGCAGGTGCTATTTTGATATTGACTATGCTTCCCTTATTGCCATTTTTCGTTGTAAGAGCATTATCATTTAATGCCAGAAACAGTGCCACTCGTAATATACGTTTTACTTTTAGTGGAACCTATATGGAGGCTGCCAAAGTTTATCTTTTTTGGCCCATATTGATACCCTTAACTCTAGGGTTTATAGCTCCTTACATTTACTTCAAACAGAAGAAGTTTATTGTTGAAAATAGTGGGTATGGAACAACTAAATTTTCTTTTATCGCTCAACCAGGTGATTATTATAGAATCTTTCTAAAGCTTATCTTACCGGCAATAATAGTCGGCATTATAGGCGCAGTGGTAAATTATTTTATTAATTATTCATCTATACTATTTATGGCAGTTTTTTATCTCTATGCCATTGCCTACTTCTCAGTTAAGGCAACCAATCTATTTTACAACTCAAGTAGACTAGCTGATCATAGTTTTCAATCAACTATGTCTGTTAAAGAGTTCCTTGGTATTTTCGTTACGAATACGCTTGCTACAGTTTTAACTGGTGGATTATTCCTTCCTTTTGCCGAGATAAGAAGCCATAAATATCAAATAGAACATCTTACCTTCAAAGCTGTTGGAGATTTAAACCAATTTGTGGCAGATGAAAAAAGTCAGGTCAGTGCGTTGGGTGATGAAGCGGCTGAATTTCTCGATTTAGATATCGGAATATGATTACAATTAAAGGCGAATGGTTTGATGGCAAAACCTCAAACGGCACACCAGCTACCTTAAGTATTCCTGAAAATGGTAGCTGGCAAATACACTGCACCGCTGATGGTGCAGTAATCGGCCAAGGGGAAACTTTTAAGCCAAACATATCAGCAAGGCTTGCAAATACCCCTCGCTATCTAAATTTTGCAGGGGATGAGTCATTTGAAACGGAAGACAATGCTAGCGTTGATGAGGCATTAAAACTACTCAGACGAGAGCACTGGTTACTGAAAGTTCATATCCTTGAATCCAAATTTCGCTATGTCCTAATTGCCGTTGTTATATTTCTCTTAATGGCATTTGCTGGCATGAAATATGGTGTACCCACTGCGGCTAATCTAATTGCACAGCAAATACCAAGATCAGTTTTAAATACGACAAGTGAGCAAACTCTTACCATTTTTGACAAGGCCTTTTTCACCCCATCCGAACTTGAATTAGAAAAAGAAAAACAGTTACGTGCATTCTTTCAATCTGCTCTTGATGAACATCCAGATTTAGAATTGGAAATACTTTTTCGTAAAAGCGAGAAAATAGGAGCAAATGCATTTGCCTTACCAAACGGGCAAATAATATTCACCGATGAGATGATCAGTCTGGCAGATGATGACAAGGAACTTATGGCAATACTGACCCATGAAATTGGGCACATCGTCCATCGCCATGGTTTACGTCGTCTCATCCAGAGTTCCATCTTGTCTTTCGCAATTCTTTCAGTAACAGGCGATGCTTCAGGCGTTTCAGAAATATTTCTTGGCCTGCCTGTAATACTTACCGAACTTGGTTATTCACGAAGATTTGAAGTGGAAGCCGATACGTATGCCGTGAATTATTTAAAAACACATTCTGTTGACCCAAAACACTTCGCTAATATCCTGACTAGGATCACTATGATAGCGAAAAACAAACAGGAAGATATAGACAGTCCCGAATGGCTCAATTACTTTTCCACTCATCCTGCTACTCAAGAGCGAATAGAGATAATTTCTAAATCTGAAATATAGACGTTAAAGTCACAGAATGACAAAGCACTACAAGTGATAGTTACATATAATATTAATGAGTTAGAAAGAAAGACACAGAATAATACCATTCAAATCGCAGCTAACAAGCTGCTTAAACAAAAGTAAGGGCACAAGATGAGTAGAGATTTTTACGAACATAAGGCTGATATTTACGATAAAGATAATAATAGAGTTTCAAATGTCGAAAACATTGCCAATGCTATAATTGAAAATGTAAGTCTCGATCGGAAAATGGATTTATTGGATTTTGGTTCAGGTACGGGATTACTACTTGAGCGCATTGCACCATTTGTACGAAAAATCAGTGCTATTGATACGTCAAAATCAATGAATGATCAGCTTGCTAAAAAGAGAGACGATCTTCAATGTGAAATTGATATCATGGAAATCAACCTAGAATCTGCAGATATCACTGATAAATTTGATGGCATTATATCTTCAATGACAATGCATCATGTAAAAGATATCGAGGCAATGTTCGTTAAATTCTATTCTCTGCTAAATGAAAAAGGAATAATTGCTATATCTGACCTGGACAAGGAAGATGGCAATTTCCATACAGAAGACACAAGTGTTTTCCATTTTGGTTTTGACCGAGATGCAATTACTGCTGCTGCAAAACTAGCTTGTTTTCGAGAAGTTGAAGTAATAGATGCTAGTGTGGTGCATAAACCGCATGGAGAGTTCCCGGTATTTTTACTGACAGCTAAGAAATAATTATTTACAACCCCTTGCTCCAACCTAAACTTTTCCCATTACTTTTTTGTGATTATCATCACAAAAAACTCCATCCTAAAACGTTGTGTTTAAATAAAAGAGCAAGACATATTGACTCACTGCACGGGATTTTTACTCTGCTTCTTTTTGTAAAAATCCCATGAGTTAAGCCCTTATGCTCCTGCATATTGACACAAGCTGAATTTGTATATATAGCTATACATATAAAATGCAGAGGGGTGGCCACATAGGCCTGAGATGATACCCATTGAACCTGATCTGGTTAAAGCCAGCGTAGGAACTTGCAGAATATGATACCCAGTCTGCCTTCTCTTTCGGTCCATTCATTTCATCTCCTCTACCATCCTCACAGACTACAAAGGAGACAAGAGCAATGGATGATCTAGTACAAAAAACCACTGAAAATCTAAACAAAATTCGGTCAGAAAAACCACTCATACACAACATCACCAATTTTGTTGTGATGAATTTCACCGCTAATGCCCTTCTTGCCTCGGGTGCATCTCCTGTAATGGCACATGCCGAAAATGAAGTTGAAGAAATGGTGAGCTTTGCCAGAGCTTTGGTCTTGAATATCGGCACTCTTACAGATTCCTGGGTTGATGCAATGGTTAAAGCTGGCCAACAGGCAAACAAAAGCAACACACCAATCATCCTCGACCCTGTCGGAGCTGGTGCTACTACTCTCAGGACACGATCCGCAAAACGACTCATAAATGAGACCTCTGTCAAAGTTATCCGGGGAAATAGTTCAGAAATCCTCGCACTTCGTAACAGCAATTCAAAAACAAAAGGAGTGGATTCACTTCATAGTGTCGATGAGGCTGCCGAAACAGCAACCATTCTTGCCCAAGAGCTTGGTCTCACCCTGGCAATCACTGGAGAAATCGATCTGGTTACTGATGGTAAAAGAACAATCCGCATTGCCAATGGACATACAATGATGCCTAATGTTACCGGCACTGGATGTGCAGCAACAGCAATTATTGGCGCATTTAACGCCGTTGACAATGACCCCGTAACAGCTACCGCAACAGCCCTTGCCTACTACGGTCTTGCTGGAGAAAAAGCGGCCCGTACCTCTGCTGGCCCCGGCTCCTTTGTCCCTGCCCTCATGGATGCCTTGTATTCTCTAAGTGAAGATGAGATACGCAAAGGATGTAATTTTTCCATAGGATAACAGATGATTGATATTGATTACTCACTCTATCTAGTTACAGATAGAAGTCTTATAACTGACCAGCCACTTGCTGAATGTATTCTTGCAGCTATAAAGGGTGGCGTCACATGCGTGCAACTTCGAGAGAAAAACCTAAGCACCAGAGAGTTCGTTGGTGAAGCCAAGCACCTTATGAAGCTTCTTAAACCTCTCAACATCCCTTTGATTATCAATGACCGTATTGATGTGGCTCTTGCTTGCAATGCCGATGGAGTACATCTTGGACAAAGCGACATGACTATCCAGGATGCCCGCAGAATCATGAATAAAAATAGTATCATTGGTATTTCTGCCGAATCATATGAAGATGCAATTCAAGCTGAGTTGGATGGAGCCGACTACATTGGGGTAAGTCCAGTTTTTGCAACTTCAACAAAAGAAGATACGGCTCCTCCCCTTGGCCTTGAAGGGCTGGCAATAATAAGAAAAGATGTCAGTATTCCTCTGGTAGGGATTGGAGGTATCAATACGAAAAATGTTGCGGAACTTATACGTCATGGCGTAGATGGGGTTGCCGTTATCTCTGCTATCATTGGCACGACTTCTCCGTTGCAATCAGCCATTAAATTATCCCAAATAATAAATATGCAAAAGTTGAAACAGTGATACTTCTCTATCAATTCTATTTTATTCTAGGGAATATCAATGATATTGAGAAACGTTTGACAAACAATATACGAAAGAAATAGTATTTAGAGTACCTTGAAAATTTAGAAAATTCGTGCAAATTCGAGGCGGAAGCAAAATTTTACCGCAGGCATATAAGCGATATCGAAGTCTCACTTTGTTCGCTTATCTCCGAAGATAAAATTTGAAGTTCAACAAAGAAATTGGCCAAAGTAGCAATTTCTCAAGGTCGCCTCTAGCTTTATCGAAAAAACCAAGAGTATGGGGTTTAACACAGGTAAATTGATATTTGTTGAACATGACAAACAATAATTATTAACGAACAAATTGTTAAATTCGTCCGTTAAAGATTACTCGTCAGTGAGAAAAAAGTTAGATGTCAACATAGGGAAGATCAAAAAAAGATACCATCAAAACCCTGGTATCTAAGAAATAATACAGGGCTTTAAAAGGAGAACAAAAGATGAAATACAAGTTAATGATTCCATGCACCATGCTGTTAAGTCTAATATTGTCTGTGCCCCTGGTATTTGCCCACGGCGGCGGAGTAAATGCAATAGCAGAGCCTTTAGGTATTGAAAAAGATGCAACAATCTTTACTAAACAACTAAACAAAGACCTGATCAAAGTACTACCTTTTAAAGATACTGAAGATTTTAAAAATGCTCAAAAGGGTTTTATCGCCCGTGGGGAAAAGGTAATCAAAGATGAGGATGGAAAAATCATCTTCAGCACCAAAGAATTCGATTTTATGCAGGATTTAAAAAAGAAAGCCCCTTCTACCGTAAACCCAAGTTTATGGCGCCAGATGCTTCTGGTAAACATTGCTGGTTTATTTAAAGTACATGATCATATTTATCAGGTTCGTAACTATGATCTCTCTAACATGACGATCATCGAAGGGAAAAGTGGCCTGATTATTATGGACCCGCTTGTTTCAGCAGAAGCAGCCAAAGCGGCACTTGATCTCTACTTTGAGCATCGCCCTAAAAAACCTGTGGTAGCTGTGATCTACTCTCATTCCCATGTTGATCATTTTGGTGGTGTGCGCGGAATTGTTAATGAAGACGATCTAAAGGCTGGGAAAGTAAATATTTTTGCTCCTTACGGATTTATGGAAAATGCCATAGCCGAAAATGTTATGGCGGGTAATGCAATGAGCCGTCGTGCTTCATATATGTACGGCAACGTACTACCAAAAGATGCGAAAAGTAACATCGGCGCAGGTCTTGGATCTACAACCTCCTCAGGAAAAGTCACACTGATTACCCCGACAAATATTATTACAGAAGATTGGGAAAATCACGTAATAGATGGGCTACATTTTGAATTTCAATTAACGCTAAATACCGAAGCACCATCTGAAATGCATTACTACATCAAAGAGTATCGCGCATTATGTCCTGCGGAAAACGTCAACCATACAATGCACAACCTATATACCCTTCGTGGAGCGAAAGTTCGTGACTCAAAAGTTTGGGCGAAGCACATTGACAATATGCTTTTAAAATGGGGTGATAAATCTGACGTACTTTTTGCACCACACCACTGGCCAAGTTGGGGTACTGAAGAAATTAAAGAGCATGTTGCCAAGCAACGAGACACATATAAATTTCTACATGATCGAGTTCTTCACCTAGCAAATCAAGGCTACACCATGGACGAAATTGGGGATATGGTGAAACTACCTGCAGAACTAGACAACACATGGGCAAGCCATGGCTACTATGGAAGCATTAGTCATAATGCCCGTGCAATCTATAATTTCTATCTGGGTTATTTTGATGGAAACCCAGCACACCTTCATAAACTAGCACCAGAACCTGCGGCAAAAAAATATGTCGAGTTTATGGGTGGTGCGGAAAATACAATTAAACAAGCGCAAAAAACTTACGACAAGGGTGAGTATCGTTGGACTGCGGAGGTATTAAGTCATGTAGTCTTCGCTGATCCAAACAACCAGAAAGCCAAAAATCTCCTGGCTGACACACTGGAACAGCTAGGTTACGTTGCAGAATCAGGACCATGGCGCAACTTCTATCTCTCTGGAGCACGTGAATTGCGCACAGGGGTAAAGGAGATGCCAACACCAAACACGGCAAGCCCAGATATTGTTCAAAACATGTCTGCAACCATGATGCTAGATTACATCGCAATACGTCTAGATTCAGGAAAAGCCGCAGGCAAAAAAATGAAAATAGGATTTAACTTCACTGATGTTAATGAACTTTATACCCTGATCCTAGAGAACTCAACGATCAATAACCGTATTGGTCTTGAAGATGACACCGAAAGCACCATTGTAACTACCCGTGCTACACTCAATAAAATACTTCTTGGCAAATTAACTATCGACCAAGGATTAAAGAGCGGTGAAATTAAAGTTGAAGGTACCAAAGGCAAGTTCAAAGAACTTCAAAAGATGTTGATCAACTTTGAATTCTGGTTCAATATCGTGACCCCGTAGCAGACACGCTCCTAACAACCTCATTGAACGGCAACAAAAAGCAGTACTTTTTGTTGCCGTTCTCGTAAGAGCACTAATCCATCATTGTCGATGAAAGCAATTACTTATCATTAACTGTGAACGAACAACAAATAAATTTATATCTCCAGCTTTAAGCCAGTAAACCCTGTGATTACATCACACTTTGCATGTGTACTCAAGTAGGATATCGCCTCTTCACCACTACAGTGGCAGGCTATGAGTTGCTTAATATCAAGGTCATTAAGTTGTTCAGCGGTATGTTGAAGACGCTGAGTATTCGCGTTTAACATATGCATGCCACCAATAATAGTATGAATTTTATCATGTCCCGCTGTTTTCATAATATACTGCAAGGTATTGATTAGACCTGAATGACAGCAACCAAGACAGATAACCAAACCTTCACTGGTATTATACCAGAGAGACAAATCATCATTAATTGGGTCGACATTTACACCTGCAGAATCGAGGGTAAAGTTTCCGCCAGTATCTTCAAAAGATGTATTTCTAGGAACCGGGCCAGTAGCCCAAAGGTTATCTACAATTTCTGTTGGCTCATTAAGCCAGTGGATTTTATTTACCGGTTGATTGAGGATACTGCTTCTTGCACGATTACCCATTTTCACTACTTTTGCGTCTTTCCCGTGCAGGTTAAAACGCTTTTGTAGCATTGCATCTTTATGGAGAAAAATATCTATTTTAGGATTGATCGTCAGTAACTTGCTAATGCCACCAGTGTGGTCATAATGCCCATGGCTTAGAACAAGAGATGAAAGTTGCCCCAAATCAATACCAAGTTTCTTGGCGTTAGTGGCAAAAATTGAACTTTGGCCTGTATCGAGAAGTACTGCACCAGAAGAACTTTGAATATGAAGAGAATAACCATGTTCAAAGTCCAACCCGTCTTGGGGGATATCATCCACTAAAACGGTGAGGGTAAGCTTACACACTAGTTTTTACATCCTTATCCATAAACTTTGCTCTAGCTTTAGCCATAACTTTACCGTTTACCTTTACCTCAGCTTTAAGTTCATACAAGGAAGACACTGCACAAGTAATCCATGCTTTTATGGACAGCTTACTTGTGCATGGAATTGAATGAAGAAAGCGAACACGTAAATCAGCAGTCACCCCTTTAACATCTTTTAACAATAGACAGTTCGCCATGGCAGAATCAAGCAGAGTGGAAATTATTCCACCGTGCAGAATCCCATCATAGCCTTGCAGGTTTAAATTACCTGTAAAGGATGCTTGTATAGTTTTATCATCAATCTGTTTAAAAGTAAGACCAAGTGATAAAGGGTTCTTTTTTCCGCAGGCAAAACAGTTATCGTGGAAAATGGTTTGCTCTGCTGTGCTAATAATATTCATGATTACTCTCTAAAGACGTTTCCTATTTCTCTCTTTTATATGGCCAAGCCATGATACCACCTTCCATGACACGTACATTAGTCCAACCGTTTTCTTCAAGAACCAAGGCAGCTTCATAACCACGTAGGGAGACTTTACAAAAACAAATAATCTCTGCATTTTTGTCCTGTGGAAGTTCGCCAAACTTGTTTCTCAGTGCGCCAAGAGGGATAAGTTTTTCACCAATACCAAGTCGCATTGCTTCGTACTCGTCCGGTGCTCTGTTATCTATCAAGAATGGTGCATTCCCATCCTGTTGCTTTTGCTGTACCTCATAGGCTGAAACTGTTTTGTATCTACCCTTGAGTTTATTTTGCATGATATGAGCAGAAGCAATAAAATGGTCTATCGCTAGTGAATATGGCGGGGCATAAGGAAGGTCTGCTGTTGCAATATCCGTGACTGTTAAGCCACCACGGATAGCCATTGCCGCTGTTGCCAATTGTCTGCTTACATCACCACTACCTACACATTGATAGCCTAATATTTTTTCACTATCTTTGTCCACTAACATTTTACTAATGAGCAGTCCTGCACCCATAAAACCTGGTTTATCTGGGCTTGTGTTAATCACTGTTTCAAAATTCGTCATTCCATTGGCAATAGCCTGTTTTTCGGTAATTCCAGAGCTTCCTGCACCAAAATCAAATACTTTGCAGATGCCTGTTTGGGTTGTACCTGGGAATGTTACACAGTTAGTAGATGCAGCATTTTCACCTGCAACCCGTCCTTGCAAATTGGCAAGATCTCCCATTGGAGAGAGGGTTTTCTTACCGGTAAGTATATTATTGCATTCAATACAATCACCAGCTGCGTAAATAGATGAATCTGAGGTTTGCATAAAATCATTAACTTCTATGCCCCCAAGTTCCCCAACCTTAAGACCTGCTTCCACAGCAATTTTTGTTAATGGTTGAACACCGGTTGCCAATACTGCCAACTCACATGGCAAGATAGAGCCGTCAGCAAGTTCAACTCCAGTAAGTTGCTCGTCGGAACCTTTAAATGCCTGTAGTCGAGTATTTGTTAATATGGTTGTACCTTTTGCTTTCATATGGTTTTCAACCAATTGAGCAAATTGTTTATCAAGTGGAGTCAGTACCTGATCTTCCACTTCAACCATTGTTACATTTATACCTCTAGTGACCAATGCTTCGCAGGCTTCAACGCCAATAAAACCGCCTCCGATAATCACAGCGTTTTGTACCTTGCCGCTGGTTGCTGCTTCATGCAAAAAGTCAGTGTCTTGCATGGAAAGAAGATTAGTTATTCCGTTAAGATCTGCACCAGGAACAGGAAGGCGTTTAGCACTCGCTCCCATGGTCAAAATGAGCTTATCATATTCCACTGCGATTTTTTCACTGGTTTTCAGGTTAACGCAATGCACTTCTTTTTTAACTCGGTCTATGGCTAAACATTCTGTATCAACCAAAGCATCAATGTTTTTGGTCTTTTTAAAGAAACCAGCATCTCTCGTTACCCCAGTTGGTGTTGCAATCAAGGCGTTACGGTTATCAAAAGTACCGCCTACATAATAGGGGTAACCACAGCTAGCCATAGAAAGATCAGAATCTTTTTGAATGATTGTAATTATAGCTTTTTGATCAATACGTCTTGCCTTGGCACCAGCTTTAGCACCAGCAGCAGAACCACCAATTATAACGATTTTTTGCTTTGACATACCATCAACTCCTCAACAAATGAATAATTTATGTAATACGGTCATATGCACAATTGGCGTTCATATTTAAACGGATTGTAAAAGAAGTCAATCAGAAAAAATAGTTAGGATCATTATAAAATATCACTCCATTTACAAAGTCTATCATCAGTTAGAAACCAATCCTTTATGAGAACGAGTTTTGCACCTAAAATGGTGGCGATCTAAGTGTTATTATCTTCATACCATAGCTAATAAAAAACATTCGGGGAGTTTATTGAATTAAGTTTCCAACTATTGGAATGGTGACTTTTTCCTACTGGAACTTCGGCTAACGTTCTTTTGTCGTATTCAGAAATACTTAGATGAACTCAAAATAGTTGTTTGGATATTTATAACATGAATGTAAATATTGATGGTGCTGGTTCTATATGCTGAATTAGTTTCCCAAATATGGCATGTGGACCAGAAGGTATTATTTTTTTGAGCAAAGGAAATTACACCAAATATTAGGCATTAAAAAACATTTGACAAATAACAGGAGAAAATATAATAATTATTCTGTTCAGTCATTTTTTCTTGCCACGGTACATATTATTCAAGAGCCTGAGGATAGTCAGGGTTCGTAAGAGGAGATTAACATGAAGATTATTCCAATATTTATCGGAATGCTGTTCATTCTTAATGGATGTGTTTCAATTCCACCTCAAGCAGTCACTTCACAAGCTTTAATAATTAGCGGGCTTGAGTCAGCTAAAAAAAACCAAATTACATTAATAAATGCATATGCAGATGATCAAATAACTCAAATTGAGAATCTAATGAAAAATGTTGTTATTGATGATGTTATTGCAAGTGAGCTGAAGGGACGAGATGCACTACCAGCAGCTGAGGTAAGAGTGCTACTCATTGAATATGCCGAAGATTTAAAGACTGAAATAGCAACAATTGAATCCAAAAGACAAGGCTTGCTAGGTGAAACATCTCAAGCATATGGCCAGCTACTAGATTTGGCAAATGCAAACCATGAGTTTTTAAAGTCAGCACATAATGCAGCAGCAATACAAAATGACCTTGTAAACAAGTACAAAGAGAAGCTTAAAGAAGTTGAAGTAAAAATAAACGATTACGTAAATAAATAGGAGACTGAAAATGGGTAAATTTAGTAATCACTTAAACGAAATTGCTGGTAGCTCCAGATTTACACAACTCGAATTAGAGTCAATTTTTACCCCAGAAGAAGAAGAAACAATACTTGAAGTAAAAGAAGTACTAGCCTCTGCAGTGAGTGATAATGAAGCATCAAAAAAAATACAGCAAATTGGAATAAAAGCAATAGAAGTTTTAACAAAAATTGGCAAAAAAGCTCTACTAGGATAAACAAATGGAAGGACAATACCAAAACGCTATGTGAACCCTTCGAGTATCAATGGTGGCCATCTGAAAAGCTCTAGTATTTTACACTCAAGCTCAACTAAATAGATTCGAACCAAAATTTAACAGCTATTTAAATTCCTAATTTGATTTCATTTTCATCGTAAGCTAATTTACCATGCATATTAACTTACGATGAAAAAGGAACCCCATCGAAAAAAATGCAAGAATAACAATGTCATTACATTAACAGATTACTAAAAAAGCCACGCAATCTGTTAATGACGCGCTAAGGAAAGAGGACAATCATGATAGAAAAAATAGGACATATCAAAAATCCCCTAACGGTAATTTCCGTGTTTGCAGCACTAGCTGAGATAAGCGGCACTACTGTTTTACCTTTTATACCAGGATATCAAGGTACATACATATGGTTTCTGATGCTATTTCCAGTTCTATTAGTAATTGCGTTCTTTCTAACATTGAATTTTAATCACCGTGTACTATATGCCCCATCAGACTACAAGAACGAACAACACTTCTTTGGAAAAACAAGCCAAGAAGAGATGAAAGAGAAGATTGAACAGGACGCATTATTTGAAATATCAACAGTATCCATAGCAAATGAAGCTGAAGCCCTAACTGACAACAATGATTTACCAGAGGAGTCAGAAGGCATAAACGAAATTCCTGCAATAGTTTCTAAAGATGAGTTGATGCAAAGTTATTTCGATTTTGAACATAACGTATTACAGAACCTTAAAAATGGTGGTATCAAATTCCCCTATAACTCATTTAGTGAAGACGTAAATATCGTCTATGGTAGCAAGAAGCTTCTAATAAATGGTGTCATTGAGACAGATAATGTTCACTATTTAATCGAAATTAAAAATGCAATGAACCCATCTTCACTCGTCAATTCAGTGCATCAAATTAAGAAATATAAGTCAGCATATGAAAACTACCTGAGAGAGAGAAATATAAATGTAGTAGTGCAACCTGTTATCATATTACCGGCTGCAGTTAATATATCTAGCAAGTTCAGAGGTATACCTATTGCTAAGTTTGATGAAGACACAGGAACTATTGAAAACCTCAAAGATTCATATCCAGATTATACACTCCCTGTAAAAAATAACGAATCAGAGACACTTACTTATAAATTAATTACCTTTCTCAATAAATATTCCCGTTGGGGCTTTTCACCTTTAAGAATACAACAATGGGGCAGTAGGCAGCCTGGTTTTGAGGGATTAGGACTTTATACTGTCAATGAAATCCGAGCTACACTTGATAACTTATTGAAACAGGGACAGATCAACAAGCTAACAAGTAAAAAGGGGAATCTATTGTACAAGACAAACAAGAGCTAACCCTCAACTAGGTTGCTCTTACGCGGGCAATTAACGTAAGACTTTTTTTGATCAAAACATGACATTTATTATCACTGTGACTCAAATAAATATCTTATTCGCAGGGAAATGGTAGCCCTTACAATATAAAACGAGGATTGTGACTAAAACAAAATTATAAGCGCAACTTTCGAGCAAAGGACAAGCCATAACAACATATTCATATGATAAAAATTTATGTTGCTCACTTTCTTTATTTAATTCCTGAATCCCCGGAGAAATTCAACTGGGGTCAAAGCCAATTCATCAAGCTCGAAATGAGTACTTAACCTGACGATCTGGGGTTGGAGCAAACGGCATGATGTAAGTAACTCCTTATCATTAAATATTTTACGAACCGCCCCATCAAATACTTTTTTCCCATTTTTCAAGCATATTGCTCTGGGAATCCGCTCTGCCACAAAATCCATATCATGGCTAATAATTATAACCGTCTTTGTCTCTTGATGAAGTTTATCAAGTGCGTTCTTTAAAAGACCAATTTCATATGAATCCAAGCCTGCTGTCGGCTCATCAAGAACAACAATAGGTGTATCCATGGCAATAATAGATGCCAGAGCAAGTCTTTTACGTTCGCTGTAACCAAGATCGTAAGGATTACAATCTTTGTGTTTAGAAAGATCAAAGAGCGCAAGAGACATATCCACAAGCTCTTGTATTCGGTCTTTTGTGAATTTCAAATTCTTTGGCCCAAAAGCTACCTCATCCCATACCCGACGTTTAGATATTTGATCATCAGGATTTTGAAATAATAAGGCCACCTGATGCGTCAACTCAGCCACACTCTTACGTTCCGTTAGACTATCACCGATCCAGACCTTGCCCATTGATGGACGCAGAAGACCATTTAAATGTTTTACCAGGCTTGTTTTTCCTGAGCCATTATGGCCAATAAGCGCAACATGTTCACCTTGCTCGATGGTGAGAGAAACATCGTTAAGTGCTTTCGTTTCATCACTATAGCCAAAAACTAAATTCTCTATCCGTATATCCACAGTCATGACCAATTAAGAATTTGAAAAACCTGCAACAGTAGCGGCAAAAGTAGATGGAAGTGCTTTATCCTTTCCCCAAAGACCTTGCTGTTTTGCAAGCTCTGCTGTCTTTGTATAAGGTGTCCAATCTAGCCCCACTAATTTCATTTTGGGGTTTGTAAGAACCTCTTCAGGAGTTCCGTTCAGCACCAATTCACCATTTGCCAGAACAATAACCCTATCGGCGTATTCAGCAATCCATTCAAGACTTTGTTCAGCAATAATGACGGTTTTCCCTTGTCGCTTCAAATCTGAAATAATATCAAAAACCTCTAAAGAACCTTGGGGATCAAGAAAAGTAGTCGGCTCATCTAAAACTAGAACAGAGGGTGATAGCACCAAGATTGCTGCAAGAGCCAGTTTTTGTTGTTGCCCACCAGAAAGTTCATATGGAGAACGATCATGCAAATCTGACAAACCAGTAAGAGATAGAACTTTCGTTACTTTCTTTACAATTTCCGATCTGCTTACCCCTAGATTTTCTAGCCCAAAAGCAACTTCCTCAAAAACCGTATACCTAATGCCAGAAAGTTGATTAGTCGGAACCTGCATTACCAGTCCAATTATCTGAGAGAAGTCACTTATTGTCCAGTCAGCAGTATCAATTCCATCTACCAAAACAGAACCAGCAAAAACCCCACCATAAAAATGCGGGATGACTCCGGTAAGAGCATAACAAAGACTAGACTTGCCGCTATTATTAGCACCGATTACAGCAACCAACTCTCCTGACGCAACAGTAAAAGACAGATCTTTTAAAGATGGTTTGGTGGCGGTAGGATAGGTAAATGTCAGGTGAGAAATTTCCAGAACAGGCATGTTTTAATTCCACAATCGAAAGATAATAACAAAAACAGCTAATACCAACATCGCCCAGCGCAACAACTGCTGCCAGCGTGAATCAGATATTTTTCTTAGAGATGTTTTCTTATATGGTGCATTAAACCCTCTAATTTCCATGGCTATGGAGCGCTGTTCTATTTCAACAAGAGAACCTAGAACAAGCGGGGCGAGCAAAGGAAATAGAGAAAAAAATCTTTTTACGATATTACCTTCTGAATCGAGGCCTCTGGAACGCTGTGCAGCTTGGATTGTTCCTATCCGTAATCGCATGATTGGTAATAACAACAAAGGGCTACCAATAAGGTATGCCAATGCATTTGGCAAACCAGCTTGAGAAATTGCAGTAACCAGATCTACAGGGTGGGTACATAAAACAAAGAGCAGCGAAGCGGTCAACACAGCCGTGAGCTGCATTAAAACATTAAGTGCAAAGAGAAAACCCTCCTGGTAAAAATGCACCTGACCAAGAGACAAAATAATTGTTTGATTGCCGGGATAAAGAGTCCCATGAATCATTATCATGAAAAGTGCAAGCGGCAAAAGGATTCGCCACGCTATGTTCCAAGTCTCTTTGAAGATCTCACAACCAATTGCCAAACTCAAGTTGAGAGCGATGATACCACCCTTAAAATACAACTCATCAGGACCAAGATAAGCCGTCACCCCTATCAGCAATACATAAACCAATTTGTTGAAGGGGTGGAGTTTATGCAGCCAAGTTTCTCGGTGAACATAAAGATTTGAAACACTGTTGTTTCTTTCAGGCTTTGGCACTGTTTATCCGTACAAAATTACTTTTGGTTCTTTCTGGCAATGCTCTTACAATACCCCAAACAAGCAAGGCTGTTATTACCTTGTCCAGCAGGTTAGAAGTAAAGACCGAAACAACTACCGAACCGAATAAATTTTTACCAAGCGCTAACATATAAGCAGTAACAAAATCTGCTCCACTGCCGGTAATTCCCCCAAACATGTATAACTTTATAGGAACGGCAACAACAGCGTTAAAAATGGTAATAATTACACCTGCGATAATTGCCTGCCACCATGTTTTGAAAAGACCATATTTAGCACATAGCCCAGCCACAATACCTATCACCATAGCAACAGGTGCAAAAGCGGCCGCAACGGGTGAACTAATAAGACCCCAAATTAAATTGGTGAGTAAACCAGTTATACCACCAGCCACTGGGCCTGCGATGATTCCAACCAAAACTGTACCAATAGAGTCAAGAAAAATTGGCAGTTTAAGCAAAGAAACCAGTTGGCCAATTGCCATATTAAGGACAATAGCAAACGCAATTAGAGCCAGAGTAACTGTGGAAAATGTTTTTTTGAACAATTCGTGCTGTACCATTTTTAATCCTTTTCTCGTGTTGAACAATGTTTTATTTCAAGCTCTGGAAATCCTGTTTCTACGTCAAGTGTGCGCAAAAATTTAACATCTGCAAGAACACCAATAACAATCTCGGCGGTTGTATATACCCTGCACCCATCCAAGAGATGAGCACCTGTAGTTTTGCCACAACCATCTGCAATAGAAATATGGTAATGGGAACCATGTTTTGAGAAAGTACCAGTCAATGAAACTATTTCGAAATGACCATTCATTTCAGTAGCCTCTTCCTGATTGGCATAGCGTAAAACCGCCTTGGTTAAACTGCCAACACAGGTTAAAATACAAGCGGCTTCGATATTTTGGGCCTTCACTAAAGTGTCTAGTTCAACTTTAAGATCTTGACCGGGTTTTAACCTCAGAGCGATAGTTCTCAGCATAATTTCTTGATATTAATTATTTATGAAAAATAGATTGTTAACTTGGACACAGCAGAAGAACGATTGTATCACCAGTGGCTATATCCGAATTAAATTTTTCAAAGTACCCCTAAGTGAATTATCTAATTCCTTTTTTAGCAAGCGGAGCGACTAGGCCGATATTGCCCTTGTGAACCAATCCGCCTCCAGTATCAAGTTCAAGACCGGTAAAACCATATTTTTTGGTGAAAACTATCTGTGCTACAGATAAATATCCGAGCAAATAAGGTTGCATTTCAGACACTAAATCAACATAACCTTCTTCAATTGCAGTAGCAGTCGCTGGGGATAGAGAAAAACCACCGACAAAGATCTCACCAGGTTTAATTCCTGCTGCCCTAAGAAAATTTCCTGATTGTGATGTAAGAGCACCATGATCTATTAGTATCATTTTGCAATCTGGATGACTTGAGACATAGCCCGTAATAACAGGAGTTCCCATTGATGAATCTTTATCAACCTCTGGACTAATTTCAATATAATCAACAATGACACCAGCTTCTTCCAAGGTACGGATCATAGCTCGTGCTCGTTTACCTCGTTGTTCAAGTCTCTTCAAACCCCAGATCATTGCTCGATCACCTTTCTTTAGGCCTGATCGCTTCAATGACTCTTCTGCCAATACTGTGCCCATGACATCTGGATCTGTACCGATAAAGCCAAAACCTTGAGATTTGTATTTATTAAGTGTCTCAGGTAGAGCCGTATCAACACAAGTAACCACGATTCCTTTAGAAAAAGCCTCATCCATAAAAGGGGCTAGAGCATTATCACCGGGCAAGCCCATCAAGACAATTCCGTCTGGCGATGATGCCATCGATTTTTTGAAATTTGAAACAATTTTTTCTGGATTCCAGTCTGAGTATAAATATTTAACATCGGCACCTAAATCACTAGCAGCCTGCATGGCACCATTCTGCACAATCGTATTGTATGGCCCACCAACTGGACCTCCAGTATCAAAATAAATAGTAACGTCCTGTCCTAAAGGAGATAATTTTTCGCCTGCTGATGCTGTTCCGATCATCGCCATACACATGGTAATAATGGTAAAAAACTTAAATAAATTTTTTCTCATTTTTTCTCCAATTTTTATAAATGGTATTAAATATTATAAATCTAACTAAATGTATAAAATCTGCATTAGCCTAAAGCATTTCAAGATATGCTTCTATACGTACACGAAGTTGTTCGGTATCACTTTCGGCGTAGTCGGTTTCAAGATGTAAGGTAGGAAAACCAAAGGTCTCCTGCACTACTTCATCCACCAAATATGCTTCCACATTGTAGGTGTGACATGCCTGCCAGGTAAGATCAATAACGCCATCTGCGTTGAAATCCCGGATCATTTCTTTTAATAGATCAAAACGACCTTCGTTGGGGCTCATCACTGAGCAAGGAGTAGCAAGATATTGCTCCGCCAGTGCTTCCATAGGAGGCTTACTTTCATCGACTGTAAATGCCTGCTTATAACCAGAACAGTTTTCAAAGGCCACAACATCAGATCCAAGCTGCTCTACAATTTTTATGACCTTGTCACTACCAAGCCCTACTGGCACGCCTGTTAACAAAATACGTTTAGCTTTTCCAGTACGTGGTTTCTCTGGCAAAAAAGCTCCATTTTCTGCCTCTGCTGTAACAGCTTTCATAACCGAGATACCCTTTTCTTTATCTGCAAGAAATCCAATTTTGAAAAGTACTTCCAATACCTGTGTACCTTTCATAAGTGCAGGTTGAGCCTTGTTCACATCCATAAGTGCTTTACGAGCTGCGCGTTCCCTATTCATAAGGCGAATGGCAGAACTAAGACTCTCGTCATCGATGGTTTTGCCACTTGTATCTTCAATAATTCCTTTGAAACGTTCCAATTCGTCACGCCATAGCATCATAGACATTTCAGTATCTTGATTCTGTGGGAGTTGCAAAACATGGGTTTTTTTCTTCCTATTGAGCAACTCGAACATTTTCTTCTTTCCATCACATGTTGTATCGCCAACTATAATGTCAGCAGCGGAAAAAAATGCACATGTGTCGCTCTTAGCAAAACCAAAGCTACTTTTTATAAGAGGGCAAAGATTACGAGGAAGAATTTCTTCGGCAGCAGCAATCGGATCGTTACGTGTGCCACACAGTGGGAGTGGTATTCCCCCTACAGCGACAGCTATCTCAGTAGGTGAATAGAGACAATAAAATCCGACTACAGACCGCCCCTCTTCTTTCTCTTTCTCAATATATTCGACATTTTCTTCAAACAGTTGCTGTAAGTTGTTCATGATTTCTGTGTTCATTTCAAATCCTCAAATTGTCTCAATTATGTTCTTTTGAATACGACCATACATATTTAACAGCAAATCTTTAAGCGGTTTCCCGGGAAAGAAGAGCAGCCCCAAGAGCACCTATTAACTGTGGTTGCTCGGGTACGAGAATCTCACGCTCCAACTTTTCTTCCAACATTTTCTGCATACAATAATTGTGAGCAACGCCACCTGTGAAGACGATATTGCCTTCCCCAGAAACTCGTTTTATCATTCCGGTCACTCGACTAATGACACTTTTATGCAAACCCATCGCAATATCTTGGGGAGTATGTCCTTTAGCGATCAAAGATGTAACTTCTGATTCAGCAAAAACAGTACACATGCTAGAAATATTCAATTCATTTTCAAAATGAAGTGCTTCCCAGCCAAAACTTTCAATATCAAAACCAAGAGTTCTGGCCATAATTTCCATAAATTTTCCGGTTCCAGCAGCACATCTGTCATTCATCTCAAATTTTTTCACTTTTCCATTTTCAAAAATTGAAATGGCTTTACTATCCTGACCACCAATATCAAGGACGGTGGTGGCTTCATTAAAATAGTGCCGTGCACCTGTAGCATGAGCTTTAATTTCCGTAACCGTTTGTGCTTCAAAAGAAATTTCAAAAAGATTCCGACCATAGCCAGTTGCCATAATGTGATCGTAAGGGATTTTTTCTGTCATTTTCTTGGCTCTTACCATCGGATCAAAACCTGTATCCTCCTGTAAACTACCTACGATCTCACCAGATTCATCTACCACCACTAACTCGATTGAACGTGAACCAATATCTATCCCTGCGTATCTCATAATTTGTATTTATTCCTTATAGATAGAAAGAAAATGCTCATTTAATTTTGTTCTTTACAGTGTCGCACTGTTCTAATAATAGCATTTACATATTATTAGTTTTTTCAGGTTCGTTTAGTTTTGAAAACCATGGCATAAATAGAGACAGAAGTGACAATTACCAATCCGTGTGCAAGCCTCGTCCAGTAACCTGAAAGACCACTGCTGATGATTCCGGCTTCCAATATTCCGATAATGATCGAACCTATAACCGTACCGAAAATTGTTCCTTGACCACCGAAAACTGAGGTTCCACCTAAAAATATTGCGGCAAAGACAAGAAGCAGATACCCTTCCCCTTGTGTCGGCCACCAGTTGGCCATCTCCATGCAAACCATGACCGATACCAAGGCACTCATAATCCCCATCAAAACAAAAAGTCCAATACGAACCTTATCTGTTTTTACGCCCATCATTATGGCAGTTCTCATGTCATCACCGATAAAGAGAATATCATCGCCTAAAATATGTCTGTTGAGAATAAACCAGAAAATAACTGCAATGATCAGACACCAAAATGTTTGCATAGGAAGAAAATCAAAGAGCCTACCAACCATGATATGATGCAATGTAGTCTCTCGCAACTCTGGGAGGTTAAGAGATAGACCATCAGCTAAAAGAGTAGAAGTTCCACGCCAGAAAAACTGTGTTCCGATTGTTGCAATAATGGCAGGAACACCTATGCGTACTACGATAAAACCATTACATAATCCAGCGAAGGCACCTGTGCACAAAGCACACACCAAGCCTAGCAAAGGACTTCCTGTCGATTGTGATATTGAGGAAAAACATAAACCAGAAATCGCCATAACAGCGGGAAAAGACAAATCTAGTTCCCCTGCAACAATCAGTAAGGTTAGCCCAAGAGCAAGAAGCGTTGCAAATGGAATAGTAGACATGAAAGCTATATAAATACGGCTATGCAAAAAAGTCTGTGGACTAAAGAACATAAACACGCTGAGAAGCCCAATTAAGAGTAATAAGATGCCACCCTGTAAGCGATATCTGTAAATAATATTCACACCTACACCTCGCCATCGACTACAGTGCTACGATTAAGTTCTTCAAGTTTGTCAAACAAATCTGTGACATCCATCTCTTCTCGCAGGCATTGGTGCACAATTGTGCCACGATCCACAAAGAGGAAACGGTCAGCGACTTCATGAATGTGATGTAGATTATGAGAAATGAACAGTGCTGAATTGCCTTCTTCTGGAATCGATCTGATAAATTTTAAAACCTTACCGACCTCTTTTACGGCTAGAGCTGTTGTAGGTTCATCTAAAATTGTAAGAGTCGAGTTAAAATGCATGGCTCGACCAATTGCAAGCCCCTGTCGTTCTCCTCCAGACAAGGTACCCACAAGAGCATCTGCTGAAATACCTAACCCACTCAGGCCAATACTTTTTTGTAACATAGCCAAAGCAAGCTCTTTTTCTTTAGCGACACGAATAAAACCAAGTGCATTTCTTAAATGGCGACCAACGAAAACATTCCGCCATAAAGGCTGTTTTTCTCCAAGAGAATGATCCTGATATACAGTTTCAATACCGAGAGAACGAGCCTTACGAACAGAATACTTCTTTAAATTGACTTCTTTTCCTTCTACTTGTAGAGAACCTGAATCAGGTCGAAGAACACCTGAAAGTATTTTAATGATGGTGGATTTACCAGCTCCATTATCACCAATAAGGGCAACAACTTCGCCTTTATTTATTGATAAATTGATATCCTGAAGAGCGCGTACTGCTCCAAATGATTTTTTTAAAGAGGTAGCTTTAATTATTGTATTGGTTGACATATAAAAAGAAGTATAGATATCATGGGTAATTCACTTCCTCGAACATAACGAAGATAATCAACGTGATTGTTCTTGAGTAATTGTTAGTATTATGAAGAACAAAATAATACTTAAATATTCGATGATTACAAATATTATTTATTGATAATACAGGACGCAGATATAGGAATCGCCTATAGTTAAACTTCTTATATCCCAGACATGAAGGTACCTTGAATAATTAGAAAATTCGTTCAAGTTCGATGCGGACGCAAAATTTTACAGCAGGCATATAAACGATATTCCGAGGAGAAAATTTTAACGAAGAAGTTGAGCAAAATAGCAATTTTCCAAGGTAGCCTAAAAAAAGATTCGGAAAGGGAAGTAATAATATCTTGATAGAAATCAAAAAATTATTAGGAAAATCCTTACTAACCTGATTGGTGTAAAAGGAAATCAGATGACAAACCTTCAAATTTCATTTCTAGAAATTGTAGATCTTAATGAGTTGAAAAAATTATTTGAACAATTTTCAGCAGCTACCGGATTCACCACAGGCCTGACTGACAAAACAGCTAGCGAAATACTTATAGCTACAGGATGGAGGGATTTTAGATACATATCATAAAAACTGTCATGAACTGACAAATGCCATTGAAGCAACTGATGATGGAGGGAATATTACCGTTTCAACTTTCAATGTGATGGTAAAAAAAACCAAAGCCATAGAGCTGAAGATAAAGACTGGAAAATATCTGGTTCTTACTGTACAGGATACTGGCAAAGGAATTGCTAAAAATGACTTAGAACGTATTTTTGAGCCGTTTTTCACAAAAAAAGTATTGGGAAGAAGTGGAACAGGTCTGGGCTTAGCAGTTGTGTGGAATGTGGTAGAAGATCATGATGGCAAGATTTTCGTAAAAAGCAGTGAAAAAGGAACAGAGTTTCAACTCTATTTTCCGATAGTGCAGGAAGCAAAGACGATTTCTGATGATAGTGAAAATAATGATAAAGACGCCATTCTCGGTAATGGAGAGCGAATCCTTGTTGTAGACGACGAACCACACATACGTGATATTGCCTGTCAAATGTTACACTTTCTCGGCTACAAGGCTGATGCAGCTTCTTCCGGTAATAATGCAATTGAAAGTGTCCGAAATACTCAATTTGATTTAATTGTGCTCGATATGCTTATGGAACCAGGTATTAATGGTCGCCAAACATACGAGGAGATACTTAAACTTAACCCTAATCAACAAGCCATTGTTGCCAGCGGTTTTCCTGAAACTAGCGATGTAAAGGCAACTTTTCAACTCGGAGCTAATGGCTTTATCAAGAAGCCGTTTTCAATAAGCCAGCTCGGTATAGCAATTAAAAAAGCATTGAATAATTGATGAACTAGTCACAATAAATTGAAACAATAAATAACAAAAAGTCAGTATTAGCCCCTCCTTGTCACCAGTAATGATAATATTGTTTTTACTGTTCTGAAAATTTTCCTCACCGTACTGGATTAGCAAAAAAAGTTGGGGCTAAAAGACCCTGCACCTATAGCACATGCATGCCCCAACTATACTGTTTCAAATCTGGTAGCAAGATGATTGCCCTTTCTCTTTATAACTTAAAATTAGCCACCATTTTTTCAAGCTTGACAGCAATTCCTGAGAGATCCGATGCGCTGCCCTGCACTTCACTGCTTGAGGTGGACATTTCTGTAGCAGCCTGGTTAACCATCGATATATCCTCGGCAATCTGATGGGTAACTTCAGAAATTTGCGCCACGTTTGTATTGACCTCGCTAAGTCCATGTGATGCTTGAACAACATTATTGGTAATTTCATCTGTGGCAACTGTTTGTTCACCGACAGCGCCTGTAATACTGTTTACAGTCGCGTTTACGTTATTAATGACCTCAGTGATACGCCCAATCTGTTCAACTGTCTCTGATGTAGAGCTCTGTATTCCTTCAACCTGTTTTTTTATTTGACTTGTGGCATCTGCTGTCTGTTTCGCAAGTTCCTTTATCTCGTTGGCAACTACTGCAAATCCTTTGCCAGCTTCACCGGCACGTGCAGCTTCGATGGTGGCATTTAAAGCAAGAAGATTTGTTTGACCAGAAATATCAGTTATAACCTCGGTCACTTTGCTGATTTCACTTGCTGCAAGGCCGAGCTGTTGTACTTTCAAAGTAGCACTTTCGGCTTCTGCCACCGCCTCACCGGTAACCTTACTTGCCTTCTCCGTACTGTTGTTTACTTCACCGCTACTTACTGCCAACTCTGTAGCCGAAGAACTAACAATATTTATATTTGTGCTTGTTTCTTCTGTTGCTGCTGCTACGGAATCCATATTAACACTCATTTCTTCAGCAGCAGCTGCCACAGAATGTGACTGACTTGACACATCATCAGCACTTTTTAACATCTGACTAGAAATACCTGACAGATCTGTTGTGGCAGACGATATGCTTACCACGCCTTCCACCACCAATGTTAGCATCTGTTGGAGTTTCCCTATAAAAATATTAAAATTGGTGGAAAGTTCTTGCAGCTCGTTATTGTTTGTTTTTTTAAATACAACACAATCCTGACAGTCAGTAATATTTCCATTGTGTATCTCACTACAGTCAGGTTTTTTTGATAGAGATCCATTTATCTCCCAGCACATAGCTTTTTTTCCATAGCTTTTACACGTTGTCTTATTGCATTTGAGAATCTCGGAACAATTAATATTTTCAACCTTAAGTCGCTGAGTCAAATCTCCTTCGCCCTTGGAGAAACTTTTCAGGTTATTTAGTATCTCTTGTATCGGCCCCGTAATTGAGCGAGTGATACTTATGCCTAAAATCAGGCATGAACATATCCCGATTATAAGGAGTGTCCATATTAAACGATAAAGATCAGTATTCATTTTCTTTACTATTGCCTCATCAGCCAATGTGAGCATTTTTTGATCGGCCGCCATAGCAGTGAGTGTATTTACCAGTTTGTTTCCCTTTGGAGCGGCCTTTGTACTAAGCAAGTAGTTAGCACGGTTCCAATCCTCGCTCTGCCTGCTGGTAAACATCTTTGGGGGAAGTTGTTTAAATATCTCCCTTGCATGTAAGAAGGTATCAAAAGCTTTTTGTTGTTCAGGAATTAGAAGATATTTTTTCTGTTGAAGATCCTTGAATCGTTTACTATTTTTAGTCCAAAGTGTAGTGAATTTTTCTTTAAATCTATTCTCTCCAGAAAGAAGATAGGCCCTGATAGCTGCCAACCCTAGACCTGTAGTTCCACGGATATCTGCCATAATCCCGAGAAGGTTTTTCCTTTCAGGAGTCCCGGGCTGCAGCTTCTCTAGATCAATCATCAGGGTTATCTGTTTGGCTAATATTTCCGCCTGGGGAGCTGCTTCTGTGAAGAGTATTTTAATAGCCGGAACGTTATCCATGCTTTGAGCAATATCTTCAATCTCTTGTTGGTCCACGTTAAATCCACGTAGAACACTTTCGATTGTTTTTAGATGTTCAATGTTTTCTGAATTTGTCCAATTTTCCGCCAACATTTTCAAAATCTGTAGCGACGGTTCAATTTCTGTCTCCCATGCTTGATTCCGTTCTGATTTAAATTGATCTTTGCCAAGTATCATCCAACCTCGCAAAGCCGCCAAACTATGGTTGATTCCATTAAGCATCATTAGGCTGGATCGTGCCGTCGGAGAGCGTAACTCCATTATCCGCTGATTCACCACAGAAATGCGGTTTATCTGCCAGGAAGTTATCAATACAATACTGATAATAATAAGCCCCATAATGGTATAACCACCACCAATTTTCAAACCTACTTTTAGATTTCTGAGCACTGTACTTCCTCCATTTTTGTTTCAAAAAAAATTACACATATTTTATTAATCCAACAGTTTTGTGTAATTATTTTGTTTTTTTATGATGCTCCTGTTCTGTTAAATAATTGAAGACTACCCTGAAAAATTACTGCTTTGCCCAACTTCTTCGTTGAACTTGAACGAATTTTATAATTATTCAAAGTACCTTGAAGTGAATCAATAAAACTCTAAACTCTTGGACTATAAGTAAAATCTTTTTTAAAAGGAGGATATGAAGATTATCTCCCCCAGCAAATAATCAATATGTAATGTTTAAAAGCTTATCAAATCAACTAGCACAAGACAAATATGTTTAATTTATAACTGATTTTATTTGTTATCGTGAGTTGATCAAAAATTTAATTTCCTCTTCACGTTACGGCGTGATTCAATTATAATGGGAATCTAGTTTCTGATGTATGAATATTTCGAGCGAAAAAAACATAGCAAATCACATAGCAGATCTACCCCAGAAACAGGAAAGAAAACAATAAGGGTAAATCTGATTTAATAACTGTTAGGCCGGAGCGTTCCCCATAAATTATGAAAAAAGTATCTTTCTATATATTGATCCTACTCGTTGTCGTAGTTGCCTGTTTATTGCTTGCTGTTCCCTATGTACTAAAACTTGATAAACAGATCACCAGCCACTTTGAAGGCAAACGATGGGAACTTCCGGCTCGAATTTATGCACGCCCCTTAGAATTGTTTGTTGGTAAGACCTTAACGTTAGCTGCTCTTGAAAAAGAACTGATCCAGTTACGTTATAGTCGCAAAAAAAACCCAGCCAAACCAGGAGAGTATAGCATTCGTAGTAGTAGGGTCACCATTTACAGTCGCGCCTTTCCATTTCCAGATGAACTACAGCCCAAAACTATTATCAACCTCACCATACTCAAGAAGACCATCACCGCCCTTACAACTTCAGGAAGCGAAGGGAGAAGCTTTTTTCGTCTGGAACCGTTGCACTACGCATCGATTTATCCACGCCATAACGAAGATCGGTTGCTGGTAAAATTAGCTGATGCCCCGGAGCCTTTACTGAAAACCTTGCTTTTAGTTGAAGATAAACAATTCTATTCCCACCTTGGACTACGACCCACTGCGATTGCCAGAGCAGCTTTGGCAAACTTCAAAGCAGGAAAAACTGTGCAGGGTGGAAGTACACTCACCCAGCAGTTAGTTAAAAATATCTTTCTCAGTAGTGAAAAAACTCTGATTCGCAAGGCAAATGAAGCCATAATGTCGCTGTTGCTTGAGTTCCACTACAGTAAAGACGAAATTTTGGAGGCTTATCTTAACGAAGTCTACTTAGGGCAAGATGGAAAACGAGCAATCCACGGTTTTGCGCAGGCAAGTTGGTTTTATTTCAGCCGCAACCTGAGTGAGCTGGAAGCAGAACAGTTTTCCTTATTGGTCGGTCTGGTCAAAGGGGCATCCTATTATAACCCGAGGAGTCATCCCACACGGGCAACATCACGACGCAATCAAGTGCTTGATGTCCTCGCTATCGACCAGCTCTTCAGTGCTGAGGAAATAGACCGATTGAAGACCAGCCCCCTCGGAGTAACCAAGGATAAACCTTCAGGGATCACTCCATATCCCTCATTTTTACAACTGGCACGCAGACAACTAGCACGCGACTATAAGGATGAGGATTTGCGTAGTGAAGGTTTATCCATTTTCACCACTCTTGACCCAATCATTCAGAAAAAGGCACAAAAAAGCCTTGCCAACGAACTTGGTGCTATTGAAAAACGAAGGGGAAAGAGCCACAAGAATACGCTTCAGGGTGCACTTGTTGTGGCCTCCGTGGATCAGGGAGAGGTGGTGGCAGTGGTTGGTAATCGCCTGCCCCGTGAGTTGGGCTTCAACCGGGCACTTGATATGAAACGGCCTATTGGTTCGGTGATTAAACCTGCGATTTTTCTCACAGCTCTGGCACGTCCTGAATCATATAATTTACTGACACCCATCTCTGATACCCCCCTTTCCATACCAGTTGCCGGAGGTGATGATTGGCAACCTCAAAACTATGATCACCTCTTCCACGGACCAACCGCTCTAAGGCAGGCCCTGGTACATTCCCTCAATGTATCTACTGTGCATCTTGGTATGACTCTAGGCCTAGATTCCGTCATCGGAATGTTGAAAGATTTAGGGGTGCAGGAAGAAATCAGGCCCTATCCGTCTCTGTTACTCGGAGCAGTGGAGCTACCACCTATTGAAGTTTTGCAAATGTATCAGACCATTGCTGCTGGTGGCTACCAAACGCCTTTAAGAGCTATCTTGGCTGTTACAGATCAAGAGAATAAAACCTTGCAACGCTATCCACTGACTGTACAACAGACCGTCGATGCAGGTGCAGTATTCTGCCTGACAAACGCCTTACAGGGCGTAACAACCGAGGGTACAGCGAGGTCACTGCAACGACTTTTACCGGCCGAACTTACCGTCGCAGGAAAAACAGGAACTACGGACAATTTACGTGATTCATGGTTTGCAGGTTTTAGCGGTATGCATGTTGCCGTAGCATGGGTAGGTCGTGATGACAATAAACCCACTGGCCTTACTGGAGCCACGGGTGCCCTCGGGGTATGGGCGGCTACTATGGCAGGAATAAATACTGCGCCTCTTCGACCACAACCACCGAAGACTATTAACTGGTATTACGCTGATGTGAATACCGGTACAATTTTTACCCAGAAATGCGGTAAGAAGAATGAAACACTGTTGCCTTTTATTAGTAAAGGTACACTGCCTGAGGCAGTTACATGTGACAGCCAAACGGGTAGCAATAACTTACAAGAGACGTTACATAATGGAATAGAAAGCATTTTTGATATATTCCGGTGATGGAATTCAAAAAAAGTAAATTGTGTCCTAATAGACTGACTTAAGAGTAAACAAAATAAGGAAAAAACAACCATGAAGGTCACCGTAAAAATATCTTACCTGAGATTGTCCTTATTGTTATGTGTCCCCTTGCTCTTTCAGGGATGTACAGCATATCTGCCTCCAAAACCGGTCCAATATCCACCACCGGTAGCGAAAGAACAACCTACGGTGCAATCAGTACCAAACGTACAGGCCCCACAGCGGAGTGGCGCCGCAGCAAATTTTAGTCGGAAGGCAGCAGAACAGAGTCGGCAGCAAAATTACGATCTTGCTGCTTCAATTATTGAAAGGGGACTGCGGGTTGCGCCGAAAGATGCCATACTCTGGTCGCAACTAGCAGAAGTCAAATTACGGCAACAACAGTACCAGCAGGCTCGGTCACTTGCTACCAAATCCAACTCGTTAGCCAGGGCAAATAGTGCGGTTATTAAGAAAAATAACTGGATTATTCAAGAAGCCAAAAAATAAAACTTCGGTCACTAATGTTGGTGCGGTGGGCCATTGCGATTTTTACTAGTTCGACAGATCAACCTTGCCAATCTTGCCCATGAGGTTGATAATCTGTGATCTACGGCGTTCGATATAGGGTGATGGCTGCGCAGAGTTGAAGCGCCTCGGATTGGGCAGGGTGGCGGCAATCGTTGCACAATTTGAGCTGGTGAGTTTTCGTGCACTCTTCTTAAAATGGAGTCGAGCCACACTTTCAGCGCCATAGATACCATCTCCCATCTCTATGGAATTAAGATACACCTCCATGATACGCTCTTTTCCCCATATAAGTTCAATAAGTACGGTAAAATAGACTTCAAATCCTTTGCGCACCAGTGAGCTTTCCGGCCAGAGAAACACATTCTTAGCTGTTTGTTGGCTAATTGTACTTGCCCCACGGGGTCTTTTTCGTGATTTGTTTTCCTCCATGGCCTTTTTAATCTGCTTAAAATCAAACCCCGGATGTTCAATAAACAGATTGTCCTCTGAAGCAACAACAGCCTGTACAAGCTTGGGAGAAATTTCTTCCAGTGGTACCCAAGAGTGGTGGAGCTTAAGAGGTTTTCCTGCGCCCAACTGTTCCACCAACCGAATTCCCATCAGTGGTGTAAAGTAGACTGGGACGACACGATAGATCAACACCATAAGGATGGTCGATGCAAAAAAGAGCAACACCAGTCTCTTGAGCCAACGGAAAATGAACATACCGTTGAGCCATTTCAGGCATTTGAAAAAAGTGCGGTTATTTTTCGGTTTCTTTGGCTTTTTTTTCATATACAACAGAGAAAGATGTGGAGCTGATAAGGTTTATGGTGAACTATTATGGGACATAAATATCTTTTTTGTACTCTATAATATCGTGACACTTTATACCCTCTTTTTGCATTTTTAGAATGTCTATTGCTTAGAATATAACGGAGAATTGCAATTTGCCAGCAATAGCTCAACTTGCGGGATTAGAAACACAGGTCAGTCAATCTAAATAACAATTTTATATGGAGAAATAAACACTGAGGCCTCAACTCCTGAACTATAATTGAATTGCAATAACAATGTCTATAATTTGAAAAGCCTATACTCAATCATATTCTATGAAAATGATTTGATTCTGTACCTTGTCATAAACTGATACCGGGAACCATGGGGTTTTGCCAAGGTTTTATGGTAAGCTTTAAAAAGCCAACTCCTATAATCTTACATTGGGAGTGTGGTTGTTTGAGATATGAAATTGATAAGGGGGGGGGCCAAGTGATAATTAATCTCTCCCATAAACATACACGGAAATGGTGTCGATGCGTTACTATACTGTCCTAATAGCCTTATATACTGTGTTTTTTACACATGCCCATTATGCTAATGCTGATAATTTTAAACCTGTGGTTATCTATCAGGGTAGCATTGAGAACAATTCATTTAATGTGTCTGTTCACAAAGGTGTTGAGCTGTTTACTAAAAAGACCGGATTGAGTTGTACAGAGACGGTTGTTGGCTTTGGCATGGAATTATATCTCAATAGAGTCAAAAAATATGCAGATAAAGGTTATTCACCCATAATTGTGCTTTATGGTAATCATTTTCCAAACTTGGTTGACTTTGTTCGCAGGTATTCGGCGACGCGGTTCATTTTGCTTGATGCTGTATATGATGAACCGAATATCTACTCCTTTGTACTTGCGGAACATGAAGGATCATTTCTTGCCGGGGCATTGGCAGCAATGGCATCAAAAAGCAAAACAATCGGTTTTGTTTCGGTAACCGACATTCCTTTTCTGCGTCGCTTTTGGTGCGGGTATGTCCAAGGGGCAAAGTATATTGACCCGCAGATAACAGTCATTGACGGATTTATTGGCGACCATAAGGGGGGATGGTTTGACGGAAAAGCTACCGCAGCTCTTGCTAATGACATTATGGACAAGGGCGCTGATGTCATTTACCAAGCCGCAGGCGGTGCAGGCCCTGCCGTGCTAGAGGCCGCTGCTGATCGAGGGAAACTTGGAATCGGTGTGGACGTAAACCAGAATGGACTTTATCCCGGCCATGTGTTGACTTCCATGGTCAAACGTACTGATAAAACAATCTTTGCTGCTCTGATGCTCGCCAAAAGGGGGGTTGGGAGAGATAATTTTAAACGGCTTGGCCTTGAGCAAGACGCTGTGGGAATAGTGTTTGATGAGCATAACGATTTTTTGATTACTCCTGAAATGCGCACGCGAATTGAAGCTATAAAGAAAGATATCATTCTTGGTTTAATTACTGTTCACGATTACACTGAGGATTTAAAGTGTGATACCCGTGCATATGAATAAAAATACAAAATTTCATAGCGTGGCCCTGCATCTATTTTGGGTTTTACTTATAGGGCTGCTTTTACCTATAATAGCCGGTATGGTCATTACCCTTGAGCTGGAGCGAACAAAGCTGGAAAGTGAACTTGCGTCTTTTCATCAAGAAACCCTCAAGACCCTTGTGGAAAGTACTGAGGATGCAATGCTTTCCTTTTCACCGGAAGGGGTTCGCAATACGGTCCGGTTCCTTTTAAAAGATGAGCGCATAGTAAGTATTGAAGTCTTTTCTGATATTTTTGATCTCTATCTAATGAAGGTCTCTAAAGAAACCCATGAACATAAATTTGATTCCGCATCCTTGCGGCAAATTGTTTCAAAAGACGGAGAAGACCTGGGACATGTCCAGATTGAAGTGGATAATGGGTGGATAGTTCCTCGTATAAAAGAAGAACGTTTTAATAATATTATCCTATTTTCCGCCATGTTTTTTGGCGCCTTGCTGCTCGTTATTCCAGCTATTTACTTCAAAATACTAAAGCCTCTCAATCGGCTAAAAAAACAAACAGAGGTACTATCCTCAGGTAACCTGGATATTCCCTGTGAATGGCAGGGCAAGGACGAACTGTCCATGCTTGGCAAGACCTTAGACGACATGCGCAGCAAACTTAATAAAAACTTCAATGTCATGAAAGAGATGGCGATCACTGATGAACTAACCGGGCTGTTCAATAGGCGCGGATTCAATATCGAAGTAAAAAAACTAATTCTGTTAAGCAATCGCTACAACAGCCCTTTATCCATCGCAATATTTGATATAGATTTCTTTAAAGTAGTCAATGATAGCTATGGACATGGAGTTGGCGATGAAGTCTTGAAAGAGCTTTCCAGGCTGGTTAGCAACAGGATAAGAAATACTGATCTCTTTGCTCGTATCGGAGGTGAAGAATTTGTTCTGGTTATGCCTGAAACATCAGTTAATGATGCCAGACAACTCCTTAATGAGATTAGGAACGTTGTTTCTACATGGTCTTTTCCACATGGTGAAAAGCTTACAGTCAGTATTGGTGTGACAGATTTCTCCGGCGTTGAGCATATTGAACAACTGCTAGAAACTGCTGACAAAGCCCTATATGAAGCCAAAAAACAAGGACGGAATAGAGTAATAATCCACCCTGCATCTCGCCTTAATTAATTTTTTATATGTGGTCGCTTATTATTTCTGCCGATGCAATGTGGATACTGTGCCATCACCCCGAAGATGATAACAAACCCTACAAAATGGTTTATTTAGAAAATCCATTCGGAAACCTTTTTGAACTCTATTCCCATTCTTATCAAGAAACCTATTCTTCCGAGTATGAATAAAATAAATAGACTCTAGCTATAACAATTCAATCCACTGGACCGCTAGTGGCAACCCTAGCTCCCGTTAGCGCTTGACTTAACGCCTTTCAATCGTTGATACCATTTGGATAAAGTTGTCAGTTTAGTTCCGCATTTATATCCAATAACGATGGCTTGGTTCAATATGGTTGTACGAATGATTCCCATGTTTTGCCAACGCCTGGGAGAAGTGAATACCTTTTCTGAGAGGGTGACAATGTTCCCATTTTTTTGTGCATTTTTAATGAAAATATAATCTTCCATGATTGGTACCTCAGGGAAACCTTTCAATTCGGTAAACAAAGATTTTGGAATAAATATTCCCTGATCACCATATGGCATGCTGAAGAGTCGGGAACGAATGTTTGCAAGATACGAAATTATGAATAAGCCAAAGTGGTTGCAGTCAATCCCTAGTGAAAATGCACCAGCCACACAGCCTTTTTGAGCAACTGCTTTTCTGATAAGATAATTGAAATCAGAAGGCAAAATTGTGTCTGCATGAAGAAAAAGTAGGATATCTCCAGTTGAAGCCTTAGCTCCTCGGTTGAGTTGGATTCCCCTACCTCTTGGTGCAGAGATTATTTTGGCTCCATGTTCTTTAGCAATGTCAATGCTTGCATCGCTACTCCCTCCATCAACAACAATCAGTTCTATGCTTTCATCACACTTGATAGAATTTAGCGTTCTGGCAAGGACCTCTTCTTCGTTGAGTGTGACAACAATAACCGAAATAATGGATGTCATATTAGGTCAATATCCTCAATAGATGAAAGATCTTCTGGTCTGTCAATATCTTGAAGAGATTGCAGGAGTGCATAGGAACATTCAGATTTATTTAAGCGTTGTATTGTTTTATTTAAGACTTCACTTGTTGACCAGGAAATCTCAGCAAACAAGAGTGTTTTGAGCTTCTCTTTAACATTTTGATTCATCCCTATTAAATAATACCCACCATCAATTGAAGGCCCAACAACAGCATCTGAGTTTTGTAGAGAATGCATCCCTTTTTCTATGATCTCTGCAGTTATACCTGGGATATCACTGCCAATGAGAATTGCTGAACTGACTGTATTTTGCAATATCAAACTAAAGGCATATTCCATCCTCATGCCAATATCCCCAGAGGATTGTGGGTAATATTGAAAACAATCTCCAAGCCACTCTGTCATTTGATCATTTGTGCCATCTGTGTAGAAAATAGAGACGGAAGCGGCGAGGTTTTCCCCTGCGATAAGAGCTTCTCTTGCAACCTTTTCTGTCATTTTTTGCTGTAGTTCAGCAGCTCGTTTGGGACCAAGTGAAGGTATTAATCGGGTTTTAGTTTTTCCCGGTACGGGAAACCTAGTAAAGATAATAATATGTCTTTGGGGATGCATGTTTTTGTACCGAAAATTAAGAAGAAATATATGGTAAAAAGAGGGACCTTATAAAATCAATATCCATATACCGCTGGAGGGTTTTCCAGGTATGATTGTCCCGCATTCCTTCATAGTCCGTCTGATAAGCGACCCATCCCATGGCAGACCACGATATACCACGCAGTAACACAAAGGGAAACTTGAGGTGCATCCTTTCTTCCAGTGTGTCGCATAGGGATTGAGATTTAAGATTTTTTTTATACTCGCTCAGAAAGTATGTAGAAGACTTTTTAGAAAATAAATAGTCAGTTTTCCAAAGAGTGGTAAGAGGCGAGCAAAAATGGCAAAGGTCAGTTGAAGGATCTCCCCAGCGTGGCATTTCCCAGTCAATTAAATGAGTTGTTTCTTTTTCATCATTAACTATAAAATTTCCAGAATTTACCTCAGTGTTAACGATACAGTTCCACGGGTTCTGCTGGTAATACTTTTCTTTTGTTCTATTATTTTCAGCCCATTGGAGAATTTGCTCAAGAAACGTTCTGATCTTCTGGTCGGCAAGAGGAGAACGGAAATAGGTTTCTAGGAGGTTTTTGCACTCAGTAAAAATGAGAGACAATGGCTCATTTTCAACTATCAAATGATTGTTTATCTCCGACACATCAAGTTGATGGATTTTACTGAACACCTTGGCCGCTTTCTTAGTATCACGTCCATATTCGAGATGACGCCCAGGCAGGTATTCCATTATGGAAATGCCCTTGTCGATGAGATTTCTGCTGTCATCTACAAAATGAGGTTTTGGGGTTACCTGGGATTTTTGGAGAAGTTTCAGGGTATCGAATTCGTAAACAATTTGGTCATCACGATCTATCTGGGTTCCCATATTGACGCGGAACACAAACTTGTCACCACTTGACTTGTTAGACGATTGGCAGTGCAACAAATAGTTTAAATTGTACTCGCCTTTTGCAAGAGGAGTTACAGTGAACTGTTGGCCCGCGAGTTCATCGATTCCTGCAAAATCTTGTTGTTGAAGATATTGCTTTACTGCATCAAAATACACATGGAAGGGATCGCTATTTAGAAGGGCTTTCATATAGTTACTGTCTATTTATTATAAAGGGGAGATTGTGACTTGATCAGCAGTGTCGAAAATATCCTGTTTGCGAAATTTATTGGAATTGATCGCGTTGAACTGACAACCTCCTACGCCTTTTGTCATTCGAATACCATCGCGAGTGTTCTATTAAGCATAATTTCCATTGAATCCTCAACTCCATTTGCTGATAAATATTTTGAAAGTCGTAGGTAAAGAATAGATAGGTGAATGCTTTTCGTCAAGAAATAATTAAAGATATAAAATATGTAACCAGGCCAACATTCTTCACACCTAGCCTTGTAAAATTACACCGCCATTAAGTTCACCGATTCTGGTGCCAATACACAATAGAACCAAAATTTTATACTTAAAAAAATTGAGATTTTACCGGGTCAATCTCTTTTAGTATTTATTTTCTAAAAAGAATTACTTCCTAGATTTAAATTCCAGATGCTTATCTGCACGGTCAATTGCATATATATCTGTTCTTTTTGCTTTCACAAGATGAGCACCATGGGACATACAGGTGGGCTTTGTAAAAGTTGTCCATTGTTTAGGCTTACCATTCCTATCGAAACCAAGGTCATCCAGCAAATGTGCACTCAAATTATAACTATCGATCAAATTTTTCTGGTTCTGCCTTCTGGCTATACATATGACAACAATCTTTTTAAACCACTTCTGATAAAAGATCTGTATAGCGCAATTTATAGCAACACGACCTTTCCTTAACAAGAATTTCATAACCTCCCCTCCTGGTTGACTTTGCAAAAAGAATAAGGTATTTCTTGGCATAAGAGAAATGAATACTTTTCATCTTATCTATTCGTAACGCTAATAATCAAAAAGGAAAGGATATGGATTTACCTACTGACGTTCTGAGAACTTTTGTGACAGCAGCAGATAGTGGGAGTTATACGGATGCTGCCGCTATCGTTCATAGGACACAATCCGCTGTGAGTATGCAGATTAAGCGATTGGAAGAACTTGTAGAGAGATCTCTTTTTATTCGGAATGGCCGAAAAATGATTCTGACTTCTGAGGGTCAGAATCTGCTGGTGTACGCAAGGCGTATCCTGCAAATTCACGATGAGGCCGTTTTATCTATGAAACGACCTGATATTTCAGGGAAAGTTCGGATAGGGGCACCGGATGACTATGCAGAACCTTTACTACCTATCTTGCTATCTCGTTTTGCTAAGACGCATCCTCAGGTCGAAGTAGAAGTAACCTGTCAGCCTTCGGCTAGTATGCTACAACTGTTTGACTCTGGTCAATTGGACTTGTTAATTCACAGTAATAGTGACGTGCCGAAACGTGGAGAGACAATATGCCGAGATCATCTCGTTTGGATTACATCATCAAAGCATCTGGCTCACGAATTAGACCCAGTCCCTCTTGCGGTATACAATCAAGGCTGCAAATACCGTGAATTAGCAATTAAATCTCTCCAGGGAGCTAACAAAAGCTACCGTATTGCTTACACGAGTCAAAATACGACGGGTATAATTTCAGCGGTAAAGAGTGGATTGGCAATCACAGTTTCTGGGAAAAGCACGATACCAAGTGACGTTAGAGTACTTGGTCAATCTGATGGCTTTCCTGAGCTCCCATCTATTGTAATCACCCTTATAAAATCTAAAAATTCAATATCCCAAGCTGCAAATGTTTTAGCAAAATACGTCGCTGAAAGTTTCGGTGAATTGATACATCTAAACGAGAAATAAACACCTGTAACACACTACATTTACAAGGTATTTATATAGGCAAGAAGGTCAGCAGCATCCTGTTCAGATATTTTAGACTCAGGGAAAACTGGCATTGTTATGGAGTTTTCTGTTCGAAGCCGCTTAACGAAGCTATAGTAACTCATATCTAAACCTGTAATATCAGGACTTCTTCCGTCGCTCCCTTTTAAACCATGGCATTCTGAACAGTTATTCATGGTATACCAACGGCTGCCTTTTTCTACATCTCCAGTAGGTCCAGAGCAGCCAATAATAAAACCTAAAGAGAGTAAGAGAAGACTAGTAAGCAAGAAACATTTGGTAATAATTTTAAGCATAAGATCTCCAAGGTAAAACAATTGAATAAACACCAATTATCTAACTAACATAAACAGCTTAAATAACCCAAATTTAAAATGCAAGGCTTTACGGTCATATAACATTAGGCTACCTAGGAAAATTGCTCAGTTTGTCCATGTGTTCCTTTAATGCATAATGAAAGGCCATGTTCACAAGCAGGAATACTTTCAGGGTAAGGGGTATCTATTGTTTTAAGGCGCGCAATGGGGATGATATCAATTCGTTCTGTGCCTGTCTTTTCAATGATCTCTTTTACTCCTAATAGATCTGTTGTGATAATTTGGCATTCACTAACCAATGCCCCAGGAACCACTAGTGGAAAACCTTAAAATAATGACGAGAATATATAATGATGTAATTCCTAAATAAATGGGGTCTGAGTAAGATTAAATATTGCCTTACGGTGTTTTAAAGCATAGTCTTACTTGTGAACTATTGTTCTGAACCAAATAATTGATAATAAAATGGCTTGTTTTCCTAGAATATCTCCATTAGGTGTACCGACTCACGTCATCCAACGTGGAAACAACCATCAGGCTTGCTTAGTTTCTGACGAAGATCACTAGGCCTATGTAAACTGGCTAAAAGAGTATTCCTCAGAATATAGTATGGATATTCACACCTGGGTGATGATAACCAACCATTCACACTTGCTTTGTACTCCCACAATCAAAACGAAGCATAAGTAAAGCTATGAAAACGTTAGGACACCGACATATTCAATATTTCAACTTTGAATATCCCCGTAGCGGAACAATATGGGAAGGACGTTTCAAATCCTGCCTGGTCCAGAAAGAGGATTTAATGTTACTATTCCCCTTTTGCTTTAAACCAAATTAAGCCAACATCACATATGATGTTGTAAGAAAAAACGATCTTGTAATCTGTTATCATAGGTGCATTGTGAATATATTAGTTATTGAACCGTCTAGAATATTTCAGTTATCCCTTGAATCAATTTTCAAGGAGTATACGACAAAAATATTCATTACCACTTCAGGACAAGAGGCGGTCAGTATTTTAGAAAATGTTCGAATAGATCTTATCTGCTTATCTTACTATCTAGCTGATATGGATGGTATAGAAGTTGTATCCCATGTCAGACAAATGGAATTCGGTGAAACAATACCGATTCTAATGATCACATCAAAGAAAAGCCAAGAATCAGCTTTAAAGAGCTTGAATAGTGGAGTCACCGAAATATTTCGGAAACAGAACCTCAACGAGCTTGAAAAATATCTGGAAATATTTGCGGAGCATGCGCGTCAAAAAGCACAGCTCGAAGGAAATATTTTAGTTATTGATAGTGATCTAAAGCAAGCTACTGATATCCAAGATTTTTTTAAAGATACAGCACTGAAATTTATCCATTTTACTAACGCTGAAAACGCCGCACAAATTGCAAAGGCTGCAGAGTTTGATCTCGTCATCACCAATATTGTATTAGATGGACCCATGAGTGGCATCGCGTTCATTCGTAAGATTCGAAAAATCAACGAGACAATGTACCGCGTGCCAATACTTGTAATATCTGCCATATCTAGTGTTTCACAAAAGATTGGGATTCTTCGAGCTGGTGCCAACGACTATATTCAAAAACCCATCGTTCTTGAAGAATTGAGCGTTCGAATGAAAAATCTTCTCCTCAATAAAAAACTTTTCGATACTGTTGAATTGCAAAAAGAGCAGCTAGAGAAAATGGCAACCAGAGACAGTCTTACAGGTCTCTATAATAGGCATTATCTCCTGAGAGTTGTTAGAAGAGCTATTGATGATGCCTATCGATATAATTATCCATTTTCTTTGTTAGTTATTGACCTAGATCACTTCAAAAAGGTTAACGATGAACATGGACATGCGATAGGCGATGTTGTCTTGAAGGATGTTGGTAAGCTTTTGTTGAAAACATTTCGTGGTAGCGATACGCCGGTTCGATTTGGGGGAGAAGAATTTGTTATTCTCTTGCCGCATTGTGATGGCAAAGATGCAATCGGCAGGGCAGAGGATCTTATTGCGCAGATTAGATTGCTGCGACCAGCATCAATTCCTATATCTGCCAGTATCGGTGTTTCACAAATATTATCCGATGTTAAAGCTGGATATGATGAACTTTTTGCCGCTGCAGATACAGCTGTGTACGGGGCTAAAGAAAATGGCAGAAATTGTGTCGTTTTCCAAGAGCTTACTAATCCATCGTCTAAATCAAAAACCGGAATGTAAATATACTATTGAAAGAGATAAAGAGGGTCAGAGTAAAAATCAATCTCTAAAAACTACCCACCATATAAACCGAAATGAAATTACTTAGGCGTATTACTGTTCATATCCATTTTGCCAACTGGCTTTTCGTATATATTGGCTCCCCTACTAATGCACATTCAAATATAACCAATTTTTAGTCCTTCTATCTTCTTGTAAACCCAGCTCACTTAAGGGTACCTTGAAAAATCATTCAAGGTCGAGGAGGACGCAAATTCCAAAGCAGGCATACAGTTGATATTACGGCCATAACACTCAAAAAAGTATCTAATTCAGAAAACTTACGTTAAACAATTAATTATACCTCTAACGACAAAAAAGGTATATTGCTCAGCGCCTATTCTGTTTAGCGGTCTTGGAAGCTTAAGTAATTGAGCTGCCCTTTAAATATATTGCTACGATATTAATTCTATTAATTAAGAATAATTATTGATTTTACTGCTCAATGGTTATAAAGAAAGCTTTTGTAATTTTTAGAATTGACTAATCGTCATCATATATAAATTCAAAATAAATCTTTGAAGCAATAGAAAAATTTTCAGGGTATTGAGTTAATACTGTTTAACCTTGTTGAAAGATATCTAGGAGAACCGATATGAAAGTAAGTTCAAAAATAATTCTTATAACCGGAAGTTTGTCATTTATTATTGTCACCATGTTTGCAATAACATGGTGGGTAACAGGAACTCAGAAGGATGATGGGGCCGGAATCAATCTGGCCGGACGTCAGCGCATGTTAAGTCAGAAAATGACTAAAGAATTACTAGAGGGCGTAGGAGCTGGAAATGAGCAGATGAAACAAGAAGCCTTTAGTGCTGCAAAAAACTCTATGCGTGTTTTTGACATAACCCTGCAAGAGCTGATAAGAGGAGGAAAAATACCTCTATCTGTCGACCGTAGAAATCAGGATACATACCAAAGTCAAGCAGCAACCGGTAAGACGCTGCAGCTTCTTCAGGAAGTACAACCACTTTGGCGTGAGTATAGCTCAAAAATGGATAATGTGATTGCTAACAAACCATCCTCAACCACAGATCTAAAGTGGATCCTGCAAAACAGTAACAAATTATTGGAGACAATGAACAGGGCCGTAGGACAAATGCAAAAGGATGCAGAGTCATCTGTTACGCTTCTACTTCTTCTTCAATTTGCTGGTTTGATGACAGCGGTCATACTACTCGTGATCTCCATCATTGTTATCCGAAAAATAATTATGAGACTTAAAAAGATCACTCATTTTGCAGGAGTAATCGGTAGTGGAGATCTTCGCGCAAAATCAGGTGTAACAGGAGCAGATGAAATTGGACAGATTGGTATAAGTCTGGATTTAATGAGTAATAACCTAAACACTATGTTCAGCGAAGTATCTTCTAACTCAATATCCTTAAATAATCTTTCAACAGCTCTTGGGAATATCGCTGTTGAAATGTCTGAACGGTCTGGGTCAACTTCAGATATTTCAATCCATGTATCTGGTGTAGCCAATGAGATGAACTCGAATATGCACAACGTTGCAGCTGCAATTGAAGAAGCGTCAACAAACATCAGTGTAGTCGCCTCTGCTACGGAAGAAATGACGTCAACAATTTCCGAGATTGTTAGAAGCACAGAAAATGCACAGAGTATTTCTGGAGAGGCCGTCGCTGTGGCAAAATCAGCTTCTGATAAAGTCGATGAACTTGGAAAAGCTGCATCGGAAATTGGTAACGTAACCGAAACAATTACCGAGATATCGGAACAGACAAATCTGCTTGCTCTGAATGCCACCATTGAAGCAGCAAGAGCTGGAGAAGCTGGAAAAGGTTTTGCAGTCGTTGCTAACGAAATTAAAGATCTTGCAAGCCAAACTGCTAATGCAACCCAGGAAATAAAACAAAGAATAGAAGGCATCCAACAGTCAACGATTGGCACCGTTAATCAGATTCAACAAATTTCTAAAATCATTCATGAGGTAAATAATATTGTTATGACTATAACTACCTCAGTTGAAGAACAGTCAAGCACGACAGCAGAAATTGCTGAGAATATCGCCCAAGCATCTATTGGAATCCAAGAAGTAACTGAAAACGTGGCTCAATTATCTACCGTATCCGATGAAGTTGCAGCAGACATGAATGAAGTAACCACTAACAGTCAGTCAGCAAGTTCAAAATCTGAAGATGTTCAGAAAACGGGGATTGATATTGAACAACTCGCAACTAAGTTCAGTGATATGGTGGCTAAAATAAAGTTACAATGATTCTAGTTCCAACAATCAGTATTTTACTTAATATGTCATTCCTTTTAACATTGCCCCCCGGTTATTCCGGGGGTTGTTTTTATTAACGCAATAGACAAACCTGTGCTGGTAATTTCAAAAGAATGACTCATATTAAGAACATGACGATATAGACATTTAAAATAACAAATAAAATACTCTGCTCCCCTCTCCTTGCGGTAACATCCAGAAAAACCATATGCGACCATTCGCAGATTAGTACATACCCAAAAATAATTTCATATAATAGCTTTTTTATGGGGCTATCACCTCTCTCTTTCAAAGCTAACTAAGGTAAAAATAATAGTTTGTTATTTTTTGTCTTTATTGCTTTTCCACTATGCGTAATGTGGATAAAAAAAAGACCCCTCAAGATAGGAATATCCTATCACACAGATCGCAATTATAGGTAAATAATATTGTAAATATTCAATAAACCCCTGTACTTTAGTCGTCCTGATCTACATCTTATGAAAAGATTAAAAGACATGATTTAAAAAAACACAGGAGAAAACAATGAATAAAACATTGTATTTTGTAGCAACTTTGCTTGTCCTTGCCCTGCCTTTTACTGCAACGGCGGCAAATGAAGCATCAGGAACCATCACCATGGAATTTGATTTATCTTCCCAGAATAGCGACAAGGAAACCAAATTGTGGATTCCTTACCCGGTATCAGATACAGATCAAGATATCACAAACATTTCAATAAAAGGCGATTTTGCCGAATCAGCGGTCTATGCTGACAATACTTATTCGAACCCAATGCTTTATGTTCGATGGGATAAAGGTACAACTAATCGTAAGGTATCTTTTTCTTTTCATGCAACTCGACAAGAAACTATAAAAAAAGATTTTCCTGCTAAAGAAGGTAGCTGGGAGCCTGCCGACTACAGTATGTATCTTCAAGCCACTTCACGCGGCCCTATTACCGGACAGGTAAAAACTCTTGCTGACGAGATTGTTAAAGGGAAAACCACAGTCTATGACAAGACTAAAGCCATTTATGATTGGGTTTGCGAGAATATGCATCGTGATCCGAAAACAGTTGGTTGCGGTCCAGGTAATGTATGCCTACTTTTGGCTACACCAGGTGGAAAATGTACTGATATTCATTCTGTGTTTGTATCACTTTGCCGAGCTGCTGGAGTTCCAGCAAGGGAAGTATTCGGCATACGCTTAGGAAAGAAAGAACAGATAGATATTACAAAATGGCAACATTGCTGGGCTGAATTCTTCTTACCTGGTTATGGCTGGGTACCAGTTGATCCTGCCGATGTTCTTAAAATGATGTTAAAATATGACCTGGAATTAGGTGACAAGAAAACAAATGATTTCCGCAATTATTTTTGGGGTGCTTGGGATCAATATCGTGTCAAACTCGCTGTAGGTCGTGATATCGAATTAACACCAAAGCAATCTGGTGCACCACTAAATACTTTTGGCTACCCTTATGCTGAAGTAGGTGGTGAAGTTATTGATTGGCTCAATCCAAGTGAGTTCAAATACACTATTACCTATAAAAAATAAGTCTCTCTAGTTTTTAAACTTACCAAATGGGATCGTCAATCGACGATCCCATTTTTTTTGGAGAACAAAATGGAAGGTCGCCGAAGCTATTTGAAACGAACTGGGCTTACCTTGCTCGGGCTTGCTGCATCGTCAACATCTGGTGTCGCTTTTAGTACAGAAGAACAAAACCAACCAAAACCATCGATGATCATTGACGTGAATCGATGCATGGGATGTCAATCCTGCGTCATCGCCTGCAAGGAACAAAACAAAACCCCACAAGGGTTTTTCAATACCAAAATAAGAAAGAAAAATCATGGCTATTACCCTTCTGCCTGGCAGTCATATGAACCGTCCCTTTGTCATCAATGTAAAGATGCTCCTTGCATTAACGTCTGTAAACCCAATGCAACCTTTAAACTTGATAATGGAATTGTCGTTGTAGATTGGGATCACTGTAAAGGATGCGGCGCATGTGTAAAAGCATGCCCATATAATGCCAGATTTCAAGATTCGGAAAACGAAAATAAAGTAGATAAATGTGATTTTTGCATAACTCTGATTGAGAAAGGCCTTGAACCTGCATGTGTTGAAAATTGTCCTGCTGGGGCCCGTATTCTAGGTGACCTTGCAAACCCAGAAGGAGAATTTGCCACTTACCTTACCAAGCTAGAAACAGAACAATCAACCACAGTGAACAACCAAGAAGATAGGGTTCTCTACACTGCACCTCGAAAAGGATAAGGCCACTATTATGACAGAATCCCATAAAACACAAAAATCAACCATTGATCGCCGAAAGTTCATTCAGGGAGCCACAGTATTAGCTGCTTCTTCGGTTTGCTTCAATCCAGAAAAAGTATCGGCAGAAAATACCATCCCTAAAACACATTATGATCAAGCTTCAAGCCGCATAGATAAAAATGTAAAAGTAGTTCATTCTGTTTGTTTGGGTTGCAATGCTAGATGTGGAAACAGGCAAGTTGTAAAAGACGGCAGACTAGAAGAAATTACAGGGAACCCATTTCACCCATACAATAGTATGGGTAAGCCCATTGAATATACAACTCCGGTTGCTGATAGTTTATCTCTTTCAAGCCCGGTATGTGGGAAAGCACATGATGCGGTTGGCTATGTTTATAATCAGCGACGTATATTAAAGCCATTAAAACGCGCTGGTTCACGAGGAGAAGGAAAATTTGAAGAGATTTCCTGGGAACAGCTTATCCAGGACGTTAGTCAAGGCGGAAAATTATTCTCAAATATCGGTGAAAATAGAATTGTTCCCGGATTAAATGATTGTCTATCAGATGAATTAATTGCCCCTGAAGATCCATCACTAGGTTCAAAACGAAATGGGTTTTCTCTTATGACAGGGAGATTACAGTCCGGCAGAAAAGAATTCATAGACCGCTTTGTAAAAAATTCGGTGGGTTCCATAAACAGAATAGGTCATACAGATATCTGTGGTCTCGGTTTTCGCATGGGCAATTATGTGATGACTGAAGGTAAACAAGTTGAGCTGAAAGCCGATCCATGGAATGCAGAATATGTCCTTGTTTTTGGTGCAAATATCTACGAAGCATTACAACCTGGGTTGAATACGTATGGTGCAGCTATTGCCAACAGGTACTCTAAAAATGAAGTAAAGTTTGCCATTGTTGATCCTCGTGCCCAGAATGCTTCTGTTCATGCGCATGACTGGATCCCTGTAATTCCTGGCCAAGATGGTGCCTTTGCAATGGCAATGATTCGCTTGATCATTGAAAACAAACGGTACAACAGCGATTACCTCACAATTCCTAACTTAGCAATGCCAAAACGCTCTGACTTTTCCTGTTATTCTAACGCCACACATCTCATTATCGACGAACCGTCCCACCCTCATTACGGCAAATTTCTCCGTCAATCTGATTTAGAAGAGACGGAAAAAGAAGGCGAAGATAGGTATATGGTTATTGACCTAAATGGCAACATAACAACATTCAACAGTGTAGAGAAAGCAGAGTTAGAATATGACATGGATGTTTCCCACAAGACTGGTAAAATACGGGTTGTGACAGCTTTTTCCATGATGAAGCGGGAAGCAATGCTACATACGCTAAAAGAATATTCCGAGCGTTGCGGAATTTCAGTGGAGCAAATCAAAAAAACTGCAAAAGATTTTACAAGCTACGGAACAAAGGCTGCGGTCTGCCAATATCACGGAGCAGGAAATTATACCAACGGTACCTATGCGGCCTTCAGTATTGCGCTACTCAACGTGCTAATTGGCAGTATTGGCGTAAAAGGCGGATATTTGACCGGAGGTGGTGCAGCTGGTTCCTGGAAAAAAGGACCGTACGACTTGGTTAATTTTCCTGGGAAGAAAAAAGCTAGTGGCGTAAAAATTTCCCGTGAAAAGGGTAGTTATGAAAAAAGTACAGAATACCAAAAGAAAAAGGACGAAACAGGCTCTGGTTATCCTGCCAAACGTCCCTGGCCAACATTCACCAAGGGTGGTTTAAGTGTAGAAGCGCTGAGTGGCATTGATGAGGGTTACCCCTATGAATGTGAGGTTTTATTTACCTATTTTTACAATCCAGTCTATTCCACTCCAGGTGGGTATCGATATGTTGAGACACTGAAAGATGCTGACAAAGTACCGCTGCATGTTTCAATTGATATTGGCATAAATGAATCCAATCTCTTTGCTGATTATATCGTGCCTGATGTAACCTACCTTGAAGGTCAGTACGGCTGGCTAAATCCACATGCACCAGCATTAAAATTCACTGGCGTTAGGGTGCCGTGTCTTGAACCATTGACTGGTAAGACAAAAGATAACAAACCTTTTTGTCTTGAAACATTTCTTATAGATATTGCAATCAATCTTAATTTAGATGGCTTTGGCAAGAATGCTTTTTCTAAGAAAAATGGGTCTAGCTCATCACTGCTTTGTGCAGAAGATTTCTATCTCCGTGCCTATGCTAATATTGCAGCCGATGCAAAGTTGCCACAGGCTTCTGACACCGAAGTTGCTTTTGTTGAAAGTAATTGCCCTATTTCCAAATATAAAGGGATAGTTACCAAGTTTGAATGGCAGCAAATTTGTTATATGCTCGCCCGTGGTGGTATTTTTAAACGATATGAAGATGTTTTTGACAACAACAAGTTTTTACATGGCATTGAACGCGTAGTTCTTTACAACGAGAAACTGGCCGCAACCAGAAACAGCCTGACCGGAAAGTTATTTTCTGGCACCATTCAGTGCATGAGCCCTGAGGATTCAACAGGAAAGAACATTGCAAAAAAAGACCACGATTATCCCTACTCTATTGTAACATTTAAAATGCACGTGCATACTCAGTCCAGAACTGTCTGGCATGGCTACGCGATGGAGCTGTTTCCGGAAAACCTAATTCAGATAAACAGTACTGATGCGAAAACTATTGGCGTAAAGAGCAATGATATCGTCTTACTGCGTTCTGCGAGTAATGTAGATGGTGTAAAAGGTAAAATAGAAGTGACAGAATGTATTAGACCAGGTTGTGTGGGAATTTCATTTCATTATGGTCACACTCAACTTGGAGCCAATGCAATAAATGTTCGAGGTGCAAAAAATGTGTTCTTGGGTGGAAAAGATATCTGTGAGGGTGACACGCTCAAACCTGCTCCGGCCTTAGGCAAAGGAACAAACCCAAACATGGTGGGACGACTTGATGAAAATCAAGCTAACACTCCTTTAGTTGATGTCTTGGCAGGAATTCCCGATTTTAGCAGTACTCAGGTAAAAATTGAAAAGATTGTTTGAAAGTATGGGGAAAAATTTACAGCAGACATATAAATGATATTCCGAGGATAAAATTTTAAGCTCAACGAAAAAGTTGACCGAAATTGCAATTTTTCAAAGTAACCTGTAATTATTTTCTTATTATCAATTACAAGGTGTCGTTTAAAACATCTATCACAGAACTGAATATCATTTAGTTTTGTGATAGCCACCAAAATATAACAATTAATTGAAATCTAAAAAATCAGGGATAGAGCAAGATTAGATCAAACCTTACTCACCAGACAAACAAAGTAAAATCCACTTGTTATCTCAACCTTTATCATTTCTTCACTTTTACTCAGGTAAGCATATTTTCTTATTAATAATAGCCTGAATGGTTTTCACCGATAGGAGTACCACTATAAATGTGAGCATCCCTAGAAAAATAAGTGCTAGAATTTTAAAAAGTGGGAACCCGGTATTTTCAAACATTACCCAACTAGAGATTGTAATCGCTGCCATAGGAAAGGAATAAGCCCAGGCTGAAAGGAAAAAAGGTATCTTTAGCAATCGAGGCACTTGTGTTAGCAAGAAAAAGGTGAAAAAGAGACCGAGGTAATAAAGTATTTTGGCGAAATCATCAATACCCTGATGGAGTTTTATATAGGATAAAAATCCGATCGCTGGTGGAGCAATTAAAATGAAAAGGGTGGGCTCGAGTTTTGCCGGCAGAGGATCGTGAAAGAGGATTCGATTAAAAATAATAGTAAGAAGTAAAAGCCAAAATAATATTCCTACACTAAAGAAAAACCAAGAAATTTCGTAATATCCGAACGTTGTGCCAGCAATAGGTACTAAAACGTTTCCCACCGCTGGAATAAACCAAGCTGGATTCAAATGTTGAATTTTAAAATGAGCATGGTTTACCCATGAGTTGAGGACAAAAAGGAGTAATGTAAAATGAAGAATAGTACCTATTATCCATAGAAATTTGGCGATCTGTGGAACTATGTGAAGTAACGCAACAGACAGCAAAAGACAGCTGATTGATATTGTTGGAAAAAAGCTTAGTTTTATGGGATGTTTTAATTCATTCCCTACTGCTTCTTTGTATCGTATTATTTTGAGTATGTAACAAAAAGAAATAAAAGAAAAAACTGCTATGGTGAGAATAAGAAATGGATAGTGAATTAAATAAGGAAGATCACAGATCGTAACAGTTTTTTCCCAAGCAATTGTCAATCCAGAAAGCCCCATAACTATTGAGAAGAATGAAACTGGGAACTCTTTTAACCTAGAGTGAGTAGACATAGTAAACCCCATATACTTAATAATTAAACATAAAATAGTTTCTTATTAGTAACAATACCCCTCTTCACTTGCCGTCAAACATCTTATTCTAACGCTAATGAAGAGGGAAAACAAAGTAATACTAGCTATGGTTAAGAGGTTTTAGCTGTTTGTTTAATGAGATAATTATTTGTACATTCATGTAAAACTTGGATAGCTAAATCAGTGCAATGTTGATCATCATCAGGTAATTTCCCTATCTTATTCAACACGTCTGCCGGAGTTAAAGAGAATATTTCTTCAGCAGTACGTCCAAGTGATAACTCCGCAGTAAAAGAACCTGCAAGCTGACTAGAAGCACAACCAGTTGTTGTATATGATGCTTTTTCTACCTTCATGTCATTAAACTTCAAGAAAAGCTGAATGGTGTCACCACATTTACCAGTAAGGGCAAGTTGACAGTCAGCGTCTTCAAGAGGGCCACTAAGCTTAGGATTTCTCCAACGCTCAAAACCTATATCACCGTAGGCATTTTTTGCTTCTTCGAATGACTGATCTTGCAAGGAGCTCACAAGTGCTTCAAAATCACTGTCCGATAATCTTTTTTTGCTACTCATAATATCAATCCCTATTTATTAGAACTCAAACTCTCAATCTAAAAGGTTCGAGAGTAATTAAACTCAGCTTCAATTTTTATTTTTAGCTCTTTGCTATCTTCTTTGATCTGTCGTTACAAAGAACGTGCCAGAGTTTAACTATTTGCTACAAGTTACCAATACCCGTAATTACAGATACATATATTTCATGCGTTTTTTTGAGGCAGAAAGGTGCAACGCCAAGAGGTGCACTTTCGCGACCATAACAGTCGCACAGGGTAGCACTGAATATTGTAGTGCTTCATGATTCCTACATGTTTAAAACGGAAGACTACTTTGAGATTTTTCTTATTAACCTGAATCAGTGACGAATATACGAGTAAAATAGCAAAAAAAACAGGATAACATCTTAAGTTTTGGTATATTAATGCGCTCACCAAACAGCAAAATATGTCTCGCATCGCTGTTTGGCTACCTGGAAGCGAACTCTGACACTGTGCTATTAGGGATATAAACAGTGTCAGAAACATTAATTATGGCCCAGCGTTATCCTTGAAAGGGATTATAGCTCTGGCGTCACGAATTCACGATATAGTCTTCGGCTAGAATAAAGTGATAAGAAACAGCCTTTTATTGAGAATATCATGGAAAAATATCATAAAGAAAAAACAATATGCCCACTGGATTGTCCAGATACGTGTGGAATTATTGCATCAATTGAGAACGGGAAAATAGTTTCACTTACAGGAGACAAAGAGCATCCCTATACCAATGGTTTTATTTGTCGGAAAATGCGGGCTTACCCCGATCGCTATTATTCCTCAGAGCGGATACTTTACCCACAAGTACGTGTTGGTAAAAAGGGTGAAGGGAAGTTTAGACAAGTAAGCTGGGATGAGGCCTTGGAACTTTGTGCAAAACATTTGCTCAAGGTGAAAGAAGAGTTCGGTGGAGAAGCCATTTTGCCCTATTCTTATGCTGGAAATATGGGTGCTGTAAATCGTTTTGCAGGATTTCCACTGTTTAATAAACTTGGTGCATCTAAATTAGAGCAAACTATATGTTCAGCAGCTTCGGGTGCTGGCTGGAAAAAACAGTGTGGGGATCTTCCCGGATGTCCACCGGAAAATGCAGCTGATGCTCAGTTGATCATTGTCTGGGGAATCAATGTAAAGGTAAGCAATGTCCATTTTTGGCAATATATTACGACTGCTAAAAAAAATGGTGCCCGCATTGTTGTGATTGACCCCTACCGTAATCAAACAGCAAAATCCGCTGATGATTATATTCAGGTGAAGGTTGGTGGTGACAGCGCTCTTGCCCTTGGTATTTTAAAGATTTTGCTGGAGAGCAATAGCCTGGACCATGATTTCATAAAGGACTACACGACAGGATTTGCGGATCTCAAATCATATGTGGGGAAAAGAGAACTGTCTGACTTTGCTATTGATAGTGGAGTGAGTGAAACATCCATAAGAACTCTTGCAGAACTTATGGCAAATAATCCCAAAACATTTATTCGAATAGGTATAGGAATCTCCAGAAACAGCAGGGGATCAATGAGCATACGCGCCATCACTTCACTTTCCGCAGCTCTTGGACTTTTTGCAGGTGGTACAGGGCGTGGAGTGCTGCTATGTACAAGTGCATTTAAAGGTGACAGTGAGATCCTGACGAGAGACTCTCTTCGCAGTCAGCCTGCACGTTCAATTAATATGATTCACTTAGGATACGCTCTAACGGGACTGGAAAAACCAGTGAAAGCACTCATCGTATACAATAGTAATCCTGCTACAGTGAATCCTGACGGTAGCTCGGTACGTTTTGGTTTAGAAAGAGAGGACCTTTTTACAATTGTGCATGAACAGGTTATGACACCCACTGCTAAATATGCAGATATTCTCCTTCCTGCAACAACATTTTTAGAAAACATGGATGTATATACGGGCTACGGACATTTTTATATGGGAGTTGCACGTCCCGTTATTAAACCTGCTGGAGAGACAAAGAGTAATTTTGATTTTTTCCAGGCCCTGGCATTGCAATGCGGATTTGATGATGACGCATTTCATGAAACATGTGAGGGAAGAATTGAGGATTATTTATCATCAATGGACGGTATTCCAAAGAATATAAGTGTAAATGAAATAATGAATGGGCGCTTAGTTCACTCAAACAAAAGTCGTTCTGCAGGTGATGTGATAAGTGGCTCTGAATCTAAGTTTAGATTTTCGGTTATAGATGGTAGCCCTGATCCTGTCACCGCATGTATTCTTGAGGGAGGGGAAAGTGTTAACCCTGATCTCCGTGCAAGGTTTCCATTGCAACTAATTACGCCACCACATCCGAATCTCCTTAATAGTACCTTTGGTGATAAGTATGAAGGTGAGTTCGGTTCTGTTCTAATTCATCCCGAAGATGCTACCCGGTTCAATGTAAAAAATGGCGCTTTGGTTATTCTTGCCAATAATCGTGGCCGCAGTAAAAGAGTGGCACAGGTGAGCGATGATACTCAATTAGGTGTGCTGGTTGCTGAAGGGCTTTTCTGGACAGTAGAGGGTAATAATTCAGAAATTGAAACAGGGGGGATAAATGATCTTACTTCTCAAAAGATTACAGATATGGGCTCTGGAGCGACCTTTCACGAGTCCCTGGTAACCATTATTACTCAGTAGGACGGACTGAATGGGTGGTTTTCGACTTAAAATCCTGTGACAGTCGTACTCTCTCCGCCATTTTAAGAGTGCTTTAGCTCACTGTGTATTGCGGGAAATTTACGTGGATTGCCTTGGTACTTGTTTTTAGTTTTGCAACCGATGCCAATAAATGGGGTCAGGGTAAAATTAAATAAAGCCTTAATGTGTTTAAAAGTATAGACTTACGCTCGTTGACAGACGGTTAAAGCCCAAGAAAAAAAGAGGACTTAATTTTACTATACCCCTCTTTTGTCTATGACTCATCCTCGACAAAAATCAAACAAATAACTTAGACGGGCATTAATCTTTTCTCTTGTTTAAAGGACTATTCCCATCTTCAGATGCTGTTACCCTATGAGTGTAAAATGGATCCTGTAGTATTACTCACCACCCTTTTCATCACCGGGCTGATCGTCGAGTCTATGACTGGTGCGATAGCCGCCGGAGAGCATGAAATGGACCTCTTTGGTGTCATTGTCGTTGCAAATGTCACTGCTTTTGGCGGTGGAGTTATTCGAGACATACTTCTGGGCAACGCGCCAATGTTAATTATTACCAAGCCTGAATTGCTCTTCCTTACGTCAATTGCAGCACTGTTGATGGTATTAATTGCACGCTACTTTAGAAAATTAAAATGGCTTTTCCTAGGACTAGACGCCTTGGGACTTATCACATTTTCAATCGTGGGTGCAATGCGTGCTCAGGAAATGGGTTTTGGCCCAGGTGTGGCCTCCATTGCTGGAATTACCACAGGAGTCTTTGGGGGAATACTACGCGATATGATCTGTAATCAAATTCCACTCGCTTTTCAAAAAGAATTATATGCCAGTGTTTCAATAGCTTCTGTCTGGCTCTACCTTGGACTTCGAGAACTTGGTGCACCGGCAACGGTATCAGTCCCTGTAACTTTAGCCTTAGGTTTTTGTCTTCGCATCCTGGCAATTAAGTACGACTGGCGAATTCCAAAATTTATTTATAAAGCAAACTACTAAGCAAGAGGCAGGATAGTAAACGACACTGTTGAATTAGTTGATTATACTCATCATCTAATTCACACTGACAATGTAGACAGGTCTATTATAATTAGCTACTAATGGGTACCTTGAATAATTAGAAAAATCAAAAGAGAGCAGAAAATAGACATGCCTGAAAAGCCTTCCTATGTAGAACTTGAAGAACGAATCAATGAACTTGAAAAACAATTGTCTTTAGATGTTCCAGCTAAAGATGCGGAACATATGCTTAGAATTTTGGATTGCTCACCTTTAGTTATATATACTAAGGACTTACATGGACGATATCTTACTCTTAATAAGCAATTCGAAAAATCTTCAGGTCTACAAAGGAAAGATGTCATATTCAAAACAGATTTTGAACTTTTCCCAGAGGTTACGGCAAGAAAATCTTCTGACCACGACAGGCAAGTAATAGAAACAGGCACTCCCTTGAAAGTAGAAGAATTTAGCCCTATAGACGGCCAAATTCATACTTTTATTTCAACGAAATATCCTTTAACCAATGATGATGGAACAGTCTATGGGATATGCGGTGTGTCTATAGACATCACCGAGCGTAAGAAGGCGGAGGAAGTATTACTGCAAAACGAAAAAGACCTCAGGGAAGCACGACAAATAAACCACTTGGCCAGGTGGCGTTTGAATTTGGTATCCCATCAGGTTGTTTGGACGCGGGAACTTTACAACATGTATGGATTAGATCCGACACTTCCCCCCCCACCTTATAATGAGCATATGAAAATATTGACTCCTGAAAGTTGGGAAATATTATCTACTTCAGTGGCCAAAATTATCGAAACTGGTATTCCTTACGAAATAGAGTTGGAAACGGTGAGGGAAGGTGGCAGTAATAGATGGATGTGGGTGCGAGGGGAGGCAATAAAAGATTCAGCTGGTAACACGATTGAACTTTGGGGAACAGCCCAGGACATTACTGATCGTAAAAGAATGGAAGAGAAACTAAGGGCTTCTGAGAAAAAGATTATTGCCTTACTTGAGTATTCACCAGTTTGTACTAAGGTGGTGGATCTTGATTTCAATCTGCAATATATGAGTACTTCAGGGGTGAAGATGCTTAATATTGACGATATTTCAAAATTTTATGGGAAACCATATCCTTTATATTTTCTCCCTGAATCGTTTCGAAATTCCATGACTAAAAGTTTAAAAAATGCTAGAGAAACGGGCGAAATCATTGAAAATGAAGGTATTACTGTTGATCTAAATGGAAACAAATTATGGCTTCATTCTACTCTTGTACCCGTTAACGATGATAACGGTCGTATCGATTACATATTAATTGTATCAGCCGATATAACCGCACGTAAGGAGGCAGAGAATGAGTTGAAAAAGGCACACGAACATCTGGAAGATACAAATACTGCCTTGAAAGTACTTCTCAAAAAAAGAGACCTAGACACCCTGGAATTGCAAGAAAACATATATTCCAATTATGAGTTAATGATCACACCATTTCTTAGTAAATTAAAAAACCGTTCAAACAATATTAATCAACAAAATTTGCTAGAGATCATTGAGACAAATCTGCAAGAGATCATTGCCCCATTTGCAAAAAAGCTGTCCACTCCCATGATGAGCCTTACATCATCCGAAATCCAAATAGCCAACATGATCAAGCAGGGATTTACCAATAAGGAAATCGCTCAAACTCTTAATTGTTCAAAAAGCACCATCGATACCCACCGTGAAAACATCCGAAAAAAGCTGGGTCTCACAAATAAAAAAGTAAATCTAAAAACATTTCTCTCCAACCTATAAAACACCTACATCTCCTAGGCATAAAACCGGTGTTCTTCCGGCATTTACGCTCGCTCTTGTTTATTATATATTTAACCCAAAATTAAAATAAGCAGAAGAACGAAGTCAAATTTTTTAACTCAAGGAGAGTAAAAATGACAGCACTCAATACGAAATCGATTTCATTCAAGCTAATAACTGGCGGCTTACTCGCAGTTCTCATTCCGCTGTTAATTGTCGGTATCTATGCAGTGAATAAATCTTCCAGCGCGCTCCTGCATGTTTCAGAAGAAAACGCAGAACACCAGGCACATGCTGTTGCTGAAGCAGTTGAAGTTACCATAGAACTCCAGGCAGAAACGGCAATGGCGTTCTCGACTGGTTCCCAGATCAGAGAAGTGATGACCAAAGTAAAGGAACTCGGAATTGATGCAACGATAGCTGAAGTATCCTCACTTCGCCAAAATTTGAAAAGTAAATTTGCTCTTCTAGATGAACATTTCATGGGAATATTTGTCACAGACACAGATGGCTTAATCATTACTGGCGAGCTTGAAGGGGGGAAAGAATATAAGGGGGCACAGCTTGGTAATCTAGATTATTTCCTCGAGGCTAAAAGAACTGGTAAACCCGTGGTAAGTGATATTTATAAATCTAAAGCCAATGGCAAAATAATTTTTGTTGCCTGTGCTCCTATTAAATCTAGCAATGGTGACTTTCTGGGCATTTTTGGTATGTCAATAAAAATCCAAGCAATAAATGAAATAGTTGCTGAAACTGAAGTTGGCGAATCAGGTTATGCCTTCATGATAAACAAGAAGGGTATTATTAACGCTCACCCAAAAACAGACCTTATACTTAAACTTGATCTCACAACTTTAAATGGAATGGAAGCCATTTCTAAAACAATGCTTTCCGGAGCAGCTGGTGTTGATGAATATCAATATAAGGGTGTTCACAAGGTAGCAGGATTTGCGCCAATATCCTCTCAGGGGTGGAGTGTTGCATTAACACAAGATGAAGAAGAGTTTTTGGTGGGCCCTCGTGCCATCAGAAACAGCTTGATTGTAATTATCATTGTGTCACAACTCATCATCGGCTTTTTGATATTCTTTGCATCTAAGGGGATCACCGGCCCATTAAATAGTGCTGTTGCTGGGCTTAAAGACATTGCTGAAGGTGAAGGTGACTTAACTATGCGGCTTGATGCCAGTTCTAAAGATGAAACTGGAGATATGGCACGATGGTTCAATACATTCATTGAAAAACTTCAAGGAATTATCAAGCAAATTGCCGAAAATTCTACCAGCGTCGGTGCCAGCTCCACACAGCTTTCACAAATATCCAAAGAGTTACTTGCCAGTGCTGACGATACTTCTCAACGTTCTACAAATGTTGCCGCAGCATCAGAGGAGATGAGCGCTAATCTCAATAATGTAGCCGCAGCAATGGAGCAATCTTCAACAAATACAAACATGGTTGCGACAGCAGCCGAAGAAATGAGCGCTACTATTAACGAGATTGCGGTAAATGCTGAAAAGGCCAGGAGTGTATCAACAGAGGCCGTAGATCAAGCAAATAGTGCGTCAGAAAAAATGAATGCACTTGCCGATGCCGCTAATAAAATAGGGAAGGTAACAGAGGCAATCACTGAAATTTCTGAACAGACCAACCTGCTCGCATTAAATGCAACTATAGAGGCAGCAAGAGCTGGTGAAGCTGGTAAAGGGTTTGCTGTTGTCGCCAATGAAATAAAAGAACTGGCAAAACAAACAGCTGAGGCAACTCTTGATATCAAAACTCTCATTTCGGATGTTCAAGTCAATACAAGCTCTGCCGGAGAAGAAATAAGTCATGTTGCAAGCGTAATCAGTGGAGTCAATGATATCGTTAGTACCATTGCAACTGCGGTTGAAGAGCAGACTGCTGCCACACAAGAAATAGCCTCCAACATTGCACAGGCTAGCCAAGGCATTCAAGAAGTGAATAATAATGTTAACCAGAGTTCCACCGTTTCTGCCGAAATATCAGAAGATATTGTCAAAGTCTCGAGTGCAGCGCAAAATATTTCTGAGAGAAGCAACGAAGTACAAGGAAGTTCGACAGAACTACTTGAACGAGCTAATGAACTTAACAGAATCGTTGGGAGCTTTAAAGTATAACTTCTTTAACTGAATCTCGTAATATTAGAGGGTTAAATCGCACCAAGTTAACCCTCTTTTTATATAAGCATATGTTTTCGGAATACGGAAACATATGCTTATATAAAATATCAACTCTGCTACATGTGACCAAACGCCCCCTCAGTACTCACAGAAGTCAGCAAATAACCTCATTTTTAAAGCAAATCGCAAGTGTCATAAAAGACTATTTAATTAATTGAATATCAATTCCAACAGGCTGTATTTCTCTATCACAAACATGCAGGGCGACCTAGAAGAATTCACAACATAATAACAGAAGCTATTTATTATCTCTAAAGTTTTATAAATACTAAAGATAATGCTCAAAAGACTTCTGATGCTATCCTAAAATTAGCTTACAAAAAATTTTAATTATTTTATTGTACTTTCTCCATGCATTTACTTATCATTATCAAAATACTATTTTAATATTAATTTTATATTTTCAGGATATGACAGAAATTATCCCAAAAAATTTTAGAGAGAGGAATTAACATGTTTTACGTACACATGGCGCTTCTATTAGCAGTTATTTTTGTCGGCATTCGACATGGAGGAATCGCTTTTGGTCTTCTCGGTGGCTTAGGTGTCTCTATACTAGCCTTTGTTTTTGGGGTTGCGCCCGGAACACCACCTATCAGCGTTATGCTGATTATACTTGCGGTAGTAGCAGCCTCGGCAACTCTTGAAGCCACAGGCGGTTTGAAGTTGTTAGTAAAGTATGCAGAAATATTACTCCGTAAGCATCCGAATCAAATTGTATTTCTCGGTCCACTTTGTACATATTCACTCACAGTGCTTGTTGGTACAGGGCATTCTGTTTATCCACTCTTACCTGTTATTTATGATGTGGCTTACAAAAAAGGGATTCGCCCAGAACGCCCTATGGCCATTGCTTCAGTTGCATCCCAAATGGGGATCACTGCAAGTCCAATTGCAGCAGCAGCAGCAGTAGTTTTAGCAACAGCATCTCAAAACAACTTAGATATCGGTTTAATAGATGTATTAAGCGTTACAATTCCATCCACTTTAATTGGTCTACTCGTCGCATGTACCTGGAGTCTTAAAAGAGGAAAAGATCTCGATAAAGACGAAGAGTTTCAAGAGCGTTGCCAAGATGAAGAGTTCCGCAGTGCACTAATTGATACAGAAACAGAAGAAAGCGCAGAAGAAAGCAAATCAGCAAAAAAAGGACTTACGGTCTTTCTACTAGGAATACTTACCGTAATTTTTGTAGCGATGTTTGGCAAAGACCTGAACTTATTGCCTGAAGGCGTTAATATGTCGGTGGCTATTCAATTTTTAATGCTATCAGTTGGTGCGATAATTGTAATTTTCACCAATGTTAATCCAAAAAAGATTGTGCAAAGTAATGTCTTTATCGCTGGTATGACAGCCGTAGTTATAATCTTCGGTATTGCCTGGATGAGTGACACCATCATAAGTTATCACAAACCATATTTGATTAGTATGATCAGCGAAGTTGTTAATGTTTACCCTTGGACTTTTGCCATCGCTATGTTTGTTGTCTCTATTTTCTTGAAGAGCCAGGCTGCCGTTTTAACTATTATGCTGCCTCTTGGATTTTCATTAGGAATTCCGCCTGAAGTACTAATTGGTGTATTACCTGCCTGTTATGCCTATTTCTTTTTCCCATTTTACCCAAGTGATCTCGCAGCAATAACTTTTGATCGCTCAGGAACAACAAAGATCGGCAAATATGTACTAAACCACAGTTTTATAATTCCTGGTTTTATAGGTGTATCAACAGCAACTGTAATTGGCTATTTTCTATCTTTGGCAATTAATTAAATATAAAGTTCACTAAGTTCATGGTGTGCAAGGCATCATTGATATTACCAACTATCCTATTATTTAATTAATTGGGTAGTTGGTATGTAGCCATACATCATTTTCAGCCTCAAGATCGCTTGCAGATTCTCCAATATTTACAACACCTCTCGACTCAATAAGAAGACTGCATTCATCCTCATCATAGGGTTTATGTTCAAGACCTTTCTTAACAACGTACATTTCACCTTCTAAAATCTTCACCGTTCCATTGCAAAGTCAACGCCTGGACTTATGGCCATAAAAACAGCAATGATTCCATTGCCGAAACAATTCCTTCCAAATAAGCTGCAAAAAAAATGATCATTTAATATTTATTTCCATGTCGTTATCATCGTTATTCATATTGAAAACAAAAAAAAGCGATTTTATTTCCCTAGTATTCGTGATAATGTTTAACCAATGAAATTAAAAAATTTTCCATCCCTAGATGACCTAAAAGCTCTAGATGCGTTAGCCAGAAATGAAAGCATCAAAGGAGCGAGCGAGGAACTTTCTCTTACACACGGTGCCGTAAGCAGAAGAATATCTCATATCAGTGAATCTCTTGGCAAACCAATTACAGAAGTTAAAGGCCGTAGCGTTCGACTAACAAAGGCTGGCCAAATCATGGCTAAAGCAACTAGTGAGGCCCTTGCTATAATAAAAGCAGGGATTGAAGAAGTACAAGATAGTCCATATACAAATGCAATGGTGATATCTTGTGAACATTCTGTAGCTGCCCGTTGGTTAATTTCTAGACTTAGTAGCTTCCAAAAAGCTTATCCCAATGATCCAGTTCATATTTCTATAGGCGGAGGTTCTTTAGGGTTTAATAAAGAAGGAGTTGACGCCGCTATACGTAGGATAGATTTCCCAATCAAACCATCTTGGTCCATTACTCACTTATTTGATGAAAGTATGGGACCGACTGTTGCACCCTCTATTATGCATGATTACAAAACAGGTAACTACATAGCACTTGGTAGCAAGACACGAGAGGATGAATGGGGTAGATGGCTCAAAGCACATCCTAAATTTCCTAGACCTACAGAAATACGTTTTCTAGATCATCACTTCTTGGTGATAGAAGCTGCTATTGCAGGTCTTGGTGTTGGGCTTGTACCCAAAATAATTGCACTTGACACAGTCAAAAACGGACAGCTAATTGCTCCCCATGGATTTGATCCAGATGGCAGCACTTATGGCTTAATCACTTCAAATAATCGAGAGAAACACCCTTCTTTAAGTAAATTCCAATATTGGCTTATATCCCAACAATAATCATTAAATATGCGTACTATTTGATATGAATTTGTTTACTGAGACATCCACCTCAAAGCATTATGCAATTATCTTTTATTCTTTTCTCACTAAATGAAAAAGCAGGTATTCAGATATTCAAATGTCTGCAATATTAGACACAATGAATGCCGTAGCCGAAATCCGCTTGCAACATTCCCCTGATGACATATGATCTAAATCATCATGAATGAACTATTTAAAAAAGCCAGAATATCAAAAGATAAGAACTTTGATGGAAAATTTTTCTTTGCTGTGAAAACAACGGGGATATTTTGTCGTCCGTCCTGTCCTTCACGAGTCGCGAAAGAAGAGAATGTCCTTTATTTTAACACTGTATTTGACGCATTAGACAACGGTTTCAGACCTTGCTTGAGGTGTAGACCGGATATTACCATCGATTATTATAATGGCAATCCATCTGGTACAATTGTGGTTAAAGAAGCACTTCAAATGATTTACGACGGGTATTTACACGAACATTCAATATATGATTTAGCCTCAAGTTTATCCATCTCAGAGAGGCATTTACGTAAACTTTTTATCGACAATCTTGGTTTAAGCCCTGGTAAGATTGACCGGTACCATAGAGTTCTTTTTGCCAAGAAAATGCTTCTTTATTCAAATAAGGCGATCACGGATGTTGCATTTGCCTCTGGTTTTGGATCTTTGCGCCAGTTTAACGATGTTTTCAAAAAGATTTTTGCGACTACTCCTTCAGCTTTGCGAAAAATGGAAACAAAAGTAAACTCAAATTGTCAATCTACTGGTTTGCGGATCAATTATAAAAAACCTTTTGATTTTAAGTCTATACTTTCATTTTTCAGATTTAGAGCAATTAAGGGTGTAGAAATTGTCTCCGAGTTCAGCTACAGCAGATCTTTTCGAACTGAAAACTATACGGGTTTCTTTGTCGTAAAAAATAACTCTGAAGATTCTTGCTTGGAGTTAACGATAAATTGCAGTGATCTACGCTGCTATATGACCATTTACAATAAAGTTCGTAAAATGTTTGATGTTGATACTGATTTTACAGCAATCAATGCCAAATTTTCATCAGATGCGTATTTGTCCTCCAGAATGATCGATGGACATGTTCCTCGGTTACCTGTTGCCTTTAATCCTTTTGAAGCTGGTCTACGTGCTATAATGGGTCAACAGATATCAGTGAAGGCAGCAACCACTTTAGTTGGTCGAATAGTTCATAATGCCAATGTTAAAACTAACTCTGAATTCCCTGTCGGATTAGACTATTTCTTTCCCTTCCCAGAAGAAATTAACAATTTAAAAATAGACAATATAGGCATAACAAAGACTCGACAGGAAACACTAAAAACAGTTACCCAAGCAATTTCAGATAAGGTACTGAACTTATCTTCCAATCAAACATTTGAGACCTTTCAAACTCAATTTACTACATTAAAAGGGATTGGCGACTGGACCGCACATTATGTCGCGATGCGTGGGCTTGGCATGATGGATTGTTATCCGTACAACGATTTGGTGGTGATTAAAGCTTTAACAACCAAAGACAAATCACCATCAAAAAAAGAAATAATAAAATTAGGGGAATCTTGGCGACCTTACCGAACATATGCAACCCTATGTTTATGGAATAGCCTCAAAAAGAAGGATTGATCATGTTATACTATACTACTTTCAAGACAATGTTTTGTGACATTATCCTAGTCGGCGACAGTGATGGTATTCAGCAACTTCACCTTGACACTGGTGAAGGTAAAAGACAATTTAGTATCAACCAAGACTGGCAACGAGATGATACAATGTTTGCAAAAGCTAAAGAACAAATTAAATCATACTGCAGAGGTGAATTAAAACAATTTTCAATTCCCATAAAATTACAAGGCACTGAATTCCAAAAAAAGGTGTGGAGAGCTCTATGCGAAATCCCATCAGGTGAGACAAGAACATATGGAGAAATTGCCAAGTATATTGGAAGTAAAAATGGAGGCAGAGCTGTAGGAAATGCTAACAGCAAAAACCCTATCCCTCTTCTTGTGCCATGTCATAGGGTGATTGGTGCCAATGGTAAACTAACTGGCTTTGCCCACGGACTCACTATCAAGAGAAAGCTCTTAGCGTTTGAAAAAATCAATTAATGGCCATATAAACATGAGGATAATATGGCAACTCCAACGTACTTTAATCCCGGCTGTGCTCTTAGCATTTATAAGCCTGAACTACAGAATAAAATTCTCCAGTTCTTAAACCAAAAGTATGCGCTGGCTGCGACAAACGATTCGGAACTATGTATGAGGGGATTTCAACAATATCTTTATGGGAAATATTAGATGGCCTTGAGTCTTTTCCTTATCCTGACCACCAAGGTTTGCAGTTATCCGTACACGATCCTTGTCCAGTGCGCCAGAAACCTCAGGTGCATCAGGCTGTACGTAATTTACTTAGTAAGATGAATATTGAAGTTATAGAAACAAAATTCAGCAGGGAAAAATCTATATGCTGTGGTGATGATTTTTATCCTAAAATAGTGCTGGATAAAATTCATCATCATATGAAAAAACGAGCTGATTCTATGCCTTGCAATGACGTTTGTGTCTATTGCGTTTCCTGCATTAAATCACTTTACATCGGTGGGAAAAAGCCAAGGCATTTAGTAGATCTATTAATGAATGAGACTACTGAACCACAAATCTATGATACGGTACAATGGCACGAGCAATTGCAAAAATACATAGCTAATCACTAAATGAGCTAACCTCGTCAGCTACGATATATGTGCCCATTGAGAATAAAATAGAGCCAGATACACGGTCTTGGATCTGTTGCGCTTGTTCGTACTTGTTAAGCCAATTAGAAACTTTGCTTGATGAGATAGCAACGAGTATATCACAGGGCAAAGCTGAAAGCGTAACTATGATACCCAGTATGAATAGCTGTTGTGACACAGATCCTGACTCAGGTACAACAAATTGCGGCAATAATGCAATGAAGAATATCGCTGTCTTTGGGTTTGTCACCTCAACAATAATGGATTGTCTGAAAACAGAAAAGAGTGACTTTTCTTTAATCTTTTGAACCTCTCCATTTTTTCCTGATGATTTATTTCTCCAATAGCTTACACCCAAATATAATAAATAAGCTGCACCCACAAGTTTTACTACCATATACAGTGTTGGTGAATGTTTAAAGATAGCTGACAATCCAAGTACTGCCGCGACAACATGGACTAAACTACCAACCGCTAGCCCCATGGCTGCAACAATTCCACCCTTCTTACCTTGCGCTATAGACCTTGCCATAACATATAAATTTGAAGGACCTGGAGCAATACTCAATAAAAAAGCAGCTACTGTAAATGCGATAAGTACATCTGTTGATGGCATGATATTAACTCCCTATTTTTTGCAAATCTTTATTCAAATACACAATTCAACTTCCATTGTATTCTTTCAAAGAACCACTGGCAATACTATTTTATATATTTGAAACAAAGATGTTTTTAAGGCGCACTATATGTAACCATATTTTAAGAATCTGGAATTACGAATAAATGATTAGCGTCCTTCTTGAATTATAGCTAATCAAAATTTGAGCCTGATATATAAAGACACTCTAAATATGGGTTAATCGCCGCTACTGTGCATCAATGATGCAACTAAACTAGTTTATGAGATAAAAATGGTAGTAACGTGGTCGTTTCCCGTGACTTAAAATTAGTTACAACAGAACTGACAAATCTTTTTCAATATAAGTACCAGGTGTCACCCAAAAGATGACCTTTTACAGCTTAGGAAATACCTCTCTAAGTCTTAGTGCTACCTTGACTACACAGGGCTCAGCAACAATTACCACGCAACACAGTTAAAACAATTATTGTTACTAGATAACATTCTAAAAACTAAACATATGCTTATATTTACACTTCATGAAATATAATTTATAAGCCCTAAAATTCCCAAAATGTAATTATTATGAAAACAGCAAATTAAAAAATGGAGATTAAAATGAATATAGGATTTTTATCCGACCTATCATTACAGAAAAAGCTTATTGGTGGTTTTCTACTTAGAGTTTCCTCAGAAAATGTTGCCTGCAACGATCGGCTTTAAATGACGCCTGGCTACAGAAACTGAAATTATCGCTTCATGGAGTCGCAAATAAGCTTTTTGCAAAAATATCAGAAGGGAAAAGTTATTTTTTAGCACCTCCCTTAGTAAAACCATGAAATTCATCACTAAAAAGATACAGTTGCTCCATGCCTCAGATGTCTTCTGAAGTTTAGCTCTAATATAGTTCAATCTATATCCATTTTTTCCTTGCCCAAATTTACCTTCAATCGGTATTCGTTCTCGGTTGTCTCTCGCTCTTTGAGCCTTTGCTTTTCTAATATCATCTTTGTTGGATTCTATCTGTTTTTTGGGTCTTCCAAGCGGCTTGCCACCAAAACGAACCCCAAGGTCTTTCAAGTGTTTTCTACTTTCTCTTGTACCGTAAAGTTGATCTGCTAAAACTACTTCTGAGTAATGCCCATGTCGTTGTTTATACAATTCAACTTGCTTTTTTAGATCTTTTCCTTCATTGAAAGCATCCCAGCCAATAGTGTCTACAAAAGCCAAGCCATCTTTCATGCTGACATTTATTTTGGCTCCAAATTCTGTACTCTTTTTAGCCTTGCCACGAACAATCGGCCTAACATGAGGTTGAGATATGCTGACTATTCTATCATTACATCGTCGTGTTTTGTTTTTATGCATTTCAGTCTGTTGATCAAACACATGTTGAATAATCCAGTATTGACGTTGTTTCCTGTGATTAAGTGGAAATGGTGGGCATCCGAGATAATCAAGTAAAACAGTAATATGTTCGAGGTTACGTCGTAAGAATTGTAGTTGCTCGCCTAGCTTTTAACCTGTAAGTTCGAGATTTAAGATCGTAGTCACTCAGTTTGTAAAGATCGTCAATCAATGCTTCGGAGGTTTCACGGGCTTCATTCAAAAGTATAATATCTGTTGGGAAACGAAGGGCCTGCTCAGCAACCGTTGTATCAACTAACATCTTACCTTGATGAGTTGGCGTTTCTGCAAGTTTAGACTTCTTTTTGTCGATTTTATCTAAAATAACTTGCTCGAAAGCAGAAAATATCTCCTTACCCATTCGTTTTCTAATCTCAACAAAAAGACTTGCCGCAAATGGTTGTTCATCTTTGTAAGTCGCTAAACCGACGAATAATTGCAGGTATGGGTTTTCTTGAATTTGAAGTACTGTTTCTTCATCACTTAGAGTCATCTTGTGTTTGATGATCAAAGTAGTAGTAGTGTCTTTTTCATTTTTCGTGAAAGAAATGAGTACTAAAAAAGGTCCTTTGGAGGCGAACTTTGCCTTAAAACGACCTGAAATGCTCTTAATTAGTATAACGAGTATACTATCCCTATATTACCGGCAGTTCGACATGGTAAACAGAGGAAAATCGGTATTAAATTTTATGCTTTGGGACACAGTTTTCACAATATATTCCAAGCCCTAAACAATATGAATTAGCCTTATCGACAGAAGCTGTACAAGATGAGCAAGTACGCTGATTACCACTAGAATCCGCTAGGGGATTAAGAGTTGACTTATCTGCTATAGCAATATTTGGAAGTACTTGACCGCAAGATGCGCAAAGATGACCTAAAACATGCGCATCTTGTGTACGTTCTTTATTCGTCTCGTCAGCGATGACAGAAATATCATTGTGTGCACCTTTGATTACGCTAACCTCAATAATAAAATGTTTTTGACAACTAGGGCATTTGACCTTTCGGTTATAGCGAGAATCTTTAGCACCTCCTTGGAAAGTGCAATAGGGACATATTATTTTCATTGTAATCCTCCAAGGAACCCAATACAACTTTGGTCCTATTAAGTATAATTAGATATTTTATGAAAAAATTTTTTACGATATTAAACTTTTATCTAATACCTAGAAAAGTATCCTCTATATCCTTTAAAAATTGTTTCTGGTGGTCAGCATTCGCTATACAAGCGCATAGAATATCTGCAAGAACTGGTAATTCTTTTTTAGTGACTGGGCCCAAACTGGCCCACTTCTGAATACTACTTTCCATAATCGATGAAATTGATTTTTCACTATCACCAGGAATAGCATTCCGCAAAGCCCCACTAATAATATCTAATCGTGGACGTAAGGATGGGCGTATAATTATTTTATTTAGAGTAGGATCTTTTATAATCAAAACCTTTCGTATGGCATTGAGATGATTTAACAACATCATTCTAATAAGACGCTTATTGGCTTCTTGAGTAAAGAAAATGCATATTATATGTTCTTCGTCTACCTTGTAGGCAAGGACTGTCAATTTTCTAAGTTTTGACTCCAAGCTTACACATTCCATATTAAGCTGTTCTGTCATGCGAAGTAGACTGATAATACCTTTAAGGTTAACAATTCCTTTCAAAAATTCCTCAAGATGCTCACTCCCTTGGGCTTCGTTAAAAAAATTACAAAGAACCTTGGCTTCATAAGTGCAAAAAACAATCCCAGCAACATAAGGCAGTGAGGTTATATCAGACGTCACGCTTTCTAAAGAGGGAGTAAGAAGCTTGGTCATCGAATTTCAGACCTCCTTGTGCATAAATGAGTGCCTTGCAGTTTAGAGAGTAGTGGCTCAATATACGGTAATATACTATCACTCTCGACAGCGGAATTAACCACAAAACCTATAACATTACTCTCTAGGCAGTAAACCATTATAGTGCTACCATTTTTTAAACTAAAATCAACGTGTCGGGGCCCAGAATCTACGGCCTGCAGCTTTATATCGTAAGAACCATAGGTAAATTGAACAAAACTCAAAAAATCTGCATCAAGAGTGTTGGTATCATCGTGCTTTTGCATAACACTACCCTTATTATCGAGCAGTAGATAAGCCATGATAGCATGAGTCTTTTTTAATTCATCAGTCAGAATAGATAAGTCCTCCGTTAAAGAGGTAGGAAATATTGTATCGGTCTCAATATGATCTACTAACACAGGCTCAACATTAGCACTACACAATGCTTGTCTCTCATCCTTGTAACGGACACTTTCTAAAAGAAGATATTCAAGACTTTTCAATATCTCTTTTTTTACTGGTTTATTTAAAGGTAACATTTCTATCTGAGGCTTATCCCAGGACAGCATTTCTAAAACAGCTTCTTCCTTATAGCGAATTTCCCTATTCTTTCCTGTCTCCTCATTACTTCTTGTTTGCGCATTAAGTAATTCACCGTCTTTTACGCAGAGCACACCGATTCTATCTCGAATCTTCAATCGCAAAAGACAGGTCTGTTTATCAACACACAAAATTTGAATGTATGAACCAAGTTCAATGCCACGGAACACATTTAAAGTCATAAGATACTGGGAAGTTGCTTTTATATTTAGTTTGACACCTATTACAATTTTAGCCACACCTAAGAAACACTATTCTGTTGACTATGTCAAGTTCAAAATCAGAAGCACGCCACCATGCAGTTAGTCTGGAGTTAGCTCCTGAAATAACTCATTTAAAAGTTGCATTACCTCTTTTTAAGTGGCAAGCTATAGAACTTTAAAAAATCTTCTTGAACTTAGAAGGTTTTTTTTTGCTACCTAGTGTTAGGTGACCCTAAGAGTATTATGTCCTGCCACTACTGGCTTTGTCTCAACTAAAGGAGAGAAGTATGACTGAGCAATCTACTAGCAGCCCTTCAGGGTATGGCTCTTTTCCTTTGGCACTAGCTGCTGAAGGAGAAAAGGTCAAAATTGTGTTTATTCGAGGTGCCCGAAAAAAAGAAGAACGGCTATTAAGCATGGGGTTAAAGGTTGATGATATTATTGAGGTGCAACTCACTAGTGTGGGAGGAGGGAAAGTCGTTATTACCCGTGAATCTCATTATGCTCTTAATCAAGGCCTAACCCATAGTATTTACGTCATGAAGGTTTAATTCTCTTTGCTATCTGTAGAAGAGTTTAAGGTTAGTTAATTTGAAGCTGGGATATCAAAATATGTCACATTTATCAAACTTAAAAGCAGGTGAGTACGCTACTGTCACTGGCTATGTTCATGGTGATAAATCTTTAAGAAAAAAGCTACTCGCTATGGGACTTCTCAAAGGCACAAAAATTAAAGTAATCCGCTTAGCTCCACTTGGTGACCCGATAGAAATTGAGTTACGAGGGTTCCAACTAAGCCTAAGAAAAGAAGAAGCTCAAGCTTTGCTAATTAAGTGTTAGAGAGAACATTACTATGACAGAAAAAATAACGAAAAAGATTACAATTGGTATTGTCGGCAACCCTAACTGTGGCAAAACGACTTTATTTAATCTACTTACTGGGGCAAAACAAAAAGTTGGCAACTGGCCCGGTGTTACTGTAGATAGAAAAACAGGATCCTACTCCTTTGAAGATATAAATGTAGAGGTCGTCGACACTCCTGGTATTTATTCTCTTTCGGCTGTTTCTATAGATGAGAAAGTGGCGAGTGGCTATATTCTTTCTAGAAAATATGACGTTATCGTTAATATCGTAGATGCATCTAATATTGAGAGAAATCTATATCTCACTAGTCAATTACTGGAAATGAAAGTCCCTGTTGTCATAGCCTTAAATATGATGGATGCCGCAAAGGAAAAGAAAATTGAGGTTAATTCTCTTCAACTGCAGGAAAAACTTTCATGTTGGGTTATTCCAATGATTGCTAAAAACTGCATAGGGATATCCTCACTCAAACGTGCCATCCTTACTGCAGCTCGCGCGAAAGTTATTTCACCCGTGACAATAAGGTATCCAGAAAGTGTTGAAACAGCAGTGCGTGATATTGGAGCTTTAATTTCAAAAAAAGAATATGAACAGTACGATCCTTTTTGGCTTTCAATCAAGTTACTCGAAGATGATGAGCTAGCTACTTCCTTTGTAGATTTGAAAATTAAAAATAGCGTTACTCACTGGCAGGAAGAGATAGAAGAAGAGTTGGATGAAGATGCCGATATTCTTATCGCATCAGCCCGTTATGATTTTATCACCTCTACTCTTTCTGGAGTTGTAAAAAAGGCAGGAGTTGTAAGCACGACCTTGTCTGAAAAAATAGATAAAATTGTATTACATAAAATATGGGGTTTACCAATATTTTTTCTAAGTATGTACCTTATGTTCATGTTTACTATCAATATTGGTGGGGCTTTTATTGACTTTTTCGATATTCTCTTTGGGGTTACATGTGTTGACTGGTTCTCAAGTTTACTATCAACCATTGGAATGCCAGAATGGGGAGTAATAATACTTGGTGGAGGGCTTGGTGGTGCATTGCAAACCATGGCAACTTTTATACCACCCATCGGTTTTATGTTTCTCGCATTATCATTTTTAGAAGATTCCGGATACATGGCTAGGGCCGCATTCGTTATGGATAGAGCAATGCGAGTAATTGGTCTACCTGGCAAAGCATTTATACCTATGTTAATTGGCTTTGGTTGTAACGTGCCTGCAATAATGGCTTCTAGAACAATGGAGAACCAAAGAGATCGAATCCTTACGGTAGCGATGAATCCATTTATGTCCTGCGGTGCACGCTTGCCTGTTTATGTATTGTTTGTTGCAGTTTTCTTTCCAAATAATGGTCAGAATATTGTTTTCGGTCTTTATATGGTAGGAATAGCTTTTGCGGTTCTCACTGGTTTGATATTGAAAAACACTTTACTTAAAGGCGATATATCACACTTTGTTATGGAGCTCCCTCCATATCATATCCCTTCCGTTAAAACCATTTTAATCCATACATTTGATCGCCTTAAAGCCTTTTTATTTAGAGCTGGCAAAGTACTAATACCAGTGATTATGATTCTAAGTTTTCTAAACTCCGTCGGGGACGATGGTAGTTTTGGTAATGATAATAGCGAAAGCTCGGTCCTATCAGTTATAGGCAAAAGCCTTACTCCCATTTTTAGTCCGATGGGCATTAAGGAAGATAATTGGCCTGCAACTGTTGGTATTTTTACCGGTATTTTTGCAAAAGAGGCTGTAGTTGGTACTCTTGACACTCTCTATGATAATTCTAGCATTGACGATAACGAAGATGGTGACGTTGATGTTATGGCTGGAATTTCTGAAGCGTTTGCCTCAATTCCAGAAAATCTACTTGGTGTTGCTGATACCTTACTAGACCCGCTTGGAGTATCAGTCGGTGATATTAGTGATTCAAAAGTAGCAGCCGAGGATCTAGAAGTTTCCACTGGTACATTTGTCTCTATGAAAAGGCTCTTTGGTAGTAAGTCAGCTGCTATTGCCTATCTGCTCTTTGTTTTGCTTTATTTTCCCTGTAGTGCTGCAATTGCTGCTGTTTATCGTGAGACAAACCTGCTTTGGACCTTATTTGTCGGAAGTTGGACAACCTTAATGGCCTATATGGCAGCTACAATATTTTACCAAGCAAGCACCCTGGCAATTCACCCAATTAGCTCTGTGGTTTGGATATGTGGTCTTCTTCTCTTCTTCCTTATTCTTGTTGTCATTTTAAAATCATTCGGTGATAGCAACAAGAATATTTATGGCTTACAAAAAGTTAAGACCCAAGAATAGTTTAGCACTCAACGCTAAGGAGTTAATTATCCTTTCTAAAATAAAGAAATATTTAAAGCAGAGAGAGCAAGCATCTCTTGAAGAAGTTGCTATTCACTTTAATAGTGACCCAGGAGCAACTGAGGAGATGCTTGGATTATTAATGCGTAAAGGCGTAATTGAAATGCATACAAGTGAAGGTCATGGTTGCAATGGTTGTGGCAAATGCCTTAACAGCAAATTAAGGATATATCATTGGGTAGTTAAGCATTAATTGTTTCATTCTGTAGTCCAATTTCGCCAGGCAGAGCATATTAATAATCTTCATATGCTCTGCCTGTGACTGTTGAAATAGCAGTCAACCCCTTAATTAAAGAACTATTTTATTATTTTTTAAATGTAAGCTGAATTCAAGTCATAAGTGCATGACTCATTATTTTTCTAACATCTATTCCCGTAGCTATCTGAAAAGCCTCATATGGAGTCTTGAAACCCAAACATTTTCTTGGCCTACTATTTAACTTATCAACAGCATCAAAAACGGCCTTGGAAGTTACATTCACTAGTTCCATTGATTTAGGAAAATACTGACATAATAGCCCATTAGCTTTTTCGTTCTGCCCTCTTTCCCAAGAATGATAGGGCCTGGCAAAAAAAGTATCGCAACCTAATCTCTTCGCAACATTCTCATGCCCAGCAAATTCTTTGCCATTATCAAAAGTAATTGTTTTCACAAATTTAAGGAAAGGTCTCAACAATGAAACCATCGCATTTTCGACTAAAATTGCTTTCTTATGTGATAATGGGGCTGCGAAGCGGAGTTTTGTTTTCCTTTCGTCTACCGTGACAATAGCGCCTTTATGGTTCTTGCCTATTACTGTATCTCCTTCCCAGTCACCAACTCGACCTCGCTTGTTAGCAATTTCTGGTCGCTCTTCTATACTCACACGATTAGGTATCCCTGTCCGATTATTGGCAGAGCCATAGCGTTTCCGGTATGTTTTCCCTTGATGTCTCAAGTGTGTATAAAGAGTACCACCACTTTTTTTATCAGCCAGAATATACTGATATATTGTCTCATGGTGTAGCTCTATGACCTTATATTCTCTCAACTTTGCAGTGATTTGCTCTGGACTCCATTCGGCACGCAGATATTCTTCGATAATAGTCACTATCGTTGGTGTCATCTTTTCCGACTTCGTTTTCTGCCTATGTCGAGCATGAGCCACCTTATTAGCTTGTTGGTGTCGATAACCTTTGCCACCTCGGTTTGGTTCACCTCTCGTGATATTGTGCTTTGAGATCTGCCAAGGGTGTGGGCAATTTTCACAAAAAGATTTACCGCTAGTAGTGATTCTGTTTCTATCGAATTGTGGTGTAGAATGTTTTGATATTTTGAAGTAAGACTCTATACTATTAGGAACTTATATAGTTCCTAAAGGACAACAAAAAAGGGCATCTCCAATTAGGAGATGCCCTTTTTTGTTGTCTAATGTTGATATGACCTACCTGAAATGTATTTTCTAGAACTACTGTTTTTTGCACTCACCGCCACAGACATGAATATTATTTTTGTCATAGTTCTGTGCATGTTTACTGTCCTGCGGTTTGGCCACTTTATTACCAAAAGCTATGGGTTTCCCTTTCTCTAAATGCTCAATGATCTCTGCAGTGATAGTAGAATTAATTCTCTGCACGGTGCATCTCTCCTTATTATTAAAATATAGGTTTATAGGTTAAGAAACAATTTATAATTTACTCATTTAAACTTGTCAAAAACTGCTAGTAAACCAAGATTTGTTAACGGAATCAAATATTACTAGACAATCCTAAGCTTTAAAAATGATTAGATAAAACTAACAAAAAAAGGTCATCTCTTTATTGGAGATGGCCTTTTTTGGTTGTCTAATATTGATATGCCCTACCCTAGACAGCCCTACCTACAATTTATTTTTTACATTTACAGTTTTTATACCTGTCGCAACTGACATGTCCCTTCTTTTTATCATGATTATGTGTATTTTTACTGTGCTGCGATTTGGTCACTTTACTATCAAAAGCTAGGGGTGCACCATGCTCTATGCAGTGCTAGTAGAATTGATTTGATTCACAGTGACCTCTCCTTAAAATTTAAATTAAAAGACAATTTAGTTTTTAATCCTTTAAACCAGTTGATAAAGAACAACATATCAGACTTAGTTAAAGGTGTCAAATCTTTTTAGCTACCCCTAAGTTTTCTGATTTAGCCAGAAGAACCTAACGATAAAAGAGGTATTAGAAGCGACTATAAAGGCAAAATTCTTCTTTATGCGACGAACTGATTTTTGCGATATTTCCATAGCATCAATAAACGAGTCTAACCTTTAGCCAGCAAGCATAACATCGCATGCTTCATGGAGACACCAACATTGGTACTACTTAGAGTTTCCTCAGAAAATGTTGGCAGCAACGATCGGCTTTAACCGATACCTAACAACAGAAACTGAAATTATCGCTTCCTGGAGTCGCAAATAAGCTTTTTGTAAAAATAACAGAAGATAAAATTAATTTTTTAGCACCTCCCTTAGCAAAACCATGAGATTCATCACTAAAAAGATACAGTTGATCCATGCCTCAGATGTCTTCTGAAGTTTAGCTCTAATATAGTTCAATCTGTATCCATTTTTCCCTTGCCCAAATTTACCTTCAATCGGTATTCGTTCTCGGTTATCTCTCGCTCTTTGAACCTTGGCTTTTCTAATATCATCTTTGTTGGATTCTATCTGTTTTTTGGGTCTTCCAAGCGGCTTGCCACCAAAACGAATCCCAAGGTCTTTCAAGTGTTTTCTATTTTCTCTTTATGCATTTCAGTTTGCTGATCAAATACATGTTGAATAATCCAGTATTGACGTTGCTTCCTGTGATTAAGTGGAAATGGTGGGCATCCGAGATAATCAAGCAAAACAGTAATATGTCCGAGGTTGCGTCGTAAAAATTGTAGTTGCTCGAAAGCAGAAAATATCTCCTTACCCATTCGTTTTCTAATCTCAACAAAAAGACTTGCCGCAAATGGTTGCTCATCTTTGTAAGTCGCTAAACCGACGAATAATTGCAGGTATGGGTTTTCTTGAATTTGAAGTACTGTTTCTTCATCACTTAGAGTCATCTTGTGTTTGATGATCAAAGCGCCGATCATCAAACGAGCATCTTTGCAAGGTCGACCTCGTCCGGTATTCATGGACCGATAATAAATCGTAGCAAAGTCATCCCAAGGGATAACTTTTGCCCACTTCACCCATCTATTTTCAGGATTTAGCTTACCTCCAAATGGAAGGATAAATCCGTCAAGATTTAACTGTTTGCTACTTTCGTATCTAATCATCCGCAAGCCTTTTAAGAGGTTGTTTGTAACTGGCTTGCATATTATATCATATTTTACGGTTATTACACCTGCATTTACAGACAGTTAACTACTTCCAAGGACAATCTAATTAACATTCTAAAAACTAAACATATGTTTATATTTACACTTCATGAAATATAATTTATAAGCCCTAAAATTCCCAAAATGTAATTATTATGAAAACAGCAAATAAAAAAATGGAGATTAAAATGAATATAGGATTTTTATCCGACCTATCATTACAGAAAAAGCTTATTGGTGGTTTTCTACTTACTGCTTTAATTACTGTAATCGTTGGCGGCAAGTCATTCTGGACAATCAGCAACACGGTAGAAAGAATCGAGGACCTAAAGTCAATGGATCTTGCTTTAGTGTTAAAGGCAGATCTTTTAAAAACTCAAGCCCAGGAACACCGAAGGTATGAAAAGGATTTCTTTCTCAATATTGGTAAGCCTGAAAAACAGCAAAGGTATCTAGCAAAGTTTAGGGAAATTTCTGAGCAAACAACCGACAACCTAAAAGAAGTTTCTCAACAGGTCATGGATGACCCGCATTTATCCCCTCAACTCAAACGAGCAATGAAAAAAACACAGTCGTCCTATAAAAAATATGTCGGCGGATTTCTAAATTTATCTGCAGAAGTAATGTCAAATAACAGTCTTACTCCTCAACAAGCAAATAGCATGATGGGGGTAGTCAAGGATAATATTTACGAATTTGAGAGTGGTGTAAACCTCCTCGCCAAAGAATCTGAGCAAATGATTGAGAACGTAACAGAGGAACTAGCGGTCAATGGACATAGTGCTCTATATTTAATTGCTGTACTTCTCATTGGCGGTGTTGTTTTAAGTCTTTTTCTTGGTGTTATTATTAGCAGGTTAATTACAGAACCTATAAAAAGAGTAATACAATTCACCTCTGAAATGGCAAAGGGTGATTTTAGCTCGGTTATGATTGTAGACAGAAAAGATGAAATAGGACAATTACTAGAGTCTCTTAATTCCATGCAATCACAACTTAAAAAAACCATGTTAAGTGTCACACAAGGTATTGGCACCTTATCGACCTCCTCGACCACACTTAACTCTGTTTCTGAACAATTAAGTAGCGCAACTCAAGATACTTCTAATCGTGCTAATAGAGTTTCTATAGCAACAGAAGAAATGACTAACAACTTACACGCTGTTGCGACTTCAATGGAAGAATCAGCAACAAATACAGCTATGGTTGTTGCAGCAACAGAAGAAATGACTTCCACAATTGCTGAAATTGCCGGAAACGCCAACAAAGCACGAGATATTTCTAGTAATGCTGTGACTCAAGCATCTAATGCATCACAGTCTATGGAGTCACTGGGTAAAGCAGCTAAAGATATTAGTCAGGTAACAGAAACAATCACAGAAATATCTGAGCAAACTAATCTTTTAGCACTAAACGCCACGATTGAAGCAGCAAGAGCTGGTGAAGCAGGAAAAGGGTTTGCAGTTGTAGCCAACGAAATTAAAGAACTTGCAAAGCAAACAGCACAAGCTACGATGGATATTAAAGTGAAGATTGACGATGTTCAATCAACAACAGATACTTCAATTGGACAAATAAATGAAGTGACCACTGTTATCACTAAAATTAGTGAATTAGTAAATGAGATGGCTACGGCTGTATCTGAACAATCTGCTGCAACCCAAGAAATTTCCACCAACATCACTCAAACATCTCTTGGCATACAAGAGGTTAATGAAAATGTATCTCAATGCTCTTCTGTCGCAGGAACGATTGGTGAAGATATTTCAATAGTGAATGAATCTACTACTGAAATGAGTATAAGTAGTGACAACGTCTTGCAAAACTCCAGTGAATTATCAGGTCTAGCTGAGCGACTTGATAAACTTGTACACCAATTCAAATTTTAGAGTGCCTTGAATTGTATTAGTTCATACCTAACCTGGCAACAAGCTTGATAAAGGGGTGTGTTCAGCGAACTGTGTCAAGTTGAATAATTTACCATTGCCACACACGTAGTGGAATCTAATATTAGCGCTAATAATGGGTATATAAAGACACCCATCGGAAGTGCTAATATTAGATGAAAGATGGGCTTACACCTATTATAAGGCGCTTTTTCCCTAAATAATTCCCAACAATTGGCAAAAACAAATTTATACTTTCAACAGTGTAATACAAAATAAATCCTATAAAACTTTACTCAATAGCCTTTAAAGTAAGTTCATGCATTGGCATTATCTTCAAGCCTAATTCTTTTACTTTTTGAATAGAGTTATATGCTTCAAGGGCGTTAAGATGAACACCCGGACAGACTGCAGGTCCATGTGCTGGAAAATTTTCATTGTTACAACAAAAACCGGTTATTACGACTTCTTCTTCATTTGTTTGCACAAGAATGCTCAAACAACCAACTGAATGACCAGGAGATAAAATAATTTTTATTCCTGGTAAGATCTCACAATCTTCATTAATTGTCTTAAAGGTTGTATTTTCGATGAAATAATCATCGTATCGATGATCTAATGGATGTGGATTTTTACAAAATTCAATCTCTTTTTCATTGGCATAAAAAACGGCATTAGCAAACAGGCTATTATTTCCACAATGGTCATCATGAAGATGTGTATTAATCACGACATCGATATCTTCTGGTTTCAACTTGTTCTCGGCAAGACCATCAATAAGAGATTTTGCCTCAAGACCTGTATCAACTGTGAATTGTTCAGGAACAAAAAGTTCATTCTCATCAAGCCCGGTATCAATTAATATGTTTTTACCATCCCCTTGGAGAAGAAATACCCAAACAGGTAGCCATATTCTTTTCCCATAGCCTTGCTGATATGTCATGATTCCCTGATCCGGGTTCCTGACACCTGTGAGGATAGGCGTAATTGAGTAGGTCATAGTAGCTCTCCATTTTTTTGTAGATGTAAAAACTATTGTTTTAAGAATAAGCAGATAATTAGTTAGACATCATTTGCATCTTGAGTTCAAGGGATAACGATCCGTAATCAAATAAAAAATTTTTACTAAAACACTACTTAATAAGTTCATCCATCCCAGCTCTCATCCCTCTGCATTTCCATGAATTTATTACGATCTTGGCTTTTTAATGGGACTATTTGAAAAATTTATCTTCGATGCCTGGACGTCCCTTTTTTAAAGAATTGATGGGTTGTGATCTTGTATGAAAAGTTCAAGCAAATACCTTGAGATGCTTGCTCTTGTCGGTGCAATTGGCAGTTCATTTACACTAAACCATCGGGCATCTTCAAGCTCATTGGTATCTATTTCAATTTCGCCACTTTTATACTCTGATCTGAAGCCAGCCATGAGTGAATGTGGAAAGGGCCAGGCTTGACTAGCCACATATTTGGGGCGATCTATTTCTATACCAGCCTCTTCTTTTACCTCTCTAGCCACGGCTTCTTCAAACGTTTCTCCGGCTTCAACATACCCTGCCAGGGGACTGTAAACACCAGGTTTGAAATGCGGCCCTCTCCCAAGTAAAATCTCACCTCTTCTTTCAACTGTCATAATTACAACTGGGGCAATTCTTGGATAAACAATATGGGCACATCCTGAGCATTCTTTTGCAAGTTCATGTATATGCTCCGTCATGGGAGAGCCACATTTACCACAAAATTTATTATCATTGTGCCAACTAAGAATTTGAGATGCCTTACCAGCTAATATGAACAAGTCGTCCGCTACTGGGAAGAATATCTCTCGAAGTGTATACGGGTGTAAATCGACCTTGTTAGAAGGTATATCTAGCACTTCTAAAACGAAACATGGGGTCTCATTGTAAGCCCCCATAAATCTAATGTAGGAAATAAAAGATTTATCAATATTTGTAAGAGGCATAATTGGAATTTCTTTCTTCTCTCTCGAAACTAATATTAAACCTTGATAAAACAAAAAAAGGTAAACAGGGCCCTTTGTCCTATAGGCATCGGGGATGTTATTGACAGAAAAAGTCTGGCTCAACGAAAAAGGGTGCTGGGTAGAATATCTCATAAAAATAGTATAACGTCAGAGATTATATGTTTGAATTAGTGAATCATTACGTTGCTAAATTCAATTAGCATTATAACATGACTGTTCTCGTATATTCGGAAAATGTCTATCTGAAATACAATCTTGTCAAGGGAGCAAAAGAGATATGAAAATCCCTCGTTAAAATGTTCTAACACGCAAGGGTATATTGCACTATCAAAAAATATTCTTAAAACAATCATCCTTCAATTGATTTGTTTGATGTCCCAGTACTCATTCTTGTAGTTCCCCAATGATGCTTTTATTCCTTGAGCTCAAACCGGAAAGATGATTAAATGCAAAAAATATTGAAAGAGCTTCGATTTTGGCGTTTAGTAGTGCGGCTAGGCTAATACGTCATCTGGCATCAAGTTATTAATAATAAGTAATCATATAAAAAGTGAAATGGAGTTGAAGGAATGATAAGAGATTTGTCTTTAGCAGCAAAATCGGCTTGTAGTAAGGAAGATCAAGAATCCTTGGTTCCAATTGTACACCAGTTACAAAAATTGAGCGAAACAGCAAAAAAGTCTGGAATGTTAGCGCTTGAAGATGAGCTAAAGAGTATTAATGATCATTTTTTGCGCTTAGGATTGCAATTGATTATTGACCGTACCGAACCTGAAAATGTGAAAGATATTTTGGATTCTGATATTTACTACAACGAATCCAATGGTAGGGAATTACTAAAAAAAATCATCATCAGAGAAGCTTTGTTACGCATTCAAGCAGGAGACAGCTCACGTAATGTTAAAATCAGTACCTCGATATTCTTAGGCAAAGTCGAGCAGGGCAGAATTTAAAGATACCCTGAAAAACACCAAGGGCAAGGCTACCTTGCTCATATTTTAGGCGTACAACACAAGAAACAAAAGAGGGATGGCCATTCCTAGCACCGTGAGTACTGCCCCCCTCCCTTTAATTCCCTTTTTACCTCTCAAAACAAATAGCCCTGTTATTGCTAGAAGTACTAATGCAACTCCAAAAATATCTGCCACCCAGGTCCATAATTTTTTTGCATGGTTCAAATGAAGGAAATTAGCTTGATACAAAAATGGCCGTTTCACATGCTTTTCCATATGAACCTGGCCAGTTGCAAGGTTCACAGAGATATTGTTGTTTTCAAGAAAAATTTTTATATTTTGATCATCAACTCTGTAACTATTCTTAAGCTTAGCTCTTTCCCCAAGCTCTCGTGTTACCACTTCAATTATTTGTGCATCTGGTAGGCCTAGTAATCCTTCAGCTTCAACACTAGTCGATATTCTCTCAATTCTATATGTCGGATTCCAGTCTCCAATATGGTTAACAGCCACTCCGGAAATTGCATAAAGAAGTGTCAGGCCAAAACAGAGATAGCCGAGATCACGATGAAGAGCATTGTTAAATTTTCGCCATTTCATAATATAAAAGAAGGTTTCTTATTTTTCAATTTCAGCGCCAAGGCCAATGATTCGAATATATCTTGTACCTTCAGCCACAGAGGAAGGATCAAATGGTTGTCCTTTCTCTTCTGCAAGATGCTTCATATAGGCAGTTAAATCCTCTTTTGACATCTTTACTTCATCAACGATCCCTTCAAAAGCACCATTCTGTCCGGTGGCTGACATTGGGAAGACAATTTCTCCATCTGTAACTTTAACCTGAATATGCTCTTTCGGTTTATCACTAGCAACGTTAAGCCAGCAACCTCGCTTAGAGCAGACTTCAATGACCATTCCTTCAATTTTTACTGGTTTTCCAATGAAGGCATCTGGATTATCTAATATGTCAGATATCTTTGTTGTGGTGCTAAGATTGATACCCTTTCCATATGATTCCAAATTTCCTGCTTGCGCAAACGACAACATAAAAAGCACTACGATTAATTGAAATAATAATTGTCTGAACATGTGTAACTGACTCCAAATTTGTATTTAAGTTGATTGCAAATTAACTAATATCCAAAATATTGCTTCCGTAAAAGAAAATAAGGGGAGATAGTCTGAACGACCATCTCCCCTGTAGTTATATTGGTGAGTATTCGTTTTTTTAAGATGTTATATCATCATAAAAGCTTAGGGTCGATCTTTCCAGGGCCTCCACATTCAGGAGTATAACAGCTCACATCCTTAAAAGTGCAAGTCTTTTTGCAGCTTGGACAACTGCTAGGAGCAGCAGAGGCCTGAAAGGTATTACCACAATTTTCACATTTCCAGTGAGGATCAAATCTTGCTTCGGTAGTGTTTCCATTCTGGGACATAATCTCTCCGTTTGTTATGATTAATCTACAAACTAATATTACCAGTAATAATAACCACTATCAAGTGATGAGTGCATGAATTTTCATGCCTCCCTATTTAAAACTATTAGTAAAGTGAACACTCAATTTTAAAGGAACCTTGAAAAAACCATCAGCCTAGCAACCGATTACCCTGACAATCCCCCCGAACAAGCTCAAGCACTGCTAAGGTTTTTTTTCCATAAAGGCGTATTTCCTCCCAAGCCGGAGAATGTGGAACCTTTTGCATAAACAGGCCATCGGTGCCGAACCAGTGGGGAAGAAGTCCGCCATAAAAATATCCTCGGCTACGGAGCTCTTTTACTGCCTGCTGTAATCCTGGGTCACCCATATTTAGATAGATCTGCACGGGACCATTGTTATCAACCTGCACCTCTACAGCTTCGATAAGAGAGATAAAATCTGTGCCCGCTTTGTGCACGGTTATCCTGGCTAAACAGTTATTGGGGAGGAAAAACTCAGTCTTATCCGTCAGCCCTGAAAGAGGTTGGCTCTGTATGAGGGTGCGGACACATCCAAACTGAGCATAGAGGTTTTGGATCTGTTCTCTATACTCTTCTGGAACACATACCGAGCATGGGCTCGTGACATCAATTTTAAAAAGGAGCATGAGAGAGACATTACGACCGACAACACCTTCGGTTTTGTAGACTTCAGCGGGCATACATTCGACGACGAGTCCTGTTGGGAACATTCCATTTTGAATACACAAACGTTGTGAAACAGGATGGTTACATACTGCTTCACCAAAGACAATAGGTAGCTCAAGTATCTGGGACTGCACCTTAATGGCATGTCTGCACAAGTCTCTGGCAAGATGACTTGAGCGATATGACTTGAGTACCATAAGCTGTCCAGATTCGTATACATCTGGATTGGGAGCATGACGAAAGAAACCCGTCAAGCCAACGACCTCACCACGAGCTGTACGGGCAACCACCGTGTACTGGTCATCGGTCTCATTGCGCCGAATTACCTCTTCAGGGTCATAAACATGTTCGATAGGAAAGGAATCACCATAGGTCTCGAGATAAGCAAGGGACACCCCCTGTGCATCCTCTGGGCGAAAAAGTCCGATGGTCACATCTTGGTTTGGCTCAATATCTTTTCTGGCATTTTGTAGTGCTTGTATAAGGTGTTCACGGCTCATTTCGCTTCCTTTTTTGGTTATTATGAACGTTCGTTCTGAGATCGGGCGCGATTCTCTTGGGCCTTGAAAAAGTCCGCTACTATTATCTCTGCCTGCTCTTCAAGATAGGGACCTTCCACCTTCATGGGAAAGTTCATCAGAGAAGTACAATCATGGCTTGATATAAGGGTACGAGGCCAATCACCATACCGGTTGAAGAGTTCATATAACCGATCAGCACCTAATCCATAGACCACCCGGCCTATACCGGATTTGAACATGGTAAACATACACATGGCACATGGCTCCATACTTGAATACAGTGTAGAGCCCGCGCGAAACTCTGGATCGTCATAATATTCATGGCAAAACCGAGAAGCCAAGATTGATTCGGCATGCTTGGTATAGTTTCTATCCCGTAGTGCGCGATTCTCCTGGCTCATGATTATTTTACCGTCCGCCCCTGCCACTACGGCACCAAATGGAGTATCCCCTGCACTGATTGCCGCTCGAGTAATATTCATCGCAGCATGCAAATTATTCATATCATCTTCACCTAAATGGCCGGACATAGGTTCCTCATACTTTTATTCATATATTGAAATCAAATCTCTGCGAGAACTTCTCGAAAGGTTCGACAGAATGTTTCCATATCAGTTTTTCCCACAAGGCTAATCCGTATCCAGTTTGGAAGACGAAAACCCGTCATAGTCCGAACCATAACCCCTTTTCGCATCAATTTTCTATAGATAAGGGTATCTGGCATGGGCACACGTACCATCAGGTAGTTACCTTCGTTGCATATATACTCTAGGCCAAGTTCATCAAACATAGGACAGAGAAGTTTTTTGGCATTCCGAACCATATCTCGAGTGGCCTTAATAAAAGACCCGTCATTGGAGAGTGCTGCAATAGCGGAGAGTTGGGCTAAGGTATTAACAGAGTAGACGGTATGTGTGCGACGCACAAGGCCAATAAGGTCTTCGGAGGCGCACAGATAACCGATACGCAGAGAGGCCAACGCATACATTTTGGAAAAGGTTCTGGAAAGAATAACATTAGGATGCTTTTCCAAGAGTTGCATACCGTTCGGATAATCATCCTGCTCCACATATTCACAATAGGCCTCGTCAATGACCACAATGGCACGATTATCTACTTCATAGAGAAACTGTTCCAGTGTTTCCGTATTCCAATAGGTTCCTGTAGGATTATTCGGATTACAGATAAATATAATCTTGGTTCGTTCATCCATAGCATCCAGCATGCCTTGTGGATCAAATGTTTGATTTTTCAATGGAACGAGTCGTGCTTCAAATCCGGAAAACTCTGCCACCCATTCATAGACAGCGAAAGTTTTATCCGCGGTAATAATGTTATCGCCTTCTTCACAGAAAGCCTTGATAACACTGGCAATAACTTCACATGATCCATTGCCCACCAGGAATTGTTCTGGCTGTTTGCTGAAGGTTGCCGCCAGTTTTTGACGCAGATAAAAACTGTCCCCATTTGGATATACAGGTACGGAATGCGGTGGAAATTCATTTACGATTGCATCTACTTCTGGTGGTGGCCCTAAAGCATTTTCATTGTTATTCAATCGTAACAAGGAGTCCACTCCATAGGTGCGCATCAGTTCCGGGTCTGGAACACTCGGCAAGTATGCTTCAAAAGCTTGGGTAGAAGCGGGCACAAGATGGTTCAAATCAAGCTTAGACATGCTGGAGCACCACTATGTCAGATCGGCCACCATGGGGCAGAATAAGTTTTGGAATGAAACCATTATCCACTAGGGCACCGCCCATTGCAGCTTGCCAGCCAAATGCCAGGTCCAAATGAAAAAAGACGTTAATGTAGCCATCCTGTCTCAGCGTTTGCGCATGGAGCGCCACCATTTCAGCAACATCCGAACCAACGACCATGGGTGTGAGTGTAGCCTCCTTCAGCTCAGGTCGTAATCTGGCAGAGAACACCGATTTACCAGGTAAGGTTTCACCTGAAGTATCAGTTTCTCGGATTCTTCTCATAAGAACGAGCCTGTTATAGGTTTGCTCCAAAAAACCTCGCAAGGCTGGATGTGCCCAGATGGCAACCCCACTGTCTTCGCTTAAATGACGAAACCAAACCGGGAAATCAACAACCTCATTGTTAGCCTGGGTGTATTCTAATTGGCCCAAAGTCTCGAAGTTCTGCGAGCATATTTCAGGTGTCGCTAAGTTGCTATACAGGCTTGCTGCCCGACTACGCGCCACGGTATTAAGCAGGTGCGTTTCAAGGAGTTCAGCCACTGTATCATCTTTGACAAAGAGGTAGGGCCCAGAAAAACTAATACTTTTATCTGATGGTGACCGCCAGCTTATCATGCCGGCAAGATCACCGGTTTCATCAACTGCCACCGCAAGATCCAAGTCTCCTTGAGCAACCATATCCACAACTTTACCTGGTGTGTAAAAGGCTTCGTGGATCAGATGGGCAGGGTAAAGGCCGAGCACTTGGCGACACGCCTCTTTAATGACTGCTGCTTCTGGTTGAGACTCAATGGATTTTTTCCCTTTGCTATGATTTATTTCGATAGGAACTGGTGTGATACGCGGATAATTTCGATCTTGGCGCATCTCAAGATGGACTACTTTTCCTTCAAGCTTTATGGAAAAACCGTCAACCATTTTTGAAGCGAGAAGAAGTCCCAGATGCTCCATGGACTTTCCGACACCAATTTCTTCCTTGGCCACTAGGTTCATAGCCCATAATTCTGAAGGATTAACGACGAAAGAGAAATCAGCAAGGACACACCAGCCAGCAGCGGATATAGTCAAATCAAATTCCGTGCCGTCTGCCAGCTCGGCAAGATGGGATACAACCTCTTCAGCTGCCATCGTCAATTTAAGCGCTTCCCGACGATCAAGACCAAAAGTCATTGCTGCCTGCTCAACCACATTCTGAACAAGAGGTATAAACCTTGTTTCTGCACTTAGTCGGAGTAATATTGGTGTATTCATGTCTCTCTTTTTGTCATTCCCATATTGAAGATAAGTAACTTACTTTACAGCACGTTCAATCCATGACAACTCGAAAACATGAATCTAGTCATTAAAGTAGTCATATCTTTCCCATAGATTTATATAATAGCATGCTACTTTTAATTTGATTCTTTTTGAGCACCAGCGCTACAAAGTCTCTCTTCGAGAGACAATTCGAGTTGTAAGATTTCCTCGTCCTTAAACGCGAGGATTCATCCTAGTTGTCAACAAAAAAGCTGTGTAAACGGCCACTGTACGGTTCCTTTGATTTACTTTTTCCGAAGTGGGTATATTAAAATCGATGCAAGACCAAGTATACAAATACAGAAGGTGAGAATAGCCGTTTGCCCTTGGTTAAAAGTAACTGCTATCCCGCAGAGTCCAGGACCAATAAAAAAACCCATATCAACCATTTCGAGCATGATGTTGGCGTTGACTGCTCGCTGTTCTGCTTCAGAAACAATGTACATAAGACTATTTAACAACGGTGCCGCAGCCCCTACTCCAATACCATACAATAGAGCACTACTGTAGAATAAGAAGCTTGAATGAGTATAGGCCAATAACAAGAGGCTCACCACGATAAAGAGGAAACTAATTATGATAAATATAGCCTTGTCAAAGGCATCTAGCAGAGAGCCGAGGAAAACACGGAACACGATCATGGTAATGGTTGCAACAGTAAAAAAAAGACCTGGATCGCCAACACCTGTTTCTGCACTGAAGGTTTTCAGAAAATACAAGACGAGTGCAAAAACAGAATATAATACTCCGTTGGCAAGCAACAAAGAGAGGATTTGTGGTTGTCGTATATTATACCAGATAGTTCCTATACTACTGTTACTGGTTTGACAGGTTACTGTCTCTTTGACACGCTTTTGTGTGTATTTCCAGAGTGGGAATAGAAAGAAAAAAGGTGGTATCATCAAGAATGCGGTGCAGGCATAAATGGTATTCAAAGGAATTTCTGCAAAGAAATTTTCGAGAAGTAATGGGAAAATTGCATAAGGTGCTAGGGTCATTACCGTAATTATGCCAAATCCTTGACCACTTTTTTCAGCTGGTAGGAAGGCCATAAGCAAAGTAATCGATGATGAGACAAGGCCGACAAAAGCGATTCCATGCAGAATACGTACTAAGACTATTGAAACAAGTGATTGTGCATGGGTATAGAGAAGAAGCGACACTATGGTCAAAACTAAACTGACACCAATCCCTTGAACGCTGTTGCTCACCGTTAAGCGAGTACACAAAAATGGGCGCACAACAAGAGCAGTCGCAGAAAGCATGCCGATTATAATACCATGCCACTCTTTTGCAATCGGAAGTGTACCTAGGTAGTTGTAAAAACTAAAAAAAATAGCAATATTGCTGAAAGCAAAAAGAACGACAATATTAAGGCTTATAAAACCAAAATTTAAAAGTGAATTTTCAGATTTCATTTAGGCGTTAGACTAGTTGAAAGGTTTACTCTAAAGTTTTTTAGGAATAAAAAGATACAATTTTTTATCACGATGAATAAATAATGACAATCTATTTTTGCCAAAAGAACTGAAGGAATATATACCGTTAACATGTTTATTACCACGTGCGAATTCATTAGCTTCGTGATGAACCCAACAGTGCTTTATATAGCCAATATCAACAAGGTCGACCCTGTAGAGACACTCGTTTAATGATCGGCGCTTTGATCATCAAGCACAAGATGAATCTAAGTGACGAAAAGCAGTGCTTCAGATTCAAGCAAGTCCATATCTACAATTATTCGTTGGTTTGGCGATTTACAAAGATGAGCAGCCATTTTCAACAAGTATTTTTGTTGAGATTAGAAAGCGAATGAGTAAGGATATTTGTTCTTATTTCGAGCAAGTTATTTTGGATAAGATCAGCAAAAAGAAGTCCAAACATGCGAAAACGCCAACTCATCAAGGTCAGATGCTAGTTGATGAAATGGCTGTTGAACAGGCCCGGTTCCCAAAAGATATTATACTTTTGAATGAAACCCGTGAAGTATCCGAAGCGTTGATTGACGATCTTTACAAACTGATTGTTATCCACTTTATTAACGTCACAATGTTTAAGTCGAAACTAATTTCATGAACCTGCTGATCATTACACTTAGAACAAATGTTAGAAAAACGAGAAGTGTTCCATACGCCATAGCTAGACCCATATTATACTCAAATACAGCATTTACCATGGCTATGGAGATTGGTTTGTTTGATGCATTATAGAGAAACAAAGAGACGGTATACTCACCAATACTCCGAATAAAAATAAGTAAAAACCCTGCTAATATTCCTGGGAAAATAATTGGCAATGCAATTCGTCTAAAGGTGTAAAATTTGCTTGCCCCTAAACTTTTTGAGGCCTCTATATACCCATCGTTAAGATTCTGAAAAGAAAGATTAAGGATCTTAACAACTATTGGTAACGAGCGAATAAAATAACCCAATGGCAGTAAAATAGACGTCCCAACCAAAACTTTATTAAAAGAGAAGATAGAAGGTTCGTTAAAAGCATTGATTATATTTATAGCAATTGCACTCGCAGGTATGGCCCAGGGTAGCATAACGAGAAATTCTACTAGCAATCTCAGCGGATGTTTTGTTTTTACAATTATATAAGAGGCCCAAAGAGCCACAATAAGACCAACCGCTGAAGCAACGATTGCCATTGTTATGCTGTTAAAAAAAGGTTGGGTTTTTCGTGAACTGGTAAAAATAGTCTGGTAATTTTCCAGAGAAAATTCCTGTGGAAAATAGTTAACCATCCAAGAACTTGATGGCACCAATGAAACCAAAATAATAGTAAAAATCGGTAAAAGAATTGTCGTAACCATCAGCACAGTAAATGCCATAATTGCAAATCTAACTAATTTATTTGAAACACTCACAGGCTGGATCAACACGCCTTTAACAGAAGAAATGAACTCAGAACGTGACTCATAAAACCTAAACACACAAAACAGCATCAATGAAATAATAGTTAGAATAACAACCTGGGTTGCTGCAACATGCATATAGTTATTGGCCTTGGACAACAGAATTTGCGTGGTGAGAACCTTAAAACTGCCGCCAATAATACTTGGCGCGGTGAAAGAGCCTATTCCCGATATAAAGGTCATAGCACTTGCTGCAATTATAGCTGGTTTCAGAAAAGGTAGAATTATAGATGTAAATACCTTGGTTTTTGAAGCACCAAGATTCCGTGCACTTTCAATTACTGAATAATCTATATGTCTTATCGCAATTGACACACTGATATAAAAATAGACATATTGGGTGTATGCGTGAACGAATAATATCCCTGGTAAACCTGTTAATCTAAAAGGAGATTTATCTAATCCAAGCAACAATTGGGTTGATTTTGTAACAAGACCGCTCTCTCCATAAAGCTGCACAAAAGCAAATACCACAATAATGCCCGGCATGACCATGGGCAGTAAAAGCAATTTGTCCAATAAAGATTTACAGGGTATTTCGAAGAAATGAACTAAGAATGCCAGCAGAACACCAACAAAACCACATACCAAGACCGACATGAATCCTAGAATAATAGAATTAATAAGCGGCATTCTATAGGATTCAACACTCAGCAGTTGATAATAATTTAAAAAAGAATAAACGCCGTCTTTCACTAGGCTTACTTCAACCGTTTTCAGTGCGGGAAATAAAATGTAACCGAATAAAAAAAGCAGGAGAACAACTATCCCTCCATTTTGCACCAATCTTTCTTGTTTGAATAAATTCTTTTTCATCTATTCATTAAGAGCGCAGATACTATCTGAGCCAAAACCTATAAATACCTCTTCACCAACTTCAAATGATTTCTGGCTGAAAGTTGTGTTAATCTCAATCACCCTAAAGGATAAGTCACAAACTAAAATTAAATATTCGGAAGTGAGACCGTTATACTGTTTGCCTGCAATTTTACCATGAAACTTATATTTAAGATCTGGTTCTGATCTTGACAAAACAATATTTTGCGGCCTTATGGAGATAAATTTTGCCGAAAAATTAGGTTCTACAGAAAGCTTCACTTGCCCAGAAAGCACAAGGTAGTCATCACACACTTGAACAGGAAAAAGATTTGTTTCACCAATGAATTTGGCGACAAAAGAACTGACAGGGTTTTGATAAATTTCCTCAGGCGAGCCTACCTGAATACATCTGCCTCCGGTAAAAACAGCTACCCTATCTGACATGGTAAGTGCTTCTGTTTGATCATGGGTTACAAAAATTGTGGTTATCCCCAATTTCTTCTGTAGAGACTTCAACTCGTTTCTCATATTATCCCGAAGCCTGGCATCTAAATTAGATAAAGGCTCATCCAGTAATAACACCTTCGGTTCAGTAGCCATTGACCTAGCAAAAGCTACTCGCTGCTGTTCCCCGCCGGAAAGCGCTGAAACACGCCGATCTTCAAAGTTATCAAGCCCAACCATATACAGATAACGTTCCAATTTCCTGGCTATTTCTTGCCTGGATTGTTTCTGAATCTTCAAACCATATTCAATATTTTCACGCACAGACATGAAAGGAAAAAGAGCATAATTTTGAAAAACCATACCCACATTTCTTTTTTCAGCAGGGAGTGTTGTAATATCTTTACGACCTAGATAGATGGAACCACTATCTGGCTGAATAAAACCAGCAATCAACCGGAGTAGAGTAGTTTTCCCACAACCGGATGGCCCAAGAAAGGTAAAAAACTCCCCCTCTTCGATATTAAGATTAATGTCTGATACAGCAACACTGCCATTATATTCCTTTCGTATATCTTTCAGGACTACAGAACCCACTAGAACCTCATCAAACAAAAAAATAACCCCGACAGAATATTCTGCCGGGGTTTTGTAAACCGCTATTATTTCTTATCTTTATTACTATCTTTTACCTCAGCATCCCACTTCTGCATCCAGCCAGATTGTTTCGCAGCCAAATCCTGCCAATCTACACCCATCACCTTATACTTTGCCGCTCCCATCCACATCGGGGAATCTTGCAAGGCATCAGGATGTGTAGGAAGTCGGTTAAACTTGTTTGCTAACATTGCTTGAACTTTGGCACTACCAGCAAACTCAATAAATGATTTCGCGGCATTTGGATGTTTGGCACCCTGTACAAGCGCAATACCATCAGTAATTACAGGAGAACCACTTGTCGCATCAATCGCTTCAAGAGGGATTTTATTTTTAACTCTGTTATCCACTATACCATTCAGCACCATAAAACTTACAGCTGCTTCCTTTCGACCAACGGCTTGAAAGAGCAGAGAACCGCTGCCAAAGTACTGCTTGGTATTAGCATCAACTTGCTTTAGGAAATCCCATCCCTTATCAAGCTCACCTCGTTGTTCAAATTGCTGAAGTATAGCCGAATAAGTAGCACGAGCAGAAGAAGAAAGAGCATTTCTAAAAACAAGATTATCTTTAAATTCAGGTTTTGCAAGATCCGTCCAGTCATTAGGGGCTTCATCTGCTGAAAGCATTTCAGTATTATAAAACATCATTACTGGTGTCTGAAGAGTGCCATACCAATATGAGTCAGAATCTTTAAAGATAGGGTCAATCTTATCGCCCCAGGTAGGTTTAAAGGGAGCAAAAAGTCCCTCTGACTTCAATTCCATATAAACTGAAGATGGCGCACCATACATAACGTCAGACTGAGGATTCGTCTTTTCTGCCCGCACACGATCCGCAAGAGCTCCTTTTAGATTAATAAAATCAACTTGGACGCCAGTCTCTTCCTGGTAAGCATCTGCCACCATCTCCAACATGGATTCACCATGGGTAGAATAGACAACAACCTTATTTTCAAGCTCTGCACTAAAAACAAAAGATGGTGCAACAACAACTGCTGACAGAGTAGAAACAGCTACTAATGTCCGAATCATTTTCTTCATCCACTAATCTCCTTTATTGATTAGGCAAAATAAAAACTTTGTTATAAATATTTTTATAGTGAAAAATATTTATCCCACATTAAACCGTGGCATACCGTTTTTCATTTACGACAAAATCATCCACTAATTTCCTTGTACGAAGAATTTCATCATAAGAATCAAGTTCAATAGTCCACCACCGGCAAGGTGTCTTGAGCAACTCCTGCACAATGGGTCCTAAAACTGTCATATCTTTAGGAGCATGGTGCCTAGTGGTTTCAGACTCATAGAAGTGAACTTCTTCAAGATTATGGCTGAACATATTAATAATCTGCGTCACCTCTAGTTCACCACTTACCACACGTTTTGATGATACGGCGTGACCAATATCCATGGTGATTTTGGCTCCACTCCTTTTCGTCCAATCAAGTATAATTTCTGGATTACTGGTTGGCCCGAAGCGAAGATTTTCAAGACAGATTGTTATTCCACTTTTGTCCCCATATTCTACCAAGCGACTAAGATTAGTGACTGCCCTTTCGTGATCCGTTTCAATAGATGGCGGCAAACCGACATGAACTGTCATATTCTGATCGCCACATCCCTTCATTGCATCAATGGCGTCAAAATGCAACGACATTGCTAACTCTGCTTTGCTAGGATCTGGATCACCAATTTCAAATTTGGGGAAATACGCATGATGACGGACAGGGACTCCTAATTTTACATAGGGAAGGAGATGTTGTTTTGTCTGACTAAAATCGGTAGGATTTGGCGCATACTCCATTGCAAAGTTATTTTCCAACAACCATTCGAATTTTTTGGGATATGCATGCCATTGTATCGACGCAGCAATAGTCACTTCATCGCACACCATTTTTTGATCTAATGTTAAGACATTATCGTAAACTAAAGTTTGGTTCATATTGTTTGCATCACCATTGTTATGTTTTGATAAATTTCTTCCAAAAATATCAAAAAAAATAGCGTCAAATAGCATATTAGTCAAATCGGTTATCTCTATAAAAGAACTACGATCTATAGGGATATTGCTGGTAATATTTTATACTGACGTAGTTTGGGAGTGAATATTACCTCCTACCTCTTTCTTTAGTGTAAACATGAGAACACTTAATCACAAAAAAGGGGAATCCTTAGATTATCTAAGAATTCCCCTTTATTTTCAATGATGTTGAGGACGGAACAAAACCAAACATTCAACAGCCCTGTTTTTCATATTACCAAATGCAAAAAAACCGTTATTTCTCTACTCGATCTAAGAAATCCAAAATCGCTAAAACAAGATATGCTGCAAGCTCTTTTTCTAACTCAGGCAAATGATTACTGCAAATAATGCCAAGGGTTTTGATACGTTGGCACAGGTCTGAATATACTAATTAGTTGTTACCAAAAGATTTACAGTAGTAGCCTCAATACACAATGTATTCTGAAGACTCTGCCAAGAATGTACATGTATATAAGTTTGGCCATCGAAAACATGATTAATAGCATCTCATGATATACCTGCTTTAGACTTCACGTCAGCCTCCGTATCAACGAATTTTAGGGCAGTGGCGTAAAACTTATCTGAAATTGCGAGGAATGCATCTACCATGTCTGGATCAAAGTGGGAACCTTTCCCTTCCTCGATGATGGCAACCGCTTTTTCGTGTGGAAAAGGAGGCTTGTAGACGCGGCGGCTGATTAAGGCATCGTATACGTCAGCTACCGCCATCAACCGGGCAGATATGGGAATGTTATCTCCCGCTAAACCCTCTGGATATCCGGAACCGTTCCATTTTTCCTGATGGGAATAGGCAATCTCCTTGGCGGTAATGAGAAAATTATCAGCTCTGGAAATGGTACTTTCAGCGGCAACGATAGCATCTCGACCATATGTGGTATGAAGTTTCATTATTTCAAACTCCTCTTTGGTCAGCTTTTCTGGCTTGAGAAGAATATGATCGGGAACGCCAACCTTACCAATATCGTGAAGCGGTGATGATTTATATAGTATGGTAATTATTTCCGGTGTCAAATAGTTTTGGAAGCGGGGATGATTTTTAAGATGAGTCGCAAGAAGTTTTATGTAACGCTGAGTCCGGCGAATGTGGTTACCAGTTTCTGGATCTCGTGATTCGGCCAAGGCACCCATAGCGACCATTGTAACATCCTGAAGTTCTTCCATTTGTTGGGTACGCTTAATTACCTTTTCTTCGAGAATTTCATTCTGCAGTTTTAAAAAATCCCGTGAAGTTTTTAATTCAAGGTGGTTTTTGACCCGCTCTTTTAGGATGGGTGCACTTATCGGTTTGGTAATATAGTCAACCGCACCCATCCCAAGTCCCATAGCTTCATCTTCTACTTCAGCCTTGGCAGTTAGAAAAATGATAGGGATGTCACATACTGATTTATCAGCTTTAATCCTTTGGCAAACCTCATATCCATCCATCTCAGGCATCATAATATCTAGGAGAATTAGGTCTGGTGGGCTATCTGAAAAGGCTATTTTTAAGGCCTTCTCACCATTGGTGGCAATTTTTGTTTTATACTTGCCTTTTAGGAGTCCGTTTAATAACGAAATATTATCCGGGGTATCATCGACTAGTAGGATTGTTTTGTGCTCTTCCATTATCATTCCTCAATGTTGATATTGAAATTTTTAATTATTTGTTTAAGGGAATTAAGGGCTTTTTCAAAATCAAACTGGGCCACAGCATTGTGTAGCTGCTTAAGTTCAAATTGAGTTATAACCCCAGTTAATTTTCCTTCTATTTCTCTCAAATAATCAACGGCTTCACCATCATCGTCGGCTAATAGGGCGTACAGTTTTACCAGTAAAGGTTGTATCTGCTCAATCGTGCTAGTCTGAAACTTACCTACAGACCCATTATTGTTAACCTTTGGCGGAAAAGCATTTTCAAGAACAGAAATTATTTTATTCAACTCTTCTGTAAAATGAATGACTGATTTCTCTTCAATATTATTATCTGATCTAATTGCAATCTCAAGATTTCCAGCAGCCTCATGCAGTGACGTTGCGCCGATATTGCCAGAAACCCCCTTGGCAGTGTGAGCCAATCTTTCGGCCAACTTGGAATCGTTTTCCTTCAGAGCTTTTTGAATTTTAACATCAACGTCTCTCTGAGAGTTCATGAATCTTTTGAGCAGGTCAAGATACATCTTTTTATTACCGGCTACCCTTGCCAGGCCTTCTTTAACCGCTATGCCGGGCAGAGCAGGAAAGCGCTCTTCTTCAGATTCCTGGGTCTCAACAGCCATTTTCCTCAGTATATATTCAGGGATCTCTCGTTCTCCCGGATCGATCCATTTGAGCAGAGTGTTGAACAGTTGATCAGGGTCAATGGGTTTGGTTATATGGTCGTTCATCCCCCCTTCAATTGATTTTTCTCGATCACCGGCCATGGCATGGGCGGTCATGGCAATGATGGGGATAGCACCTTGTTCACGCATTGCTGCGATTAAGGGGCGCACTGCTTCCAGTTTCCGGATTTCTTTAGTGGCATCAAAACCATTCATTTCTGGCATTTGGATGTCCATGAGAATAACGTCATATGGATTCTTTTCTGCCATCCCTACTGCTTCTTTACCATTATTGGCTATTTCAACAACCAGGGCCGCCTGCTCAAGAATCTCCTGGACCACCTGTTGGTTTATTTCATTATCTTCGGCCAGAAGGATGCGAGCACCACGGATGTTTTTAAGTGCGCCAATATCACTTCCCTTGTCAATTCTTGTCGTGTTGATCTGGATTCCTTCTCGTCCAAATACCTGCATGGTGGCGTCAAAGAGAAGTGAATGACTCACCGGCTTAACCAGAAAACCATCCAACTTAAAATCTTTAGCCAACTGCATGATCTCTTCACGGCCATAAGAAGTGACCATGATAATCTTAGGCGGACAGGAAAGTTTTAGTTCTTTTATTTTTTTTGAGGTTGCGATACCATCTAAACCCGGCATCTGCCAATCCATGAAAATAACCTCATAGGGCTTGCCTGCTGCATCAGAGTTACTGATCTCAGTCAATGCATCGTTGCCTGATAGAGCTTGGGAAACGTCAAAGGTCATGGATTCCAGCATCTCATGAATGATCTCACAGGACGCCTTGCTATCATCCACTACCAGGACACGTTTTCCTCGTAGGTCTGGTTCTGGTAGGAGAGGAATTCTATTTTCCGCTTGCAGACCAAACTTGGCAGTAAAAATAAAAGTGCTTCCCTTACCATGCACGCTCTCTACCCATATTTCTCCGCCCATTAACTTACATAGCTTTTTGGAGATGGTGAGGCCTAGGCCTGTGCCACCGTATTTACGGGTGGTGGATGTATCTGCTTGGGAGAAAGCTTGGAATAATTTGCTTCTTTGTTCTTCGGTGAGGCCGATTCCAGAGTCATGTACTGAAAATTGAAGGGTTGCCTTTGATTCACTCTTTTCAATCGCAGAAACAGTGACAATAATCTCACCGATCTCGGTAAACTTAACCGCATTATTTGTCAGGTTGATGAGGATCTGGCCTAAACGTAACGGATCTCCTATTAGGCCGGTCGGTGTATTCTGATCAACATTGAAAAGCAGTTCGAGATTCTTTTCTTCAGATTTAATTCCGATGAGGTTAGCGAGGTTGCCCAGTACATCATCCAATTGAAAATTAGATGATTCCATCTCAAGCTTACCGGCCTCAATCTTAGAAAAATCGAGAATATCGTTGATAATGCCCAGAAGATTCTTGGCTGATATGTCAATCTTACTTAAGTAGTCAATCTGTTTGGGGGTGAGATCGGTCTTCAATGCTAAGTGACTCATTCCGATTATAGCGTTCATTGGTGTCCTGATCTCATGGCTCATATTGGCTAGGAAATTTGATTTTGCCTTAGTTGCTTCTTCCGCTTTCTCCTTAGCATCGTCGAGGTCTTCCATTATATTAAGCATGGCCAGCCGCGCATCTGTCAATTTCTTAGCCCGTTTGTTTAAAGCTTCATCACTGGCCTTTTTCTCCGTGACATCTTCTCTTACCTCAACAAAATGGGTAACCTCTCCTTTTGAGTTTCGAATGGGAGAAATTGAGATGCTTTCCCAGTAAATTTCACCATTTTTCTTTTTATTGGCTAATTCGCCATGCCATTCTTTGCCATCATTAATCGTTTCCCATAATTTTTGATAAAAACCAAGAGACTGCTTGTCGGATTTAAGATTTTTATGGTTTTGGCCTATGACTTCATCAAAACTGTATCCGCTAACATTGGTGAAAGTTGGGTTCACATATTCAATGGTACCTTTGGGATCAGTTATAACCACGGAAACAGGGCTTTGCTCAGTGGCCATGGAAAGTTTCTGCAGTTCCTCTTCAGCTTTTTTTCGATCAGTAATATCTCTAAAACTCCATACTCGGCCTGAAATTATTCCTTGTTGCACCAAAGGCTGAGAATAGTGTTCAAAAATTCTACCGTCTTTAAGATGGAGAGTATCAAAATCTTCCTTCATTGAACTGTATAGTGCCTCGACTTTTGCCAAAAACACCAACGGTTCCACAAGCTGATCCCGGACATGATTGCGCAATTTATATTCATTTGGATTTTCAATGATTACAGTCGGGACATTCCACAACTTGCCAAACTGGCCATTGGTCTGCATAACCAGTCCTTTATCATTTACGACTAGAATCCCGTCAGCCGTGGACTCCAGAGTGCCTTGCAACAATATTTCATTCTCTCGTCGCTTCGCCTCGGCCAAACTGTTTTTAAAGCCGAACAAGAGTATTCCGAGAAATCCAACCAAAAGTGCTACTCCATGGCTAACCCAAAGAGACCAGCTGCTCTTTACTTCCACGAAAGGTATAGTTACACTGATCCCTCCCTTTATTTCTCCGAGTTTGTATCCCTGCTCAGCGTGACAGTCTAAGCATCCCTTCTTTACTAATAACGGGGCCATGTATCGAAAAAAAGTATCCCCATCTTCGCTAGCAAAAATGTTTTGCTCTTCTGCCCCATCTTCAAAGGAATGTAGCCATCGGGCCTCCCAGTCAGCAGGTTTGTTGGCAGGGCGAATAGGTTTGAGACTTGTAATATGAAACTGTACGCCATTATAGATGGAGGCAATTTCTGCAATTTGACGAGTCATGTAAGAGGGATTTATTTTTGTAAGTTTAAGACCCTCCAAGGTAGTGACATCTCTAAGAGGGTCATATAGATATGGATTTGGCTGGGTGTCAGCTGTTACAGGAACATAAACACCGCCATGTCCGGCATTCCAAGACCTGTCTAAAACAATCTGTTGAAAAAGTGCCCGGGCATACTTAATAGCAAGCTTTTCAGATTCTCTTTTATCATCACTAATGTTCCATCCTAATGAAGCAATAATGGCAAACAACCAGAAAACCAGAACGATGACAATTTGTTTTTTCATGGACAAAAGCCTTATTTAACTATTTTATATGTATTTTCTTGGCCGAGTTTTTTCAGGAGTTCATTGATCTCCTCCTTGAGCTTAATCATCTGCTTTTCTCGGCCTATTGCCATACTTTCGAACCGTTCAAGTTCATCAATATTCTGGCGCATTTCGGTTTCCAACTGTTTGCGTTGAGTGGTATCTTCTTGGATTGAGACAAAATGGGTGATTTTATTGTTTTCATCAATTATCGGAGCAATAATTGCGGACTGCCATTGATTTTCGCCAGTCTTCCTTTTGTTCAAGAATTCGCCATGCCATTCATTTCCTGCCAAGATGTTTTTCCATAATTCTTGAAAAATTTCGGGCTTGTGTTCCCCGGAATCCAAGATTCTAGAGGTTTGACCTATGGCTTCATCTGATTTATAACCTGTCATATCGGTAAACTTAGGATTCACATACTCAATTATACCTTGCAAGTTCGTAATAATTATCGCCATCGGGTTGCCTTCAACTGCGCGGGTTAATTTTCTTAACCCCTCTTCGGCTAATTTCCTCTCGGAAATCTCCTGTTGCAAAAGAGATGTTCTGTTATTAACCCGGATTTCCAGTTCATCTCTCGTGCGTCGTATTGTACGTGTGACGCGCTCTCCTAACATCAGGCTCAGAAGAAGGGCAGTGATGGTAAGAAACAGAGTAACACCGGTGATGAGCAATAGGCTCTGTCGCATACTATTAAAGCCACCCAGTACCTCATCAACATCGATCTTGGTGCCTACGCCCAACCCCAAGAGGTTATCCCACGCCCAGGCCCCAAAAACTGGAACACCACGATAGTCCCTGTAGCCCTCCACATCGACAATTATCTCGCTATGGCTATGTCCGCCCTCCGAATCTTTTAATGCCCGATTTTGGCTTATTCGAATGAGATCTTTGGCCATTCGGGTATAAGAGCGTTCAGATTTAGAAAACTCAGGATTGCCACCCTCCATCATGTTGCACCCCGGATCACGAATCTCGATTTGCTCATACTCGCTTTCTGTTCTTTTCAACAACCCAAGTGCAAATAATTGTTCTTTAAACCTGCTTTCAGTTAGGAGCAGACCCTCATTGTTAACAAGATAGCTCTCCCCTGAATGGCCAATGCGACCAGATTGCAAGATCTTGGATAATTTTCCTTCAGGCTGGAGTCGTTGGGTCAGCACCGCCAATACAGATCCGTCTAAATCGATGATAGGCACAGCAAAAAACATTGATCGTTGTTTTTTCGGTTTACTTAAAGATGAACTGTTTTGAGCTGGGATGTAGATATCTGAACGAATGGGCGGAATAAAAACCGCCTCACCTTGGAAAGCTCTGGCCAAAAGTCTCTCCTTTTGCTCAGCAATAAGGTTTTTCATGCCCAGATTTGAATCTCGCCTGGAACCTATGCTGATGCGATCTTTATTGATGATGAAAAAACCGATTACACCGAACTCAGCTTCATTTTTGGCAAAGAATGCGCGGGCTTCGGACAGCGGAAGCGAGTGCTTAAGTGATTCTACCCCAGTCGGCATTTCCAATAGTCGCTTAGTAATAGCAACTAACTCTGGATCTTGCCCTAACCGTAACAAGTAGGTCTGTCTCTCATGGACCCAAGAATCGAGTCTTTCGATGGTGCCCTGGAGAACTATCTTCAGGTCGCTTCTGGTATCATTCAATACAAAATTCTTATTTTGCAATAGAACTCGCCAAACCAATCCGGCGACAAGTATAGCCATCAGGCTGGTCACGGCAAGCACAACCTCTCTAAATCTAGTTGAACCGAAATGACGCGCTAAATCCTCGTCTGAATAAAAACGCGGCAGCGCCAGCATCACTACAAGCAACAGGGTAAACACCAGGATGACTCCCACGATATATAATGCAATGTAAGACTCATCCTTAGTTTTTGTCTGCTCAGAAAAGACCAAGCCTTTATCAGTTGTCTGGGATTCACCGAGCCACTTTAATTGAATCTGCCGACGCTCCTCGGGTGTGATCGACACCAGAGCTTTGTCCAATATTGTAGCCAGAATAGGCCAGTCATCACGAACGGCAATGTTTAACTTATCATATTCAAAGCTACCCGCATTAAATGGTCCTTTAATCACAATTCCCGTTAGGAGATTTTCTCGTATCAAATACTCTGCAACTGCCAGCTCGGCAAGAACAGCATCTACTTGACCATATTGCATTGCCATTAAGGTTGCCAAGGTGTCTTTCATTGGAACTCTTATAATTTTCGGGAATGAATTTCTCAAAACTTCATCGTAAAAGAAACCTTCTGGGTATGCGACTTTCTTGCCAAACAATGATTCAATATCCGAGAAGAAACTCTCTTCTTTGCCTAGGATAATATTTGGATTTTTTATATAACCTTTAGTATATATAAGGTGTTTTTGACGCTCCGGAGTTTTGACAATATTAAGCATGACATCCAGCTTTTTATCATATGTCTGACCAAGTAAATCTCCCCATTCTCCAGGAATATACTTAACTTTAATACCAATTCGATAGGCCAACAAGTTCATGTAGTCAATGGATAATCCGTCGGGCTTGCCATTTGTGTTAAAGTTAAATGGAGGGCAGCTCCATTCATTGTGTACACGAATCACTGGATGATCATTCAGCCAGATCTGTTCTTCGGGAGTTAAAACAATCCTGTGGTCTTTCAACTTTAAATCAGCAATATTGACATACCTGCCCAGCATTTCATTTTTTTCTGCCGTTGTGATGGTAGCCAAACCCTTATCTAGAATGTCTCTTAGCAAAGGCATATCGGCTCTGACTCCTATCATAAGGGGCGTGGCTGCTTCTTTGAGAAATCCAACGTTTTTGAGGTTGGTGATGACGTTCTCTTTCATCAAAAATGCGGTGACGGCCTGATTGCCGATATAGGCATCTGCTTGTCCACTGGAAACGGCTTGGATGGCTTCAAGCTTGCTACTCTTCAAAAGCAACTTGATGTTCGGATATTTAGATGCAAGTAAATCATGGGTTGAATAACCGTCTTCTACCGAAACAGTCTTGCCGTCAAGATCTGCAATCTGCTGAATGATTTCATTTGTTTTCCGTAGCCAGATAGCTTCTTGCGATGTGAAAACCGGACGGGTAAAAACGAGATACTTGTCGCGATCTGTTGTCTGTGCAAGTATCGGGATAACATCAAGTTTCCTATTTTTCACTTTATCGAGAAGATTTTGCCTGGTATTGAAGGAGGTTTCAAATTTTAAACCGGCTCGCTTGGCGGCCAGTGAGAAAATATCAATTGCATACCCAGTGTAGTTCCCTTTGGCATCCTTAAATTCAAAAGGGGGCCAATCCGATGAAGCTGCAACATGGACAACAGGATGTTCTTCCAGCCAGACTCGTTCCTCTGTTGTCATAGAAATTACGGAACTAAAAGCGACTGAAGAAATGCCTGTAATAATCAGGATTGAATTGATCAAAAAAATCCAAATAAACCTAAGGGCAGTTTTTATACAATAATTTGGGGAAGACTTAACAAGAAAAATATCAGAATCGGCTTTCACAATGTTCTCCCAAATCTCATTTATTAACTTATATATTACGGATCAATTAGGTTCCGAATTATTTCATTATTCACAATTCAAAAATCTGCAGTTAATCTTATACAACAATAAAATCCTATCATTCTTTTGTATTTAAAAAAAGGGAGGTAGGGAAATAATGCCAAAAGGAGTTTATTCCAATCTCCGTACGAATAAATCAACCTCTACTGAAGACAGCAAGTGAACACTTTCTATAATTTCTTTCCTTTCGCTTTTGCTGATACGATTCCTTCAGCTTGTAGTTCTTTTAATTAGAGATAATTCAAGTTGAGTAAAGCTACCCAGTACGTTGAAAACAGATCACTCAATGCTTCACTATCTCCAACATCCAAAACTAGGTTCTCTTTTTCAAATTTTATAGATGCTTCTTGTTTCTTTATTTGCAGAACAATTTTATTTCGATCGATCAAGTTCCTGGCTAATGTATCAATGGTATAAACACAAAGAAATCTTTCTAAAGAAACATATTAATCGGCAAGGACCTGACAGTTAGAGAAGTGATTTGATACTGAGCTGCAGGAGTAAACCCAGGCAACGCTAGCCGACCAAAACAGGAGATATCAGTAAAGAGAAAGCTATTCTTCGTTGGAAAAGTAAAAAGCCGTATCTAAAGTAAGTTAGACACGGCTTGATTGTTACAATCTCAACTATTAATTATATATTAGTGATGACCACCGCCATTACCATTGTGTCTATTACTATTATGTCCGCCACCGTTATCATTGTTATTATGATAACGACCACGATCATCACCGCTACAAATACTACCATTATTATGATTCCCATATGAAGAATCGGCAGAACTATGCAAACTGGAACCATCACTGCTCCATTGTGCAAAAGAATTACCTGCAACAAACATAGAACCAATAATTATAATTCCTACAACAGCGCTAAATTTTTTCATAACAAACTCCTTATATAATTTTATATTATCATTCTGCTCCTGTAATGGAACAATGTGGTATATGCATTTCATATACCATTAAATGACAAAACTATTTTAAGTTGTTATTACAACTAGATAGCCCAAGTGCACGAATGGAGGTGTTACATGGCGTAGTGTATTTTTTATCCATAAAAAATACACTTGAGTAAAAAATACTCAATATACCGTTCATGCTTAAGAATCAATAGAATGAATCAATAGCAAATAGGGGACAGACCACGTTTATTTCTTTTCTTTAACTTTTTCGATATGAACTTGACTCAGGGGAGATTAATAAAATTAGAAAAAACACAAATGGCAATTTTGTTCTAGGTAATGCTCGTTTTGCAGGTGAAATAAGCAAAACTCCTAACCGTAGAGTAACTCCAGACAACGCTGGCAGGCCACAACAGAAAACGGTAGAGCACAAAGAATCTTAAAACGTGGTCTGTCCCCGATTTAATTCAATTTTCCTCTACAAACAGTACTTCTCGCTAAGAAAAGAACCAAAGGTATGACGATATTTTAAACAATTTCACATTGCTAATTTTTTTTGCTAAGCTTTTACTTAGCAGAAAATAAAGGAAGAATATTTTCTTTCATCAGTCAACAAGGAGCTATATGAAGATTAAAACCAAGCTTTTATTACTCGTGGCAAGTGTTGTTGTGACTCTCGGATTCATATCTATGTTTATTGCGATAGAGGCATTACAGGATCAGGCCAAGACTGAACTTGAATTAACCGAAAATACACTCCTAACCCACAAGAAGGAAATGCTCAAACTTGTTATAGACAATGCATATGCTATCGTTGAAACCGCCTATCGTGAAGCAAACGATCCAGAAAGACTAACAAGAACCATTGAGGGACAGTTAAAAAATGCTGTTGATATAGCTTTTGGTACTTTAGAGGGAATTTATAAAAGAACAGATATAAGTGACGAGAAAAAGAAAAATCTTGCTAAACAAATGATAGCAGCCCTTCGTTATGGTAATGAGACAAATTATTTCTGGATGACCACCCTTGACCTCATCATGATTTCCGACCCCTTACATCCTGATTGGGAAGGTAAAGATATATCTAGTTTAAAGGATATGAATGGAAAGCCTGTATTTCCAAATTTACTTGATAAAGCAAAAAAGGAGAAAGCCGTCTACTTCAACTATACCTGGGTTAAGCCAGGGACAAAGGAGCCTGTTCAGAAAATTGCATTCGCAAAGATTTTTGAGCCATGGGGGTGGGCAATTGGAACAAGTCTTAACGTTGAAGTTGCAGAAATTGGCCTTCAAAATAGGGCAAAGGCAACAGTAGGCTCACTCAGGTATGGATCTGAAAATAAGGATTACTTTTGGATTAACGACACCCAAGCCAAAATGATAATGCATCCCACTAACCCGTCACTCAATGGTAAAGATCTGAGTAATTTTAAGGACAACAATGGCGTTTACCTTTTTAAGGAGGCTGTGAATATATGTAAAGACAAGGGGGGAGGATTTATTGAGTATATGTGGCCAAAACCCGGTGGTAAAGAGCCTGTACAGAAAATTTCTTACGTTAAACTGTTTGAGCCATTTAACTGGATTATAGGTACTGGAATTTATATAGATGATGTGCAGGCAAAAATTGCAGAAAAAAAAGAGGAAATCAGTAACCGTGTACGTAGTAGTATATTAAAGCAAGCAATCTTGATGTTAGCTTTGGGTGGTACAATCATCTTGGTCACGAATTTTATTGCAAACAGAATTTCTAGGCCTTTAATTAAGACGAGTCAAATACTCAAAGACATTGCCCAAGGTGAGGGTGATCTGACCCAACGTATAAATATTACTAGTAAGGATGAAACAGGGGAACTTGCTAAATGGTTTAACCTGTTTATAGGCAATTTACAGCAGATGATCTCCGATATTACTACAGGTGTGAATACTCTCACCTCATCTTCCACAGAACTTTCAGCTATCTCAGAGCAACTGTCATCCAACGCTGAAACGACCTCTGGCAATGCAACTGCTGTTTCTGCTGCAGTTGAGGAGATGTCTAGTAACCTCGGTTCTGTCTCTGCTGCTATGGAGGAATCTACAACCAACTCTAATATGGTGGCAAGCTCAGCGGAAGAGATGAGTAGTACTATTAATGAGATTGCACAAAACTCAGAGAAAGCACGCTCTGTTGCAGATAAAGCTGTAAACCAAGCTCATTCAGCTTCTGAAAAAATGAGCGTTTTAGGTGAAGCTGCTCAGGCTATTGGTAAGGTTACTGATTCTATTACTGAGATTTCAGAGCAGACCAATTTATTAGCTTTAAATGCCACCATAGAAGCTGCTCGTGCAGGTGAGGCTGGAAAGGGTTTTGCTGTTGTTGCCAATGAGATTAAAGACCTAGCGAAACAAACCTCTGATGCTACCTTATCCATTCGTTCGCAAATTGAAGGTATACAACATTCTACTGAAACTACAGTCGTAGAAATAGATCAGATTTCTATTGTTATTAACGATGTCAATGAAGTCATTGCTACTATCGCCACAGCAATAGAAGAGCAATCAGCTGCAACAAGAGAGATCACCAACAATATCGCACAATCTTCTCAAGGCATTGAAGAGGCCAATGAAAATGTTTCTCAAAGCTCGGCTGTTGCTGATGAAGTTGCCCGGGAAATTGCAATGGTTAATAACTCTACCGATGAAATGAATATCGGTAGTTCTCAGGTTAAAGAAAGCGCCAGTGAACTTTCTAAACTTGCAGAAAGCCTTAATGAGATGGTGACAAGATTTAAGATTTAAAATTGCTCGATAAGAGGGCTCTTCCTCAAAGAAAGGGGATGTTGAATAACGCCCTGTGACATCCTAACAAAAAAAAGGGGAGTTCTTAGATTATCTAAGAACTCCTCTTAATGTTCAATGGTGCGGTGGTCGGAGTCAAACCAATCACTCAATCTACTATCAATAAATGGAAAACAATATACCGAAAAATATTTTCACCTCAAGTACACACCTAAATACACACAAAAAATACTGTTGCTTTTACTAACAAGTTAAGGCTATCGACCTTCTAAGCCGAGGGCTACTGGTTAGGATCCTGTCGGGCGCACCATGAGATATAAGGGGGTTATGACTAATTTAGTCGTAATCCTTTTTTAGTTTCCGGTCATTCTCCGGTAAGTGCAAAAATTGTAAAACTAGATTTTAGCATCTATCTGGGATCTATGTTGTGAAGGCGATACTTCTCTTTGTCGCTCTTGTTCCTTGCTTGTCTGTTGTCGTGCTTCTTTTTCTGTTTGGTCGGTATCACAGATATATATAGTAAAACTGAACCGTTTTTATGAACAAGCTCGCACCCAAGGTCTTGGTGTAAATGAAGCATGGCAGCGAGTAGTTCAGTATCGCAAAAGATGGCTGTGTTGGGTGTTGGGATTGCCGTGGAGTGGCTCGCGACTTCCACTTGCCATCAGCTGCTTCATCACCCTAATTTGACATATCTTACAGCATGGTTTGGTACGGTTGGTATGATATATCTACCATGGCGAAGTCTATCAACCCTGCCGCCACTCCCGACCTCGATCCGAACAATTGTCGTTGCGCTGATTCGTTTTTACCCTTCGTATGCAGTCCTGGCCCCGATGCTGTCATCGATGGGGAATAAGACCTCGCCACTGTACCTTGAGGACGTACGAACAACGCATAGTACGTCCTCACGCCGTTCACATATAACCCGTATCCAGACACTCCTTCAATGGTCTTCGTAACCTCGTATCCCCGACCTCTTTCTATACCTGATGGCTTGTTGCCGACCACTAAAATCTTATCTCCCTCTCCCAAGTTGGACGCGCCGGCCCACCGTTCGTTACTCTGCATCCTCAAAAACCCGCTCGTACTGTCGACCTTGATTATGATTGTATAATCCACATTTTCCTCAAACACCCCCCCAGCCTCCGTAGAGTGGCTTGATAGTAAATCAAACACTACTGTCATCTTCGTGGCAGTCGGATCTGCTGTTGTGGGTGTCGGTGTATCATCTCCACCGCCACTTGACACAACTACTCCGGCTGTCCCTGCTCCGAGAATCCCTGCCGTCCATCCAACAATCGACATATCTATACCTGACTCATATAGAACTCCATCGGCGATCCCTTCATTAATATTTTCATTGCTATAAACCTGCATATCATCTGTAGGCGATACCGTGCCGTCTACGCGGAAAATAGCATCTGCTCTTTCGCTAAAAAAATCGTCAATGCGAGCTACTTCTTCGCCGTCTACCTCGACCAGTAGGTCGTCACCCTCTTTTTTCAGTAGCAGATCTTTAGGTGGTTTCCCGGTCTTTGGATCTTGAATTGTGTATACCGACCCAGGTTCTGTTTGAAATGTTGTTAAATCATCTACCACATGTTCTATGACTTTTTGGCCTACTCGTTTTTCTAAAATTAGATACATTACTTTCTCCATGGTTTGGTATAATTTTTAACATAGAAGAAATGTCATGTAACCTAGCCATCTGGCTAGGTTTTGTCGTTTTTTTGTAGAAAATTGGACAAATAGGAGCCAGACCACGATTATCTATTTTACCTCGACTGGTTGGAAGGGTATGCAAAACTTACTCAGTGTACCGCCCATGCTTATGTCTTGATGACTAACCATGTTCATCCCCTCCTCACTCCTAAAACTAACCAAAGTGCTGGCAATTTAATGAAACGTCTAGGCCAGCGTTATGTTCAGTACGTAAACAGAACATACAAACGTAGCGGTACGCTTTGGGAGGGACGCTTTCGCTCTAGTGTCATCCAGCAGGAAAAATATCTGTTTATCTGCCAACGCTATATTGAGATGAATCCAGTTCGTGCAAACATGGTAAGCCATCCAGAAAATTATAATTGGTCTAGTTATAAAAGTAATGCTCATGGTAATGGATCAAAAATTATTACTCCCCACCCACTATATAAACGCCTGGGAAATTATTAGAAACAGCGCCAATCTACATATAGAGAATTTTTTCGATATGAACTTGAGTTAGAGGATATTGAAAAAATCAGGAAAAATACACATGGCAATTTTGTTCTAGGTAATATCGTTTCGCAGATACAAAAAGAAAACTATTAACTGCAGTGTAACTCCAGGCAACGCTGGTCGGCCAAAACAGAAGATGGTGGAGCGCAAAGAATCTTAAAACGTGGTCTGTCCCCTATTCTTCTCCTATTCTTCTAAATCGGGAGACAGACCAGAATGGCGCTAGTTTAAGGCCGACCCAAAAAAGGCCTGATCTCTGATTAGAGACAAGCCTTTCTTAATTCTGCATAGCAAGTTGCTATCTAACTCTTCTATTTATTTTTGTGCTGCTTATAAATTGAACGAGCAACTGTTGACTCACTGTCTGCACTCGCTGACATTCGCCTTAAAAACTTATCGGCTTCTTTTAGGTCTCTATATTTTTCTAAATTCCATTCGGTGCTAAAACTTATTCTTACGTTGTCCTCAAGTTCCAAAAACATTTCTATCACTGAAAGATTTGGCTTCTCAACTAAAGCGTCTACGCTCATGTGTCCATAACCGGTATGAACTTGCAGTCTGTTTTTTTTCGGACTATCGAGCAAAGGAATAACTAAGTAAACACATTTTTCATTTGGGATACATGGGGACACATCGACAACCCCCATATATTGCAAATCAAATTCTGTATTGTACTTTGATGTTATCTTAGAAATTTTCTTAGCTACCTTTTTTTGTAACTGCTTTATCTTCTCTTCTTTTCTAGACATAGTCTTTTTCATCTGGCACCTTTGTTGAATTTATACTGCCTATTATATTAAATACCAATCAAATCAAACACTAATCATAATGCAGTGAAAAATAAACTCTGACTCACAAAATTGAGGCAGACCTTTCTTGTTTCTGTTGTCCAAAAATTAAATTACAGATTTGTCATCTTCTTAAGGTGGTTGTGGTAGGTTATGGGGATATGATGCCATCGCCCTCTTTCTCTTTGACGTACTTTGACGTAACCTCCAAAACAATTATAAGGAGCACCACATATCGTTTTGCAGATACAATAAGAAAAACTATTAACAGCAGTGTAACTCCAGGCAACCCTGATCGGCCAAAACAGAAGATAGTAGAGAGGAAGGACTCCTAAAAACGTAGTCTTTCCCCTCTTCTTTTTCTTCCATACCGTACCGGATTACTTAACGCGCTACCTCTCGTAATGTCTCTTGATGATAAGAGAAATTCTCTCCTTTAGCGAGGCGGTCGTAAAGGACTACATTTACTGTAGCGGCTAAATTCATACATCCGACAGTTGGGATATAAATAATATCATCGCAAAATTTTGTAATCCCTTTTCCCAAGGTACCATCTTCAGGACCAAAAATGTAAAAGGCTCGTGCTGGGTGCTTATAGGTAGTTAATGGCTTTGCTCCTTCGATTAACTCAACAGCCACAGGTACACAACCTAGTGGGATTGTTTCTTTTAAATCTTCAACTCCGACCAGTGGCAAAGTTTCGTAAGCCTTTTGAGCGTCTGTATAAAACTGCTTGGCTCGATCATAACGCCGGCCAGTATAATAGACAGAATTCACGCCATAACAGCCAGCGGCACGCATTACAGATCCTACATTCTCAGGTGATTTCGGATTGAACAAGCCAATACAGGCATAACTATTTATCATAAAATACACACATTATTAAAACCTGAAGTCAAGTTGGGACAAATAAGGGACTGACCAAGTTTGTCTAGCTGGCTCTCCCTCAAAGAAAGGGGATGTATCATACCATCCTAACAAAAAAAGGGGAATTCTTAGATAATCTAAGAATTCCCCTTAATATTCAAATGGTGCCGGAGGTCGGAATCGAACCGACACGAAGTTGCCCCCGCGGGATTTTGAATCCCGTGCGTCTACCTATTTCACCACTCCGGCACTTGAGAAATGTTATACAATTTCAGCTATCTTCCGTCAAGAAAGAAAGGAGAATTAGCTAAATTTTTTAATACTCGTTTATTCTATTGGTTCTAAAAATATCGAACGAAGGTTATAAAAATATACTGCTCCCGACCATAGAGCCAGAACCAGAGAAATATAAACTAAACCTCGGCCAAGTTCATATTGGTATGGCATTGGCACAACACCTAACGGGAAGATAAGTATTCCAATACCAAAGTACTGGAAAGTAGATTTATATTTACCAATTTTCCCTGCGGCTACGACTATTCCTGTTGTTGCCGCAAGCCCTCTAAATCCTGTCACAATAATTTCTCGACATATAATAACCAAACAGACCCAGGCAGTGATTTTACCCAAAGGAATAAGCATGATTAAACCTGTAGTGACAAGCGCTTTGTCAGCCAATGGGTCCATCAGTTTACCTAAGGCTGTTTCTATCTTATAGCGTCTTGCCACCCAACCATCAGCAAAGTCGGTAAGAGCAGCAATGAAAAATACAAACCAGCACCAAAGCTCAACCGTCACTGTTTGCGGAATTATGAAAAGAACTATCAATACTGGTACTAGAGCAAATCTAAAACCGGTTAAAATATTTGGTAAGGTAGCTAAATGCTTCATATAAAGACCTATTAAATCAATTAAATATGGGTGAAAATAACCTTTGTCTCTTTGTAACTCGTAACTTATTCTACTACCTATAAACTAGGCCTTGCCATTATACATCTGAAAATGATGCAATACTTTTTTAATGTAATTCTTTGTTTCTCTGATGTCAGGCACCCTACCCAGCCTGCGAACCAAAGTAGGACCTGCATTATAGGCCGCAAGACTTAGTTTAACACTCCCATCAAAAGCTTTGAGTTGTTTACTAAAATAATGGACGCCGCCCATTATATTTTGTCTTGCGTTAAATGCATCATCAACACCAAGTTCACGAGCCGTGGCTGGCATAAGTTGCATTAATCCCTGGGCACCCATTTTTGACAAGGCTTTTGAATTAAAATTTGATTCGGTACGAATAATCGCCTTAATCAAATTAACTTCAACACCATATAGCATACTTGCTTCTTGAATGAAGGCATTATACTTACTACTGCCTGCCTTCCAAAATCTGTCACTACTATATTTAGATGGTGTATAACTATTCCCTTTTAGTAGCAGGGGAATACAATCACCCATAGTAGGCAAATTAGTATAGCTTATACGTTCATTATGATCTTGGCACATATATATTTGTGCCTGGACCTGGGGCACAAATATAAATAGGAGCACAAGATATAAAGCAACTAGCCTGTAGCGACAAATTTTCATTTACACCGTTCTTTTTTCCCAGTCAGCTAAAAATTGCTCCAAACCTTTATCGGTTAATGGATGCATAGCCAACTGCTTAATTGTTTTGAGTGGTAAGGTGGCGATATCTGCACCTATAAGAGCAGCATCTGTAACATGTTGTGGAGAACGAATACTCGCTACAATGATTTCTGATTCGTAAGCATAGTTATCAAATATTGTGGCAATGTCACTTATAAGATCTAAGCCATTTACACCAATATCATCTAGTCGACCAACAAAAGGACTAACATAAGAAGCACCCGCTTTAGCTGCAAGAAGAGCCTGGGCCGCCGAGAATACTAGGGTAATGTTGGTTTTAATTCCTTCTGCTGCGAATCGACCAACGGCCTTTAACCCTTCAGGGAGCATAGGTACTTTGATTACCACTTGATCGCTTATTTTTGCTAACTCTTTACCTTCAGCAAACATTGCATCAGCATCAAGACTTACAACTTCAGCACTAACAGGACCTGTAACAATATCACAAATTGATTTTATAATTTGCTCAAAAGGTGCGCTTTCCTTGGCAATTAGAGAGGGGTTAGTAGTTACACCATCCACCAAACCAAGCTCTACACCTTCTTTGATCTCATCTAAATTTGCGGTATCAATAAAAAACTTCATATCCTACTCCTCCATCTTTTTATCGTATGCATCGCAACATTCTTCGCTGCAAAAATAGACGGTTTTGCCCGCCTTCCTTAACCTTATTGCCTGTTTTTTGGGAACTAATTTATGGCAAGTTGGATCTTCCACCAAAATGTCCTCAACTTCTTCCGTCTCCTGACTTCCTTCATCTATCTTTACCACTTTTGCTTTGAAAATAGAGCGCACCAGATAAATGAGTAGGTAAATAAGAGCTGCGAGAAGAAACAATCTTAAAAGAGCCATATATCACCTGTGCTTGTATGAGGGATAAGAAAAACAACTGAAATTGTGGTTCTCTTTGCCCTATCGTTATATAAAGATCGCTCTAAAATAAGACTCTATATGATTTTCCTTGGTTTACAAAGAGATAAACTATCCCCAGCTAATCTTTCTTATATCCTGGGGATGAAGGTTTTCCCTAGCTAACCTTTGGCACAAATTTATTTTTAGTTCTGCAATGGTTTCACCCGATGATGGATCACAGCACTCTGGAGAAATTTCAGCCATTGGAGCAAGCACAAACAGTCTATCTGCAAGATGGGGATGTGGCAAAGTTAATTTATCTGCACTTTGACACAGGTCACCAAAATAAAGCATGTCTAGATCTAAACTGCGGTCTTGATATCCAGCGCCAGCCTTTCTTCTTCGCCCAAACTCATGCTCTATTGTCAAAAGACTATCTAACAATTCAAGGGCAGAAATATCTACCTGTAGTTTGCCCACCGCATTGGTGAATTGATTTTCACTTTCCATGCCGACAGGACTACTCTGGTAAGGACTAGAAAGCTCCAAGCAAGATACACCTATAATTTCGCCGATGGATCGCCAAGCATTTTGCAAGGTCGTAAGACCATCACCAAGATTAGAACCTAGACCGACAAAAGCAATTGTAGTTGACAATGTTTTCCCTAAAAGTCCTGTAAGCCAAGTACATCAAACATATTGTACATGCCGTTTTCTTTACCAGCAATCCAAGCCGCAGCAGTGGACGCTCCTTGGGCAAAATGATCTCGACTGTGAGCTCTGTGGGTTAATTCCAAACGTTCGCCAGGGCCTGCAAAATAGAGAGTATGCTCACCCACTATATCTGCTGCTCTGATGGTTTGAATACCTATTTCTTTTGGATCACGTTCGCCAATGATACCATTTCTTTCGTAAACTCCAACCTCTGCTAAATTGCGATTAACACCTTCAGCCGCCATCTCAGCAATCTTGATTGCAGTTCCACTTGGAGCATCTTTTTTCTTGTTATGATGAGCCTCTAAAATTTCAATATCGTAGGCATCACCCAAGATAGCTGCCGTCTTTTTGGCAAGCTTAAATAATACGTTGACCAAAACAGACATATTGGGAGAATGAACACATGGAAAAGAAGCTGACAACTCTTTTAGCTCAGCCAATTCTTCCGGCGAAAGTCCAGTTGTACCAATAACCAAGGCTGTCCCGTGTTTAGCAGCAATGCGAGCAAATTCCATGGTAGCTTTGTGAAAAGTGAAATCAATTATTACATCACCTTCTTCAACCACAGACTCTAAGCCTTCTTTAATGATAATACCATTTGCTTTACTAAACAGCATCTCACCAACATCTCTACCAATGGCTGGGCTTCCTGGTGCTTCAAAAGCCGCAACATATTCTAAATCTTTATGGGCTGATATCATTAGTCCCACACGTTGCCCCATGCGACCACTAGCACCTGCAATTATAACTTTTGTCATCATTCTATCCTTATATTAAACCCAACTTGCCCATGGCATCTTTCAATGTTACGAGACAAGCATCGTTGATTGGTTGCATAGGAATACGCGGGCGACTATCTTGTATTATACCAAGTAGTTCCGCTCCTTTTTTCGCAGGAGCTGGGCTTGGATAGGCAAACATCTGCTTCATTAGATCGTACATCTGATAATTCAGCTCATTGGCACGGGCGAGATCACCTGTCAAAGCCGCTTCCATCATCTCTGCCATACCCTTAGGATACACATTAGAAATTACTGAAATAACGCCTTTTCCACCCACAAGAGTAGAAGGCATTGAGGTAAAATCATCACCAGAAAGAACAATAAAATCCTTAGGACATTTTCTTACCACATCTGTGAATTGTTCTAGGCTACCGCTTGCCTCTTTGATACCAATAATATTATCAAGCTCCGCCAAGCGTGCCGTGGTTTCAGGAGAGATGTTGATAACAGTACGACCTGGGACGTTGTATATAAACATCGGGATATCGACAGCATCGGTAATAGCTTTAAAATGCTGATAAATACCTTCTTGGCACGGCTTATTATAGTATGGGGCAACGGATAAAATCGCATCAGCACCACTTTTCTTGGCACTTTCAGAAAGCTCTATGGCTTCCAAAGTATTATTAGCACCAGCACCTGCTATTACAGGAACTCTGCCATTAACCACCTTAACGGTGATATCCATAACTTTTTTATGCTCATCAAAGCTTAGAGTGGCGGACTCGCCCGTGGTTCCACAAGGGACAATTCCGTGGGTTCCATGTTTTATCTGATACTCTATAAGATCAATGAATCCTTGCTCGTCCACCTGTCCGTCGACAAAAGGTGTTACAATCGCCACGTAGGCACCGTGAAATTTTTTCATATTTGCTCCTTTAGTTGGATACGCCCAACATAATCAATCTTATTCTCAGATATTTATGGTAGCTTTAAAAAAGCATATTTTAAAAGCCAATCCATGGGAATTGCCCAGCTACTCTCTGCTCAATTCAGCTTCATATATTATTTTGGCAGGCCCACTAAGCTTGGGTGCCATGTCTTTAAAATCAACATTTTCCACAAAAGAAATTGTTAACAAGTCTCCGCCACGTGTGGCAATTTTAACGGGGGATTTCAAACCGTATCTTTTGTGGGCACAAATTGCAGCAGCAACCGCCGCTGTTCCGCACGCCATAGTCTCCGCCTCTACACCTCTTTCATAGGTGCGGACAAAAATTGTATTACTTTCTGGCAAAACTTTTACAAAATTTGCGTTACATCCTCTTGGTTCAAAGAGTTTATGGTAACGGACAAAGCTTCCCCATTCAGCCATGGGAACATCATTTATGTCTTTATCTTCAGCCAGATAAACAATACCATGTGGCACGCCAGTATCAAGGTGATCTAAAACATATTCCTGCTCATCGATACTGATGCTAAGTCCCTGCCGATAATCTTCAGGTATTGTCATTTCAATACTTACGGTTTTATCAGCATTAACCTTTGCTTTAATAACTCCTACTAAGGTTGCAAAACTCAGTTCTGCTGGGGCGATTTTTTTTTCGTAGGCATAACGGGCAACACATCTTGCGCCATTTCCGCACATTTCGCCCCTGCTACCATCTGAATTAATAAAATCCCATGTGAAATCAACATCATCTTGAGTTTTATTCTGGATAAAAATTAATCCATTAGCCCCAACTGAAAAAGCTCGTCGGCATAGCTCTATGGCAAGTTCACGGCGCTGTTCAGCCGAAAATTTATCGTCCCGATTATCGATAATGATAAAGTCATTACCTGCGCCACTCATTTTAGTGAAAAACAAACTCTCTTTCATATCGGACTTTACCTTGATGACTTTTGGGTTAGCCTTATCTAATATTAACTTCTCTCGACACAGGGCTTTCATTGGGTGGATTAGCATTATCGATGGCTGTCACCGCATAATACTGCACCCGTAATCTTCTGGTATCGGTATAAGTTGTGATAGGTGCATCAACTCTTGCAAGTTCCTTCAACTTGCCATTCAGACTGCGACTATAAACTATATAGCCCGCCACATCAGGAACATTCACACCATCCCAAATCAGCTTATGGCCACTAGCCAAATTATACAACTGCAAACCTTTTGGGGTAGGAGGAGCAATTAAGTCCACAGGCACAGCAGACACTTTTTCGGTGTACAAGCCTTGGATTTTTTCTTCAGAATATGACATCAACGATTGAACCCGGTAATAGTATTTTTTACCAAACTCCACACGCTCATCGGTATATTTTGTATCAGAAACGGGAGTACCAATATTTTGAAAGGTATCGCCATCACCACTGCGTTGCACTTGATAAGAAATAGGATAATCAAGAGACATACCATCACTTAAACTATCAACAGCCTGCCAACTAAGGAAAACTTCTCCATCACCGGCCCTTGCCACAAAACCTTCTGGTGCCATGGCTGGCGTAAACCAAGTGAAGGTAACAATATTAGAATCAGCACTTGCTGCCCACCAATTAAGGCGTGAACGCAAGGAGAAGTAATACTTATGTCCTGATTTAAGAGCCGAAACAGTATAACCTCCCCGCACGGGTATCTCGCCATCAAACACTGTTCCGCCTGCTAACTCTTCGGGCTCACCAAAAGGAATAGGGCAATTACCACAGACCTCTTCGAGTGGCATATCTGCCTGATAAAGTTCAAAAGAATCAATTTCGGAAATTTTACTACCTGAAATAGTCTCTGTCGGATAAGTCCATGTGAAAATAGTACTATCCGCATCAACACCATAACGTAAATCCTTGATGGCCATAGGCACCACGGTTTCCGGTGGTACAGGTGGAGCTTTAAAACCGCAACTAGTTATAAAAAAAGCGCCAGCAACGGCAAGTAGCCATCTTTTATTCATTACTTGATCCCCATATTTTTTTCAGCTAGTTCAAGAGCTTCTTGGACACGGATTGTGCTTGTGCCACCAGTGGATAAACGGCTATTTACAGAGCCTTCCACGGTTAAAACGGCAAAGACATCCTTTTCAATTATCCCCGAGAATTCTTGCATTTTAGAAAGAGTCAAATCTGGTAATTCGCAACCTTCCTCAACGCAATGTGCGACAGCTCTGCCCACAATGCCATGTGCCTCTCTAAAAGGTACATTTTTCATTACCAGATAATCGGCAAGATCGGTGGCTGTAATATAGCCAGTCTCAGTCGCTTCTGCCATACGCTTGGTATTAAACTTAAGATTCTCCATCATCTCTGCGGTAATGGATAGAGAAGCGGTCACAGTATCAACCGCATCAAAAACTGGTTCTTTGTCTTCTTGTTGATCACGGTTATAGGTAAGTGGTAAACCTTTCATAAGAGTGATAAGGCTCATCAAAGAGCCCACAACACGGCCAGATTTGCCACGGATAAGCTCAGCTATATCAGGGTTTTTCTTTTGCGGCATGATAGAAGAACCAGTACAGAAAGCATCTGATATCTCAACAAAAGAAAATTCTTGGCTAGACCACATAACCAACTCTTCAGCCATGCGAGATAGGTGAAGTTGAATCATGGTAAGACATGAGGTTAACTCGATGGCATAGTCTCGATCAGCAGAGGTATCCATGGAGTTAGCAGTAACACCTGCAAAACCCAAAGCTTCCGCCACTTGTTCCCGGTTAATAGGAAGACCAGTACCAGCCATTGCTGCCGCCCCAAGAGGAGAAAGATTAATTCTTTTACGGCAATCTAAAATACGTTCTCGGTCACGTTGAAACATCTCATAATAAGCGAGCATATGGTGAGTTATAAGAACAGGTTGCGCTCTTTGAGTATGGGTATAACCTGGCATAATATCACCAAGATATTTACGACCTACAACTACAAATGATTTACAAACACCATCTAAAAGCTCTACCAAATAATCACATTGATCACGCAAATACATCTTAAAATCAAGAGCGATTTGGTCATTACGACTACGGGCCGCATGGAGACGGGCTCCGGCTGGGCCTATGCGATCAACAAGCGCTTTTTCGATATTCATGTGAACATCTTCAAGTTCCTGCTTAAAATCAAAATTACCTGCATCAATATCAGCTTCAATACTGCTGAGGCCTGCTACAATTTGCTTTAACTCATCTGGGCTGATTATACCGCGATCACTTAGCATCGTGGCATGAGCCTTACTACCCTTAATGTCATACTTATATAGACGAACATCGTAACTTACAGATTCGCTGAATTTTTCAACTGAAGCAGCGGTCGCTTCTGTAAAACGTCCACCCCATAACTTCTCTGAACTGCTCTTTTGCTCTGTCATTTTTGTTTCTCTTTCTTCAACTGAAATATTTCGCACCTGATTTACAGATGCGAAATAAAGTCTTTTCTGAATACGTTTTTACTTACCCTGCAAGGCATTAATCTTTAAACGCAGGCCATTAAGACGAATAAATCCGGTCGCATCGCCCTGATCGTAAACACTATCTTCTTCAAAAGTTGCAAAATCTTCTTTGTAAAGAGTATCAACAGACTTACGACCAACAGGGAAACAGTTACCTTTGTAAAGTTTCATGCGAACAAAACCATTAACAGTCTTCTGAGCCGCATCCATGGTTGTTTGCAGAAGCTCACGCTCAGGAGAGAACCAAAAACCATTATAGATAAGCTCTGCGTAACGTGGAATGAGTGAGTCACGGATCTTCATAACTTCACGATCCAAAGTGATGGTCTCTAATGCACGGTGAGCATGGTAAAGAAGGGTTCCACCAGGTGTTTCATAAACACCACGGCTTTTCATTCCAACGAAACGATTTTCCACAAGATCAAGACGACCAACAGCGTTCTCGCCTGCAACTTTATTAAGAGCTTTGAATAGTGTCAGTGGAGCCATAGCTTCACCATCAATAGCTATAGGATCACCGTTTTTAAATTCAATCTCAATATAGGTTGCCTTATCCGGTGCCATCTCAGGAGAAACAGAAAGCTTAAACATATCTGGATCAGGCTCATTCCATGGATCCTCTAAGATTCCGCCTTCAAAACTTATATGAAGAAGATTCTCATCAGAGCTATATGGGTTTTTCTTGGTGGTCGGAACAGGAATATCGTACTGCTTTGCATACTCTTCTAATTTGGTGCGGGAATTAAGATCCCAAGTCCGCCAAGGAGCAATTATTTGAAGTTTTGGGTCAATACCAATATACCCCAGTTCAAAACGTACCTGATCATTACCCTTACCTGTGGCACCATGACTTACCGCATTAGCACCCTCTGCATGGGCAATACGTACCTGCTCTTTAGCAATCAATGGACGAGCGAGGGAAGTTCCAAGAAGATAGGTTCCTTCGTAAACTGCTGAAGCACGAAAGGCAGGGAAGATATAATCTTCAACAAATTCTTTTTGTAAATCGGAAATAATAACTTTATCAGCACCAGTCTTCATACCCTTTGCACGGATAGCATCCCAATCTTCCTGCTGACCGATGTCAGCAGCATAAGCTACTACTGGGCAGTCATATTCATTCTTTAACCAAGTTAAAATAACAGATGTATCTAAACCGCCGGAATAGGCGAGTACAATTTTATCAACACTCATAACAACCTCTAATTAGTATGTATTATCTTAGCCAGCTAAGGCTAATTCACTTTTAAATTATTACAACATCTCCATGCATTACCCTAAAAACTTCTCTAAAAGAGCTTTGTGCATGTGCATTTTGTTTTCCGCTTCGTCCCAAACCACGCTCTGTGGTCCTTCTAGTACTTCCTCACTGATTTCCTCACCACGGTGGGCAGGCAGGCAATGCAGGACAATGGCATCATCCTTTGCAAGTGCCATCAACTCACTATTAACTTGGTAATCAGCAAATATAACTAAACGCTCTTCCTGTTCAGATTCCTGTCCCATAGAGGCAAAAACATCGGTATTGACGACATCAGCACCAACAACTGCTTCTTTAGGATCACGAACGATAGTGATTGGCTTGCTTGCCTCTGCCTGAGCACGTTTTAAGATCTCAGCATCAGGGTCATATCCTTCTGGACAGGCAATAACTAACTCAAAACCCAACTTAGCTGCAGCTTGAATCCAAGAGTTCGTCATATTGTTACCATCACCAACCCAAGCAACCTTTTGATCAGCGATATTTCCTTTATGCTCGATGACAGTCATTATATCACTCATAATCTGGCACGGGTGTCCAAGATCTGTCAAAGCATTAATCACCGGCACAGTCGCATGCTCGGAAAGCTCGTCTACAACACTTTGTCCATAAGTACGAACCACCATACCATCCACATAACGGGACATAACACGAGCTGTATCTTTAAGAGGTTCTGAACGAGAGAGCTGGGTATCACGACCAGCTAGAAACAGCACCTGACCACCTAAACCGTACATTGCTGACTCGAAAGAGACACGGGTTCTAGTTGATGCCTTTTCAAAAATTAGCGCCACAGTTTTACCAGCTAATTGCTGATGAACAACGCCCTCTGCTCGCTCTTTTTTAAGGACAATGGCTCTCTGTAACAACTCAGAAAGCTCCTCTTTTGTAAAATCTTCCACCGACAAAAAATGTTTTGACATGTTTCTTACCTATATTTCTATCATTATTTCTCTATTTATTGCGGTAAACAGAACAACTACCGTCAAATAAGCCAAAAGAGTATAATTACCTAAATATTATTACCTTTGCAAAGCTTTTCACCATGAGCGACTATTAATCAGCAATTTACCTAAGAGCAATGGCAATTGAATAAGATAATCTCAAGGTTATTAAAAGTTTTACGCTTCAACAATATCTGAACAAATAATTTTTAATTCTTTAAGCATAGCGTCAATTTGTTCTTCGGTTACGATAAGTGGAGGAGCAAATCTTAGGGCAATACCACCAGCAAAATTAATAAGAAAACCAGCAGCCATCATTCTATTAGTGATACTTGCACCGTGCTTCTGAGAAGCCTCAGTAAAAATCAAGGCCCTTAACAAACCTAAGCCCCTCTCATTAGTGAAAAGAGTTGGGAAATCTTTAGCCATACCAGCCAAGCAACTCGTTAAGTAAGCGGTTGTTTTAGCAACTTGCCCAAAAAAACCATCTGCAAGCATAACCTCAAGTGTGGCGATTGCAGCTGCACAAACCAAGGGATTGCCACCAAAGGTTGAACCATGGGTTCCTGGAACTAGGGCAGCAGCAATATCTTCTCGTGCCAACATGGCGCCGATTGGTACACCAGATCCTAATCCCTTAGCAAGAGTCATAATATCTGGTTCTACACCCAGTTGCTGGTAGGCAAAAAGAGTTCCTGAACGGCCTATTCCGGTTTGCACTTCATCAAAAATTAGAGACAAGCTGTATTTATCGCAAAGCTCACGGACTCCTTGCAGGTAATTATCTGCGTGGGGACGAACCCCAACTTCTCCCTGCAAAGGCTCGCATAGAATAGCACAGGTGGTATCATCAATGGCATCTTCAATAGCTTTTAAGTCACCAAACTCAACGGTAACAAAACCGCCGGGAAGCGGTTCAAAGCCAGCACCAAATTTAGGTTGGCCAGTCGCTGCCAAGGTTGCCATGGTGCGACCATGAAAAGACCCTGAAAGTGAAATGATTGTACCTTTGCCTTCTGGGGCATGGATTCTAGCCAGCTTAATGGCAGCCTCGTTCGCTTCGGCTCCACTATTGCAGAAAAAGACCTTATCAGCAAAGCTATTTTCAGTAAGTAGTTCGGCAAGCGTGGTCTGCTTATCTATATAATAAAGGTTAGAGACATGAAGAAGCGTCTCCGCCTGCTCTTGAATAGCCTTAACAACCTTTGGGTGACAATGTCCTAAATTACAGACAGCAATTCCAGATAGAAAATCGAGATACTCTTTGCCATCAGCGTCCGTTAGCACACAGCCGCTACCTTTTTTTATGGCGATGGGATACCTACCATAGTTACCAACATAAACCTTATCGCCTCGTTCTTTCTCTTCTATATTTGACATCGTTAATTCTCTTTTTTCTGTAATGATTATTTAATATATCTCTGTTCCAATACCATCATCAGTAAACATCTCTAACAAAATAGTATGTTCAACACGACCATCAACGATGGAAGTCTTGGCAACACCACCTTTCACCGCATCGACACAACAGCGGACCTTCGGAATCATACCGCCGGCAATTGTCCCATCATCGATCAATCCCTGCAATTCTTCAGAACGAAGACTCGAAAGAAGATTTCCTTCCTTGTCCTTTACTCCAGCCACATCTGTTAAAAGGATAAATTTTTCGGCTTCAAGCTCGGCGGCAATTGCTCCCGCCACAAGATCAGCATTAATATTAAAGGCTCTACCATCTTCACCAACACCAACGGGGGCGATAACAGGGATGAAATCGTTTTTACTCAGACTTTCTAAAACATCAGGATTAATCTTGGTCACCTGTCCAACCCGACCAACATCAATAAGTTCAGGGAGAGAATCCAACTCAGCTTCATTTAGCGAGTTTACTTTTAACTGCTCAGCACAAACCAAGTCGCCATCGCGCCCAGAAAGCCCCACGGCCTTGCCACCACAATGGTTTATCAACCCCACAATTTCCTTATTAACCTGCCCCACCAAAACCATCTCCACCACATCCATGGTTTCACCATCAGTGACTCGCATACCTTGCACATAGCTAGGCTTTATATCAAGACGATCTAGGAGAGTATTAATCTGCGGCCCACCACCATGAACAATTACTGGATTAATACCAATCTGTTTTAGCAAGATGACATCCAAGGCAAATTGTCTTTTAAGATTTTCATCCACCATGGCATGACCACCATATTTTATGACAATAGTTTTATGCCTAAATTTTTGCATATATGGCAAGGATTCGATTAAAACCTTGGCCCGCTCAATACTCTCTTTCATATCATTGCTCATAATTTTTCTCTGCGAGCCTCCTAAATTTAGCTAATAAAAAATGACTATAATTAATAAAATGAGCATATTAATGATTTCATGAGCTTTCGTAAAGCATCTTTCCAAATAGATATATGTCTATTTTTTCTTATTTACTCAGAATTTTCATGGGATAAAGTTTTCGATGGCCAACAGAACTAGACTATTTACAAGCAATCTTTTTCAGACTAGAATAGGCCTGATATTTGCTACAATTTGTTTTTCATACACAAACGACTACAAAGAAGCATCATATTTGCTGACAGCAACATACGGAGATACACAATGAAATCGGCAGTTTACTTGTTTTTTATTTTAACAATTATGTTGGGGATAGCCAATTCTTTTGCAGCTCAAGAAGAACCTATTCATATTAAAGCTGATAAAATGAAGGCGTTACCAATTGAAGAAAAATCTAATGATGCTAAAGCCATTAATATAACTTCTTTATCGACTAAAGAAAGTACAGCCAAGCCTAAAACCAATAAGTCTTCAGGGGAAAGCCCAATTTATATTGAAGCCGACAACATGAAGTCCTCTGAAAAATCCAGTGCGGTGGTATTCACAGGAGCAGTTATAGCCAAGCAAGCCGATATCAAAATAAAATCCAGGCAAATGACTGTTTACTACACCGAGGAAAATGCCAACAAAAAAGATAAATCAAGTGAAAGCGGTGGTCAACAAGTTGAAAAACTGGTCTGCATTGGAAATGTTGAGGTCAATCGTGGCGAATGGCTTGGCACAGGCGGCAAGATGGTATATACCGCAAGAGATAAAAAGATAGTCCTGACAAAAAACGCCAAGGCTTGGCAGGGACAAAACCTTGTTACTGGTTCAAAAATAACCTATTACCTCGATGATAAAAGATCTGAGGTTGAGGGTGCAGCTCCTGGAACAGGCAAGAAAAACGGTCGTGTAAATATGACAATAATTCAAAAATAGATGCCACATGGATATCCTTGAAACCAAAGACATCGTTAAAATTTACGGCAACCGAACAGTTGTAAATAAAGTCAATCTACAAGTTGGAACTGGTTCAGTTGTTGGCCTACTAGGTCCTAATGGGGCTGGCAAGACCACCTCTTTTTACTCGATTGCAGGCTTTATTAAACCCGATGCCGGAGAGATAATCCTGAATGGCGAGCCTATAACAAAATTGCCAATCCACAAAAGAGCATTAAAAGGCATCTCTTATCTTCCCCAAGAAGCATCTGTTTTCAAAAAACTTACCGTGGAAGAAAATGTCCGTATAATCCTCGAATCTCTTGGTATTGGTCATAAAGAAATCAAAAAAAGAATCGACAAACTCTGCGACGAATTAAATCTTGACTACCTCAGAAAAAACAAGGGGCACGCCCTTTCTGGTGGTGAAAGAAGAAGGGTCGAAATCATGAGAGCACTGGCAACCGAACCACAGTTCATACTACTCGATGAACCATTCGCGGGTATCGATCCACTAGCTGTAATAGATCTACAAAAACTGATCGCCAGCCTAAAAGAGAAGAACCTTGGTGTTCTTATTTCAGATCATAACGTTCGAGAAACCTTGCAGGTTTGTGACTCAGCCTACATTATGAATTCTGGCGAAATTTTGACCAGCGGCGCCTCCCACGACATCATCAACTCTGATATCGCTCGGGAGAAATATTTAGGTGAAAACTTTAGTATGTGATTTTTATGGGTTTAGAACTAAGACAGCAACAAAAATTATCTCAAACACTGGTGATGACACCCCAGTTGCAGCAGGCGATTAAGCTACTGCAACTAAACCGCCTCGAACTAGCCGAAGAGCTGCGGACTGAAATGCGTGAAAATCCAACCCTTGAGGAAGATCTCTCACAAAACAAGCCCGAAAAAACAAATAGTCTAAGTTCCACAGAGGAACCAAGTTCCGGAAAAAAAGAGCTTGATGTAACCGAGCGAGTAGAAATTGGTAATAAAATTGGTGAAATTGACTGGGACAGCTACGCCAATAATTTCGATAGCAATTTTTCTTTTAGCCGTGAAAAACCAGCGGCAGATGCCCCATCACAATTTGATTTTATCTCTGAAAAACCAGGCTTATTGGCTCACTTACAATGGCAATTAGCTCACTGTGAACTTGACGAAGATGAATGGATGATAGCCATTTATGTTCTTGGCAATCTAAACCGCTACGGATTTCTGGAAGTTGATCTTGATGGAATCCAAGTTGGTGCTGAATGCACAGCAGATGAAGCAGAGTACATATTAGAGGTTGTCCAAGACCTTGATCCAGCTGGAATTGCCGCAAGAAATGTTAGCGAATCACTCTATTTACAACTAGAGCGTTTAGGAAAAAAAGACAGCTTAGCAGCAGAAATTGTAACCGAGCACATGAGCCTGCTTGAAACAAAAGATGTAAAAGCTATTAGCAAAGCCACAGGCAAAAAGCGACCTGAAATAAACCGTGCCATAGATTTTATCATTGACAATCTTACACCTTTTCCTGGTCTTCCATTTTCTAATGATGACACAAACTACATCGTTCCCGATGTCTATGTCCGTAGCATTGATGGTGATTTACTCGTCACTCTCAACACTGATGAAATTCCTAAGCTAAAACTATCTGATCATTATACTAAGTTAGCAAAGAGCAAAGAAATACCCAGTGAATCAAAGAAATACATCGTTGAGAAAATGCGCAGTGCTGAAGGATTTATGAAATCCATCCACCAGCGCCACCAAACCATCCTCAAAGTTATGAACAGCATCCTTAAATTTCAACGAGATTTTTTCACCCACGGCACAAGCCATCTAAGGCCTCTTATTCTCCGTGACATAGCAGAGGATATCGAGATGCACGAATCTACTGTTAGTCGTGTAACATCTAATAAGTATGTGCATACACCTCTTGGGATTTATGAACTAAAATATTTTTTCACCACCGCCATTGCTAGCAAAGATGGTAGTGGCGATTTAGCGGCCGAAGCTATTCGCCTAAGGATAAAGAAGATCATCCAAGAAGAAGATAAAGCCAAACCACTCAGCGATAATAAGTTATCTGAGTTACTAGCCAAAGAAAATATCAAGCTAGCTAGAAGGACCGTTGCCAAATACCGTGAACAAATGCAGATTCCACCTGTTAAAATTCGTCGACAGAAAAAGAGATAAACATGAAAAAAATATCATTACTCATACTACTGGCCCCTTTACTCTTAACCTCCTGTGCCAAATTAATCACAGACAAGGTGGTTGCTCCAGCAGTAGCAAATATCCAACAACAGACCGATATTCAACTGGTGTGTGATGGTGCTCCTTCCTATTTGCTAATGGTTGACTCCATGCTCGCTTCAAATCCAGAAGACGAGTCCATGCTCAGCCTCGCAAGTCAGGCCTATATCGGTTACACAGGAGCTCTTGCTGCCTGTGAAGCACCAAATACAAAAATCAGCATCAATGGTAAAAAGGCAAGATTATACGGTTCTCGATTACTGGAAGAGATGGTTCATATACAGACCGAACCAGATAAATTAGTTGAAAATCTTGCTAAAATGAGAAAAAGTGATGTCCCTGAATTATTCTGGGGTAGCTTTGGTATCCTTACTTGGATTCAGCTAGAATCTGGAAGCCCTGCAGCCATGGCAGATCTGACAATCGTTGCAAAAACCATGGAAAGGGTTTTAGCCTTGGACGAAAACTTTCAAGGAGGCGCACCCCATCTATTTTTTGGTGGATACTATGCAGCTAGACCCGTTTATATCGGAGGCGACCCTGAAAAAGCCCGTATACATTTTGAAAAGGCACTTAAAAATGGAGATAGAAAATTTCTTCTTACCCATGTTACATATGCCAAGACCATTGCCCGGTTAACTTTTGACAAGGAATTACATGATAGCCTCTTAAAAGAAGTTATTAATTTCCCAATTGATTCTGCTCCCCAGTATGCACTCAGCAATAGGATTGCTCAAAAACAGGCAAAAGAATTACTAGAAGAAGAGTATTTTGATTAGGAAAGATAGGAGTAGGGAACTGGCAACACACTATAATATTCCCAAAGATATTTAGGCTACCTTGAAAAATTAGAAAATTCCCAAGGTAGCCTTTAGTATGAATCTTTTAGAAATATCTATGATACAATCACAAAAACGATAGCTTAAATTAAAAATATTAACTTAAAAGCCAATACCATGAAAACCACATTAACGAAATTTTTTATCCTCTGTGCTGTCTTTTTATCCATTATCGTTACGGCTGAAAATGTTTTTGCAAAAGAAAAAGCAAAATATCATTTTAAGATCGCCAGCTTAGCCCCGGAAAATTCAATATGGATGAAAAACTTTAATGACTTTGCTAAAGAAGTTTCAGTACAAACTAATGGCGAGGTAGGGTTTAGAACTTACCCTGGTGGCTCCATGGGTGACGATCTTGCCATGTATAGAAAAATGCGGGTGGGTCAGCTCCAAGGTGGCGGTTTTACCATGAGCGGAATCGCTGGTATTGTTGAAGATTTCAGAGTAATGGCTATTCCTTTTCTTTTTAATTCCTACGGTGAAGTTGACTATGTCCTAAACGGCCTAGCACCGATGTTTAAAAAGAAATTTGATGAAAAAGGACTACACTACTTAGCCTTCACAGAAGTAGGTTTTGTCTACGCCATGTCAACAGAGCCTATTGGTACAATGGCCGATTTCAAGGCAACAAAGAGTTGGACTCCAAGTGGTGATTTACTATCCACCAATTATCTTAAGAATGTGGGCATAAACTCAACACAACTATCGCTACCAGATGTACTTTCATCCCTACAAACTGGTATGATTGAAACAGTTTACAACTCTCTATACGGTTCCATTGTTCTACAATGGTTCACCTCATTAAAATATGTAAACAATGTACCATCTGGCTATGCATACGGTGCAATTCTTTTAGATGGTAAAAAATACAATAAACTCCCTAAGAAGTACCAAGATATAATAGATGTGACGGCAGAGAAATTCTTCCCACCTCTAATTGAAGCTACCCGTAAAACCAACCGAGATTCTAAAACTGTTTTAATGGATAAGGGACTTACCTTTCAAGAACCATCTAAAGAAATGGTAGCTGAGCTTTCAAGTTTCACCCAACAAATAATCGATGAATCTATTGGAGAGCTATTCTCTAAAGAAGCATATAACAAAATGAACACATTGCTTGAAAAATATCGCAGTCAGGTGGGAGCAAAATAGTGAACGATGCTGAAAAATTGTCAGATGAGACTGGATGGCAAAAAGTTGGTCGTTATACCGCCCAAACAATTCTTACTTTTTTATTATCAGCAATGATCATCCTTGCTTGTGGTCAAATAGCGGGAAGGATGATTGGTATCGGTAGCCCCAGCTGGATTGACCCTCTGCTCAGATACTTGGTTTTATGGAGTGGTCTCTTTGGTACCATCGTGGCCAGTGCCGAAGGTAAACATATCGCCATTGATGCCGCTTTGATGATCATTCCCGACAAATTTAAACCTTTTATCGAACTCGCAGTATTGCTCTTTGCTACTCTCACTTCTGCTGGCCTTAGCTGGGCCTCCTATCTCTTTATTATAAGTGAATTCGAATACGGGGCACCTGGAATTTTTGACCTGCCCTCATGGCAGTTAAACATGGCTTTCCCAATCACCTTTGCGGCAATCACCATAATTTATTTCTATCAATTAATTTCCGCACTATTTTCTTTTTCAACCGTAGGTAAAAAAGCATGACCATTGCAAAAATAATAACTTTTGCTTTAGCAATAATGCGTGCCCCACTCTTTCTGGTTATCAGCGCCCTAGCTTTGATCTCTTTTCATTCTGTAGAGATTGATTTATCAGTAATTATCATTGAGATGTCTCGCCTGGCCGAAACGCCAATGCTTGTCTCTCTGCCATTATTCATTTTTGCAGGAAGTTTATTATCCGAAAGTGGTGCTCCTAGCCGAATGCTAACTTTCTCTAGAATATTTCTTGGCTGGATGCCAGGTGGCATGGCGGTCATCACCCTAGTCGTATGTGCCATTTTCACCGCATTTACAGGGGCCTCTGGAGTCACAATTTTTGCCCTTGGTGGCTTGTTATTACCAGCTCTTTTAGAAGATGGGTATGACGACAAATTTTCAACAGGACTAATCACATCCTCTGGTAGCCTTGGCTTACTATTTCCACCAAGTTTACCGCTTATTTTGTATGGAGTAATTTCTGGCAGTCGCATCGACCACCTGTTTTTAGCAGGCATCCTGCCTGGAGTGTTAATGCTGTTTCTATTAATAGCTTACTCAATAAAAAAGAGTCCACCCCAAGCAACCAGAAAAAAGTTCACATCAAAAGAAAAACTTGCTGGAATTAAAGAGATAGCATGGGAACTTCCTTTGCCTGTAATTATATTGGGTGGAATTTATGGTGGAATTTTTGTAGCTGGAGAAGCTGCCGCCATCACCGCTCTTTATGTCTTAGTCGTAGAAGTTTTTATCTTAAAAGATATTTCCATAAGACAGCTACCTAAAATCATGTCACAATCAATGGTTTTATTTGGCGGTATTCTCGTCATACTTGCGGCATCCATGGCTTCTACAAACTTTCTAGTCGACCAAGAAGTACCAGCCAAACTATTTCAAACCATCAGCACCTATATTGATTCTAAATACACCTTCTTATTACTACTAAATATTTTTCTGCTGCTCGTTGGAGCAATGCTAGATATTTTTTCCGCCTTGGTATTGGTTGTTCCCCTAATTTTACCCATCGCAGAAGCATATAATGTTGACCCTATTCATCTTGGCATAATTTTTCTAACCAACCTACAGATTGGCTACTGCACTCCACCAGTTGGCCTAAATTTATTCTTGGCAGCCTATAGATTTAACAAACCTATTGTAGAATTATATAAAGCTACTTTGCCATATTTAGGTCTGTTACTCATAACCCTTGCCTTGATCACCTATATTCCATGGTTAAGCACCTTTTTAATATCTATATGGGGATAGTTACTTATTAAAGCTTTTTAAAGTTTCAAAACTACTATGAAATTCATGATCACTTTTATATCAATCCTTTCGCTTCTGACTCTAACTTCTTGTCACAATACTTGTGATATTCAGGGCACAAAAATGGTTGGGAACGATAGAGACAAACACGGATGCATTCCTTCTGCTGGCTACGAATGGTGCGAACAAGAGCAGAAATGCGTTAGACCATTTGAAAAATGAATGAAATTTGCTGTCCTTGTTGTCGGCTATAGCCATAATCTACCTAGACCCTCTAAAAGCAATCTACAAGCGTAAACCAAGGCACCATCCAGATTCCATTCACCATATTTTATAGTATTTTCCCTCTAGTCGTCTTATTTGCTAGAAAATTACGCCCTAAAATTAGCCCTAAAAATGTAAAATGGCGGTGCATGCTTTTGTTTCTCAAAAACAGGAAAGAATTGGGCAGCAGCCGAAAAGTTGCAGGCAGGGACGATACACTTAACAATTATTTATCTGCACAATATATTGTAAGTTATCTTGCATATTGTTTATAATAAAAAGCAAATTATAAACAATTTCACCAATGAGGAATAACAATTGAATAAACTATATCTTTTAATAATTATATTTTGTGCCACCCAGCTAACAGCTTGCGCCACAAGCCCTACCGGCCGAAATCAGTTAATGCTTGTCTCACCTAATCAAGCGATCTCATCTTCTAGATCCGCATACATACAAACAATACAACCTTTACGAAAACAGGGTAAAATTGACAACAATGCAGCTGTGAGCAAAAGAGTTCGCATAATCACTGGCAAAATTGTGGCCCAAACCATCCAGGTTTATCCAGAAACAAGAAACTGGAGATGGGAAGTTAGGGTGATCGATGATCCCAAAACAATTAATGCATGGTGTATGGCTGGCGGCAAAATGGCTGTCTATACAGGAATTATAGATCAAATTAATATTACAGATGACGAACTAGCTCAAGTAATGGGGCACGAGGTTAGTCATGCAGTGGCAAACCATACCGCTGAAAAAATGTCGATGGCAATGGCTTCTCAGATCGGTCTAATGGGGATAGCGATAGCTGCAAATGACAGTGACAACAGAGGAGCAATAATGTCTGGTTCTGTCCTTGCGGCAAGCCTTGCTGTTTCGCTCCCAAACAGTAGAGCTGCAGAAGAAGAAGCAGATGCCATGGGAATTAAACTTGCTGCTATGGCGGGATATGATCCTCGAGCAGCAGCAACTCTATGGAAAAAAATGGGCGAAAAAAGTGGCGGTGGCCCACCTGAATTCCTCTCTACTCATCCATCACCTGCAAATCGCCAAAATGAACTAAGAGCAATGGCAACGAAGATGATGCCTTATTATAAAGCTAAAAAACATCGCCCAACATATCCATTGCCATAAACCATGTGGCTACTTTGAATTTTCTTTTCGAGGTAGCCAAAATTTAGAAAAGGAATAAGCCATGGCTAATATCATTAAAACACCTATTATTTTCACAGCCTTTGGCACCACATCAAAAGCCTTGGCCTCCTATGAATCTTTAACTTCGAGACTGAGACCCTACTTCCCCCACACCCCATTTTTTTGGAGTTATTCCAGCCGACAAGTAGCAAAGGTCTTAAGAAAAGAAAAAGGCATGGAGGTAAAAGAGGTAAGCGAAATACTAGCAAACTTGCACTCCCAAGGTTGCAAAGAAGCTATCGTTCAATCCCTACATTTATTTCCAGGATATGAATTTCACAAAATTGCCAGGCAAGCGAAACAGGCTGAGTTACCCTGTCGAATAGGGAAACCACTACTCACAAGCCCTGAAGATTACGACGATATCATTAAGATAATCCTCAAAGATTTACCTCGTAATGAAAAAACTGCTATTTTACTGGTGGGACACGGAACAGATCATCCCTGCTGGACATCTTTTCATTCTCTTGCGGTTATCGCATCTAAAATTGACCCTGCGATTTATGTTGGAACAGTAGAAAAACAACCAAATTGTGACCATATAGTTGAGGAAATTGCCCTCGCCGGGTTCACAGAAGTATTGATGGTTCCACTTTTTATGGTGGCTGGTTTACATTATAAACGTGATATGATTGGTTCTGAAAATTCTTGGCAAACAAGATTGGAAGAAAGAGGGTTAAAAGTGAGTTGCCTAGAGGATGGACTAGCACTATATGAAGGCATTGAAAATTTAATAGCTCAACATATTATTGCTAGTAATATAATTTAGTTAAGGTGGCCTAAGATTTTCTTGACAATTGTATTCTCATATCACTTAAAATACTTAACAAATTTAATACCGTCCCGTGCTATCAATGAATTTGATTTAATACCTAGTTATAATAATTTAGAAGTTAGAGTTGACATTTTTACAGCATGAGCATATTATTAAATGATAGTTGTTAAAATTACCATTATTCAGGAGGTTAGCCATGCTAGAAGCAGGTGCTCTAACTTATAACAATTACTCCAATTTTCAGAAACCTACTCAGTCAGCGCCTAAGCAAACTGCAGAAGATAAAGTTAGCAATGAAAATAAAGTAAACGTAGAAGTAACCCAAAATGCAGACAATGTCTCATCTGGTGACAAATCCCAAAATAGTGCTCGGGTAAACGTTCAAGGACCTGAAAACACATATAGTGCTGAGTTCAGTAGAGAACAATTAATGGATAGCTTGGAGAGCAACTTTAATCGCCAGGCTATCGACAGGATGATTGGAACAGAAGAAAATAATTCCCCCGTGAAAGCAGCGGCGGTTTTAAATACTGATGCCGTACAAGGTGAAACAGCAAATGAACTTGCTGAAGCCAAGAACACTCAAAATGCGATTGCCACCTACACTAGTGTAGCAAGCAACGCTAATGAAAATAACAACAGGGATGATTCTGAATCAGAAAATGTCCAAGAAACCTACCTAAACAACCAGAAACAACAACAGAAGCAAGAATTATTTTTTGACCGAGTTGATTTACAAGCCTAATCTGTAGCAACTAGTAAAAAACAAAAAGTCGTATTCATAGAATTTTCTCTGAATACGACTTTTGCTTTTAAACACATGGAAATACATCAACTACCAAAGTTTTCCTACTGTTTCTTTTCCGCCTCATCTATAGAACCATAACCTTTCTCTCCGACTAAATACTCATAAACTACCTCGGACATACTTTTACCCTGCTCCTTAAAAGTAATAATATCCTGAGAAAGATATTCCAATGTATTTTCTGAGTAAGTTTCAAGCTCTGAACATAGATAAGTTTTAAAAGATGCCCAATCTATACCTTTTTTATCACCACTTAACATTCTGCCCCGAGACATCATTTTCGGATATTTTTCTATAAATTCCTGCTGCCAGTTTAACTGAGCAACAGATATTTTTTCTATTAATGGACTAGAGTTATTACTGGGAATCAAATCTTCCATACGAGCGTATTTATAGGTCATCAAATTATGTCCATCACGCTGTGCTTCCTGAAGGTCGTGCAGATAGCTCTGCAAAGTTCTGTCAGACCATGCAACAAACTGAGAGGTTCTATGTAACCTGAATTCATCGGGAAAGTCCTTGCAAGATGGTCTGCCATCAGTCACAGGGTTATGGTCATTTCTATCATTTACAGTTATAAACATTTGCCATTCATAGGCAAGAATTTCAGTAATTAATGCTTTTTTATTTTCCATAAGATATCCCTATCCCCTCCATGAATGTGAAACATACTGCTTGTCTTTAATTCCGGAAATAATACTACCAAGATGGTCTAGTAAAAAAACACTATCTACATCAGACACTCCTTGCCGCTTTATCTCTGCCACAACTTTTCCGCAAATCTTTTCTATCCGATCCTGTTGCTCACTCCACGCGCCATTACCTTGCAATTCAACATTACTAAACATCAGCCCATCTAGTAACGGAACAAGATCTGTAGCCAAAACAGGTAACTGCTGGAACGATTTATACAACCACTTAAAATATGGGGCATAACTTCTATTTAATAGAAAAACAAGCTGCATTACTTCTGTAACAAATTGTGTTTTTGCACTATTTATCACATAAATATCTTGGCGCATAATACCTCTTTGCCAATTATACTGCCCTGCCTGTCCTGCCTTCATGCAGCAATCAGCTATTTTCTTTCTTCTCATATCTTCTGGATAAAAATTAAGTAGATCTTTTCGCCACTGGCTAAACTCGCCCAAGGGATCGCAAAAAACCTCTCCATTTACACAAAGAGCTAAGTTAGCTGAAGAGATATTCCATTGATCAATACTTTTAGGGGAAGAATTAAGCCCAGTATATCTTTTATAGAAAGCATCTATGGACATAGGTCCAGTTCGAAAATCCTCTCCGACACTTTCCTCACGGGCTGCAAACCCAGCATATGACTTCGGTAAAGAATTATAAAAATCTTTTAGGATATCGCCATGCTCAACAAAATCATCAGCACGTAGCCAAAGACAGAAACCTGGGCCCCAGTCATGATCACGGGAGAATTTATCATCAAAGCCAAAACATTCCGAACCCGGCCCCACCATACCAATCGCAATTCTTTCAGCAAGCGTACCAAACTGCTGGAGTCCAATATGCCCGACCTCTAAGTAAAATTTCCTGCTGAGCTCTAGTCCTTTCATATTAACTCTTTAAAAAACGTGGGCCTTTAATCATGGCCAAAAGATGCTAAACTGTTTTGTGCAAAGACATGCCACAACTGACTATTAGACACATATAAAAACAATATCCATTCCTTTCTCTCCACTCAAATAAATGAATCAGTTTAACATTTAATGATTACATCAGTTCTCTGTCAAATCATTGGACTTATATTGTTCTCACCAACAAGGAAAATATTATTTAATATTTATATTCAACTCCTCAAAAAGTAACTAACAAAGTACTAGAATTATCGAAAAAAAACCGGTAAATTACTCTTAATGTTAATTAGTGATCCCTATATAAATAGAATCATTTTCTACATTGAAAATGTAGAACACAGCCCCATAAGCTTGATAAATATTTTATTCTATAAGACCAACTGATATAGTAATAAAAGCAACTAAAACCAAAGCACTATCAAAGAGGACGTATGCAAAATCAAACTATTCTGCAGTGGTTCACCATTTGTCTAGCTGCATTTTTATTTAGTGGTTGTTCTGCAACCCAAAACAAAAATGACCTAGAAGCTTTCAACAACAACTTAAAACTCAACCAGACCCAAGAAGCTTTAGATATTGCTTTCTCCTCTGGTGGATTTAACGATGAAGACGAGACTGACGATATGCTTTGGGCTTTACAAGCAGCAAACGTTCTTAGTCTTCAAGAGGAATTCGAGCGAAGTAGTTTTGTTTACAAGCAAGCAGAAAGTTTAATGAAAGAAGATGACACAAAAAATATGGGAACTAAGTCCCTCCAAACAGTAGGGGCGGTACTGTATAACAATAGTATTAATGATTACAGCCAAACAGTATTTGATACAGTAATGATAAATACTTACAAAGGATTAAACAATCTCTTCATAGGTGAGTCACAAAAAGCCAGGGTTGAGTTTAATAGAGCAGAAGATAGACAGAGAAGAGCCAAGGAGCATTTTTCTAAAAAGATTGCTGAGCAAGAAAAAAAGATAAAGAAAGAAAAGAAAAGTACTGGCGGTAGCAAGTCAGCTTGGAATATGACCGCAGCAAAATCAGATATCAATAAGCAGTTTGCTGAAGTTGAACAATGGAAGCCATACGGAGACTACATAAATCCATACACAGACTATCTTCGTGGCCTTTACTTTATGCTTAACGCCGCTCCAGGTAATCTAGGTTCTGACTACGGCAAGGCTGTTTTTTCACTTAAAAGAGCTGCTGGAAGCCAAGGCAACAACCGCGTCATAGCCAATGATTTATCTATGGCCAAAAAGTTAAAAAATGGCTCATGGAAAATCAATAACCTTAGACCACAGGTTTGGGTTATTTTTGAAAATGGTCTGGCACCATCCATTGATGAAATTATTATTCCGATTCCATTATTCCTAGTAACAAACGAAGTCAGTTATGCTCAAATTGCCTTGCCTAAATTAGTTATACAGGAAAAAGCTTACAATTACTTAACTGTCTCTTCAGGGAAAAAGAAGCTTGGCAAAACCATGCAAATTGCCAGTATAGATAGAGTAGTACAGAGTGAGTATAAAAAAGAATTCCCTTATATGGTAACCGAAGCCATTACAAGTGCCATCATAAAAGGTATACTCCAGTACGTAGCACAAGACCAACTGGGTATATTTGGTGCAATAGGTGGCGCTCTATACCAAACAGCCACCACCCATGTCGACACAAGAAGCTGGACAGCTCTACCTAAAGAAGTTCAAGCCCTAAGAATCCGTAAACCAAAAAACAACAATATCACAATCAGTGCGCCAGGAATGATCGTACCTATTAATATTGAATTACCAGAAGGTCGTTACAATATTGTCCATGTAAGAGCTGCTGGATCTCCCAGCCAGCCTATTGTACGCATAGCAAGTTTTAAATAATTTTAAAATCGCAAGGAGTCTTTACTTATGAAATTACTAAGAACATTTATTGTAGCTTTAGCTCTAATAGCAGGCCTTAGTGGCTGCGCCCAGCCACCTCATTCAGCCAATATTGATGAACTTCAAATATCTAAGGTGACTATCGGCCCTAGTGCAAAACATTTTATTAAGCTTAACGATGTAAGATCTGGTCTACTACCTGGTAATATGATGCGTGCAAGAGTTGCAGCAACTAATACCAGCGTCCTAAACAAGGAAATAATTTATCAATTTGTATGGTTTGACGAGTCTGGTTTTGAGCTTCCTGGAATTGTTAGCAAATGGCACCGATTACGTCTAACACCTAAACAGGATTTCAATATTCAATCCGTTGCAACAAACATAAAAGCTACTGACTACAAAGTAGTTATTAATAAATTCATCAAAAATAATTAAAAAGGAACAAAATGAAAATTTCTTATCAAATTATTGCATTACTACTTTTAGCTATGCTATCAGGTTGTGTCCAATCCACCTCAGTAATGCAATCAAATGAAGCAGAAGAATACATTACAACTGGCTTAAGCAGTAGAGATTTCGCACAAGCAGCTGATGAAGCTACCCAGTCAATGCTAAGCTCGGGAGCAGTTACACCAGTTAACGGTAGAAAGAATATTTTAGTTATTTCCAATATTCTCAACGATACCATGCAAAATATTGATACCGATCAGTTAGTGAAAAAAATCCGCATAGCCCTACTACAAAGTGGACAGGTAAAAACCACCACAGCCATTGGCCTAAATGGTTCAGAAGACAAGATGAATGATGTATACGGTCAGCTAGCAAGATCTAAAAAAATTAACAAAAAAACTTTAAAAAGACAGAGTCTAACCGCCCCTAACATGAGTCTTTCTGGTAAAATTATTCAACGAAACAACCGAACTGCTAAAGGAAAACAGTTAATCGAATATTACTTTCAATTAACTCTAACAGACTTAGGTGATGGTCTTGCTATTTGGGAAGGAGAAACCCCAATCCGCAAGCTAGCTGATAAGGACACCGTTTCCTGGTAGATTTTACCTGCAAACACAAACGATGTTTCAATCACACTCTAATGGAATTTTACTCTTTACTCTCAAAACACAGGATTAAAGAGTAATGTTCCATTCTTCGTTCCATACAACGTTAAGGTCCAAAATGAATAAAAAAGTCAGTGTTATAGCTTTAGCATCTTTACTATTTTTTAATTTACCATGCCTTGCTCAGCAGGAAACGACAACTACAGCAGTCACAACAAGTAAAGAAGTAGCCGCAAACGCAGAAGAACCAAATGCTGAAACAGGTGTCCTAGTAAGCTTAGAAGAGCTTGAAAACCTTATGAACCAAGATCAAACTAGACTTGAAAAGTCTGGCAAATTTTCTTGGGTTGGTTCCGCTGTGCAACAGGTTAGCGTTGATAAAGAGAATCAAGATTGGGGAAAAGCGAGAGTTATAGCCGCCCAAAAAGCTATGATTGAAACCGAGAACAAATTTGCCAAGGAGTTTGGGCAAAGAATATCTTCTGAAAAAGTTAAGGAATATTATGCTGATGCCAACGAGAATATCCCTGATTTTGATTTTGCTATCCTAGGAAATGATGCGCAATGGGGTAGAATATACGAAAAGGTAATGACTCTAACCGAGGGGCAATTAGATCAAGCTCTTGATGAGCTAGGAATTGACACCGCCGATCTAGCAAAAGTTCCTAAAGAACAGCGACATTTAAAATTTCGTGATTCTTTTGTTTCTACTGTTACTCGGGAAGCAATGGCCGAGCTTAGCGGAATGCTAACCTACAAGACATACGAAGGGTTTGATAAAAACGGACAATATCAGGTTGCTGTTTTAATGATCCTTTCCCCAAAGATGAAACAACTAGCTTGGGATATAGGTCATAAAAGAGGACAACTAAAACCAGTTGCAAAGAAAATTGGTTCACAGCAAATACAACAAATAGTCGATGCCCCTGCAGTAAGCTTAATTCCAGATTTTGGAGTTAAAAGAATGTATGACCCAGAAGGCTACCCTGTCATTGTTTCCTTTGGCCAATGGTCACTAAACACAACCACGGGAGACGCTAAAAAGCTTGCCAGAAAACAAGCTCATGCTAAAAAGCAGGCTGAAGCTCAAGCGGATCAAGCCATTGCAGAATTTATAAATTCCCGTATTAACTACTCTGATATGAGTCAAACGGGAGAAGAAACAACTGAAACTGGTATAGTGGATTCAGAAAATTTCAAAAGAATGGAAAATATAACCGAAATTATTGATATCACGCGTGAAAAAGCAAAGAAAAAAAGTCGTGTTAATATAATTGGGATAAAAGAATTACGTAGATGGAGTGCAAAGCACCCAGATAACGACAAAGCATCCCTGGTTGGTGTAATACGCTACTGGAGCCCTGTGAACGAAAAAGAAATGCGTGATATACGTAAATGGAAACCAGGACAAAAGGACGCATCTAAAACAAAAGTTAAGATTGTAAAACCAAACATTAAAGCTAGCCAAGAACGTATGAGCATGGATGACTTCTAAGGAGAAAAAATGAAATTAGCTAAATTACTAACTCTACTTATTTTACTCTTGCCTAGTTTTGCTTTTGCCGCAGGAAACCAAAACATTACTGAAGAAGTAAGACAAGTAACAGGATACGGTAACAGCCAATCTTTGGCAATAAGTGATGCTTTAGTTAGAGCTGTTGGCCAATTAAAAGGTGTTAGCATTAGTTCTGACACAATCACCCAACAATTTTCATCTGACACAACCATTGAAAAAGATGGCGACTGGAAGCAAAGGTTTGCCACCAATGATAGCATAAGCCAGTTATTACGAACCAGAACAAAGGGGCAACTTGCTTCATACGAGGTGGATAGCCTAGATCAAGTAGATAATGGCTATGAAGCAACTCTTACGGTTACATATCACAAATTTAAAGAACAAGGTATTAGCTCTGACGAGCGTCGTAAGCTTGCTGTTCTACCTTTCAAAACCAGTAAAAAACGTTTTAGTCTCCTTGGTGATTCAACCCCTGCAAGTAAAATTGAAAGTGAATTTCGTAATAACCTAATAGATCTTTTCACTCAATCCCGCAGATTAAGCGTTTTAGATCGAGAATTTGGCGAAGAGTTTGAGAGCGAGAAACGCATTTGGAAAAGCGAAGATGCAGATTCAGGAGAATCCGCCCGACTTGGCAATGTGCGTGGGGCAGACTATCTCGTGGTCGGAAAGATTATTGGCCTTAGAAGCTCAAGGTATGTTGAATACTTACAACTTACCAATGAATCAATTAGTACTTATTCAGGTAAAGTACAGGTTAGCTACAAGCTTATACAAGCAGCAACCAGGCAAGTAAAATGGTCTGACACAATTACCATGACATTTGGCAACCGCGATATCATTCGAATGCTAAATAAGTATGGCTCCAGTCAAACCGGAATCCTTCATGCAATATCTGAAGTAATTGTCCAAGAATCACTAGCCAATATCTATCCAATGCAGGTCGTTTCTAAAAAGGGTTCCACCGTAGTTCTAAATCAAGGTGGAAAAACCTTAAAGAAAGGCAACAAACTTAATGTATTCTTTTTGGGCGAAGAAATGTTTGACCCATACACAAAAGAATCACTCGGCAAATTAGAAGAACAAGTGGCCACCATTAAAGTAATTCGCATCCTTCCCAAAGTCACATACGCTAAGATCATTGATGGCGATGCCGATTTGGTTGATGTTGGATGTATTGTTCGTCGGATTAAAAAATAAAGGGTACCTTGAATAATTAGAAAATTCGTTCAAATTCGAGACGGACGCAAAATTTAACCGCAGGTATATAAGTAATATTCCGAGGATAAAATTTTAAGTTCAACGAAGAAGTTGGCCAAAGTAGCAATTTTTAAAGGTAGCCTAAAACTACAGGGAGCAAATAATTATGAATAGCCATGAAGTAGACTACGAAATATTTGGCGATGATATGCAAATAGTTGAGGTGGAGCTTGATCCAGGTGAAACTGTTGTCGCTGAAGCAGGAGCAATGAACTACCTAGAAGATGGTATATCCTTTGATGCAAAAATGGGCGATGGCTCCAGTTCAAACAGCGGAGTTATGGGCCTATTAAAAGGCGTTGGTTCTCGAATGCTCTCTGGGGAATCGGTTTTCATGACCCATTTCACCAACACTGGAGTTGGCAAAAAACGCGTAGCATTTGCCGCACCTTTTCCTGGTAAAATTATCCCTGTTGACCTTGGCTCAAAACCTGGCAATGTTCTTTTTTGCCAAAAAGATTCGTTTCTATGTGCCGCCCAAGGTACTAAAATCGGTATCGCTTTTAGTAAAAAATTAGGTACAGGTTTCTTTGGTGGTGAAGGTTTCATCTTACAAAAACTTGAAGGTGACGGAATGGCCTTCATCCACGCAGGTGGAACCATTATCAAAAAAGAACTTAATGGTGAAAAACTTATGGTTGATACTGGTTGCCTAGTGGCCTTCAGTGAAGGTATTGACTACGACATAGAGCGTGCTGGTAATTTAAAATCAATGTTCTTCGGTGGAGAAGGGTTATTCCTAGCTACTCTTCAGGGAACAGGCACTGTATACCTACAAAGCCTACCATTTTCAAGAATGGCGGACAGAATTATTGCCCACGCCCCATCCTCTGGTGGCAAAAGTCAAGGGGAAGGATCTCTTCTTGGCGGCCTAGGCAGAATGTTGGACGGAGACAGGTAAGAATAAATCACTTTTAGGGTACCTAAGGGATATCGAAGTCTCACTTCGTTCGCTTATCTCCGAGGATAAAATTTTAAGTTCAACGAAGAAGTTGGGCAAAGTAGCAATTTTTCAAGGTAGCCTTAGTTGAAACAAGAATGGCGGACACTCTAATTTAGAGTGCCCGCCATTTTTATTATTAGACCAAAAGTCTATGCTCGGAAGCTGTACCTATTTCTTCTTTTTTGCCATCTGTTTTGCGAGCATAATCTTCAGAATAGTTTTATCTGTTTCAATCATGCCTTCAGTACTTAATTGACCAATATTCTGCACAGTTTTTTGGGTGCAATCGCCAACAATTCCGTCTGTGTCCTTCACATTAACTCCCTGCAAAGAAAACAAAGCGGCCTGAACAGCAGCACCCGCAGCAGTATTTAACTTAATGGCGCATCCTGCTTTGGCCCCATCACAAATAACACCAGCTAAATCCTCAAGAATATTCTGAATAGCACCTTCCATATGGTAAAGATCACCGCCAACGAGATATGTAATGCCAGCAGTAGCTCCGGCACCAGCGGCCACAGAACAACCACATACAGCGGATAATCTCCCTGTATGTGCCTTTACATATGCTGTGACAATATGACTTAAACCTATGGCACGTAGAACAGTTTTAGGTTCAACATCAATAAAATCTTTTATGGCCCAAATTGGCAGAATCGCAGTAAGGCCATGATTACCACTTCCACCTGAGCTCATGGCAGGAAGATTAACACCATCCATTCTCGCATCCGCAGCCGCTGAAGTTAGCCTTCTAGCTGAGGTTGTCATATCATCATGAAGTAATTTTTGTTTTAAAAGACGATCAATAGCTTTGCCAATTCCTAAGCCGTTACCATATTTTAAGCCATGCTCTGCCAAAGCTAGATTATGGGTAACTCCCTCTTCTAGAAATGCTAGATCTTCGTCATCAAGCTCACCCATAAGCTCAAAAATATCTTCGAGATTTAGACTACGCAACCATTCTTCAAGTGCTGCTAGCTTGTTGCCATCAGAAGACTTTACATCCTTTGCAACAAGGGTTTCGTCGTCCACATCCTGTCCATTTAATTTTAAGCTAACAATATTATTATGAACATCGGTGATCAGAGACTCTGCCGTATTGTCGCCAGCATTGATCACAGTTTTAACATAAAGCCCAGACTTCTCACGGAGATTGACTATAACCTTATCTTCTGCCAAAAAGGCTGTTGCTTGTTTTACTATTTCTGGCGTTAAACCACCGAGAATCTCTAGCTTTTTGTGAGCATTCCCACCAAAGGCGCCAAGAGCACTAGCTGTATCTAGCCCTGTCATACCACCACTGCCAGGTATTACCACCGCCAAACCATTTTTATAAATATTAGGATCAACAGTAACTTCTATTTTATCAAAATTTTGATCTTTTAGAAGACTAGCAGCCGCAGCAGCCCCTAGGGCAATTGCCACAGGTTCGGTGCAACCAAGTGCCAAGGAAACTTCCATAGCAAGAACATCTTTAACAGTAAATTTCATAATTTCCGTAAGTTATAGTTTTATGGGCAAAACAATCATGATTAATAAAGATATACTTGCCATGGAAAAGCATCTTGGTCAATTAAAATGTGCAAATGCACAAAACTTTTATGTTCAAAATTAGCATATCTCCTAAAAATTAATAGATTCGCCCAAATTCAGGACAAACTCAAAATTTAAAAGCAAGCATATAATCGATATCAAAGTGACTATTTTTCAAGATAGTTTAGAAGGTGTAGAAAACAGTACCAATACAGATAAAACATCAGAAATATAGTTAATCTAAATTGAGTTAATTTGTTGATAGCCAAAGTCGAGGAAAGACATGTTACCTAACAATAGAACCTTAACTAGCATTTAGCTATATGAATCCAAATCAGATCTAAATGCTGAGTAATAAACACATTTTTTGAATAAACTTGACCCTGACAACTGAGATATAACAAAATTAAACACCATATGAACGCTACACCTTTACGATAGTTTGACATTCTCAATCCTTTTCGAATACAATACAATTTATTGAATTTATTGAATATTATATCAAACGAAAATGAAAAATTCTTTTTATACAAACATGCGTTATTTGGAATTCTTATCTTCCAAATAACGCATAGTCTATAAACTCAAAATAGGGATTAACAGGGTATGTTTAAAAACATCAAACTAAGAACACGATTGCTACTTTCAATCTGCACAGTTGCTTTGATTAGTTTTACAATTACCATCGGTTTTGTCGCCATCAAAGCGAGAAAACTGTCTCAAGAACAAGCCCTGATAACCGCCGAAGAAACCGCTTATCACTATAGTGGTCAGGTTCAAGCCGAGCTTGAAGTTGGAATGGATGCAGCAAGAACTTTGGCCCAATGTTTTGAAGGATTGAAAAAAACAGATGGAGTAGCAGCGCGGGAAGCAATGAACAACATGCTTATTCAAGTTTTAAAGAAAAACCCAAATTTTATTGGCATTTGGACTGTCTGGGAACCAAATGCTTTGGATAATCTTGATTCGCAATATATAAATAAGAAAGGGCATGATGCAACTGGAAGGTTTATCCCTTACTGGAATAGAGGCTCAGGACAGATAATTGTAGAACCACTTGCGGATTACGCCACACCAGGCGCTGGTGATTACTACCTAGCGCCACTTAAATCCGGTAATGAAACAATTACCGAACCTTACTACTACTCGATTGCAGGAAAGGATACTCTTCTCACCTCACTGGCCGTGCCCATTAAAATTGGCAATCAAACAATTGGAGTGGTCGGTGTTGATCTTTCTCTCGCTGGATTTGAAGCACTCATTGATAAGGTAAAGCCTTTTGAAATAGGATATGGGGCGCTGCTATCTAATGAAGGTGTTTTCGTTGGCCATCCTAAAAAGGAATTAGTAGGAAAAAATGTTAGTGATTTTGTTGGACAAGAAATAATAAAAGCCATACGAAAAGGTGAGTCCGAGTCCTTAACCCAAAAATCCGTTAAATCAAAGACTACCTCATACTTTCATTTTGTTCCTATTCAAATAGGCCAAACAACTACACCTTGGTCATTTGCGGTAGTAGCTCCCCTTGACAAAATTCTTGAAGGAGCTAATTCAATTACTCGATCAGCCATTGTCATTGGTGTTATTTCCATGTTCGTCTTTATCATAGTGGTATTTTTTCTTTCTGGATCAATAATAACACCTATCAAAAAAATCGCATTAGGTATTGACGATATAGCGCAAGGGGAAGGAGATCTTACTGCTCGTCTGAAAGTCTCAAGACAAGATGAAGTGGGTGAGCTTGCGGGCGGTTTCAATTTATTTGTTGAAAAATTACATGGCATGATTTCTCAGATTCAATCAAACCTATCGACACTTAATAGTTCAGCTAAAAACCTTTCTGACGTTTCAGGTGACCTGTCACTCGGTTCAGATGATGCTTCCATTAAATCTAATACTGTGGCTACCGCAGCAGAAGAGATGAGTGCTAACATGAACACTGTTGCTGCGGCATCTGAGCAAGCTGCAACCAATGTAAACATGGTTGCTTCTGCCGCTGAGGAAATGAGTGCAACAGTAAATGAAATTGCAGGAAACACATCGAAAGCCAGAGCAATCTCTGAGCAAGCGGTCTCCAAAACTACCTCAGCATCTCAACGTATGGATGAACTCGGTGGAGCCGCCCAAGAAATTAGTAAAGTTACCGAGGCAATAACCGAAATTTCTGAACAAACTAATTTGTTAGCATTAAATGCTACAATTGAAGCAGCTCGTGCTGGAGAATCTGGTAAAGGATTTGCAGTTGTAGCAAATGAAATCAAAGAATTAGCAAAACAAACAGCAGAAGCAACTCTTGAAATTAGACAAAAAATTGATGCAATTCAATCGTCCACCAAACTCACAGTAACTGAGATGGCTGAGATAAGTGTGGTTATCAATGACGTGAATGACATAGTAAATACAATAGCAACAGCTGTTGAAGAGCAGTCTGCTTCCACAAATGAAATTGCAACTAATGTATTACAAGCTGCTCAAGGTATTGCAGAAGTAAATGAGAATGTCTCACAGAGTTCAACTGTTTCCGACCAAATATCACAGGAAATCAGCGGGGTAAGTCAAATTGCCAATACTATAAAAGAAGATAGTACCAAGGTAAGCAACCAAGCCGATGAGTTGTCAGCTCTCTCTATTCAACTTGCAAAAATTGTTAATCAATTCAAACTCTAGGGTATACATAACGCCTTATTTGCCGAACCGGAAATTCCCGTTCGGCATATAAAATTCACCCAACATCTTCCAACGGCGATTATTGGAAATTCCAGTTTACTTTTCAGGAAGAGCTAGACAGTCAATCACCTATCAAAATAAAGATTTTTCATTTATGATGTAAAAAGGAAGCCTTGGTAACAAGAGTCAATAAACAAAAGCTGACAGATACAAATTCCCTACTAATATTAAAATGGAACTTTAACGGCCTTGTGCAACAAATCACGCACAAAACACTCCATTTACATGATAGTCGAGAATTAACCTCACCCTGCTCTCAATCGGATAACACCTTGCAGCATGAAACTTTACCACTCTCCCCAACAAATATCTCATTACACACAATAAGCTGAGATGTTCTACTTTATATACGTGTTGAAACTAACTACTTTTGGGAAAAGGGCTAAAACATTTTTTCGTCTTAGCATACAGTTACATACGATTGGACGTCAAATCTCATTTTTTCCCGAGAGCTTTTATATGCCCTACATAATTCCTATCAATTCAAGTCATTTTACTTTTGTTTACTTTTTCTTGATCTAACTTAATGGTTTTCAGTGTTCATTTTTTCAATATTTACACATCAATAATATTAAAATATCGAAATTTCAGGTTTTACTTCAAAACTATGTAGGTATTTCATCGGTACGCTTAAAAGATATTCCAAAATATCATAAAATAAGCCTATTCTTTCATACAGGAAACCTTGCACTATTGGAAAGTTAACTGTATTTTGCAAATTAATAATTTATTAAATTTACCAATTTACAAGAATCTACTTGGCAAACTACTTATACTAAAAGAAGCCATCATTATTTCATCTAATCCTTAAAAAGATAGTCATTGAGGGAATTATGTCACAAAACCTATATATTACTGCAACGGAAGAGCGTAGTGGCAAATCGGTCATTGTTTTGGGCGTGATGCAGTTGCTAATGAAAAAAGTCCATAAAGTTGCCTTTTATAGACCAATTATTAGCGATACAGAAATTGGTGATGAAGATTCAGACATCAGCCTTGTTATTGACCACTTTGCGCTAGATCTAAACTATGAAGATAGCTACGGTTGCACTCTATCTAAGGCCTATGAGTTAATCAACGCTGGCAAAGAAGACCAACTCCATGATTTAATCTTAAAAAAATACAAAAATCTCGAAGCAGACCACGATTTTATCCTATGCGAAGGTACAGATTTTCGTGGGGCAGACACCTCCTTTGAGGCTGAAATAAATGCTGATATCGCCGCCAACCTTGGCGCACCTGTGCTTCTGGTTCTATCTGGACGCAAGAAAAGCGAAAAAGATATGATAGGGGCAACCCAGCTATCCATCGACGCTATGCTTGAAAAAGGGCTTGCCCTAGCAGCATGTATTGTGAACAGAGCACCTGAAAATATATCCTATGAACTTTTCCAAAAATTACGCTCTAAAAACAGAGCTTTCTCACGTATTCCATTCTATGTAATTCCTGAAAACCCAGACCTCTCTAGTCCTAGTATTGATGACGTTAAACGTTGGATGGATGCCTCGGTATTATACGGAGATCAACATCTAACTGGTCTTGTGGGAAGTTATGTGGTTGCAGCGATGCAGATTGGCAATTTCCTAGATCATATAAAACAAGGAAGCCTAATTATTACTCCTGGTGATCGCTCAGATATTCTTTTATCAAGCCTCGCATCTCGTTCATCAAGTAGCTACCCTGACATATCCGGTGTGGTTTTAACTGGGGGAATGTTACCCCACAAAAATGTCATAAAATTAATTGAAGGTTGGGATGGACCGCCCGTACCTATCCTATCAGTGGAAACACAAACATACGAAACCATCATGCAACTAAGTGAGTTGTATGGACATATTCAGGCCAGTGATAACCAAAGAATAGCTTCAGCTCTTGGAAGCTTTTACGAACACGTTGACTCACTAAATTTGACCGAAAACCTTATCAGTACCCTACCCACCCAAATTACGCCAAAAATGTTTGAATACGCTTTAATGGAAAAAGCCGGCGTTGATAAGCAGAGAATTGTTTTGCCAGAAGGCACAAGCGATAGGATTTTAAGGGCTGCTGATATCTTACTTAGAAGAGGCGTGGCAAACCTCACGCTTCTAGGCCCAGAAGAGGAAGTTAAAAATAGAGCCGCCGCCTGTGGCATGGATATGCGTTGGGTGGAGGTGATTGACCCACAAAAGAGTAACCTTTTAGATGATTTTACCGCCGAATATGTAAAGTTACGTGCCCATAAAGGCATGATAGAGGAAATTGCCCGTGACCGCATGAGTGACCCAACTTATTTTGGTACCATGATGGTTCATAAAGGATATGCAGATGGTATGGTTTCTGGAGCCGAAAATACCACCGCCCACACTATTCGCCCAGCCTTTGAGTTTATTAAAACCAAACCTGGAGTTTCCATTGTTTCCTCCGTATTTTTGATGTGTCTTAAAGACAGGGTTTTGGTTTATGGCGATTGCGCTGTTAACCCTAATCCCAATGCTGCTCAGCTTGCAGAAATTGCCATTAGCTCAGCCGCCACCGCCCGAATTTTTGGTATCGAACCAAAAGTGGCAATGCTAAGCTATTCCACTGGTAAATCTGGCAAGGGTGAAGATGTTCAACGTATAATAGAGGCGACCGAAATTGCCCACAGACTAATTAAAGAACGAGAACTAGATATTAAGTTAGAAGGTCCAATCCAATACGATGCTGCCATAGACCCAGATGTGGCCCGTACTAAATTGCCAAACTCTGACGTCGCTGGCAAAGCAACTGTTTTCACTTTCCCAGATCTTAATACTGGAAATAATACCTACAAAGCTGTACAGAGAGCGGCTGGCGCCATTGCAATTGGCCCAATCCTTCAGGGTTTAAATAAACCTGTGAATGATCTGTCTCGCGGTTGTACCGTCGACGATATCGTCAATACCGTCGCCATTACCTCTATTCAGGCCCAGGATGAAAAAAGAATAGCAGCCTTAGAAAAAGCTGTCCAAAAGTAATTGAAATTAAGGTGTAAAATGAAAATTTTAGTTATCAATTCAGGAAGTTCTTCTATTAAATTTCAACTTCTTGACATGGCTGATGAATCTGTTCTTGCGAGCGGTCTTGTGGAAAGAGTTGGCGAAAAAATGGGTGAAGGAGATAATTTGTCCTGTACCTTCAGACCAGATTCTACAGACAAAGCAAAAACCAGCAACAAGCAGGTCATTGAAAACCACAGCAAGGGAATGGCGGCTGTCATTGAAATGCTAGAAGATAAAGATCAAGCTGTTATGCTGAATCGTTCTGAAATTGGTGCAGTAGGCCACCGCATTGTTCATGGTGGCGAGTTTTTCCATAAACCATCTATCATTGATGAAAAGGTAAAGGAAGCCATTGCTAAAATGAAGCCACTAGCACCACTTCATAATCCCCCTGGCCTTGATGGTATTAGAGTTGCCCAAGAAATTTTCGCTGAAATCCCCCATGTGGCTGTTTTTGATACCGCTTTCTACCAAACAATTCCGCCAAGAGCCCACATCTACGCCCTACCATACGAACTTTATACTGAAGACGGCATCCGTCGTTATGGTTTCCACGGCACATCCCATAAATTTGTTGTGGGTGAGATGGCGAAAATTTTAGGAAAAAATGCGACTGATTGCAACATGATAACTGTTCACCTCGGTAATGGTTGCTCCATGACGGCGGTAGAAAAAGGTCTTGCCATTGACACCTCCATGGGCGTTACCCCTCTTGAAGGATTAGTTATGGGAACTCGTTGTGGCGATATTGACCCTGCTATCTTTGATTATCTTCACCGAGAAAAAGATATGAGCGTGGCAGAGATCAACACTATGTTCAACAAAAATTCTGGTCTAAAAGGGATCTGTGGACTCAACGACATGCGTGATATCCATGACATGGCGGAAAAAGGTGACAAACGTGCGCAGATCGCAGTTGACGTACAAACCTACAAAATAAAGAAATATATCGGTTCATACATGGCAGCTCTAGGTCAAGTGGATGCCATAGTTTTCACCGCTGGCATTGGCGAAAATGATGACATTGTTCGAGCTAGAAGTCTTGAAAACCTTGAAAACTTTGGTATAAAAATAGATACCAAAATTAACGCTCAAAGAGCTAAAGAACCTCTCTGTATCAGTACCGATGACAGCACAATCAAGGTTTGGGTTGTACCAACCAATGAAGAGCTTGCCATCGCCCGTGAAACCAAAACCATCGTGCAATAACAAATTATGTCAAATCCTATTTTAACTAGAGTAATTTCAGAGAGTGGTAAAACTTTTGCCATCGCCTGTGATACAACTGACCTTGTACAGGAAGCCTGCCGTAAACACGATGTCGGACCACTTGCGGCAGCAGCCCTTGGTCGTGCTTTAACTGGTTCTATTTTGATGGCAGCCCTACTAAAGGGAGATCAATCGGTACAATTAAAGTTTGAAGGCAATGGCCCTTTGGGTAAAGTCATCACAGAAGCAGGTGCAGAAGGTTGGTGTCGTGGTTACGTTGCTGAACCACATGCCGATTTACCTTTAAAACAAGGACTGATAGATGTGGCCGGTGGTATAGGTCAAGCTGGTATTCTAACAGTCAGCAAAGATATTGGTATGAAGCAAAAATACCAAGGGAACATACACCTTGTAAGTAGTGAAATAGGTGAAGATATTGCATACTACCTCACCACCTCCGAACAGATCCCATCGGCGGTAGCGCTGGGAGTACAACTAAACCCAGATGGCAATATTGGTGCAGCAGGAGGTTTCTTAGTACAATCATTACCTCCTTCTGATGAAGAGCTTATTGCTCAGATGGAAGACGTGATGTTGAGTATGGAATCCGTTACGTCCATGCTTTTAGCAAATAAAACTCCTAGGGATATTCTCGCAACACTTTTTGCAGGAACGCCCCACAAAGAAACTCTCTCCACAGAAATAGAATATAAATGCAGTTGCAGTAGGGAGAGAATGGAACAAGCTCTATTATCACTAGGAAAAGATGACCTTTTATCACTATTAAAAGAGCGTGGCGAAGCACAGGTGAATTGCGAATTTTGTCGTGATAGTTACATCTTTAATGGCGAGGATCTACAAGGGTTAGTTACTCTTCTTTCTTCTGTACAGTAAAAGACTGCTCTTTATAAAAAGGTGGTTTGCGTTTAATCTCGAACCACCTTTTTCTTTTCTAGGGCACCGGCCAGTTAACGTTAGTAAATCTTCCTATTCCGAAAACTTGAGCCAATCACATCATAGCTATTCTCAACGATAAAAAGAGCATCTGGATCTACATTAAAGACCAACTCTTCTAATCTTTTTAGCTGAATATTATTAGTTATAGTCATTAGAATTTCTTTCTCCTTACCAGAGTATGCCCCCTGTCCCTTAATAAAAGTTGCCCCAATCTTCATATGCTCAAGAATATCCTTAGCTATAACCTTGGACTCATCACTAATAACATACACAACCTTCCGTTGGTTAAATGCGGTCAGTAAATAGTCAAGCGCAGAAGAAGTAACAATGGTCAATATTATCGAAGCAATAAGAATGTCAGCCGAGTAAGTAGTAGCCACAAAAGAAAACAGAATAAGATTGAAAATTAAAAAAGTTTTACCAACACCAATATTGAACTTTTGATTTAAAATAATAGCTACAACATCGGATCCACCTGAAGAACCTAAGGTTCGCAAAATAATACCCGTACCCGTGCCACAGATTGCGCCCGCAGCTATGGCAGCGTAAAGTTGCTCGGTAATACCAAAATCAATAGTTATTAACTCAGCTGCAACCGTCATTACAGCAACAGCATACATAGAGTACAACACAAATCTTCTACTCAGCATTATCCAACCAAGAATCAGCAACGGTATATTAAGTAATAAATACCAAGCACTTGGAGACAAAGCAGGTATCTTATAATATAGAAGTAAACAAACCCCGTACAAACCACCAGGGATAAAGGTATGATGTAAAATTATTCCGTTAATACCAGTAATTAAAATAACAGAACCAACTGTTATCAAAAATAGGTTCCATGGAATAGAAAACCTTACATTTAGCAATTTCTCTTTTTTATTTGTCATTCTCTTGTATCTCTTTTGCACCTATTTAAAGGCATTTAAACAAAAATAGTTGTTCGTTTCATTATAACGCCAGCCTAGATAAGAAATATAGTATTTTTTTGCAATATTTTTCTTTTCCAAAGTTAAAGAAAACTTTTAACCTGCTAACAAATTATCTTCATTTACTGAAAAAGAATATTTAAAGTCATTAACATAATAGGAAAATCGACTATGGAGAATACTCAACATCTTTGTTACTTTATTATGTCCTAAGATTAATTTAAACCAGTTTACCAACCTATACACAACACATTTTAAAAATGAAGGATAGTATGACGACATTTCTACCATTTCTTAAATTAGCTCTTGTTTTTATTCTTATGCTAACGGGTATCAGGTTTAAACTAGGAGTTTCTTCTTCTATTCTGGCTGGTGCTATCTTCATGGGATTTATATTCAACATGGCGCCCCTTGAAATCCTTGAGACCGCAGGAAGTGCCCTGCAGACAGAAGACTTCATAAGCCTGAGTCTTATTGTTGCAACAATACTCTTTTTACCTAATGCACTTCAGAAATCAGGCCAATCCAAACGTCTAATGGTGGCTCTAAGCGACTATCTTGCCCACCCTAAAATACGATTAATATTTTTCCCTGCTTTGATAGGGCTACTACCTATGCCTGGAGGTGCAGTATTTTCAGCTCCCATGGTGAAAGATATTAGTGAAGATATGAATATGAGTGCAGAACATAGAGCCTTGGTGAATTATTGGTTCCGTCATGTGTGGGAATTAGTCTGGCCTATGTACCCAGGAATAATTCTCACTATATCCCTAGCCGATCTGCCAATTAGCAGTTTTATCTCAAAAACATGGCCTGGTGTCATTGTCATGATAGGCATTGGTTGGCTCTGCTACCTTAGACCTAGTGTTCTTACTCTGCAAAAAACAGAAGTAGAAAATATTAAACCAAAAGCCAAAGTTGCCATCATCTTATATGAAGGATTACCACTTATAATCGCAATTGTTGGTTCCATAGTTTTTCAAGCAATATTAAGCTATTTTCCTCATATTTTTAATATGGAATCAGGTGTCTTACTAGCTCTAGTTCTTGCCTGCCTTTGCGTAGTTATTCAAAATGGTCTTGGCATAAAGTTTTTTCTGACAGTGATCAGCCATAAAAGTTTTTGGTCCATAGTGACGGTCGTTGTATCTATATTTATATTTAAAGATATCCTCCAACAAGCGGGTATTGTTAAAGCCATGGCAATGGCGGGAGAAAATTTTGCATTAATCTCAGCAGCAGTAATACTGCCATTTTTAGTAGGTTTTGTGGCGGGTATTAATGTAGCTTTTGTTGGAGCAACCTTTCCTCTCCTGCTGGGTATAATCCAAATACTTGGACTACAAGATCAAACCATCGCCTATCTCGTGCTTGCCTCCTTCTCTGGATTCACTGGTGTTATGATATCTCCTTTACACATCTGTTTTCTATTAACCTGCGAGTTTTTTGGTGCAAACATTGCGACTACCTGGAAACGATTAATCATCCCCAATATTTGCTTACTAAGTACTGGCTTTATTCTCTTTTGGATTTTGAAATAAATTACCCATGACACATACTAATACTAGAAAACATTACATATTAAGGGGCATTAAAAAATGACAACAATTCTACTAAAGCACGTTACCCACAATAATAAAAATGTTGATATTCTTATCAAAGATGGCGTTTTCAGCAAAATTGAAGAGTCAATTGAAGAGAGCGCCAACAAAGTTTTAGATTGTCGAAATAAAGCGATATTACCGCCCTATTACAACTGTCACACCCACGCCGGCATGACTCTTTTACGTGGTTACGCCGATGATTACGATTTAGGTACCTGGCTCAACGAACATATTTGGCCATTTGAGGCAAAATTAAGACCTGATGACATATACGCGGGTGCCCGTCTAGCATGCCTAGAAATGATAAAATCAGGCACTGTCTTTTTTGCAGATATGTACTGGGCAGATGGAGGTCTACAGGCAGCCACCGAAATGGGCCTGCGAGCAAGTCTTGGCCCTGTCGCACTTGATTTTCCGGATCAAAACCTTGTACTAAAACAAAGACATGAAGGTGAGCAATTTTTTACAAAAGAACTAGCCAAAGGGATCATTCCGACTATTTGCCCCCATGCAATATATACTGTAGCGCAAGAAAGCCTAGAATGGTGTGTTGATCTACAAAAAAAGCACAACGCCTTTATTCATACTCACATATCTGAAACAGCCCAAGAAGTTGCAGATTGCAAGAAAAAACACGGTGTCTCTCCTGTAGAGTATTTAAATAATATCGGTTTACTAGGACCAAAAACTATCGCCGCCCATTGCGTCCATTTATCACAACATGATATGGAAATACTAGCTGACACCGAAGTGAAAATTGTCCACAATCCTGTTTCTAATTTAAAACTCACTGCTGGAATTATGGATTATGCCGGTCTAAAAAGAACAGGCAATCATATTTGCCTTGGCACCGACGGTTGTTCTTCTAACAACAACCTTGATATGGGAGAAGAGGCAAAATTTGCATCTTTACTGGCGAAGCACCAAACTAGCAACCCATCAACTCTACCCAAAAATGAAATTTTTAATTGTGCCACCCTTAACGGTGCAAAAGCTTTTGGTATTAATAGTGGAGAAATAGCCGTTGGCAAGGAGGCAGATTGCATGCTTGTTGACTTGAATGATTGCAGGCTAAGCCCAAACCATGATCTTATTTCTAATATGATTTACTCTGCGGATTCTAGTTGTATTAACACTGTGATTTGCCAAGGTAAAATCTTAATGGAAAACAACATTGTTGCAAATGAAGAAGAAATTATAGAAGAGGCCAAACGCACCTGCCAAGATATCGCGAGTAGATAGTCAAAGGTCGATAATCTTGTATTTTTTACCGCTCAAACCACAAAAGCACATCCTAAATTAATAGGATGTGCTTTTTTCATGCTACGACCTCACACTAAATCAACTAGCCAAGGATTGTCTTCAAATCTTCAGCTGCGGTTTCTGCAATAGGCTTAATTGCAAAGTTCTCAACAAGAAAGTTAAGAATGTTTGGAGTAATGAAAGCAGGAAGGGTAGGTCCTAAGCGGATATCACTAATTCCAAGGCTCAACAAGGTCAGAAGAATAATTACAGCCTTCTGCTCGTACCAAGAGAGAATCATTGAAAGTGGCAGATCATTAACTTCGCACTCGAAAGCGCCAGCTAGAGCAACGGCAATCTGAATTGCAGAATAAGCATCGTTACACTGACCAATATCAAGTAAACGAGGAATACCACCGATATCTCCAAGATCTTTATCGAAGAATCTAAATTTACCACAAGCAAGAGTCATAATGATGGTATCTTTAGGTGCTTGCTCAACAAAATCGGTGTAGTAATTACGACCAGGTTTTGCGCCATCACAACCGCCAACAAGGAAGAAGTGACGAATATCTCCAGCCTTCACAGCATCGATAACTTTATCAGCAACGCCCAAGACTGCATTACGACCAAAACCAGCTAGAACCTGACCGTTTTCAGTATCTTCTGTAAAACCAGGAAGATCAAGAGCCTTCGCAATAACTGCACTAAAGTCAGTATTACTTTCAACATGCTTCACATCTGGCCAACCAACAAGACCTGTGGTGAAAACATTATCCTTGTATGACTCAGCAGGCTTTTGAATACAGTTAGTGGTAAAAAGAACAGCACCAGGAAATGCAGCCATCTCAACTTTTTGATTCTGCCAAGCAGTACCATAATGCCCAACTAAATGATCAAACTTACTTAACTCAGGATAACCGTGACAAGGAAGCATCTCACCATGGGTGTAAACATTAATGCCCTTTCCTTCAGTCTGCACAAGTAGTGCATGGAGATCTTTTAAATCATGACCTGTAATTAAAATTGCTTTACCTGCTTTGGTGCCAAGAGGTACTGGTGTCGGAACAGGATGACCATAAGTACCAGTGTTACCAGCATCAAGTAATTCCATGGCACGAAGATTAGTGCTACCAGCAGCCATTGCAAGACTTACCAATTCTTCGAGACTAAGATCTGTACTTATTTTGGCTAAGGCGTCAAAAATGAAATTATAAACTTCGTCATCTTCTTGACCCAAGATAGTAGCGTGATCAGTATAAGCAGCAAGTCCACGTAGACCATAAAGAATAGTCTGCTTTAGGGATCTTAAATCTTCATTAGCATCCAAAGTCTCGATGAAATTTAGTTCTTGACCTTGCTGACTAAGACCTGCAACATCAGGAGCTGGAACAAAAGATAGGCTAGGATGTACGCCAGCTAAATCAGCAGCTTTGTCGCCGAGTTTTGCAAGGAGATCATTACGAATTTGGACAGCTTCAGTAATTAAATCATGAAATCTTTTAGGATCAAAATCAACATTGGTCAAACAAGAGAAGACACCTTTTACGATAAAATGCTTTATCGCTGGGGTCACAAGATTTGCTTCCTGAGCCTTAGGGATGACCAAAGAAAGTCCCTGTAGGTTATAAGTAAGGAGGTCTTGCAATGATGCTACGCCATCATTTTTGCCACATACACCAACTTTTTCACAGCCAGTTCCCTTCGCAGTTTGTTCGCACTGATTACAAAACATAACTTACTCCTCGTTAAATTATTTGATTATTCATTTTAATACATCATAAACTAACTTTTCCCCATGGGGGGAACAAGCGTGATAAGTAAACATCAGACATTTAAGATGTTTTGCTCATTAGCAATTGTAAATAACTTATAACTTGTAGTGTGACAGAAAACCTTGAGCTATGTCAAGAAACTAAATAATTATAATTTCTTTGGCTTTTTTTTGGTTAAGAAACATGAATAATGACTTGACATGAGAGAATATGCTTGAGACATAAACACACCTTAACATCCTAAAACTATAGACATTAATCTCCTGTCATGGAACCAACCCCATAAAGAATCTCTGATATTTTATGATATAAAATACTCCTTGAAAATGGTTTAGAAATAAAATTTATCTCACTTTTTTCCATACCCTGATCGGCAATAACATTAGAAGTAAACCCAGACATAAATAACACCTTTAAATTTGGTATTAAATTAGCAATCTTATCTCGCAACTCAATTCCATCCATCTCTGCCATGACCACATCCACCAACAATAAATCTATGCTACCTACATGCGCCTTCGCAATCTCTATAGCTTCTCCAGGAGCGCTAGCTGAAAGAACATTATAGTTTTTCAAGGCAAGCAAGTGGGATGTCATGGATAATATCTCTTTTCTATCATCCACTACTAAAATGGTAGGGATATTTTTCAAATCATTCAAAACAGGAAGGTCATGCTGATCTGAATTTTGGCCCAAATCCAGCTTCTTACCCTGCTCCTTCATGGGTAAATAAACCTTAAAACAGGTCCCAGTTCCAACTTCGCTCTCTGTTTCAATAAAGCCACTATTTTGTTTAACAATCCCGTATACTGTGGATAAGCCCAACCCTGTACCCTTGCCGACACCCTTTGTAGTGTAAAATGGTTCAAAAAGAAAAGGGAGTGCATCTTTATCAATACCTGTACCTTCATCTCGAACAGAAATAATCGCATAACTCCCCGGGCTACAGATATCCTGACCATGAATGACCGTTTCTTCTATAACTACACTGGAGGTTTCGATTGTAATTGTTCCCCCGTCCTCCATGGCATCTTTAGCGTTAATACAGAAGTTAGTCAAAATTTGAGTAAGCTGACTTGGATCAATCTTGATTTGAAGAGTTTCGGTATCTTGAAGCCAATAAATACTATTCTTCGAACCGATAAGCCTATTCAGCATTTTTAGAATGCTATTAATAGCAGAATTAACATCAACCATTTTTAAAACAATAGGTTGCTTTCTCGCAAAGGTAAGTAACTGTTTAGTTAGTTGACTTGAGTGTTCTGCAGCTTTTTTAATTTGTTGCAAATCAAAATAAACGGGGTCGGTATCTTCAGTAATATCCAGTCCAAGCTCTGCATGTCCTTGAATAACACCAAGCATATTATTAAAATCATGGGCAACTCCACCAGCCAAGCGACCAATAGATTCTAATTTTTGAGCCTGATTTAATTGCCGCTCTAACTGAAAATTTGCTTTTTGGGCTTTCTTTTTATATGAAACATCTTTTATTACTGAAAGAATAGTCTTTACGCCTTCTATGACTATAATTTTTGACTGCACCTCCGCTGGGAAAGCCTCCCCACCTTTAGTTCTACAAACTGTTTCAAAAGTGACTTCTCCGAGCTCATCTAACTTCCTTTGAACACCACTTACCTGAATTATTCTTATAGCATCTTGCATTGCAATATCAGAAGCTGATAATTCATAAAACTCGCTCTTAGTGTAACCAAACCTCTCACAGGCGGCCTTATTTACCTCGGTAAAATTAAGATAATAGTTTTTATTATATGGGGTAAGAATGATCGGATCACTTATAGTGGACAAAACACCTATTAAAATGTCGTTAGCTTTACTTGCTCTTGCCTCAGATCTTTCTAACTGGCATATAATTCGTGCTTGATTAAGATTTTGGTAGGCTGATGCTGATAGTTGTTTTGCAAACTGATACTGAGCATTACAAGTTGCGGTAAATTTTTCTTTATCTATAATAGGAATTTCTAAATATGCGGCAACTAATGCGTCTTCGTCTATTTCTAGTTCAACCGCATATTCCCTAATTTCATTTTCAGACAGTGTGTCCTCAGGGTCACGTGCCTGCCCAATCATCCAATTAACGAAAAATTTATTGCCTAAATAAATTGAAGTCGATGCATCTTGCAATCCACCCTTTCGACACATTTTAATAGTTGTCCCATCAAAATCTTCATTAAGCAATAAAGAATCTGATTTAAGACAATTAGCCTCACCCTTGGCAGTTGACCTGATCAATCGGCAATATTTACTAAAATTGCTCGGCTGAGTGACAGGCTTTCCCTCACTATCATTAATAATAGAGGCTGTACTCGTGGCAACTGCAAACTGATCTTGCAGGTTTTGCAATTCTTTTATATTTATCAATTCCGATATGGAAAAATCAAAATCATCCTTAGGAGTGGTCAGAGTGGCCAATTTATTCTCTAAAGCCAGTTCTCGATTTTTTCTAAGATTAATATCTCGGTGGGTGCCAATAATTCTTTGGGCCTTACAATCAGAACCACGGACAACAACTTTACCTTTACTTAAAATCCACAACCATTCACCATGCTTATTCCGCATTTTAAATTCTATTGAGAATTCATCTATCTTGCCATCAATACAATCCTGATACTTATGTATAACGTTTTGCAAATCACCTTTATGAACATAACGGTGCCAATAATTGACATCACAACAATCAACCATTCCTTCATAACCGAGAATATTCCAAAAATAATCACTGTAATGAGCCTTACCAAGTACAAGATCTAAGTCCCATATTCCGTCATTGTTTGCTTCAATAGAAAACTGAAGCCTTTCGTTCTGACCTATTTCTTTAGGTTTTAACTGAGAGTTTAAGCGAACAATTTCTTTCTCCAATTGTTCATAACTGGGATTTATAGACATTCTTTTCTCCATTTTTCTTTACCGAGACAAACTGGCACTGACTGCAAATAAAGACTAACAAGCGTTTAAAACATGTTAATAGAAACGTTTACAAATAATACCAAATATTGAGACTATGGGAAACAAATACATCTAAAGAAGGTTGGGAAATTGGAGGGGATTAAAAGAAAAGCACTCCGGGGTAATAAAATCCACCCCGAAGTTTTAATATTTGCCGATAAACTAATTTTTCTTAATAAGTTTCTTCGCACGCTTACGCAATTTTGCCGCAGAAACATCATCACGGTATGAAACAACTGTCACAGGGCAACGACGGAAAATACGCTGAGCAACAGAACCAGTAAAAACAGTCTTGAAATCACGAGTTTTTACACCCATCACAATCATATCCACTTCTTTTTCAAGAATTAATTTTATAAGTTCGGCTGAAGGATCTCCTAGCCTAAATGTGAAGGTGACCTGATCATCGGGAAGAGTTAGTTCTTCAGTTAACTTAGCAATATTTTCTCGACGCTCATTCTTAATGGTTTCGATATATTTTTCCTTATCGACCTTGTATCCATAAGAAGTAATCTTTTCTACGGCCTCAATACTCTTATTGCTAATGACATTCACAATAAGTAACTCAGCTCCCGTTGCCAAGGCAAGGTCGGCGGCAAAGTGCACCATACCGTAGGAATGTTGCGAGAATGCAACTGGAACTAATATTCTTTTTATCATCTGCTTCCCCCATTTTGGTTAAACCATTTTTAGGCAGTAAGTTCTTCCCGTCTAATCCGTTTCTTCTGGCTAAACCAAATTATTGCCAAAAGTGCAAGGGCTGGTATAAAAAGCCATTGTTTTGCGGGTCGCTCACTTGGCATCTGAATGCTGACAATTTCTTGGTCAAAATCAATCTTTGCTTTTTGAGCAGGACTGCCAAAACCAACTGTATCAACAATTATTTTCCCCTCTTCTTCCCGGGTGAAAATACCAAGTGCATCTAGCCTCTCAGCACCAGTGTCTTGATCTCCAACTGGTAACATAACTGTCATGCTAAATTCTTCACCCTGCATATCTTCGCCATTAACCTTTAGCTTGATTTGCTCCTTGGGTTGCATTTTCCCAAGTTGCATGACAAGCTCGCTGGCAGGTCTTTCCACAAGTGGCGGAAAGTACATATCCCAGAAGAATCCTGGACGAAACAGAATAAAGGCCACTAGTAATAGAGCAAATGTTTCCCAGATTTTACTCTTAGTTAAAAAATATCCTTGCGTAGCAGCGGCAAAAACAAGCATAGCAATAACAGAAGCAACCACAACTATAACTAAATGATGCCAGCTACCAATACCAATCATTAACAACTCAGTATTGAAGATGAAAATAAATGGCAAGATTGCGGTTCTAATATCATAGGTAAAGCCCTGTATACCCGTCCGGATAGGATCACCACCGGATATACCTGCGGCCGCAAAAGCGGCCAACCCCACAGGCGGCGTATCATCGGCTAGGATGCCAAAGTAAAACACAAATAAATGAACAGCAATAAGCGGTACAATCAGTCCATTTTGAGCACCAAGACTAACAATTACCGGAGCCATCAAAGTCGATACAACAATATAATTGGCTGTTGTTGGTAGACCCATTCCTAGTATAAGCGAAATTACCGCTGTGAATACAAGAATCAACATGAGATTACCGCCGGAGATAAACTCTACAAACTCGGTCATAACAAGACCAATACCTGTCAGGGTAACAGTTCCCACAACTAAACCTGCAGCAGCGGTGGCAACACCAATACCAATCATATTACGAGCGCCAGTCACCATGCCGGTAATCAAATCGTCAAACCCTCTTTTCCACTGGCTTTCTCCGCTGTGTAAATTACGGAAAAACTGCTTTAAAGGTCGCTGGGTTAAGACAATAAATATCATCAAAACGGTGGCATAAAATGCTGACAAAGCTGGAGATAATCTTTCAACTGTTAAGCACCACATCAACACAACAATTGGCACAAGGAAATAATATCCTGCCTGGGCTGTTCTGCCTAGGTGAGGTAACTCATCAATTTCTGTATCAGTCGGTAATTCTGGTACCATACATGCTAACTTCACTAATAAAACATAAGCAATTATGAGTATTGGAATAACAATCCAGTTAGTATATGGCCCAGCCACACCCTTAATCCAACCCATACCGTAATATGTAGCAGCTCCTGTCACAACCAAGACTAAGACTACACTAACAAAAGAGAGTAGACTTTGAGCAAAGGTTTTTTTATACTTTTTCTCCATTCCTTTTAAGCCTAACTTACAAGCTTCAAGGTGAACAATATAAACAAGGGCAATATAGGAAATAACAGCAGGTAAAAATGCATGCTTAATAACTTCAATATAAGAGATACCTACATATTCAACCATCAGGAAAGCCGCCGCACCCATAACTGGTGGTGTTAGCTGACCATTTGTAGAAGAGGCAACCTCAACAGCTCCCGCTTTTTCAGCCGAGAAACCGACTTTTTTCATTAAAGGAATGGTAAATGTTCCGGTGGTAACAACATTGGCAATAGATGAACCAGATACAAGCCCTGTCATAGCAGAAGAGATAACCGCCGCTTTAGCAGGACCACCGCGCATATGCCCAAGTCCTGCAAAGGCTGTACGAATAAAATAATTACCTGCGCCTGCAGTTTCAAGCAGAGAGCCAAAGAGAACAAACATAAAGACCATGCCTGTAGAAACACCTAGAGCAACACCAAAAACACCTTCTGTTGTTAACCAGTAATGCGACATGCCTTTAGCAAAACTAGCACCTTTATGGGCAATGACGTCTGGCATATAAGCGCCAGCAAAAGTATACATAATAAAGATAGTAGCGACAATCATCAACGGTGGTCCTAAAGCTCGTCTAGTAGCCTCAAGCAATAAGATGATACCTATTAAAGAAACCACTAGATCTATAACTAAAGGATCACCTGGTCTGGTAGAGAGTTCGGTGTAAAACAAGTAAATATACGCCGACGCACCTGCAGCAACAAAGGCTATAATCCAATCTTGCCACGGTATATAATCTCTAGGAGACGAGGAAAAAGTTGGAAAAGCTGTATATGCAAGAAACATTGCAAAGGCGAGATGAATAGCCCTTGCCTGTGTATCATTTATGATAAAAATATTGAACATAAATGGTAGCGGTGAAGCATACCAAAGTTGAAATATCGTCCAAATTAAAGGGATAAAAAATAGAACTCTTTTGGAGACTCTTCCAGATGGATTACGTCCTCCGGTGTCTATTTCTGCAACCATATCCTGAACTATTGGTTCTGGAGGGGCTGTCTCAATGGGCTTAGTCATGCTAGAGACTCCTTTCGGATAAAAATTATGAAGTCCAAGAAGGGTAAATAGTAGTTTTGAGGAGAAGCCCCAAAACAAAATCACTGCCGGCCACGCTAACGTGGGGCAGTGATTTTAGCTTGCAAAGATGTAAAAGCTCTCTCTAATAGCAAGAGAGAATCATTATTACATCAAACCAGCTTCTTTATAATACTTAACAGCACCCTTATGAAGAGGAGCAGAAAGACCGTCTTTGATCATTTCTTCTTTCTTTAGGTTAGCAAAAGCAGGATGCAACTTTTTAAAGGTATCGAAGTTTTCGAAAACAGCCTTAACAACTGTGTAAACAACATCCTCAGGAACCTTAGCTGAAGATACCAAAGTAGCACCAACACCAAAAGTCTTAGCATCATCAGGAGTACCTGTGTACATGCCACCAGGAATTGTAGCATAACGATAGTAACCATTGTCAGCAACTAGCTTATCAACAGCAGGACCATCTACGGTTACTATTACTGCTTCACAAGAAGTGGTTGCTTCCTTGATAGATCCATTTGGATGACCAACAGTATAAGCAAATGCATCAATTTTATTATCACAAAGTGCAGCTGAGTGCTCAGATGCTTTCAACTCAGAAACAAGCTTGAACTTCTCGTTTGTCCATCCCATTCCCTCAAGAAGGATTGCAGTGGTGGAAGCTTGACCAGAACCTGGATTACCAGGATTAAAACGTTTTCCTTCAAGGTCAGTAAAATTCTTAATACCTGAATCTTTACGAGCTACGATTGTATAAGGCTCTGGATGGATTGAGAAAACTGCACGAAGATCTTTATTTGCACCTTTCGCTTCAAACTTATTCAAACCATTGTACGCCTGATACTGAACATCTGACTGAGCTACACCAAAATCAAGCTCGCCTGCAGCAATAGCATTACAATTATATGCGGAACCACCAGTGGATTCTACTGTTGCACGAATACCATGCTCTTTCTTACCTTTATTAACAAGACGAGCAATAGCACCACCTGTTGGATAGTAAACGCCTGTAACACCACCAGTACCGATGGTTGCAAAAGTGTAATCTGAAGCAAAAGCATTTGACATAGTACCAGCAACTGTTACACAACCAAAAGCTACTGCAGCTAAAATTGATGTCTTTTTCATAGAAATCCTCTCTGTTGATTAAAATTATTAAGGGGATGAATAGCTAGAACATTGCTCGGTTGCTAGCCAACGTTCAATTTGTTGAAAGATAGTCCCACATTGACAGTAACGAGGGACCACCAACGAACAAGCTAAACAGAGTTTCACAAAATTGTCAAGAAATTTCAATAATACTAGGTGCTAAGGATGTACTTCTAGTTCCTATATAGTATTAATATATCGTAATAAAGGAATTGTTTTCATTTCCCATCTGATTAGTCTACGTTGGATAGCCTTTCAAAAACAAGTAAAAATTAACATAATAACTAAAATAGTTTTTCATCGAAATTTTTCTGTTCTGTACAAGAAATTATGAACCCAAAAGACACACTCCCTAAAGGGAATAAGATAAATTGATTCATCTCATATGGGTGTTCAACAAAGAATTACCTGGGAGTGAAGTTGTTTGACTGCAAATATTTTACTGACCGAAATGCTGATAAGAATAGGAATGTGAATGACGGAAAAACAGGGAAAATTTAATCCAAGTAAATATAGACCTCCTTGGTGGCTCCGTAGTGGTCATCTACAATCTATTCATTCCTCACTTTGCTCACCTCGATTCACTCCCAATTACCATAGGCAAAGAATAGATACCGCTGATGGCGACTTTCTGGATTTAGACTGGTGCTTTGCAAATCCCAAAACAAAAGGCCAAAACCTAGTAATTCTATCCCATGGACTTGAAGGAGATAGTAATCGCAATTATATTACTGGAATAGCAGGACATTTGATCAACGCTGGTCTTGACGTACTTGCGTGGAACTATCGAGGATGTAGTGGTGAGCCCAACAAAAAACTACGTCTCTACCACAACGGCAGTATTGATGATCTTGAAATTATCATCAACCATGTTATACAAAATGACGATTATTGTAATTTGAATACAGAACAGCCTAGGTATAAGAATATTTTCCTAGTTGGTTTTAGCATGGGTGGAAATATAACCCTGCTATACCTTGGTAAAAAAGCCAAAACTATTCCTAAAGAAGTAAAAGGAGCAGTGGCATTTTCAGTACCCTGCGATTTAGCAGGAGCTGCCAACCAAATTGGCAAACCACAAAACTTCATCTATATGAAGAGATTCTTGCGACATCTACACCGTAAAGTAATAACCAAGGCAAGGCAGTTTCCTGACAAAATTAACGATGATAGTTACCACCGAATAAAGAATTTTCACGATTTTGATAATCGGTACACTGCCCCACTACACGGTTTTACCGATGCTGAAGATTACTGGAAGAAATGTAGTTGTATCAACTGGATTGAGATGATTCGAACTCCGAGTCTAATGGTAAATGCCCTTGATGACCCATTTCTTAGCCCAAGATGTTACCCAGAAGTAAACTCTGATTTTCTTAAAACCATTTATCCAAAAAATGGAGGTCATGTAGGTTTTATTGAGCACGAATCCGCATATTGGTCTGAGCAACTAACACTTGAGTTTATCAATTTTATTCAACGATCATAAATGCTGCTATCAAACTTATTCCGTAGTGCCTTCAATATCATCTACCGACATCACTCGAAAAAAGAACAGGCCAGACGCCACCGAGCAAACTAGCAAGATAATTCCTGCCGCCACAAGTGCTTCCTCCATGGAGAAACGCCCCGACAAAAACCCTATCATAGGCCCCAAAACACTAAAACTTAGGCGAATCATTAGACTACGGATTGATAAAACAGTTGCTCTAACTTCTGCCCCACAATGTTTATTAGTGTAATTTTTTAAAAGGGGAGTTGCATAACCTCTGATCGCGTAAAACACAAAAAGATTTACCAATCCTAGCCACAAAGGGGAAATTCCTAAAATTATATACCCCAAAGGAATATAAAAAATAATAGAAAGCACCGCCCGCTTACCACCTATTATCGACTGCACTCGATAGGCTTGTACCGAAATCAAAGCAACCACCAAATTTAAACCAACCCAAATTGGTGTAATAGCTACCTCATCTAAACCTTTATGAACAAAATAAATCTGAGAAGTCCACGCCATACATAGAGTTGCGACACCACAAGCGGATGAAATAAAGAGAGTAGCACTAAGCTTTTTATTTATAAAAATAGATTGGTGGCATATTGATACAATCTCTCCAAAACTTGGACGTCTCGTTCTTTTAACGCGAGGAGGTTCTATAAGCATAAATGCGGCAGGGATTGCTATAAATGCGACCGCCGCTTGGGCAATATACACACCACGATAGCTCACCAAAACGGCAAGTAAACCACCACCAATGGCAGCCAAAGTCTCGGCAAAATTACCAAAGGAAGTTATCCTTCCTTCATACCTAAGATAGTCGCCTTTTTGTTTATTTGCGGCAAGACTATCGTAAAGAAGTGCGGAGTCAGAACCTGAGATAAAACTTCCTCCCAAACCTAAAATAATTTCAGCCACAACAAAACTTACAAACCCCGAAGATGTAGCATAAATAATATAACCTAGACACCCTAGAATCGAGCCTGCTAAAAGGGATTTTCTTCTGCCAATAACATCCGCCATATAACCAGATGGGATTTCCATCCAGGCAACACTAAATGAATAAATAGCCTGCAAAAGATAAATATCAAAGGTGGTCAATCCATTTTCAGTATAATAAAGGGCGACAATAGGCATAATTAGCATCAGCCATTTAGCCATTTTAATCGTGTACAAACAGTAAATATTTTTTTTGAGCCAAAGAGGCATTATTTTCCTTACGATATGATAATTATTTATCTTTAGGTTTCTTAGAAAATCAAAAACTTGCTCAACTTCAAGACAAACATAAAATTTAACCGCAGGTATATAAGCTATACCTGAGTCTAACTTTGTTCGCTTATCTCTAAGAGATTAAATTACAAGCTCAACGAAATGAAATTTTTTCAAAATAGTCTATATTTAAGATTAAAAGAATCCCGCCTATAGATAATAACATTTAATCTCCTCATTCAATGTAAAACTCAAAAGAAATTTTACCATTTAACCAAGTTTTCCTATAGGAAAACTTGTCACGAGGTCGTCATTAATGTATTTTCACACCTAATGTTTTCCAAACCAAATTCAAATTAACCTTAAGGGTACAAAAATGGACTATATTTTTCCGATAATAAGCTACTTAGCAGGAGCCATCCCCTTTGGCTTAGTCGTAGGCAAGATGGCTGGATGCGATGTACGCAAGGCTGGAAGTAAAAATATTGGCGCCACTAATGTCAGCCGATTACTGGGTAAAAAGCTGGGTTTACTCACCCTCTTACTGGACAGTCTCAAGGGGTTTATCCCCATGTTAATAGCCACCACTTTTTTACCAGAATCAGATCACAAGGAACTGATCGTTTGCCTTTCAGGTCTCATGGGGGTAGTTGGTCATATGTTCCCAATTTACTTGGCTTTTAAGGGAGGAAAGGGAGTCGCCACAGGACTTGGTGTTTTTCTATACTTATCTCCACTTACCGCCGCGATCAGTCTTGTGGTTTTTGCGGCTTCTGTATTTTTCTCTGGTTTTGTTTCTGTTGGCTCCTTACTAGCTTCAGGGTTAGTGCCACTATGGTTGTACCTATTGGGTGCCTCAAATTATACTATTATCACAGCAGCCCTTGTCGCTCTATTAATATGGGTCAAGCACCATGCAAATATATCGAGGTTAATTGCTGGTAACGAAAAAAGTTGGAAGAAAAAATAACCACATAAAACTTAATACCAAGGTCATAAATGCAAGAAAAAATCCTACGCTCAATTTACAACAGCTTCCAAACTTGGGCAGATGACAGGGAAGTAGCCTGTAAAAAAGGTTGCTCCACCTGCTGTACTCAAAATGTCACGGTCACAGCTCCAGAAGCTGAACTGATCCATAAATATGCCCTCGACAATGGCATACAAGAGTACTTAGCAAAAATTTTGGCCACACCAAGAACACCAATTAAAACAGCCATGACCACCAATGATTTTGCCAAGGCATGCCTAAATGGAGAGAACGACAGTCCCCAACCAAGTGCCAACTTCACACCTTGCCTATTTTTGCAAGACAACATCTGTGGAATTTACGAGGTAAGACCTTTTGCCTGTCGAGCTTTCTGCTCCACCATCGCCTGCGATAAAGATCAGATCGCGACCATCAGCGAGCCCCACACTGCAAGTTTAACCGCCGTATATCAAATTATTGAGCATGTTGGACAAAGAAAATTTTGGGGTAATTTTTATGATGTGCTTATTGCCATGACAGAAAACCCGACCTATAAAGAAGCTGGAATATTGCTCAATAAAGAGATGGTGTCGAGTGCACAAAAAAGACTTTTAACAGCAAAGCCCCTCGCAGGATTTATTCTGAATGAAGATGATATGAAAGAAGCAGAACCACTACTGAATACAATTTTTTCCGCCAACATAAATGGCAAAAGCATAGAAAGTATTCTCAACGGAAATTAACATAGGAAAGAAATGAAGAATCAAGAATTTGTACATACTACAGTCATATTTCCAGCTGGTCGTTTACCACTAGAAACCGTAAACAAAATCATGGAGATTGCAGAAGAAAATCAACTTGAGTTGTTTTTCACTACCGCTCAAAACCTGCGTTTATTAAATATACCTATCGAGAAGAGCGATGATATCAAAACTCAGCTACTAGATCTTGGGGTTAAGTTAAAGAAAAAGGGCATGTTTCCTGGAGCAAGGGTTTGTGTCGGGGCTCCTCATTGCAACCTTGCCATAGGGCAACCAGCGGATCTTGCTAAGAAAATTTCCGACAAGTTTTCAACCCGTGAACATACAAAACCAAAATTTAAAATCGCAATATCGGCCTGTTCTCTAGGTTGCTCTACCCCTCGCACTACAGATATAGGTATCATCAGCACGAATAAAGGCTATGATGTTTACTTAGGTGGGAAAGCCGGAATAAAGCCACAAGTTGGTGTGCGAATGATAAAAGGTGTCAGCGAAGAAGAGTTGCTAACAGCAATTGATACCTTGGTTGAATACCACGATAAAAACACGGAGAAGAAAAACAGGTTTGCCCAACTTATTAAGAACGATGATTTTCCATTTAGCGAGGTATAAAAGCGCTCCCCCCACCCCAGCTAAATCAGCAAGCTGCCTATTTCCCAGGTAAGCCCAGAGATCACGAACTAATCTACGAATCAACCAACAATGTTAATACACTTTCCTGTGTTGGCTGGTTCGTAATACCAAACAACCAACTATACTTTTATCAATTAAAAAACCTCAAAATTTGACCTAATTACCATTTATTTGCAACTAAGCATCGATAAGGCTTGTCAAGCTTGATAGAACAATTATATATAACAATATTGCATTAAACGGATGATGCAGAATGGTTTTATAAACAGTAAATTTTTTAATGCCTGAAAAGGCTGTTGAGGAACAAAATGGCTAAGCGTGTTTTGATCATTGGTGCCGTGGCACTTGGACCTAAGGTTGCCTGTCGTTTAAGGCGAATGGATCCAGATGCTGAAATTACAGTTTTAGATCGTGATCGACTTATTTCGTATGGTGGTTGTGGTATCCCCTATTATATAGGTGGAGATGTAGCCGATATCGAAGGTTTACAATCTACCCAAGCCCACACCATCCGTGATAGTAAATTCTTTGAAGATGTAAAAGGTGTTACTATCCGCACAGAAGTTGAAGCACTAGAAATACTTCGCAAAGAAAAACAAGTTCGTGTCCGTGACAACAAAACCAACAAAGAAGAGCTTCTTGAGTATGATAAACTTGTTTTTGCTACCGGCGCATCCCCTATTCGTCCGCCATTTCCAGGTGCTGACCTAGAAAACGTCTGTATCGTTTCTAATCTCCACCACGCAGAAGCAATCAAAAAACGTATTGCCGCTGGTAAAGTTGGTAAGGCTGTAGTTATCGGTGCTGGTGCTATTGGCATCGAAATGGCAGAGGCGCTCACCGATCTATGGGGAGTTGAGACTACTATTATCGAGATGGCAGAAAATGTTCTTCCAGCAGCTCTTGGAGTTAACATCGCCACAGTTGTTCAGCGACACTTAGAAGAAAGCAATATAGAAGTAATGGTTTCTGAGCGTGTTAACGCAATCACTAAAGCAGATGACTCTGAAAAACTTACCGTCCAGACCAATAGCAAAGATATAGAGTGTGATCTCGTTATTCTTTCGGCCGGAATTCGTCCAAATACACAACTTGCAGCTGATGCCGGACTTGCCCTTGGTCAGTTTGGTGGTCTACTAGTGGATCGTCGCATGCGTACCAACGATCCAAATATCTATGCTGGTGGTGACTGTGTCGAAATAAGAAATCTAATAAGCGGTAACAACTCCATGATGCCTCTTGGCTCTCTTGCCAATCGACAAGGTAGAGTTATTGCTAACAATATCCATGGTACAAGTAGCCATTTCAAAGGCACCGTCGGCACTTTTTGTATCAAAGTATTTGAACTAGGTATAGCGAAATCTGGTTTAACCATGAAACAGGCCAAGGCTGCCGGATTTGATCCGATTGTCTCTATTATTTCCCAAGCTGATCGTGCCCACTTCTACCCGAACTCGCAGGTTATGTATATGGTTCTGATTGCAGACCGTAAAACCAGAAGAGTTCTTGGTATTGAAGCTGCAGGTAAATCTGGAGACGCTGTTAAAGCTCGTGTCGATGCTGTTGCCTCACTACTTGCTAATAGCAGTGGTGGAGTTGGTATTGAATCCATTTCCGACCTGGAAGCTGGCTATGCTCCTCCATTTGCCTCGGCGATGGATATCGTTAACAACGCTGGTAACGTGCTTGAGAACATCTTAGATGGTTACAACAAAACCTGCGATGCGGTAACCTTCCTCAAAGAGATGAAAAACCCCAATGTTCGTGTTCTTGATATCCGTGGTGCAAAACAGGCTGAAGTTGCCCAGAAGAAGTTCGGCGACAGATGGATACACATCCCTCAGGACGAACTACGTAAGCGTTATAAAGAAGTTCCTAAAGACGATATCACCTTTGTTGTATGTGACACTGGTACCCGCTCATACGAGGCTCAGGTTCTTCTAAAGTCTCATGGTTACAGTAACTACAGAAATATTCAGGGTGGCATATCCTTAGTTATGGTACTTGACCCTAACTTCTTTGAATAAATGTAGAAGTAACTGAAAGCTGTTTATAGTTTAGAATCCCTCTGTGAATTTATTTACAGAGGGATTTTTTTGTATATCAACACACTAAACAAACTAGAAAATTTTCACAGAGCGAGATTGACTGCCCCCCCTACTTCTCTAAAAATAAATTGCAGATATGGGGAATGGCAAAAGCGGTAAGCTTAGTTCGCTCAAGCAAACTATTTTCGATCATATATTCCTTATTACTATGATCGCAATCTCCGATGGGACCTAGGCCATCAAGAACAGGTACACCGCAACTCGCTATCGTATTGGCATCAGAAACACCACTTCTCAACTCTTCCTTTATTTCTATTCCTAACTCCGAGGCAAGAGCCTCAAGCTCAAAGAACAGCCTTCTGTTGCCATCGCTCTGTTCCATAGGTGGTCGACTTGAAACTATTTTCAACTCCGCTGATGTTCCTACAATCTTACAGTTACTAACAATATCACCAATGTCTTTTCGACTTGCGACGCAATCATCATTTGTTAAAAATCTGGTATCTATGGATGCCTTGGCAAATTCCGGAACAGTATTGGGCCCTATGCCACCATCAACAAGGCCAACATTTACCACCAACTGTTTTTCCAGATCATTGATTTTTTCAATTTCTATTATCTTATGGGCAAGTTCCAAAATAGAACTAGCCTTGTTTTCACCAGCAAAAGCCGCATGACCAGCCTCTCCCTGCACCTGCACCTCGTACCCTGTGCGTCCTTTACGTCCAGTAACAACTTCTCCGTTTAATCCACCACATTCAAAAACGAGGCCAGCAAAACTACGCAATGCTTCAGATCTAATTAGCTCAGTGGAACTTAGAGAACCAGTCTCTTCATCAGAATTGCAGATAAAGGTTATGGGTAGTTTTTGTAGTAAACCCACCGCATCTAAGGATTTCAAAGCAAAGATGGCAATCACTAGCCCACCCTTCATATCAATTACACCAGGTCCCCTAGATATACCATTTTCTCTTTTAAAGTAATCAAACCCAGAGCTAGGCGGAAACACTGTGTCCATGTGCCCAACCAGTAAAAGAGATTTTTCATGCTTGTCACATGCTGGCGAACGAAAGACTAAGTGCCTGCCATTCGCCTTAGGTTTATGCTCTTCAACCTGCATACAACTCCCTGAAAGAGCATCAATTATAGCATCAGCTACTGCATTACATCCCGGTAAATCCTTGGTGTAACTAGGTTGCAACACCAAGTGCTTCAATAAAGAAAACTGACTTTCTTTTCGATCTTGTAAATAAGCTAAGATGGAATCATTCATGGTAATATCCGTTATTTGTGCAAATCATCCCAGTTGCCTTTAAAAAGTTATCTCCACTTACTTATGTGGAGATAACAAATGATTGAGTTAAACTTTAGCGATAATCAGGTTATTTCTTAAAAGCGAAATTTTCCTGCTCATAAGTTGCAAGATCTGCATCTGGGTATCGAACTTCCTCACCGCTCCATGGCTTTTTCAACAAATAATCTCCGCCATTTGGATCTTCCATAACATTGCTACGATGGAGTGGGATCTTACCGCCTGCAGTAGCAATATAACGTGGGATCGCATCACCAGAAATATTACCGTACATTGATTCAACGATATCTCGACCAACTCCTAAAGGAACCCTGAAGTGGGTGAATTGTGGATTACGATAACTACAGTTGAATAAATAGTATGGGCGCACATAAGCTTCTTGCACGGTCTCGCATAGCTTCCACATTTTCACTCGACTATCGTTGATACCTTTTAATAGCACAGCCTGATTTAAGACAGTGAACGTTCGTTTAGACAAATCTCTAAAAACATCTCTAGAAACAGGGGTAATCTCCTGAGCTGTGTTAATTTGAGTTACAACCCTGATTGGTTTCTTGTCGCTACTTGCCTCTAGAATATCTAGCAGTTCACTATCAACACGCATTGGCGCAGTCACAGGAATTCTGGTTCCCAAACGCTTTAATTTAACGTGCTCGATGGAATCAAGTTCAGCAAGAAGCCATTTTAACATGGAGTTTGGTAAAACAAATGCATCTCCACCAGTCACCAAGACATCACGTACTTGCTTATTTTTACGAATATAATCAAGAGCCTCGCCGTATGCTTCTTTGGAGTACATCTCATCTTTACGGCCAATATGAGCAAGGCGTAAACAATGTGTGCAGTACATGGCACACATGTTGGTAGCCTTAATGGTCAGAACTCGTGGGTAAAACTGATCTACTAAACGAGCAGGTGAGTGATCCGCTGCCACAGGTGGTATTTCAATACCAGAATTATCAATCATTTCCCCTGTAGGAATTGATTGGAGCATGATAGGGTCATTAATATTTCCAGCCAAAATAAGACTGGTATAATAAGGGGTTAAGCGCATTCTGTAGGACTTAGTAACTCTTGCAATACCATCTAGAGTATCTTTGGGGAGCTTGGTTAATTTTGCCAGTTTTTCAACCGAATCAACCGCATTTCTAATTTGCCCAGGGAATGAGTTCCAGTCATCATCGCTCATCTTTAGCTCTGATTTTATGCGAGCAATATTTTCCTGAATTTCGTCCCATTTCTCTATACCACTAGGTGCTTCTGTATCTTTCTTGTCAAGATATTCCTGCACTCTAGCATTGGCGGTGGCGGCAATAGGTCTAGCCTGGGTTAGACGACCACCGACACTTACCATATGCTCATCAATTTCTTGATGCTTTAGGGCTATTTTTTCTAATTCTTCTTCAGTAAAACCTAGGCTTTTAGGGCTAGCCTTCCCTGCGCCATGAACATCTAATAAAAAAGCGAATAAATCGAGAATAGGTCCAGTGAGACTTGTATCTGCAATTTTTTCTTTTAATCCAGTTAACTCAGCCTGCTCTTGTTCTAAAAGACCAGTCTCAGAAGCCAATGGTTGTGCTAATTTTGCCAGCAAGTCTATAGTGAAAGAATCTAGTGGAGGAACTTCTTCACTTGTAGTTTTACATGCACACATGATAATTACGCCTCTATTATAGTTTGATTAATGAATCCAACCCCTTGGCAGATTCCTTCAGATACATCTTTGTGATTTCTAGCCACCGATACGACCCTTGCGAGAAAAGTACCGGGCATTACTAAACAGTTACCTCCAAGGTGCTCAAGAACAACAAAATCCTGCACCAATTCCTTTTTTCCCACCTTACGGAATGTCTCCCTTTCGTAAGGATTTTGTGGGATATAGCCAGTTGTAAGTTTCTTCGTTGCAACTTTATAATTGTAAGTTTCCCAGTATATACCTCGAAGGTTTTCCTTCATCTCCACAGCATGAGGAGGCAAACGATTTTCTACCACTGCATAATATTCAAGCTCTGGCAACATTGGTGAACCTTCCGGTAAATTTTGCTCTAAAGTGAAACAAAATTCCAGCGTTGTGCCCTGCTTTCTGGCGTTAATTTCTAGGAAATAAATATTCCCTTTGAAATCGATTAAATAATCGCAACCAAAAATGCCACGATAACCGCCCTTCGCCATCTCTTTACCAATAGCAACAGTGATTTCCTTAAGTTTATCTTGATGCTCTTCACTGGACCTAGTAGGAAATCTAGAACCGACAAAACGATTCCCATCAACAATTATCTGATCAGCAATCCCGGCGATATAAACCTCATTTTCATTGGCTACAACCCCCAGCACAGTAGGGTCATGATCATGCTCAATATACCTTGTTACAGTGTATTCAGTGTCCTCTGTGAACTTCGCCTTAATATCTGCACTACAAGTCATTAAGCCAGAATGTGCGCCACCTGCTGAAAAAGAAGCGCTTACAAAAATGGCTCCATCCCATTTGCCCCAAAGAGGGTCTGTTTTCTCCAGTAGTTCCTTAATTCCATAACAAGTAAAACCTTCAATAAAAGGTGCAATTCCCTGGAGTTCCTGCTGCTGCACAACCTTGTTGTTGTAGCGCCTAGCAACAGACTTATTAGGTCCAAGAATAGAAACATTACCAATTTCATCAAGTGTCATTTCCACGGCACTTTCATGCATGTTTATATATAATTTATTCTGGTTTTCTAAAATTTCTTCTACCAATCCAAGGACCTGTTTATTTTTTGATACCGCATCCATAAAATCTTCACAGCTGACACGGCAACTGGTTCTAGGGCCTATAGTTTCATAGCTACAACTTTGTGGTTCATCATTATTTTTCACCACTGGATTTACCACCATGATATTTGCATAATTATATTGTTTACAAATATCTGGAATGATAGCAACAAAACAAACTTTACGATTAAACCTACGCTCAAAGTTTTCCTGAATAAAATAGTTCAAGCTATAATTTTTAAGATCACCCACATAAAGGAAATAATAAAAATCTTTATTATAAGAATAGTTCGTAAATATCACATCTTGAGCATTACTTGTCATGATCTTGGCTCCAAAGCTACGAAATAAAAGGGAGTAAAAAAAACATAATGATCCATATTACCTACCACGATTGTAATAAAATACAATTTTTTATTGATGCTCATCAAACAAATTTACAAATTACACAAAAAAGTATACTAAAAATTTGAAAACACAGTCCAATTAAAGAGATAATGCATTTATGTAATATTATGCCTTGTTCACAATTATTTAGAATAACTGAAAAACCTTTCCTTACTCATGGTTAAAAGCAGTTTTCCTAAAACACTTACTGGAGGTTATATGTGGTGCATTAAATTCGCTCGTTCATCCATAGGGAAAAAAATTATCATGGCCTGTACAGGGCTATTTCTTTTCTTTTTCCTTTTCGTTCACGCCGCAGGTAACTCAATTGTATTTTTTGGAAGCCATGCTTTCCAGACCTACGCCGACACCCTACACGCAATTCCCCTCGTCCCATTTTTATTTGGTCTTGTTCTTTTCCCCGCTCTTCTTTTACACATGGGGTTTGGAATTTTTCTCTATTTTGAAAACAAGGAAGAAGGAGATGACAGATACGCTGTCAATGTACGGACGGTGAAAAACTCATTCGCCAACAGAACCATGCCTTGGACCGGCCTGATTATTTTATTCTTTTTAATCATCCATCTTTCTGGATTTAGTTTTACAGATACCAAACTGCCCACCTCGGTACTTGTGCAAGAAAAGCTCAGCAGTTTTTTATATGGACTCTTTTACCTAATAGCTTTCGCGGCACTTTTTATACATTTATCCCATGGGTTTTGGAGCATGCTACAAAGTCTTGGTTTTAACCATCCACGCTACACTGGGTTAATCGAAAAATTAACTTATATAATCCCTGGTATCTTTGTGGCTATTTTCTCCCTTGTGGCACTCTATTTTATGACTGGAATAGGCAGCAGCTACTAAAGAAGTGAGAAAAAGTAAAATTCATAACAAGATAAATAATTTAACAATTAGAGATACATTATGAAACTTGATGCTGGTATTCCAGAAGGCCCCATAGAAAAAAAATGGGATAATTATATTTTCAAGAGCAAGCTTGTAAACCCTTCAAACAGGAGAAAACATTCGGTAATTGTGGTGGGCACAGGACTAGCTGGCGCCTCTGCAGCCGCAACCCTTGCCGAGCAAGGCTACCAGGTCAAGGCTTTCTGCCTGCACGATAGCCCAAGACGTGCCCATTCGATCGCTGCCCAAGGTGGTATTAATGCCGCCAAAAACTATCAAAATGATGGCGACTCAGTTTTCCGTTTGTTCCATGACACTCTAAAGGGAGGAGATTTCCGAGCAAGAGAAGCCAACGTTTATCGACTAGCCCAATTAAGCAATAGCATAATAGACCAATGTGTTGCCCAAGGTGTCCCTTTCGCCCGCGAGTATGGTGGTAACTTGGCAAATAGATCTTTTGGTGGAGCACAAGTATCCCGTACATTTTATGCAAGAGGTCAAACAGGACAACAGCTCTTACTCGGTGCCTACAGTGCTCTTTCCAGACAAATTGGCGAAGATAAAATTGAGATGCATGTACGGGAAGAGATGATGGATCTAATCATCGTGGATGGCAAAGCTAGAGGAATAACCTGTCGAAATATCTACAGTGGCGAAATAACTACCCACCACGCCGACGCAGTAATTCTTGCAACCGGTGGTTATGGAAACGCCTATTTCCTTTCAACCAACGCTATGGCATCCAATGTAACAGCCATCTGGAGAGCACATAAACGTGGAGCAGGTTTTGCCAACCCATCCTTTGTCCAAATTCATCCCACCTGTATTCCTGTCCATGGAGATTACCAATCAAAACTTACTTTAATGAGTGAGAGTTTAAGAAATGATGGTCGAGTTTGGGTTCCAAGGGATAAAGCCGACAAAAGAAAGCCGACTGAGATTCCTGAGAAAGAACGCGAATACTTCTTAGAAGAAAATTACCCTAGTTTTGGTAACCTTGTTCCCCGTGATGTTGCATCCCGCAATGCTAAATTGCAATGTGATGCTGGCAAAGGCGTGGGAAGTACCGGCAGAGCGGTTTATCTTGATTTTGCTGAGGCAATTAAGCGTGATGGCGAAGACGTTATTATAAAAAAATATGGTAACCTCTTTCAAATGTACGAAAAAATCACCGACATGTCACCACTAGAAGAACCAATGATGATCTACCCAGCGGTACACTATAGCATGGGGGGATTATGGGTAGATTATAGCTTAATGACCACAGTTCCAGGGCTTTTTGCTCTAGGCGAATGTAACTTCTCAGATCATGGCGCCAACCGTTTAGGCGCATCTGCTCTTATGCAAGGTTTAGCCGATGGTTACTTCATAATTGGCAACACCATCGCTAATTATTTTGGCACCAACGATATCGACAAAGTAGACAACGAAAATGCCGAATTTGTTGAAAGTAAAAATAATGTTGAAAAACGACTCGCTAAACTCCTTGAAAATGCAGGTGAATTTGACCCAGAAAAACATCTCACCGTCGATGATATCCACAAAGAACTTGGTCTTCTACTCTGGGATCATTGTGGTATGGCTCGCAACGGTGAAGGGCTTAAAGATGCTCTCACAAAACTGCCAGCCCTACAAAAGAAATTCTGGGAGAAAGTTTATGTTCCTGGCCGAGGCAAAGAGATCAACCAAAGTCTTGAACGAGCTGCCAAACTAGCCGACTTCCTTGAGTTTGCTGAAATCATGATACGAGATGCCTTAGAACGTGGCGAATCCTGTGGTTGCCACCTACGTGAAGAAAGCCAAACACCCGAAAACGAAGCTCTACGTGACGATGCCAATTACTCCTATGTATCAGTATGGGAGCATAAAAAAGATGGTGCCCCCCAGCTTCATAAAGAACAACTTCAATTTGAAGTTATTAAACCATCCCAACGAAGCTATAAGTAATTTGGGCATCAAATTAGTCAACACGATAAGAGGAATAAAATGAGTCAAATTAATATTACATTGCAGGTTTGGAGACAAAAAGATGCCGCCCGCATTGGTGCTTTTGAAATTTACCCTTTAAACGACATCGATACCGATATGTCTTTTCTAGAAATGCTGGATGTCCTAAACGAGGACCTCACCAAAAAAGGAGTAGAACCAGTCGCTTTTGACCATGACTGCCGTGAGGGTATCTGTGGTTGTTGTGGAGCCGTTGTCGATGGCATTGCCCACGGCCCTGAAGAAAAAACCACTCTATGCCAATTACACATGCGTCATTTTAAAGAAGGCGATGAGATTTTTATCGAGCCATTTCGCTCCAAGGTTTTCACAGTAAAAAAAGACTTAATGGTTGATAGATCATCCCTTGATAGAATCATACAGACAGGAGGATATGTTTCCATAAATACTGGTGGCACACCAGATGGTAACGCTATTCCTATCTCCTCACAAAAAGCTGAAGATGCAATGGATGCAGCCGCCTGTATCGGTTGCGGAGCCTGTGTGGCTAGTTGCCCAAATGGTGCTGCCATGCTTTTTACCGGAGCCAAAATATCACAACTTGCCATCTTACCTCAGGGAGATCCAGAGCGAACAAAGCGGGCCAAAGCAATGCTTACCGCCATGGATTGTGAAGGATTTGGTAATTGTAGTAACGCCCAAGAATGTGAACAACAATGCCCGAAAGGAATCTCTATCCGTAATATTGCTAGATTCAACTGGGAATATTTAAAGGCGGTTTTCACTGGTTAGATTTGTTACATGGGGAGGAAGAGACTAGCTCGTGCTGGTCTCTTTCTTACATTCCACGTGGAAAGATAATTACTATATCCTAGCACAGGAAGACTCTACGTGTAATAATCGATGCATGATGCACATGGAACATATCGTGTTTTGGATAATGATTCAACGTCACTACTAGTGGCGACTAACGACGCCGATTGCAGAACACTTATTTCCAATATTATTCACATTTATTAATCTTTTCTCCCCATTTTTCAAATTTCCTCCAAATCCATCCATCAAAGATGGTTTCATTATGTAAATTTAATTCTTTAGCTATTGCTTTCAACTTGTGAAAATCAATTGATATATTAACTGGGTTATTTTTGACTAGTCCAATCATAAAAACTTCATAAGCCATTTCATATTCATGATTTTCTAAATATAATTTTGTATCTTTCACTGAGTCTTCATCTAAATTGTTTTCCAGCTCCTTAATGTATTTTTTTATATTAAATCTCAACCTTTCTTCTAGCTGTTTTTCGAAAATTTCAAAATCACTAGGATTTTGATCAACTAAACCATTAAAATGCTCACCTGAATATACAAGTTCATAATATCCCCAAATAGCAACTATTTCATATTCATTATGCCCCAAAAATTTGTAATGCCAATTTAAAGGTAAAAAGGAATCAGTAACAATAAACAAATCTGCAGAGAAAAATGTTGTGGTATTAAAATCAGTCAAAAGAAGATACCTTATTCTACCTCTAACAGAGATCATTCCATATACTTCATATATTTTATTTAATGTTAACTGGTTATGCTTTGCAGGAGGCAAATTACCTTCTTTAGAATCCGTTCTTTTAAAAAAATGTTCTTCCGTTGATATACATTTAATTTCCATCTCTTGTCACCTTACCTAAATTATTAATAATCTCCATTGGATCTTTAATTGGGTTTTTAGGTTTTGTTGTTGACTTAAATTTAAAATCATCAAAATCTCCTGTGTGTTGATTATAAATAAAATGAATATTAATTGCAGTTTTATCATCGGTAGTTATTATTCTTTGTGCCTTAACCCATCCATCTTTCTTCTTCCACCTATCATCATTCATTGGAATTTTATCGAGTATAGTGTAATTACCAGCGAATGGATCTGACAATACGTTCTTCATAGCTAATTGTTCTTCCAATGAGTTAGGTGTAACTCTGCCTGTAGATCCCCAGCCTAATGATTTACTGGCCATCAAATCACTAAGGTTTCCTGTCCCATTTAAAACAGAGCTGTTCCCTTTATTACCTACTTTACCACCATCCGGCAGATCAACTTTGACAATAGCATTAGAGAGAGCATATGTCTTAGACAAACTAGAAAGAACAGGACCACTTGCTATGCCAAGAAAGAAACCACTGCGCTTAATATTTTGTTGCTCCTTATCAGAGAGATTATTCCAATTTGAGCTTAAATAATTACCTGAGGCGTCATCCCAATAGGTAACCGTGGTTTCTGCAATATCACCAGCATCCTCTAAGGCACTAAACACACGCTCCGCGCCTTCAGGAGAAATTGCATAAGCTATATCTCTCCCTTCCTCAAACAGCGAGGTAACAACCTCAGAGGCAATGTCCTTTCCTGCGATAATTTTATCGGCCCCATCAATAATATTACCATCGCCTTGCCATGTAGTATATGCCAATGAAGCCAAGGCGACTATTGCAGCAATAGTACACCCAATCGCATTATTTCTAGCCGCAGTACCACCAGCGTTAGAACCAAGATTAACACCATCCGCATCAGCTCCAGCAAG
>JAOPTU010000003.1:0-13134 GCA_051531995.1 Desulfotalea sp.
ACTTATCATAGATGTCCCCGATTGATTCCTTTTATTGTGCAGGCTCGGGCTTACTTTGCTCCTGACTTTATTCGCCAAGGCTCAACGTGAACCAATTGGAAAATTAGAATTTAATTTTACTCTGACTCCTTTTATCCACCTTTTATCCTCCGTATCCTCCGAGTAATTATTGCTCTTTTAGAATCAATTTAGAAATATTTTTTGCATGGTTGACTTTCTCTTTTGAAATAGAAAATTTAGAAATATTTTTTTGTATCTTTTCCTTTACCTTTTCTCTGAATAATTCATTTTTTGTCGTCTGCTCAGCTATTAATAACCATGCTAAAGCTAGAGTGCTATCGTTATTAGAACACAATTCATGAGTATAAAAATCAGACATTTTCAACATAGAATAAACATCACCTCTATAAGCTGTTATTTCATACCATTTCTTCGCTTTACAATAATTCACCTCTATAATCTCACCTTTTTCATACACTGTTGCTAACAGTGTTTGGGACGTGATCAATCCTGCATTGGCTGCCTTCTTTAGCCAACTGACCCCTTCGAGCTGTTCCTTTTCATTTTCTGATTTGATTAATTTGAATCCCAAATTGTACTGATATGGAATACTTCCAGACTCTGCTACTACTCTAATCCATTTTAATTCTTCTTGAAGATTACGGTTTATAAAGCCATAGTAATGAGCTAAAGCTATAGCAGCGTTAAAATTACCATCATTGGCCTTGTCTATGAGCGAAGTTAATTCTTTTTGAGAAAGCTGACTATTAGTTTTATTAATAAGTGTTATTAACTCACTCTGAGAAGGTTGATTCATTTTTATATCTTTTTTATTTTCCTCTCCCGCAACGAGGTCAACAGTACACACGGCTATAAACAAAATTATGATTACTAAGTGTGATAATATGCTAAATGATTTCATCTTGTCATATACTCTTAAAAATTATTCCAGTGTCCACCATTTTCAACTCTTACACTTGTAAGGTTGTATGTCCTTGTATTACTCCCAACAAGCCTCATAGAGCTAAATCCGATACTTACTCCTTCTGATGAAGCACTAACTTGTACATTGTGACCTAGTAATCCTAACTCTCGTGCTAGTTGTTCCGCAAATGAATCATCTCCTTTACCAGTTTCACTAGCTAACAGTTTAATATCTTGACCGTTATAATTGTCTTGGTCATTTATCATCTGTGCCAGTTGGGCTGGGCTAAGTGTTTCTCTGTTTTCTAACCCTCTCCTATCGTTCGCAATTTTAGAGGGTGAACCATGCGCCCCCACAGTATAATTATTTGGGTCAGAGTATAAATGATTAGCTAGAAAAGCACTTGTGTTTCGATCATGTAAATTTAAATCAACAAGACCCATCGGATCAACAAAATTAACCGGATCACCTCCAACATAAGCATAAAGATTCATCCCCCCAGCAAGGCCGATAGGATCAGCATTTATATATCGTCCCATTTCCGGATCATAAAATCTGTGCCAGTTGTAATACAAGCCACTCTCAGCATCAAAATATTGGCCAGGGAATCTGAAGTTATTACCAACCTCATCTATTATAATATTAACATCACCAAAAGGCGAATAATCTCCCTGCCAAACAACTTCACCAGTATCATTGGTCAGTAACTGGGCAGTGGAGAGATGATCTGAGATATAATAGTAGGCTTTAGCCTCAGTTGAAATAGTATCAGCACTAACAGCACCGTCAGTAGAACCGCTAGAAGCAAGTAACGGCATATCAACCGCCCTACCAGAATTAGAACGAGTAGGGGACGAGTTACTTACAGTAGTTGCAGGACTGTCGCTAATCTCGAAATCAACCGCCTTAACACTAGAACGACGAAGAAACGATTTATTACGACGAAGCGATTTCTTTACAGGAGTAACAGAACGATCGTCAATCTTAACATCAACAGCCTTAATATCAGAACGAACAGGAAACGGATTATTTACAGTAGTAGCAGAAATATCACCAATCTCAAAGTCAACCGCTTCAACATCAGACTCAATAACATTGATCAACTCAGTCCAATATTTATTAGCAAGATGATCAACCCGTAACTTATAAGAACCGGCAGGTACAGTAAAACTTACCTTACCATCACGATCAGAAGTCTGAGTCAACCCAAGATAACGACCCTCTGTAATAAAAAGATACACTTGAACATTTGATAAAACACCACCTCTATCTCTTAAAGTGAGCTCAATCTTACCATGACCAATATCAACAGTCGTGTCAAGTGCAGCAGGGCTCTCAGTCAAATATTGCTGACCAAAATAATCAACCTGTACCTTGTTAGTGTTGGGAGCAGCAGATAAACTTAAAACACCACTCTCAAGCACTGTTGGCTTATCATCAAGCACTCTCAAGGTGCGCTGACCACCACTAATATCAAGAAGTATAGGTATGGCTTGATCAGCCAGAACCTCTCCTGTTGCTCTAAACTGGTTTGCCTCATAATCAGCTCTAAATGTATAAACACCTACAGGAAGTTGAAACAGTATCTCGCCAGATTCATCAGTTCTGCTCATCAGACCAGTATAGTTTCCGGATTCACCAAAAACATAGACTGGTACCGCTCCAAGAGAACCGGTGATACCTGTTAGGTTAATCTGGGGCAGCACCTTCATTCACAGTAACAGTCGTGCCTGGTTGTGAAAAGACATCAGACCAGTATTGTTTACCAAAAACAAACCTTCACAGCAGGTTTCCAGTTTCTTATTGATACCGTCCATTTCTTTGATGCAGCTTGTGATAAGTTATTTTCATTGCTGAGTCATCATTTGAGAATAGTTTTTTTGTTTTTCCAGAGTAATCCTAAACAGACTATCCTGAATATCCTACATTTTACGCTTAATTCTTGATGTCGCCTGTGCCTCTAGAGGATTATCAGGCCAATAATGTTTTGGGTAACGTCCTGCAAGTTCCTTTTTTACTTCTGGATATGTCCTCTGCCAAAATGATTTCAAATCCTTCGTGATTTGCATAGGCCGCCGTGCAGGTGAGAGTAGGTGCAAAGTTAATGGTAGCGAGCCTCCGCAAATAGTTGGTGTATCGTGCATACCAAATACTTCTTGAAGGCGTACTGCAAGTGTTGGCTCATCACCTAGATGATATGTTATTTTTATGTTCGATCCACTGGGAACTTTGGTGTGAGTTGGTGCCAATTTCTGTAACTGTTGTTGTTTTTTATATGAAAGTTTCGATAACAATGCGGATTGAAAATCAATACTTCTAAGTTGCGCTGCTTTGGTGAAGCCGTAGCAAAAAGGCTCTAACCATGCAAGATCTTGTATGAGGACCTCATCTGAGAAATCCTGCCAATTGTTTTGATCTTTATTAAATAATGTTTGGAGACGGGCTTGTAGCTCCCGGCTTGATTTGGACCATGGTAACACCTCACTGCCAGTCTCTTGTATACCTTCCAGCAATATAGTAAGAGCAAGGCCCTTGTCTTGCAAAGAGATTGGTTTTGAAGATATTCTCGCCAAACCAATAAATGTCTCGCGCCTTGCCTGTACAGCCAGCTCTTTTTTATCCCACCTGATATTATCCGAAGTTGAAATAAGGTGAGGATGATTGGCTTCTAATTCTATTAAAGTTATTGGTGATGCTAGAAATATTTTTCCATTTCCACCTCTTACATCTACCTTTGCAGCTACAATTATTTGTGAGTTATTTAAACTATCTTGTGCAGTAATTCTTGCTTGTCGGCCACTTGCCAGTTGAAAGGTAGAGTCCTCTTGAGATCGCCCAATTGCAATACGGTCTGGATAACAAAAACAAAGAAGATTACCAATTTCCTCAGAGTTAATCGTTTCTGTGGGGCTGATTCCGAGCTTTTTCCGCCATTGTTCAACTTGCTGTAAAATTTGTTTGCACACCTGAGCGTTGATGTTTGTTCTGCCATAATTGCGTGAAGAACGGTGAGCAAAAGAGGCAAGTGCTTTTATACGATCTCGAATATCGATACCATTATCACGCCCGGGGAAAATATCTCGTTCTGAAAGAATACCTGCAAGGTAACAACCAGTGAGACCTAATGAGAGTTCTGTTGCCCTAAGTAACATATAACTTAGTCGGGGATGAAGTGGAAATCTCCGTAACTTTCTGCCGATATCAGTTATTTGCCCTTTTTTATTCAGTCCATTTAATTGAGTTAATAGCTTTACCGCTTTTCCCCACGCTCCTTTACCAGGAGGATCAAGCCACTTGAGTTGCGTTGCATCGATTACACCCCAGTTAGCAAGTTCGAGCACCAAGCTCGTGAGATCAGCATTGCAAATTTCAGGTGGTGTGAATGCAAGCAGGCCATGATTAGTTTTTTCATCCCAAAGTCTGATACACATACCGCTGTTTTGTCTACCTGCACGACCACGGCGCTGTTCTGCCGATGCTCTAGATATCTTTGAAGTGACAAGGCTTGTTAAACCGCTCTTTGGGTTGTAAACCGGATGTTTATGTAAGCCGCTATCAACAATACAGCGCACTCCATCAACAGTTAGACTGGTCTCTGCCACCGGAGTTGCAAGAATTACTCTTCTTTGATCGTTTTGTTTTGGGGCGAGAATTTTATCTTGTTGTTCTATTGGCAGATCACCGTATAAGGAAAGTATCTTAGCATCGTGCCTAATACTTTCAAGTTCCCTTTCAACAGCTTTAATGTCTGCAATTCCTGGTAGGAAAGTTAAAACATCACCGTCAGAGTTGGCTAGAGCATAGCATATAGCCGAAGTTACACTAATTGATAATGGGGTGAATTCAGTCGCAGGAGGTTTGTAAATCACAGAAACGGGGAAACTCTTACCTGCACTTTCTACTACTTTAGCCTTACCAAGAAGTTTTGCCAGTTTCTCACTATCTAAAGTTGCGGACATTACAAGTAATCTTAGATCTTCACGAAGAATTGCTAGGTCAAGACAAAGTGCAAGGCAGAGGTCTGCATTGAGGCTCCGCTCATGATATTCATCGAAAATAACAAGCCCAATATCTGTGAGTTCCTGATCTTGTTGGATTGCTTTAAGGAAAACACCTTCTGTAACGATAAATATTTTTGTCTCTGCGGTATATTCTTTAGAGTAGCGAGTGATATAACCAACTGTTTGCCCAACTCTTTCTCCCAAGAGAGAACTCATTCTATAGGCAGCTGCCCTTGCAGCCACTCTTCGCGGCTCAAGCATATAGATTTTTTTTCCTTCAAGCCAATCTTCGCCTAACAAGGCTATTGGTGCAATTGTAGTTTTGCCTGAACCAGTAGGGGATTTTAGGACAGTGTGCCCACTTGCTAGGCTCTCTTGTAGGTTATCAAGAACAGCAGAGATTGGATAACTTGAGAGAGATTTAGTTACTGTTGGGTTTTGCATGCAGGATATGGCCTTTGTTGGTGGTTGATCTTATTTCCGCTAATATCTCATTCTCAATTTCATTTTTAAAATTGACTCTGCCGTTTCCCTAACCCCAGAGGGTAGCTCTAAAAATAGAAGCAAGCACATAATAATATTGACCTTGAACAAGACACGATTAAAAACGCCCTTCCCACAAAGTAGCACTTTACCTGTAAGTATAGTTGAAATACCGAACATATTGACAACCGACGGATTGATTATTTTGCTGATTACATCAGTTTGCCTCGGAGAACAAATAAATCATAGCAGTTGTTGCCCCTCTTAACAATATGGGCTGGTATATCCACAAGCAAGAAACGTTTATATCAAATCATAAAAATTTGACAAGTAAGTTAGGCTATGATTAGATAGGTTCGTTAAACCGCTACTTTAATAATAAAGGTAGGAGACGAAAACGAGTGGACAACAAAGAAGAAATTTGACTTTTCTCTTCCTTACAAATATTCTTTAGTCAGATTATTTAAAGTTTGCATGCTTAGTATATTGTCTCAAAAGAAAAAGGCAATATTGTCAATATCATTTATGGACAAAATTTAATGACTGCTGAGACAAAAATAAAAAGTGCCCCCCTAAACAACATCAACCCCCTACTAATCAGAATCAGCCAACCTAAAAACTGGAGCTTGCGAACCAGATTGGTATACACTACGGGTGCTATTCTTGTCCTTGGCGCACTCATAACCCTGGGTTCAATTTCCATTACCCTAAACAAATCTGCGGAAGAATCGATCCTAGATAAACTTGATTCCTTTGAACACCTCTTGCAAAGGCAATCTAATGAAATATTGACAAAAGATCTGACTATTGCGGCCCAGCTCGCTAGTACAGACAAAATCACCTTTGCACTCCAATCAAAAAACCGTACTGAACTTCGTGAATCTGTTTCACCAATTTCTGCAACAGTAAGAAAAGCGACAGGCTCCTCATTTCCTCCAACTCAATTTTTTGGTAATAATGCGGAACCTCTTTTTCACTCAATGAGCACTAATCCATTAGGTGACAGCAAAAGAACCAAATTCTTGATGACTCAAGAGGTAGAAACCCAGCAACAGGCTATTTCAGGTACTCAATTGCTACCATCAGGACTCTATCTTTCTGCTACTGTCCCAGTCTTTATACTAGATGATCTTGTGGGAAGCATAGAAACTTCGACAAGTTATGAAGAAGTCTTTAAAACTCTCAATGTAAAAGCTGGAATGGGAATGACTGTTCTCATCCATAGCGCTCATGGTGAAATAAAAAATAATCTAAAGCAGTATGATTCTTTTCAAAACCATACTGTTCTTCTCAATCTCGGAACCACAAACATTACTGATTTTGACGAATCACTAATTTTGTCTAAATCACCATATCAATCTAGAGGTAATCTGTTCACAAAAACCCTTGAGCTGCAAGATTTCAGAAACAAATCGATAGGAAAAATTGTTCTTTTTTACGATGGAACTACCACTCTAGCAAAATCTAAAACTACCATTATTGCCCTATCATTGATGACCTTTATTGGAGTCCTATGCCTTTCTTTATCTTTGTACTGGAATGTAAACAGAATTAAAAAATTCTTTAAGCAAATGAGAAAAGTACTTATAGCCTCTCACTCCAATGACTTTAGTGAACGCATTGATATTACAACTATTCACTGCTTGGACGTCCTCAACTGTGGACACAAAGAGTGCCCTGTTTATAATGACCCTACACGAGTTTGTTACTTAGAAACTGGGGATGAAGCAATATCTCCAAAATTTAGAAACAGTTGTATTTTTCTTAACAAGTACACATCATGCAAAAACTGCCCTGTGTACAAAATGCACCATGGTGATGAACTAATGGAAATGCATCATGTGGTTAACACTATGATGCGTTTGTGGAGTGATTTTTTGGGTTCTGTAGGTACTCTTCTTTCAGATGTCTTCAGATCTGACACAGGAACTATCCCAAGCCTTGATGGTGTTTCTGGATACCTCACTCAAATGGCAAGACTGACTAGTTATGGGCATGACCTGCAAGGTGTATATAACGAGGATGAAGTTTATCAACAGTTAGAATGGATCTTTGAAACAGAATTCAACCTTGCCCGCTTTAACTTGTTCAAGATTAATACATCAGAAAATAAAATGGAGCCCGTTCTCAACCGAGTAGGTCAAATTGAAACTAACATTGACGTTCTATTTAACTGTGAACTATGTCGCTGTAAACGAGTCGCTGAAGATGTTATTTCGGACAACAGTCCGTTTCTTTGCCCATACTTTGGCATAGATACTAACACGCATGTTCGTTGTTGCTTACCTATGGTCATGGGAGGCCAAGTAGGTGCCGTTTTTACATTTATTGTTGAAAAACCTGAATGGAAACAGAAAAAGACTGATATAGGTATAATGAAAAAATATTTGGATGAAACTGCGCCAATACTTTCATCACTTAGATTACTCCAAGCCTCTAAGGAACAAGCTCTTAAAGACCCACTCACTAAATGTCATAATAGACGTTTTATGGATGAGTACCTCGCTCAGTTTGAAAAACTTAATGAGCGCCAAAGAAAGAAGATTGGATTTATCATGGCTGACCTTGACCATTTCAAAATGGTTAACGATGAGTTTGGCCACTTAGCAGGAGATGACGTACTCAAACAGTTAGCTGATATCATCCGCAAAACAATAAGAAAATCTGATATCCTCATCCGTTATGGTGGAGAAGAGTTCCTCATTTTACTTCTCGAAATTGAACAAGATGGTGTTTCTTACGATATAGCGGAGAAAATTAGAGTAGCAGTAGAAGAAGCAAAGTTAACTCTGCCATCAGGAGGCTCTATTAAGAAGACACTTAGTATGGGCGTCGCTGAGCACCCTGTAGATGGTGATCAATTGTATCAGGTTATTAAATATGCTGACGTTGCTCTCTACCAAGCCAAATCCCAAGGACGCAACAAAGTACTTCGCTTTACCAAAGAAATGTGGAAAACTGAAGATTATTAACATTTCAGTAATTGCTCCTTTGGAATACTATGTATTTCAGAGGAGCATAGTGTAATTGTATTTATTTCTTAATACTCCTCCCCTAAAAATACAGGAAGATAAAATAAGTAACCGACGAAAAAACAAAACACTCTGTCACTCAGACAATTTCACACAGATGACAAAAGGTCATAGCCTGAAAAAATTATTATCACAACTCCCGCCAACCTCATAATTAATGGCTCGACCCACTCTTTTTTAAGAGAGGTTGCCATGCTAGTAACTTTGAATATTAAAAAGATCACTCCTCCAACAGAAATTGCAGTAGCAATAGCATAAATTCCGAAAACAATTGTGGCAGTTAATATGCTATCAGCATTTAAGGCATATCCATACATTATGGCTGCGGTTGGACAAGGAATAATCATATTTACAAAGCCAATACCAAAAAGAGCCATCGGTAACATTGTCGGATTCTTCGTCATCATTTTTAACTTGCCAACAATACCGATCTTTGCCTGGTGATCACAATGATTGTGACAATGTTGTTCGTCATGATGGTGATCGTCATGATCGTGATCATGGTGTTCGTGATCATGGTTGTGTAAAATATGCGGATTATACAGTAACAATACACCTAGAATAAGCAGGATGATTGATGTCACTATTCCAACCCAACCGGTTATGCCAGCTGGGATAAATTGTGCAACAGCTCCTAGACTCAGACCTAATAGCAAACAAGCAAGACTTGTCCCAGTAAGAAAGGACATAGTTAAAACAAAAACCCGTTTACCACTTTTTTCACCAGTGGTAAATGGCGCTAAAACCAACCACGAATGTCCGCAAGGGTTGATCCCATGTAATATACCTAGTATGAAACTAGACTGAATTGCTGCAAGTAATAATGATTCTACTTCCATTGTTTAAACTCTTCTCCTGATAGTATTTTAATAAGAAAATTGGATTTTTTAACGCGCCTCAACTGGGAATACAATAAGATGATTCACTTCAGCTTTAATCCCAATTAATTCATCTATGCTGTGATTATGGTGGCTCGAAACGAGGGCTTGGCATTGTTCACCTGAAGACAACTCCAATCTATATAGTATGTTTGGCCCTCTAAAAGATTTATGTAATATACGTGCAAAGTTTTCACCATTTTCAATATGCACAACATCTTCTGGACGAATGAGGATATCTACTTGTTTTCCTAGCTGATCTGTTGAGAAAGAGCCGGTCAAAGTTCCGAGTGCACAGCTAATCGTTCCATTTTGCGCAACAGTACCAGAAATAAGAGAGCCTTCACCTACAAACCTCGCGACCTTTATACACTTTGGGTTATGGTAAATATCATAAGCGCCATCCCACTGTTCCATTTTACCGTTAAACAGTACCCCTATTTTATCTGCAACGGAAAACGCTTCATGCTGGTTGTGGGTGACAAGAAGTGCTGTTGTCCCTGATTCTTTAAGAATATCTCGCACTTCAACCGAAAGCCTATCTCTTAGTACTGCATCTAAATTAGAAAAGGGTTCATCAAGAAGTAACAAATCGGGATTAGGTACAAGTGCTCTTGCAAGGGCGACTCGCTGCTGTTGACCACCTGATATTTCGTGAGGGTACTTTTTACCTACCTTCGCTAAGTCAACCAATGAGAGAATTTCTTCAACGTTTTTTATCTTTTCTTTTTTGCCTAGATTACGCAACCCAAAAGAAACATTTTCAAAAACTGTCATATGCGGAAAGAGAGCATAGTCTTGAAAAACCATCCCAATTGATCGTCTTTCTGGTACTACATTTATATCTGCTGAAGAAACCAGTTCATCATGAATAAACACTTCACCGCTTTCAATCTCCTCAAAACCCGCAATAATTCGTAGCAGTGTCGTTTTGCCACATCCACTTGGGCCCAGCAAACAACCAATTTCACCTTTTTGCAGTGAAAAACTTACATTCTTTGAAACAGATGATTTATCATATGACTTACATACATTATCTACCCGTAAAACTGTATTTCCAGACATCTTATTTCTCCGATTCCCTCATTAACAGAAAGACAGGAATTATTGATGCAATGATCAGATACAACCCTGGTAGGGCTGCACGTTCCCACTCACCCTCGGTGGTTAATTCATATATTTTTACAGCAAGAGTATCCCAGCCAAATGGGCGAGTCATGAGGGTAATTGGCATTTCCTTAACAATATCTATCAGCACCATGATCATTGCTATTAGTAACCCTTTTTTCAATAGTGGAAGGTGCACTCTTCTGATAAGATTAATGCCTTTGACACCATGTATTGAAGCCGCTTCATCAAGATTGGGGTTTATAGCTTGCATGCTTGAATCAATTCCCCCAAAACCCGCCGCCAAAAAACGAACTACATAAGCCATAAACATAACCAACACTGTTCCTTGCAAAAGTGGCCCAAATTCTAAATTAAAATAATCTTTTAATATAAACTGTAGATTATTATCCAACCATGCTATTGGTAAAAATATGCCAACTGCCAAAACCGTTCCGGGAAGTGCATAACCCATTGTGGAAATCTTACAAAGAAGATTTGTTTTTGCAGTTGGATTTTTTCTTTTATAGTAACTGAGTATTATTGCCGCAACACAGGTTATGAATGCTCCTCCGGCTCCTAGAAATAAAGTAGTAATGATATGGTTTGAATAATTCGGAAAACCATATTCAAAACTGGTTTCCCAACTCCAGAAAATCAATTGTGCAAGGGGGAGAAAAAAAGCAATTATGAGAACCAGTGAGCAAAAAGCAACAGCCATAACTTTTTTATACCCAGAGAGTTTTATGCGTTGGTGTATTACCCCTCCTTTACTACTACCATAAAACCGCATTTTCGATCGATACAAGCTCTCGACAAGAACTAACACTAATGCAAAGATTACAAGAATCGTTGACAATTGTGCCGCAGCATTCAAAGAGAAAAAACCAAACCATGCTTTATAAATTGCCGTTGTAAAAGTATCGTAGTTAAAAATAGAAACAGCCCCAAAATCTGCAAGAGTTTCCATTAAGACAAGTATTAAACCACTAACAATCCAAGGTCTGGCCATTGGCAACAAAACCTTCCAAAACGCTTTCCAAGGAGTCATACCCAAAGTTCTTGATGCTTCCATTAAAGTTCTGCCTTGGCTTAAAAAAGCGGAGCGACTTAGCAAGTAAACATAGGGATAAAGTGTTAAACTGATAACCAGAACAACAAACGGAGTTGAGCGTACCTCAACCATAAAAGAACCAAGCCCTGGCAGGGTACGGATAGCTGTTTGTATCGGCCCTGTAAAGTCCATTACTCCAATGAAAATAAAGGCCATTACATAAGATGGTATAGCCATAGGTAATGTTAGTGCCCATGAGAAAAATGATCGACCAGGAAATGAACACGCACCAGTCAGCCAACCAAGAGATACCCCTAAAACAAACGTACAAACTAGAACACCGCTGCATAACCAGAAAGTGTTAACTAGCAGGGATACCAGCAATGTTTCAGCTAGGTGGTTCCATATTTCTTGCTCTGGATAGAGAAAAGAAGCAAAGATAACTCCCATTGGAACAATAACCAAACCAGCTAAAACAAAAGCAGATATTTGCCAGAAATCAAGCCGGCTCGGAAGTAGTTTGTATATTTTTCTCATAGTGATGGCTTACTTGTACCCAACTCTATCCATAAGCTTTATAGCTTCCACCTGTAATTCTCCATATTTTGCCACGTTCAATGTGTTACCGACAAAATGACCCCATTCTTCTACTACAGGATCAAGTTTAACTTTAGAGTTCACCGGGTATTCCATATTCAACCCTGCAAATAACTCCTGCGCTTGTTCTCCTGATAACCACTCAAGTAACTTTGCAGCGCCATCTCTATTTTTAGCATGAGTTGTAATGCCTGCGCCACTAACGTTCATATGAACACCGTTTGTATTCTGATTTGGCCAGAAAATAGCTAAAGGAAGTTCTGGCTTCTTCTTCATGAGGCGACCAAAGTAATAAGTGTTAACAATGGTAACATCTCCAATGCCTACTGCCACGGCCTCAAGTGCCTTTGTATCATTGCTAAAAGGTGCAACAGCAAGATTTGCGACCCATCCTTTTACAATTGCTTCTGCTTGCGCTACACCATGTTCTGCGATAAGAGAGGCTACCAGGGACTGGTTGTACACTTTTTTGGAGGTACGAAGAACAAGTTTGCCATTCCATTCATCACGGGCTAGATCTTCATAAGTTGTAAGTTTTTTATCAGCACCAGATTCGGTGTTGTAAACAATAGTTCTGGCTCGGACAGAAAGTCCAAACCATCTGTTTTCTGGGTCACGCAGATTTTTGGGTACGTTTAATTCAAGAGTTTCTGATTTTAATGGTTGTAAAACTCCAGACTGTGCCGCCTGCCACAGATTTCCTGCATCTACTGTAATAAAAATATCCGCAGGGCTGTTTGCACCTTCGGCTTTGAGTCGCTCGAGTAGTGCCCCTGCTTTACCTGTAATATACTTGACCTTTACACCTGTCTTTTCTGTATACATATCGAAAAGAGGCTTGATCAAATGTTCTTTACGTGCAGAATAAACAACTATTTCCTTTTGCTCTGCAGTTACATAAATTGGACAACTGACAACAATAAACAATAGGGTGATAAGAATTTTTTTTAACATTTTTCTCTCCTTTTTTTAAACTTTCACTAAAATAGTAAGGACATCATTCTCAATTAAGGCGACACTAACTCGCGAGAAAGTTAGTGTCAACAAATAAATACCA
>JAOPTU010000003.1:13139-245349 GCA_051531995.1 Desulfotalea sp.
TGGTATTTATTTGTTGACACTATAGAGATGCTAAAATTTCCAAAATGGGAAGTGCAGAAGCAAAAGTAGTAAACTAATATTCTCACTACACATAGAATATCATTTTAGTGAAAATTGGTTTATACTTCCATGTAGTAGATGTGAGTTTAAACTAGATTTACACAAAACATTACAAAGAAAAACACATGACTAACAGAACCAAAAAATACATTACAGTTTTATCTTTACTTTCTTTAGCTCCTTTACTGAGAGAGTTGTTCTTCGGTATATTCTCCCATCATCACACGCCTTTTAGCTCTACTGCAGATCTAATTCATACAGGCACAGAGATGTTTTTCATGACAGTACTAGGTATGCTGCTTATTTATCTTGATTACAGGTTTACCAGAAAAAAAGATTATGAATTGCGTTTAACTCAGTCCATTGCAATTGAGGCTCTTGCATCACTTGCAGAATACAGAGATGCTGAAACAGCCCAACATCTTCAAAGAATAAGTGCTTTTGTAAAAATTCTCGCCAAAAACTTCAAAAACAACTCTACTGATTCTAAATATATCAGCACACATAGAAACTATATTGATGATCTAGCACATGCTTCTGTTTTGCATGACATTGGTAAAATTGCCGTCCCTGATGGAATTCTTTTAAAGCCAGCACGTTTAACCAATGAAGAATTTGAATTAATGAAAACTCACACATCTATTGGTTCAGAAATACTTGCTACGGCAGACAATCAATTCAAAAAACAGATAGGTAAGCAAAGTTACCTGACACTCGCACAATCCGTTGCAAAGTCACATCATGAAAAATGGGATGGAACTGGTTACCCAGAAGGACTTACAGGAGATGAAATACCGCTAGGAGCTAGAATAGTTGCCATATGTGATGTTTATGACGCTGTAACCTCTGATAGAGTCTACAAAAAAGCTTGGTCACATAATGAAGCTGTTGATTTAATTAAAAAAGGTTCGGGAACTCATTTTGACCCAAATCTTGCTGAATTGTTTCTAAAAATAGAAAAGCAGTTCGAACGTATCAAACTAGATTTCGTTTAAGGGTTTCCTCGATAAATCAAAATTTTGTTGAAATTCAAGGCTAACGATAAATTTATCCGCAAGTATACAAACAATACTCCGAGGATTGAAATCCAAGCTCAACGTAAAAGTTAGACAGAGAACAACCCCTCTCTATAAAGATCAAATAAGATAGAAATAATCACCCCATTCAAAATAAAAGAAACAGTCCGAATGTCTACATAGAAAAGGAGCAATTAATAGGATGCTCCTTAGGAATCACTTAAAAATGAATGTTACATAGCTCCAAATTACCGTTTATCGAGAACTTTTTTTTGTGCGATATACTCTTGCTCGTTTATTTCTCCAGATGCAAATCTATTTCTCAATAACTCAAGTGCACTGTCATTTTGCAGACTGACTTTATTTGAAAAAAGAGATTTAATAATGCTATATAAAATATAAACAATAACTCCCAAAAAGAGTAATGGAAAAACCCACCCCATAACCCCAGGCCCATGACCAAAACCACAAAAACTGTTACCCATGTCACTAAAGTTTGATCCCCACATAATATTACATCTCCCTCTTTATAAAAATTAAAGTACCTAGTACATATCTATTTAACACGCTGCAATTCGCATACCACAAAGTAGCATACGCACTCATTACAATATAGACCCCTGATATTCTGATCTTACTTAACGATATAATTGCTAACTGATTAAAATAATATTTTAATCAGTTGTATAAAATGCACTCAACCACAGGAGTTTGTGGGTAAAATATATACGATACAAATGAACTTCTGCAACTTCATTTGTATCGTATAATTCATTCAAGTTCTAGGTAGCCTCAAAGCCCGTCTTTAGGGAACCTTGGAAATAGTTTTCCCAACCTTAGGACACTTTGAATTGGCTTACCAATCCAGTCAGATCTTTTGCCAACTTCGAGAGCTCAATGGCATTTTCATTAACATTTTGACTGATATTATGTATTTCACTCGATCCAGTGCTGATTTCAGTAATATCACGATTTACATCCTGAACAGCAATCGAACTTTGGCTTACATTCTCATTCACTTCATATATTCCAGCAGATGCCTGTGCCACATTTTCGGATATCTCAGAGGTCGCTGCCGATTGCTGTTCAACAGCGGTTGCAATTGTTGTAATAACGTCATTAATTTGCTCGATAACATCAGATATAGTTTTGATATCTGTAATGGTGTCATCGGTGGTGCCCTGCATTTCATCAATTTGTTTTTTGATATCCACAGTGGCCTCTGCTGTCTGCTTAGCAAGCTCCTTTATTTCATTAGCAACAACCGCAAAACCTTTGCCAGCCTCACCTGCTCGGGCCGCCTCGATGGTTGCGTTTAGGGCAAGAAGATTTGTCTGTTCTGAAATTTCAGTAATTGTCTCTGTAACTCGACCAATTTTATCAGCAGCTTTACCAAGTACAATTATTTTACTTGATGTTTTTTGTGATTGCTCTACTGCCTCCTCAGAGATTGTTTTAGCTCGTGCTGCATTTTGTGCTATCTCATTAACTGTTGCAGACATCTCTTCAGCGGCAGTAGCAACCATACCTACATTGGTGGAAGATTGCTCCATGGCAGCGGAGACGGAACTCATGTTTATCCCCAATTCTTCCGATGCAGACGCGACAGCATCAGCACGTTGAGAAGTTCCATCCGAGGTCTGTGAAAGCTCAGTAGATACGCTGGAAAGATTGGCCGAGGAATCCGTAAGAACATTGGTGCCTGCCTGAACCTGCTGTAACATGTGACCTAGATCTTCAGCAATTTTATCAAGAGATTTTGAAAGATCCCCTACCTCATCTGCTGTATCAATATTGAGCCGTTGGGTCATATCACCCTGTGCAACAGCATTGGAAAACTCAACAGCTCTGTTTATAGGCCTTGTAATTGCTCCAGTAATTATTGTTGAGGCGACAAGTGAAATAATTATGATTACTGTGGTACCTAAAATAATCATAATTTTAGCATTTCTTGCTGTATCAGAAGCATTCTGACGACGAACTTCCATAAGTGTCAGCTCTCTGTCTATAAAAGTTGCGATTTGACCACGGAATTTATCAAAATAAACCTTTCCACGTGCCTCACCGACAAGATCAGCCATATCATTCATGGTTTGTGCATCACCTATCACTCTGCGAAGTTCTATCGCAGGTTCCGTCACATTTTTTTTCCAACCATCAATGTTCTTTTGAATTTCATCTAATAGGCTTACTTGGGCTGAATTGTCACTCACGGTTCCTTTGAGTTTTGCCAGTATTTCATTAAAGGATTGAGTTCCATTTTTGTATGGATCTAGAAATCCTTCTTTCCCTGCAAGAAGATAACCGCGCATTCCTGTTTCCATATCTACAGCCGCAGCCTCTATATTCATTGCTTCTTTAATAACGGTTTGAGTATGATTAACCCATTTTGCAGTGTCATTCTCCTCGCCGTAAGAATTTATTGATTGGGACTTCTTTTCTCGCTTAGCAAGAAGTATTTCTTCACGTTCAATAAAGGTGGCAATTTGGCCACGGAATTTATCAAAATAGACTTTCCCACGAGCCTCACTGACCAGATCAGCCATATCATCCATATTTTTCGAATCACCAATATCACGGCGAAGCTGGATCGTTGGTTCTGTGACTTTACTGACCCATTCACCAATATTTTTTTCAACTTCAGTTAGTAATGTTAACTGGGTTGGGTTATCACTGACCAACTTTGATAGATCACTAATCTCATTTTTAAAAGTTTTATAACCATTCGTATACGGGGCAAGAAAACCTTCTTGTCCAGCAAGAAGGTATCCCCTCATTCCTGTTTCCATGTCCACCGCAGCGGCAAGGATATCCATGGCGTGTTCTATTACTTCATGGGTATGATTGACACTGTCTCCTGTTTCCAGTAAATCATCGGTCGTGTTATACGTGGCAAACCCTAAAATGACCACCAAAGCCAGGGAAATAGCATTTCCAGAAAACATCTTAATTTTCAATTTTAAATCACTAAATCTCATTATCATCTCCTCAATTATTTAATTACAATCGCCCAACTAAATTGGTCTCTCTGTCGAAACAGGAGAAATTAAGCAAAATAATTTGCCACTCCTCTTATTCCATGCCATGAGACGAGTGATACAATGAGAAGAAGTAAAATAATTATTCCAAATCCCATTCCTTTTTTTGCTACCCCGACACTTAACTTTAAATCAATATTTCTCATGTCATCCCCTTAAACTGTATGCCATAAGATAACTACAGACAGTTTTACTTGAGTAATTCCGATAGCATTTCTTTTAAGAAAAATTGTATCTGTTGAATACTGTAAAATCAAGAAGTGGGAAGAGAAACCATAAATATAAGCTCCACGCATATTTAAAGATAATACTCAATCTAATTTTGACGAATAGCACAACGGTCGGTAAAATTATTCTTATGTCCAAGAACCAACGTACTGGCAGCAAACAATTTGCAAGACAAAAACATCGTTATTATGTGATGAACAGAGTATGACAAGCTCACATTTTTTGACATCTTCTTTACACAAGGACACAATGGCTATCAAACCAACTATTTATAAACTACGCGCCACCATTAGTGATAGTGATCGAAATTTTTACGATACGATCAGTCTTACTATTGCTCAACACCCTTCCGAAAATCTTGAACGAGTTATGGCACGTACCATTGCCTACGTGCTCAATTTAGAAGAAAATTTAAGTTTTACTAAAGGGCTTAGTGCTGTCGAAGAACCAGATATTTGGGCAAGAACTTTGGACGACAGGCTTTCTTTGTGGATAGATATTGGTGAGCCAAACAGCGACAGAATACGTAAGGCTAGTCGCCAATCACCACGTGTGAAGATATATACCTTTAACACCAAGTCTGATACATGGTGGTCGCTCAGTAAAGAAAAACTCTCTGAAATAAATGTTTCTGTCTACCAATTTAATTATTCTGAAATAGAGACCTTAGCTAGTCTAATTAAGAGAAGTATGGATATCTCAATCACCATAACTGGGGGGATAGCCTATATTTCAGCTTCCACCGGAGACTGCGAAGTATCATGTAATGTTCTGCAAGAAAAAGAAGCATAATATAACACTTTGGCAACAACAAAAAGGTAAGCGCTTAATAGAACCACCAGCGAACTGGCTTCTAAATAATTATTGAAGATTACACAATAAAGCCCAAGATTTTCCTAATTCAGCGGAACTAGTCAACATAACTTGCAGGGCAGTTTTTGTGCTGTTAATTAAACAGTAGACCTTGAAAAGGTTAATATTTAAAAACACCATATGAGTCTTTTCAAGATAGCTACTGGAATAGATGTTAGAAAAACAACATTAATCCAATCGTGACTCTCGTATCATGTCAGCAGGATTTTTACCAAAATACCGTTTAAATTCACGACTAAATTGTGAAACACTTTCATACCCAACCATATCGGCAGCAATATATGCTTTCATCTGTTCATTCAGCATAAAATCACGTGCCCTGCTCAGTCGAATTTTTTTAAGATACTGAACAGGAGATTCCGAGGTTACCTCTTTGAAGGCCCTATGAAATGTAGAGACACTCATATTGGCAAGTTGAGATAAGCTGCCAACATCAAGTTTGGTTGCATAATCACTGTGTATCGATCGGAGTGCATGGGATATTTTAGCAAAATTCCCCGTATGTGTTGCAAGCCCACAAAGAGATGAGGCCTGAGTCCCACAAAGTGCCCGATATAATATTTCCTTTATCAGCCCTGGCCCAAGAATTTTGGTTTCAGTTTCAGACTGCAGGCACCTCAACAATCTTACAACCGCATCATCCATATCCTCATCAAGCTCAGCAGGCCCAACACCCTTAGGCACATCAATCATATGTGCGTTCATTGATTCGCCACTCAGCTCCATGGCCCCGATCAACTCATGGAGTGTAGTCATATTTATATCAATATAAAGACCAAAAAATGGGGCGTCCGGATTGGCAAAGGTCTCACATTCAAATGACATGGGAACTGAGGTAACAAGGTAATTATTCGCATCATACTGGAAAACACTGTCCCCCAAATAACCAATCTTCCGTCCCTGGGCTACAATGAATATTCCGGGATCGTAAATTAGGGGTGTGCGGGCAATGTGTTTGTTGCACATGAAAAATCGAACACCGGGTAATTTTGAATCTGTAAACAGTTCATTTGTAACAAGTTGTTCAAGCAACTCTACCATAATAGACATAGTACTCCTCCCATCCAAAGAACCAAGAAACATTCCACACACTCCACAAATGAGCATACAAACACAACAATATATGCAATAAAAACAAATTTCAAGCAGAATAAGGCAATATTTAAGCAGAATCAGATATTCCCTTGCTTCTTCATTTACCGTATATTCTCCTCACGTTTTAGCGATAATCACATTGAACATAAGATTCGAAGGAAGCCCACGAGCTAAACCTTTAAAATGAAACAAGGCGAAAAGAAAAGCCCGTTTTAAATTGTAGTTAACAGGAGAAAAATAAGAAAATGGCTAAATTTATCATCCCAAAAGAAATTTTCCATGGCGCTGGAAGTCTTGAAAATTTAACAGAGTTAAAAGGCAGCAAGGCAGTTATTGTCATAGGTGGCAGCTCAGTTCAGAAAAACGGAGTTCTGGAAAAAACACAGAGCTTCCTGACTGAAGCAAATATTAAATCTGTTGTTTTTGCTGGTGTAGAAGCAGATCCTTCAATTGAAACAGTCTTAAAAGGTGCTGCTTTTTTCACACAAGAGCAACCTGATGTTATTATTGGACTTGGGGGCTGTTCTGCCATTGATGCGGCCAAGGCAATGTGGATATATTACGAATATCCTGATTCAAAGCTTGAAGAACTATCAGCTCCTTTTGCTGTTAAAAAGATGCGTAACAAGGCTTATTTCGTTGCAATTCCTTCAACTAGTGGCACAGGTACAGAGATGACCGGCCTTTCTGTTATTACAGACAGAGAGAAAGGTACAAAATACCCAATCGTTTCCCACGAACTAACCCCTGACGTGGCTATTATTGACGGGGAACTTTGTACCAGCATGCCCAAGCACGTGACCGCAAATACTGGACTCGATGCCCTGAGCCATGGCGTTGAGGCTTATGTGTCAAATATTGCAGACCATTATAGCGATTCACTAGCCAAAGGCTCCATTGATCTGGTATTCAAAAGCCTCCTCACTGCGGTAGAAGAACCCAATAACGTGAAAGGACGCCAGGCAATGCACGATGCATCTTGTTTGGCTGGCATGGCATTTACCAATGTATGGCTTGGAATTGTTCACTCCATGTCACACCAGATCGGAGGTACCTTCGGTATACCTCATGGTTGCGGCAATGCTATTCTCATGCCTAACGTCATCCGTTTCAACTCTAAAGTAACTGACAAGTATGTCGATCTAGCAAGCCTTTTCGGCAAATCAACCGCTGAAGAGTTCGCCAAGGAGGTGTCAGCCCTACGTGCATCAACTGGCGTTGCAGGCTCACTCAAAGAATATGGTATTGATGAGAAAGAATGGGAAGCAAAGCTGGATACTTTGACCCAAAATGCACTGAACGATCCTTGCACTCTTTTCAACCCAAGAAAACCAACATTTGAAGAGATCAAGGCAATTTACCAGGCATGCTATGCTGGTACAGCGATTGATTTCTAAATATGTCGCAGACTTGATATAGGTAAAGAAAAAATCCAGGAGGAGAGGGAGACTATCTATGGCCCCGCTCCTCCGACACATATTGACGACTAACGACATACTTCAAGTTCTGGTCTAATTTGGCCTGGTACATTGCTTGATCAGCAAACCTAAGCATTTCGTCCGCATCAGAATATTTTGAAGTACTAATGGCTATACCAATGCTGGTTGAGATCAAGGTTGAGTGCCCTTTTAAGTAGAAAGTCTGCATACACTTTACAACAATTCGTTCTGCGACGGAGATTGCGTCTCGGGCCGTTTTTATTTCTGATAGCAAAATGGTAAACTCATCACCCCCAAGTCTAGCTACAACATCCCTGCCATGTACAACTTGCTGCAGCACTTTTGCAAAAGTTTTAAGAAGTTCATCGCCAATATCATGCCCTAGCGTATCGTTGATCGTTTTTAATTTATTCAGATCCAAAAATAAAACAGCGAAAATATACTCTTTATCATGAGATGCTTCGATAAATTCCTGCTTGAGATGTGTTAAAAAGGACTCTCGATTTTTTAATCCTGTTAATGAATCATGTTCAGCATTATGCAATAGGCGTTGGCTGAAAACAATACCGTCAGTTATATCCCTGGCCACAATATAACAAAGTTGCTCATTATTATGCGATGCCAAGCTACAGGAAAACCAGAGGTACGAGCCCCTCTTATGTTGAAGACGAACCTCAATTAATTCTTTTCCATCTTTTACGTTTAGGAAATGTAAAATGGTATCTATGGAATCAACGTCATCCTGATGAACAAAATCCAAGAACTGTTTCCCAGATATTTCCTTTGTTTCGTAACCCAAGATGATTTCCCAAATATTATTATGCTGTCTCACCCTGCCTGTGGCATCTATTATTGCCATAAGATCCAGGGAAAGTTCAAAAAAACGGTCTCGCTGAACAATCTCCTTTTGGAGTTCTAGAGTGAGTAGAGCCTGGGCAGCCAGGGGGACAAAACGATTTGCTTTCTTAACATGGCCTGTCCCAAAGTGTTTAATATTAGAGTGAGTGATAATGAAAATTGCTTCCCAGCCAGCGCTGTGCAAACCCATATGCAATGCGGAAGCGATATTTGCTCTTACACTGCCTGGCTGAGCTTGCCATTCCGGTACTAGTCCAACATCAAAAGAGGCAATTGGACTCCCTGCAAGCACACGTTTAAAAAATGACTGAGGCTCCCAGACGGTGTTTTCAACTGCTGTGCATGTGGCAGCAAGAATTGTCATTTTTTTGTGTTCTACAACTTCCAAAATAAACGCATCTTCAAATTCAATAACATTTCGTAAAGTTTCAACAAGAGAGGTAAATAGTTCACTTTTTCTCCGGGCTCTTGACATACCCTGAAGTCCCTTCAAAAGTGCTTCGGTTTCTACCCTAAGACTCTTTTCCTTTAGGCGGGATTTTTCTAGATCGAAGAGAGTTTCTAGTAGTTTCTCTGATTTAATAACCATTGTATATAATATACTCTCAGGGTGTTTGGAGGTATCCTCGCAGAAAATTATTTGTGGAACTTATTATTTTGCTAATAAAAGCACTGAAATCATGAGATTTCCATGGCGATTTTCACCGTTTAAGAAACAGCCTTGTTCACCAAAGGTAAATGTACCGAGAAAAGGAGTATCTGGTAAAGCTTCTTGGAAGCTTTCGACTACCTCGTCAAGCCGTTCTTGGACTGTCAGCATACAGCCGGCACAATAAACTATAAGTGCACCCGCGACCTCAGTAGAGTCGTACTGTGCTGTTTCTAGAGCTGACAAACCTACACGACCGGCTCTAGATATTAAGCTATCAACGGTTCCAGACATAAGGACGACCTCATCACCCTTGTTTATATCATAGAACAGGGTCAATGCCCCATCAGTCGTGACAGTTTGGGGATGTGCAAGTTGATAATACGGAATATCACCAATGTGACCTGTTATACGCCCTAGTGGGAATAAAGTGGTAAGGTGCATGACATTACCTCCTTCTTCGAGGACTTGAGACAAAACCCCACTCGTCCATTCGTTATATACTTGTGCCGCAGGACGTCCATCAATTTCACATATTATTCTCTGCCCGACACTAGTTGCGCTTCCCTTATTGTAGGTGTCTTCACATTCTCCAGTTTTAGTAATTATTCCTCTAGATTCTGTCGGTTCATAGCCGCTATGAAAAGCAAACATCACTTCGGTTGATGGAAAAAGAACAGTTACCACTAAGCCATCACTAAAAACTGTATCATTGCCAAACTGCTTCCACTCACCGGTCATTGAATTGTCGGAAGAAGACCCGCCAGCAACTGGTACATCCTCACCGATGACATTAGCAATGCCCCTAAGCACAGCTTCTTCACAACCTGGAACAGCAGTCAACCAAACCATTGTCGGTACTTCTCCTGGACGCTCAGCTTGCTTCAGCGCATTTGTAACTGATTCCTCTGCTGCTTTCTCAGGAGAGCCATCGACTGATACAATGCCAACGCCATAGCTTCCCTTAGGGTCAGCAATCCCCATAAGAGCAAGACCACTGCTGTTTGCTGTTACTGCGCCATTCTGGGTCATCACCCCCATACAGGAAGTGCCACCATGTAAAGCTACTCCAGGTGTACGAGAACGTATTGTTTTCACTATATTATCAATATCATAATCTACACTGCAGTATACAATTACAAAATCGGGGTCAGACTCAAGATCCCTTATCAGCGACTCATAAAGATTTTCAATTGCATCAATATGACGCTCATTTGATGCCTTAGTAGAAATTTTCATCTTTTCCCATTTAATAAAGAAATATACGTAAAATTCAATAGCTATACAATTGTTAACACCTGAATTCGTATCATAAGTGCATGACTTCTTAAGTCAGCTACACAAAGACCTTTAATCAAAAGACAAGACTCAAATATAAACTTCGTAGGTAGCGACCAAACCATTTTTGGAGAAACGCATGAGCTATAAACACTTGAGTGTTGTTAAGAAACATTATATCGAACTTGAACGCAAAATGGTAACTCTTTTCACGACATAACACTTTCCCTCGGGAGGACCCAAAGCACAATATCATAAGAGTTTAAACGTAATACTGGCGGTCGATGGTATCGTCATAAACAGGCGTCCAGATTTGCTTTATCTCGTCATAGAAATAAATAAATATCCTTGAGCAATTTATCACCATAGCGATTATTCAAAATATTATACATATATATATCTTCCATATTTTTCACCCTCATCAATTTTCGAAGGTTAAACTTTGCGCCATCCCATGACCCAAGTTAGAAGCTCCTAACAATATAAGTTGACCATTAATCAAGAGAGATGTAAAGTATATTTTGAAAGATAGATCACTCTAACAGTTAATCATAAAACTCATATCTATGGTCATTATCGTGAAAAAAATAAAATCAAGGATGCTTTGTAGGTTAAAAATAAGAAAAATATGGGAACTGCCGCATGGGTATCAATGCTCAGTTATTGGCACTTGCCTAAATGACAGAGAGTTAAAAAAAATTAACCTAAGAAAAGACATCAATGGCGGTACCTTTTCTTCATCTTTTGAGCTTCATAACAGATTTGTTAACTTTGCTTACAGTAAATGTAAAGCAAGCATTACCATGCATAATCTACTGGTAAATAAATACAGGTTGCAATTAAGTATTTTCCATAAGGTTTGCGAAGATGAGCAACTCGATATGTTGTGGGAGGAGGCTAAAGAAAATGGCAAAATAGCTGGTGCATATTGGGCAATGTGTACTCACCCTCATATTTCTTCAGATCTATTAACAAAGTACTATGGTGAAATACATATGATTTCACACGATAGCGTCCAAACTCTTAATAGAGCCAAGAAGCAAATAGATAAGTTACGAACCAAAGAAATAAAATTACAGGCAGAAAACATAGCAATTAAAAATAAGTTAATTCACAAAAATGATTTACTCAATTCAGAGTTAAACACCTTAAAAGTAATCACAAGCACCCAAAATAAATTACCCGCCCCAGACTTTATTCCAGAAATACAAAAACCTAACTACAACGACAATCAAAAACAAATTCATAACCTCCAAAATAAAAACAAAGGATTATTGACTCAGCTTAACAAAGTTGAAAGCACTTTAACCAGCCAAGAACTTTTGATTACCCAGTTAAAAATAGAATTACAGAATCAAAAAGAAGAAAATATTAAGATCGAAAAGAATATTTTGACCCAACTCACCAACAATTGTCAGGACTGTGATGCTGTGAATACTTGTTCATGCCCAGGTATTAATCTATGCGGAAAGATTGTTTTATATGTTGGAGGTCAACATAAAATGATTCCCCATTATAAAAAATTAATTGAAAAAAATGGAGGGTCTTTCATCCACCATGATGGTGGTAAAGAAGAGTCCAAAAAGAAATTGCCCGGAATGCTGGTTCAGGCAGATGCCGTAATGTGCCCTATTGATTGCATTAGCCATAATGCTTGTTTAACAGTTAAGAAACTCTGTAAATATTACCAAAAACAATATGTCATGATGAGAACATCTGGCTTATCATCACTTGCAAACGGTCTTGAAAAATTGAATTAAATACCTAATTTACTAAACTTAGCATAAAAAAACGATTTCATCGAAGTGACAAATTTTAAAAGGGCTATAGCAGTTTTACTGTTATAGCCCTTTCAGTTCATGGTTTTAAAACTGGCAATCACAGCTTCAAAAAACGGTAAATATCGCATCGAACACAAACTCTACATTCTTTTTTGTTCAAATATATCAACCGAATACCACACGACAAGCCACTTTTCACAAAAGCCTTATCAGGCTAACCTAACTCAGTAAGCCAAAAAAAGTTAACTCCTTTTGCTCTTGTGACGACAAAAGATTATACAAATTTTACACAGTCAACTTAGAGCTAATTGACAAAGCCCATGCTCTAACTTCAGTATCATCTGGATCACCATCTATTTTGAGTGAGCTAACAATTTCGGTAGCACCAAGCTCATCCATTCTCTCCTCTAATAGATCCACTGCTCCACAAAAGAATTCATAATCCGAATCACCACAACCAAAGAGAGCGATCTTCTTCCCTTTCAGCTTGGAAGACATAAGTTCTTTATAAAATGGCTCGAAATCTTCTTGAAATTCAATTTCGTCATCACCCCAAGTTGAAGTTCCAAGCACTGTAACGTCATATTCTCCGCCAAGCTCTTCAACAGATGTATCTGAAACATTTTTAACGACGACATCGCAACCATTTGCACCTAAAACATCACCAATACTTTCTGCTACAGACTCAGTAGTACCAGTAGTTGAACCATAAACAACAAGAATTTTAGACATATCTTACCTCAAGATTTCAAGAATTATTTAACGACAAATATAGCTATTACACACCACTAATTTTCAACATTATTTTCTGCAACTACAGTTTTTACATTTTCCACAGCAGATATGACCATCTTTTTTATCTTTATGGTCAGCATTAACGATAGGCTGTTTAGAATCAACTTCAGCAGATTCATCAACCTGTTCTCCGACGCTAGTTGTATTGCAGTTTTGTTTAAAAAAATTGGCGACAAGCTTTGCTGCTTCAATATCAAAGACTAGCTGTTTGTCAGAAGTTAAACTCTCAATACTCTCTGTAGCATAAGATGAATTAATTTGATTCACGATGTCCTCTTTTGTAGTTATTAAATAAAATTGGGGGCAAAGAAATTCTGTCCATTATCGTTCACTGAACCCGCTGATTGAAAATACATTAACAGAGTGTTTTATGGATTGCAAACTCTTTTAGAGTAACCTAACTTTTATTATAATAACCACAATCAAAAAACACAAAACTAGGCATTTAGACACCTCCATTCGTTTTCAGATATTACACTAATTTGTGTGTCCGCTCTACTGTAACCACTGCACCCTATTGAAATTCAAAAGAACATTTCGTTTTTACTAAAAAACACCATAAACTAACAAACAACAAGACTAACTCCAGTTAACAAACTAACAAGAATCTAGCTATCCTTTATTGTTGTTATAAAGGCCTTTTTAGCAGGTAACAAATTTGCAAAAATTGTTACCAAATACTAGTTTTATCTTTAAAAATAGTGTCTAATTATGCACGACATGGAGTCACGGATATACAATATCAATATTGAGACTTTTATGTATTTTAAAATTCTTTAAACGAGGTGAATTATGTTTGGATATGGTCGTGGATTCGGAAAGTATGCTGGAAAATATTGTACTGGTTACATGCCTTTACTTCTTACTGTTGCTGTAGTTGGGGTTGGCTATATGGCTTACAAAGCATCACAAAAACAAAATGCACATCAGACTCTTCCTGCACCTGCTGCAACACCTACTTGTGAAAAAGCATAAAACCACTTAATTTATGCTTTAGCGCAAGTAACAAATCGTAAATTTTGAATCGCTACAGGGTATTAAAAAAAGGCCATCCCCTCCCAGGAGATGGCCTTTTCAGATATAGACAAAACTAGATCTACAATTGCAACAGGTTTCACACAAAGATTATGCCAATTCTATAATATCTTCAGAATATTGAGGAAGTGACATTGTCGGGCGCATACTATTTACACAAGTTAGTACCGTGGACGAGTTATGCAAAAATGCTAGTAATGCTGGGCTAATGATGCCAATAACTCCCATACCGATAAATGATGTATTAGAAGCAACAATAAAAGCAAAATTTTTCTTTATACGGCGGACTGACTTTTTTGAGATCTCCATCGCATCGATAAAGCAATCTAGTCTCTCGCCAGTTAACATAACATCACAAGCTTCACGGGCAATATCAGCACCATGTTTCATTGAGACACCAACATTAGCACTGCTTAGAGCGGCAGAGTCATTAATACCATCACCGATCATCGCAACAGTATAACCATCTTCTTTTAACTCATTAACAAGGGCAGTTTTATCTTCTGGTAAAACTTGAGCGTAATACTCTTCAATACCTAGAATACCAGCCACATTTTTAGCTGCTTGTTCGCCATCACCTGTCAGCAATATGATCCGCTTAACGCCACTACCTTCGAGGCGACGAATGAAACGGGGCGCAGACTGACGTAATGGATCTTCTAAAGAGAATACAGCCGCAAGTTTGCCACCAACGCCCATATAAAGAGTTGAATAGCCCTTATTTGCACATTTACTAATATAATCTTCTACACTATCAAGGCTAATGCCTTCATCTTCATGGATAAAATGACGACTACCGATAACCACTTTCTGTCCATCAAGATGACTTGAAATACCATGGGCTAGAATATAATCAACCTCACTGTGTACCTCATCATGATGAAGACCTTCATCGAGTGCGAGTTGAACAATGGAATCAGCAACTGGATGAGGAAAATGTTCTTCCAAACATGCCGCATGGGTAATAACAAATTCTCTATCAAAACCATTTACTGATAAAACGTCGATGACTTGGGGGCAAGCTTCTGTGAGAGTTCCAGTTTTATCGAGGACAACAGCATCAACTTTAGCCATTTCCTCAATAAATTTACCACCCTTTACAAGTGCCCCAGCTTTAGCGCACTCAACCATTCCTGAGCGAACGGCAAGCGGTGTAGCAAGTTTAATAGCACAAGAATAATCCGCCATTAGAACTGCGGCAGCTTGTACCCAGTTACGGGTAACAGCATAAATTCCAGCAGCAAAAATAAAAGAGAAAGGCACAATTTTATCAGCTAATTTTTCAGCATCGCTATGTAAACCAGCTTTTAATTGTTCTGATTCGGTAATAACTTGAGCTATCTGGGCAAAACGAGTTTCATCACCTACAGCCTCGGAACAGATAATAATTTTACCTTCCTCCACAACTGTACCTGCAAAAACTTCCGATTTTGAATCTGCATCTTTCTGCACTGCAAGAGGTTCACCAGTCATTGAAGCTTGGTTCACCATAGCTGTACCTGTTTGCACCACTCCGTCCACAGGTATTCTGGCACCAGAACGAATAACGACAAGATCACCTTGCTGGATATCTTTAAGCATGACAGGCACTTCTTCATCATCACGAATAATCCATACTGGTTTACCGTCGCCACCAAAAAGACCTGCAAGATCACGTTTTGACTTTTCTTTTGTCCACTCTTCTAGAGTTTCACTAATATCAAGTAAGAGATGGATAACACCAGCTGTACCAAAATCACGCATAGCCATGGCGGAACCGATAGCAGTCGCATCTAGCACATCGACATTTAATTTACGCTCAAAAATTAGAGCTTTAAAACCAGTGAGAATAGTCGGAGCTACAGACCATGCCGTTGTATATGGCCTCCAAGACAGAGGTGTAAGAAATCTATTCAAATAAAAGATGCCTACTTTTTTAGCCACTATCCAAAAAGGATTACCTAGCTGATCTTCTTTGACTGTAACAGGACCAATCACAGGAAGATTTGAACTCATAAGCGAGGAAGATACACTTTTGATTATCTCTACTAGTTTTACAGTAAATGGTTTTAAAACAGGAAAAAGAACTAAAGCACGGCCAGTTCTGGCATTATACTTAAAAGAGATGGAGTTAAAATCACCTCCTACTTTTTCCTTTAATACTTTTTGTAAAGACCAAAAGATCTCTTCCTGACCAAGCTGCAAACGTATGCGCCCAGGAATTGATCGGACAACAACAGTCATATAAATCTCCGAAAAAGAAATATTTTGTTGAAAAATAAAATATAAACTTACTTTGATGTTTTCTTCGGTAAAGTTTTTATCTATGCCTCAAGCTATTCCTAACCAACAAGAGGCAAAATGAAAACTACTTGTCCGTTGTATGTTTAGCGATTTTAGCTTTCACAGACTCATCTTTTTCAACTATATCCTTTACTGACTCAACAGTTGTTTCTTCTGGAGATTCAACAGATTCAGTATCTGCTATGTCCTGAGAATCTTTTTGCTCTGCCAATTTTTCTTCATGGGCAAATTTGGCCTCGGCAATGTAATCCTCAACATCTTCCTTAAGCGTTTCTGCGGCACCCATTACTTTTTCAACGATATCATGACCTCCTTGAACAACAGCTTTAAGCCCTGGAGCACAATTCCCCTCTTTAGCGTCTTTTGCTACTTTCATTCCAAGAGCGCCAATTGCCATTCCTGCTAATAAATATGCTAACCTATTCATCTCTTTCTCCTATATTATCATTTTTCACTACTGGTCCATCAGCACAAGATACCTCAGGCTTACCACCAAGCGCTTTTTCACCAAGACTTACAGCCCCATCAACTACCTTTTTCAGCTCTTCTGGATGCTTTATTGCCATATAACCGACTGCGCCAAGCGCAACTCCTGCTGCAACAAGCAACAAATTCCCTGTTAATTTTCCCATTTCCACACCTGTTTAGTTGTATAGTTCTTGATGAAGTTTAGAGACAAAATGCTCAGCTTCTTCATCTGTATTGGCATTAATAAGCCCTTCTAGCAAACTTTGTGATACTTTTTTGGCATCATATTCAATAAGCAAACTACCTGAAAATAAATTTATTTTTGTCTTCTTTACCGCCTTCGGTAAATCAAAACCGGAATCAATTACTGACAACACTGTGGCATCTGTAAGAATTTTTTTAGCGAATTTGACTCTTAAGCGTCCTGGTAAACTATGCTTTACAGAAAGATACTTTCTTAACTGTGCTATTTTTTCAAAATTCATTTTACGTCCAAGATAAATCTTTATATTTAGAAACTGCTAACATTGCTCACACCAGCTCATTCGCACACAACATCAACATGCTACAAGCGTACCGCCCATATTCCTGCCTCATTCTTAGCAAAAAAAACAAATACTTTAGTTAAGAATATTTACCATCACACTGTAACTCCATAAAAATTAAATTTATAAGTATAGCCAGTAGGTCTTATTTACACTTTCAGCTCGCCCAAACAACGTTAACCAGAGCTAATTAGGTACGCAAAGACAAACTATTAAGTAGAACTTGCGCACATCAAAATTATATACTATTAGAAGATTAACATTCTAATTTTACTTCAAGATTATCAAGAGGAGACATAATGCAACAAGCTCAATCAACATATAGATTACGTTTTAGAGATCAATCCATAAAAATAGGGTCAATGGCATATGCCCTAAGAGACAACCTTCTTGAATTACGTGGGATAATTAAAGTTGAAGTCAATAAGCGAACTGGCAGCATCCTCGTTTTATTTGATAAGGCCCAAATAGGTTCTGCCGTAATATTTGATAAAATATTAGCGACCATCGGCATAGATTCTTCAAAAATTAAAGATAAAATTGAAAGCGCTGGCAAAACGATTACAACCAAAGCTTGTAGAAACTACGTTAACAAGGGGACGCTGATCACTGGCGCCATAACTCTTGGTGCGCTCGCTTTCTCCAAGAAGACACATGCCATTGCCGGTGTTGTCTTTATTGGCTTTGCCGGTCTTCACTTAATTCAAAACAAAAAAAGACTATTACAATAAGGTTAATTACTGAACAGACTTAAAGAAGGAAAACATGGCATTTATTTTCCTTCTTTAAGTCTCACTAATAACCAAAGGTTCCAATTGAGAATCTTTACACTTACAATATCCTCGCCCACGACTATCCAAAGGTTTCAAAGAACAGACGCAAGCTGCTGCCGTTAGAGCATTATGACATACTGAAATCCAGGCAGGATTTAGTAGGCGTGAAATTCCAAAAGCAAGCAAGCTCAAATTACCTGCTAGAGCCCATTTAGCTGTCTTTCCAACTCGTGCTTCTGTACTTCTTGCGACCCATAGAGCATTTGTAAAATCAAGCAAAGTATCATTATTCATCATGATATCGCAGCCCCTTTGCAAAACCATTGACTTATGTGGCATCATGGCAACAATATCTGCATTTTTTGCTAAATCCTCATCACGATAATGATCTCCTATGAGAGCGACATTCCTTCCCTGAAGTAAATCTAAAGATGCATCTTTATGGCTACTTGGTAAATATTTAATCCCAGTTTTACGGGTAACATTTTCCCTTGTTGACTTGCCTCTATCGCTACAGAAAAGAACATCAACATTGAGTTGTTTCAACTGTTTCAAGAAACACCAAAGTTCCTGACGGAAAACCTCTTTAATGGAGATCGCCGCAATACAAACACCATTTTCAGCAATATATGATAGCTCATGCCCCATTTGACGATGATGATGTGAAAACTGATCGCTATCAGTTAGATCAACATTTTCATCATCTTCAAGAAAATGTCGATTGCCTACTACCAAACGTTTCTGGTCGTAATAGGCGACTAACCCATGATCATTCACATAATTAACTTTTCCGTGTAACTCTTCATGCTGCACATTTATTTCAGCGGCGTAATTAACAATCGCTTTAGACAGACGGTGAACAAAATGTTCCTCTAAACAGGCTATTTTTGCTATCACACTATCTTCGCTGTGTCCCTGGGCTACAAAAAAGCTATCTACCTGAGGTACTGTCGTTGTTAAAACTCCTGTATCTCTGACTATAACGGTTTCTATTTTGGCAAGTTTTTCTAAAGTCGCACTTCCCCTAATGTGAATGTTCTGCTTAGCGGTTTCTAAAAGTCCTGATTGATAGCTAAATGGGATCAAAAGTTTAAGTACACACGAATAGTCAACCATCAAGGCTAATGAAGCAAGTTGAGCATTCCTAGTTACAGCAAAAATCAAAGCTGAAGTCACAAAAGAGATTCTAGCAAGTTTGTTTGCTAAATATTCTGCTTTAGAATGTGCCAGTGGTTGCTGTATCTCACTTTGCCAAATTCGTTCTGTAACCTGCATAAGTTTTGTCTTTATGGCATTTTGTTCACAACAAACTACGATTTCTCCTGAAATTATATATGAACCGGCAAAAACCTTTGCGCCGACAACTTTTCTTGCTGGTGTAGCGCACCCATTAGTCATACTTTCATCAAGGAATGCCTCACCGGATAATACATAGCCATCAATCACTAGTCGGTTTCCGCCCCTACAAACAACACTATCTCCCCGCTCAATTTCCCTCGCTAAAATAGACCGCTCTATGCCATTTTCCTCCACAAAAACAGACGATTTATCTTGCAATAATTGGCGAGCCATACCTTCAAGTTTTTTCACATTTTGCTTATTAGACCAACCCTCTAATTGCTCATTGAGATGGACAAGAAAGCCCACGGTGTTGACTAGGCGTAAATTACCATAAGCGACACTTAAGACCATAGAGCAGGCATCTAACAGATCATGATCAAATTTAAATTTCTTTAAACTCTTTACGCCTCTTAAAAGAACAGGTGTTACAAGGTAGACAGCTGATAAAATGCGAAAAGGAAGTGGTGCAAACCATCTCAAAAAAAGAAAAATAGATGTCTCTTTCAGTATGATTTTAATGGGATCCCAAGTAAGAAAACGTGGTTGCCGAGATTTTTTTTCAGATAGAGGGCAATACGGGGGAACCATTGGTAACATTTCAGTCCTGGTTAGCACCGTACTCTCTAAAATATCAATAAAACCAGGATTATCCACAGGAGAAGTAAGAACAAAAAGAGCCCGAAGTGTCCGCAAACTAAATGACATTTTCACATTATTACCAAAATGTAAAGTCAGTTTTTTCATGAGTCTTTGGTATTCAGATTCGTCTTTCAAAAGAGCCCTAATTCTTCCAGGAGTATAACTAACAATTTTCATAAAAAATAAATGCGTAATCTAAGATTAAATACATACTGCGATTCAGGAGCCCCTTCACTATTTAACAGAGGCTTACACTTTAAGCAACCCCTAACTTCCTGGTCACAAACATTCCAGACACCATACTTCTAAAGTTATAATAGAATTTAAACAAGCTATGCTGAGCTCTATATTTATTTGAAAACGCCTTTAGACGTTGCTGGTATTTGACTTTTACTAATTAGATTTTATACTCTCTTGCAATATCTTTAGGTTGGTCACATGTGACTTAACTGAATGACCACTGTGTTGGGGGAAGATCACATAAACAAGGTGTCCTACAATCCACGACAGGCTCAGAATATGCCATGACCTATTTTGGGATCAAATTATTTTCGGATTAATATTTCCGAGGGACATTTTGTCATTCTGACTGTATTTCTACATATAATTGTGTATGTTTGTCATAAGATATGTCCAATTCAAGTAGATCTTATTATGCCAATTAATATACCCATAAAAATCAAAACGGTTTTATATTTACCGCTTTTTATTGCGTTAATGAACATAGCCGTTGGGGTGCATGCTGTTCACCCTCTCCTGCATCCTCACGAGCAGGCTAGTGTTCATGGTCATCATGATCATGATGAGATGCAAAGTTACATAGAAACATCTGCACACCCTGCAGGCCATTGTCCTATTTGTGAGTTTTTGGCGACCACTCACTTGTTAGCCAGTTGGTCCAAGGAAGTTATTTTTAGTGTAGTGAAGTATCAAAATAACTACTGTTCATCAAAAATAGAATTATTTCTTGTTTGTTCTTCCCCTAATTTCATCCGTGGCCCACCAGCCTGATCTTGGCTAAGTTTTATATCCGATCTTGTTCAATTCGTGTGACCTTTCAAAATGAGAGTTTTTGTTTGCTTTCTAGACATGTATTTAAATAGTCAAGAATCAGTCAAAACACGTGAGAATCGAAACAATTTTTTTATTATTCACAGAAGTTTAAAGGCCGGTTAATACTGCTTATTAACTCTGGGATAGATCGTGTTTCGTACTGTTTTTCTACCTACCTATGTCGGGAAGAAAACCCACGTGCTTTGCATGTAGTCAATTGCTGAATAAGTACTCCAACTCACATTTTTTTTTGAGAACAAGTCTAATTATAATTGTTTTTTTATACAGGAGTTTGAAATGTATTTAGATAATTTTCGTTCAGGTAATTTTAGGAATTTAAAGATAGTTTTATTGTTAATCGTTGTTCTTAGCTCAAATTTGACAACAGGTGTATCTATCGTAATGGCAGAAGAGCATGAACCCCATGTTCACGGTATAGCAAACTTGAATATTGCTTTGCAGGATGATGAACTTTTAATTGAGTTTAAGAGTCCAGGCATGAATATAGTTGGTTTTGAGCACCAGGCTCAGAATAAGAAAGAGGAAGATGTTCTAGAAAAGGCCATTGCCACTTTGAAATTGAATAATAGTTTATTCTTATTTCCTGAAGCCGCCAAATGCACTGTTCATGATATTACAATTCACAGTGATCAGATGGAGCATGATTCACATGGAGAAACACACGATGCTAATGGAGCTATAGATGACGATCATCATGGAGAGGAAATTGCTCATGAAGATAGTGAGCATCATCACGATGATCATGGTGGTGAAATGACGCATAGTGAGTTTACTGGGGAGTATCACTTCAAATGTCAAAATCCAGAGAAACTAGATGAACTTAATGTTGCCATGTTTGAAGTATTTCCAGGTATAGAAAAAATTGATGTTCAGCTTTTTACGTCAACCAACAAGACCGCATATTCTTTAAATTCCAAGAATACAACCCTAGATTTCAATTAAGGTAAGCACAGACTGTCATGAATAAACAAACCGGTGAATATGGTTCAGTTGTGATTAAAATGGAAGATATGATGTTTAGCTGGAATGACAACACTCAGCCTCTTTTAGAAATAGAGAAGTTTGACATTCACCGGGGCGAATTATTGTTTGTCGCAGGGCCAAGTGGTAGTGGTAAGTCCACGCTACTTGGCCTTATGACAGGGATTCTCAAGCCTACTAGTGGTGATATTATTGTTTCGAACCACTCTCTTGGAAAAATGAGAGGTGTTGCTAGAGATCGTTTTAGGGTGGACAACATCGGCTATGTCTTTCAAATGTTTAATCTTATCCCTTATTTGAATGTAGTAGAAAATGTTATCCTTCCCTGCAAATTCTCTAATTCACGTGCCAAAAGAGTGTTGGATACAGGGATTAGCTTAAATGATGAAGCAGTAAGATTACTCAAAGAATTGAATCTTGATGGAGATACCCTCCGAAACAAACCTGTTGTGGAGTTGAGTGTTGGCCAACAACAGCGCGTTGCTGTTGCTCGTGCTCTTATTGGGTCACCCCAGATAATCATTGCGGATGAACCTACATCTGCACTTGATGCAGCACACAGACAAGTGTTTCTTGATCTACTGTTCAGTGAATGTCAAAAAACTGGTGCAACCCTAGTGTTTGTCAGTCACGATATGAGCTTGGCCAATAATTTTGACCGGGTTGTAAAATTGGAAAATATAAATAAAGCAGTTTTAACCTGGGAGAGATGTAATGACTAATATGTTTCCCCTTGCAGCCAAGAGCCTTTGGAATAGAAAATACACGACCATGTTAACAGTGATATCCATTGCCATGAGTGTAACGCTCTTACTTGGGGTTGAGCGAATAAGAACAGAATCAAAAGTAAGCTTTATGAACACTGTTTCAGACACAGATCTTGTTGTTGGTGCTCGCAGTGGACCTATCCAGTTGTTACTTTATTCTGTTTTTCGAATAGGCGATGCGACCAACAATATTTCCTGGAGTACCTATAAAAAAATATCAGGGATGAAATCCATTAAGTGGACGATTCCTATCTCGCTTGGAGATTCCCATAAAGGATATCGAGTAATGGGAACACTAGGTGAATATTTTTCTCTTTATAAATATGGCAATAAAACCAAACTTGAATTTCAACAAGGGCAACAATTTAAAGGGTTGTATGATGCAGTATTAGGTGCTGAAGTCGCAAGGAGTCTTGGCTACAGAATTGGTGATTCCATTGTCCTTTCGCATGGAGCTGGTGAAATCTCCTTTATTGAACACGCTGATAAACCATTTACTGTAGTGGGTATTCTACAACCAACTGGTACACCAGTTGACAGAACGGTTCATGTGAGCCTGGAAGGAATTGAGGCCATTCATATAGGTTGGGAGAATGGTGTTCCGCAACAAGGAAAAAGGCTTGACCCAAAGTTTCTCAAAAAATTTAAGCTTACACCAAAAACTATAACAGCGTTTCTAGTTAAACTCGATTCTCCAATAACCATTTTCAAGACACAGCGACAGATAAACACCTATGTGACAGAGCCTATGATGGCTATCATTCCTGGGGTGGCACTAAAACAACTCTGGGACCTTATTGGTTTGGTGGAGAAGGCCCTTTTTGTAATCTCATTTTTCGTTGTAGTTGTTGGCCTTTTTGGAATGCTGACAACCCTTTTGGCAAGCCTGAACGAGCGTCGAAAAGAAATGGCCATACTGCGATCTGTTGGTGCTGGCCCGCTGACTATTTTTTCACTAATTGTTGGTGAAACATTTGTGTTGACACTTACAGGGATCGGATTGGGGATTGTAATTTTCTACCTGACAATGTTTGTGGCACAACCATTACTCACATCACATATTGGGCTACATATCAATCTTACCTTTCTTACTATGAATGAGATTGTATTGATGGGAGTTGTTCTTGTCGCCGGCATATTGATCAGTTTTTTCCCAGCTTGGAGAATTTACAAGTATTCGCTCATTGATGGAATGACTATCAGATTGTAAAAAAGGATAAAATTATGATGAAATACTTTATATGGATTGTTGTATGTAGCCTGCTATTTATATCAACCACCGTCACTGCCACACCAACAAAGATAAGTTGGGATGATCTCATTCCTGAGACGGCAAAAACCGAAGATCCACTTGCAAATCTGTCAGAAGAAGAGGCGGGTCTTATTGAATGGATAATTTACCTACGAGAATATCTCCCAGAAAAGGTGCAGCCAGCCAATCAGGACTTGTATGACGAAATGATTGTGGCCATGCCCAAACTGAAGGAAAAAGGATATGATGTAGACGCTATTATAGCAGAAAGAAGAAAGAATAATTTAATGGTTAATACAGCCCTTGATGGCAAGATGGTGCTGCTCTCGGGCTATCTACTGCCTCTTGATATGTCTCAAAGCGAAGTAAGGGAGTTTCTCTTAGTTCCATACGTGGGAGCATGTATTCATACTCCACCCCCTCCTCCCAATCAGATAGTCTATGCTAAGCTGGATAAACCAATAACTTTCAGTCTCGAAGATATCTATAGACCAGTCACTCTTTTAGGGAGGTTACACATCCAACGATCCTCCAAGGAACTGTATATGGTGGATGGAGCTGATAACTTGGATATTGGTTTTTCCATGGAGGTCAGTTCCATTGAAATCTACAAAGAATAAAAAACATGGGTGAGCATGATGGGAATGTCGGTGTAATTTTGTATTATTTCATTCTGAATTAGTATTTTATACTGTGGGGAAAAGGTGAGATAAACTCCTCTATAAAAAGAGAAACTAAATCAATATTTTGATTGTCAATCTATTATCAAAAAGTTATCGCTGAACCGCTAGATAAAATAATTATTATACAGACAAGTCATTTAAAGCCGCTGAACCCCCTTAGGAGTTCAGAAAGTAGGATGCGCCCAATTACTAGAATATCCGTTGTTACAATAAATAATGGTGTGCCAGAGGGATTTCACCGAACAGTTCGCCTAAACTGGCACCCTATATTCACAGGAAAAACATAAAGTTAAGATATGAAGATCATCTTTTAGATTTGTAGCAGTGGGCAATTATCGTGGCTCTATTTTTCAAAGAACCCTTAAATAATTAAAATGGTCCTGGAAGTGGATATACTTTTTTACCAAATGCAGTATTTACAACAATAGCAGCTGATAAGTATATTGCTACGATTCCTGCGATTAATACTCCATAAGCTGGAATAAATGCATATGATTTATCTAATATTCCTAAATCCATTAATGTAATAAACGGTAAAGATACATCTAGTGCAAGAACAACAATCGTTAATAGTCTTGTACTTTTAAAGAAAGCAGGTGTCCATAATATTAAAGCAGAAGTAAGTACCAACCATGCCCATCCATCTATACGAGCATCAAGTACAATACCTTGATTTGCCATATTAAATTTCATAATCATTTCCATTCCACCAACTAACATGAAAAATGCGCTGAAGAATAAAAATGTGTTTCCTCCTGTACTGTTACCACTTTTAAGATCTAAAAGAGCTACAATAAGTTGCACAACAAACCCTCCAATTAACCAACATCCTAATAGTGGCAAGGCACCATGCGTCACTTTGCCTGACAAAAGCGCAAAGAAACAGAAACACGCTACTGCCAATGCTACTAATCCTGCTGGAGTCGGATTAGACCATTCTTTAATATGATTTTCTTGATTCACTGTTAATCCCCTATTTCATAATAATTATATGTGTAAAATCTGATTTATACTCAACCGGTCGAATGTATCATAATATAAGCGTACAAACAATTACTTATTGTAATAAGCTGAATTCAAGTCATAAGTGCATGACTCATTCGATTCCTGATCTCCGCATCATTTGAAATGTAAACCACCATAACAGTTTACGCTGTTATGGGGATTTTGTTGTTTGAACATTAGAAACCTCAAAGATCTTTAGGAGAAAACAAAGTTTTTATATGTTCCACAGTCCGTATTGAATTAGAATAACGATCTATTTTAATGATGAATAAAAAAATGGTTATGGGTATATTTTGACTATAGAGGTTGATAGGATATGTGTTGTAGCGAGCATTTCTTTATCAATTTCTTCTTTCCTTTATCAGCAAATAAACTCTGCGTTTTAAAAGTGAATAAATATGAAGACAACAATACAATGGCAAGAAATTAGTGCTCAAATTGATGATTTGTTTGGTTGCGGCAAAAAAGAGGAGGGATTGGAGCTACTTGAATCCGCCATTAATGCAGTTAAGGATAACCCTTCATATACCGCTTTTTTTACAGCCGAAAAAACAAGTTATTTAGGTGATATTAATAAAGCGTATGAAATATTGTCAAAAGCGGAACACTTATTCAAGAAAGACAATTTTCTTATCAGGGGACTTGGCATATATCTTTCTAATCTTGGTCGGGAAGAGGAAGCCATTGAGCAATACAATAAGGCGCTAGAAACAAATCCTAACAATCATAAATCGTTACACGGGAAAGGAGTGTCTCTTTCCAAGCTTAATCGACAAGAGGAGGCCATTGAGCAATACAATAAGGCGCTAGAAATCAATCCTGACGATTATCACTCGTTACGCCAAAAAGGTGTGTCTCTTTCCGAGCTTGATCGAGCTGAGGAAGCCATTGAGCAATTCAATATGGCGCTAGAAATCAATCCTGACGATTATAAATCGTTACGCCAAAAAGGAGTGGCTCTTTCCAACCTTAACCGAGAAGAGGAAGCCATTGAGCAATTCAATATGGCGCTAGAAATCAATCCTGACGATTATGCCTCGTTACGCCAAAAAGGTGTGTCTCTTTCTGAGCTTGAGCGAGCTGAGGAAGCCATTGAGCAATACAATAAGGCGCTAAAAATCAATCCTGACGATTATTACTCGTTACGCCAAAAAGGTGTATCTCTTTCCAAGCTTAACCGAGAAGAGGAAGCCTTTGAGCAATACAATAAGGCGCTAGAAATCAATCCTGACGATTATCATTCGTTACGCCAAAAAGGTGTGTCTCTTTCCAACCTTAACCGAGAAGAGGAAGCCTTTGAGCAATACAATAAGGCGCTAGAAATCAATCCTGACGATTATCACTCGTTAAGAAATAAAGGTGTGTCTCTTTCCAACCTTGATCGAGAAGAGGAGGCCATTGAGCAGTTTAATAAGGCGCTAGAAGTAAATCATGACGATTATCACTCGTTAAGAAATAAAGGTGTTTCGCTTTCCAACCTTAATCGAGAAGAGGAAGCCATTGAGCAGTTTAATAAAGCGCTAGAAATCAATTATGACGATTATAACTCGTTACGCCAAAAAGGTGTGTCTCTTTCCAACCTTAACCGAGAAGAGGAAGCCATTGAGCAATACAATAAGGTGCTAGAAATCAAGCCTGACGATTATGACTCGTTACGCCAAAAAGGTGTGTCTTTTTCCAACCTTAACCGAGAAGAGGAAGCCATTGAGCAATACAATAAGGCGCTAGAAATCAATCCTGACGATTATGCCTCGTTAAGAAACAAAGGTGTTTCGCTATATAATCAAGATTTAAAGCTTGAGGCTTTAACGTGCATAGCAAAAGCGAAAGAAAAACAACCTGGCTCAAAGCTATTTATAAATGATTATGAATTTATTTACTCAAAATTAAGTACTGAGGACAAAGATAAACTTGGTCCCCAATTCGAAATTCCAGATACGAGAAAAACAAGTGGTTTGATGGGATTTATTGAAACTGTTCGTGAAGAATTCAAGGATAATATAGTAGCGTTTGAGACACAAAAAAAGAAAAACGAAGCCCATTTAACAGAGTTCATAAATTCTTCTACAAAGCTTCCTGAGAATGGTTCTTTCTTTCTTGTATTACGAAGATGGAATTCTTTTACCCCTGCTCTTCCCCTTGAGGATGGCGAAAAGAGCTTAGGGGGAGGCTATTTTATATACCATAAAGGTAAAGGGACTGTTATTGATCCTGGCTACAATTTTATAGAAAATTTTCAAAAGTCAGGGTGTCGGCTTATTGATATTGATAACATTATTATTACCCATGCCCACAATGACCATACAATTGACTTTGAATCTCTGCTGACACTTCTCTATCAAGCCAGTAAAGATTCAAAGAGGCCGAAAAAGGTTAATTTATATCTGAATCAAGGTTCTATGCTAAAATTTGCGAGTTTAATAAACTGGCGGGGAATGAAATATGTTAACGATATATTCACTATCAATAAAGGCGACAGCTATACTTTAAGTGATGGTAGCTCGCAGATGACAATTCTTCCAGCATATCATGATGAGCAAATAACCAAAAATCACTCGGTAGGTTTACACTTTTCTTTCTTGTTTGCAGAAGATGAAAAACGTAACATTCTTCTAACATCAGATACAGGCTTATATCCAGCGGACAGTATAGGAGAAGATGATAAAATAGAAATTTGCGAACTATATAAACAACAAAGTGAAAATATAGTGAAAGATATTGATCTTCTTATTCCCCACCTTGGCTCGATAGGTGACAAGGAACTTAGTAGAGAGATAGAAAATTTCCAACAGCCCCAGGACGTTTTGTATGGAAATCACCTTGGCGTGCTTGGTGTCCTCAGGGTTACAGCTGCCATCAACCCTAAGTTATCGGTAGTTAGTGAATTTGGTGAGGAATTACGAGGCTTTAGAAAAGACTTATGTGATCTCATGCAAAAAGTTATGGATAAGGTTACAGATGTGTCAGAAGAAAAAGAGCGAATACCACTTCTCCCGGCGGATCTCCCCTTAATTTATAACATAAAAGATAGAACTGTATTTTGTGCAGATATCGTAGAGATGGCCCCTGTCTCCACTGTAAAATATGAAGAAGATGATGGCATTTTTTACTATTATAGTGATGAAGCAGAGAAGAATAAAAGAGGTTCTATCGGTAGACAGTTCCTTAACATTGAAAAGGAAAAAATCTGGGCGACATTTGAAGAAAAACCTTAAGTACGTGGCTGGGTTTTAGGTAAGGCGAGAGGAGAAATATGCAATTTAGAATATTGTGGAGTATTGAGTTGATTTATATTTTCTAGCAATTGACTGAAAATTGGTGTGTCCCATTCGATATATAAGCCAAACTGATCGTCCTTATATTGATACAAAAGAGCTGATATTGCACCTTACTGACTTGATAAAAAAATTTAAGCCCAAACGTCAGTTCTAGGGTTCCTGCACTACGTATCAAGGTCCATAAAGCCATCCATAGTACCCCCGAAAATAACGAAAGGCCGAGGGTCACACTTACTCGAAAGCTTGGCAATAATAGGGGCAAATAATGCTGCTAGCATACCCATCTTTGCAGTGGCATTTCCAGCATTTGTAGCGGTGTATTCCATATACATTTGCAACCACAACGGCGAAATCACGTTCAAGGCAAAAATGCAGCAAATGCCATGGATAACGTCACCATACTCATGGTAAAGCCTCGGTGTCGAAAGACCCTAAGATCCACCACTGGATTTTTCTCTGTTAGTTCCCATATGACAAATGAAATAAAACTAATCACCGCTACGACTGCCAACATTATGATATGAGTTGACTCATACCAATCAAGATCTTTTCCTTCGTCAAGCATGATCTGCAATAACGACACCCAAATTACCAAGAGCGCTAGTCCCACAATATCTATACGAGATTTTATCGTTTTGTTTCAAACTTTTTCAATAATTTAAGGCATGTAAAACCAGCAACTATTGCAAACGGAACATTAATAAAGAAAATAATCATTTGATTGAATTTATCAGCTCAACTGATTGTAAGTATGATAGAAACGATGTTATCCACGATGAAGCAGAAGCAAATTAACAAAAAATTACCACAATTATTATATTTTAGTTTGCTGGATATAGATAAAACTAACCAGGCTCAGCAGTAGTACTACAGTTCCACTTACGAACGACACCGTAAGACTAAATAAAACGGCAAGAATACCGCCCACGATCGGTCCTACTGTATGCCCGATATCCATTATTGAGCCGAGCATTCCCATGGCTGCCCCATGATTATTTTCAGAACTAAGATCAGCGATATGTGCAGAGCTAGCAGATGTTACAATAGAAATAGACAAGCCAAGAAAGATCGAAGAAACAAGAAGAGTTAGAAATGAAAATGAAAAGGCTAAAAGCAACATACACACAGCGGCTAAAACAGTTCCACCAATAATCTGTATAGGTCTACCATGTCGATCTGACAAACGTCCTAATACAGGTTTAGATATTGCTATTGTCACAATCTGCACAGAAATACATAGACCGACTTCCCATATACTTAAACCCACATTGATGCCTCGCAAGGGTAAAAAAGTCTCAAAAATACCATATGCGAAAAGAATCGCTGCTTCAACACCACACGTTATCATAAGCTTAGTGTTGGACAATATTTCCAACACTCCCTTTTTTAGACTAGGTGTGAGGACCAGCTTCTCAGCAGTTGGCTTAATTTCCTGTTCAACGGGTATCAAATACATAACAAGCACTGCTCCGACACCGGTAATACCGCAAACTAAATACAAAACAGTAAACCCAGACATGTCACCACTTGCTGATACTGCTAAGATTAATCCACCTAAAGCTGGTGCTGAGAAACGCCCTAAAAGAGTTGCTGTTGAGAACCATCCAATCTTCTCACCTCTTGAGCTTTGATACAAATCAGCAACATATGCCATAGCAACAGGGCCAAATATAGCTGTAGCCAAACCGTGATAAAAACGAATTATACCAATCTGCCAAACTTCGGTCGCAAAAATATATAAAAATGGCGCTGTTGCGAACACGAAGCCCGAGATCAACAACATTCGATACCGCCCTATTCTATCCGATAAATATCCTGCGGGAAAACTAAAGAGAATACCAGTCAATGCCGATATACCAGCAATAAAACCCACCGCCATTTGATTGCCACCCATGTTTGTGATGAGGAGTGGTAGCGATGGGTTTTTAGAGAGTGTTGAACTGAAAATCGCGAGCAAACCAATTGTGCAAAGTATTTTAAAAGGTGATAGAGCCGACATAGATATATTCCAATAAAAAACTTGCAGGTGCTTTAAATTTCGTTTTGCCCTAGCATCAATCTTGCGCCATCAGACCTTGAATCTCATCATGGTAACGAAAATAACGTTCTGTGGTTATGTCATTTTTCCCATATTTTATTTCATCCCTGAGGATTTCTTTAAAATGTGTTTCGGCATCAAGCTCATTATCAATTGCAATAACACCATCGTGGATAATATCAGTTAGGCGATCGGCATAAATAACAACCCTTTCCTCCAAGAGATGGAGTGTATAATCCTTTACAGGCAGCCCGAGTTCAATTGCCTCTGGCTCAGTCAGGCCTCCACGGATATGTTTTTCCATAATAGCATTTACTTCAGGAGGAAGACCAAGTTTTTCACCTTTTTCAGCTCCTAGTAACCCATGAGTTATTCCATGGGTATCAGTTTTCCCAAGATCATGAAACAGCGCCCCTCGGCCAATCAACTCCATATCAAGTTCAGCGCTCATCCGGCTAGCAACTTCAAGTGCTTTTTCAGCTACCTGTACTGAATGCTCCAAATCTTCAGCAACCATTCCCTGATCTTTTAGTACATCAATATCTGCTTGTTGTATTTTATAACTGGACATTAATATTTCTTCCCCCGTATTCCAAAATAAGCATAAGCATCAACCATTTTCTCCTCATATTCTTTTTTGAGTTTCTCAAATTTTTTATCCATATCTTCTCGAATATGATTTATGTACTCTTTCACACCATCTTCACCAAATTTCTCTAAAATAATGGGTGTGAAATCAGCAATACGAGTAAAATCATGATGCTCATTTTTATGCGCTGGATCATCCACCCAGTCATGAACCTCTTTCCAATCTTTTCCTGTTCTTTCAAGGCTACTTGCATAATGTTGTTTAGTTGGTGGCATATTTCCCTCTGTATTTTGAATTATAAAAGCCATGTAACTATTATTCTACTGGACAATAATAACTTTTCGTAAACCAATAAGATTCATTCTCAAGTGAATCTCATTACCCATTCCTTGTCAACTCTAAAGTACAATCATAGGTTCTTTCCTTAAACAAGGTTGCTTTCGTTTTCACAGGGGTGGATATTGGGGGGGGAAGCAGCCCGAAAAGATAGGAGTAACCAATATTAATATTGTTCAAATTTAAAAATTGAAAAACTCCTACAACTGGCTCATCGTCCTCATACTGATACAAATGATCTGATATAGCTCCTTGCCGATGTTATTATGCTTTTTCTGCCCAAAGACCAGAGGGCGACCATAGAAGGTTTTGGTAGCCCAAACGACAAAAGCCCCGTAACAGTTATAAACCGTTACGGGGCTTGCGTTTCTAATGGTGCCGGGACCAGGAATCGAACCAGGGACACACGGATTTTCAGTCCGTTGTTACAAAAGCCATGCCACATTATTTTTTACAAATACAGCTAGTTAAGTCCTAGAAATCGGTTATATACAAACCTTAGCACACGTGTTTATAATAATATATCTCTCCCCACAACCGACTAAACACCAAGCAACCTCCTAATATAACGACACTAATTAAAACTACTTGTGATTTTCTCGATTTTTGACAAAACGACCAGAGAATTTCACACCGTACATTTACACAAGTTTCAAAAGTGACTTGTCTAGCTATAAAGAGCATCACCATTAGATAATTTAACTTCACTTTCTATCTATATTTAGCCAACCTAGTGCGTCTTTTATTTCATAGCTGATATTAACTTTCTTGCAATGCTATTCGAAGAATGTGTCTCAAGATCTTGATAAGCCAAGCACTAAATAATTATCTTCAGGGAGCACCATGGTTACTTTGCTCCTAGGCTTTACAGATTCTTTATTCGCGACACTTGTTAATTAGATAAACTAACAACACCGACGCTATGACAACCTAAAACATCTGCAGATATAGACCTTGTTTCATTCTCTAGTTATGTGATATATTGGGTTATAAAAAGTGACCATAGTTAAGTACTTCACAGCACAACAGTAGCTCAGAAGTGTGCAGAAAAAGTTTAAAAACCCTAATGATACACGATATAATAAATGATGATTAATTATTATATCGAGCAGACTAAATCTATTCTCCATGTTTTTTTTACAATAGAACCATTACAAGAAAAATTTTATCTCTTTATTTGTTCCTAAAATAAACTACTAACTTATTTTCGCTCTTAATAGCGAACAACGTCAATATCCCTATTATGATCCACACCGCCTACACATTACACCCAGGATTCATTGAAGAATTATCTAGACGTATTAGTATATTAATTGAATCAACTGCCTCTACCACAATAGTCGGCAGCATTTTCAAGAATATCCCTCTGATACCATCACAGCAACTTATTTCGCAAATTATTGATGCTGTTGTATGGGCAAGCTTTTCCACTGACGAAGGGAATCCTGTGACCATATCGATCATGCTTAGTCCCGCGGAAGAGTCTCTAGATACATTCATCTTCGATGAGCCAATCAACTTTGACGTTAAACACCTTGTAAAATTAGGTGCGGCTCTTGAAAATCCCCAGGCTGATATTTCTGTATGGCCCGATAAAACAAAGGCATTAGTTATATGGGGGTTTAGAACTCGTTCTATCGAGGTACTTCTACCCACCTTATGCGTTGAAGCCATGTCACCTGGTAATGTACTGATAACATTTGCAGGGAAAAGCCTTGCAGCACTATCTGGCAATGAAGCATTTTTTACTGATCACTCTTCTTTGATGAGAACAATTATACCCAAGCTATCCTCACCAAATGATAAACAAAGTGACAATATACTGTATCTGATGCGTTACATGTCGCTTTTGAATACTGCTAAAGAAATGCTTACACATGCAAGGGGGGGAACCTTGTTGGTCGTACCAGAGGGTAGCGAATGGCAGCGTTCAGTTGACACCCCTGTTCCCTATACCGGTGGAGCAATTTTTCTTGGAAGTGATTACGATGTGACAAAAAAGCCATCATTGCTAACCAGCGTTAAGAATTTCTTTGGAGGATCCTCGCAGAATAAATCAATTATAGAAAGGGAGAGCATTGAACATTTATCACGCCAGTTGAACCAACAATGCAAAAATATCGCTAAATTAACTGCAGTAGATGGAGCATTAGTTATGTCTTTTGATCGATTTATCTATTGCTTTGGTGCTAAAATAAATACCGGCCAGTGCAATACCCCTCTACCAAACATACACGTACATAAACTTATAGAGGGAGACAGTGGGTCAACGATGAATCTCAGGGATTTAGGTGGAACCAGGCACCAATCAGCGGCTTATTTTGCCAATGCCCAACCAGGGGCAGTTGCCATTGTTGTATCTCAAGATGGTCATGTCTCCTTTATAACCTCTGACCCAGAAACCAAAGATCTCATAGTCATTCAACATGCTGAATTGGCCGTTCTCCATGAAGGACTAGGAGCCGCCCTATGGAGTTACTCCCTTTTTACAGAAATGGATCTGCTATAAAAAACTACTTACTATGACATTAATTGCACTATGAATATTGAGGTAGCAAAGCCACCTCGTTATTCACTTTAATGCAGCTTTAATTTTTTCTAAAAATAATATTCAAAAACTAAGGAACCATAAGAATTGTCGGGTGATGTTTTATCCTCTCCCGGCATAGGTGACGGTAGTTGGTCTTCATCCAAATAATCATTAGTGGCCTGTAGCATTACTCGAAGGGCACAAACGTCATAGTAGCGATACGTAATGCCTGCGATAGCTGTCCCTATAAAATAATCTCTTTCAACGTCCCGATCATCATTAGTAATTATGCTTCCATCATATATCACAGTGTAGAGAAGAGCTGAAGCCCTTACCCCTAGATAAAATTCTACACTGTGAGGCGATGCTTCTGGGCCTTTAATCATCTCCATAGCGTGTTGAAAACCCCTAACAGGTGGTGCGCCTACCACACCAAAACCTTTAGGAATATTCCAACCAAACCTCATACCCAGCTCTACATCTGCGCCTGTTGATATGTTTCCAATACTAGCTGAAGGAGCTATCTCTAATTGCCCTCCCCAAGCATTGTCGTAACTGCCAAACTCTACAAGTCTATAATGGTATTGGTAGCCTATATTTAAGATTGGTTCAGTATCACGTTGAGTGTCCCAACCTTCTGGTGTATTCCCTGCACCAAGCCCATCGTGAACGAATTTTTGAAAATTCTCGGCAAGAGCTGCGTCACCCATAAACCCAATCGAGATTTGCAGATTCTTACCAACTTCTTCATTGTAGCTTTGCCAAGCGGCAGTATAGGTTAATGTACCAGCATAAGGGACATCTCCTATTGGTGGATTAGGATTTGTAATATCACCAGGAGTAATCATATTTTGTCCGATACTATGAGTATATCGAACTATTTTTCCAGAATCGTCAAGGCCAGGTATATTCAGTCCAACCCATTTATAAAAGGCAGGTGCATCACTGCTATCCCAACTTGAGTATCTTTTAGTGTGGTATTGTACTGACCAACCATTTGAAAAATTACTGTCATTATTCCAAATAGAGTCATTATCTATTTCGAATCTAAAAGTTCCATAGTTACGAGAAGTATCCAGGTTGAAATTGTCATTTGCTATGACCAATTTCGCAGATAGCAGTATTACCATTAAATAAAGAATTATTTTTATATTCATGTTTCCTCTTTTTCTGTTTATTGTTTCTGTAAAAGGTTAAAACTCCGTCTTTCAGACGGGTAGCATTTTGCTAGCAGTTGTTTTATACTTTTTTGCATGAAATATCCTCAAGGTAGTCATACCAAATATAAAATTGAATATCATTTTGTCTGGGCCACGGAATATCGTTATCATGTTCTTGATGGAGATATTGCTCTTCGAGTTAGAGCGTTGGTTCGTCAAACATGTGATCAATTTGATATTGAATAATTAAACCGGCCTAGCCGGTATTGCTGGACTTTCAGTCCGCGATGTGAAACCCACCGACTTCTAGTCGGTGGTTGTTTAGTTTTCTACATTTAACCACTAGAAACCATATATTTCATCTTAGCAATATTTTATTACTGCCTATTATTTCTTAAAATAATAATAGTTTTGATATAAAATAATTAAAGGATCTTAAATGCAGAAAGCAGAAGATTAGGGGGAAGACAGGAAGAGCCAATAACATTATCGTACAAAATATATAAACAGAAAATACAAAGACTTGTTCATCTTTCCCATATTGATATCAACCCAAAGACCAGAAGACGACCATAGACGTTCCTAGTGGCCCAAACGACAAAAGCCCCGTAACAGTTATAACCGTTACGGGGCTTGCGTTTCTAATGGTGCCGGGACCAGGAATCGAACCAGGGACACACGGATTTTCAGTCCGTTGCTCTACCGACTGAGCTATCCCGGCACCTAAGTGCTACGAAATATTTAAACTCTTCATAATTGTCGGTAATGAAGATGGAAACAAATGGTGCCGGGACCAGGAATCGAACCAGGGACACACGGATTTTCAGTCCGTTGCTCTACCGACTGAGCTATCCCGGCACATCATTTTGTGAAGCGATATTTACACAATAGCATTTAAAGTGTCAACAAGTTTTCTCATTACAATCTTGAAAAATGCCTTTTAGTTAACAGAATTTGATTTGTTTTTAAAAGTCGAAATATTTAGACCCTTAACTAATCTTTTTTCATCTCTATTTCCCCGCGACCTAAATCTAGTCCGTCTAAATCCAACTCAAAATCTAAAGCCGAATCCATATCCATCGAGTTGCCTGTTTGCCTTGGTGTTTTTGTCTCGGTAGATTCAATTGGCAAAGAAAAATTAATATCATCAAGGGATGATACTTCTTTACTTAATACTGCTGAGGCGGCTGGGGCTGCTGGGGCATCATCTAATCCATCAAGATCAAGACTAATTTCATCTAAATTTATTTCTATATCATCGTCATCCTCTTCTAAATCCAAAGAAAATGATTCTGCTGGTTTTGCTGGTTCATCTATATCATCGTCATCAAAAGATAAATCGAAATCCAAATCCAAATCATCTTTGTCATCAGATACAGGTGAGAGATCTGATAAATCGTCTAATTCTTCAGGAATATCTAGACTAACATTATCCTGTGGGGTAGATTCAGAATCTTCTTCTTCATCTAGATCAAAATCGAAATCTAAATCGAAATCTTCATCTTCAGTAGGTGACTCTACTGCAACAGCAGCGGATGGCTCATCATCCTCAAGAGAAAAATCTTCTTGAAAATCAACAATTCCATCGGTTGAGTCTTCGTTTTCGTCATCCATGAGAATTTCTAAATCGCTATCGATATAATCTTCATCAATTGCAATTTCTTTTTCTAAAGCTTCCTCACTAGCAGCACCAAAAACTAAATATTGGACAGGAGTAATCTTTCTCACGCCACCTAACATGTCTTTTGAGGCAGAGATGTCCTTCTTACATTTACCACAAGAATCCTGATGATCATAAGAAATATATCCACATTTGGGACAACGCATAAAATTAATCCTCTCTCAAACCGCCAAATTATTACAACTATTAGAAAACAAAACTGACAAACATTGTTAACCTAACAAATAACACTTCAAATTGCAAAAATTCTTAATTAGCCTGCCAATCCATGCCTATATCACATGATATAACCGAGTGTGTGAGAGCACCAGATGATATGATATCAACCCCTGTAGCGGCAATTTCAGCTATACGATCAAGAGTAACATTGCCCGAGGCTTCCACCAAGGCTTTGCCATCAATTAATTGTACAGCAGATACCATCTCTGCATTATTCATATTATCAAGCATGATGATATCAGCACCGCAATCTACCGCCTCTTGCACCTGCTCAAGAGTATCAGTTTCAACCTCAATACGAATGGTGTGTGGAACCGCTGCTCTTGTTTTTTCGACTGCCATTCGAATTGAACCACATGCGGCAATGTGATTATCTTTAATCATCACACCATCGGCGAGGTTAAAGCGATGGTTGCTTCCGCCACCCACTAAAACCGCATATTTTTCAAGCATTCGCAAACCAGGAGTTGTTTTCCTGGTATCTGTTATTCGTACGCCCGAATCTCCTGCGGCAGTAACATATTTAGATGTTTGCGAAGCAATGGCGGAAAGGCGTTGCAATAAATTAAGCGCAACACGTTCTGCCTTTAAGAGGTCAACAACAGGACCTGAAACAGTCATGATGATGTCTCCAGAGGCAGCTGCAAAACCATCATCAAGACATTTTTTAATTACGATACTGCTATTTTGTACCTTGAAAACCTCAGCCGCCACCGTATTAGCACCCGCCACAATCATGCTTTGCCGTGCAACAAGATTAGCTGTTCCCATTTCGTTTGGGCTAAAAATTGCCTCACTGGTAAGATCGCCACGACCAATATCTTCTTGCAGGAAACCGCTAATCAATTGTCTTAAACTATTTTTATCCATGGTCATTAAACCAAAGCCTGAAGTCGCTCTGCGGCCTCATTAATTTTGGCAAGTTTAGCATCTAGGTCTTCCTTTTCAGCTTTTACTTTACCAACAACAGCATCGGGTGCACCAGCGAGAAATTTTTCGTTACCTAGTTTACCATCTATTTGCTTTAGCTTACTTTCAACCTTTTTACGCTCACGATCTAATTTTTCTAGCTCGCCTGCAACATCCACAAGTCCCGCTAGAGGTACAAAGATTTCTAGATCATTATAGATATAAGTTCCAGCGTCAGCTGGTTTATCAGCGGTCGCCACAACATGCAAATTATCAAGGCGTGTCATATCGGAAATGCCAGCCTCAAATTTCTTTATTAAGGTCGCTCTTATTTCGTCTGGACAAACCACATAGGCATCAATCTTTTTTGATGGATGAACCTCCGCCTCAGAGCGAATATTTCTGATACCAGTGATAACACCCATGATGAGTTCCATCTGCTTCTCTGCGTCTTCATCGTCCCAACTGTCTTGAACAAGAGGGAACTGAGCAGTGGCAAGCAAAGGCCTGTCGCCAGGCAAGACGCTCCATATTTCCTCGGTAACAAAAGGGGCAATAGGGTGCATGGTTTTCAAAACAGTTTCTAGAACCACAAGTAAACAACCACGAGCTTGATCACGAGCAACAAGATCATCACTGAATAAATCCGCTTTAATCCACTCAAGATACCAATCACAAAATTCCTTCCAAATAAATTGATAATTGGCAGAAGCAGCCTCGTTAAAAAGATATTCGTTCATACTTTTATGAATGGATGTCACCAACTTATTAGTTCTGCTCAAAATCCAACGGTGACCAAGGCTCAATTCTGCTGGCGAATTAACAGCATCCTTAATAGAAAGGTCACAGTCTGCAACATGCATCAAAGAAAATCGAGCAGCATTCCACAACTTATTGATAAAATGTCGATAGCCTTCGATTCGATCTTCATCAAGCTTTATTTCACGGCCTTGAGCTGCAAAAGCAGTAAGGGTGAAACGCATTGAATCAGTTCCATACTTGCCCATAATTTCTAAAGGATCGATGACATTACCAGTAGATTTAGACATTTTTTTGCCATCTTTATCACGGACGAGAGCATGTAGATAAACATCCTTAAATGGAACTTCATCCATGAAATGCAGTCCCATCATCATCATTCTGGCAACCCAGAAAAAGAGAATATCAAAACTAGTGATCAAAACTGATGTTGGGTAAAATGTTTCTAATTCTTTGGTGTTTTCCGGCCATCCCATGGTAGAAAACGGCCATAATGCCGAAGAGAACCAAGTATCAAGAACATCTGTTTCCTGATTTAGTTCTTTACTACCACACTTAGGACAAGAGGTTGGATCTTCTAACTCAACTATACGCTCTCCACAATCAGCACAATCCCAAGATGGGATTCGATGTCCCCACCAAATCTGCCTAGAAATACACCAATCGCGGATATTTCCCATCCAGCTATAAAAGGTGTTATTCCATGTCTTAGGGTAGATATTTATTCGCCCATCTTCCACAGCAGATACCGCCTTATCGGCAAGCGGTTTAACCGAAACAAACCACTGCAAAGAAGTAATTTGTTCAACAACATTTTTACAGCGATAACAGTGTCCTACAGCGTGATCATGGTCTTCGATCTCAACTAGGTAGCCTGCTTCATCAAGATCTTTAACAATTTGCTTACGACACTCAAAACGATCAAGCCCCATATATTTACCAGCAAGCTCGTTCATTACACCTTGGTAGTCCATGGTGCGGCGTTCTTCTAAATTGTGACGATGACCAATTTCATAATCATTACGGTCATGGGATGGGGTAACCTTGAGGGCACCTGTACCAAATTCACGATCTACATGATGATCATAAACAACTGGCAGAACACGATCTGTAAGCGGTAATTTAATACCTATTTTATGAAGTCCTTCATATCTCTCATCACTAGGATGCACAGCAATTGCCATATCACCCATCATGGTTTCTGGACGGGTTGTTGCGACAACAACTGAGCCAGATCCATCAGCAAATGGATAGCGAACATGATAGAGTTTGCCTTTCGCATCAATATGCTCAACCTCATCATCTGCAAGAGCGGTATTACAGCGTGGGCACCAATTAACTATATAGTTACCCTTATAAATGAGATTTTCTTTATAAAGACGAACGAAAACAGCTCGCACAGACTTGGATAATCCCTCATCCATAGTAAATCGTTCACGCTCCCAGTCACACGAAGAACCTAGCTTTTTAAGCTGATGGACAATGGTGCCGCCCTTATCTTCACGCCACTCCCAAACCTTTTTAATAAAATCTTCTCGACCTAAATCATGGCGAGTTTTACCTTCGCTGGCAAGTTGCCTTTCCACCACGTTTTGGGTGGCAATTCCTGCATGATCAGTACCTGGAACCCATAAGGTATTGTCGCCCATCATGCGATGATAGCGAACTAAAATATCTTGCAAAGTATTGTTTAGAGCGTGCCCCACATGGAGTACACCTGTAACATTGGGAGGAGGGATTACAATTGAAAAAGCATCCTTACCATCCTCCATTTTTGCTGAAAATACTTTTTCTTCATGCCAGCGAGACAGCCATTTATCTTCAACAGTGGAGAACTCATAGCCTTTACTCAACAGATTTTCTTGTTCCATAATATGTCTTCTTTAATTCTTAAATAGTAAATGGATAATTAACAACAACGATAACCATGCAAAATACCCCACTACTTCACCAAGTAGCAAGCTTTTTTATTGCATCTAAAAAACCCACTAGCCCGAGAAATCAACCTTTCCCCAAGGTTGCGGCATAAATATATATTCATAAAGACTTAAAGCATAACGATCCGTCATTCCTGCCACATAATCGCAAACCATTCGATGGGCAACTTTTTCGTCCTGCCATTCATCGGGACGACCCTCATAGATATAGCTATTCTTACCCGGCCTTACTAAACCATTTTCTAAAAAATAATTATAAAGCTCGGTAATTATCCTGCTAGCCTTCACAAATTCTTCATGCACTGGCAAACTTCTATAAACATTTTCATAGAGGAAACTTCGCATACTACTAATTGCCTCAAGCATTTTTTGACTAACATGTAAATTGCCATCATTCCCAGCTAGAGTTTCAACAATTAGATCACGAACCATTACACCGATGCGTTGAGAATGTTGTTCGCCAACCACTTTTTTGATATCTTTTGGCAAATCAGTATCCTTGATGATACCAGCTCTAAAAGCATCGTCCATATCATGATTTACATAGGCTATAATATCTGCTAAACGAACTATTTGCCCCTCTAGGGTAACAGCTAAGGTAACTTTATTTTCAGGGATAATTGCCCCCCTTCCTTTTGAATGCCGCACAATGCCATTACGCACCTCAAAAGTTAAATTCAGCCCCTTCCCTCCTCTCTCCAGACTATCAACAACCCTTAAGCTATGCAGGAAATGTTTAAATCCTTTCGGGTGTAGCTCATTAAGAGTTGCTTCACCTGCATGCCCAAAAGGCGTATGTCCTAAATCGTGTCCTAGAGCGATTGCCTCTGTTAAAGATTCGTTTAGACAAAGGGCTGCAGCAACAGTTCTGGCGATTTGAGAAACTTCCAAGACATGGGTTAGTCGGGTGCGATAATGATCACCTGAGGGAGATAAAAAAACTTGGGTTTTATGTTTTAAACGACGGAATGTTTTGGAGTGAATAATTCTATCTCTATCTCGCTGATAAGAAAGTCGAATATCTCCAACATCATCAACCTCCGGCACCACTCGTCCTCGGGAGTTAAAATTTAATGCCGCAAATGGCGACAGTATACTTTCCTCTCGAGCCTCTAACTGCTGCTTAATAGATGTCCCTAAAACTGGTTGAAACGCCATATGAATATTCTCCAACGTAACTTTTCCCTGCTGTAAATATAATCCTCACAGGTAAATATTTATTATTTCGTGGTTCAGCAAAAATGATATTTTATGATACTCTTAATCTCTTTTTATCCAGACGACCTCTAAAGTCAAGTAATGTTGTAATTTAGCAGAATTAAATTTGATTAATTACAAGATATTACATTCTTTACTATGCATGAGAATGGTAATCTTGCCAAGACATGACAAAGAAAGTATTTTGCGGTTCTTAATGAAATAATAAACTGTCTACTAATACCAAAAACTATTTAAACAAATTACCTTCTAAAGGTTGAATATTCATGGAAAATTTTGATCTAACTTACCATATCATTGCTGTACTATTCATGACTGGCACAGTCGCAGGCTTAGTGGACTCCATCGCAGGGGGGGGTGGTTTAATAGCCTTGCCAATGTTAATTTCTTTAGGCTTACCACCCCAAATAGCACTGGGAACCAATAAATTACAAGGTTGTTTTGGCACATTTTCTGCTGCTTGCAATTTCATCAAAAAAGGGCAAGTCAGCATTAAGGAGGCTGGATCAGGGGTGTTATTCACTCTTATCGGAGCAGGGATTGGTGCATGGTTGGTTCAACAACTCCCCGCAACTTTTATGGAAACATTAATCCCTTTTCTTCTAATTATAATTTTTATATATACACTATTATCGCCCAAACTAGGTCAAGCAGAACAACAAGCAAAGATATCCATCTTTTTATTCAGTGTAGTTTTTGGCATAAGCCTTGGTTTTTATGATGGCTTTTTCGGTCCTGGCACGGGAGCATTCTGGACTGTTGCCTGTATGTGGCTGATGGGAATGAATATGACTAAAGCTTCTGGGTACACAAAAATAATGAATTTCACCAGCAACATCACAGCATTAACAATATTTATGATTGGCGGGAATGTCCTGTATTCAGCAGGGCTAGTTATGGCAGTAGGGCAAGTGATAGGAGCTCTTATTGGTTCGAATCTAGCCATAAAAAAAGGAACTAAATTTATTCGCCCTATCTTTCTAATTGTCGTGCTTTTAACGATCGTAAAACTATTCTACCAAAGCTCAGGTTTATAAACCGATTACCTTACGAATTGTCGTTAAGAAATCGTTTATGCCAAAAGGTTTATGGATAAATTCAATCCCTTGCTCAGTCAACCCTTGATGAGAGATAACCTCATCGGTATATCCAGACATATAGACAACCTTAATATCTGGGAGGATATTACTAAGCTTCTCGTATAGCTCTTTACCGTTAACCCCTGGCATAATAACATCAGTCAACAATAAATCTATCTCTGGCAGTTCGTTAAAATCAAGTTTCAACGCATCTTCTCCATCCACTGCGACGGTCACGTCAAACCCTTGTCGCACAAGAATAGTATGAGCTAAATCTCTAACTTGCTTATTGTCCTCAACTAAAAGAATATGCTTTTTTGACTGTGTCATCCTTTGAGATTCCTCATCTATCACCTTTTTAGGGGCTATATCACATTTTAGAGGCATGGCTTTGTTCGAGATAGGAAAATATATAAGAATATCTGTTCCCTTATCTAGTTTAGAGTATATTTCTACCTTGCCTCCATGCTGCTTAACAATTCCATAAACTGAGGCGAGACCAAGCCCAGTCCCTTTATTTTTTTCTTTAGTGGTAAAAAATGGCTCGAAAGCTTGCCCTAGCACGATTTCACTCATACCAATACCATCATCTGTCACCTTTAACAAAAGGTAGTCTACTTCATCTTCAAAAGTTCTTTTATGAATACTTGTACTAAACCCCAAACGTCCGCCATTTGGCATCGCATCTTGGGCGTTGACGGCAAGATTAAGAAAAATCCTCTCAATTTGCCCACTATCAGCATCAAAACGTGGCAGATTTTTTTCTTTTTGGTACCAAATGAGAATATCTTCCCTTAAGGTTCGTCGTAGAAATAGTTCAAATTTCTCCAGTAATTCGTTTAAACAAATATTTTTAGTTTCTAAAGATTGCTTGCGGCTAAAAGACAGTAATTGACCAATTAAATCACTTGCCCTTTGACTTGCTTTAACTATTTGGCCAGCTATTGCAGAGTTTTCCGTACCCTCTAGTTCAGAGACAAGCATCTCTCCATAACCCATAACAGGAGATAACAAGTTATTTAAATCATGGGCAATACCACCCGCCAAACGACCGATCGATTCCATTTTTTGAGATTGGCGAAATTGCTCTTCCAACACTCTATGGGCTTCTGCTATTTTCCCTTCCTGGATATGGCTATAAAGAATTGGAGCTGTTTGCCGAGCCGCACTCTCAAGTAAAACCTGGTCATGTCTAGTATAGCCACCTTTTTTATTTGCTAGTAAAAATAAGCCAATCGTTTTTTTAGTATGAACAATGGGCACAGCCAAGATACAGTTTAATTGAATATGGCCCGCTGAAATATTAAGAGGTTTATTAATAACGGCAGATTTACCGCCTAACAATATATTATGTAAATCTTGAGAAAGTTTTATGCGGGAATCAAGTTTACTAGATTCAACTCTCTTACGGTAATCTTTACTCCCAACCCAAATCCCTGGAAAAATAAATTCATTATTATCATCAAGATAACCGAACAGACCTGCACCACTAAGTAGTGGCCTAATTACAGCAGTCAATGTTCTATCAAATATCTCTTCTTTAGGAGAAGTCAAAAAGGTATTAGCTATTCGATTATTAAGAGTAATCGCTCTTTTTTGGCGACGTAAATTCTCCTCTCTTAATTTAGTCTCAGTTATATTAGTTAAAGAAAGTAAAACCCTCCCTCCACCAACCGAGTCGATCAGATCACTTGATAACAAAAAGGTAAAACTGACCAATTTGCCTCGTCTTTCAACATTAACGTCTACAACCTCTTCAAAGTATGACTTTTTATTAACTATCGTATCTGTGGTTTTCTCATAAACTTGACAGGTAGAACAATAATCACTTTTATCCTTGTGTTGTGCCGATTTCCTACTAACACATTTCAAAGCATCACAACTTGCCAAACCTATTAATTCTTCCTCTTTAAGACCTGTAAACAATAGCCCTTGTTTATTAATTTTTAAAATGCGATTGTTTTTATCTAAAAGGATAAGAATACTAGGAGTTGCATCAAAAATGGTATTAAGGAGTTGAGATTGTGCCCTAAAGGCATCCTCACTCTGCCTAGCAGTATCTAGCTGTGCATGCAATTGCGGATAATAACTTTTACGGGTTGATTCTAGGCTTAAGGCAAGCAAAGCTTTAAGTCTAGAGTCAACATCATCTTTTTCATTATTACTCATGGCTTCTTAAATCCCATTACAATTACAACAGTTGATTAAATAACATTTCAAAATCTTCCACAGTGGCGGTTCTTGGATTAGTCACAGTACAAACATCCAAAATAGCTCCTTCTGATAAAAAGGTAATATCTTCTTTTTTCACCCCTAAATCACATCCTCTCTTGTTAAGCCCTACACTTAACCTAAATTTTTCAACATGCTTTGCTAAAATCACGCCATTATCCTCTTGAATATTATCCCCAAGGGACAGCTTGAGAACCTCAGCAATTTCACGATGTTTCTCTTGAGATGCAATATAGTTAAAAGCAATAACCTTCTCAAGGAAAATACCATTACATTCACCATGACTAGAGTCATATAAACCACCAACGGCATGGGACATAGAATGCGTAAGACCAAGACCAGCATTAGAAAAAGCAAGTCCAGCCAACAAACTTCCCATCATAATATGACTTCGCAAAGTTAAATTATCTGGTTCTTTATATAGTTGTGGCAGGTAAGTAAATATCAATCTGATGGCCTCTATTGCAGACACATCAGTTAGATGAGATGATGCTTTTGAAACATATGCCTCATAGGCATGACAGAGAGCATCCATTGCCGTGGCAACAGTTATATCAAGGGGAAGAGAAATAGTTGTAGCGTGATCAACGAGCGATATATCTGGGATAATCATGGAGCTAATAATGCCAATTTTTTTCTTTTCTTTTGTTAAGGTAATGATAGCATATTGGGAAACATCGGCAGAAGAGCCTGCGGTTGTAGGGACAAAGATAAGAGGTGGAATAGGATGTGGAACTTTATTTATCCCTGCAAAATCGCCGATACGACCAGGGTTGGTAGCAAGAACACCAATCGCCTTGGCGCAATCCATGGGACTACCACCACCCACTGCAACGATCAAATCACAACCCTCTTCAAGATACTGCTCCAATCCTTTCTCCACTTCGGTATCTTTAGGATTTTCGGAAACCTCTAAAAAGGTTGTAAAGGAGATACCATATTGCTCAAGGCTTGATTGAGCACGTGCAGTTAAGCCAGCTACAGCTACGCCATGATCTGAAACGAGAAATACTTTTTTTGCAGCTAAATTTTTCGCATGCCGCCCGATCAGAGTCATTGCATCTTTGCCAACAATGATTTCTGGGGATAAAAAACGTCTCAAATTAAATAGCACATCATCCATATCCGAATCCCTAAAATAGCAGCGAGAATAATACAATCTATTGAATACAAAGTTCAGGGCTTCAAACCCAATTAACTAGAGGGTATCTTGAAAAACCAGAAATTCGTTCAAGCTAAAGGCAGAGGTAAATTATCAAGGTAACCTAGAATAAGGGTATCTCCAAAAAAATAGCATGTCCACTAAAAAATATTTCTCCAAGAAGGGAATACGCTGAATTCAGGTACTTTGAAATGGATGCAACTCGCTACTTTGAAATAAATGATCTACCCATGGAAAAAAATACCCCAAAGACACCAAGAACTGCAAATATCATCATTCCTGTTTGCATAGCATCAACAAACATTGAAGCTGTTTGATCGGTAATTGCTGCATCTCCCATATAGCTTTCCACCAATAGAGTTGAGATAGTCATACTACACAATATACCGATATTTCTCACAAGCCCCGTCAAACTCGATGCCATTCCATACAACTTTGGATGAACCGAGTTCATAATTAAGGTATTATTGGGTGAAGAAAAGAGTGCGAAACCTCCTCCCAGAGAAATGAAGAAAAAGAATATCGTGGTTAAACTACTCTCCATGTCGATATTCGATGCAAAGGCTAGAGCAATGGCACAAATAGACATGCCAATGGTTGCCAAAGTTCCGGGATAAATCTTATCTGCCAAGCGTCCAACAAATGGAGATAAGACACACTGCATCAAAGTTTGTACCATTAAAAGCATACCTGCCTCTGAAGGGGAAAGATGCTTAACACTCTGCAAATACAAACTAAAGAAAAATATAATCCCAAAACTGGCAGCATAATTTAACAAGGATGCAATGGAAGTGAAGAGTAAGACATGATTCGATGCAAGAACTTTGACATCTAACACGGGCGAATCAGACCTTCTTTCAATCCAGAAAAACAGAACAAAGCACAGAAAGGACAAGACTAAACCCAGCCAAATCACCTCAGTTGAGACCAAACTTTTTGTGGTAGTTACCAAAATGATTATGGTTAGAGAAGTAGCAAATAGAACAGAACCAAACCAATCAAAGCGTTCATCTTTAGCTCCAAACCACTCTCCTTTTAATCGAAAAGCTGTAAGTAACAAAATTAGAAATGAGACAATAGCGGTAAAAAGAAATAAATAACGCCAATCAAAATGAGCAACGATTACCCCTCCTAAAGCAGGACCTGCAGACAAACCTGCGTAGACAAAGGCAACGACAAACCCCATACTACGACCCCGTCTTTGCGGTGGAATAACCGAGGCTAAAATAGCCATAGAGGCAGTAATTATTAGAGCTGAAGCAAAACCTTGGAAAAGTCTAATTACCAAAAAACTTTCAATGTTAGGGCAGAAAATAATAGTAAAACAGGTAAAAACAAAACTAATAAGACCGATAACAAAAATCTTTTTCCGTCCAAAAATATCTGCCAACTGACCAGCTGGCAGTAAAAAAACAACCACACCCACCAAGTAAAACATACTGGTGAGACTTAATTGAAAAACAGAAGCAGAATAATATTCACCAATATTTGGCAAAGCGACGCCAACGCCAGCCGACATAAAAGGGGTAATAAAATTAACAATACAAATAATTAATACTACGGAAAATTCAGCCTTAGATTGTGTTTCATTCCTCATTCGTATAGGAGTCCTACTTATGGTCTATTAGCTGATTTAGTAAATCTTTATCAGCAACACCGTTGACAGGCAATTTCATATCTTTCTGATATTCCTTGATTGCGGTCCTACTTCCGATACCGATGCTGCCATCGATTTTACCGTCATAGTATCCTTTGTTCTGCAATATGGTTTGCACCTGCTCTTTGCCCTCTAGGTTAAGAGCTCCTACTGGTCTTGACCACTTCTGCTCCATCCCTCCATGACCTGCAATCCGATCTGCTAAAATACCTACAGCAAGAGCATAAAAGTCTGAATTATTATATCTTTTAATGACGAAAAAATTCTTAGTCGCCAAATAACCAGGACCCTTGGTGGTATTGAATAATTTAAGAATTGCCTTGTCTTCTGTACGGGGGAAAGATTTACCATTTACTCGCTTAAAACCTTTCTTTATCCACCCTCCAATCAACTTGGTATCTTCATTATACTGCGGTCCATTTCTAGGAACTAGCACCTCATATCCCCAAGTTTCTCCCCATTTCCAACCATTTTTACTAAGCAGGTTAGCTGAGGTGGCAAGAGCATCTGGAACCGACGCCCAAATATCACTCCCAGGCACACCATCAATATCAGCATTATAGATTAGGTAACTACTTGGAATAAACTGAGTATGCCCCATTGCCCCAGCCCAACTTCCCCATAATTTACCAGGCGACACATTCTTATTCTGCACCATTTTCAGGGTAGCAATTAATTGTGCTTTAGCAAATTTTGCCCGTTTTGGATCAGCATAGGCAAGAGTTGCAAGTGCTTCAGGTACATAATGAAATAGATGCTTTTTATCTAACACAGCACCATAATTTGATTCCATGGACCAAATAGCCAAAATAACATAGCGACTTACAGAAAAATCTTTTTCAATTCTATCAAGAACAGACTTGTATTTGGATGCCATTTTTCTACCAATGGCAACTGATCTACTGTTAACCCTTGTATCAAGGTAATCCCATATTTCGGTGGTAAACTCCGGCTGATAATTTGCTTTTTTAAGAACTTTTTTATCAACTGTTTTCACATTTAGAAAAACAGCATCGTAGGTAGCTTTACTTATCCCAGCCTTTTGTGCCTGTGGATAAAAGTTAGTTATCCATTGTTGAAAACTTTCTTTTGCCATACTTGTTGAAGCAGAAACAAAAATGAACAGGAGCAAAAAGACAAAAACCCTCAAAAACTTTCTACGTTGCATTGGTACTCCGAAATAGAAGTTAATATTACTTTAGATTATCATCTAGCCTACCTAGACTAAATCGAAATATCCATAGATACTTTTAGCGATTAACCAAATAAAAAACTACTTGCACAGATTTATTAAATTCAATCTCACCTGGTTCAAAAACTGAACCAGAAGCACTCTTCATTTCCACTGCCTCATACTGCATATTTCTCGATCCAAAATTGGCACCGGAGGCAGCATTAATCGAGTAAACTGGACCAACTTTTTGCTCTAGCCCACCCACTAACAAACTTGCTTTTCTTTGGGCATCTGCCACAGCAAGCCTCATAGCTTTAGCTAATAACTCATCATGTTTGGAGGATGACAAATCAGTTGAATTAATTCTCGCCACCGAGCTGTCTAACACCGCTTGAATAAGTTCATCATACTTGCTCAAATCCCTTAAAATAAGAATTATTCTACGTGACACCTCAGTACCTGTATAAATCTGTTGCTGATTTTTCCAATTATATTTTGGATTCATGCTTAAGGCAGAAGAGTTTATATCTTTTTTATTTACTCCCATACCTTTAACAGTTTGGATCAGTTTGGTGGATCTCTCTTCAACTACTTTCCTCGCACTTTTGGCATCTCTACCAATTTCAATTATCTCAAGTGACATGGTTAAAGTATCTGGAACTGCATTAAATTTATGAAAGCCAGAGACAACAATATGGGGTGCATCAGGCAAAGAGCTTGCATACACTTGGCTCGACGCAAAAAGAACAAGAGACAAGATTAAGTTAAAAATTTTCATAGCATAATCCTAAGTTATAGTTTTTAAGAAATTAGTTTATCAATCAATTATTCAAACTACGCAAAAAGCAGAATGATTGCAATGACAATACCAAGTGCTAGGTCATACAAACAAAAAATCCTCTGAGTCTATATAGACACAGAGGATTTAAAAATACAAAATCAATATATTAGCCAATAAAATCAGCGGTAATACAAACTCGGACTACCCATAGTCAAAAGAGATTTATGTAGGTTACGTCTAAATTCTCTTCTATCCCAAATACCCTGAATATGTCCACGTTTTAATGCATTTCGGGCTGAATGGTAATCAGGTGGAATATCAATCCCTGTGGTTTCCCTAATAACCCTTGGGCCTGCAAAACCAACCCTACTTGAGCGAATTGCAAACTGGTAGGGTGAGCAACCTAGAAACGACGCTACCGGTCCAGCATATGAATTATTGTCATAAACAACTATATAAAGACCACCGGCGTCAATATACTCACGCACTGCCATGGTGCATTTAGGCATTTGAGAAACACCAAGTGTCCCCTCCTGAATCCTAATTCCACCCGTGGTATGAACATAAGCCATAAGAGGCTTCTTTTGACGTTTGGCAATAGCACAGGCTTGGGCAAATTTTTCACCTTCAGCGGAACCAAAAGTACCATTTCTAAAATCTGAATAGAGCATACAGACAACAATATTAATACCATTCACTTTGGCATTAAAGGTCATATTACCTGCATTTTGCCCAGTTTTTTTCTTAGCAAGTGCTAATCTTTCTGAAAACCCTTTATAATTCAGTGGATTGCCTGAAGTAATAGTATCGTTAAAAGTGCTAACACTGTCTTTATCAAAAACATTTTCCAAATACCATTGATATTCCAACGGAAAATGATGCCCACAGGTCTCACATACACCAGCAAATTCATTATAAAGATCCTTAACCCAAAGATCTTTACAGCCATGTTTCTCAGAATTTGGACAAGATACTGTTCTATCCTGATTAGCTAGCGGACTTGTATAGGTATCGGTAAGTGCAAACGGATCAACAACCTCACCAGCATCGAGACTAGGTGCAGAAGTTATCTGCTTAACAGATTTACCGCTCCTGCCCAAAAGAGACGTTATGGGACTGGTTACAGTTCTAAAAACAACAGAGCTTTCACCCGTTACATCTCTCAATGTTTTACGGACTTGTTTCTGATGATTTTTCAAGACATCATAACGAATGGAGTAGTACATTTTTTCAAACTTAATTTTTGCCTGGCTAAGAGGGCCATCCGTGCTACACACCCTACCCGTAAACCCTTTATTGCCCATTGCCAAATATTTCTCAGAGCGAATTTTCAGTAAACGCTTAATTTCAGCTCTATTAAGATCCCAAGGGATTTCCAACTGAAGCTCATTACTTTCAGATTTGGATTTTTGTCGCATTACTTCGTAACTACGCAAGGCACTAAAATTTTTCACAGAAAGAACAACTTTATCGGTTGCTCTAATCATCTCGTGTCTAATTTTTTTAAAGAACTCAAAGTCATCACGCCTGGCACCGAGAGCTGGCTCCTGCACTACACGGTCAATTGTTCCATGCTGTAAATTATCTTTAGCAGTTAATCTTAAACGATCTGCACAAACTTCGATTAACTCCCTTGGAACCTTCTGGCCTTCTCCAACCCTACCTTCAATGGCAGCAGCACCTTCAGGAGAAATTACAGAATAATACCCGTGTGAAGTCATCATACGAAAATCTGACAAACCAATAGCTTCGGCACCACCCGAACCACCTTCAGAGATAATTGAAACCATCGGCACTCTGAGTTTGGTCATGGCATAAATATTACGAGCGATCTGCTGAGCAGCACCAGGATTTTCTTCTACAGGGTAAGAGCCTGGGGTAAAAATATAAAAGTGAATCGGAATACCCTCTGTTTCCGCAACTTTCATATAACGGTAAGCCTTCTCATTACCTTCAGGCTTACAAGAACCACCATTACGAAATTCTTCCCCGTGTCCTGTTTCTTGCCCAATAACCATTACAGATGAAGTATACGGCTTACCCTTAATTCTTCTTACCACAGTAGCTTTGGCACAGATCATAGCAGGATCGATATTTGCGTCCTCTTCACCACCAAGCTCGGTATAATCTTCGTAGACATTTTCTAAAATGTCCTTTAGCGAAAATCGCTGAATAGAACGAACAATCCTTACCCTTTCCATAGGGGTAAGCTGTTCTTCTGCTCTTTCCTCTAAAAAGGTAATGGAATCATGGAGCTTTTTTATTTCGCCGACAACTTCTTCAAGACTTAAATCATAAATATTATTTTTTACTTCTTCACATTTTTCTTTAAATGTCTCGATACTTCCCCAATTATTATAATCTTTAATTTGGAGTAAGTAATTGATACGTTCTTCTATTTTTTGCAGCGATTTTAATTCTTCATTCATATCTAAAAATATTCAGCTGCTTTTAATTGCCGCTGAACCCAGTATTTTTTTAGGCGAAAATCTTAGTTGAAAATAGTCACGTCAATTAAAATTTAAATAAGCGATCTAGATTGTCATTCAAGTAAGGCAGATTGGTGATAATATCAGCACCAGTATTATCAGCGCCATTAATCTTGGTTTCCTTGATAAACTGTTCTGCTCTTGTTTTTGCTTCATCGGTATCTTTACCCCATACCAAGGCTAGAGCCAAGTTTGGATCAAAATCACTAGGAATAGTGTAAGGACGATCACCTGGCACATGGGTGTAAACAACCGACCAAGGGTTCTCAGGAAAAGAAAATTCATTGATGGTGCCAATCCAAGGTGCAAATCCACGCCTTGTATCTTCTGCAACAATACGAAGCTCGATGGCTACTCCTTTGAAAATAATATCTTTTTGCTTGTAACCAATCTTATCTCCTAGACCTATTCTAATTTGCTCACGAAGAAGATTTGGTTGCTTACCATCTATATAACTAATTCGAGCTGAAATATCGTTCTCGACTTGGATCCTGGTGTTAACCTCAAGCAAATAAGGCTTGCCTGTACGGCCAACAATCCATTCCCAAGTACCAACATTATCATAATTTACATGCTCAGCAAGGCGGAGTGAATAATCTACGATCTGCTCCATGACTTTTTCTTCATCAAAATCATAATCAAAACATGACCTATGAAAACCTGGAGAGGCTTCAACACGTTTTTGTCGACCAGTGGATTGAATGGTACAATTACGAGTTCCGAAATGTACTCTTTCACCGTGTTTTGAACAAACAAGCTGAACCTCTAGGTGATTATAATCACGAAGACACTGTTCAATTAAAACACCACCATCACCAAACTGTCGTTTCGCATAATTTTGCAACTGGCGATAAGTTCTGCGGAAATGCTCAATCTCTGTAACTTCTTCGATACCCATACCACCACCACCAGCAGCGGCTTTAACAAGAATAGACGGGTTTTCTATTCCTTCTTCTATCTGGTCCTGTAAAAGTTGATGAGCAATTTCCTCAGCTTCCATTTCGTTATATATCGGAGAAGAAGTACCTGGGATAATTGGAATTCCGAGTTCTTTGGCAACCTTCTTGGTATTTATTTTATCTCCAAGATTTTTAATTACTTCCCAATTAGGGCCAATAAAAGTTAAAGGGCGATCACGCAGAATAGCCCTTCTAGCAAATCTGTAATCTTCTGAGAAAAAGCCATAACCTGGGTGAATAGCTGTGCAACCTGTATGGTCGGCAATTGAAAAAATATCATTTGGCTCGGTATAACTAGATATACGCCAAGCATTCTGCCCTTCACCATGTGTGATATTTAATTGAACATGCTCTGAATCTTGATCAGCATCTGTGTAAACGACCACATAATCCAGACCCAGATCTTTACAGGCATTCATAATTCTAATGGCGATTTCGCCACGATTTGCTATGAGAACTTTCCCTTCCAAGTTAACCCTCGTTTGTTAATTTTAGTGGCGGTCATCAATGACTAGGTGCAACCTGATGAAGCTCTCTAGCTTGATACCAAACAAGAAGAAAACTAAATAACGCCTTTTATTAATGCGATTTTCATGAAAACCGCATTACTATATACATACAAAATTTATTATTATAATCCTGCCAGGTATTTTTGGCAAAGAAAAAACACCTGACCACTGGTCATAATTTCCTAATAGATGAAAACTGACATTTTATTAATTAGTTAGACAAAACATAAGATCTATTACTATAGTTGATCAAAGCCAGATTAACAAATATATTGCACTCTAAATATTGCAATATATCATACTATACAACCTATCATTATTGTCAGGCTCGCAACAATGCCATTGATTTTGTATAATTAGTGATAATTCTCTGCATTGAAGATGTAAAATAAGTAGCATTCCTTTAAACCAAAGATAAACAGTGGATAACGATAATATTCAGAACGAAAAAAAGGGTATATTAAAAAAAATAATGTCCCTGCTCCCATTTGGCCCACCTGAAACTACTGAAGATCTAGAGATGGAAATTCAAGAACTTCTTGAGGAAGGTGAAGAACAGGGATTAATTAGCCCACTAGAAGAAAAGATGATCAATTCCATCTTTGATTTTCGGGAAACCAAAGCCGCAGAGATAATGACTCCGGTTGCAGAAATAATTTCATGTTCTGAAACATCACCCATCGATGAGATTGTTGGCTGCGTCCTTGAACATGGTTACACCAGAATCCCAATATACCAAGATAACCCAGATAGAGTTATAGGCCTAATTCATGTAAAAGATCTTTTGCAAATGGTCACCAGTGAAGACAGAAAGCAGTGCCTAGCAGACTATTTACATAGCGTTACATTTGTAAGTGAAGACCAACTCATAGGTAAACTACTGCCACAATTCCAAGCCGCAAAGGCGCATATGGCAATGGTTACAGATGAATTTGGGGCGATTCGCGGCCTAATCACCCTAGAGGATGTCCTAGAGGAGATTGTCGGTGAAATAGACGATGAATATGACTATGAGCAGGACACCTTCGAAGAGAAAAAAGATGGCTCAATTTTGGCCCACGGGCGAGTCGACATAGAAAAGATTGAAGAGCATTTTCAAAAAGAGTTGCCTGATGGTCCATATGAATCACTAGGTGGATTACTTATTCATTTACTAGGTAAGCTAGGCAAAGTCGGCGATATCGCCGAGTGTAACGAACTGCGTTTTGAGATAAAAAGTGCCAGCAATAGACATATAAAAACCGTCCAGGTTTCCGATATCAGCCTAGAGCAGCAATAACAATGCTAAAAAACAATCTCAAAAATTACCTGCCCCCAATCATCGCTGCAATTCTGCTAACCATTTCCATGCCAGGTAGTGGCGGCCTGTGGTTTCTTATTTTCCTTGCTTTGGTACCTTACTTTATTGTCTGCGCTACTAGTAAAAACTTAATCAAAACCGCCTTGCCATTTATATTAATTTATTATTCTGGACAATTATACTGGATTGCTGGTGTTCTCAGCCAGTACGGAAAACTACCAATTGCTGTTGGGGCACTCGCTGTTGTAGCACTTGCCATCTTCATGGGTTTATACTTTCTACTTTTTTCCGCTGGATTTAGATTTGCTATTACCAGACTTAGCCCGGCACTTAGCCTCTGGATAATCCCAATAATATGGGTTGGTCTCGATTGGTTACGTGGCTATCTTTTCACTGGATTTCCCTGGATGGATTTAGGATACGGACTAGCAGAACAAGCATGGCTAATTCAAGTTTCAGATCTCTTTGGCCACCACGGACTTACCTTTTTAATTATTCAAATCAATCTTATTATTTTTTTCATCTACCAAACAACAAAAGATGAGAAACCAACTGCAAAATTTTTCTATCCATCTTTTGCTATAAGTTTAATCGTATTATGCTGTGTGGGGTTTTACAACAATCACAAATTAACCAGGTGGGAACAAGCTACCCCAAGCTCCACGGTCATTATTGGAATTGCCCAAGGAAATATCGACCAAAGTATTAAATGGTCGCCAAGTTTTAGGGCAGCCTCTCTAAATAAATATTTCAACCTGACCCACGCCCTTGTCCAAAACAAGGGCGCAGAAATAGTACTCTGGCCAGAAACTGCCTTGCCTTTTTACCCACAATCATCTCCTTACACAAAGTTCCTAAAGCAGTCCACCAAAGAATATGACTACACCTTACTCACTGGCGCTCCTTGGTTTGAAGACCATAAAGAAAAGCCAAGAACCTACTATAATTCTGTACAAATCTTAACGCAAAGTGGCTCTTTCACAGACTCATATTACAAAAGCCACCTCGTTCCCTTTGGTGAATATGTCCCTTTTCGAGAATATTTAACATTTCTAGCGCCGTTGGTCGAGACAGTCGGTCAGATGAGCCCAGGCACCATAGACAAACCTTTAATAACCGGTCAGATCAAAGCTGGAGTGTTGATCTGTTTTGAGTCTGTCTTCCCAGATCTTGCTAGAAACTGGACTAAAAGTGGAGCAAATCTTCTTGTTAATTTGACCAATGATGCGTGGTATGGTAGATCAAATGCCCCTTATCATACGTTGGCAATGACCATCCTACGGGCTGTGGAAAACAGAAAAAGCCTTGTGCGATCTGCCAACACTGGGATATCAGCCTTTATTGAACCAAGTGGCAAAGTTACCACCCAAGGACCAATATTTGAAAAATGGGCAAGAGCTGAGAAGGTAGGCCTATATCCTGGTAATACTATTTTTACCAGTTGGGGATATTTATTTGCCCCGATTTGTTTTACAATCACCCTATTGATGGGTTTAATTTGCATCATTAAAAACAACCTATTTTTTAATAGGAAGAAATAATTTCAGTATAGGTATAATTATGGCAATCGATGGTGGAGCAGCAGTTTCAAAACAAAAAATTTCTAACCTCAAAAAGCGTTTATCTACATTAAAGGTGCATCTTTGACTTACCTCGCCTAATTGAAAAACTAGAAGAGCTAGAACGTCAAACCATGGCTCCAAACTTTTGGAATGATGCTGATGTCGCTCAAGTAGTTCAAAAAGAGCATGGTCAAATACAAGACACCATCAAAAATTGGCAAAACAAATGGGATGAACTAGAAGAATTAGAAATGCTCCTAGAACTCGCCGTTGAAGAAGGCGAGTTAGATATCGAATTAGAAGTAGCGGAGACGCTTGTTGAGCTCACCGACGCTCTTGCCGTAATCGAACTAGAATGTATGTTTTCAGGTGAGCATGATGCCAACAATGCCATTATTGCAATACACGCTGGAGCAGGAGGTACTGAAGCTCAGGACTGGGTTGATATGCTTATTCGGATGTATCTACGTTGGGCTGAAAGACACAATTTCAAAACTGAATTCTTGGACTTTTTACCCGGTGATGAAGCAGGAACCAAAAGTGCTACTATCATGTTCAAAGGACGATGGGCTTACGGATATTTACGTTCTGAGCTAGGTATCCATCGTTTGGTACGAATTTCTCCTTTTGATACAAGTGGTAGGCGACACACCTCATTTGCCTCAGTAATGGTTATGCCAGAGCTTGACGATGATCTTGATATTGATATTGATGAAAAAGATTTACGAGTTGACACCTACCGGGCTAGTGGAGCCGGTGGGCAGCATGTAAACAAAACTGACTCAGCTATTCGTCTTACCCATATTCCCACAGGACTTGTGGTACAATGTCAAAATGAGCGATCTCAACATCGCAATAAAGACATGGCAATGAAGATGTTGTCGGCACAGCTCTACGAGCTAGAAAAGCGGAAAAAAGCGGAAAAACAAGAGGGACTTTCAGGAGACAAGAAAGGTATATCTTGGGGTAGTCAAATTAGATCTTATGTACTCCAACCTTACCGTCTAATTAAAGACCATCGTACCAATTTTGAAGCTGGCAATGTTGATGCTGTTTTAGATGGCGAAATAGATGGCTTCATAAAAAGCTTTCTACTATGGAATAAGTAATGCCTAAAAAAGAGACGCAATCTGGAGAAAATTCTTGTGCAAAATGCGGATCCTGCACTTCAGTTTGCCCTGTTTATCGTGCCAGCGGTGGAAAAGAATTTTATTCAGCTCGGGGAAGACAATTTCTAAAAACTATCGGACAAGATAATGATGTGGAAAACAAAGATATCTTTGCCAACTGTTTATTGTGCGGAGCTTGTGCCAATGTTTGTTCTCGAAATATTGACACCTTAAAACATGTTCAATCGATACGGGCAAATAAAAAATTATTTCCAGGTGGCTACAAGAAATATCTAGCAGGTAAAATTCTCGCTCAACCCAAGCTTGTCTCTCAACTAGGCAAGATGCAACAAACTTTACATACATTTGCTAAAAAGATACCAGAGGACAGTGGATTACGTATCAAGCTTGCTATGCTTCCGCCAAAAGGTTGTACCAGCGATACAAACGATTTAAATAGCCAAAACAGCAATCTTAAAAAGCTAACCTACTTTCCAGGATGTGCAACCTCATACCTAGAGCCTGACACACTTAAAAGCACTAATAAGCTCTTTTCAGCGCTTGGTTACAAGCTAGTTATCCCTGATGAATTAAAATGTTGCGGACTAGCTCATTGGAGCGCCGGCGATGTAAATTTAGCACGGAAATTAACAAAACAAAACATAGACATATTATCTCGAACCGAAGGGGAAATTTTACTTTCCTGCGGTTCATGCTATCACCAACTATCTTCATGGAGTGAAGTATTCTCCGATAAAAAATGGCAAGTGAAGTCTAAAGAGATATCAGCTAGGTGTGTTGAAATAAGTCAGTTTATAGAACAAAAAATTGAACAACTAAGCTCGACTACAAATGCAAAAAGTAAAAAGATCTACTATCACGATCCTTGTCATTTTCGTAATGAACTTGCCATCACATTAGAGCCAAGAAAATTACTAACAAAGGCGGGCTATTCTCTTCTTGAATTGCCAGGAGGACCACAATGCTGCGGCATGGGTGGCTTATTCCACCTTGATGCACCCAAGTTATCAAATAATATCCGTGATGATTTAATAACTAAGGTTATAAAAATGCAACCAAGCATAATCACCTCCACTTGCTCTGGGTGCATTATGCAATGGAGGGCCGGCTTACTTGCCCATCAAAGCTCAATAGAAGTAAAACATTTATCAGAGTTACTTACAGCTACCTTTGTTGACAGGACAAAAGATTAAAAGTAATTTATATTCTCAATTTTAAAATTAGAGGTTTATTATGGAATTAGTAGATAAAAAAGTTGGAGATAACTTAGTCTTATCAATTTCTGGTCGTTTAGATGTGGCAAGTGCCCCGGATTTCGATGAAAATTTCCAAAAATACTTAGATTCCGGCGAGAAAAATATTATCATCGACATGTCAGGCATTGAATACCTCAGTTCCGCAGGCCTTCGTAGCGTATTGGTTTCAGCTAAGAAAATAAAAGCTGTTAAGGGAGAGATTAGCTTTTGCGCCCTACAGGGAATGGTTGATGAAGTTTTTACAATTTCTGGTTTTAAAGCGATGTTCAATATCTACGAAACACTAGAAGACGCAACCGCATAAAAGATCCAATAAAGATAGTTTATGCTAAAATAAACCTCTTTATTATCTGCACCGAAAAGACGTACTTATTCCCGCTTAATTACAGGCGGGAGTGAGAGCTAGAAATATAAATAGAAAAGAATTGATGACGGATAATAGTTAATTTACAATATTAACTAATTCTTCTTACCACTTCCCCCAAAACTACTGCAAGCACAACTTCCTTCACCACCACCACAGGAAGAAGATTTCTTCCCAGAACAATTTTTACCTTCTCTGTTTTTCTTCCTTTCTTGGTTAGCAATAACCAAGAGTGCCAGGGCAACAAATAGAAAAAAAGTTATTACGAGTTGAATAAAAGCTATTACCATATCACCCTCCGAAATCATCAAAATGAATATTTTCTCTTTCAACACCCAAGCTCTGTAACATACAAATAACCGAATCATTCATCAGAGGTGGGCCACATAGATAATAGTTAATATCTTCAGGTGCAGGATGATCACAAAGATAATTTTCTAGCAAAACATTATGGACATAACCACTTTTCCCCTGCCATTCATCTTCTGGCTGAGGGTCTGAAAGAATTAGATTATAAGTGAAATTAGGATTATCTTTAGCCAATTCATTTAACTCTTTCTGGTAAAATGTCTCCTTCAAGCTTCTGCCACCGTACCAAAAAGATATCTTCCGATTACTTCTTTTGCCCTCAATTAAATCAAAAATATGACTTCTAAGTGGTGCCATGCCAGCACCACCGCCGATCAAAATGACTTCTGAAAGCGAGCAATCCATGAAAAAGTCACCAAAAGGTCCACTGATTGTAACTTCGTCATTTTCTTGCAAATTAAAAATATATGATGATGCCTTACCTGGAGGAGCTATTTGCTGCCCAGGCGGAGGACTTGCAATTCTAACGTTCAGTTTAATTATCCCACGTTCTTCTGGATAATTTGCCATGGAATATGCCCTCGTGACAGGAACACTAACATGGGAATTATATTGGAACATCTTAAACTTAGTCCAATCAGATAAAAAGTTCTCACCGATATCAAAATTTTTATAGGATAAACTATGGGCAGGTATTTCAATTTGAATATAACCTCCAGCTTTAAAATCTACATAATCACCAGCAGGTAACTCCAAGACAAGTTCTTTAATAAAAGTTGCCACATTTACATTAGATCTAACCCGGCAAAGCCATTTTTTTGCATCTAATGTTTCTGGTGGAACCTCAACAACCATATCTCTTTTCACAGGGACTTGGCAAGCTAAGCGCACACCCTGCTTAGCATCTCGATTGTTTATCGAGCCACGTTCGGTGGGAAGAATACTTCCCCCTCCTTCTGTGACCACACATTTACACTGACCACAGCTTCCACCACCACCGCAAGCAGATGATAAAATAACTCCTTCATCAGCAAGAGTTGCAAGTAATTTTCCACCTGGTGAAACAGTAAAATTTTTACACTCATTAAGTGTTAAACTGACATTCCCCCCGGGCAATAGTTTATTTTTAGCAAAAACAATCACGCTAACAAGAATAAACTGCAAGCCTACAAAGCAGGCAACGGCATAGAATATTTCTATCATTCCTTACTCCTAGAAGCCCATTCCGGCAAACCCCATGAAAGCCATGGCAATCAAACCTGTAGTAATAAAAGTTAAGCCAAGCCCTTTCAAACCAGCTGGGGCATTGGCATACTCCAACCGCTCTCTAATTCCTGCAAGCGTAACCACCGCTAGCAAAAATCCACCACCTGCACCAGCCCCGTAGGCTATAGATTCTGTGAAAGTGTAATCTCTTTCCACCATAAAAAGAGTGGCACCAAATATCGCACAGTTAACAGTTAAAAGAGGAAGAAAGATACCCAAAGTATTATATAAAGAAGGCAAAAAACGATCCAAAACCATTTCTAAAACCTGTACAACAGCAGCAATAATTGAAATATAGGTCAGCAATCCTAAAAACCTTAGATCAAGATTTTCACCACCTGCCCAGGCCAAAGCTCCTGGCTTCAAAATATGATTCAAAATTAGATTATTAATAGGAATAGTAATAATCTGAAGAAAGAAAACAGCTGCGCCTAAACCTAGAGCCATATTAACTTTTTTCGATATCGCTAGGAATGTACACATCCCAAGAAAAAAGCTAAGAGGCAGGTTCTCAATAAAAATTGAGGTAAGAGTAATATTAATATAGTGTCCCATTAATCATCCTCCTGTTGACTGGAATCAATGCTGCGAATAAACCAAATCAATAATGCAATGAGAAAAAATGCACTCACTGGTAAAACTAATAAGCCATTACGCATATACCAGCCACCATCCGTTGTTAATGGTAAAACAGTTACGCCAAATACTGTTCCAGAACCAAACAACTCACGAACAAAGGCGACCGACATTAAAACAAATCCATAACCCAAGCCGTTGCCAATACCATCTAAGAAGCTAGGCCAAGGCTGATTGTTCATGGCGTACCCTTCCGCACGTCCCATAACAATACAGTTGGTTATAATTAGCCCGACGTAAATAGAAAGTTGCTTAGCAAGATCAAAGTAAAAAGCTTTCAAGACTTGATCCACCAGAATAACCAAAGTAGCAATAACAATAATCTGAATACCGATTCTGACCGTGCTTGGTATTTGGTGACGTACCAAACTGATTGTTAAATTTGAAAAAGCTACAACAAGAGTCACACAAACTGTCATAACAAAGGCAGTACTCATCTGCCCCGTAACAGCAAGCGCCGAACAAACCCCTAATACCAATAGAGCAATTGGGTTTCGTTTAAAGATGGAGCGTAACAGCAGCTCTTTACTACTTTCAGCCATTAGTATTCTCCTTCGCAATCTTTGCCAAATTTTCTAATCTTTCCAGATAGATCTTAAAGCCATGATCTCCAAACCAAAATTGCATCAAATCGCTAACTCCCCTTGCCGTAAAAGTGGCACCTGACAAACCATCAACCTCATATTTTTCATCATCACCAGAGAGAACAACACCTTTCACAATTTTAAATTTTAGATTCCCATCACTGTCATATATATTTTTACCAAGCCATTTACTTTGCCATTTAGGATTCTCAATCTCACCACCTAGCCCAGGTGTTTCACCATGTTGATAAAAAGAAACGCCAGTAATACTTGTGAGATTGTCGCCTATAGCCACATAAGCAAACATCGTTGACCACAACCCCTTCCCTCTTACAGGCAGAATAAGTTGAGATAATTTGTCATCTTTATAAGATAAATAAACTAGAGAGTAATTTTCTAGTCGACCTAGACCTGCGAGATCAGAATCAGCAGATAATTTACTACTAGTTTCTGGATCTATACTGGCCATTTGCTGATTAAAATCATCAACATTTATATCTTCTACATACTCACCCGTCTGAAGATTAACAATTTTAGTCACAATATCTTTAAAAGCTTCTTCAACAGGAATGTTTTCATTATACAAACCAGCGGCGACAATAATATTTCTTTTTTGGTCAAGCAACTTATTAGCATCTTGCCTACCTCTTAAACCAACGGCTGCAGAAGAAACCAGCAAAGCACAGACAAAGGCAAGAATAAGTACGGAGTAAAATGGTTTCAGGTTTGATTCAGCCATTATTGCACCTCCGTATTATGGTCAAAAAACATTAGTACACTAAGCATTTCTTAACCTCCTACGTTTAATGTTGGCTCTAATCACCACATAATCAAAGAGAGGCGCAAAAACATTACCTAAAAGGATTGCCAACATGACCCCTTCTGCATATGCCGGATTTTGCACTCGTATCATAATGACCATGACACCAACAAAGAATCCATACAAGAGTTGGCCTGTTTTGGTATGAGCTGCTGAAACAGGATCAGTCGCCATAAACACCATCCCAAAAGCAAACCCACCCAAAACTAGATGAAAATGAGGTGGAACACTCTGCATGGGGTTACTGTCTCCTGCGAAAAAGTAGAGCAGAGAGGAAGCCAGAATTGCACCAAAAGTCATAGAGGACATAACACGCCAAGACGCTATACGAGTTACCAATAAGACAAATGCTCCAAATAGGCAGGCAATCACCGAGGTTTCGCCGATACAACCAGGGATCGTTCCCCAAAAGGCATCCGCCCATGTGTAACTCAAGTCGCCAACACTTAGAGCTCCAGAAGCAATCTGAGCAAGCGGAGTTGCACTGCTAACTCCATCAACTGCAATCCAAACAGAATCACCGGTAATTTGAGCTGGGTAGGCAAAAAAGAGAAAAGCTCGACCTGCAAGGGCAGGGTTCATAAAATTTCGCCCTACACCTCCAAATACCTCTTTTGCAAAAATTACTCCAAAACTTATCCCTAATGCCACCTGCCACAAGGGTATGGTAGGTGGGAGAATTAAACTATACAGAAGACTTGTTACCAAGAATGCCTCGGAAAACTCATGCCCTCGGACTAAATTAAATACTGCCTCCCAAAACGATCCTGCCAAAATAGTAACTATATAAATAGGTAAAAAATATAGGCAACCATGACCCAAGTTAGCCAGGAAGCTAGATTGATCTGTACCTAAATATGAAAGGAAAAATCCGCGCCAACCTTCTATTTCTGTCTGACCTAAAGCGCTTAATTGCACATTAGCCTGATAACCAGTATTCCAGATACCAATAACAACACAGGGGACCAATGCCAAAATAACGATGGTCATAATTCTTTTAAAATCAATACCGTCACGTATATGCGGTGCAGTACTGGTTTTTAATCTGCTACCAAACAAGAAGGAATCAAAGGCTTCATACAACGGGTAATAGCGAGTAAACGCCCCCCCTTCTTCAAAGTGTTTGCCTAGCTTTTTGAAGAACTTATCCATAAATTCTTTCCTTTAAGATCAATTGTATTTTCATAATTACTCAATTTTTTCAAGCAATACCAAAACGAGTAAATTGCTAAATCGCCCTTCTTTAATCGCCATTCTCGATAGCTGTGAGCAAATCCCGTAGAGCAGGGCCAAATTCATTTTTACCCGGACATACATAACTGCAAAGAGCTAAATCCTCTTCTACTATTTCCAAGCAACCAAGGTCTTTCGACAAATCTGTTTGCCCGTTAAGAATACTTTTTAAAAGAGTACTAGGAAGGATATCAAGGGGCATAACCTCATCGTAACTAGCTACAGGATAGATGGCTCTTTTACCCCCCCACATGGCTGTGGGCATAGGTAATTTACGACCGCCACTAAGAGAACTAGTAAAAATTGGCAAAGCCGAAAATCTATCACTGCCAGGCCTCAACCAATTGAATAATTCGTGCCCATCGTTCGAATCTAGCAAACACACTTGATTGTGGTATCTCCCTAGGAAGGCAGTTTCATCTTCAGCGATCCTACCTGATATAGCTGAACCAGAAAGCAATCTCGTATTTGATTTTTTCAAAGTTTGACATAACTCCGTCAAACTACATCCAATGGGGACTTCTAACAGTTGAGGCTCAATTACATTTGGTCCAACAACTGCAACGAACCTAGTTTGAGCAATGGTCCCATATAGAAACAGATGCCCAATTGCAATAACGTCTTGATAACCAATCTGCCAAACGGTTTTTTTCTCACTAGCAGGATCAAGGTTATGGATATGAGTTGAAGGAAGGCCTGCGGGGTGAGGACCTTGCCAACAAGAATAATGAAAGCCATCAACCTGTTCACAAGGTAAAAGAGTTGTTTTGCCACTACAATAATGAACATCACAAGAGAATAACTCGTTCAAAACCTTCAAACCTTTCTGAAATTCAAAAGCTTTTTCTGCAATAATTACCTGTGGCTCGTGAGCCAATGGCTCAGTATCAATAGCTGTAATAAAAAGAGAATGTGGATTATCACTAATAGCTGGAGTTTTACCAAAGGGACGGGTTTTAAAAGATAGCCAGTTACCAGAATCAATAAGTAGTTCTTTTATTTTATCCTCTGACAATTGATTTTCTAGTTCGGACTCTTCTATGAAAATTTCTTTTTCATCACCTATCTTTTCTATAACCAGCGAGGTAAACTTTCTTTTTTCACCTCTAATTATACCCTTAACACGCCCAGCCGCCGGAGATACAAACTTTACTCCTTCATTTTTTTTATCTACGAACAATAACTGGCCAGCTTTTACCATCTCGCCCACTGTTACATTCATGGAAGGCTTCATGCCTATATAATCATCACCAATTATTGCTACTTCTTGGCTAGTTCGCACCCCACTAATACTTGCTGGCGGTGCACCAATAATAGGAATATCTAATCCTCTTTTAATCGAAAATATTTGCATTAGGATTTAATAATTAAATACTTTATAGGTTATTTGAAATAATAAATTACATTACAATACTACTTACAACTGGTGAACTATAGCAAATGTTTAAACATAGTTACAAACTTAATTGAGATTTATTACTAGTTCATTAATTAAATAGGCTTATTTTTCCAAGTCCAGAGAAATTCTCCCTTTATTTTGCGTTTTACTAATTTATTTTTCAACAAAACAATATTAAATTTGAATATAGAGACCACTCTAGTATAATAATAAATTAGATCAAAATTGAATAATTCAACCAATTGATATTTTTTTTAACGACCTACAAATAAATTTATTATGAAAATTCTTATAGCAGAAGACGAACTAGCCACCCGGATGACGATACAGGTAACTTTAGAAAAAATTGGTTACGATGTTGTTAGTGCTAAAAATGGTAAAGAATCACTAGCTGAATTTGACCGAAACAATCACCCTAGAATTATTATCCTGGATTGGGAAATGCCCGAAATGGGTGGTTTAGAGGTATGTAAACGTATCAAGGAAAAGAACCTTGAACCGTCGCCGTATATTATTTTTCTAACAGGAAGGGACGAGAAAAAAGATACCTTAGAAGGGTTTGAAGCTGGTGCCGATGATTATATCACTAAGCCTTTCAGTGCTGCTGAGTTACAAGCTCGTGTCCGAGTTGCAGAGAGGCTTGTAAACAGCCAAGATGCGCTTGCAAACACGGTCTCCCAACTAGTAGAAGCATTGAACCAGCTTAGTGCGTTACAGGAAGATAAAAACGGCCTGGATATTGAAGAATAAGACTCTCAGCCGCAAAGCAGACAAAATAAGCCAAAGCGTTTCTCCCACTAGAACACGATAGAAGCGCCAAGATAAATCAACTGAAATTGCCGATAGTTACACTCGGTAATTTACTTAAACTCCAGCACCAGTTAAAATGCTAGTTGACAGGATAAATGATAGAAAAAAAAAGAGGCTTTCAATTCATATGAATTGAAAGCCTCTTGTATATAAAAACGGCGACGACCTACTCTCCCACACAGTCTCCCATGCAGTACCATCGGCGCTGAAGAGCTTAACTTCCGTGTTCGGAATGGGAACGGGTGGAGCCTCTTCGCTATGGTCACCGAAAAAATTTGTGAATTTCTTCGACGAAGTTTTATAAAACATATTTATCTTAAAAGAAAGGCTTTTATTCATTTTCCTTGTCAACGACAGACATTTTCTTCCATGCACCTTTTTGATAACGCCAAAAAGCCATGGAACCTAAAGAAAAAAGATAAGCTGTAATAACAACCCAAGCCCACCAGAGCCCTAATTGAAATGTGTAAACCACTAAATATAAAGGAATAGCAAGACAAAAAAGCCCCATAACACCCATTCCCCACATAATAAACTTAGTATCTCCTGCCCCTTTCACAGCGCCAGAATAAATAATGAAAACAGTATCAAAAATAATATAAATTACCACAAAACGAAGAAGTACTTTTCCTAGATCTCTAATTTCATTAAAATGAGAAGCGCCTTCTCCTGTTGGTTCAAAAATATTTATAAAAAGCTCTGGAATAAAAATAAAAAAAGAGCCAAGGAGGACAGCCCACAACATAGCTAAATGAAAAGTATTGGTTGTGGCTCGCATTGCCTCATGGTGGTTCCCTCGTCCTATTGCCTGCCCAACCAAGGTCGAAACAGCTATCCCTATTCCCATAAGTGGTACAAAAAAGATTGAATTAATAGTGAAAACGATATTTGATGCTGCTAGTTCTATTTCTCCAATAGTGCCAACCACGAAGATAAAATAAGTAAAAGCCAACAATTCAAAAAACATATTAACGCCCGCTGGCAAACCTAATCTAGTCAAACTTTTAAAAATCTTCTGGTCATATTTTTTTCTAAATACTGCAAAGTTTGAATCATTTTTACGGGTAAAAACAAGATAAGCAAACATCAAGGTTTGCATAATCCATGCTGAAACTGTAGCAATGCCTGCTCCTGCAATACCAAGGGCTGGAAAAGGTCCAATTCCAAAAATCAAGGCATAGTCAAGAGGGATATTAATCAAGACAGCCAAAGTATTAACAATCATTATAGGCCTAGTTATACCTCGCCCCGAAAAAAAACAGCTCAACGCCGAAGCCATAAGAGCAAAACCACTACCCACTGTCAGAATCCGAAAGTAAACAACTTCTAAAGAAATAATATTTTTGGAATGTCCTACAAGGCTAAATAGAGGTTCAGCAATAAAATATGCTAGCCCCAACAAAAAAGCACCAACCAAAGAAAGGTATATTGACTGCCATAGAACAGCACCAACTTTTTCATGTCTTCCCGCTCCATAATATTGGGCGATGAATACATTTGAGTAACCTACCGTTCCTATACAAAAAAGGAGTAGTACAAGATGTGCTAAAGTTGCTGGAGTTGAAGCAGCAATAGCGTCCAAAGAATAGCGGCTAAGAAATACTCGATCTGTAAATTCCATAAGGGTGGTAGACCCCATGCTCACCACTAGTGGCAAAGCTACTAGCAACACATCTTTATAGCCAAAAGGTTGGCGCCATCGCTCTTGTATATTTGCGAAATTCATTCTTTTAAGCAGCTTTTATTTAAGGAAAATCCCAAGACCTACAATTTAGTATTTTGAATAGTCAACTTTTTCTCTAAATGATTGGCCAAAAAAAGTAAAGGGTAGCAGGTTACAAAATAGAACACACCCACCAGTCCAAAGACAAGAATTCCATCAGGGATACGCTGAACTGTCAACCAGCCAACTCGAGTAATGTCCGTCAAGCCGATGACAGATACAATAGCTGTATCTTTTATCATTAAAACATATTGCCCAACGAGAGGAGGCAAAACAGGCCTTATGGCCTGAGGAAAAACTACATATCTAATAGATTGCTTCAAGCTAAGACCACTTGCCATTGCGGCTTCTGCTTGTCCTAGAGGAACCGTTTCAAGCCCCGCATGAACAATAGCACAAATATAAGATGTTCCATAAATGCTAAGGGCTATCACAGCTGAAGCAAAAGCATCTAAATCTATTCCCCATTCTGGCAAAATAAAAAAAATGATGAAAATCTGCACAAGAAAAGGAGTACCCCTAATTATATCAACATATCCTGCAATAAAATGTTTCAGAACAGGAATACGCAGATAAGTTAGGATTCCGAGCAAAAAACCTGCAACTGTGGAAATAACTAGGCAAATAGCCGACAATTGCAAGGTTACCGCCCAACCTTTAAAGAAAAAAGGCAGAGTACTAAACAAGCTATTTAGATAAAACTCATACATTCTTTACACCGGCTTAAAGATTAGACGCTTTTGCCAATAATTAAAGGCAAATTTACAAATATAATAAATTAATAGATAAAAAATAGCAGCTGTGAAAAAACCTTCAGCAGGCATAAATCTATCAGAAGAGAGTAACTGTGCCGCTCGAGTAAGTTCCAAAACAGAGATAAGTGCCAGAAGAGCACTGTCTTTTACTAGAACAATAACCTGTCCAAGCAAAGCTGGAATAGCAGCACCAATGGCTTGGGGCAAAATGATATGCCTTAGACGTTGAATTAAATTGAGACCAGAGGCAGTAGCAGCTTCAATTTGCCCCTGCCCTACAGTCATAACCCCTGCGCGGATAATCTCAGCGTTATAAGCTCCACTATTCACAGAAAGAGCAAGAATCCCCACCTGAACTTCACTCATGTGAATACCTAAAGTTGGTAGGCCAAAATAAAGGAAAAAAAGTTGCATAAGAAGCGGTGTAGATCTAATAGCTTCGGTGAAAATAGCTGCAGGAATGGAAAAAATTTTTACGCTAGAAATCCTAGCCACACAAACAACAACACCGATTATCATAGCTCCGACAAGAGATATAACTGAGATAAAAACCGTGCCCCAAAGACCTTCTAAAAAAAGCGGGAGATACTCAATTATCACCCTAAAGTTAAAGGATTCTAGCATTTTATTTTTCTGATAAGAAACAAGATAAGATACCTCGAAAAATTCTATCTAACCATAAACGTCATTCTTAGTTTAAATTTCCCAAGGTGACCGGCAAACAACACAACCATTAAAATTTATTTCTTAATGGTCCTTTTTCCAATCAGTAGAATTTACCCAATAATTCATGTTTTTCTCATATCTCCCATCAGCTTTAATCCAGACAAAAAACAGATTTACCCATTCTAGCAGGTGTCTATCAGCAGGTTTAATAGCAAAGGCAAGAGGGTCATAGGACAGTTTCCGGGGAAACATCCTAAACATTCCGGGAGGGTAATTACTAGCTAAAGCGTGGTAATTACTTCTATCAACCACAGAAACATCAGCATTACCATTCATGACAGCAGACATGGCGATATTACCACCACCCTTGAACATTTTGATCTTAGCATTAGGCAAAATTTTCTCAGCAGTCTTAGTGTAAACCGAACCTAAAAGCCCCGCGATGGTAACTTCTGAATTATTCAATTCCTCAATACTTTTATATTTAGAATCTGTTCGAACATACATAATCTGAGTGGAGATATAAAACGGATCTGTAAAAGAGACCTTTAAAGCACGTTTAAAGGTTGGAGTCATGTCAGCGGCAAGGATATCTGCTTTACCAGTCAATAGAGCTGGAATTAGGCCATCCCAATCGAAGTCTAAAAATTTAATCTCAACTCCCATTTCCTCTGCCATCATTTTACAAATTTCCACAGAACTGCCTGTTCTCTCTCCATTCTTATCAATAAAACTAAAAGGAGGCCCTTGGGCTTGAACAGCAACTCGCAACTCGCCACGCTTCACTATTTCATCCATGGTTGATGCATTAACCAAGGCAACCATACTCATCAAGAGTAGCGCTAAAGCCATGAAAAAACTCACTTGTAACTTCTTCATTCTCCCTCCCTGTTTTATATTAACTACTTGCTGTTTAAATTCTTTCTAATTTAAATAAATTTCTTAAAAAAGAAACTAAAGATGACAGCTAAAATAGCTCTGCTAATTGGTCAGCAATAGGAAATAAACCAAAAAGGCCACCAGTGTGCACGAAAACAACTCTCTTGCCAAAAACATCTTTATTTTTAGCTAGTTCCTGCAACATACCGTAAAAAGCTTTACCTGTATACACTGGATCTAAGACAATCCCCTCTAGCCGAGAAAGCTCGTAAATTGCCTGTAATTCTTCTTTTTTCGATAGGGCATAACCGAGACCGACATAACCATCAACGATATTTATGTCCCTCTCTCTAATCTTTAGGTCTGGGTAGTATTGTCTGGAAAAATTTTCGCAAATACGGATTATTTCTTTAGTGAAATAATCCCGGTCATCACAAACATTTACCCCAACAACATTTAAATTTGATTTTAAAAGTTTCTGCCCTAGTACCAAGCCTGCACTGGTACCACCGGAGCCTATAGCTGATAAAACTGTTGTTTCACCATCAGCATTCAATCCAGCTTCCTCAAGATCAGAAATAATTTCCTGCATAGCAAGGACATATCCCCAGGAACCAATATGATTAGATCCTCCTTCAGGAATTATATAAGCTTTTTGCCCTGCTATCCTCAAACGTTCAACCTCTAATTCAAATCGACTAGCTCTATCTTTATATTCTTCTGGGGTAACCCAAACAATCTCTGCTCCCGTCATCATATCAAGGAGAATATTTCCTTCAATCTTTGGCGGGTTTTTCGGGTCTTCAGTACGAAGAAGTAGTATCGAACTTAAACCACATTTAGCAGCAGCTAAAGCAGTAGCCCTACAATGGTTAGACTGAGCGCCACCGCAGGTAATAACGGTCTCAGCGCCATTTTTCTTGGCATCAGCTAACAAAAACTCAAGTTTTCTAATTTTATTACCAGAGACCTCCGAGCCAGTGAGGTCATCTCTTTTAAAGAAAATATCTACCCCAATCTTCTCACTCAAGCGTTCAAGCTTTTGTAGAGGTGTGTTCTTTCTTGCAAGCTGAAGATGAGCCGGTAAATTTAATATTGCATCTGACATATCAACCATCCTGTGAGCTATTCTCTTCAAAACTGCCGCCTAGGGCTAGATGAAGATTTACTCTGTTTAATAGCCTTTTAGTGGCTAAATCGGTTAAGGCTATTTTTGCTTCTATCCATTTTCCTTGAATATAAATAACATCAAGGAATTCTATTTTCCCGATATCATACTGTTTTTGAGTTATTCTATAAGCTTTATAATTCTCTTCAACAACAGAGGTCATATACTGTTCCCTTGCTAGTAAATCTCGCTCTGCTGCTAAGGCTCCCTCAACCTCTTCTAAAGCTACTAATAACTTTTGACCGTAGGCGGCTATGGTCGCTTTTTGATCGGCAGTTGCCTTTTCAACCTCTGCTTCAATAGCACCACCTGTGTAAAGAGGCACAAAGAAACCTGCGACAAGGCTAGTGGCTAAATCTTCGGCACTGGTACTGCCAACGGTAACATCAAAACTAAAATCAGGTAAATGTAGCAATTCAGCCTCTTTCTGTTGATAAAAGGCTACTGCAACTCGCTGTTCTGCTGCCAAAAGATCAGGCCTTCTCTCCAAAAGAGCTGACGGAATTCCTACTGCAATTGGTGGTGGTACCGCTATTAACTTATCAAGGGTCTCAATTTCAGCACCAGGATAACGACCAAGTAATACTTCTAAGCTTCGTCTTGAATTGTTATATGCCGACTTAGCACCTCTAGAAGCCTCCTGAGCTTTGGCAAGATTAGCCTTGGCAAGAAAAACATCCTTCATATTTCCTCTACCAACTTTTTCTTTTGCTTCAGCAATTCTCAACGTCTCCGAGAAAAGTTTTACAATATCCTCAGCAAAATTTAACAACACTTTACTACTAGCAGTAATAAACCATGCGTTCGCTGTTGTTGCAGCAAGGGACTGTCTAGCAAATTGATAATCAGACTGGACAGCGGCAAAAGTCTCTTCACTTGCCGTCACTCTATTTTTAATTTTACCCCAGATATCTGGTTCCCAGGTTATATTTAGACCACCACCATAATTTTCACTTCTATCATCATTTGCAGAGTCATAATAGCCACCTGACAATCCAATAGTTGGTTTTAATGCCGCTCCTGCTTTTTTCGCAAGAGCAGATGCACTTTCTACCTGTGCCGCTGCAATTTTCAAATCAAAATTATTTTCCTGAGCTTCCTGCACCAAGGAATCTAATTTTTCATCACCAAAGCTTTTTATCCAACCATCATCGACCAAACCCTCTTTTGCAGCTTTTTCTACCCAATCTTTGGACTGCAACTCTAGAGCAGTTGGTGAGGTTTTAATGCTAGAAACCGCCTCATCATGGCTAGCAATTTTGTCTCCGCATGATGAAAGCGAAAAACACAGAACTAAACTAGCTAAAGCTTTTAAGTATAATCTCATAATTAACCTCTATGCCCAAAACTACATTTTATCAAAAAATCACGTTTGTATTTTTAATGAAACCTAGCGAAATTTCTCCAACTTTCCATTCGCATTAAAATTCTTCTTATTATAGTTACATGGTGCCAATGCTCACTGTAAACTGCCGCCGTAGCCACACTACCCATGGGGATAAAAAAACCTGACAGATCTTCTTCAAATTCTAGAATGACAGGAATATATCCTTCAGGGTAATTAGTCCCTACTTTTATCATGGTGGCTGATGGAGAGGTTTGCCCCTCTGCCAAAGCACCTATTATCCTTGTAACTTTAGCCTTAAAAACTCGACCTGGAATACCAGCAAAAAGCACCTCTGCCTCGTTACCCACCTTGATATTTTGCATAGGTTGCTGGCTAAAACCAGCCACAAAAATAGGTTCGTTAGAATGAACAAATGTCATGATAGGTGCAAGAGGAAAAGGAACCGCCATCATACCAGGCCGTAAACGTAGATGAACAACAAATCCATCTGTGGGCGCCCGCAGAATAGTGCTATCTAAGTTAAACTGTGCTGTGATAATTTGAGATTCTAAATCTCGCACTTCTGTTTCAAATTGTTCAACATCAAAAATATTTCCCGCTTTAGCAGCCACTAGTTCCTTATTTTGCAGGAGCCTAGTCTTAGCAAGCTGTAGCTGAGCTTGCAAACCGTCAAGTTTTGCTTGAAACGGAACAGGATCAAGCTTACATAAAATAGCACCTTTTTTCAGTGGTATATTCGGTTCAATATTAACTTCAATCACCTTACCTCGAACATTGGGGATGATAGGAGTAGTTATAAAATATGATCTAGCGGATGCAGACGCGGGATGGAAATACGCCATTCCAGCGAGAATAGTTCCCATCATGATAACTCCGCCTAAAACGACAGTTGTCATTGACCACTTATTCACTGATATCTTAAATATTTTGAATATAACCCAGCAAACAGATAAATATGTGAGTATTAATAAGGTTTCCATTATACCTCCTTACCAGTTTCTGGCTGTAACTCTAGGCTTTTAATCCGTTCTTGTAACTCTGCTATTTTGATTTCATGTTTCGTAGAGTTACTTTCAATTTTCTCCTGTAACCCATCCATGAGTTTGATTAGATCTTCAGGATTTTGAATGTCTTCCTCTCCGCCTTTACCAGAAAACCCCCAACCATAATCTGGTTTATAGAGTGTTGCCCAAATCCATAAAAATGGCCAAATGGTATGCATTAAAAATAAACTTACCCAGCCAGCCGTGTGAATTGCATCTTGATGGGGATGCTTTCTCTTTTTTGCAATTTCATAAGGAATATCGTGGATATAAATAATTGCGTAAATAATCATTATCACGACAAAGCATAAGATACCTAGAGCAATAAAATCTAAAGTCCTTCCTTCCATACTAGCCTCCATGGCATTAATTTTATATTTAAGAGTTTTAATAAATGAAGATATACCCCTGATAATGGAACAATCATAATTTCTTAATTATTATCTTTATTAAGAAAATTTACTTAAATAGGATATCATCAACCACACCTGAAGAGCAAAAAATAAAATATCCTTTAACCCAGAACAATATCCTCTTAAATTAATAGCAAATATTCACTTAATTCGTACTATTATTTATGATCAAACATTCTTGTTATGATATACTTTATGTACTTCACAAAATCATAGATGTAATATTTTTCACTACCCCTCATAATTAAGTAATTATTTTTAATCAATATAGATAGATACCTTAATACTGCCTTTTGCTCACATGCAAATCCAGGATATAACGGATGAATACAAAACAAATAAAAAAGCTTAAAAATGAAAATAAAAGGCTAAAGAAAGAACTTAAGCGAGCTAAGACTTACGAAAAGCGCTTAAACATCTTCGAAAAAACGGCTCTTGAGCCTATGATTATCTTTGATGAGGATCACAAATGCAGTGGACTAACAACCTCTTTTCTCGATGTATTTGGTTACGATAACGAAGAAGAAGTTCTCGGTTTACCAGGTATTAATCTCATCAGTCATGATTATCGTGAAATGGTCCAAAATTTTGTTAAAACCAAAAGTGAAACACCCTACACCGCTGACCTACTCCGTAAAGATGGCTCCACTTTCCCAGGAATTGTGCATGTTGCCCATTTAGAATACGCTGGAAAAAAAGTCCGCGTTGCCAGTTACAGAGATATCTCCGAAATCATCAATAAACAGCGTCAGCTAGAGCTGGTAAACGCAGAACTGAACACAATCTTCAACCACAGTCCTTTTGCTCTTGTTTTTTCAGATGGAAATCGAAAGATAAGACGGATAAACAAACACTTTCGAAAAATGTTTAAAATAAAGCCAGCAGAAGAAATTGTTGGATTTAGTCGTGAAGACTTTGCGGTATTTGGAGTAGAAACTGAATTCTTTGACAATATATATAATCAGAAACTTGAAAAAACTGGTTTCCATCAAGAAGTAACTCAATTTAGACGCACGGATGGAAAGTGGATATGGATTAAGCTAGTTGCCAAAACCATTGATGACAATATCCCTCCAGATATGACACAAGGAGTCGTATGGATGGGTGACGATATAACTGCCCTTAAAACAAATCAACAAGCTCTTGAAGATAAAAATGAAGCCTTAGAAATATTTTTCAATAACAGCATGGTTGGCGTTTTAATTTTACGAGGAGGAAGAATCATATATCGTGTAAACCAGCGACTACTAGATATACTCCAATACGACACCGCAGAAGAATTAGAAGGTAAAAGCACTGAGATGCTACATACATGCCGAGATAGCTACCAACAATTTGGAGATAATTTTTACGAAACTTTAGCTCACAAAGAAGTACTGCAAAAAGAATATAAGTTAAAACGGAAAGATGGTTCTCATGTTTGGGTTAGTATTTCAGGTAAAGCCATTAATAACAAAAATAATCCCGATTTTTTTAAAGGTGTTGTTTGGATTTTTGATGATATTTCTGACAGAAAAGAATCTGAAAGACTATTAACAGAGCTTGCAACCATTGACTCTCTAACAGGGCTTGCAAATCGCCGACAGCTATTTAAAATAGCTAAACATGAGGTAGCAAATCACAATAGATACCCTCGTCCCCTATCTGTCATGATGCTTGACATCGATCATTTCAAAAGTATTAATGATAATTATGGCCATAGCGTGGGCGACAAGGCACTAACCATTTTTGCAGACCTTTGCTTAGCAGAACTACGTGATGTTGACACCATGGGCAGAATTGGCGGTGAAGAATTCGCTGTAATCCTTCCCAACACTCTTTTAGAACCTGCAAAAATTATTGCCGAACGAATACGAGAACAAATTGAAAAGAAAACAGCACAGCATGACTGCAAGAGCCCAGCTATGACTGTTAGTATTGGTATAACCAGTTTGAACGACGGTGACGATGTAGAATCCATTCTACATCGAGCAGATCTAGCTCTTTACGAAGCAAAGGCAAACGGCCGCAATAGAACTGAAGTTAATCTTTATAAGAATATCAAATGATGTTATATCCAAGCTAAATTTTGCTAGATAAAAATTTTATACATATAAAAAGAACTATTCATAATATATACCTAGGTGCAACCCAGATGTTAACAGAATTAAATCGCCAAGAAACCAGTGCTATCTATAGCCTTGATGACGGAACAGAAAGCCCAATAAACCGTTATATCCTCACAACACCAGAGACCAGAGCCATCTGCAACAACCCCTTTGTTTTAGGCTTAGATTACACCAACAAACTGGAAGAGGCCTGCGCCACATTTCTTAGACTTGCTAAACCTTCAACCACAATAAATCTCGAAGAAACTCGTTCAGTAGTTTTTAACATACTACGAGGCGGACTAAATTTTGGGCTTCGTGGTGCTCTTGCCAAAGCATATGGTTGGAATAATCATAGTTCATCATTTGTTACAGCTCAAAGAAAAAGGCTACCAGAAGATTCAGAGCAATGGCATATCACCGAGGATGATTATAAGAAAGTTTCTTTCCCCCAGCGAGCCCAAATCATTATTGGTGATGTTGTGGCGACAGGTACCAGCCTACGCCATGGTCTTGAAATTATGATCGATGAAGCAGTCAAACAAAATATCCAACTTGGTTCCATTGTATTTTTTACAATCGGAGGAGAAATTAGTGAAGCCAGGCTAATTGAAGCCGATACAGCTTGTAGGAAACATTTCCCAGATTATGAGGGAACGCATCTTTGCTATATTGAAGGAAGATTCTTTGTGCCAACAATAGACACCAGAGTTTCTGTTAAATTAACCGGGACAGATCTAATCCGTTGCGGTGCCTTAATGACCCCTGAATTCATTGAGTCAAATTATGAATCTGCAACATATCCTCTAGAAAGATGCACTATTTATGATGCTGGCTCTAGGGCTTTTCAAGTAAAAGAATATACTGATGACGTAATTCACTACTGGAATCAGGTATTAGAATTGTCGACTAAAATATCATTTACTGAAATGTTAACAGAAAGATTTCCAGAGCTAGACCCTAGTAAATTTGGTGACGTATCACTAACAGAACTTGCCAAAGATCATTTGCACCGCCTAAAACTTATAAAATGCTAATTAACAGAAATTTTATGTTAAATTGAATTCTCCATTATTCATCAGCAACCACAATTCACAAACTCCCTCTATTTTTGAACGAGTATTATAAATCAATCTAATACTCGTTCATGTTTTTAATTTTAAAAAGTAAAATTCAACAAGATACGCCACCCTCAAAGCTTATCCTCAAATCCGATCGAAGGTCAGTAAAATGAGATCCGCCTAGCCCTACCCTTCGAGCAAGTCTCAACAATTGAGGCACCCTTAAGTTATTAGATCATAAATTTATATCCTAGAAAACCTACCAAGACTACAACTCATATCTGCGTAATTAACATAGTTTTAATAATTTCCTGTGATAGGGAAATTATTCTACTTGATATAGTCGACAACAAAGTCCTATAGTGTACCCCGAAATATCCTGATTATTCAGTCAACTTTCTTAATGGAGTTATATTTGTAGATGCGTTTATTAGTAATTTTCTCATGTCTTTTTTTATCTTGTAGCTTAAGCACAGCCAATTGCCTCGCTGCCGAATTCAGCTTCGACCAAGCATGGCAACGACTCCAGAACATTAGTGACAGTTTAGCCGCCGAAAGAGCAGGTATTGAAAATGCAGAGTTTAAGCAAAAAGCAGCAAAATCCCTTTACTACCCTCAAATTGATATCTCCGCTCAATATATCCGTCTTGATAATGATATAGAGCTTACTGCCGATATGCTTTTTGACAGTATGCCAAACAATGGTGCCGCCGCCAAAGGTATCATTGAAAATCTGGGTCATGTCCTTGGTCCTATGAACATGGATGATTTCACCTCTACCTTGGCTGATAAAGACACTTTCCATAGCGGCATAAGTCTAACCTGGCCAATATATGCTGGCGGCAGAATTGATGCAGCCCAAGAAATTGCCCTAGGTCGAGTACACGAAGCCAACCAGCATAAAACCATGGTTGAGCGCCAGCATTTCAGTATGCTGAGCAAGAGATATTTTGGAGTTATCTTGACTGAGATGATTTTTCAAACAAGACATCTTGTAGCACTTGGCTTAAAACAACACCTACACAATGCGACCCTACTTGAAAAACATGGCCAGATCGCCAAAGTCGAGCGCTTACAAGCAGCGGCATCCTACGACAAGGCAAAGGTAGAAAGCAAAAAAGCTGAGCGTAATCTTGAAATCACCAGAAAAGCTCTTGCTAGTATGCTTAAAACTAGTCCTGATCTAATTCCTGTGGACTCACTTTTTGCCAACAACGAGATACCACCGTTGGAAAATTTCATAATAAAAACCCAGAATAGCTACCCACTTCTTGGTATCCTAAAATCAAAAAAAGAACAGGCGGAAGGATTAGTAAAAATTGAAAAAGGAAAATTTCATCCCGAAGTTGCCATGCTTGGAAATTATTCAATATACGAAAGCGAAAGCCTTGCCACAGAATTAGCCCCAGACTGGTTTGTGGGTTTAAATGTCAAATTCACTTTAGTTGATAGAGGCGGGCGTTTTGCCAAAGTTGATGCTGCCCATAGTTCAATACGTCAACTAGATAGCATGATCGCCCAAGGCAAAAAAGATCTAGCCATTGCCAGCGAACAATATTATCTACAGGCAAAACAAGCCTTAGAAGAATATAACGGTTTAACATCAAGTCTGGAACTCGCCGAAGAAGGCCTGAAATTGCGTAACAAAGCGTTTAAGCAAGGACTTGCCACCTCTCTGGATGTAGTGGATGCAGAGCTATTTCTTGCTGGGGTGAAAATCCAAAAGGCTGTTGCCCTATATAGTTACATACAATCTCTATCACAACTTTTAGTACTTAGTGGCGAAATCAGCCAATTCCCACATTATCAACAAATTGCCACCGTTCATCCATAAAATTTGCCCAAACACCTTATATCTTTTTAGAGGACACAATGCGAATAACCAAAAACATATTCATCTTTTCCCTTATCGTAGTTCTTGCGACTTGGGTTATTTATACCTTCTGGCAAGCTTACCAACCTAAACCGATTATTCTTCAAGGCCAGATAGAAGCACAGCAATATAGTGTCTCGTCAAAAATTGGAGGTAGAATAGATGAAGTTCTTGTTCATAAAGGTGATCAGCTGAAAAAAGAACAGCTAGTTTTCACTTTCAAAAGTCCGGAATTAGAAGCTAAATTAGCCCAAGCCAAAGCAGGTCAAATGGCCGCCAATGCAATCGCCGACAAAGCTATAGTAGGAGCTAGAATTGAACAGATACAAGCCGCCAAAGATCTTTGGCAACAAGCCCAAGTACAGGTTAATTTTCTGCATAAATCTTATACTCGCATTGATGCCCTTTTCAAAGAAGGTGTAACTGCTGAACAGCAAAAAGACGAGATTTATGCCAAATTACAAGCAGCCAAATTTGCCCGTGATGCTGCCTTTCAAATGTATTCAATGGCAAAAGATGGTGCCAGAAAAGAAGACCAAGAAGCAGCCGCTGGCAAAGCCCAAATGGCTGATAGCATGGTACAAGAGGTAGAAGTTTACACTGCTGACACCAAGGTTTTCAGCCCTCATGCTGGTGAAGTTACCACTGTCCTTCTGCACAGTGGGGAACTAGCTCCGCAAGGATTTCCTGTGGTCAGCATCATGGATATGGATGATGCTTGGGCTAACTTCAATGTTAGAGAAGATATCCTGTATAAATTCCCCAAAGGACACAAATTCACCGCTCGTATCCCTGCCCTACAAAATAGTTATGAATTTGAAGTTCGATACGTCGCAGTACTAGGAGATTTTGCCACTTGGCGAACCACCAACAGCGAAACAGGCTTTGACATGCGTACCTTTGCAGTCGAGGCAAGACCCAGTAAAACAATTCCTGGACTGCGAGCAGGAATGTCGGTAATCATCGAATTATAATGAAAACGAATTTGTCTTTTTCTAAACAATTTGCCTGGGAGGCAAAGGATTTTATAAAAGATCCTTGGATATTTTCATTTTCCACCTGGGTGCCAATACTTTTGTTTATTGCTTTATGGGCTCTTTTTAAACAAGGACTTATCCATGAGCAGGCAGTTGGTGTTATTGATTTAGATAACAGCGTTTTATCCAGAAAATTCATTAGCTCCTATGATGCCAGTTCCGTTATCAATATAAAGTCATATACAAGCCAACAATTGGCTTTTGCAGCTTTACATGACAGCAATATACTTGGACTCATTATAATCCCAAAAAACCTCTCACGTGACACAACGAAGAAGTTACAACCCCAAATCACAGCTTTTATAAATCATCAATATTTGTTGATGGGAAAACAAATTAATGCCGCCTTAAGACGCGCCCACGCCACTGCTCTCGCGAAAATAAAGATCGGTAACAATCTTATCGCAACCCCTATGTTAAAAACTGCCATGGCAACAGCATTCCCCATAAGGGTGCAAAGTACGGCTCTTGCAAATATTAATTCTAACTACGGCCAATTTTTAGTAACTGCCATGATTCCTGCTGCTTGGCAAATTTTCTTGGTTGGAGTAACTGTATTATCCATCGGTTCAATAAAAAGGCGCTTTGGTTTACAAAAATGGCTACAGACGGAGAATCGACCGTATTTAAAGCTTAGTGCCCGAATGTGTGTATTAACAATTATTTTTTGGCTTCAAGGATCTTTATTTCTTTGGGCAATGTCTAATCTAGCCGATTGGCCCATGCGTGGCAGTTGGCCATTTCTACTCTTTGCTTTGCTACTCACAGTAGTCGGATGCCAAGGAGCTGGTTGCCTATTTTTCGCCATCACCTGGGATGCCACAAGAGCAATGAGTTTCTGTGCCGCTTTCACAGCCCCTGCTCTTGCTTTTTTAGGGGTTACTTTTCCGGCATCGGATATGACAACTTTTGCCCAAGTTTGGCGAAGCTTATTGCCAATTGTTCATTTTAGCGAAATACAGATTGCTCAATCAAACTTTGCCATCCCTCCCATGGAGAATCTGCAACCAATCACATTTTTAGCCTTGTTTTGCTTACTTTTACCAATGGCATTTTATATATTGAATAAAAGGGGGCAAAAATGAGCTGGTCACGCCTCTTTTATAATGAATTTCTCGCCATTGTTAAAAATCCAGCCATTTCATTAACAGTTTTTGTTGGCGTTATTTTTTACTCATTTTTATACCCTCAACCTTATTTAAATCAAATACCGAGAGAACTTTCTCTCGTGGTTGTTAATCTAGATGACAACCAGTTTAGCCGTCAACTCGAAAGAATGGTGGATGCTTCTCCTCAAATTGCGATAAAACATCGAGTGACAAGTCTGAAAGAAGCTCAAAAGGTATTTTTAAAGGAACGACTAGCGGGAATAATGGTCATCCCCGAAAATTTCTATAGAGATGTATTACTAGGGAAAAGTCCAGTTCTATCATATGCTGGAGATGCATCCTACTTCCTTGTTTACGGTCTAGTAATAGAAGGATTAACCTATGCTGGTGAAACACTATCTGCCAAGGTTAGAGTCACCAGAATGATGCAAAAAGGTCTTCCACAAGATCAAGCCATACGGGAATTAAGCCCAATCAATCTTAATATTAAACCTGTTTTTAATTCCACTGTTTCTTATCTAAATTATGTACTGCCAGCAGTCTTTCTACTTATTCTGCACCATACATTAATTATTGGGGTAGCAATTCTCACTGGAACTCAAAAGGATATCGACAAGAATGGAAATGCTAAGATTCCTGCTATAAATAACTACTGGCAAGAGGTGTCAGTAACAAGAATACTAAGCGCCAGATTTTTCGTTTTTGGTAGCATTTATACACTTTTAGGGTGCTATTATTTTGGTTACTGTTTCAACCTCATGGAAATTCCACGCATAGCCCCCATCTGGCAACTTGGGTTCTGTTACATACCATTCTTATTCGCCTGCATTTCCCTAGGTATTCTACTTGGTAAGATTTTACCCCATAAAGAATTAGCTACCTTTGTTGTATTAATCACATCCTTACCAATACTATTTGCCTCTGGATATTTTTGGCCAGCAAGCGAAGTGCCTATATTCCTAAAAATGATAGTACAAATAGCTCCTTTTAGTCCGGCGCTCCATGCATCTTCAAAGCTAAATCAACTAGGAGCATCATTAACGGAAGTATTCCCATATCTATATCAACTCTTGGCTATGGGAATCATTTTCCTATTACTTACTTGGTGTTTAGATAAAAGGGCAAAAAAGAATAATCAAATACCTCACAAGCAAAAGTGCACTAATAATTTCAAGGGCTGATTTTTAACAAAACTTCTTTAAAATTTATTACAAAACCCTATATCCTTTGTAGAATCTCAATTGAAACACAAAAGGTCCATCGATATTTTCGTCTGAGATAATGCACTATTTTACCTAGCTACAATCTACCCTTTATCTGATTAGCATAAAAATCAACCATATTCAGATATTCTACACTTCTACTCCTGCTTTTTTTATTCATCTAATTAAATAAGCAAATACCCCTAAATTTATCACACATTACCGACCACACCTATGTAAGTATTCGTTATTGTTGGTAGCTTTACGTCTATGCATTGTGGAGCACCAACCAAACTAGTACGTTGTTTCTCAAAGACGGTAAGATATATATTATGAAAAATCTTTTGAGAATAGGAGATGTACAGTTATGAGAAAAAGTATTCATTGGCTTTACGTATTTATTGCATTTTGCAGCTTAGTGATGATTTCATCACCAGCTATGGCTTCAAGAATAATTACTGATCAACTATCACGAGCAGTTACAATTCCGGATCAAATTAATCGTGCAGTAATTTTGCAACATCAGACACTTGATATAGCAATACAAATTGGAGCGGATGGCAAAATAGTCGGCATTTTAAATAAGTGGGAGAAGTATCTGCCTGGCGCGGCAAAATGTATTGCCAATATTGACAAAATGCCGACTCCAGGTGGCTTAAAAAGTGTGAATATGGAAGCTCTGCTTATCCTCAATCCAGATGTAGTATTTGTGACTCACTATGCTCCAAAAGCGATGATCAAACAAATTAGTGACGCAGGAATCCCAGTTATAGCTATTACTTTATATGCCGCTGGATACGAGCAAGCATCTAAATTAAATCCAGAACTTAAAGATGCTAATAAAGCCTATAACGAAGGATTAAAAGAAGGAATTAATATCATAGCTGATGTTTTTGGAAAACAAGATCGTGGAACTAAGCTTATTGAGACCATCGATCATAATCAAAAAACATTTCAAACTCATCTAGGTCAAATACCTACTGATAAACGTGTTCGATGTTATATGGCCCGTTCTAACTTAAGAACTTACGGCAGTGGTAAGTATACGAGTGTGATTATGGAGCGTGCAGGTGGGGTTAATGTCGCTGCTGCTGAAATTGTCGGATTTAAAGAAGTCACAATGGAAGATATTCTCCGATGGAATCCAGAAGTAATTTTTATCCAATGGCGTCATAGACAATCAAAAGAAGAACTCATTAATGATCCAGCATGGCAAGAAGTGAGCGCTGTAAAAAACAATAAAGTTTATATTTGTCCTGAGTATGTAAAACCATGGGGTCATCCCTTACCTGAGTCAATGGCTCTAGGCGAGATATGGATGGGAAGTATCCTTTATCCAGAAAAATTCAAGAATGTTGATCTTTCCTCAATGGTTCAGTCTTACTATAAAGAATTTTATGAAATTCCATACAAGTAAACAGACTTCAATTCCTAATCGTAAAACTGGTAGCAGGCTGTATGGTCTGCTTCTAGTAACGCCTCTATTAGCATTATGCTTTGGTCTAACTTGGGGGAGATATCCTGTTGAAATACTTGATATTTTTCGTATCCTGGCCTACAACTTAGGATTTCCTGTTAAGGACGTTCCAGCTAGTATTATCCAAACAGTTGTTATGGATGTACGTTTGCCTAGGATTTTAGCTGCAATGCTAATAGGTGGAGGATTGTCTGTTTCCGGGGCTGCTTTTCAAGGTGTTTTTCGCAATCCACTTGTTTCTCCATACGTACTTGGCGTAGCCTCTGGTGCAGGATTTGGTGCAGCCTTAGGTATTGTGATATGGAATCAAGCTTTTATGATACAAGGATGTGCTTTTGTATCGGGTATTTTAGCAGTAACCGCTGCATGGTTTATGAGCAAGTTTTATAAAGGTAGCGGTAGCATGATCATTGTTTTGGCGGGGGTAATCGTTGGTGCTTTTTTTCAATCACTACTTTCGTTAGTAAAATATATGGCTGACCCTGATGATAAACTTCCAGTTATTGTATATTGGTTAATGGGGTCTTTAGCTTCAATATCGATGGAAGATCTCTATACTGTTTTATTACCAATGACAATATGTATCATTTTCATAATACTTATACGTTGGAGAATAAATGTACTGTCCTTTGGAGATGAAGAGGCAAAAACTTTAGGTATAGAGGCAGGTAGATTACGTATTTCATTAATTCTCGCAGTTACAGTTATTACAGCAAGTGCTGTATCTGTGAGTGGCATTGTAGGATGGGTTGGACTTGTTGTACCCCATTTAGCGAGAATGCTAGTTGGTCCTGATTATATGAAACTTATCCCGACAAGTCTGGCCCTTGGCGCCTGCTATCTTGTTTTTATTGATGGACTAGCAAGAAATATCAGTGCCGCCGAAATACCGCTTGGAATATTAACAGCAACCGTGGGCGCCCCATTTTTTGCATGGCTACTTACTAAGGGGAAAACAGGGTGGGCATAGTACTTTCAGTTTCAGATTTAAGCTTTTCGTATGACCAAGATGACTTTGTCTGGTCAAATATTAGCTTAGATGTTCATACAGGTGAGATTCTTTCAATACTAGGCCCAAATGGTACTGGAAAATCGACGTTAATGCGTTGCATGGCCGGACTAGCCACTCCTAATTCAGGAGAAGTAGAGATTGAAGGGCAACCTCTACAAAAATTAAATCGCAAGAAAATATCCCAAGCTATAGCATTTGTTCCACAAATGCATAATCCTATCTTTGCTTTTCCGGCTATAGATGTTGTTGTTATGGGGAGAACAGCCCATCTAGGATCATTTGCAGCTCCCTCTAAACATGATTATGAAATTGCTTTAAATGCGATGGTTAAGTTTGAAATCGGTCATCTTGCAGAAAAACCTTACAATAAAACTAGTGGTGGAGAGAGACAGCTCTTACTTTTCGCACGTGCTATTGCCCAAGAGGCAAGAATTCTTTTATTGGACGAACCAACCTCCCATCTAGATTTTGGCAACCAAGCCAGAATTATGGAGTTTATAAGTGACCTAGCTAAGCAAGGTTTAGCTGTGGTTATGACAACACATTTCCCTGATCATGCATTAACCTATAGTAATCGCACCGCATTATTGGCTGATGGCATACTACAGGGATTTGGTTTGACAGATAAGGTGGTTAATGCTGAGAGTTTGAGCAAGCTTTACAAGTTAGATGTTGAGATCAATTTATTGAAAGATGATCGCTTGGTTTGTGTGGCAAAGCCGTAACCCATAAAGGAAAGATATGAAAACCAAGATCAAAATATACGCTACCAGAAGCTTCGAAATTCTCTCCCCGCAACATTAAAAAGACCGAATATCAATGCAGAAATTGAATTTGGCCCATCGGGTGTTTTAAAGAAAACAGGTAATAAACCTATAGGTGCAAGAAAAAGTCTCGGAGCAAAAAGCTTTGACACTCGTTGATGGGAAGACTAGTCCAATCAAAGAAGGTGTTAATGCGCCATAATTTTTCTTCCTAGATAGATCACTCCTAACTCAGCTTAATCTTATCTAAATCGTGTACCATTTGCTCACCAAGTTGAACAACTTCACGTGAAAACTGCTTTACCTCAACGCAGCTATTTACTGAAACTTTCAATCCTTCCTTCATAGACTCAACAATATGTGCTGTTTCTTCAGTTGCCATACTAGCCAAAGCAATATTCTCGTTAACATCGTGAACCCCTGAAGAAACTTCAGAAATATTTTGCGCAATTTCGTCACTGGCGATAACCTGCTGCTCTATCGCAGTATTAATAACTTCAGTAATATCATTAACATTATTTATGGTAGTACTAATTTTGTCAATGGCCTCAACTGTTTGTAAAGTAGATTCTTGGATATCATTAACTTGACTAGTAATTCTTTGGGTAGACTGGCTTGTTTGTTTAGCAAGCTCTTTGATTTCGTTGGCAACAACAGCAAAACCTTTCCCGGCTTCACCTGCACGAGCAGCTTCGATAGTGGCATTTAAGGCAAGTAAATTTGTTTGCCCAGAAATTTCATCTATGGCCTCGGTAATTTTTGAAATTTCTCTAGCCACCTGTCCTAACTTTTTAACAGATACAGACGCCTTTTCTGTTTCTGCAACTGCCGCAACACTAATCGCCCGAGATTCATTTGTATTTCCAGCAATACCATGAATAGTCGCAGACATCTCTTCCGAAGCTGCTGCAACCAATGCAACATTAGAACTAGAATGTTCCATTGCACTTGTAACCGCAAGCATGCTAGTAGAAACTTTTGTATTTGCAGCAATAACTTCGTTCGCTTGCTCATAAAGACGGTTCGCTTCTTTTTCAGCATTTACTGCTGTTTCACTCAGAGATTTAGCTGTACTGAATGTTGCAGATGTTGAATCTGCAACAGCCTTAAAAATACCTTTCAAGAAACCTGGTAGTTTCGATGTAGCTTCAGAAAGATTATCTTTTTCAGATTTATTCTTGGTAAGTCGAACAGCTTTATCTAAATTACCTACAGATAAAAGTTCAATGATTTCTTGGTTTATCTGAGTTTGTTTTTTTTGGGACATCCAACAAAAAAACAAGAACGCAGAAATTACGATTAAGACAAAAATAATTACAGTTGAGATCATAGCCAATTATAAATTAAAAAATTAATAAATAAATCTAGTCTCTGTTACTAGATTTGCAAAAAAGCATCTTACTAAAACTAAATAATAATCATGTTTTAATTCAATCTTTTCCTCTTTATACCTATGACAATACTCTATTTTCGAATCAACAGATAGGTGATAATAATTATTTACAACAAGACCCCAAAACAACAACCAATTTACCTAACAACACCTACCCACAATTGGATGTTTACACTATTTACTTGTTCTATCATTGGTGAGGTTAAAGCAACAATATATACTTGGGGAGCTCTACACAGCTCTTTTTTCCATATTTACAGTCAGGTAAATTAACCAGCATGAGACCATCAGCTAACCAAGAAGGTCACGGCCTTTACAGTTACTGACAAAATAATAAAGGCAAAATGAAATAGCTAACACCTAGTTTAAATCCCAGATTTAACTTTATTTTATTTAAGCTCCTTGTTCTTGTCATTAAATATTTAGTCATATGAGTAAAGTATACACGTCAGTGTATAGCAAACGTTTTAACTATCCTTGCTACCCCAGCTATTAAAATCACTAAACAATTAAATCAAGTTGTAATTTCTATTATTATCGACCAAACTATTTTTGCTTTTATAGAAAAAAATAAATTATAATCTAAAAAAGTAATGGCTAACTGACTATGGAGATTTAATTTGGCAATTGACACTAAGAAATATAAGTTTTCAGAAAACATAAAAGGAGTGTCCATAGAAGAAGGTCTTCAAAGACTGGGAGGCAATGAAGATTTATATCTAGAATTGCTTTGCGACTTTGTAAAAGACTACAGCCAATTTTCTGATATAGTGAAAAGTGCTCTTGAGGATGGCGACAAAGAAACTGCCAGTAGGCTTGTTCATACAGTAAAGGGTATCACAGGTAGTTTGGGAATGAATGGCCTACATGAAGATTTAATAAAACTTGAAACAGCGATTAAGACCAATCAAAATATTAAACAATATTCTGATATAGTTAACTTTAATCTTGAAGAGGTTCTTCTGTCCCTTCAAGAGATAGTGCTGCCTAAACAAAAAGTGCCTCTCCCTACCTCTACATCTTCTCTCGCAGTTCCATACGAGGTAGTTTCCCCACTAATTAAAGAGCTTAGAGAACTTCTTGAGATCAGCGATATGTCTTCCGATGATATTTTCAATAAACTTAAAAACTATTTCAATTCTTTCTCAGTAGAAAGCACCTGTGACTTAGAATCTTGTCTCACTGGATTTGATTTTGAAGGAGCGTTAGTAGCATTAGATGAACTAGATGCTCTTGCGCAAAATGTAACTTAAATTTCATTTTAATATTTTCACATATCGCCCTCCCCTTAATTGATGTTTCTACGTGATAACTAGATAGCTTGCAAGTCTAAACAAAAAAATGATAATGTAATTAAAATCTTACTATAAATATTTGGTGAAGCACATGTATCGTATTCTCATCGTTGATGACACTCCAACTAACATTAAATTTCTCCATGATATTCTTCGTCATGACTACAAGGTAAGTGTGGCGATGAGAGGTGTAGATGCCATAAAGCTGGTTGCCAAAGAGCCCCCGGATATCATTCTTTTAGACATTATGATGCCAGAGATGGATGGTTATGAAGTATGTGAGATTTTAAAGGCTAATCCTGAGACTGCCAAAATTCCCATAATTTTTGTTACAGCTAAGGTTGAAACGGAGGATGAAGAAAAAGGTTTGACCATGGGAGCCGTTGATTACCTTTCTAAACCTGTGTCCCCACCCATTGCTCTGGCCCGCATCCGCAATCATTTAGAACTTAAACAAGCACGAGAACACCTAGAAGAGGAAGTTGCACAGAGAACCAAAGAGCTAGACAGAAAAGTTAAAGAACTAGAAGCGCGCGATCAATTATTGCACCTGCAAACCCAGGGATTAAGTAAAAAGAAATCAGGCGAGGCTATTATTAGAGCTCTGGGGGAGGTATTAGAAGCTGATGCAATTGCCCTGTTAACGCCTGATAATAGATCAGGTAAACTTAGTTTTACCAGTGAATATTCTTTCTCTGTTATCGAAAGTCTTAAAGTGTTGGAAACTGATGAAGCCTACCAAATTGCCACCGAAACTTTTCAAGACAAAAGATTAAATGCAGATAATGCAGAATTACTTTGCTCACCGATTATCTTTGAGGATCACATTTTTGGTGTTGTTCTTGTCTCTTTACCAAACAAAGAAGATAGTGCCACCGATTCGGCAGATGTTTTATGGCGCATGTCTACAGAAGCTGCGATGGTACTTCGAATAGTTAGTTTTTCTGATGATCTAGAAAATGATGCGTTAGACCTAGATGACTTAGATGACTTATTGAGTTTTGCTGAGAGTAGCCTTTAATGAGTAACAATGATCTTGATAAGAATTCTTTAAATGATTCAGAGGACTTTGAAGGTTTTGAGGATTTCCTTGGCGACCTAGACTCTGTTGACGGTAAGAATCAAGAATCAACGAATAGTTCAAAGTTCGCTTACCTTGGTAATGCTGGAAACGAAGTTGTCTTCTTAAGGTCAGACGAAGAGAAATGCCTATCTACTGACCGATTAACAGAACTTTTCAATGACTTTATCGACTTTTACAGAAGCAAATATTCAGAGAATGTAGAATATACCAAATTTGCTCCTTTAGCTGTGACTCCTGGCGCCAGAATTGCTTATGAACAAACCTTAAGAGGTGATTTTTCCATAAGCGGGGGGAATGCAATTAAAATTGCTGCAGGTGACCATGTAGAACGAACATCATCAGGTGATTATATAGCAGAAAAATATGGTTACATTTGTGTGATTAACAATATTTTGCAAATTCTTTCTCCGATTCAGGTTAAGGGAAATCTTGAGGCAATTATCTGGTATTTCTCTGGCTCCCCTACCAATGCTATGGACAAAGATTTCTTAGAGTTTTGGTTTAAAAGGCTGGGCGTTCCCTGCAACCAAGACAATGAAATTGAAAAATGCCTTATGTATTACGAGGCAGGTTCTTTAGAGGCAGATTGCTACACCCTTGCTTCTAGCATCCCTGCTATTGATGGCAAAGACGGACAAATCAAATGGTTTATTGATATTGAAGAAAGGATTGGCACAAGCCTTCCAAATGACAAAATAGATTTTAAAGATAGAAACCTAGTAGTAAGTGCAGTGACGGGACAAAAACTAGCTCAACTCACCTCACCTACATTAGGTATTTCTGGAAAAAACCTCAAAGGGGAAGAGCTTACAGCAAAGCATGGTACTCCTGCCCGCCTTAGAGCTGGCAAGCATATTCAGTTAATTGAAGAGGATGAAGAGATTCTTTTTTTTGCTGAAACTGAAGGAGCATTACATCACGATGGTGACATGATTTATTTATCTGAAGAACTAGTCCTGTACAATGGTGTTAATTATAAAACTGGGAATATTGACTTTACAGGTGATGTAGTAGTGCGGGGTGCGATTGCTTCTGGTTTTACCATTCGAGCTGGAGGTGATGTTACTGTATCTGCTGCCATTCAAGATGGTGTGACTATTGAATCTGATGGTGACATCGTTATTTCCCTAGGAGTGTCTGGCAAGCGAACCCGCATTGCTGCTGGAGGTAACGTCACAACCCCTTATGTAAATGAAGCTACAATTGTTGCCGGTGGTGATATAATTTTAGGCGATTACGTTTATCATGGCAAGCTTCGCGCTAGAGGTTCAGTTCAAGTTAAGTACGGAAGTGGTGATAATAGTGGAAGTGTTATGGGTGGTGAGATCTGGGCTACAAAAACAATAGACATTTATATTGCTGGGACAAAAGCTTGGGCTGACACTGAGTTGGTTGCAGGAGTGTTACCTGAACAAGTTTTGGCTCTTGACAATGTGCAGAAAAATATTCGATACAAAAACACGCACCTTCGTCAAATTTTAGATTATTTTGGGGTTGCAAGTATTGATTTGAAAAAAATTAAATCAATTATTGAAAAATCCGATGGCATGACCAGAAAAAGCATGGCACTTCGTGCTAAATATTTGGCACAGGTTGGCAAAAGCCTGAAGAGTCTCCTTGGTGAGCAAGCTAGGCTAAAGGCGAGTATTGGTCCAGCCCCTGCTGATTCCCAGATTATTATTAGACAGAATGTTTATACGAACGTAACAGCCAGTGTTGGAAACCATAAGCACAGATTCGAAAGAGATATGGGCCCTACGACATTGCTTGTGGAACTAGATCAACTTGTTGTTAAGTAGCTATTTTTTCTTATTGCTATAACAATTATCCTATTGCGTACTAGACTTTAAATCCTTTATTAGTTAGTAAACAACATCTGCATGTCAAACGTCTCCATTACATTCTAAATTTCAACAGTCCATCATATAATGATTCACTGTTCATCCCTTACTCTCTCTCGGACAACTCCATTCATATTTTCCTATCAGGCATTAACAGTCATCTCACCCATTACAAACACTTTATTGAATAGCAATTTACCAATTATACACAATTCATGCCCACCACCAACAAAAGGCAACAAAAATGTAATATCTATTTACAAAAATGTTCGACAACAAGTAATACCTAACTAGTTCTACCTCATACGCCTTAGCACCCTCCACCTCAAACACCGCTCCATTAACCACTTAGCCCACAAAACTTCCTTCTGGCATAGGTTTTGAATTATGAAGAGAAAGACTAAATCATTATTTATTGTTCTTTAGGCTTCCAGTTGCCTTTAAGGCAAAAACCAACAAAAGGAGACGAATTGTGAACGAGAAAAAGATGTATAAAAGATTTTGGGGTGGTGTAGCAGCTCTCACCCTTACTGCCATGACGAGTCCTGCTTTTGCAGCAGATGCCGACATAGCTAGTGCATTAGCTGAATTATCCTATGGAGTTGACACATTTTACTTCCTGGTTTCTGGCGCCCTAGTAATGTGGATGGCTGCTGGTTTTTCAATGCTAGAGTGTGGTTTAGTTCGTACTAAAAATGTGGTCGAAATTTTAACAAAAAACATCACCTTGTTTTCCATAGCTTCAATCATGTATTTAGTGGTTGGCTATAACATCATGTATGGTGACGGTAACGGAATTATTCCTGGATTTAGTTTTTTGGTTGGCGGCGATCACGCTGCCACAGACGTAACAGTGGGTGGTGACAATTACTATTCAAAAATTTCAGACTTCTTCTTTCAGGTTGTTTTCGTCGCAACCGCTATGTCTGTCGTTTCAGGTGCTGTTGCTGAGCGCATGAAGCTCTGGTCCTTCTTAGCCTTCGCTGTGGTTATGTGTTCTGTAATCTACCCAGTTCAGGGTTATTGGAAGTGGGGTGGCGGCTTTCTTGATGCTCTAGGTTTTCTTGATTTTGCTGGCTCAGGAGTTGTTCACCTTTGTGGAGCCTCCGCCGCCCTTGCCGGTGTTCTTCTTCTTGGACCTCGTATTGGCAAGTATGCCAAAGGACGCATCAAAGCTATCCCCGGTTCGAATCTACCCCTTGCGACACTAGGAACATTTATTCTATGGTTCGGCTGGTTCGGCTTTAATGGTGGCTCTCAATTACGCATAAGCACCGTTGCCGACGCCAACGCTGTAGCCATGGCTTTTGCTAACACTAATACCGCTGCTGCTGGTGGACTTGTTACAGCTCTTATTTTTTCAAGAATTTGGTTCAAAAAGGCTGATCTTACAATGGCGCTGAATGGTGCTCTAGCTGGTCTTGTTGCAATTACCGCTGAACCTGTAACTCCTACTCTTCTTACAGGTACTCTTATTGGTGCTGTTGGTGGTTTCCTAGTTGTTGCTGCAATTGTTACCATCGACAAACTAAAAATTGATGATCCAGTTGGAGCAATCTCCGTTCACGGTGTTGTCGGCATCTGGGGGTTAATTGCTGTACCGATAACCAATCCCGCAGGCTCTTTCATGGTTCAATTAATTGGGATCGCCACAATTTTCGCATGGGTATTCTCAACTAGCTTTGTAACTTGGTTCATAATCAAAAAGGCAATCGGAATCCGCGTAAGTGAAGAAGAAGAGCTAGAGGGAGTTGACATGTGCGAATGCGGGCTAAGCGCATACCCTGAATTCACCAAAGATTGATAAGAAACAGGAGATATATCATGAAAAAAATAGAAGCCATAATTAAGCCTTTCAAACTAGAAGCTGTTAAAGATGCCCTAACAGAAATTGGCGTCACTGGTATGACTGTGTCAGAAGTAAAAGGTTACGGTCGCCAAAAAGGACATAAGGAAATATACAGAGGCGCTGAGTATAATATTGACTTTAATCCCAAAATAAAGATAGAGCTGATTTTAAAAGCTGATATAGTCGGAAAGGTAGTTGAGAAAATCCGAGAAGCAGCAAACACAGATAAAATCGGCGATGGTAAGATTTTTGTTCTCCCCGTTGAAGAGGTTATGCGAGTTAGAACCGGAGAGCGTGGGCCAGATGCAATCTAGGTAGCCTATTTCAAACAAGAAGCACACAGAACATACCAACATTAAAAGCCCCTCGATTTGATTCTAAACCGAGGGGCTTTTAGCATTTTAAGACCTAGCCCGTTGAAGATTTGCTTTACTCAGTGAAATTCTAAGGTTTATACAAAAGTTACCACTGTTTTGCGATCTAGTTTTATATAAAGAATATGAGTTTACTTAGGCTTAAAACATGAAAAGCTGTTCTCAGTTAAGAGAGCAGCTTGTCAAGGAGAGAGAGATAAAAGATTTTTCGCTTACTATCATACCTAGCATATTACGTGCCAGTTCAATAAACATACGCTAATTACACCTATATCACCGTCTTATCGCCTTAAATATATCTCCAATACCGAATGATTTTTCTCGCTCAAATCAGTTTCTGTATAAAAATTTAAACTTTACTTGCACAAAGTTCATTTTCTTGCATTTTTCACTGTTACTAGATTTTGCAAAATCCTAGCTACGAGGTGAAAACATTGCCAATATTGACCTAGTTTGCTACGTTGCCATGAGTTTTATTTGCTATTTCACATTTTTTCAATTCAAGCGGATCAAAAATGAATGTTACAGTTTTCGGTGTTGGCTATGTAGGCCTTGTGCAGGCAGCAGTTTTTGCTGATTTTGGTCACTCGGTTTGCTGCGTAGATATAGACGAGCAGAGAATTACAAATCTGAGGAATGGCATCATTCCAATTTTTGAACCAGGTCTTTCAGAGATGGTTCAAAAAAATTATAATGATGGCCGTTTAATTTTCACCACCAATGCCACTGAAGGTATCTCCCACTCTGAGGTTCAATTTATTGCTGTTGGAACTCCACCAGATAAGGACGGCAGTGCCGACTTACAATATGTCCTCTCCGTAGCCAAAATTATTGCCAACAATATGACCTGCCCTAAAATTATTGTTAACAAATCCACCGTGCCAGTCGGAACAGCTGACAAAGTATCAGAAGCCATTAGTGATGTTCTAGCGAGCAGAGATGTAAATTTTGATTTTCATGTCGCGTCTAACCCAGAATTCTTAAAAGAAGGTTCGGCCCTAGCTGACTGCATGCGCCCTGAGAGAATAATAATTGGCACAGATAGCAGCTATGTAGAAACAATTTTACGAGAATTGTACGAACCGTTTGGCAGGAGTCGTGAAAAAGTCATGCTGATGGATGTTCGAAGCGCTGAATTCACCAAGTACGCAGCTAATTGCTTACTTGCCACAAAAATATCCTTCATGAATGAGATGTCTAATCTTGCAGAATTGATGGGAGTTGATATTGAAGAAGTTCGTAAAGGCATAGGCTCTGATTCTCGAATAGGATACCAATTTATCTACCCTGGTTGCGGTTATGGTGGCTCATGTTTCCCTAAAGATGTACAGGCTCTAGAAAAGTCGGCAGGGCAGATTGGCTATCAAGCGCAAATCCTACAGGCTGTTGAACAGGTAAACGCCAACCAGAAGAAAAAGTTATTCCAACATATACTCTTTCACTATGGTGATGACCTCAAAGACAAAACCTTCGCACTCTGGGGACTTGCATTTAAACCAAATACTGATGATATGAGAGAAGCATCAAGTCGTGTCCTATTAGAATCTCTATGGGAAGCCGGCGCAAATGTTCAAGCCTTTGACCCAGAAGCAATGGAAGAAGCTCAAAAAATTTATGGCCAGAGGGCAGGCTTAAAACTAATGGAAACCAAGGAAGCAGCCCTGACAGGGGCTGATGCTCTTATTGTTGTCACAGAGTGGCAAAGTTTTAGAGTTCCTGATTACGAGTTTCTAGCAGGTGAGCTTAACGACAAAGTGATCTTTGACGGCCGAAACCTCTATGACCCAAAACGAGTTGAAGATGCTGGGATAGCCTACTATGGGATTGGCAGAGGACGATCCCTAAAGAGAAGTAAAAGATGATTTGATTCAAGGCTAATATTTGCAAGAAATTATTAATATAATTGACAATAATTTCTTGCAAATGACTTACTAACTACACATCCATATTGGCTGGCTCGTAATGTTTTTTTCCGTGCTTACAGCAAGGGCAAAGCTCAGGTGGCTCTGTACCTTCCGTTAAATAGCCACACTGAGAACAACGCCATTTAATTGGAGCTTCTCGTTTAAATACAGAATCTGACTTAACCATATCTAGCAATCTTTTATACCGATCTCTATGCTGCTCTTCCACCATGGAAATCTGTCTAAAAAGAAAGGCTGCTTCTTTTTCACCTTCCTCCTCTGCATCTTTGGCAAATTGAGGATACATTGATGTGGTTTCGTAATTCTCGCCATCAATTGCCTCTTGAAGGTTACTAGCTGTATCACCAAGTCCTTCAAGAAGCTTGAAGTGATCATTGGCGTGCCTTTGTTCGTTAAAGGCAGTTTCCTCAAATATTTTTGCAATATACAAATACCCTTCTTTTCTGGCAACTTTGGCAAAAAAAGTATACATATTACGAGCTTGTGATTCTCCTGCAAATGCCGCTTTTAAATTTTCTTTAGTTTTACTCATTACCAAACTCCTTATACAATTTTAATCTCAGCAATTATCAAATACGTTAGTACAACAGAAAAATTTTAAGGTAATTGATAGCCTTTTGTCAAACACAAAAGGCTAATGAAACAACACTCATTTTATTTTTTTTTTGGCTACAGCAAAGGAGATAGTTAAGAAGTTTTTTGCAGTATCGCTTCTAAAAAGTAATTTTTTTATAGCGCTGGGCTAAATTGCAGTGTAACATGTACGGTTATTTGTTTGATATGCGGTGTATCCGCCAATGTAATCTGCCTTTGGCAGTGTGTTTAAAGGTAATGGGAACTACTAAAAATGTGGTGTCTCATTTTTTATTTTCTTCTCAAATCCTAGAGAGCAGGGCCGGGAAAAACCGGCAGCTAGAGGACAGCAAGCCATGACTAAAGATCTATCTAATGTACGTAATATTGGTATTAGTGCCCATATTGATTCCGGAAAAACCACTCTAACCGAGCGTATTCTTTTTTATACTGACCGTATTCACGCTATCCACGAAGTTCGTGGCAAGGATGGCGTTGGTGCTAAAATGGATTCTATGGAACTCGAAAAAGAGCGTGGAATTACCATTCAATCTGCGGCTACCTACTGTACCTGGAAAGACATCGATATTAATATTATTGATACTCCTGGCCACGTTGACTTTACCGTAGAGGTTGAGCGTGCTCTTCGTGTACTCGATGGCGCTGTACTTGTTCTTTGCTCTGTTGGTGGTGTTCAGTCCCAATCTATCACCGTTAATCGCCAGATGACACGTTACACTGTCCCACGTATTGCGTTTATTAATAAGTGTGATCGTACCGGTGCTAATCCTGAAAAAGTTACCAACCAACTTCAAGAAAAACTTGAGCTAAACGCTCACATGATGCAAATGCCAATCGGCCTAGAGAATGATATGGTTGGCGTTGTTGATCTTGTTACCATGAAAGCCTTTTACTATGAAGGCGAGAATGGAGAAATAATCCGCATCGACGAGATTCCAGCTGAAATGGTTGAAGAAGCTAAAGAGAAGCGTGAAACTCTTCTTGAAGAAATATCTATGTTTTCTGAAGAGCTCATGGAAGCACTTCTTGAAGGTGGAGATATTGATGAGCAAATTATTACTGATGCTGTTCGCAAAGGAACTATTGCTCTTGAATTCACACCAGTTTTTATTGGTTCTGCATACAAGAACAAGGGTGTTCAATCACTTCTTGACGCTGTTGAGCAATATCTACCATGTCCTACCGATGTTGAAAACTTAGGTCTTGACCTTGATAATGACGAAGCTGAATTTGCAGTAACCAACGATGACGAAGATCCACTTGTTATGCTTGCATTCAAGCTTGAAGATGGTCGTTATGGTCAGCTTACATATGTGCGTACCTACCAAGGCACCATAACCAAAGGCGAGACTGTATTCAATCGTCGTACCGGTAAAAAGGTTAAGATAGGTCGTCTATGCCGCATGCACTCTGATGAAATGGAAGAAATTGATAGCTGTGGAGCTGGTGACATCGTGGCTCTTTTTGGTGTTGATTGTGCTTCCGGTGATACCTTTACTGATTCCAAGATTTCATGTTCAATGACTTCTATGCATGTTCCTGAGCCTGTAATTTCCCTTGCTATTATCCCTGTGGATAACAAAGCTCAGATCAATATGTCTAAAGCTCTAAACCGTTTCACCAAAGAAGATCCTACTTTCCGCACCTTTGTTGATCACGAAACCAACGAGACAATTATCTCTGGTATGGGCGAGCTTCACTTGGAAGTATATGTAGAACGTATGAAGCGAGAGTATGGTGCAGAAGTTGAAGTAGGTAAGCCTCAGGTATCTTACCGAGAAACCATCACCCAACGTGCTGAATTCAACTACACCCATAAGAAGCAGACTGGTGGCACTGGTCAATTCGGTCGTGTTGGTGGTTATATGGAGCCTCTTGAAGAGGGTGAGTACGAATTTGTTGACAATATCGTTGGTGGCTCTATCCCACGTGAATTCATCAGTTCTTGTGACAAAGGTTTCCAAAAATCCCTTATTAAAGGTCATCTTTGTGGTGCGGGTATCACCGGCGTTCGTTGTGTTATCAACGATGGTGCTTTTCATGCAGTTGATTCATCTGATGTTGCTTTCCAAATTGCATCTGTTGGCGCCTTCAAAGAAGGTTACATGAAAGCTAAGCCTGTTATCATGGAACCTATCATGAAAGTTTCTGTTGAAGGTCCTTCCGAATTCCAAGGTGCAGTTATGGGTTCTATCAACCAGCGTCGTGGTATGATTATTGGTTCTAACGAAGAAGGTACATATTCTGTAATCGAAGCAGAAGTTCCACTTTCTGAAATGTTTGGTTACTCTACTACTCTTCGTTCCCTAACCCAGGGTAAAGCAGAGTTCACCATGGAATTTGCTAACTTTAAGCCTGTTCCCAAAAGTGTAGGTGAAGATCTGGTTAAAGCTTATGAAGATGAACGCAAGAATTCTTGATAATTAGCTTACAACCGACTAACCTTAAGTTGTCTCCCTTTCTTTTAGAAAGGGAGTAACTAACTGTGCAGGTTTGTTAAATAAAACAAAGACAAGAGGTGACTGCCATGGGAAATAATGACACAAGTGTGAAAAAACCACTTAAGGCCATTGGGTTAGATACAAAAAGAGAAGATGGTGTGAAGTCCATGGGGTTAGTTGTATCCCGTGCAGGACTCGGAAAAACTGCCATCTTAGTGCAGTTTGCTTTAGATTGCATGATGAATAACAATAACGTCCTCCATGTTTCTATTGGTGATGGCGTCGAGAAAGCTAGTACTTGGTATAATGATATTGCCAAACTACTTCAGGTAGATGCTGCTGACATGACCGAGCTTATGAACAAACGCATGATCATGACTTTCAAGGAAAGCAATTTCACTAAAGCAATTCTTGCTGAGCGTGTTGAAGATCTTGTACAACAAGAGATATTCAATCCTAGCTGTCTCGTGATAGACGGTTATGACTTTGTTGAAAATGGTGAAGACGCCCTTGAAGAATTAAGAGTATTTGCTAAAGATCTTGGTATCAAGATGCTTTGGTTCAGTGCTGTTAGTCATCGTGGTGATGATCGTGTTAGCACTAATGGTGTCCCAGCCCCTTGCCATGAAGTTGACGACCTATTTGAAACAGTACTTTTCATCCAGCCTGAAGGCGATGAAATACAACTAAAAATTCTTAAATGTGAAGCTTGTGCCGTTGATCCTGGTACTATTCTTACCCTTGATCCTTCCACTATGTTGATCCAGCAAGGCTAGAAACCATATTATATGTTTGCCAAAGGCAGAACCTTCTCTCAAAGAGAAAGTTCTGCCTTTTTTTTTAGCAAAAATATTTAAAATTCGTTAGATTGTTAGTGTTCATTAAGAATAGAATTTTCTATGAAAAATCTTGTAATGACGTGTATGCTAGTTTCCCGCATATAAGAGATATTAATGTCCTAGTATTATATTGGTGATAATTTGAAGTTTAGACCCTGTATAGACCTGCACGATGGCAAAGTTAAACAAATTGTTGGCTCTAGCTTGTCTGATAGTAACCCTAGTGAATTAAAGACAAATTTTGAAGCAGACAACCCACCTAACTGGTTTGCCGATATGTATCGACGAGACAACTTACATGGTGGCCATATAATCAAACTTGGCAGTGGTAATGATGTAGCCGCCAAGAAAGCACTCGCCGCGTGGCCTTCAGGAATGCAAATTGGGGGCGGAATTAATAACTCGAATGCAAAAGAATGGCTTGATGCAGGTGCGTCTCACCTAATCGTTACATCATGGGTATTCCGTGATGGCTTAGTAGATTATGAACGTTTAAACGAACTAGTAGCTATTGCAGGTAAAGATAAAATTGTTTTAGATCTGAGTTGCAGGAGAAGAAACAACGACTATTTTATAGTGACAGACCGGTGGCAAAATTTTACCGAGGTGAAAATCACGGAAGAGGTTTTAGCTAACTTAAGCTCTTTCTGTGATGAATTCTTAATTCATGCTGCTGATGTTGAAGGAAAATGCCAAGGAATAGAACTAGAACTCCTTAAGATACTAAGCCAATATACTCCTATTCCTACAACTTACGCTGGTGGTATACGTAATTTAGACGATATGGAATTAATAGATAAGATTGGAAATGGTAAAATTGACGCTACCATCGGTTCAGCCTTAGACATTTTTGGTGGCGATTCAATAACATATAGCGACGCTGTCCGTCTGTATGGTAAACAATAATTATCCAAATTAATTTAAAGTATAACTCACAAGTTATGGACATTAACTCTGAAAAACAACGCAAAAAAATAGTTCGTTTTATTAATAGAATGCCATCCCTTTCAACGACAGTTGGGAAAGTATTAGAAGTATGTAATAAAATTGACCCATCACCCAATGAATTAAACAAAGTAGTTTCTCTTGATCCAGTACTTACCGGACAAGTGCTTAAACTAATTAACTCTTCTTATTATTCACTGGTTAATAAAGTTACATCTTTGCCACGCGCCATAACCATGCTAGGCATGAACACTGTTAAAAACATGGCACTAAGCACAGCTATTATTGCAACTGTCGGCCTCAGTAAATCTTCCACATCTCTGCCTATATCTAAATTTTGGGCTCATAGTCTAGGAGTTGGTGTGGCGGCAAAATTGATAGCCAAACATAAGGGTTTAGATATTCTACAAAGGGAAGAGCTGTTTTTTGCAGGATTACTGCACGATCTAGGTAAGGTTTCGTTTGGAGATGATTACGCCATTGCCTTAGATAAAGTTGAACAAGAAGAAATCCCCTTAGTTGAAGCAGAAGAAATAGCATTTGGAATAACCCATGAAGATGTCGGTGGAATGATATGTGAAAAATGGAAATTAAATGAATTTCTAACCTCTGCTATCAGTAACCATCATAATACTAATTTTTCCAAAGAAGATGAGCGTATAGCCTATCTTGCTTTAGCTAATATGTATTTCAATACAATCGGAGGCGATGCAGGTAATCAATTTCCGAACCTGACTAGAAAAAATGAACTTTTAGAGTTAGTTAATATAACTTGGGAAGAAATTACAGACCTTCAAGAAGAAATAGAATCGGAAATAGAGCGCGCCAAGATCTTTTTACAAGTATAATACTTCAAGGCATATAGGAAGAGCAAATGGCTAATATTAAAGTGAAGTTTTGGGGTGTTAGAGGATCTATCCCCTGTCCAGGCCCAAACACCCAAAAATATGGTGGCAACAGTTCCTGCATTGAATTTCGGTTTGGTGAAGAAGATAGGCTAGTGGTTCTTGATGCTGGCTCCGGAATTCGCCAACTTGGCAACCACTTAATGGCAACTGATTTCTCCAAAGGCCCATTTTCCTTTGATCTATTTTTATCACACACCCATTGGGATCACATAATGGGTTTTCCATTTTTCACCCCTATTTATATACCAACCAGCAAAATACAGGTATATGGCCCTGTTTCTTTTGAAGATGAGCCGCTGGAAGACGTTGTTGGTGGCCAAATGAAGTACCGTTATTTCCCAATTAATGTCGGTGAGTTGTCATCCAATATTAAATATAATCGTATCAAAGAAGACCCCCATATTGACATGGGTGATGGTTTGATTGTCGCGACCAAAATTATCAATCACCCTGTTACCTCTCTAGGTTATAAATTTCAATATAATGGCAAGACTGTTTGCACCTGTTACGATACAGAACCTTACCGAAATTTATTTATAACTGATCCAGATGATCCAGAATATGACGAGATGATGGCCTACGAAGGTGATGAATCTGCAACTGAGCAAAATACGGCCATTGAGAACTTTTTTGCTGGAGTTGACGTGTTAATCCATGATGCCCAATACACCATGGAAGAATACTTAAAAGACAAAGTGGGTTGGGGCCACACCCCCATTGAACACATCATCGATGCTGCAACTAGAGTTGGAGTGAAAAGATTAATTCTTTTTCACCATGACCCAGACAGAAGCGACGATGTCTTAGATCAGTTTCAACAAAAGTATTGCCAAAACCTAAAATCTGACATAGTGATAGAGTTTGCTAGAGAGGGTCTGGAGATAATCTTATAGATTCTACGCCTAACAATTGCGGGCAAGTAAATTTCGCACATAATCGGAATCTACCTGAATAGACGGAGTAGGTATTTGTGGTAGGTCCATTTCATGATAGGTGCTAAACGGCGTTAGCTCTAATTTCAAATTACAGGCTTTGACTAAAAGTTGTTCAAGATTAATGGTATCGGCAATATTATAGGCAACAAGTGTTTCAAGTGCTTTATGATCTCCACTATTCTTATATATATGCCATAGAGTTACTGCAAAAGCGCCATCAACTCCATCAAGGTCGCCTCGGTCTAACCCCATTTGTTTTTCACAACTTTTCAATCCTCCTTTAAAACCAAGCGAAGCTAGTATATATCTCAAATCAATATGAGCTTGTTTAAGTTTGACTGAAAAGAATTTTTCGATAACAGGTAAATCAAACCCAGTACCACTATAGGTCACTATTACCTTATATCTTGCTAGGTCAAGAAGGAAATGATCAAGGTTATGCCCATTAATATAGTGGTATATTTTTTGTCCATCATAAAGGGCGATGGTAGTGATTTCTGCATCATGCCCAAGACCATCAGTTTCAATATCGAGAAAAACGGTCTCTTGTTTAAAATGATCGTAAATACGCCATTTTTCATTTGTCTTTAATTTGTTTGTAAAATATTGTGGATCACCGTCAAGAGCGGTTACTGATTCTGTTAATTCTGAAAATATTAATCCTTTAGTGATGGCAGATAACCTCACTGGACACGGTAATGTTAAACCACTCCATTGAGTAATCCCAGCATCCCATAATTTTTTTTCAGTGCCACTGGCAATACCAGATAAATGGCAAAAGGTGTTTTCTAACATACGATGAATATTATAGTTGTTTGCCCATTATGTTTAAACGGTTGTAAGGAGTATTGGCGTAATAAAAAACGTACTTATTACCACTGTGATCACTGTGATCTCATCCATGTTCCTAGTTTATACCATCTAAATGAACAAGAAGAAAAGACTGAATATGACAAACACCAAAATCATCCCGCTGATTTTGGCTATAGGAAGTTTTTATCAAGAATTTTTGATCCTGTTTTATCCTTTATTAACGAGAACGCAAGAGGTTTAGATTTTGGATGTGGTCCAGGTCCAACCCTATCCGTTATGTTTGAGGAAATGGGTATTGAGATGGATATATACGATTATTATTATTTCCCCGACCGAAAAGCACTGGAAAATAGTTATGATTTTATCACAGCCAGTGAGGTAGCAGAGCATCTATCTCAACCAGCTTATGAAATAGATAGATTATGGCAATTACTTTTAAAGGGAGGTGTTTTGGCCATTATGACTAAAAGACATACGGGGCATGATACTTTTCCAAATTGGCATTACAAGAATGACCCAAGTCATATTTGTTTTTACTCAGAAAAAACTTTTCTTTATCTCGGTGGAATCTTAAAAGCTGATGTGGAGTTTGCAGATAAAGATGTTTGCTTGTTGATTAAGAGATAACACTCTCTATAGATAAACATTACCCTTAAAAGTGCTTGAACGGCCAAAATCAGACATCGGCAGATACAATCACTACGGTCTTTTACTAATCTCCCTTGCTTCAATATATCAACATCAATTCCGCTAAAACTTGACCTTTGTCCTTAATTTCTTAGTGCTACCACGCTGCTTCTTTCCATCAATACGCCTTTGTTTAGCAGCCCTTGATGGTTTTGTTGTTTTACGATTTTTTGAAATCTTGGTAGCTTTACTTATAATATCAGCTAATCGCTCTTTAGCATCAAGTAGATTTTTTTCTTGGCTACGGTGACGTTGTGCCTTAATTATAATTACCCCGTCCGATGTCAACCTATGATCTTTGAAGGCAAGTATCATCTCTTTCATTTCCTCAGAAAGAGATGATGCTTTCACATCAAAACGCAGATGTATAGCTGTTGCAACCTTGTTAACATTTTGACCACCAGAACCTTGAGAACGAATTGCACTAATTTGCAATTCATTCTCTGGTATTTGTTCAATTGAAAACACCATAATTTACCTTTTTTGATAAAAACCATTTACGAAAATTATTTTTTTATTGAAAATCAATATATCAGAAACAAAAAAGTTTAACAAAAAACAACTGGCGACTATGACACAATTGTATTAAATTGTGATTCGTCACAATTCAACAGTACATTTATGAACCCTTTCACCACCTTAACACCTAAACTCCATGAAACCTGAAAATAACTATATAGATCTATGTTTATCTGACATTATCAAAAATAAACAAATTATTACTCACTTCCAGCCTATTGTTTCCTTCAGAAGAAAGAAAAGTATGGCTTATGAAGCCTTAAGCAGAGCTATACACCCCATAACAAAACAGGAGATACAGCCTATCGTATTATTTTCTCTGCCTAAAAACAACCAAGAACGTCAACTTCTAGATTGTGCCTGCCAGAATACTGCTATCACCAATTTCGCTAATTTTTATAAAAATAATAAAGAAATTCTTCTCACTATTAATTTTGATGCAGCATGCATTGGCCACAACTTTAGCGAAATTGACAAGTTTATTGATACTGTTAGAAAATTTGCGATAAAACCTAGCTCAATAATCATTGAAATTATTGAGTCTGAGGCTAACGATGAACTTCTTTTGCTTGATTTCGTCAAGCATATCAAGAAACATGGCTTCATTGTTGCCCTAGATGATTTTGGTACAGGTCACTCAAATTTAAATAGAATTGAGAAAATTCATCCTCATTTAATAAAATTAGATCGTTCTTTGGTCTCTAATATCCACAAAGAACGCTATAAATTTGAAGTAACCAGAAGCATAGTAAAAATGTCAGAGAAACTTGGGGTTACAGTTCTCGGAGAAGGAGTAGAACGAGAAAGTGAAGTCGTAGCCTTGCTAGAACTTGGCGTAGAATTATTCCAAGGGTTCCGCTTTGGAAGACCGAAGGTCATCGAAGCAGCACAACCAAAATGCAACGAAACAATCAATAGTATTACTAAAACTTTTCGTAAACATATTACTAATAAAATTATGGAGAGAAGGATAGAGAGTAAAGAGCAAAGAAAAATTTTAAGAACTTTAATATTGTTTCTAATCGAAATCGAGGTGGCTGATTTTAATGTCATCCTCGCTGATTTTATAGAAAAAAATAATGGTATTGAATCTTTATACATTCTGGATTCATCAGGAATACAACTATCAGATACTATCACTAGACTAGATACCGTAGGCACCAACTTGATATCTTTATATATGCCCGCTAGCGCAGGTGAGGATCATTCGCTAAAAGATTTCATCCTACCATTGCATTCTGGCCTAAAATTCTATCACTCTGATCCCTATATTTCCCTTGCCTCTGGCAACACATGCAACACAATGTCCAGAAAGTTTCGAACTAGAAAAAATGAGAAATATATTCTCTGTATGGATATAAAAATTTAACGCAATTTCCCATAACTACTCTCAGACATCAAAATTTATTTGTCATTTTTTCAAGCACTTATAATTTCTTTCCACTTAGTAAGCTCAATGTATAAATCATCCACAGAGATAGGTTTAGGCAGAAAAACATTTAGCCCAGCCTCTGACACGTTAAGTCGATTTTCAGGCATAACTCCCGCTGTTGTAGCGATTATGGGTAATTCTTTAAATTTTTCCTGAGAACGAATAATTTTAGTCGCTTCAATTCCATCCATAACAGGCATCTGGATATCCATAAAAATCAAATCTATTTTTTCTTTTTGGACTATTTCTATCCCTTCTTTTCCGTTGGTTGCTGTTGATATTTGGCAACCAGTTTTTTTCAACATCCCTATTATTACCTGTCTGTTAATTATCTCATCTTCCACCACTAGTACATGGAGACCCTCTAGATTGGGGGGAGCAGATAATTTTTTCAGTTCATCAATTTGTGTTTCATTTTCTAGAATAGGAAAATTGAATCTAACACTAAATATGCTTCCCATTCCCTTTTCACTCTTTACGCTAATCTTTCCATCCATTATTTCTACTAAACTTTTAGTGATCGCGAGACCAAGCCCTGTGCCACCATATTTTCTGGTGGTGCTTACATTTGCTTGATTAAAAGCCGAATAAATACCAGCAATCTCTTCAGTTGTCATACCTATGCCTGTGTCGGTAACTTCGAAAATAATTTCACATTCATCGTCATTTATGTCGCCTACCCCTAGCTTGAGAGACACAGAACCTTTATCAGTAAATTTTACTCCATTGCCAATTATATTAGTTAAAACTTGTCTTAGTCGCAGTGGATCACCAAGTACTGTTTCAGGCACATTGTTATCAATCTGAAAATTAAGCTGTATACCAAGATTCTTAGTAGATAATTTGAATACATTTAAAACCTGTCTTGCCATATCTTCTATTCTAAATGGAATTTTTTCAATGGAAGTCATACCTGCTTCAATCTTTGAAAAATCTAAAATATCATTAATGATACTTAGTAGAGAATTTGATGATTTATGAATATTTTGCAAAAAATCTAATTTTTCAGATTCAGAATCACTGGTAAGAGCAAGGTGCGACAAGCCAATAATAGCATTCATTGGAGTGCGTATTTCATGGGACATATTAGCAAGAAAGTTACTCTTTGTTTCCACAACTGTCTCAGCTATATTTTTTGCAATGATTAGATCTTCACGAAGCTGGTGCATTTCATCAATATCCATCATTATTCCCACCGCTCTCTTTACAGAGTTATTTTCTTGTCTTGTCATTATTTTACCAATGATATTTACCCATTTATAATTGCCATTTTTAAGCTTCACCCTCACTTCTATATTACAATTAGGGGTTCTATTCATTAAATGTTCAATAATTGCTGAGTCGACAATATGACAATCTTCAGGGTGAACTAATTCTTTTAAATTTTCAACACCTATTGGTAATTTTTCTTGAGCTTTGTAACCTAAAATACCTTTCAAAATATGGTTCACATAGAAACTGTTTTTATTGGGTGTATAATCCCATACTCCAACATTTGCAGAATTAATACTAAGATTGAATCTCTCTTGGCTTTGTCGTAATGATTCTGCCTGGGTTGATATAGTTAGTTCTGCTTTTTTATAATCGGTGATATCATGGGCAACAAAAGAGTATGAGGTTATTTTGCCACTAATAGCATCTCTCATTGGGAAAATGTGGGCATAGACAGAAAATTCGATGCCATCTGCTCTTAATAGTTTCGTTTCACCTCGCCAAAATCCATTCTTTTTTACAGTGGGTAGCATTACTTCTGTTAGTTGACTAAGACAGTGGCTTGGATGAAATTTTGAGTAGTGCAGGTTAGAGATATCTATATCTAGGTCTAAACCAAATGTTTTTCGCCCAGTTTTATTTAGGTATATTAATTCTCCATTTATGTTACATAGGATAATTATATTCGGACTAGCTTCTAAAAGTGCTCTTGACAATATGGCCTCTTTTTCAACCATTCTTATGTCTGTAATATCCTGGGTAATACCTTTATAGCCAATATGATTTGTCTCTGGATCATACACTGGTTCTCCATGTACTTGAAGGTATCTAATCTCCCCATTTTTTTTGCGTAATCGATGTTCAAAATCAACTTTCATAGGATTGAAAGCAGCTCTTTTTATTATCTCCTCTGCTATCTTACTATCCGATTTAGGGACAGCATTTTGATTTTCGTTAAGAGAATAACTTTTCTGTTCTTCATTACCAGAAAAGTCATAAATTTCATTTGACCAATCAAATTTAAGACTTGCAAAATCCCAATACCAACTTCTCGTTTTACCAATTCTCTGCGCTTCAATAAGCCTTTCTTGGTTTTGCTGAAGTTCGCTTCGTGCCTTGATTTCTTGGGTTATTTCTTGATCTACTCCTGATATATATATAGGTGCGCCCTGTAAATCCCTCTCAACATCCAGTATAACTTTAAACCATCGAATCTCACCTCCCAGATTATTACTATATTGGAAAGATTTTTGGCTTATTTCTATATCCTCTGTAGTTTTTATAACTGTGTTAATGAACTCACTCATTTGATTTTTGGGATCGAAATTTTTTAAATCATCAAATGACATTAACCTGCCACCATTAATCGGCATAAACCCCATAAGGTTAAAATACTCGTGGGTTCCTTGGAGAACGTTAGGTTCATCAATATAATCGACATACCAAGATCCAGATTTAGATAGTCTCATCGAATTTGATTTTAATCGCATGAATCGGTTCATATCTCTTTCAGATTCTAGCCTTGTCGTTACATCTTGTACAGTGCCCACCATGTATGATGGGCTGAGATTATCACCGAAAAGAACTTCACCAGTAAACCAAAAATGCTTCGTGCCTCTAGGCAAGAGAACTCTAAACTCCACAGAAGCTTCAGGATTATTTTTATTGCAGTTTTGTAAGGCTTCTTTGACCTTGAGTTTATCTTCAGGATGTATCTTTTTTACTAGGTTGTATATATTAGATGTTTGATCTGGATCAATACAAAATAACTCATTGTACATAGCTGAGGCTTTTAATTGATTTTCCTCAAAAAAATATTCTACCGTACAGGTATTGGCAATTTTTTGAGCTTGATCAGTTGCTTCAATAGCTAGAGAAAGTTCTTTGGTTCTTTCCTCCACTTGTATCTCTAGATCTTCTCTTTGCTTTTTTATTGCTATATTTTTCTTAATCAATCTTTTCTTTAAGAAGTAGCTCCAAACAAAAGCGATTAACAGTGCTATTGCTAGAATGACAAAACAATAAAAAAGAGGAGCAGTACAATAATCTTTGGATATTTCACTACCAAAATAGCATGAAGTCTCATGAGCAAAGGCACTTGAATTGGTAATGATTATTGCAAAAAACAAGATTGTTATTATACGATTCATCTGCATATCCTAATATGATTGGCGGTAGGGAAGTATACCCTTCATCGTTAATTGCAACGTATTAAGAGTGTAATTAATAAAGTCTATAGCTATATGGGAGGAAAACCGGATCTATCTTTCAATTATACTGATTTTAAGCCTCTCACAAAAGTCCTTTTTCAAAAGATAAAATAATTTCCATTAAAAAAAACATCAAATCCATCATCACTTTACTTTTCAGCGTCTACATTATTTTCATCAGGTTTTGCTTCTATGCGCCCGTTTAAAAGTTCTAGAAAACTTCTACTTTCATACTTTTAATTCTTCCGCCTAAGTTAAAGCAAACGTTAAAAGAAGCTTAAATAATACAAATTTCATCAGAAATAACATATTTTCATTAATTCTATTTCCGAATAATCAGCACACCTTATGATACTTAGCTTCTTCTTGCCTTACATAGTAATCATATCAACATTATAGACTATAATTTTGCCATTTCATATTAGAATTAGCTTTTGCAGCTATCGGCACTGCTGCAATTTATATCTGGAGAATTCCCTACGGTTTGTATTAGTAATAGACCTATTTGCAGGCAGGCATCACGCTACACATCGCAAGAGTCGTGTTGCTTAATATATTTATATTAAAAATATGCGGATATATTTTTATTACATACAAAAAAGATACTATAATGGAACTAATAAAAATTACAGCCAAAGAACTACAAGCCAAATACCATGAGGTCATGCAGTTGTTCATGAAATCAAAATGCATTAGATTCCCTACTGAACAATTTCACTCGTTAAAAGAAGTAAAATTAAAAACACCGTACTTGAAAGTCATGCTACAATGATCACCTCAGACTAACAAAGAAAGAACTGATTAAAGCGACCTACATCACAACCTACAAAAAGGAGATATTACATGCGAGCAAGAAAAATACAGGACCACATTTACTGGATGGGATCTGTTGACTGGGACAGTCGCCTCTTTGACGCACTCATCCCCCTCCCAGATGGCACCAGCTACAATGCCTATTTTATTAAAGGAAGTGAGAAGTCAGTACTCATCGACACTGTAGATCCACCCATGGAAGACGAATTAATGGGGCAGTTGAAAGGAATTGAAAAACTCGACTACATCGTATCCCTCCATGCAGAGCAAGACCATTCTGGAACTATTCCAACAATTCTAAAAAAATATCCTGAGGCTAAGGTCATTTCGACTCCTAAAGGTAAAGAATTACTCATGGGGCTCTTGGATATTCCTGAAACATCGTTTCGGTGTGTTAAGGATGGAGAAGAAATCTCTATTGGCGATAAAACTCTAGAATTTATCTATACCCCTTGGGTCCATTGGCCTGAAACCATGGTGGCCTACCTCAAAGAAGATAAGATATTATTCAGCTGTGATTTCTTTGGTTCTCATATTGCTTCATCAGACCTTTTTGTAACAGATGAAGGACGAGTGTACGAGGCAGCCAAAAGGTATTTTGCTGAAATACTCATGCCTTTTAGACCCATCGTTAAACGGAATATTGACAAACTAAAACCCTACGATATCGAAATGATTGCTCCAAGTCATGGCCAAGTATACCCAAACCCATCATTTATCCTCGACGCATACCAAGAATGGGCGGAGGGAGCGCCTAGAAATACTGTGGTCATCCCTTACGTCTCTATGCACAAAAGCACTAAAATAATGGTCGATTATTTAGTTGGAGCATTGGTAGATAGAGGAGTGCGGGTAGAACAGTTCAACTTAGCTGTTACAGATATTGGCAAACTCGCAGTATCACTAATCGACGCTGCCACCGTTGTTGTCGGCACACCGACCATCTTAGGAGGCCCTCATCCGTATGCTGCTTATGCTGCTTTTCTAGCAAACGCTCTGAAACCTAAAACAAAGTATCTTTCCGTCATTGGCTCTTACGGCTGGGGCGGCAAAACCGTGGAAACACTAGCCGGAATGTTACCCAACCTAAAAGTCGAAATTTTACAGCCTGTATTATGCAAAGGAATACCAAATAAAGAGGCATATAAAGCTCTGGATGAAATGGCTGATATGATTGCACTGAAACACAAAGAGTGCGGATGCCGTTAACTACCGCATAAGATCAATAAACTCATTACTTACAAATTACATGGGGAAAGAAAAATGAAAGTTATTAACCTTGACACAACTAATGAATTTACACCAGGAGCAATGAAGAGATTTTTCCTTGTTGAAGATTCAGAAAATTTTAAAATCATCAATTTTAACCTCGATGCAGGAGTCACCTTCCCAGTTCATTCCCATGATCTTGATGGGGAACTCTCTATTTTGGTTCTTGAGGGAGAGGGCTTCTTTCTGGGAGAAAATGACACCGAGATACCAGCTCCAAAAGGAGCTATTCTTGTCTCCCAAATCCGTGAGCCTCATGGTGTTAGGGCAACCACAAAGATGAGAATTCTCGTGACTATTGCTCCTCCAATTTGATTATTATGATCAACAAATGACTCTTGACTTTAAAATATATTGGGAGATCAACTATGACTGAAAAAATAGTTATTGATGAAGATGAATGTATTGGTTGTGAAGCATGCGTTGAAATATGTGATACTGTTTTCACTTTTGATGACGACACGGAAAAAGCAACTGTGATTGAACATGCAGATGCCAATGAAGATTGTGTGGACGAAGCGATAGCTTCATGCCCTGGAGAATGTATCAGTAAGGAACAATAATACGTTTTGGGAAGTATTCTAGATTAGAGCCCTACATCATCTATAGGGCTCTAATTCTGAGTGATCAAATTTGCCTAAAGCCCTCAATTCGTATCATAAGTGCATGACCTCGTAAGTCAGCTAGCCAAAGACCTTGAATCAAAAGCCAACACTCGTCACAAAATCAACTAAGCGTGCTCATGTTCTGTACGACTAATCACCTCTTCTTGATGATCTTTATCCATATCCACAAAGTAATCGCTATAGCCCGCCACCCGCACAAGTAAGTTCTTATATTCATCTGGATGCACCTGTGCTTTTCTAAGGGTTTTAGTGTCTACCACATTAAACTGCATGTGATGCCCACCCTTAGTAAAATATGCTCTGAGTAAATGGTTCAAAGCAACAAGATCGTTCTCAGTCTTTAACGCCGAAGGCAGAAAACGCTGATTAAGCAAGGTGCCACCAGATTTAGATTGATCCATCTTACACAGAGATTTAATCACCGCCGTTGGACCGTTACAATCTGCCCCTTGGGAGGGTGAAGTTCCATCTGATGCAGGAAGATAAGCTAAACGACCATTAGGCATTGCCCCAAGCATCTTGCCAAAATAAATATGACAAGTAGTGGAAAGCATATTCAGATGGTAACTTCCCCCTTTGGTGTTTGGTCTAGCATCAATGGTAGAAAAAAGAGAATCGTAAATACGTTGCATAATACTATCAGCACGATCATCATCATTTCCATAAAAAGGCGTTTTATTAGCAAGAAGTGCCTGCAAATCAGCTTTCCCATCGAAGTTACAGGCCATGGCTTCCATCATTTCCACCATAGAAAGTTTACCCTCGTAAACATGTGTCTTAAGAGCCGAGAAACTATCGGTGACAGTACCAATCCCACAACATTGAATGTAGGTAGTATTATAACGTGGACCGCCATCATAATAGTCCCTGCCCTTGCTAATACAGTCATGAATCACCACAGAAAGAAACGGTGCCGGAGAATACTTAGCATACATTCTTTCAATATAATTATTCACCTCAACCTTCACGTCGACAATATATTGGAGTTGTTTTGTAAAGGCTTCGTAAAGTTCATCAAAATCTTTAAAACTAGTTGCCTCTCCTGTTTGCAAGCCAACCAACTTTCCTGTTAATGGATCAACACCATCATTTAGAGTGATTTCAAGTATCTTTGGAACATTAAGATAACCTGTTAAAACGTATGCTTCCTTACCAAAGGCTCCAGTTTCAACACAACCACTGGTACCACCTTCCCTAGCATCCTCAATAGTTTTGCCCACCCGCACCTGCTGGAGAACAACACCATCTGAGTTAAATACCGAGGGGTAACCATATCCTTTACGAATAACCTCGCTAGTCGCCATCAAAAGTTTTTCCGGTGTCTGGATGCTAAGATGAAGGCTTGGTTGAGGTTGCAACAAATGAAGATCATCGGTTACTTCTAGAACTATATAACTAATCTCGTTCGAGGCATCAGAGCCGTCACGATTAAGTCCACCAATGTTAACCTGGGTGAAATCGTTATAAGTACCACTTTCCTTGGCAGTAACACCAACCTTGGGCGGAGCAGTATGGTTATTTATTTTAATCCATAAACAGCTAATTAATTCTTTGACCTTCTCACGGTCCATAGTACCAGCCGTCACATCCTGCTCGTAAAACGGAAAAAGGTGATGATCTATATGACCAGGACTCATTGCATCCCAACCATTAAGTTCCGTGATTGTTCCCAGATGCACAAACCAGTACATCTGAATTGCCTCATATGTATTCCTAGGCTTATTGGCTGGCACATAACGACAAACCTCAGCTATCTTCAAAAGCTCCTGCTTTCGCTGATCATTCTCTTCAAGATCCGCCAATTTCTCGGCGTAATCAGCATGACGTTCGGCAAAGATAATCGCCGCATCACAACTAATGGACATAGCTTGCAACTGCTCACGTTGATCCACAGCACTGGTATCGGTGAGAAACGCTAATTCTTCTATACGTTTAGCAATTTTCTCCTTATAATCAAGCATACCAGTTGTATAGATCGTACCATCAAGAACAGTATGCCCAGGGGCGCGCTGTTCCATAAACTCCGTGAAAAGTCCTGCCTGATAAGCTGCTTGCCATTTATCAGGCAGGTTAGAAAAAATACGGTCACGCATACTACGCCCATGCCAGTATGGAATCACCTCTTCTTCATATTTTTTAATATCAGCATCAGCCACTCGGTAATTAGTCATGGCACGATCATTTAGAACCCTTAAATCATCTGTAGTATGGCATGTTAATTCTGGAAAGGTAGGAACAGCTTTCGGAGCAGGCCCTCGCTCGCCGACAATCAGCTCATCGTCACCGATATAAAGAGTCTTATGCTCACATAAATACTTAAAGCACATTGCTCTTAAAACTGGCAAAGAATGCTTACCAGCATTTTCTTTATAAAACTCAGTTTCTAAAATGGCTCGTTCAATAGAGATGGATGGCTTGGTGGAAAAACTCTTCTCTCTTAGACGCTCGACTCGTGGGGATATCATAATCTCTCCTTACTCACAAATATATGAACTTGCTTATACTTCAAAATTCTTAATTTTCTGTTTTTAGATGCTAAATTAATACTTACAATAAGAACCTGCCATAAACAAGAATTATTCTCATCTAGAAAACACCTTATTTAAACTTACTCATAATTTTTATTTTTACCTAAAAAAATTATGCTAATGACGATAATTCAACCTACTAAACTAAAACCTGCCATCCCATAACTCATCAATAGTAAAAAATGGTAAAAAACCTATTGACTATGAATTAGCATGTTGGTATAAACGTCTCAACAAATCAGCGGGAGTAACTCAGTGGTAGAGTGCAACCTTGCCAAGGTTGACGTCGCGAGTCCGAATCTCGTCTCCCGCTCCATATAATAAAGGCCCTTAGGATAATTATCCTAGGGGCCTTTTTTTGTTTAACGAAAACAAAAATGGAATACTTCAGGCAGATCATGGGGCCGAATGCCAAGACATCCAATTAGTACCTCCAGAATAAAAGTATTAGGGTAATACTAGATACACAACAAAATCTATCTTATTTACCTTCCCCTAAACTAGCCAGACGTAAACGCCAATTACAAAAACAACAGAAAACAAGAACTCCTAGTAGACAATACACAAATACCTGCCACGAATAAGTCCCTAGAATCAAATTAGGGATCATAGACCCACAGGCACCACCCATATAATAGAAAGAAATATATAATCCGTTGGCGATGGCCTTCTGTTCCTGTCCAAGACTGTTCAAGTAACCAGAGAGCAAAGAGTGGGTCATGAACATTCCACCACAAAAAACAAACATCCCAAAAAATATTACCCCATAATTTTCAACTAAGAATATTGCCGTACCAACAAAATATATCGCTAAACCTGTCCCGATGGCTGAAGTTTCATGGTCGAACATCGACCGAATTTTCTTATTAGAAATTGAAACATAAATACCAATACTATAACCAATATACAAAATACCGATGCCAGCCCCGCCGTATTCTGGTTTCATATTCATAATTTGGAAAGGTAAAAAGTTCATCACCGCACCAAAAACAAAAAACACCCCAAAAATACAAAGAAAAATCCAAAAAAACTGCTTTTGACGAATAATTGCTGCAAGAATACCTGGACATGGCTTCACATACTCTGCCTTGATATGATCTTGCAGTTTATTAAGCCCAAAATATACAAATAGAAATACGATACCAAGAATAAAGAAGAACAACCTCCAACCAAAATATTCAGTTAATACGCCTGATAACAATCGTCCTAAAAAACCACCCATAATTGTGGCAGCAATATAAGCGGCGATAGATTGTTGGATTTTTTCTTTATCGCAGGTATAAGAAATATAGCTCATCAAAGAAGTTAAAAGAGCTGGAATAACTAATCCTTGGGCCGCTCGCAAGCTAAGCAAAACAGTATAATCGCTTGCCAGACTAAAACAAATTTCCAAAACAGCCATGAGCAGAACAGCATAGCGTAAAACAAGTTTAACGGGCTGAGCTTCTAGGACAAAACCATAGAATAGTGGGGCAATGCCCAATGGTGCCATCATGAGTGAAGTGAAAAGCGTTGCTTGAAACTCTGTAAGATTAAACTCCTGCTGGAATACAGGCTAAATGGGCTGGGCAGCGTAAAGGGAACAAATAGTTATTACGGTCGTCAAATAAATAATATATCGCTGTGTTACCCGCATTCCTCCCCCTTAATTGCGCTATAAGTCTCCGGACAAGCATTATCTTATATATTACAGCAAAAAGAGGATGAAATTATTTTATTTACACTATAGTTAATAAAAGTCGGCAACATTAATACTAACAACATCGTTAATATCTTTTTTATTCATCAATAACATTAGTAAACGATCAAGCCCTAAAGCAATGCCAGTAGCCTCACCTATTTTATCAAGATCGTTTAAAAATCTCTCTGGAATTTTAGCTGTTCGATTTCCCTCATCCTCTATTAGCTTGCATTCAAGCACAAACCGTTCCCTCTGCTCTTTCCCATCCGTTAGCTCGGAAAAGCCATTTGCAAGTTCAACACCATACATATATAACTCGAATCTCTCTGCCACAGAATTATCACCACTTTTAAGTTTAGCAAGAGATGCCATTTCAGCAGGATAATCGTAAAGAAAAGTGGGGGAATTAAGACCAAGATTTGGCTCTATTTGTTCAACTATTATTTCGTCAAACAAATAATCTTTCATTGCTATCTTTAAAGGCACAGGACTCCAACGAGCAAATGCCTCAGCAACCGTTATCTTCTGCCAATCAAACTGCAGGTAAGAACTATTAATTTTTCCCTGACTCAGAAAATCATCTTTCCAAAGCTCATTGCAAACAAAACGGACAAGAGCCTGACAATCAGCCATGAGTTTAATATAACTTTCCTGGCGCCTATACCATTCTAACATGGTGAATTCTTCTAGGTGTTTTCGACCTTTTTCATTTTTACGAAAACATGGGCATATCTGGTATATACGATCAATTCCCTGAGCCAATAGGAGCTTCATACATTGCTCAGGAGAACTCTGCAAATATTGGCCATTAGCCTCTATAGGCTCGATAGTTGCCTCTGGAATAAGTACAGGTTGTCGAATTGGAGTATCTACTGCGAGGAAGTCTTCTTTTAAAAAAAAAGTGCGTATGGCGGCCAAGAAAGCCGCCCGAACACGCAAATTTTGTTGGTTAAGCACAGGTTATTCTTTAACCCTAGTCACATACTCACCGGTACGAGTATCAATCTGAATCTTGTCACCCTCTACAACAAATGGCGGAACCTGAAGCTGATAGCCAGTTTCTACTGTTATAGGCTTGGTATCATTACCAGAAGTATCGCCCTTAGCCCATGGCTCTGAGATTGTTACAAATAAGTTTACGAAGATAGGAAGGGTGATATCGATTGCCTTACCATCAAAGAACAATACCTCCACGTCCATATTATCCTGCAAGAAGTAGATATTATCGCCCATTGATTCCTTTTCGATAAAAATCTGATCATAATTTTCTGTATCCATGAAGTGGTATTCCTCTCCTTGGCTATACAAAAACTGCATCTTTCGTTCTTCAAGAGATGGTTTTTCAAATTTATCATTAGAGCGATATGTCTTTACCAGCTGATTACCTGTAATCATATTTCTCATTTTACAGCGATAAAGAGCCTGACCTTTACCAGGCTTAGAAAAGTCAAAATTTATTACAATATAAGGACTACCTTCAATTTCTAGTTTTATTCCTTTACGTAAATCAGATGCGGTGTACATAATTTTTCTCCATCATATATTATAGCGATGTGGCAACGGCCTATCATCAATAGTTTATTCTCAAAGGTTCATAATATACCTTTTAAGAGTACTCATCGCAAGGGGCGAATAATCAGTCTAAGCACATCGATAACTTTGCAAATAGTTCAACATACGGTTATTATTGCCAGTAAAATATGTAATATAAATCAAACACTAATTTCAAAAGGCCATTCAGGCAATAATTAAAGGTCTTCATATGGATCAGATTAGAGAAAAGGCAAAAAAACTATTTAACGGAAGTTGCAAGGTTTGTCCAATATGTAATGGTAAGGCTTGCGCTGGACAATTGCCTGGTATGGGTGGTGCTGGAACAGGAGGTTCTTTTCATTCTAATTTTGAGGCATTGGCAAAAGTTAAATTTAATATGAGCCTCATCCATGATGTAGTCGAGCCAGACACATCGGTGCAACTCATGAACCATCAATTAAGCCTACCTGTAATGGCAGCTCCTATTGGCGGGATCTCCTATAATATGAATTCTGCAATCTCAGAAAAAGATTACATCACAGCCATTGTAGAAGGATGCAAGGCGGCTGGAACAATTGGATGCACAGGAGATGGTGTACCTGATGTTATCTCGCAGGAAGGTTTTGCAGCTATGAAGAACTCTGGTGGTATAGCAATTCCTTTTATCAAACCTTGGGAAGACGAGGAATTATACCGGAAACTTGCTGAAGCGAAGGACGCTGGTGCAAAAATAATTGGTATGGATATTGACGCAGCAGGCCTTGTGACACTTCGATTAATGGGTCGCCCCGTATCACCAAAAACACCTGCCAAACTTGCCGAAATAGTGAAAGAATCAGGCTGCAAATTCATCTTAAAAGGTGTGATGTCCACACAAGACGCAAAATTTGCCTTAGAAGCCGGTGTTGATGCTATAATGGTTTCTGATCATGGTGGCCGTGTTTTTGATCATACTCCAGGGACTGCCGAGGTTCTACCAGAAATTGCAGAAGTAGTTGACGGCAAGGCCACCATCTTTGTTGATGGAGGAGTTCGCACAGGCTCTGATGTGCTTAAAATGCTTGCTCTTGGAGCTGACTGCGTTATGATCGGTCGTCCATTTTCTATTGCCGCCGTCGGAGGACTACAAGAAGGTGTAGAGAAATATATCGCCAAACTTACAACCGAGCTAAAGCAGGCGATGGTCCTCACGGGAACATCTGATCTTAGCAATGTTAACCCAAACATTATTCGTAAATAACCTAAAATAATTTCAAAACTAGACTAAATAACTGCGTTACACTACAAAATACAGTTATAAAGCAACTGCTACTATGATTAAAATTGGAATTCTCTCAGATACCCATATCAGCCAAATAACACCAGTTTTCTTAAAGAATGCCAAACAAGCATTTGCTGATTGCAGTATAATTATTCATGCAGGTGATTTAACTGATATTGCCATTCTTGAAGTTTTCAAAGGCAAACAAGTTTTCGCAGTAGCAGGAAATATTTGCAATTACCGAACTAAACTCAGCCTACCCGAAATAACCAGTTTCTCTATCGATGGTAAATTATTCGCATTATGTCACGGCGCAAATGGACCAAGGCATAATATTGAAGAAAGATTATTTGATATCTACCCAGAAGCTGATTGCATTGTTTATGGACACACCCACCACGCAGTGTGTAAACAGATTGCCCACACACTCTATATAAACCCAGGAAGTTTCACTGGTACAGGAACATACGGGGCACCCGGCACCTATGCCATTGCGGAGCTTAGTGAAGGTAAAATCACCGCCAAGATTATGGAGTTAAACTAGTGAAAACGATCTGGACTCCATGGCGGATGGATCATGTCTTAGGCAAGGAACCCAAGGTAGAAGGTTGCCTCTTTGAACCTAAAACCAATTCGACAAACGATAAAGATAGTCTCTTGTTATTACAAAATATCGATGTTGTTATTCTACTAAATCGCTTCCCCTATGCCAACGGTCACCTTCTTGTAGCACCTACTCGCCACGTTGCATGTATAACAGAACTAACAAAAAGCGAAAATCATCATCTAATGGAGATGGTCAGAAAGAGCAGTTCCATCATTAAAAAAGTATTTAAACCACACGGTTTAAACATTGGTTGTAATATAGGAGCCTGTGCAGGCGCTGGCATTGCCGACCACCTTCACTTTCATATTATTCCCCGTTGGCATGACGACCATAACTTTATGACCACAATTTCTGAGGTTCGTACTATTCCTCAACATATCGAAGACAGTTTTGATCTACTCCTCAAAGAATTTAAGAAACTAAATAAGTAAATTATGAGCAATATTAAAATTACTCCAATGATGCAGCAGTACCTAGAGTTAAAAGAACAAAACCCTAACACAATTCTCTTTTATCGCATGGGTGACTTTTATGAAATGTTCTTTGAAGATGCTATTATTGCCTCAAAAATACTGGGTATCACTTTAACCTCTCGTAATAAAAAAGCTGACACTGAACAAGTTCCAATGTGCGGAATCCCGTATCATGCCCTGCAAGGATATCTTGCCAAAATGGTCTCTGCTGGCAAAAGAGTAGCTATATGTGAACAGGTTGAAGACCCAGCTTCAGCAAAAGGTATTCTTAAACGTGAAGTTGTCCGAATTGTAACCCCTGGTGTGGTGACTGATGATCAATTACTGGATGATAAAAGTAATAATTTTATCGCCTCTCTTACCTGCAACAAAACCGGTGACCAGTTTGGTATTTCTTTTTTAGATGCCACAACCGGCGAATTTATCTCAGGTGAATTTGCAGGCATTACAGCTCAAACCAATGTTATTGATCAAATAACAAGGCTTACCCCATCCGAATTACTTATTTCTGAAGAGCAAGCAGATATTCTTTCTGATTGTATAGAATCAATAAACATACAAATGGAAATCTGTTTAACTACCAGGTTAAATGATAATTTCCATCTTGAAAATGCCACTGATATTTTAAATAATCATTTTCAAGTCCTTACTCTTGATGGTTTTGGCTGCGGACATTTCCGGCTAGGTAAAATTGCTGCCGCTGTAATTATTGATTATCTGCAAGAAACCCAGAAGGCAAGTATTGCTCATATTGAAAGAATAGTTCCACTAGAATTAGATTCTATTCTACAAATTGATGACTCTTCTAGACGAAATCTTGAATTAACACAGACTATTGTTGGCGGTTCAAGGAACGGCTCACTACTATCTGTTCTTGATTCTACTACAACACCAATGGGCGCAAGATTTTTAAAGCAAGCTATACTCTTTCCTTTACAAGATCTTAAAAAAATCCAAAATAGACTAAATGCTGTCACATACTTTTTCAATAAATCTAATACTAGACAAGATCTAAGAGAAATCTTTACTGATGTCTATGACATTGAAAGATTGAACTCTAAAATCATTCTTGGTTCTGCAAACGCTAGAGATATGCTCGCCATGAAAAAGAGTTTAAGTAGATTACCCGAACTTGAAAGATTACTTACTGAATGTGACACCGATGAACTAATTTCAATTAGAGATAAATTTGATATATTAAAAGATATACATGAGTTGCTTGAAAATAGTATTCATCCTGACCCACCTGTTACCCTGCGCGATGGAAACCTTATAAAACCTGGCTACAATGATGAACTAGATGAAATTGTTGAACTTCTGACTAATAGCAAAAATCTCATCCTGGCACTGGAAGCACAAGAACGTGAAGCCACTGGAATCTCAAAACTTAAAGTTGGCTACAATAGAGTTTTTGGCTACTTTATCGAAGTTAGTAGAATACACAGTGACAAAATCCCTGACCACTATATCCGGAAACAAACACTTGTTAATGCTGAGAGATTTATAACCCCTGAATTAAAGGATTTTGAAGCCAAAGTTCTTGGTGCTCAAGACCGAAGAACCGAACTAGAAATTAAACTTTTTACCCAGATCCGTAGTTCTCTGAGTGATAATTCTAGTCGATTTCTATCAACAGCCCATCATATTGCTCGACTCGACTTCTTCACCTCAGCCGCCGAAATTGCACACAATTACAATTACAACAAGCCCAACTTAACAAATGATGGTAGTTTAGAGATAATTGAGGGGCGACATCCTGTTATAGAAAGATCCCTGCCAAGTGGAAAATTTGTCCCGAACGACGTGCATCTTGACCAGGAAAGCAACGAAGTACTAATTATAACTGGCCCTAATATGGCTGGTAAATCTACGGTATTAAGACAAACTGCTTTAATTGTATTAATGGCTCAAATGGGTTTTTATGTCCCAGCCCAATCTGCTCAGATCAGCATAGTAGATAGGATTTTCACACGCGTAGGTGCCATGGATGATTTACGACGAGGTCAATCGACCTTCATGGTTGAAATGAGTGAGACAGCAAATATTTTAAACAATGCCACCCCTCAAAGCCTTGTGATCCTCGATGAAATAGGTAGAGGCACATCCACCTATGATGGCTTATCCATCGCTTGGGCCGTAGCGGAACACCTCGTAAACAAAGATGGCATTGGGGTTAAAACAATGTTTGCCACCCATTATCATGAACTAACCGAACTTGCCAAGAAACAGAAGCGAGTACAAAACTACTCGATAGCTGTCAGAGAATGGAAAGGAAGCATCATATTTTTACACAAATTAATACAGGGTGGAACCAGTCGTAGTTATGGTATTCAGGTTGCCGCATTGTCAGGCGTACCTAAACATGTGGTTAAAAGGGCCGAAACTATCCTAAAAAGTATTGAAGCTGGAGATTTTCTCGAAAGCACAGAGCAAAACAAATTTGCCCCTCATCAACCTTCATTATTTACACCTCCTGCACCGACATTAAATACAGAAGTTCAACAATTATTATCTAACATCCAGATAGATGAAATAAGTCCTCGTGAAGCTCTTGATATTTTATACGAAATAAAAGATTTGTTTAATAAGTAAGTCCTAAATTTTTATTATTACACCTTGTATCATCATGTTTTACACCTGTATTAGTTAGTTTGCCATTATTGTTTTTTTATTGTATATTCGGTGCTTACAATAAAATACTATCAAATAAAGTTACCTTATGATTCGAATTTGTTTTATTATTTTAATATCTCTATTTTGCTGCTCACTACCCACTAGTGTTATAGCTGATGAATTCGATGTTGAAAACCTCAGTACTGTTTCCCATTCCCAACAATATATAAACGCAAAAAAATATTTAAAAACACTACAAAAAGTGAAAATTTCTGCGTCAAACAGGGATAATTGGCTTATCGGCACAAGAAATTTCAGAAGACTTTACCTTATCTCACCTAAAGGAGAATACGCACCGAAATGCCTATTCCTTTTAGGTAAAATGTACGCTGAAATGTACAATATATTTTCAAAATCACCAGATCTTAAAGAATCTCTTTCCTATTACAACGATGTTATTTCCATTTTCCCCCAAAATTATTTAGCAGACGATTCATATTATGCCCAAGCAGAATTATTCTTGAAAAAAAATGAAAAAGATAGAGCCAAAGCTACCTACTTAAAGGTGATTGAGAAATATCCGCATGGCGATATGGTAAAAGCCAGCAAAAAGAAATTACAGAGCTTTGAAAAAATTGCTGTACCAGTTGCTCCCCCTGACACTAACGCCACCATATCAAAAGACAATCCCTACAGTAGTTTAAATAACCCTAAGAAAACAGAAGCCCAAAGCTCCACAAATCAAACTATTCTTTCCCCAAAATTCTGGAACTCTGAAGAATATTGTCGAATTAGTATAATGACTAGCGGCCCTGTTAAATATAGTGACAAATTAGATTCTAAATCTAAAAAAACCTTAAATATTTTATTTAATAACAGTCAAATTACCAAGCTTAGTAAAGTTAAAACAGATAATGGCCTTTTAAAATCTATCTCTAGTAAACAAATAGATAAAGATAAGGTCCTAGTCAAATTAAATTTCAACTCTATTAGCAATTACAAAATTTTTAGTCTCCCTGATCCATTTCGGATAATTATTGATATCCAGGGGAATAAAAATGTAACCGACGATAAAAAACATATTCCGATTTTAGTCTTAGGAGATGAATCTGACTTAGATAATTCAGATTTAAATGTCCCTTTAATTACAGCAAATAATAAAAAACGCCTTTTATCGTCAGGTGTCACTCTTATAAGAAAAAGAGAGTTGAAAAGATTCTATATACCAGGAACTAACCAAAATCTGACTCTTGCTCAACAATTAGGATTAGGAATTAAACATATTGTCATTGACCCAGGCCATGGCGGAAAAGACCCAGGTGCCATGGCAGGTGGACTGAAAGAGAAAGATCTAGTTCTACAACTTGCAAAAAAGCTCGTCCCACTTCTTGAAAAGAAACTTGGGTGTAAAGTGAGTCTTACTAGGGATAGAGACATTTTCATCCCTCTCGAACAGAGGACTGCAATTGCCAATACCAAGGGTGCAGATTTATTTATTAGTCTTCACATTAATGCACACAATAAAACAAGCGTGAAAGGTATAGAAACCTATTTTCTTAACCTGAGCACTAACCCTGAAGCAATGCGTGTTGCTGCTAGAGAAAACGCCATTTCATCAAACCAAATGAGTGATTTGCAAGATATTCTATCAAGTATCATGAACAACTCAAAAATTAATGAATCAGAGCGTCTAGCTGGTCATGTTCATGGCTCTATCGTGCGGAAGACTAGCCGGTCGACAGCCTTTAACCCAATGCGCAACCTTGGTGTTAAACAGGCTCCATTTTACGTTTTAATTGGTGCTCAAATGCCTTCAATTTTAATTGAGGTGGGATTTATTACAAATAGTAAGGATCGTAGAAACCTAAAGAATAACAAATTTCTCAACACTGTATGCAATCAGATTGTTACAGGTGTTAAATTATACTCTAATTCAAATAAACTTTAGGGTATCTTGAAAAATTAGTAAATTCATTCCCTGTACCTACCAATATTTTTATAATGAAAGAATGCATCACTCCTCCTTTCATTATAAAAAGGCCCAAGACCTACTAACCGTAAAAACATAGATCATCTATTCCGACTATTTGGCTATATTTATTCCAATATATATACTGAGAATTAAGAATAGAAATAAGCTATCAATAGTACCTCGAAATAAAAAAAGCCCCCATTTCAATTAAGAAATGGGGGCTTTTTGTGTCACAAAAATGATCAGAAACTATTATAGTTCTTTAGCAACCCTCAAACGAGTTACCGCACGAGCAAGTGACATTTCTGCACGAGCTACACTATAATTTTGATCACCTTCTAATCCCTTTTGGGAGATACGTTTTTCGGCTCTATTCTTAGCTTCCGACGCTCTATCTGCATCAATATCTTCTTTTGCTTCAGCACTTTCAACAAGAAAGGTAATCTTATTATTAGATACCTCACAAAAGCCACCACTAACCATTAGGGCTTTGCGAGTTTTACCAGTCTCATAAGTTAAGGCGCCAATTTTGATAGTTGACAAGAAAGGTGCGTGATTAGCCAAGACACCGAAGTCACCGCCACAACCTGGAGCATTTACGATATCAACATCTTCGTTGATAACTGCTCCTGCTGGTGTAACAACTTCTAAATTAATTTGCTGTGCCATGGTTGACCCTCTAACATAGTTACTCCCTCAGTTTAACCCAAGGGAGAATAAATTACGCCTTACTTAGATGCAGCGTCTTTTGCAACAGCTTCGTCGATAGATCCAACCATATAGAAAGAGTTTTCATTAAGATTGTCGTGCTTACCTTCGAGAATCTCTTTGAAACCTTGTACGGTGTCACCAACTTTAACGAACTTACCAGGCATACCGGTGAAAACCTCGGCAACGGTAAATGGCTGACTTAAGTAACGCTGAATCTTACGAGCACGGGAAACAAGCTGCTGATCTTCTTCAGAAAGCTCATCCATACCAAGAATTGCGATAATATCTTGAAGATCTTTGTACTTCTGTAGAGATACCTGAACACCACGGGCAACAGCATAATGCTCTTCACCAATAACATTTGGATCAAGAATACGAGAAGTTGAATCAAGTGGATCAACCGCAGGATAAATACCAAGCTCAGAAATCTGACGAGAAAGAACAACAGTACCGTCAAGGTGAGCAAAGGTTGTAGCTGGTGCAGGATCAGTAAGATCATCCGCAGGTACGTAAACGCACTGTACAGCTGTAATAGAACCTTTATTGGTAGAAGTAATACGTTCCTGTAGACCACCAAGATCAGTAGCTAGAGTTGGCTGATAACCAACCGCAGAAGGCATACGACCTAGAAGCGCAGATACCTCAGAACCAGCCTGGGTAAAACGGAAAATATTATCAACGAAGAAAAGTACATCCTGTCCCTCTTCATCACGGAAATACTCAGCAGCAGTAAGACCGGTTAGAGCAACACGAGCACGAGCTCCTGGAGGTTCTGTCATCTGACCATAAACAAGGGCAGCTTTTGGAAGTACACCAGAATCCTTCATCTCATGGTAAAGATCATTACCCTCACGAGTACGCTCACCTACACCACAGAATACGGAAATACCACCATGTTGCATAGCGATGTTATTAACCATTTCCATCATGATAACGGTCTTACCACAACCAGCACCACCGAATAGTCCCATTTTACCACCACGTGGGAATGGAACTAGAAGATCAATTACTTTAATACCGGTTTCAAGAACATTAACATCGGTGTCCTGATCGGTAAAAGCAGGTGCAGGACGGTGAATTGGCATGCTCTTTTCAGCAGCAATTGGACCCATACCATCAACCGGACGACCTACAACGTTCATGATACGCCCAAGAGACGCTTCACCAACTGGAATTGTGATTGGAGAACCTGAATCACGTACTTCCATACCGCGAACAAGACCATCAGTCTGATCCATAGCGATACAACGACACTGGTTGTCACCTAAATGCTGTGCAATCTCAACTACAAGGTTATCAGTAACATCATCGATACCTGGGTTGGTGATATAACACGCACTTAAAATTTCAGGCAGGTTGCCTGGCTCAAACTCAACATCTACAACAGGTCCAATAACCTGTGTAATTTTACCTATTCTTTGCTCACTCATAGGGCCTAACCCTCCTCAAAGTCTTTTAATTATCTTTCAAACAGTAAATTGCTATTTAAGGGCTTCGGCGCCACCTACGATATCCATCAATTCGTTGGTTACGGCAGCTTGGCGAGCCTTATTATATATGACTGTTAAGTTGCTTACAATATCCCTACAAGCACTGGTAGCGTTATCCATCGCCGACATACGGGCAGCGTGCTCTGAAGCACCTACTTCAAGCATGGCATGATATACCATTACATTGAGATATAGTGGCTGCATAGTATCCATGATTTCTTCAGTTGAAGGCTCATAGATATAATCTCCGGAGATAGCGGCATCTGCACTCTGCTCACCTTCAACAGGTTGAACAGGTAAAAATATTTTTGCAGCAGGAACCTGGACGGCAACCGATTTAAATGAACCATAAATAAGTTCAACTTTATCACAATTACCAGCAAGGTACTGTTCAGCAACATCTGAAGCAATTTCACGGGCATGGTGCATAGCAAAGTTAGCCATAGTATCTACATAACTTTTTCTTACAGCACCTGTTTTCTTTAATAACTGATATCCTTTTTTACCAACGCATACTAGGCTAATTTCTTTACCTTCGGCCTTATAAGCGGCAATTTTCTTTAATGCCATCTTAACAACGTTGGCATTAAAGGATCCACACAAACCACGATCAGAGGTAACAACTATCAGCTCTACCTTCTTAACGTCTCGCACTTCCATCAATGGAAAGCTATCAGTGTTAGCTCCACCAGAAAGGTTTGACATAGCCTCATTGAACTTGGATGTGTATGGACGAAAAGCTTCCATCTTATCCTGGGCACCGCGCAATTTAGCCGCAGCAACCATGTTCATGGCTTTGGTGATCTGAGATGTCTTTTTAACACCATCGATCTTTGTTTTAACTTCTTTTAGACTCGGCATATCGTGACCTTCTCTGAATTAGTTAAGTCCCTTGGTTGCCTTGAAGGTGTCACCAAAGCTAGACAGTGCTTTATTGAGTTTCTCTTTGATTCCATCGGTGAATTGCTGCTCGCTTACTAGGTCAGCAAAGATTGACGGATCATTTGACTCAATGTAGTTGTAAAGCTCTTGCTCGTAATCTGCTAGAGTATCAACTGGTAGTGGATCTAAATATCCATTAGCACCAGCATAAATGATAGTAACCTGCTTCTCCATTGGTAGTGGCTGATATTGAGGTTGCTTTAGAATCTCAACAAGTCTCTCACCACGTGTAAGCTTAGCCTGGGTAGATGCATCAAGGTCAGAACCAAAAGCAGCAAAAGCAGCTAGCTCACGATACTGAGCAAGGTCTAGACGAAGAGTACCAGCAACTTGCTTCATAGCCTTACATTGAGCAGCACCACCAACACGAGATACAGATAGACCAACGTTTACAGCTGGACGAACACCTGAGAAGAATAGGTTTGGCTCAAGATAAACCTGACCATCAGTAATTGAAATTACGTTGGTAGGAATAAATGCAGAAACATCACCAGCTTGGGTTTCAATAATAGGAAGAGCTGTTAGAGAACCAGCACCTAGCTCATCGTTTACCTTAGAAGAACGCTCTAACAAACGAGAGTGATTAAAGAAAATATCACCAGGATAAGCTTCACGACCCGGTGGACGACGAAGTAGAAGAGAAAGTTCACGATAAGCAACAGCCTGCTTAGAAAGATCATCATAGATGATTAGAGCATGCTTGCCATTATCACGATAATACTCGCCCATTGCACAACCAGCAAACGGTGCGATATATTGCATAGGAGCAGGATCAGAAGCACAAGCTGCAACAACGGTGGTATATTCCATAGCGCCGTGCTTACGAAGAGCTTCCACAACAAGTGCTACAGTAGATTTCTTCTGACCAACAGCTACATAAACACAGTGAACGTCAGTGTTTTTCTGGGCAATAATAGCATCAACACAAAGAGCTGTTTTACCAATCTGACGATCGCCAATAACAAGCTCACGTTGTCCACGACCAACAGGGGTCATAGCATCAACAGCTTTTGCACCAGTATAACATGGCTCATGAACACCTTTACGAGCAATAACACCTGGAGCTAAAACTTCGATTTTAGAGGTAAGATCAGAGTTGATTGGGCCTTGACCATCAATTGGTGCGCCAATACCATCAACAACACGACCAGACATTGCAGGTCCAACAGGAACCTCAGCAATTTTACCAGTACGCTTAACAATGTCACCTTCTTTAATTCCAGCAACATTACCAAGAACAGCACAACCAACGTTGTCTGCTTCAAGGTTAAGTGCTAGTCCCATGATGCCGCTAGGGAACTCAAGAAGCTCCATCGCCATACAATTTTGTACACCATAGATACGGGCGATACCGTCACCAACAGAAATAACGGTACCAGTCTCATTGAGGTCTACACTTGTTTCGTATTCCCCGATCTGATCTTTGATAATCTGACTGATTTCTTCGGCTTTGATCTGCATCTATTCTCTCCCCTTAATGGATTCTTTTAAACCTGCAAGCTGGGTCTTTATGCTACCATCTAAAACTAAGTCACCAACCTTGGCTACAACTCCACCAATAATTGATTCATCAACAATAGCTGTTAGCTCAACCTTCTTGCCGGTTAGCTTTTCTAATGTGTCTTGAATTTTGCTCTGAAGTGTTTCTGTTAATGCAACAGCACTGATAACGGTTCCATGGCTTAAATTTTGAGCCTCATCAACCATTATTTTAAATTCTTCTGAAATCTCTGGAAGAATTTCTGCACGTTGCTTTTCTACCAATAAATTTAAAAATTTACTAATAACACTATCAACATCAGCTGACGCTACAACTCCGGCCATAATCTTGGCTTTTACCTCTATAGGGTAAAGTGGATTGATAAATGCGTCTTTAACTTCAGGGCTTGTCTCATATAGAGTTGCAAAAGCCTGCAATGCCTCATTGTACTCAGCCAGCTTTCCATTTTCGGAACCTACACTGAACACTGCTTTTGCGTATCGTCGTGCGAGGATAGTTTGTTTCATTTCACGTCCCCCACTTTCGCTAAGTAATCTTCAATAATCTTTACCTGATCATCATCATTAAGGTTTTTCTTAATTAAACCTTCTGCTATTACAGCAGCTTGATCGGCAACATCATTCTTTAAAGAGCGCTTTGCGTCCATGACCTCGTTAGCAATAGCTTGTTCTGCAGCACGCTTAATATCAGCAGCAGCTTGCTCTGCTTTTTCAAGAATCTTAGCTTTCTCGATCTCTGCCTGAGCTATAGCTTTATCTACAATTGAATCAATATCCTTTTCAACTGTAGCTAACTTAGCTTCAAATTCACGATACTCTTGCTCTGCGGTAGTTCTACGTGCTTCAAGATCTTCAATCTCATTCTTCACCTGTTCTTGACGACCAGATAAAGCTGTACCTATTGGTTTAGCACAGTATTTAACAAGAATGATCATCAAGGCAATGAAGTTAACTACACGCCAAAAAAGATCCATCAACTTTTCTTTAGACAAACTGTCAGAACCATGATGCGCATCAACTGCAGTATCTGTATCACCATGAACAACTGCTTGTTCATGTTCAACAGCATCTACAATACCCGCATCAACTGGAGCACTAGCGTAAAGACTAGGAGCTAGAACGAAGAAAAGCACCATTAAGAACGGTACAATATATTTCAATTTCATTTTCATGCGTTTAGACTCCTCCCTAAAATTTTACCCGCCATAGCGTCAGCGAAACCGTTCATTTCGGCATCAAGACCCTTCTTGGCTGATTCAATTTCAGATTTAACAGTAGCCAATTGTTGTTCTTTGGCACTGTCTGCCTCTGCCTTAATTGCTGCAAGTTTAGAATCCCCTGCGGCTTGTGCATCAGCTCTGGCCGAATCAAGTGCTGCCTTCGCCTTCCCAGATGCCTCCGCCATTTTGGCATTCACCTCTTCTTGGCGTAATGCTGCGTTCTTTTCAAACTTCGAAATTTCGCCACGCATTCCACCTAGTTTTTCAGATCGTTCTGCCAAAATCTTCTTTACAGGTTTGTAAAGAACTTTGTTCAGCAAGAACATGAGAACCACCATGTTCACAACCTGAATTAACAAAGTAATATCCATTGTAATCATGTTATCACTCCCCCGATAAGCTAAGATAACAAAAAAAAGAAACTTAACATCCACCAAACACGTAGTAAGGCAGACGATGACCGTATTGTAAGTGCTACATCCTAAAGGTTTTTAATAGTTAGGAACAAAAAAATATTCCTAAAACTAATAAGACAGGCATTTTCTTACTGTAAATAGCTACGCATGTCAACTGATTTATAGGATTACCTTTACCACCCAGTTTTCAATTTATGCCTAAAAACTTTAGTAAATCCAATTAAAACACGCTAACCAAACCTTTTTATAACTAACTAAATTACTTTACCATTTGTTCAACCATTCCTGCGACGCCAGCTATTGCTTCAGGCAATTTATCTGGCATGGTACCTCCGGCTTGAGCCATATCTGGTCGCCCACCACCTTTACCACCAACAACCCCTGCTACTTGACCTATTAATTTCCCTGCCTGAATTTTTCCTGTCAGATCTTTAGTAACAATAGCTAAAAGAGCGACCTTGCCATCGACTACTCCTCCGATTACAGCAACACCACTTTTCAACTTGTCCCTTAGTTTATCTCCAAGTTCCCGCAGAGCTTTCGCATTTTCAAGTTTTACTTCAGCTGCCACTACCTTCATACCAGAAATTTCAATTGCACCGTTTAAGATGTCATCAAATCCACTGGATGCCAACTGACCTGCAAGTTGGGCCAACTTTTTATCATTGTCTTTTAAAGACTGTTGCAGATTTATCACCTTAGATATTATTTTATCTTGAGGACAGTTTAATAATTCCGCTAACTGCTGTTGCCTTCTGGTTATTTTTTGCACATAGGCAATTGCCGACCTTCCAGTTAGGGCCTCAATTCGTCTAATTCCTGCGGCTATACCACTCTCAGTTAAAATAATTAGCGAACCTATTTCCCCTGTAGCACCGACATGGGTCCCCCCGCATAACTCTTTACTGAACTCGTCCATACTTACGACTCGGACATCGTCCTCATACTTTTCGCCAAAAAGGGCCGTGGCACCACCACTAATAGCATCTTCCTTACTCAAAATATTGGTCTGAACAATCATATTTTCACTAATACTACGATTAACTACTTTTTCGACCTCTGCTATCTCTTCTGATTTAAGCTGCGAGAAGTGTGTGAAGTCAAATCGCAAACGCTCAGGCCCAACTAATGAACCAGATTGTTTTACATGGTCACCTAATACCTGAACCAAGGCTGCCTGTAAAATATGAGTGGCACTATGGTTAGCGGCGCTCGATCTCCTATCTTCCGCATCGACCTGCATGTGAACATCTATCCCTATAGATATTGCACCTTCCATGACCTCGATATCATGAAGTACTAGTCCATTACCCTTGGTAATCGTGGTAGTGATATTTGCCTTTCCACCTTGCCACTGAACCACACCTATATCACCTTCTTGACCACCTGACTCTGCATAAAATGGTGTACATGGTACAAATAGCTGGCCCTTGTCACCTTTTGCTAAAGACTGCACAGCTTTACCACTTGTATCTATTAATCCTTCGACTGTTGTTCTGGTCTCCAAGTCTTCATAACCTAAGAACTCAGCTTTTTTTCCTGCATCAGATAAGGATTTCACACCTTCACTTTTTAATGATACGCCTTCTCCTTTTCTTGAAGCACGAGACTGAGCCTTTTGTGCCTCCATGGCAGAAGTAAAACCTGCCTCGTCAAATCCCACACCGCGTTCTAGGGAAATATCTCTTACAATATCAACAGGAAATCCGTAGGTGTCATAAAGTTTAAATATGAACTCACCATCAATTTTGTTCTCTTTACCTAGGTTGGTAATCTTTTCGTCTAACTGCACTAAACCATGCTCTAGGGTTTCACGAAAACGCTCTTCTTCATTGGTAACAACTTTTTCTAACAGTGCGGCAATATCAACAAGCTCATTATAAGCACCCTTCATTTCTGCACAAACAGCCTTAGTAACACCATCCATGAAAGGCTTACTTAGACCTAGCTTTTTGCCATAACGAACCGCACGGCGCATGATTCGACGAAGAACATAACCACGTCCCTCATTGGAAGGCAAAATACCATCTGCCACTAAAAATGTGGTGGCTCTAGCGTGATCAGCAATAACTCGCATTGCAACATCAGATTCCCCATCTTCGCCGTATTTAACACCTGAAAGCGTTTCTAGAACTGCAATGATTGGGGTAAATAAATCAGAATCATAGTTATTGATTTTGCCTTGCAGAACCGCTGCCACGCGCTCCAAACCCATACCTGTATCGATGCTTGGTTTTGGAAGCGGTGTCATCGCTCCGTCTTCACTTCGATTAAATTGCATAAAAACTAGATTCCAAAGCTCAAGATAGCGATCACAATCACAACCAACAGCGCAATTCGGATTATCACAAGGTGAAGAATCTGGTCCTTGATCAATATGGATTTCAGAGCATGGGCCACAGGGCCCCGTGTCGCCCATCGCCCAAAAGTTATCCTTCTCACCTAAGCGAACAATCCTGCCTTTTGGTAAAGTCTCAATTTTTTCCCACAACTCAAAAGCCTCATCATCATCATCAAATACAGAAACCCACATCTGATCTGCTGGAAGACCTAGCTCCACGGTTAAAAAGTTCCAAGCCATGTCAATAGCTTCTTTTTTGAAATAATCACCAAAGGAGAAATTACCAAGCATCTCAAAGAATGTGTGATGTCTAGCGGTATAACCCACATTCTCTAAATCATTATGCTTTCCACCAGCCCGAACACACTTTTGGGAAGTTGTCGCTCGTACATAACCACGCTTATCATCACCCATAAAAACTCTTTTAAACTGCACCATACCCGCATTAACAAAAAGCAAGGTTGGGTCATCCTGCGGTACTAATGAGGAACTATCTACGATACTATGTTGCTTGCTTTCAAAGTATTTTAGAAACTTCGATCGAATTTCATTTCCTTTCATAATATTCTTCACTCTGGCTAGTTTGTATAAGAAAATCCCCGAAACATTCACACCTTCTCAAAAGAAAATGCAAATGATATGGAAGAGCGTATTTAAATTTTAAGCCTTTTAATAAACATCTTTATTCGTTCATATTCAAGCACCGGCTTGCATTTTATAGAAAATAATTATTTATAATATAAAAAAAGCCCCAACTGCTTTTGCAATTGGGGCTAAATAAATCATGGTATCAATCCAAACACTAGGAGAACTAGGAACTAACCTAGAATTCCTATACTTTTAAGAAATACAACACCAACCAAGATTGGAGTAACATAGCGAATAGCCACATACCAAATTTTAAAAACAGTTACATATGCTTTGCCATCTTCTGTTATTTCTGCCATTGCAATACGTTTATCGAGGATAAATCCAGTATAAATTGCAATCAACAAACCACCAATAGGAAGCATATAATTAGAAGCAATGTAATCAAGACTATCTAGAACTTCCATACCATTAATTGGTTTAAAATCTGCTAAAACTGAATAAGACAGTGCCGAAGGGATACCTGCAATATAAACAAGGATTGTCATAATGATAGTTGCTTTTTTACGATCAACCTTTTTTTCATCGATAACATAGGCAGTCAAAACTTCAAGTAACGAAATAGCAGAGGATAAAGCGGCAAAAGCCATAAGAACAAAGAAAAACACAGCTATCACACTACCGAATGGCAGGGTCGAGAATACCTGTGGCAACGTTTTAAAGATCAATCCTGGTCCCGCATTAGGCGTCATTCCTACAGCAAAAACGATAGGGAAAATGGCTAAACCGGCAACGATTGCCACAATAGTATCAATAGCTGCAATACGAATAGCAACAGGATAAATTTCTTCCTTTTTATCCATATAAGAAGCATAGGTAATCATCGCTCCCATACCAAGAGAAAGAGTAAAGAAAGAGTGGCCAATGGCTTCCAATACACCCTGTGAGGTAAGTTTGGAGAAATCTGGGTAAAGCATAAAAATCACCCCCTCTCTAGCGCCCTCGGTGGTCAAAGCATAAATGGCAAGAAGAATGATAATTACAAAGAGACTAGGCATTAAAATCTTATTCCAACGCTCGATACCACGCCTCACACCACTCCTTACCGCTAAAAGACAGAGACCACTAAAAATAGTCAAGTAAATCATCTGTCGACCAGGACTAGTTACCAAGTCACCAAACATAGCATTAATACTATCAGCAGATTGCCCTGCAAAGGAGCCAGTAAGAGCCTTCACTAGATAATCCAGAGTCCAACCAGCTATAACTCCGTAGTATGAAAGAATAATAAAAGCAGCTATGAGATTAATCCAACCAACTATCTTCCAAGCACCTTTTTTTGGTGTTAGAGCTGCAAAGGAGCCAACGACATCCTTCTGAGAGTGACGACCAATTGCAAATTCAGCCATCAAAAGAGGAAGGCCGCACAGGAGAATAGCCACAAGGTAGACAAGCACAAAAGCTCCACCACCATTCATACCTGTGATAAATGGAAACTTCCATATATTACCTAAGCCTACCGCCGAACCGACCGCAGCAAGAATAAAACCTAGTCGACTACCCCAATGATTACGCATAATATCTCCTATATCTATAACAAAACAATTTTCACTAATAAACTTCTGTAAATTAAAAGCTGAAAGATAGCAAGAAAAGTGAAAATGTCAACGTTGATTTAAGGATATAAAAACAACTACTAAAATATGCATAAAAGCCAAAGGTAACAGCCTAATTTTACATCAACTAAATATCTGTAAGGAAATGTGAACTATTAAAAAGTTGAAAAAAGTGGAGAAAGGATTTTTTACAAAATGCCAAATCAAAACATAGGACAATAGCCATGATTTTGATTTGGCAAGAAACAATACTACTTCTTCATCGCGGCGTTACCTTCAATAAGATCATCGATTACGCTTGGATCAGCGAGGGTACTTGTATCACCAAAGTCATTTAAATCGCCAGCTGCAATTTTGCGGAGAACTCGGCGCATAATTTTACCGCTTCTGGTTTTAGGAAGCCCAGGAGCATATTGAATGACATCCGGTGAAGCGATAGGCCCAATTTCAGTACGTACATGGATACGAAGTTCAGCCAGTAAATCCGGTGTACTCTCTACATTGGGGTTAATAGTAACAAAAGCATAAATAGCCTGCCCCTTCACAGGGTGAGGCATACCAACCACCGCTGCCTCAATAACTGCATTATGAGCAACTAGGGCCGATTCAATTTCCGCAGTTCCCAGCCTGTGACCAGAAACATTAACAACATCATCTAACCTGCCCATTATCCAGATATAACCATCTTCATCTTTCCTAACACCATCACCAGCATCATAAAGTCCTGGATAGGCTGCAAAATAAGTGCTTTTATATCTATCTGCATCACCATAAATGCCACGAAGCATACCAGGCCAAGGTTTTTTAATAACTAGACGACCGCCCTCATTAATTCCAACCTCTTTTCCTTCTTCATTTATAATGCCTACATCAATACCAGGCAAAGGTCTAGTAGCTGAACCAGGCTTTAGATCTGTGGCATAAGGAAGTGGAGATATCATAATGCCGCCTGTTTCTGTCTGCCACCAAGTATCAACAATAGGTAGTTTCCCTTTACCAATAGTTTCATGATACCACATCCAAGCTTCTGGATTAATCGGCTCTCCCACTGAACCTAAAACACGCAAAGAAGAAAGATCATGCTTTTCAATTGGTTCGGTGCCATAACGCATTAATGCTCTAATTACTGTTGGTGCTGTATAAAAGATATTTACTTTAAATTTTTCTACAATATGCCAAAAGCGACTGGCATCAGGGTATGTAGGCACGCCCTCAAACATTAATGAAGTACCACCTAGACCTAAAGGTCCATAAAGCAGATACGAATGACCCGTAATCCAACCGATGTCTGCAGTACACCAATAAACATCTTCTTTTTTCAGATCAAAAACCCACTGAGTTGTATGCATAGCATACAGTAAATAACCGCCCGTGCTATGAACAACACCCTTTGGTTTTCCTGTAGAACCGGAGGTATATAAGATAAACAGTGTATCTTCTGCTTGCATCTCTTCTGGCTCACATTCAGTTGTAATATCACTAGCTGCCACGTCTTCGTGCCACCAAGAATCACGACCTTCTGTCATCTCAACATCATTGCCAGCTCTTTTAACCACAATGCAATTTTCAACACCTAGGCATTCTTCTAGGGCAGTATCGGCATTTGGCTTTAGAGGAATTACTTTACCTGCTCGCAAAACAGCATCCGCAGTAATTAAGATCTTCGCTTCACAGTCATCGATACGATTTTCCAAACTTGCCGAAGAAAAACCAGCAAAAACAACCGCATGGATCGCTCCAATACGTGAACAAGCTAAAAGGGAAATAGCAAGCTGAGGAACCATTGGCAGGTAGACCATTACGCGATCACCCTTTACAACGCCTTTCTTTTTTAATACGTTAGCAAGCTTACAAACCTCATCACGCAATTGACTATAAGTATACTCAATACAATCATCTTCTGGCTCGCCCTGCCAAATAAGAGCCTTTTTATCACCATCGCCGTTTTCTATATGTCTATCTAGACAGTTATAGGAAACGTTTAGAGTTGCGCCATCAAACCATTTAACACTTGGGACATCAAAATCATACTCTACAACTTTATCCCATTTTTTATTCCAAGTAACCAATTCGTCCGCACGTTCAGCCCAAAAGCCTTCGGGATCATCCATAGATCGTTGATATAACTTCTCATAATCGTCCATGCTTTTAACATGTGCATTTTCAATTCCTACCTGAGGCGGAGTAAAAACTCGATCTTCTCGCATTAGACTTTCAATTTTATGTTCACTCATATAGTTTTCTCCATTATGAATTGAGGGCAAAATATAATTCTATTAACCCTAGATGATAGACCCGGCATTAAAATTAATTTATACTGGAAATTACAAGAATAATTAGGTGTAATGCGGACACGGAAGAAGCGCTAGCCTGTGACATTCACCTTACAAAATCACGCAAGAAATAAAAGATATCTTGAAAGTTAGTAATATGACAAACACAGGTATCAATCTTATTGATATTAACTAAACACATAATTGATATGTCGTCAACGGTTTTTAAAAACCCTTGAATAATTTGAAGTTTCGACAGTAAAACAAGGAATAAAAATGCAAAATGCTCATCTAGAAATTGTTGCCCAACTATTTAAAGCCATGGGACATCCTCTTCGCCTTGCAATTCTATACTCAATTCTTGATGAAGAAAAAAATACTGGTACTTTAGCAGCTGAGCTACAAACAACTAAACCTAATCTCTCTCAACATTTAAACATCCTAAGAGACCATGGCTTAATTACTTCAAGAAAAGAAAAAACATTCATTAAAAATGGTATAGCTGACAAACGCATAGCCACCATTCTACATAACGTAAAGATATCTTTCCACATTACTTAGATCTTAAATGACACAATAACTAAGCCACTTAGATATTTCAGCATATGAATTTTTAAATCGGCAAGATATGATATTCTGCCCTAACTTCATGCTCACCAAAATACAAGCGACCACTACGTCCATCAATAGATATATAATCACCAAAATCGATACGATTGCCTTTAATTTCGCAATAATTTTTAGACTCGTAAACACGCAATTTTCTACAACCAACCATGCAAGTTTTCTCAAGTCGTACAGCGACAACTGAAGCATGAGATGTCTGCCCACCTCTGGAAGTAAGCAAACCTTCTGCCTGATCTATCACTTTGATATCCTCAGGAACCGTATCTTGACGAATAAGGATAAGAGTAGCAGAAGGATCTTCTGCTCTTAGCTGACTAATATTTTCTTCAGTGAAAACCGCGCGACCAGAAAGTGCTGAACCACAAACACCAACACCTTTACCCAAATAAAACTCTTCTAAATCCTCAAGCACATCAAAGACATAAAGTTCTTCTTTCTTTTTGATGGTTATCATATCGCGGGTCTGTAACAAATATAAATCATCAGCCTTCTCCCCTTCAAAAGTAAACTCTATCTCCTGAGGATTCCATCTTTTTTCATAAACCAGCTCCCTAGAAATTTTTAGTAATTCCTCATAAATCAAAGGAAAACGATTCTCCAAGGTATTCCCCACAGAGCGGCCGTCAATTTCGGCTTGTTCTACCGACATAGCATAACTTGTAACCAAACCAGAGACAATATCCTCTCCCTGATTGCCATAGGAGTAATCTCCCCAAAGTGCAACCCTTTGAACTTTCCTGTATGGATGGGAAGTAAAAAGCACACCAGAACCAGACTTGCTATTAATATTGCCATAAACCATAGCCTGAATAATAACAGCAGTTCCCCACGCATCAGAGACATTCATAATCCGTCGATAATCAATAGCTTTTTCATTATCCCATGAGTCAAGAACCAACTCGATAGCTCCAACAAGTTGCAACCATGGATCATCTGGAATACCAAGACCTCTAGTCAAAACCAGTTCATGATACGAAAGAGCTAATTCCTTCATTTGCTTAGGAGTAAAATCTCTTTTTAGCCTTACACTATGTTTTTCCTTCGCAGCATTCATCAACACTTGGAAATCTTCTCTATCAATACCTTTTATCATCGCCCAGGATTGCAAAAAACGTCTGTAATTATCCCAGGTTAGATACTCATTACCGTGATCAAAAACATATTGTTCTATAAGTTTAACATTTAGCCCTACATTGTGAACTGTTGCCATCATCCCAGGCATGGAAATAGAACCACCGCTTCTAACCGATAAAAGAAGAGGGTTAGTTGGAGACCCAAATGTTTGCCCTGTTTGTTGTTCAATTTTTGCCAGATAAGCTCGAACCTTTTTCATAAATTGAGCTCGAGCTTCGTTATATCCAAACACAATTTCTCGACATCTAAAAACTTCGGTGGTGATAGCAAAAGCTGGTGGAATAGGGATATTTTCTGCCGCTAAAACAGATAGGTTAAATCCTTTATTTCCAAGATAAATAAGGTTATTCGTAAATTGATTAGGCTCAACAAGAGAAGAAATTGCCCTATTAGGATTATAAGTCATCAACAGATCAAGATGCTCTGAGGATAGGCGATCATTTTGATTTTCCAATGTTTCAATTACTCGCAAAATAAAATTATCCAGATGCTGTAAACCAAATGTAGAGGAGATAAGTTCTCGCAAAAATGCTTCGGATATGCGATGAACTGAACTACTCAAATCTTGATCGTAAAGCGCCCGATACTTTTGCAAAACATCTTCTTTGCTTAACTGCGGTATTATAAGGGAAAGGTTGTTCTGGTGAATATTCGTATAAAAAGAATAAATAATATCTTTCACACCTTCTGACATTCCCCTAAAGATATCAATATATTGGGTGTATGAAAAACGCCTAACCTTCAAAGAGTTTTTCAGCAAAGACATATAGATTCCCAAACGTCTAGAATTAATACCATCCACATCTAGAGCATTTAAATAAAGCTTCAAACAACTAATAATATCATAAAAAGTGGCTTGAGTAATCATTGCAAGATTGACTGAATCGGCCAACTTTTCAATATACAAATTAGCAAGATTTTCAAGGCGAAAAGTCAAACTAAGAGCATCAAACTTTCGTTCTTTATAACGCCCATAAACGGATGGAATATCAACTGCTATATGTCTTTTATAATAAATATCTTCCTGGGCCTCAAACTTTTCAGAAGAGAGTATTATCGACTTCAGGGCCAGTAAATTCTCCAATAAAGCTGACAATTTTCTTTGGTTATCATTATTATTTTCAAGGGTCACAAGTAGGGCTTTCATCTCAGGAAAACCATTTTTAGAAGCCGCAAGTAGTTCAGGCCGTAAGGCTTGAAAACTTAGCCGATACTTTGCATTTAATAGTTTTAGCATCGTGACCAGCAACTCAAATCTCCGCTTTTCTCTCGGATGGATATCGATTTGCAATATAAGAAAACTAGTTATCTTATCCTCAGAAATATCAAGGAGATCTTCCACCTGCCCAAGCTCAGCATAATCCCAAAGCCTCTTGGTGAGCATATGTGGCTCATCAATATAACCACCATTTAATTCAATTTGAGAATACACCTCTTCTGGTAGATAAGGGGTAAGGCACTCTTTATCCTTTGTCTTCCAGAACACAAATATTGACTGGGCAAAACCAACAATGAGATTGGAACTTTCCACATGTCCCTGTTTACGCAGAAAATGAATAAGGACATCCTTTCTTTTATGAATTTCATCTAGTTCAGTAGAGACATCTCGGAGTTCCCCCTCAGAGCCAATTTCATTAAAGAAAACAGGCATCAACTTAGCAAATTGTTTACATAAGTTATAAATTGGTTCGATGGGATGATTAAGTAAATTGGTAATATCTCGTTGAAATAAATCAGTATCTTTTATACAAGTTCCAGACAATTTCAAATGGATTATTAGAGCAGAAAATAAAGTGCCGCACCACTTGGGTTCCCTGGTAATGAGATTCAACCAGACACGAATATTTGATAGATGGGCAGGATTTGTAAGCGGTTGCCAATTTTCATCAACCCCCATCACATCCGAGTGTTGAAACCCAAAACGAACAACGCCCCAAAGAAAAGCCTCCACCATTCGTGAATTACCACGGTCAAAAACTTCTCCTCCCAAAACTTGTATACATTGTAACGATGTATGAGGGTATGTCTTGACATTTACCTTCAGTAACTCAAAGGTTTTTTGTAAGAATTCTTCAATTTCCTCGAAACTCTGCTGCCGAACTAACTGAACTAAATTGCGATTAATCTCCCTTAAAGTTTCTTCATGGATAAGATGAAGCCCTGCGGTATCCATTATCCGAAACAAAAAAACTATCTTTTTATTACGACGAAAGCTTGGTCTCTCAACGACCTCACTTTCTACTTGCTCTTTAAATTTAGGTTCTAATAAATTTGGCACATCACGATAAAGACGCACAATATCAATATGGCTTGGCAAACGAAGTAATTTTTCAAGGACATAACGTTGATCGGAATTACCTTTTATCTCCTGCAATCCAAAGATATTGTGATGCATTGTATCATGCGAGATTAGATTTAATACCTTCCATACATTCTGCTTATAATCTCCAGAACAAAAATCTTCGTACCAGCGTAAAGGGTCTGATTCATCTAACCAACATTGGTAGGTTTTATTTAAGATTGCTAGCTCAAAAGCAATAAGGTATTCAAAATTATAATCTGTGCATTTTAAACTATTTTTAATTATCAAACTTATGGTTTGCTGACCATGGACCAGTTGAATCATTGCCTCTGGGCAATTCTTATCTAGGGTAAGTAAGTTTTGGTAAACGCAATCCAAAACATTCTGGAAGGCACTCAGGTTTTCAGGTTGAAATTTACATACTTTTTCTAACCATGAGAGCAGTGCAACCACAACCTGCTGCATCAAGTCTGGCTTTTTCTTGGTATCCTCAAGGGCTTCAAAAAATATATCAGTATATTTTTTTACTGCTTCAGGACCATTTTCATGAATAAGATAATGGCGATGATTTTTCAGCACATAGCTTTTTAACTGGGGCAAAATTATACTCCAGTTACGAAATGGATGACTTATCTCATAAAGTAATTTCTCAAGGCTGGTGAAAAGTCCTCGATATTTAGCCACTGGCCCTAAAAGAGGTAAATATTCATTTCTTATTTCAACCTCCCCTGATGTTTCTAGAAGGTTAGCTTTTAATGCATCTGATTGTAGCGGTGTCACATCTTCTTGACTCATGTTAATATCCTTAATTATTCGAAATATCATAGAGTGATGATTAAACACGCCCTACGAACAAATATTGAATTTATGTGCAAATGATAATCTAAGAAATCCGAATATGCCAATATTCCTTATATTTTTTGAAATACTAAACAACTCCGTGCGACATGAGAGAAAAGACAAAGGGTGTCAAAGGTTTAAAACCTCTGACACCCTTAGGATGGGCAAGATGTAAAAGATTAACTAAACTACAGAGCTTTATTTGCCTCCATATGTAGGATCAAATCAAGCATTCTATTAGAGTAACCCCACTCATTATCATACCAGCTCATGACTTTTACAGATTTCCCAACAACCTTAGTAGACTGAGCATCTATAATGGAAGAATGTGGATTTCCTTGAAAATCAATAGAAACTAGTGGCAACTCAGTATATCCAAGATAACGATTAGCCGCTTCCGCAAGAGCCGCGTTAACCTCAGCAACGGTAGTCTCTTTTTCAACTTCCATTACAGCATCCACAAGAGATACAGTAGGAGTAGGCACTCTCACAGCAAGACCGTCGAACTTACCTTTTAACTCTGGGATTACTAGAGACACGGCAGCTGCTGCCCCTGTTTTTGTAGGAATCATCGACATTGCGGCCGCCCTTGCTCTTCTTGGATCAGAGTGAGGGAAATCTAACAAACGTTGATCACCAGTATAGGCATGAATAGTAGTCATCAAACCGCTTTTGATACCGAAGTTATCAAGAATTACTTTAGCAAAAGGAGCCAGGCAATTGGTTGTGCACGAAGCATTAGAAACAATATTATGAACAGTTGCATCGTATTCATCTTCGTTTACACCCATAACAAAGGTTTTTATATCTCCTTTGGCAGGAGCTGAAATAACTACCTTCTTCGCACCAGCATCTAAATGTGCTTGGGTGGTTTCAGCATCTCTAAACAGGCCTGTACATTCAGCAATATACTCAGCACCGACATCTCCCCAAGGAATATCTTTAGGATTTCTATGGCTTGAAACAGCAATATGTTTACCATCGACTATAACACCGTTCTCATCTGAACTGACTTCCTTATCAAACACGCCCATGATAGAATCATATTTAAGAAGATGTGCCAAAGTAGCTGTATCGGTTAAATCATTAATTGCTACAACTTCGATATCAGCAAATTCGGGGTCCTTATACATAGCTCTAAAAATATTTCTACCAATACGTCCAAACCCATTAATTCCAATTTTCACAGTCATAATATGCTCTCTTTTAGTTTATATTTTCAGACTGGCAGTTTTCAATAATCATCTCGACCAACCTGTCCACAGACTGCCCTTCCGTATCAAGTATCAAACTAGATGCTTTTTGATATAGGGGCCAGCGCTCATTCAAAACCTTGTCAATTTCATCTTTTAAATTAGTATCGATAAGTGAAGGTCTATTCTCGTCCAACTCATTTCCTTTAAGGCGTGAATAATGCCCCTCTTTACTCAGCTGCAACCAAACTACTGGTCCTCTTTTTTGCAATTCTGGCCATAGGTCTTCATGAATAACTGCTCCACCACCTGTTGCGACCACTGTATTTCGCATGGAAAGCATGGCCTGTAGAGCTGTTTTCTCTCTCACTCTAAAACCATCCCAACCATCCGCTGTAACTATCTCAGCAACAGTTCTTCCCGCTTGTTCACAGATCATTTCATCAAGATCAACGAATTTTTTACCCATTGTTTTTGCCAGAACTTTTCCAATTGTCGATTTACCAACAGCCCTGTAACCAACTAAAAAAATCATAGACATAGTCATACCTTTTTCATCTATCAACAACATAGTAAAATTCCCAAGAAACACCCCATAATGAATCCCAAAACAGAAGAGCACTAGAAATGTTGACTGTTTAAAGCAAAGGTCATATAGTCCTTTACGTCCAAAAGACCTTAAAAGTATAACTCTTGAACAACAAAGTTACTAATAAAAAAAAGCTTATAAGGGCTATTAAAACTGATACACTTCATAACAAAAAACTGATGTATCAATTAGTTCCAAAATACTTTTCTTTTATTAGCACACATAAGTGAAGAGTATTTTGGATATTTTTCGCTAATCTCTAATTTTTACTAGCACTGTCAACCAGAGCCTAACACAGAGGATAAATATGAAACCAGATGCATCTAAAATATGTTTTGGACTAAACGAAAAACTTGATCAAACTTCACTATCCTTAATCCTTCAAATGGCTGGGCGTAAAGAATTTGCGGACCTTCTTTCTTCAAGGATGTCCAGTGAAGAAATTGAATCCTACAGAAAAGACTTAACCGATTTACTACATAAACATCTGAGCGAACCAGAGTACCACTCAGAATTTCTCCAAGATCGATAACTAAATTTACTATTATGAACGAAATGAGATTGCAAAAGTATTTGGCCTGTTCGGGCCTTACCTCAAGACGTAAGGCCGAGCAATTTATTCTTGATGGAAGAGTTGAAGTCGATGGTAAGGTTGTCACCGAACTTGGTACTAAAGTTACTCCTGATAAAGAAACCGTAAAAGTCGATGGCAAGCTCATTAAACTTGAAGAACAAAAAGTTTATTACCTGTTGCACAAACCAAGAGGATACGTAACCACCTTGTCTGATCCTCAAGGACGTCCCGTCATTACGGAGCTTATGACGGGAGTTAAAGAAAGGGTCTATCCTGTAGGAAGATTAGATTTTGACACTGAAGGTGCTCTAATAATGACCAACGATGGAGATCTTTCACAAAAAATCCTTCACCCAAGCTTTGAAACATTCAAAACATACCATGCTAACCTAAAAGGTATCCCTAGCAAGAGCAACCTAGACAAGCTAGCACATGGTATATCCATAGACAATAAAATGACTGCTCCAGCAAAAATTTCAGTAATTTCAAGAAATGCTAACTCCTGCACTGCATCAATAACTATCCATGAAGGACGAAAGCATCAAGTGAAAAAAATGTTTGCGGCTATCGGCCATCCTGTGACATACCTTAAGAGAATAGCCTATGGTAAATTAAAACTTGGCAACATCCCTAAAGGTCAATTTATAAGTCTGTCCTCTAAAGATCTAGAATTAATATTCTAACAACTAAATACACCGTGTTATACTTTCACCTATCTGATATAAGCAGTTAAGCATGACCACTCTGCTTATATTAGACAACAAAATGAAATTATTTTAATATTTATTTTGTTTTGTTTTTTCAACATGATAGAATTGTTAAATCACTATACAGAGATTTAACAGGAGACATACTGCAAATAAGTGCAATTATACTCTACACAAAATTAGCAGGAGAAAGGCATGAACAAATCTGAGCTTATAGACAAGTTAGCTAACAAAATGAGTATTTCAACTAAAGAGTCTACAGCAATCACCAACACTATCATTAACACCATGACGGATGCTCTTGTGAAAGGAGACAATATTGAAATAAGGGGTTTTGGTAGTTTTACTGTAAAGCAGTATGGATCTTATGAGGGACGCAACCCCAAAACTGGTAAAAAAATCAAAGTCGCACCTAAAAAACTTCCCTTTTTTAAAGTGGGCAAGGACTTAAGAGAAAAGGTGAATAGCGAGTGATTTTTCTATCAGCAAAGTTAAAAATTAATTAGGGCAAGATAAGCTCTCAACTTACCCTAATTTTATAATGACATTTTTAGCACTAGCTAACCACTCCACCCACTAAATCGTAATGCTGGGCATCGGTTATCTCTACCTCGACTATATCCCCTGGGACAACTTCACCCTCATTTATATAAACACACCCGTCAACGTCGGCCGCCTGATATTGAGTGCGTCCCTCTAATAGCAATTCTGTTTCTTCACTCACACCTTCAACAAGAACCATCTGTTTTGTGCCAAGATATTTTTTTTGGTTTTCGGCCGAAATTTCCTGTTGGACCTCAAGTAACCTTGTGCATCGATACTCTTTTTCTTCCTCGGAACACTGCTCAGGATAATGTTCTGAGGGAGCGCCTTCTTCATTACAGTAAGGAAATACTCCAACGTGATCTAACTTTTGCGACTGAAGGAAATCAATTAACTCAGTAAAGTCAGCCTCACTTTCCCCAGGAAAACCAACAAGGAAAGTTGTTCTTATCGCAATATCCGGCAAATACCCTCTAATTTTCGTTATCATATCCACAAGGTATTTATTACCATAGGGACGATTCATCTTCTTTAGAACCTTATCATTTGCATGCTGGAAAGGGATATCTAGATAGCGCACTATCCGTGGGCTATCCACCATAAGCTTTAGCAAATCATCAGTTAACCCACTTGGATAAAGATACAGTAAACGAATCCAAGGGACGGTGGTTTCAGCAATAATAGCTTTTAATAAAGCAACTAAATTGATGTCATCTTCTAAATCATTACCAAAAGCGGTCAAGTCTTGAGCGATTAATGAAATTTCTTTGACTCCGTTGGCTTCAAGATTTTTAATTTCCTGAACAACATCGTCAATATATCTACTGCGCAATGGCCCTCTAATCGCTGGAATCATACAATAAGAACATCTATTATCACAGCCCTCCGTGATCTTTACCCACGCTCTGAAAAATGGCGTCGTTTGTACTCTTGGGGCGCTAGAATCCATTAAAAATGTTTCGGGAATAATTACTTTATCAACTATTCTTCCAGCCATTAGATCATCTAGGCAAGTACATATTTCGGTAGGTCCTTCTGTTCCATAAAAAAGATCAACCTCGGGGAGGGATTCAAGTAAAGTGCTCTGGTACCTTTGCACAAGACAGCCCATAACTACAATTTTTTTCTCAGGGTACTTTTCTTTTACAGAAACTAATTCTAGTATTTCTTCAACTGCCTCTTCAACGGCCGGTTGAATAAACCCACAGGTATTTAAAAGAAGTACATCTGCCTCGTTTTCATCATTGGTCACCTCCCATCCACCTTCAACCAAACTGCCTAATACTATCTCCGAATCGACCAAATTCTTAGCACAACCAAGGCTAATAAGATGCACTTTCATTTTAAATACTCCCATATAACTAATTTAACTTTCCTAAAGTTTGTTTGATGAGTGTTACACATATTTCCCAAAATAATAAACAACCAAGCAAAAAATACAAACAAAAAAGGGGATTATGAGCAATGCTCATAATCCCCTTTTAACGATTAAAAATCGTTATTCTAATTTACAACTATCCCATTAAAGGGTTAGCATAAAGAAGAATCAAAGAAATAACTAGTCCATAAATAGCAATAGACTCGGCAAGTGCCATACCAAGAATCATGAATACCATGAGCTTTGGTTGAACTTCTGGGTTACGAGCAAGTCCCATACAAGCACCTTGACCAACGTTACCGATACCAATACCAGCACCTAGTCCAGCAAGTCCAATAGAAAGAGCTGCACCTACACAAATTAGAGCGATTTCAATACTTCCTTCCATGATTTTCTCCTTAAAAATTATTTGGCCTTCTTCTAAACTGCAAAACTATAACCCAGCCAACTATTGACTAGGATAAATTGTAAACAAATATCAATGTGCGTGTTCTTGAGCCTGTGCAAAATAAACAACAGTCAACAGAACAAATACCATCGCCTGAACTAGGGATACAAGCACACCAAGTACCATAATTGGCAATGGAGCAAAGAACATACCTGCTAATGTAAACAGAATTCCTAGTAGTACCTCTTTCGCCATAATGTTACCGAAAAGACGAATAGATAAAGATAACAGACGAGCAAAGTTAGAAATTAGCTCAATTGGCAGCATTAAAGGAATTAAAACCTTCATAGGTCCAGTAAAATGCTTGTAGTAACCAAGACCATGCTCTTTAAAACCAATAACGTGATGGGTAACCCATACGATCAAGGTTAATGCTAGAGTAGTATTAATACTAGCAGTTGGAGACATAAAGCCAGGAATTAAACCAATCAAGTTACCAACGGCAATATAAAGCGCGAAAGTAGCAATCATAGGGAAAAATTTATCGGCCATTTCACGGCCCATATTGTCAGCAAAGAAACCATCCATGCCTCCAATAATTATTTCCCAAAAGTTTTGGCCTTTCCCTGGAATCATTTCTAAATTACCTAGAGTAAGTTTAGAAACCAAGAACAAGAACGCCATTACAAGCCATGTATACGTCATGTATGGCTCGCAAAGTTTTTCAAGAAATGTATGACCTACTGGTGTATGCGGCACCGGTAGCCCTAATTTCTCAAGGATAATTGAAATAAACAGTATCGGATGTTCCATAACTCCTCTTACCTCCTTCCGCTGAAGAAATAGTGTCTCGCCACACCCACTGCCGTGAGCGTGATAGTAAACACTACCGTTGACAAACCCAAAATTAGACCAAAGATGTTGACATACCCACTCTTAATAAAGACGAGTAGCACAACACCTATAATTGCAATTCGTACCCAAAACTTCAGCAAATAACCACTTTTGCTTTTTTTTGCTTTTTCTTTCTGCAGCTCAGGATCTGAAGTTTCTGTGAGAGTTGTAATCATCGTCACTACATCACTACTTGATATCCAAAAGCTTATAATAGAAATTATTCCACCAGCTAAAACTGAAGCTGCAAACTGCACAGAAAAAACTAGTCCTGAGCCTACTACCATCACAAATAAATAAATCCAACTAGTTATTTGCAATTTTTTAAGATTTATTAATTCACTTTCTGGCAAAACTTAGTCCTTTTTACTTGTTTTGTTATTTTTAAATAGCACTTCAAACAAGGTTTTATATCCAGCAATTATACCAAAGGCTAAACCAATAAAAGTAAACCAAGGTGATGTATTTCCGTCAAAAACTTTTTGATCGATGAGAATACCACCACCCATTCCTACCACAATACAAGCGACAAAAGTAAATCCCACATGACCATAATTTGCCAGTAATTGTACAAATTCATTTTTTGTATCTGACATCTTATACTCCTAATGACTTTCTATCTTTTATACACAGGGTTTCTCCTATCATGGCTACGGGTTAAAGTCAATAATTTTTAACTATTTAACCAATTCAGATAATGATTTCTCTGTTATATTCAACATTAAATCCAGGTCTTCCTGGGTATGTGCCGCTGAAATAAAAGTCACTTCAAATTGTGATGGAGCCATGTACATATTATTATTTAACATATATCTATAATGCTTAGCATACATCTCAGTATCAGATTTCATGGCTGAATTAAAATCTGTAACCACTTCATTAGTAAAGAATGAGGTCATCAATGAACAAACACGATTAAGTTGGGTTTTAACACCAACTCTTTTCGAAATGGTTGTTAACTCACTAGCCAAATATTCGGATTTAGCGTTCAACTCACTATAGAAATTATCCTGTTGCAACAATGTCAAGGCAGCCTTACCAGCTGCCATAGCGAGAGGGTTACCAGAAAGTGTTCCAGCCTGGTAAACGGGGCCATCCGGGGCAATATGGTTCATAATATCAGCTTTACCACCATAGGCACCAACAGGCAATCCTCCACCGATTATTTTACCAAGGCAGGTTAAGTCTGGAGTTACATCGTAATATTTTTGAGCACCACCATAAGAAAGGCGAAACCCAGTAATCACTTCATCGAATATTAAAACGATACCTTCTTCCTTTGTTATTTTTCGCAATTTCTGAAGAAAACCATCGGCAGGGGCGATACAGCCCATATTCCCTGCAACTGGTTCAACAATCACACATGCGATATCAAGATCGGAATCTCGCAAGGTCGCCTCTAAGGCTTCAAAGTCATTATAAGGAATTGAAATAGTATTTTTTACAATATCCTCTGGCACCCCAGGGCTTCCTGGAATTCCTAAAGTCAAAACACCTGAGCCAGCTTTTACTAAAAATGAATCAGCATGTCCATGATAACAACCATCAAATTTCACAACTACATTTTTACCTGTGTAGCCCCTCGCCAAACGAACAGCACTCATGGTAGCTTCAGTCCCTGAGCTAACAAATCTCACCTTTTCAACAGATGGTAGAGCTTCGACCACCATCGACGCAAGATCTATCTCAGATGTTGTTGGGGCACCATAACTTGTCCCTTTAACCGCTGCTTCCTGAACTGCTTTTATCACTTTTGGATGGGCATGCCCCATTATCATAGGCCCCCAAGAACTAACAAAATCTAAATATTTATTACCATCGGCGTCCCATATATATCCACCTTCAGCTTTTTCAATAAAAAGAGGGTCGCGACCAACTGATTTACAGGCACGAACGGGACTGTTGACACCACCAGGTATTACATCTTGAGCTAGTTTAAATAATTTACTTGAAGCTGAGTGTTCCATTATATAACTCCTTAAAGAGGGTGCATTCATTGAATTAAAATTTTATTTCATTCTATTTACAACAGTCGAACAAACCATGCAAAACTTTTAATTCCTAAAAATTACACTTTAGCTATTAAATTTCTGATTTTAGACAACAAAAAATTATTAGATCCTATCGAGAATTAAATCTGACCTTAAAATCAAATACACTATTTTCTTGTAAGACTATTGACTAAAGAGTAAAATAACATATTGTCCAGTTTATTGACTTAACCGTGAGCAAGTATTCACGAATTAACATTCCAGGATCTAGAGGAGATAACAATGGCGTCTGAAAAAGTACAAGAAGTAACCGATGCAAATTTTGCCACATTAATAAGCTCAGACACACCCACCTTAGTTGATTTCTGGGCCCCTTGGTGTGGCCCATGCAAAGCTATTGGGCCTGTTATTGAAGCCCTTGCCGATGAATTTGAAGGTAAAGTTACCATTACAAAACTTAATGTAGATGATTCTCCAAATACACCAGGTGAATTTGGTATCAGAGCCATCCCCACAATTATATTATTCAAAAGTGGTGAAGTTGTTGATCAAATTACTGGAGCGGTTGGCAAAACTCAACTCGTTGACCTTATCAACAAAGCTCTTTAGATAAACGTATATCTGATTTTCATAAGCCTTCGCCCCACAGCGAAGGCTTTCTTTTTTTATTATCACTAGAGGTATCAGCTCCCATGGAAGCAAAAACACATTACCACCTTGTTATACTTGGCGGTGGCCCAGCTGGATTATCAGCTGGCCTTTACGCTGCCCGAGCTAGAGTTGACCACGTTCTTATCGAAAAAGGTGCTCCCGGTGGACAAGTCCTACAAACTGACTGGATTGACAATTATCCTGGTTTTCCAGATGGTGCATCAGGTTTTGATTTAATTGAAAAAATGACCCAGCAAGCAAAAAGGTTTGACCTTAACACCCTTACTGTTGAAGTTATGTCGGTAAACCTAGACGACCCAAAGAAAAAAGTCCTAACCCTTGACAATGGCAAAGAGATCACCTGCGATTCTCTCATCATATGCACTGGTGCCAAAGCTAATGCCCTAGGCGTTCCAGGCGAGTTTGAGATGCGCGGCAAAGGTGTATCCTATTGTGGAACCTGCGATGCTCCCTTCTATAGAAATATGGATGTCGTTGTAGTTGGTGGCGGCAACACAGCCCTCCAGGAAGCTGAATACCTTACAAAATTTGCAAATAAAGTTACAATAATTCACCGCCGTGAGGAGCTGAGAGCGACTAAGGTTCTACAAGAATCAGCTCTTGCCAACGAAAAAATCGAATTTATCTGGAATAGCCAAGTTACAAGCATTGAAGGCGAGAATGGTGTAGAACGAATTAATATTCTCAATAATGATGGTGAGACCTCTGTGCTTGAAGCCCAGGGGATTTTTATCTTTGTTGGAATTACCCCGCTAAATGAATGCTTACCACTTGAAAAGCTTAACGCTGACAAGTGGGGGTTTGTACCAGTAGATATTGAGACCAGAACCTCCGTCCCAGGAGTTATGGCGGCAGGCGATATTATCAGTAAAAATGTACGTCAGGTAATTAATGCTGCTGGCGAGGGTGCGGTTGCTGTTTTAGCAGCAGAAGATTATTTAAATAATCTGTAAATCACTCCCTACGCTAGAGAAATCTTAAATACTAGCCAATCGTTTACGATTGATTGAGCTGGCTAATTAGGTTAAGAAACACTCATGAAAGAGAATAAAAGACAGTTTAACTTCTCAGATTTACTAAAAATTTTAATAGCAGCTATGCTTTTTTTAAACCTTAATGGCTGTGCTGACCTAAAAGAGATGTTCGATGTCACCAAGGAAGACGTTGATGTTGATTTTCCTGCCAAAGATCTCGTGGTCAAAGGGATGGAAGATTACAATGTAGGTAAGTATTTTACTGCAGCAGATTATTTTAAAGAGATTACCGAAAAATACCCCTTTAGCCCTGAAGCTCTACTAGCTGAGCTGAAGCTAGCTGACAGTTACTACTATATGGAAAAATTCAATGAGGGTCTAATTCAATATGAAGATTTCTCTGATAGACACCCTACCAACGAAGCAATTCCATATGTAATCTATCAAAGAGGCATGTGCTATTACAAACAAATAGACCGTATTGACCGTGACCCTATTTTAGCGAGCCTAGCTTCTGAACAATTTAATCAGTTAATTCGCTCATTCCCTGAGTCGCCTTACACAAAGGATGCAAACGCAAGAATTGCTGAAACTAGAGTTTTTTTAGCAGATCATGAATATTCAGTAGTCGAATTTTACTTGCGAACTGGTAAATACGATCAAGCAAAAACAAGGATCCAATACCTACTGACAGTCTACCCTGAATCTAAGGCTGCCCCAGCGGCAAGAGAAATTCTACAACAGATAGAAGAAGGCAATCCACCAAATCGTCCGGTTCTATCTTGGTTTCCTGACGTCGACTTACCTGAGTGGGGCGAAGCAGCAAAAGATCCCGAAAACACAGTTGATTCATCTCCTAAACAATAGGAAGTAAATCAAAAGGCAGATAACAAAAAAGGTCTTGCTCTTTACAGAACAAGACCTTTTTTATTATCCAATCTAAACCTATGAAAACCTGCATGGTAAATCGTGAAATTTCTTTCAATATTTATTAGCTAGCTACTACTCTTCCTCTCTGCTACTTCTCGCAAACATATCTCAATCAAATCTGCCAAATCACAGTCAGTATCAAGTTGTAATAAATATTTCCTGGGTAACTCAGTAGGCAACTCAAATGTTTTCAATTGGTGCTGAAAAATAAGTGCGCGGCCATCAGAGGCAGTTGCATCATCATTTTTACGAATCGCAAAACGGTCATAGGTTACCTCCTGAGTGCAAAAACAATGCACAAATAAAAATTCACATTTCCCTTGTAAACGTACTAACAACAAGTCTCTTTCGTCTTTCTTACTATAGGAGCCATCCAAGATAACTAGGTCATTAGACACCAAGGCTTCTTCAGCCCTGCTGAACATTTCATCATAAGTTCTACGACTAAACTCAGCACTATAAATGCCATCACCGACAGGAAGCCATTGACGGCTATCAGAGCGAAGGCCAGCAATCTCTTTTCTAATTACATCAGAATTAAAAATTGGAGTTCTCTCTTTTTTGGCAATTGCCTCTGAAAGATAACTCTTACCAGATGCAACCATACCCATAAAAACCAACACTACTTTTTTGTTATTACTAAGCACGGACATATCCTAAAGCCAAAGCAAAGTATTTTGCCGCATCTTTTTTACAATTTGTTGCAACATCGGCAGAAACCGCCGGGTCAGAAGCTGTAAAAAGAGCTATTTTTGCTCTCACATAAGCACGGTACACTTTATAAAACACTAACACATTCAGAAGTGATTTATCATTTGATTCGGCCACATATTTTTCCACAAAATACTGCCCCAGATCACTCCGCCCATGATAATCTAGATCCATAGCCAAAAAAGCGATATCGGCTGCAACATCACTATATCTAAATCTCTCGTTAAACTCGATACAATCAAAAATCTGAACATCGTCCTGCAAACATATGTTGGCAGAATATAGATCTCCGTGGCAATCTCGGATTCTTCCAGCATCAATACGCTCAGCAAAAACTTTTTCATTCCTTAAAAAGCTCAGTGAATATTCCTTAATCTGCGAAAAACATTCTTCACTCAGAGCCTCTCCACCAACAAAACCTTCGGTCTGCTCAAAATTTTCAAGAACATTGACACCAAATTTTTCGGCTGTTCCAAACTCAGCAATCTCATCACTAATCTTAGCGTTCTTATAAAAAGGAACTAATTTAGCAACAATAGCATCAAGATCCTTTTCCCCAACCAGATTCTCACTCAAAAGAGTATTCATCTGTTTAGTTTGATCCATGCGTGCCATCTTAACCCCATACTCAACGGCGTCTTCTTCCAATTGTTCACTAAGTTGCAACTTCCCATCCTTGATGACAAGAGCTACCATTTTTAAATATAAATCTGGGCACAATCTGCGATTAAGCTCTATCTCTTGCTGACAAAAATATTTTCTTTTTTCAAGAGTTGAAAAATCGAGAAACCCAAAATTAACATCCTTTTTAAATTTATAAGCGTACTGACCACCTACAAATACGTAGGAAATATGGGTTTGTAATAGTTGCACACTCTCAACTTCATGAGGATAAAACTCAGGAGACTGTAAAAACTCCACAAATGACGGTAAATTTTCTTGCATAAAAGCTCCTATATTAATTAAATATTTTTTTGCCACATTAGCAGTTTTTTCAGTAAAGGTAAACCGTACCTAAAACCTATCTTCGATGGAGTCGATTGCCATCAAAAATGCTCAAAATGATAAGCACCATATTTTTCTAACAATTTCCGTCATAGACTTGCAAGATTCAAGCATTCGAGTATAATCTCTTGCTTTAACTATCTAAACAAATTTTATTGAAATCCCATTAATTTCATAACATAAAATGTAAGGCGATACATGAACACAAAACTAAAAATCAAACTTGTTTTTCTTTTCTTTTTGGTAGCAATGTCAGGAATGACCCTTGCCCCTTCATTTTACTCCGCCACACCAGATTGGTGGAAAAAATATATGGCTCCAGAGGGTTTAAGGCTCGGTCTTGATTTGCAAGGTGGTATGCACCTTGTCCTAAAGGTTAATTTACCTAAAGCAGAAGAGAATGCCTTACAATTTGCAGCCAACGACCTAAAAGATACCTTGGCTGACCAATCTATCTCAGCAGTAAGAACACCTTCTACCGAAAACAATGTGGTGATTTTCACCCTGCCAAATGCAAGTGCTACAGACAAGGTACAATCTCTTCTTGAAAGTGAATTCCCAGACCTTGATAGCCGCATCGAACAAAAAGAGAACTCATTCCCTCGTATATTCTTAAGTCTTAAACAAAGTAAAATAGACTTTATCAATAATAACGCCGTTGACCAGTCCCTTGAAATACTACGTAATAGAATTGACCAATTTGGTGTAGCAGAACCTGTTATTATACGTCAAGGTGAAGATGAAATTGTGATTCAGCTTCCAGGTATTGAAGATCCCAAACGAGCCTTGAAATTAATTGGTGACACTGCTCAACTTGAGTTTAAAGCAGTTGCACAAAACGTTGGTATTGATCTAGATAAAATAATTGCGGATGCGAAAAGCAATGGCAAATGGAATGAAACTGAAAGCCCTGCAAAATTAAATCTAGCAGTGGAATCACTTCTGCCTGTTGGTTTCACAATATCTTTAGAAAAAGATATTGATAAGACTACCGGCAAAGAGTTCACCACCCCATTACTCCTTGAAAACAAGGTTCTAATGACTGGTGATATGATTAAAGACGCTCAAGTTCGCATTGGTGGCACTTTTAACGAACCGTATGTTAGCTTAGACATGACTAGCCGAGGCGGAAGGGTTTTTGCCAAAATAACCGAAGAAAATGTCGGTCGTAGAATGGCGATTGTACTGGATGGCGTAGTCCGGTCTGCCCCTGTAATTCGCGAACGTATTGTCGGCGGATCAGCACAGATATCTGGTTCCTTCACCCATGCTGAAGCCTCTGACCTTGCAATTGTTCTTCGTGTTGGTGCTCTACCGGCTCCTGTTGATATCATTCAAAATCTTATTGTTGGGGCTAGTCTTGGTAAAGACTCTATTGACAAAGGACTGTACTCTGGTGTCTTTGGAGCCATACTTGTTCTGGCCTTTATGGTTATCTACTATCGAACATCTGGTATAGTTGCAAACTCTGCCCTGTTTTTGAATATTCTTTTTCTATTTACAGGACTGGCTATTTTAAATGCAACACTTACACTACCCGGCATTGCAGGTATTATTCTTTCCATCGGCATGGCTGTGGATGCCAATGTTCTAATATTCGAGAGAATGCGAGAAGAGTACGCCCTAGGGAAATCTGTGCGATCAAGCATCGATGCCGGTTTTGGCAAAGCATTTCTTACTATTGTCGATTCCCAAGTTACCACTTTGATCACCGCCATGGCTCTGTTCCTCTTTGGTACCGGCCCAATTAAAGGTTTTGCCGTTACTCTTTCACTAGGTATCATCTTTAACCTTTTCACCGCCCTGTTCTTTTCTAGAACAATATTCGATTTAATTTCAGCGGTGAAACCCATGAAAACCCTCAAATTCCTACGTTTCACCAAGAAACCTAATTTTAACTACTTAAGCCTTAGAAAAATAACCTATGCTATTTCTGGTGCTTTTGTACTGATCGGCATTATCGCTTTTATTCAAATTGGTCGTGGCTCTGCGAATCTTGGTGTTGATTTCTCAGGTGGTTCACTTCTTCAGTACCAAGCAAAAGAAGACTTCACCATGAAACAAGTGCGTGAGGCGTTCAAAGGTACTGAGCTTGAATCAGTTAACTTACAAGAAGTAAAAAATGAACACCGCTTAATGATTAAAATTAAAAGATCTGCGGATGTCATTGAAGATCTAAGCAGCACGGTGGACAATATCTTTAAAGAAAAATTAGCTGATAAAGGTTTTACCCTAGAAAGCCAATCTGATATCGGTTCTTCTGTCAGCTCCGTACTTAGAGATAAAGCAATACTTGCCATCGTTATCTCTCTTGCTGGTGTTATTTTATATCTTGCCATGCGTTTTGATTTTAGATTTGGTCTTGCAGCCGCAGCCGCTACCTTTCATGATGTACTTGTGGTTTTAGGCTTGTGTTGGTTACTAAATGTTGAAATCAACCTACTAATTGTTACAGCACTTCTCACCTTAGCTGGCTACTCATTAAATGACTCGGTTGTTGTTTTCGATCGAATCAGAGAAAACTTGAAAAAATCCCAAAAAGCAAGCAAACTCCTAGACGTCATAAATGATAGTATAAACCAAGTTATCAGTCGTACGGTCGTCACTTCACTAACGACATTACTCGTACTTCTAGCGCTGTTTTTCTTTGGTGGTTCGATGATACACGAGTTCGCATTAACTCTTTTACTTGGTGTTCTAGTGGGAACATATTCTTCAATATTTATTGCTAGCCCAATGCTCGCAATTGGGAGTAACAATGTCAAATAAGCCAGCTCTGCCAGGGATTGTAAAACAAATTAAAGACGATGAAAAATTCTGCTTTTCTTGCCACAAGGGTGTTAGTTGTTTCACCGAATGTTGCCGAATGCTAGAGTTAATGATAACACCATATGACATACTAAGACTTAAGAAGGCGACAGGACTAACTTCACGCCAAGTTCTTGACCAATTTGTCATTGAAGAATTTGAGGAAACTGACATTTTCCCTCGCTACTACCTAACCATGGTCGATGATGGCAGAGCAAGTTGTGTATTTGTAGGTGAAGAAGGTTGTAAGGTTTACGAAAACAGACCTAGTGCCTGCCGCACCTACCCTTTAGGAAGAGCAGCTGTGTACACTAGAAGTGGTGAAACCAAGGAGCATTTCCTTCTTATTCAAGAGGATCACTGCCTAGGGTTTAATGAAGCAAATGAGCAAACAACTATATCTTATAACGAAGACCAAGGCTTACCAAGCTACAACAAATATAATGATCTTGTTGCAAGTTTAACCCACGGCGAGAAGATCCAACATGGCTTTAGACCTGATGCAAACCAAACTGCCATGTATAGCCTTGCTCTTTATGACACTGATAATTTTCGAAAGAAAATTTTATCAGAAGAACTGAATTCGCATAACCTAGCAAACCTAGAAATTATTAATACTTATGACGATGAAGCGTTTTTAAACTTCGCTATAGAATGGATTAAAGCCGAATTTTTTCAGGGAAAATAGAGGGTTAAATGCTCAAGGTTATTGTTTTTGACTGTGATGGCGTAATGTTCGATTCAAAAGAACTAAACCGCCAATATTACGACTCCCTACTCATCCATTTTGGTCATGCCAAAATGGATGAACAAGAACTAGATTATGTTCATATCAATAGTCTAGATAATTGCCTTAAACATATTTTTCGTAATCACCATGAAAGTATCGAGGAGATCAATAAGTTACGAGAAACGATCGACTACAAATCCTTCCTACCATATTTGCAAATGGAACCAGATCTCATATCATTCCTTGACGCTGTACATAATAAATACCAATTAGCAATTTCCACCAATAGAAGTGATACAATGGAAATAATTTTAGAAAAATTTGAGCTGGAATCATATTTTGAAAAGGTAATGACTGCGGCAAATGCTAAAAAAGCTAAACCTGCCCCAGACGCACTACTAGAGATACTTCAATACTTTAAGATCAAGCCAGAAGAGGCAATCCATATTGGCGATTCAATTATTGACGAAATACATGCTCGCGATGCAAATGTTCCTCTCGTGGCCTTCAAAAACAAGAACTTAAACACTCCGCATCATGTTAATAACTTCTTGGAAATATTAGACTTACCAGTATTTCAGCATTGATTGTTTTTGCAAGATAAAACAAAAGAGAAATGTCTACTCTCCTTCATCAATCAACTGCACACCTTCCATCAAAATCCCCATAAAGTCCCCAATTACGTCTTGGTGCTCCATCTCTTTTGGGATTCCAGTATGAAACCGATAATTTCCTGTACGGCAACAAAGAATCGCAAATACCGATTCCTTCCCTTGCTTCTTACCATTAAATTTAGAAGCAACAATATCTCCATCCCTAAACACCACATAAGCCTGGCCAGCTGACAAACTTAATTTCAAAACACCAGTTTTCTGATTCATATGAAATATTTGTAACAACTCAGCAGGGCTAATTTTATCGATTCTACCGCTCATACAGGCAATTAAGTCCTGTTCTCTTTCCTTATTATTACGGCTAAGTCGACTAGCTAACATCTTAGCCATAAACTGTTGAACGGATGGAACACCATCAAATTTCTTACCGAAATCAATACCTCGTATCGCCAGCACCTTAGTATCATTTTCAGCTAAAACGGTGGAAACGGCCTTATCTGCGCCTAAGTAACTCATCTCACCAAATAGTTCCCCCGGCCCCATACGAGCTACAACAAAACCATCGTTCTCTACAACTACCTGTCCATCAATAATCAAATAGAGATTATGATTTTTAACACCCTTTTGGATCAGTGTTGTACCAGTAGTTAACTCTATAAGAGAAAAATCATTTAGGGTTTCCTCACGCTTCTCAGCAGGGATAGAACTCAAAAAAGCACTTTTTATATTAACCCCGTATTTTTCTAAAATAGCATCTTCCATGCTAACTTTAACACCTGACTGAGTACCACTACTAGTCGCTTCATTTTCTATTGCAACAAATTTAATAAGCCCAACACAGCCACCACAATTAAAGACCTTTCCCTTTAAATCAATCTCACCACCATGCAATTTGAAAAGCAATTGAGTTAAATCACGAACGAGGATAAGGCATACTTCCTTATTGGGAGGACCAGCTAAACTCATACCAGATAGGCAGAATATTTCACCACATTCATAAAGCGGGCAATTTTTCTGTTCTGTGATTTGTAATATGTTCTTTGTTTTGCCCATACATTGTTCCTACAACACAATCATATATAAATAGGTAATGGAAACTATTTCTCTTAAATAACTAGCGATCAATATAACACTTCAATTCCAATTAAGCTATTTTGTTGTTATATTGTGATAGGTATTTTATGATAATAATATATATAACTAATGAGATTATCCTTAAGTTAACGAGAATAATATGTCTGAATCAAATCAACAAGATGCTCTACTTAATTCATTTGATACTTATTTCACCAACCACGATTTCATTAAAGTCACCAAGGCTAGTGCTGACAACTACTCAGTATCATTTAAGCTACTTGGCTATATAAAAAATGGTGACATAATTGAATTAGCCACTGAACATTCCATTCACCTTGAAATACCTTTTGGTTTCCCACTATTTCCACCAAGCTGCAAACCAGTTTCCCCAACTTTTCATCCAGATTTTGATCCAAGTGCAATTTGTATAAGTGATTTCTGGGATCCAGACAAAACCTGCAACCATTTAATAGAGTATATAGGTGAAATGATTCAGGGAATTCATTTCTCGACAGAAAATTCATTTAATGATGAAGCCGCAGCTTGGTATCAAGAAAACAGCTCCAATTTCCCAATTCCACAAGATAATGTCTCTAGTCACAATAATGAATTAGAAAAAGATATTGATATCACACAAAACGACTTAGATGACTCTGACTCAGATATAAATACAGAAGACATAAACATTGATTCAGATATTGAAGATAACAGTATTGATTTAGTTTTAGATGTTGATCTTGATATGGAAGAGGATGTTGAAAACCAAAATGATAAAATTAATAGTGATGCACTAATCGCTCTGGCTGAAATTAAAGAGTTTTATAAACTAGACAAAAAGTTGAAAGAAATTCCTTTTGCTAGCGAATTTCTTGAACGAGATTTTTTGCAGGAACAAACTGAAACGGCTCTTAATGACGCAGAGTCTTTGCTAAAACAAGCCACTAGCTTTGAAAATAAAAAAGATTATATTTTGGCATGTGGGAAATACCAGGAAGCGAAAGAAAGAGTCTCTGATTTATATGGTGTAGACGATAATATTTCCCGTTTAAATGAACTTATTTCTAACGCTAGTAAACAAGAGCAGACCAACGATACTGAGGAAGAAAATGATGTACCAGTACCTAAAGCACCTAATTACAAAAAACATATACCCAACATATCCATTAGATATTTAATTGCTTTTGCAATAACAATCTTACTCGCTTCAGGCCTCAAAGGATACTCAGCATTCAATGATTACCTATCGGCATCGTCCCTACTTAATAAATGCCAAATTTCCATTAAAAACAGTAGTTATCCTTCCGCAAAATCTTCCTGTGAGAGTGTTATTAGAATTCATAATAACTCAAACCCTGTTTTTTCATGGCTTAGTAGCGGCACAAGCCAAGAGGCAACTAAAATATTAAATTCAGAACAATTACAGCAAGGCTTATTGGGTAAAATTAAAATAAACGGGATATGGGTCAATAAATCAATTGATGGACTATCAGCCTTTCAGACCTTGCAGGCTGAAGCTGACAAAGATATTGCAGGAGGTAAGTATAGCCACGCTAAATCTATCATCAAAAAAGCGAGGCCACTTGCTAAAACCAAGGAAGAAAAAGAAATTGTCGCCAACACACTTACTCTTGTATCTGTAAAAATACTTGAATCTAAGGCCAACACTATCTTAGTGGAAAAGGGATGTATTGAAGCAAAACCATTATTACTAAAGGCCAAAAAAGAAGCCCGAAACCTATCAACAGAGTTACAAAAAAACATCATTGAACCCATCAACAGTATACTAACCGAGTGTACGTTTAAGCAACTCCTCTCTGAAGGAGATAAACTATACAACTCATCTGACTGGCAAAAGGCACTTCCTATTTATCGAGATGCCCTCTTACAACTTCAAGATACTTCAGAAAACAAAAACCTCTCCATTTCTGAACTCGAAAGTAAAATTTCCAAAAGTAAGCTTTACTCTGCTATCGACAAAGCGAACACTGCATTTGCCCAAGGTAGATGGCAGGAGGCTATTGACACCTACAACAAAGCCATCGTTGAATTAAGCAAAGAAAAGAACAGCAATAAAAGTGAAATCAGCCTCAATAAGCTTAAACGTATTGCCCTACAGGCACAAATTGTAAAAAACCAACATGAAGCCAAACTTGCTGCAGATAAGGCTTACTACAGCAAAGCAATTAAAATTCACCAAGAGACTTCTAAAATCATCAATGAAAGCGAATTTACAAAAGACTCATATTTTGCTAAAATATCTGCTAAAATCCCTCAAACAATCTCAAAACTCCAGTCCAAAAGATTTATTGAAATAAAAAGACAAGATCTTTTGAAAATGCACAATTCCCTATTCAGTAAAAATTACCCAGCTACTCCAGCAGAATTATTAAGTAATCGCGAAGTTATTTTCCTTAATCAAGCTGGATCTCTTTTCACCTATAAGTTATTTGCAATCGACAAATCCAGCGGTAGACCTTTAAAACTTGTGATTTTTTACGCTTACAACTCTAAAACCGGTAAATGGAATTTTGCTAAACCCCGAACATAACCTACTAACTTCCTAGAGCAAACAACTCAGGTCAAGCAACCATAAAAAGTCGCTTGGCCTTTATTAACTCGAAATTATTTCGTCTGCTTAAATTAAAAAACGAAATTCTCCCTTGCCCAGCAGCTCATGGAGGTTGAGAAAACCAACCAACGTTCTCCCGTCGGAAACTACTGGTAAAACTGTTACTTCGTGTTGCTGCATAACGCTTAAGGCGTCAGCCGCCTGCACTTGGTCGCCAATTGATAGAGGATGTTTAGTCATTATGTTTTCTGCACACATCCCGCCCAAAGCTTCTGAGTCAGCCACATAGCGACGTACATCACCATCCGTAATAATACCTAGTAGCTGTTTATCTTCACTCACAACAAGAACTGCCCCAAGGCTTTTGTCGTTTAAAACCGATATTGCTTCGCTTGCTGAAGTAGTTGGTTGAACCAAAGGAATTTTATCCCCGGTCACCATGACCTCATCTACCCTAACTTTAAGTCTTTCTCCTAAGGAGCCACCTGGATGATTCTGTCTAAAATCTTCAGCCTTAAATTGCTTTTTATGTAGAAGGACTACGGCTAACGCATCCCCCATCGCCAAGGTGGCAGTAGTCGAAGTTGTAGGCGCTAGACCTAAAGGGCAAGCTTCTTCAGGCACTCTGATATTCAAAAAAATATCAGATGCTTGGGCAAGAGTTGAATTTGCTCCACCAGTCATACTGATAATTGTGTTACCTCTAGTTTTGAGGCTTCTAAGTAGACCGTTAAGCTCTGAAGTTTGTCCGGAGTATGAAATTGCCAAGACCACATCAGTTGGTGCAACCATTCCTAAATCGCCGTGTAGTGCCTCAACGGGGTGCAAGAAGAATGAACTAGTTCCTGTACTATTTAGAGTGGCAGCTATTTTTTGCCCAATAATTCCAGACTTACCTATACCTGTCACAACTAATCTGGTTTTACATGCCATTATAGCATCAACCGCTCTCTCAAATTCTTCACCTATATTATCTCTAACTGCCGCCAGACCCTGTTCTTCTATTTCAAATACTTTCTTAGCTGCGTCTATGGACATTGTTTTCCTCAATATGTTTTTCTTATAGTAGCCTTTTACAAAAACCATTTTCTCAAAATACTAAATACCATAATACATATTCTCTTGCATTCTTTTAAGTTTTACCTAAAAATCGATTTTTCTTACCTTAAATCCTTGCACTAGATATAATAATGAGTATTTTGACACTTCGTACTAGGGCAATAGGTGCCCTAACAGATAATAAGGAGAATTATATGTCAGATTATCTTTTTACCTCGGAATCTGTTTCTGAAGGTCATCCTGACAAGGTGGCCGATCAGATTTCAGATGCTATACTTGACTCTATCTTAGAGCAAGACCCACAAGCTCGAGTGGCATGTGAAACAATTGTAACAACTGGAATGGCTCTCATTGCTGGGGAAATTACCACCTCCGCATGGGTTGATATGCCTGAAGTTGTTCGCAAAACAATCAAGGAGATCGGCTACAACTCCTCTGATATGGGTTTTGACTGGCAATCATGTGCCGTCATGACCTCGATTGACAAGCAATCCCCAGATATATCCCAAGGTGTGGATGTAGGGGCTGGCGTCGATCTCGACCAAGGTGCTGGTGACCAAGGTTTAATGTTTGGCTATGCATCCAACGAAACAGAAGTTCTTATGCCTATGCCTATTTGCCTTGCCCATCGCCTAGTTAGACGTCAGGCTGAGGTTCGTAAAGCTGGTATTTTGGACTGGCTTCGTCCAGATGCCAAATCACAGGTTACTGTTCAGTATGAAAACGACATCCCAAAACGTATTGATGCTGTTGTTCTTTCTACTCAACACAATGAAGAAATTGGCTATGAGGCTTTGAAAGAAGCTGTCATGGAAGAAATCATCAAACCAACGCTACCTGCTGGCATGATTGATGATGACACCAAATACTTCATAAATCCAACTGGTCGTTTTGTTATTGGTGGCCCTGTAGGTGATTGTGGTGTTACTGGTCGAAAAATCATCGTTGATACTTACGGTGGAAAAGGATCCCACGGTGGCGGTGCTTTCTCAGGAAAAGATCCCTCTAAGGTTGACCGATCTTCTTCATATTACGGTCGCTATGTTGCAAAAAACCTTGTGGCTGCTGGTATTGCCCGTGAAATTGAAGTCCAAGTTGCCTATGCCATCGGTGTATCCCAACCTGTTTCTATTAATGTGAACAGTTTCGGCACCGGTGTTGTTTCCGATGAAGAAATCAAAAAAATTATCATTGCCCACTTTGATCTTCGCCCTAAGGCAATTGTTCAACAATTAGATCTACTAAGACCTATCTATCGCCAAACTGCAGCTTACGGCCATTTTGGTCGTGACGACATCAAACTCCCTTGGGAAAATCTTGATAAAGTTTCAATCATAAAAGATGCTGCTGGTATCAAATAAGGAATATAATATGTCAAATCAAGATTACAAAGTTGCAGATATGGAGCTAGCTGCCTGGGGACGCAAAGAAGTTGAGATTGCCGAAACCGAGATGCCTGGTCTTATGGCAATTCGTGAAGAATTCCGCGATGAACAACCTCTTAAAGGTGCTCGTATCGCTGGTTGTATTCACATGACGATCCAAACCGCTGTTCTAATGGAAACCCTCCTTGAATTAGGAGCCGAGGTTCGTTGGTCTTCTTGCAACATTTTCTCCACCCAAGACCAAGCCGCAGCAGCCATGGCAGCAGCTGGCATTCCTACATTTGCTTGGAAAGGCGAAAGCGAAGAAGAATTCTGGTGGTGCATAGAACAAACAATTAACGGTCCTAATGGTTGGACTCCGAACATGATTCTCGATGACGGCGGCGACCTTACTCAAATCATACACGAAAAATACCCTGAACTTCTCAAAGAAATTCGTGGTATTACCGAGGAAACCACCACAGGCGTACATCGCCTACAAGAGATGGCTGACAAAGGTCTGCTCAAAGTACCAGCAATTAATGTTAATGACTCTGTAACCAAATCCAAGTTTGATAATCTTTATGGTTGCCGAGAGTCTCTTCTTGATGGTATCAAGCGTGCAACAGACGTTATGATTGCTGGCAAGAAAACTGTAGTTGTTGGATACGGTGATGTAGGTAAAGGTTGCGCCCAAGCTCTTCGTGGCATGGGTGCCACAGTATTTGTTACCGAAATCGATCCAATTTGTGCTCTACAGGCATGCATGGAAGGTTTTCAAGTTGTAACCATGGAAGAAGCTGCTAGTTACGGACAAATTTTTGTAACCTGTACCGGTAATTTTGGTGTTATCACCCGTGCCCATATGGACAAAATGCCAAACGAGGCAATCGTTTGTAATATTGGACACTTTGATTCTGAGATAGATGTTGCTGGTATCCGTGACCTGGATTGGGATAATATCAAGCCGCAGGTAGACCACATCACCTTCCCTGATGGCAAAAAGATTATTCTTCTAGCAGAAGGACGTCTTGTAAATCTTGGTTGTGCTACAGGGCACCCTAGCTTTGTTATGAGTAACTCTTTTGTTAACCAGGTACTTGGACAAATGGAGCTATGGTTGAAATCTGAAGAGTATGACAATCAACTGTATTTTCTACCAAAAGAACTAGATGAAAAAGTTGCAAGACTCCATTTAGATAAACTTGGTGCAAAACTAACAGTTTTAAGTAAAGAACAATCTGAATACCTTAATATCCCTGTTGAGGGACCATACAAGGTTGCACATTATAGATACTAAAAAATTATTCTTTTTTTAGAATTTTTATAGAAGGACTAAGCTAAAATTAGCTTAGTCCTTTTTTTGGATAGAACGGAGGTAGTTTAAGTTTTCTATATCGTCTTGCAAATCATCTCCTTTTGGAGTTTCTAAGATCATAGGCAATCCCTTCAACCGCAAATCATTAACTAGGCAACGGAATCCTTCTTGCCCTATTTCTCCCTTGCCGATATGTTCGTGACGATCTACTCTGCTCCCACATTCTTTTTTTGAATCGTTAATATGAAACAGAGCAACATTATCTAGACCGATTACTGAATCAAGAATTTTCATGGTCTCATTATAGTTTTGTTCATAACGTAAATCATAACCTGCTGCAAATATATGACAAGTATCAACACAGATACCAAGGCGGTCAGCAAAAGAACTTGTTTCTAATATATAGGCTAATTCTTTAAAATCCGCGCCAAGGCCAGTTCCCTGCCCGGCTGTAGTTTCAAGAAGAATACGCACCTCTGATTTATTTCGTTTGAAAACCGTATCAACCGCTTTTACAAATCTCTCAAGACCTACTTCGACCCCATCACCTCCATGGGAACCCGGATGAAGAACCGTACTATCAATACCTAGGGCAGCACATCTTTCAAGTTCATGAACCATTGTATTAATAGATTTTTCGAGCAGGTCTTCCTTTGCTGTAGCAAGATTAACAAGATACGAGGCATGGGAAAAAACTGGGATATTTCCATGATTTTCCCAGGCAGTTTTGAATCTAACAATTTCATCTTTCTCAAGAGGCTTTGGATTCCATTGCCTTTGGTTTCTTGTGAAAATTTGTAGTGATTCTCCCCCTACTTTTTCAATACGTTCAAAAGAAAGATGGAGACCACCTGCAACCGATTCATGTGCACCAAATAACATTTACATTTCCTTTTTTCAAACAAATTTAAGAATTTGTCTCACAAAAATAAAATTTGAAAATAGAACTAGACAATTCCTTTAATTTGAACATCTCCAGAAAGCACTTGGTGACGAATCCCATCATCTGTAACTATATAAAGAAGGCCTTCTTCATCAACACCTTGTGATCGCCCAATCTTTATTCGCCCATCATTTAATAGCCACTCACTTTCTTTTCCAACAAGGAAATCTCTCTGTCTCCATTCTTTTAAAATATCGATCCATTCACCATTACAAAAACTATTGTTTAGAGTAATTGTTTTTCTATATATTTCATCTAAAAGCATCTCTATTGAAATAATTGAACCGCAAATCTTTAAAGATGTCGTTTTATATTTTATATCTTCGTTAAAATCTTCATCCTCATGTAACACATTAATTCCAATACCTATAATGATTGCGTCTCTCTCTGAACCTAAAACCATCTCGCATAGTATTCCCCCACATTTTTTGCCATCAATGAAAACATCATTTGGCCATTTTAGCATCACGTCCTTATCAACGATTGATTCTAAAACTTCCGCGACGGCAAGACCTGTAACAAGTGTTATCTTAGTATAATCTTTTCGTCTACAATGTGGATAATAAATGATTGAACAATATAACCCTTTTTCTTTTGCAGATTGCCATTTTTTGCCAAGACGCCCACGTCCTTCACTTTGATTGTCAGCCCAAACGACAGTCCCATCAGGACACCCTTCTCGAATAAGCCTTTTAGCGTAGGTATTAGTTGACGATGTATCTCTGACATGAACAATATGTGAATTCATAAAGGGGGAAAAATAGGAATTATAAACATAAAAAAAGGGGTATAAGACAAATGCCTTATACCCCTTTTATGAATCGTGATAAATTCTTAAAAAAGAATCTATTACTCTTCGTTCTGAATTCTTGATGGAATACCATACATAGTGGTAGATCCAGAAGACCAGAACATGAGACGCTGCTCACGTACCATTTCGTTACAAATATTCTTCATAACGCGTGGCTTAGTGTCAGGGTCACACTTGTAGAAATCTTTGATGTAAAGCTGAGGCTTAGGAGACTTAGTCGCCTTTTCCTCAATCAAGTTCTTGAGTTCTTCTACGTCCATGGCCATGATGACCTCCTTATGGGTTGAAAATATAAAACCCCAGCAAGCTAAATACTTGCTGGGGAGCAATCAACCATTACTAATCAGACGATTACTTGGTGTGTACAGAGTACTTGAACTGAGTAGTAGTTCTCCAAGAATCGTAAGCAAGACGATAATCATCGATGCTCTTGTCTGTGAATGGAATTTCACATTTTTCAAAGAATTTTTCCCAACCAATTCTTTCTGCCCACTCACCAACACGCTCATACTTCTTAGCGTCAGCTGCATAGACATCAACGATTTTCTTAATCGCTTCAACAACTTCAGGCCAACGTGGAGTGTTGTTTGGAAGGAAAGGAATAACCATCTTAGAAAACTTTGGCGCCTGACGGGAGTTTGAAACCTTACCACCAACCAGAATTGCAATACCATCACCCTCTGGATCAGCAAGTGGCATAGCAGGACACATGGTGTAACAGTTACCACAGAACATACAACGATCTGCATTAACTTTAACACTCTTGATCTCTTTACCATCAACCATTGCTTTCGCAGGCTTAACAGCTCCAAGAGGACAAGAAGCGATAGCAAGCGGAAGCTCACATACACCAGTAATACGGGTATGATCGATCATTGGTGGCTTACGATGCACACCAAGGATAGCGATATCAGATGCGTGAACAGCTCCACACATATTCAAACAACACGCAAGTGCAATACGACACTGTGCAGGAAGAGTTTGAGATGTGAAGTGCTCAAACAGCTCATCCATAACTGCTTTAACAACACCAGAAGCATCGGTAGCAGGAGTATGACAATGAACCCAACCCTGAGTGTGAACGATGTTAGTAATACCAGCACCAGTTCCACCTACAGGGAATTTGTTTCCACGGCTTGCAAGATCATCAAGAAGAGGTTGAACCTTCTCTTTAGAATCTACCATGAATTCAATGTTGTTACGGGTAGTGAAACGCATGTGACCATCGCAATGTGCATCAGCGATATCACAAATTTCACGTATATGCTCAACAGAAATCAGACGAGCAGAAGCAACACGTACAGTGTAAACTTCATCACCTGTCTCTGATTTGTGCATTAAAACACCAGCTTGAAGAATCTCATGCCAGAGCCATTTCCCCTTATTAGCTTTGATAACAGGTGGAAAAAATTGTTCGTAATGTGGTGGTCCAAGATCAGAGATCCTGCCTTCCATTGGTTTTTGCGGATTATAACCCACGATAAATCTCCTTTTTTTAATTTGAATTATTAGCTCAGATTAAGAAAGCATTAAGCTGCGTGACGAGCACGGTACTCTTGAACGTCACGTTCGAATCCACCCTCAACTTCCTCTTCTTTCCAGAACACATATGGGTTCTCACGAGGATACTTGACATGTTGTGGAATGGCATCTACACCAACTGCTCTCAAGAAGGTCGGAAGACCTACACGTTGCATAGTCTCACCAACACGCTCACGGTTCTTACCAACTTCCATCCACCAATCCCAGATTGATTCGATGAACTCAATGAGTTCTTCAAAATCGTTATCTTTGGTTACTGGAATGAAAGGAAGAATGAGTGTTGCAAATTGTGCACCATCAAGAATTGGAGCTTTAGCACCAACACAAACAGTAGCACCACCCTGAGCACCAGGACGAAGCGCACGAGGCATAACGTTGATACAATGCATACAACGTACACACTCAGCATCATCAATCTTCAATTCGCCATCTTCCATCCACATACACTGAGTAGGACAGAGATCAAGAACTTCAGCTTGAATGTCAAACTTACCCCAATCACGACCGATAAATGCACCACCGTTCGCAGGGAATTCGTCAGCCATGTAACCTTTAACGGCAGCCTGGTCTATACGAATATTATCTTTCCAAGTACCGATAACGGCCACATCTGAACGAGCAATAGAAGCTACACAGTCGTTTGCACAACCGGAGAACTTAAACTTGAACTTATATGGGAATGCAGGACGATGAATTTCATCCTGATAATGCATTGTCAAACTGTGGCAAGTCTCTTGGGTGTCATAACAAGCCCACTCACAACGAGAACTACCAAGACAACAAGCTGGGGTACGAAGATTAGAACCTGAACCACCAAGATCCTGGCCCATATCGTGGGTAAGGTCCCAGAAAAAAGGCTCTAGAGCTTCTGTACGACAACCAAGAAGAATAACGTCACCTGTAGAACCATGGAAGTTGGTCATACCAGAACCATGCTTCTCCCAAAGATCCATAAGCTGACGAAGGTTCTTACTTGTGTAGTATTTAGAAGATGGCTGGGCAACACGTACGGTGTGAAAATGTTCAACACCTGGAAATTGCTCAGGACAATCCGCATAACGACCTACAACACCACCACCGTATCCAAAAACTCCAACGATTCCGCCGTGCTTCCAGTGAGTCACTCTGTCTTTGAAAGACAGTTCCAAAATACCAAGAATATCCCAACACTCTGGCTTCTTCTCAGCTTGGCGCTTAATGTCAGTTACAAAACTTGGCCACGGGCCACTTTCTAACTGATCCAACAAGGGTGTCTCATGTTTTGCCATGATTTTCTCCTTTGAATTACTGTTTAAACTACTGCGATCACCAAATATAACATACTTCAGCCGTCTTCCTCGTGAAATATTCTTTTACACGAGATTTCAAGCAGATGTTCTAAAACAATGTCTCTCATAAACAAGAATTAAAGACATAAACAAATCTAGCTTATAAGATTTAAGCGGTCAGAATAATTGTGAATCCCCGTTTTGTCAACAAAAAACGGTTATTGCAATATGGACGAAGTTTGACTCAAACGCTCCAGCAATTTCATATTCGCTTATCCAAAAACCAATCAACCAGCACTCGTTCAAAGCTGCCCTTCTTTTTATCTGCACCTGCCATCTCTTCTAATATTTTACAGGCTAGTTCTTTACCCAAAGTCACACCTTCTTGATCAAATGAGTTTATATTCCAAGTAAAACCTTGAAAAACTATCTTTGCCTCATAACAAGCCAAAATGCTACCCATGATCATAGGAGTTAGCTTTTCTGCTGCCAACAACAAACTAGGTTTGTTTCCAGTCACTTTTTTATTTGGGTTTTCACTATCTCGTCCAACAGCTAGGGCTAAATTTTGAGCTAATATATTTGCAGTTAATTTTGTTTGTGATTCCGAAATTAAATAATTTTTTTCATCTTCCACTTGCTCTTTAGCAAAACCAATAAACTCTACAGGGACGACAACACTTCCTTGATGGAACAACTGAAAATAAGCGTGCTGTCCATTTGTACCCGCTCCGCCCCAAACAACTGGCCCAGATTTAATTTTAATATTGTTACCTTGTCGATCTATGCTCTTGCCATTGCTTTCCATATCACATTGTTGAAGGTGCCTCGGAAAACTGGCCATTGCCTCAATATAAGGAATAACAGCGACACTATTATAATTAAGAAAATTGTGATTCCAAATACCAATCAAGGCCATTAGAAGAGGGATATTTTTCTGAACATTTTTCTGCATTGCGTGACGATCCATTTCGGAAGCACCACGTAAAAAGTCCAGCAAATCATCAAAACCAATTAAAAAGCCAAGAGCTACACAGCCAACCATAGAAGTTGAGCTATATCGCCCGCCAATACAATCATAAAGATAGAAACTCTCAAGATAAATCTCTTTATTATCCATCGGAGAACCTTTGCCTGTCACCGCTACACAATGTAGAGCTGGATCTAAACCAGCTACCTTGAGATATGATTTAACAATGGATTCGTTGGCTTGTGTCTCCTGGGTATTGCCACTCTTGGAAACTATATTAAAAAGTGTTCGCGATAAGTCTAAATTAGCTAACACTTTTTGAGCATGTCCGGGATCAACATTGGAAATAAACTGAACACAGTATCCCTTTTGAGCATAGGCGCCCAAGGCTTCACAGATTGCACGTGGCCCTAAGTCTGAGCCACCAATACCAACCTGGACCATCGTGATAAAATTTTCTCCTTTGGCATTGGCAATCTCTCCTGAATCAACCCTAGCTAAGAATAGTTTTAATTTATCAAGCTCAGCTTTTGCATCACGGGTAACATTCTCCGCCATAGGTTGTTCTTTAAATATATCACGACAAGCAGTATGAAGTGCCTGCCTGTTTTCAGATGGGTAATTGTCTATTTTGTTAAAAATCTGCCCTTCACACATCTGGTGAAATTGTTCAACCAAGCGACACTCATCAGCCAATTCTTGAAAGGCTGACAAAGTATTATCATCAATTCGCTCAGTACCGTAAGACAATTTTAACCCAGCACCAGACAACCTATATTTTCCCAGGCGAGCTGGTAATAACTGTAATGAATCATCAGTAAGATCATACGGGGTCTTTGCTAATTCGAGCAATTTAACATAGGCAGTTGTTTCTGATAATGCGGGCAAAATAACCTCCGGAATGTCATTAAAAATTTTAATATCAACCGCCTATACTAATTTAAAAATGTGTAAAATCAGCACAACGCACAATATTCCCCTATTTACAATTTCCCGTAATGTCAGTTTTAGCTTACCAAACAGCGAAAAAAACCAAGCCAACTCTTTGTATTTAGTAGCACATAAAACCACACTCTGAGATGAGAATGGTTTTCTAGTTTTCCATATCACCTACATTTTTCAAGTAACCGACAATATAGCGAAGCACTAAAAAGAGGATTTAAAATAAGTGTAGAACAAACTACCCTTTTTTCGCCCAACCTTCTTCACCCAATCGCTTTAGTTCTGTTATGGTTTCTGCGTAATCATTACTGCCATAAACCGCAGAACCAGCAACCAAAACATTTGCTCCTGCCTCACAAGCGTTTGAGATTGTAGAAGCATTAATACCTCCATCAATCTCAATATCAACATCTAGCCCTAGGCTATCGATTCGTTGCCGTAACTGCCATGTCTTTTCTAGAGTGGAGGGAATAAAACTTTGCCCACCAAAACCAGGGTTTACTCCCATCAACATAACCACGCCAACTTCCTCTAATATATAGTCTAAAGTAGAAAGAGACGTAGCTGGATTCAAGACAACTCCAGCTTTTGCTCCCAATTCTTTAATATAAGAAATTGTTCTATGTAAATGGTTACAAGCCTCCACGTGAACAGTCACCCAGTCAGCACCTTTTTTAATAAAATCTTCTATATATTTGTCTGGATTACTAATCATTAAATGAACATCCAACTCTTTTTTAGTGACTCCTCGCACTGCATCAACCACCAAAGGACCGATAGTGATATTTGGCACAAAGTGACCATCCATAACATCAATATGGATTATATCAGCCCCAGCCTTATCTACTGCTCGTACTTCTGCCCCTAACTCACTAAAATTTGCCGATAATATTGATGGTGCGATTTGGATATTTGACATTATAAAATCCTTAATTTTATTTATTCTAAAACCTAAATATCATAACATTAGGTAAAATGTTTTTGCAACTAAACCCTTCTTATCACATCACCTGGCAAAATTTCCACTAAATCTTCTAACTCAAGCAAAAGTAATAATGATGAAATTTTTTCTGCTGACATCTTTGAAGTTTCCATTAATTTTTCCCTTGCCATGGGATAAACATCAAGACAAGAAAGAACCATCTGCGCTTCGGGAGGTAGGTCTATATCAGTGTTTTTTGAAGTAATTACAAATTTATTATCAGGCCAAAGTTCTTCTAACACGTCCTCAGCATTTTGCACCAATTTCGCCCCTTGTTTTAATAACCAATGAGTACCTTCACTTTTCACCGAATCAACTTGACCTGGAACAGCGAAAACATCTCGACCAAAATCCAATGCCATCTGTGCGGTTATGAGCGAACCAGATTTTTTTGCAGCCTCCACCACAACGACACCTTGGCTTACCCCAGCTATAATTCTATTTCTGGCGGGAAATCGAAAAGCATCAGGCCTAGTACCCAAGGAATATTCGGTTATAACAGCGCCCTGATCGACAATTTCTTGGTACAATTTTTTGTTTTGTGGGGGATAAATCACGTCTAAACCACAGCCTAGAACAGCGATGGTGGAACCGAATGCTGCCAGAGTTCCTTCATGAGCTTTAGTATCAATGCCTAAAGCGAGACCTGAGCAAACAGAAATATCATTACTAGCCAAATCTTTTGCTAGATTATGAGCAATTCTTAATCCATAGGAAGTTGCGACACGAGAACCAACAATAGAAATATTTGATGATTTTAAAAGAGATGAATTACCTCTAAGGTAAATAACAGGTGGGGGATCGGGTATTTCCTTTAAAAGGCTTGGGTATTCAGGACAATCGTAGGAAATAGCACAAGCGCCGCCTTCCCTTAAACGATATAATTCCTTCTCAGCCTTATCTCGCAACTGGTTATAATCATTGATTCCCAAAAGTTGGGAGTCACGCAAGCCTGATTTTTTTTTTCTTGTAACAGCACCAGCACTAAAAACGTCGCTAGGATGATTAAAGATTTCTATTAAACGCCAGTAACCTTTCAACCCCAAACCATTTGCAAAACTGAGTGCTATCCAGTCAAGTCCTTGATGCATTACTTATCCTAATCGATAGTAAATATTTTCAAATCATCCGAACGGGCAGGATGCTTTAACTTTTCAATTGCTTGCGCTTCAATCTGCCTAATACGCTCCCTAGTTACACTAAAGCACTTGCCAACCTCTTCTAGAGTGTGCTCCCTTTTCTCAAAAATCCCATAACGCATTTTTAAAATGGTTGCCTCACGAGGAGTCAGGGAAGACAAAACTCGATCAAGGCATTCCTTCAATCCTGTTTCCATCGCTCTGTCATCTGGACCGGCCTTATTATGGTCTACTATAAACTCACCAATACAAGCCTCGCCTTCACTACCAACTGGGGCATCAAGAGAAACTGTATCTTTGGCAATTTTCAAAATAGCTTTTATTTTACGATGGGAAATATCCATTTCCTCAGCTATTTCTTCAGTGGTTGGTTCTCGATGATTATCTAAATAAAAATCTTTTCCCACTCTGAGAATTCTATTAATTGTTTCGATGACATGAACTGGCAAACGGATTGTTCTACCTTGATCAGCAATACCCCTAGTAATAGATTGGCGAATCCACCAAGTAGCATATGTGCTGAACTTAAAACCACGGTGATAATCAAATTTATCCACCGCCTTCATCAAGCCAATATTTCCTTCTTGTATGAGATCAGAAAACTGCATTCCTCTATTCATAAATCTCTTTGACACCGAGACAACCAAACGTAAATTGGCTCGAACCAATTCTTCTTTGGCAAAAATAGCCTGCTGTTTTCCTTGTTCTACTTCCGCCAGTAATTTTGATATATGTTCCTGGCTGATACCAGATTCCCTAACAAGCTGTCTATCAACCAAAAGACTCATCATCTCAGGAGTAACTTGATTATCAGCATCCTCTGCTGAAATTAAATCGACAAATATTCTACGGAATCTTTTCGCTAGCTCCTCGACACCTTCAACTATAATATTAACACAGTCTGAACATACAACCATATCAGCAAAAAGGTCCGCTATGCCTTTACCATACTCAGCAGTTTCAAGATATTGAGCATCAATGTTTTTGGAATTAGTTTTCTCGGTAATTTTTTCTATGATTGAAGTTCTTTTATCATTTAACTCGATAGATTTTAAGATATTAGCAAGAAATTTTTTACTAGTGGCATTAATTTGTTTCTTATTTTCTTCAGCAACACCAGCAACAAGTTGAATGATTTTCTGCTTATCTTCTTTGACCGTTTCGGCCATGGTTTTAAGAACTGGAATGGCGAGAGATGTTTGTAGGGCTGCATACTGAATACGTTTTTTACCATTTTCAATTTCTATGGCAAGTTTGCATTCTTCATCATATTTCAGCAAACCTAAAGTGCCCATTTCTCGCATATAAATATTCATGGAGTCGGCATTAGCATCGGGGGAGTTTCTTTTGGATATGCGAGATATACGTCGTTTATTCTGCTCTTCACCATCTTGCTTTTTCAGCTTCTTTGTCATTAGAAATCACTCTAGTTAGAGTTGATATTACGAAGGGGAGAAATTCTGTCAAAATATGGTAAAGAAGTATTTTAATATAATATATAAAAAAAACAATAACTAAGAATAACTATTATAGTTATGAGCTATTAAGAATTCATTTTTTGCAACTGCTCATCAACTTTCATTTTTTCTTTCATTAAGGTCTGCCAAACATCTATGTCTCCATCATCACCGATGGTTTGGAGCTTAACTACTAGTTCTTTTGCTCTCTTTTTCAAGGTTGATATGTACAGATAATCTTTTAGTTCTTGCAACTCAACATTTTCATCTTCATGTGCAATAACTTCACTAGCACCCAGAAGTAAATCTGAAACAATCTTGCGTTCTGCTCCACCCGGCAAAGCTTCCATTAACTCTTCTGGCTCGAAAGTTCCATCACCATTCAACATGGAGTACACTTGCAGATAGATAATTTCGCCTGCACTTCCTTCTAAAAGAGAGCGAATTCCTATTTCTTCCAATTTTTGTAAATAGCTTGGGTTAAATAGAATAAATTTCACAAAACGAAGTTGCACAGAACTTAAGGGAGCGGTACTAATATTTCTTTTGCGCCTGACATCCTGTGACCGCATAACTGGTTCTGTCTGTACAACAGGCTCACTAGTAGTAAGATTCTTCTCCAAATTAGCTACATCTAAACCCAATTTTTCAGCAAAATGAGAAACAATCACCGCTCGTTGCAAATTTGAGGTTGCTGCTTTAACCAAGGGTTTCAAATTTTCTATAATATTAGTTTTGCCATCCAAAGATAGCCCGTGCTGCTCAACATAATAATCAAAGGCAAATTCAGGTAAAGGCTTGGCTGTCTCTAAAAGCTCATTCATACCGACAGGACCATTGGTTCTAATATAGGTATCAGGATCTTCGCCATCTGGTAACAAAGCCACCTGGCCAGACAAATGTTCAGCAAGGAAAATCGGTACACTCCTGACAGCTGCTTTTACGCCTGCTAAATCGCCATCAAACAAAAGTAAGCCAGTATCAACAAAGCGTTTCACCAATCTAACTTGTTCACGAGTCAAAGCTGTTCCTAGTGGTGCCACCACGTTTTTAATTCCAGAAGCCGCAAGAGAAATTAGATCAAAATTACCTTCTACAAAAATTACTTTTTTCTCTCGTCGAATAACATCTTTTTGTTGATACAACCCTAGGAGCAACTCACTTTTATTAAAAACGGGACTATCAGGCGAGTTCATATACTTCGGCTGCCCCCCACCAATAATACGACCACCAAAACCACAAACTCGGCCACTCAAATCCTGAATTGGAAATAGCACCCTATCCCTAAATCTATCGTAAAAACCACCGTTATCCTTTTTACTAACTAGTCCCATTTCAGCCGCCAACTCAAGCTCATCTTTAGCTAGATGTTTACCAAGAAAATGCCACCCTTCTTTTTCTGTAGATGGGGCATAGCCCAGTCCATATTCTGCTGAGATAACACTATTAATACTTCTTTGTTTTAGATATAGCCGAGCTGATTCTGCGCCATTGTTTTGGTTCAAATAATTAGTGAAAAGCCCAGCGACTTTCTCATTCACCGAGAACATTTTTTTTGTCTTTTCAGAAATAGCCTTTTGTCTCGCGGTCTGTTTTTTCTCCGGTAGCTCCACACCAAAACGTTCTGCGAGCATCTTGAGAGCCTCAGGAAACGACAAACTGTAATATTTCATTACATAACTAAAAATATCGCCTGATTCCAAACAACCAAAACAATGAAAAAACTGCCCGTCAGAACTAACGGAAAAAGATGGTGTTTTCTCACCATGGAATGGACAAAGTCCCACGGAACGGCTACCACTTTTACGTAGCTCGATGGTCTCACCAATTATACTAATAATATCCGCTCGGGCTTTAATCTGGGCTACAGCGTCATCATTATCAATCATTTATAATAAACTAACTTAGGGAAAGAGAAGGGTACTAAAACTAATTACGACAGGTATCAATAATATTTAGAAAAGTTTTTGCATCATGACTTGCCTTGCCAATAAAAACGCCACTTACACCATCACAATCCCAATATCTTCTAACATTTTTTTCATTCACTGCCCCGCCATACAAAATATCTGCTTTAGTGTTAAACTTACGGATCATATTAACCGCATTAACAACGCTTTCAACCGGCTCAGGAATGTTAGCGTTAAGGGCATAACCAGGAGTATAAGCGAGAAAAAGACCTTTTTGACAATCTATATCTGCAATGGCCGCTAATTGCGAAGACATAAAATCATCATCTAGACAAAGCAGAGGTACCATAGAGGCATCAGCTAGTTCTGCCATCTTGTTCGTTGCTTCATGGTTAGTTTCGTGAAAATATTTTCGCCGTTCAAGATGTCCGACAATTGCTATTTTAGCATAATCTTTTAAAATGTCCGCTGGAATAGCACCACTATAACTTCCTCTAGGAAAAGGGGAAACATCCTGTCCTGCAAGAGATAAATTGCGAACACCTGAATCAACAATCATTTTAGACATGGAAGAAAGGGCGATAAACGATGGAGCAATGACAATTTGCAAGTCATCACTTGCCTTATAGCTTGACAAAAATTGCTCTAAGAATTGCAAGGAGCTTGCTTCATTTTTATACGCTTTCCAGTTGGCAATAATATATTTCATAATATGTTTTAAGCAGGAGGTTGGAGATCAAGCTTCGACATGACTTGGTCAAAATCAATACCAGTTAACAGTATTTGTTTACGACGATTAGTCTGACCAGATTTTATACTTACATCATTTTTTCTGATACCAAGCAGACGACTTAGATAAGTTTGTATTTCCTTATTAGCTTTACCGTCAACAGGCGGAGAAGTACAGGCAATTTTCAACATACCATCATGGACACCAACAAGCTTAGTCCGCGAAGCACGCGGCTGGGCATAAACTAATAGTCGCACCGTCGCGTCTTGCTGGGAAACACAAATATCTGTCATTTTATTTCAGTGAATTCAAGTTCCTCATCATCACCTAACCCTAAATCCAGAGACATCACAACCTCGTCAAGATCAGCATCTAAATCTGATTCGTCATCTGCCCTGAAATGTGGTGTAAAATCATTTTCAACTACAGAGTTGTCTTTTAACTCCAAACCAGCAGGCTTGGTTAAAATCTCAACTGATTCCAAAACATGATTAACTTTAGATATCAAATCAGCCTTTAAATTATCACGATTAGTTGCAAGCTCAGAAAGTTGTTGTTGCAATCTATCTTGCTCCGCTTCGGCGCCACTCCTAAAATCAGCCATCTTTTTCTCAGCCTCATTTAAACGATGTTCTATTTCGGCCTTGGTATTAGCTATTAATTCGTTAGTTTCAGTCTCAGTTTTTACTGTGAGCTCAGAGGTCTCAATTTCAGCTTTTTCTCTTAGCTGAGTGATCTCTGAATCGACATCTGCTTTCAACTGGCTAGTTTCTGTTACCGCCTTCTCCTTAAGATCATCAGCAAACTGTTGAGCAACCAAAATCGTAGATTTAAAATCTAGCCCTTCTTTTTTCAGTTCTCCTAGCTTAGTCGTTAAAGAATCTATTTGCTCCTGCAAATTATCATTCTTCTTTTGCTCTTCTAGCAGATTGTTTACTGAATTACCTGCATCTAATTTATATTTTTCTACTTCTAAATTATTAGCCTTGAGATCTTTACCAAGAGATTCTTTTTCGGCTTTCAAATCAGATAATTCGGTTGATAACTCGGCAATGATTTCATCCTTGAACCGAAAACCTTCCTCAACCTTACTTTGCGTGTCAGCTGCGTCATCTTGTATTCTATCTAAATTGGCTCGTAATTGATCGCGATCCAATTTCAGAGCAGCGAACTCACTTTGCACCTTTGCTAAATCGTCTTTATCTTGTCGCCCACCCTCAATTAATTCAAAAACTTCTTCTGCCAATTCTTCAAGATATGATTTGACCTCTATTGGATCGCAACCTCTAAATTTCACGGTGAATTCTTGGTCTTTAATTTCTTGAGGCGTCAACATAGAATAAACTCCATTTAAAATAAAATTTTGCATGTAAATTGAACAAAAAAACACGCAACGACCTTACATGGTCATGGCCATTTGTTGCAAGGTTGGGACAAGAAACCCTCGTAAAAATTGGATTGCAATTATTAACACTACAGGTGAAAAATCTATCCCTCCGGCCACTAAAAATGGAAAGAGATCCCTTAATTTTTTCAATGGTGGCTCTGTCACAGCATGCACGAAGCGAACGATCTGATTATACGGGTCTGCATTAACAAATGAGATAATTGCTCGACCGATAATAACCCATATATATATTTCAGCGACAATACTAACCAAGCTAGCTATCGCCATTAACAAGTTGCTCACAGCAAACATAACTACTCCTTCTGGAGAATATTTTATAAAACTAGTTAAAATGCATTACACTAAGCAGTTCAAACACAATTTAACTATCAGAATTACCAAGATATCACTGGACCTTAAAACAAATTAGCTATCAAGCTACCTTTGCCCCAACAGGCATTTCGCCCTGCAAACCAGCTAACACCAATTTTTCGGTATCGCCATCAACAGTTTTTGCAGCCAAAACCATACCCTGTGAAGTTACCCCCATAAGTTTTGCTGGTTTTAGGTTAGCTACCACAATCACTTTTTTGCCGACCATCTCTTCAGCACTATAATGTTCGGCTATTCCAGCAACGATTACTCTTTCTTCGGGTAATTTGACGCTTAATTTCAATAATCGATCAGATTTTTTTACTTTTTCAGCTGCAACAACCTCGGCCACTCTTAGATCAAATTTTTGAAAATCAGCAAAACTAACCAGACCATCTTCATTAATCGCTGGTTCTAATTTATTTTTTTCCTTTTTAGGCTTTTGGCTCTTTTGTACCTTTACTAATTCTTGCTTTTTTTCCTCAATACGGGGAAATAACGTCAAACTTTCTCCAAGCTCAGTACCAGCAGTCATAGCACCCCAAAATTCACCTTTGGGTAGCAAATTTACAATATCGTTTTTAAGATCTAGACCAAGTCCTAAAACCATTTTATCAGAAGTATCTGCCATAACGGGGCGAACAAGAAGTGACAACAACCTTAAACATTCAGCTAAGTTATACAGAACTGTATCTAATCTTTTACTCTGACTCTCATCTTTAGCAAGAGCCCATGGCTCATTGGTTACAATATATTTATTTGCATAGCCAATTAGTTCCCAAACTGAAGCAAGAGCCTTATGAAATTGAAAATCATTCATCCCTTTTTTATAGTTCGCCACAACTTTTTCTGCTAAAGACAGAAGATCATTGTCTGCTTCATCTTTGCTGTATTCTGGAATGACACCCCCACGATATTTTTTTATCATCGCAGTCGAACGACTATATAGATTCCCAAGATCATTAGCTAAATCTGAATTTCTCCGAGCTACAATAGCTTCCGAACTAAAAGAAGAATCCAAGCCAAAAGACATTTCTCTTAAAGTGAAATACCTTAGAGGATCAAGACCATAGGCATCCACAAGTTCTTTTGGCCTGACAACATTGCCAATACTCTTAGACATCTTGGTATTGTCAACATTCCAATAACCATGCACATGCAACCTCTGGTAAAGAGGAATTTCCATGGATAACAGCATGGTCGGCCAAAAAATAGCGTGTGGTTTTAAGATATCTTTGGCAATCACATGCTCTGCTACAGGCCAAAATTTATTGTAATTATCACCATCAGGATAGCCTAAACCTGTTAAATAATTAATAAGAGCATCAAACCAAACATAGGTGACAAAATTCTCATCAAATGGTAGCTCAATCCCCCAAGTCAAACGACTTTTAGGTCTAGAGATACATAAATCTTCAAGTGGCTCACTTAAAAAGGATAGCACTTCATTTTTGTATCTTTCTGGGGTGATAAATTCAGGATTATCATTTATGTGGTCAATTAGAGTTTGCTGGTACTTAGACATCCTGAAAAAATAATTCTGTTCGGCGATTTCATCTGGAGCTGTCTGATGATCAGGACATTTGCCTTCCACTAACTCTTTTTCTGTTAAAAATCGTTCGCAACCTGTACAGTACAGACCAGTATATTGATCAAAATAGATATCTCCCTTATCATAAACCTGTTGCAATAATTTCTGCACGGTGGCGATATGATCAACATCTGTAGTTCGAATATAATTATCAGGTTCCACGCCCATAATCGGCCAAGCATCCCGGAACATACCACTGATTCGATCTACATATTCTTTAGGCTTTTCTCCATTTTTTTCGGCTGCCTCAACAATCTTATCGCCATGCTCATCGGTGCCAGTTTGAAATCTAACATCATCACCACATAGACGACGGAATCTGCTATAAGTATCTGCAACCACAGTAGTATAAGCGTGTCCTAGATGAGGTTGAGCGTTAACATAATAAATGGGAGTTGTAATGTAAGTTGTCATGATATTTTTTCTAATTTAACCTTAACCAATTATTTTTCTTTATTATTTTTACTTTCTTTTTTCTCGGATTTGGTTTGCTTGCCATCACCTTGGGCACTTCTAAATTTCCTACCTTCTTTACTACGTCCTTTATTACTATTACTCTCAGGTTTCGGCTGTGGCATCGCCTTAATCCACTCTTCTTCTGTGAGAATTATTTCATCACCATCACGATTATTAGTAAGCACCGTGTTATGCATAATATTCTGCCTACGCACACGCAACTGTTGCCCATTCACATTCAGTGTTTTCCCTGGCTTAGGCATACTTTTACGCAGACTACGATAGGTTTCATATTCGTAGGTCAGACAGCACAACAATCTATTACAGACACCAGATATTTTTGTTGGATTAAGAGGCAAATCCTGCTCTTTAGCCATCTTAATAGAAACAGAATCAAATTTTCGGATAAAAGAGGAACAACACAATTCTCGCCCGCAGGTACCTATCCCGCCAACCATCTTGGTTTCATGCCGAACACCAACCTGCCTCATCTCAACTCTAGTGCGAAATTCTTGTACTAATTCTTTCACAAGCTCTCGAAAATCAACTCGATTTTCAGCAGTAAAATAAAAAATCATTTTACTACCGTTAAAGAATTTTTCCACTCGTACCAAGCACATCTTTAGGCCAATCCTTGCAACCCTTTTAGTACAAAACCCAAATGCTTTTTTCTCCTGTACCAAAAGGGAGGCATATTTTTCATAATCCTCTTTGTTACCTTTGCCCGCAATTTCGTACAACACTCGGTGGTCAAAATCTTTGCAACCACATTGAGCCGCACGACCTACAATAATAGCTGGCTCAACATCCTGCTCCTGCTTAACAAGAACCAAATCCCCTTTTTGCAAATCATCTACCATCGCAAATGCTGTAAATTGCTGCCCACCATCACGGAAAGATACCCGATAAAAAAGTGCACCTACAGGGCAAATCAGACCAAAGCTATCTTCGGTTTTATCAACAGAATACCTTCTATTTTGTTGATTTTGTGTTTCTTGTTTTGCCATAAATTTACCAAAAATTCTAAAGAGACCCTATCATCTAAAATCTTTTAGACCTTGTATTTTAAAAAGCAACACCTCGGCCATTAAGGCAAGGTTGCAGTTATATATCATTTTTTTCTCGCAATCCGAGAGAATTATCAAAACTTCATCCATCCCACTAATTTCATGGGGTAACATCCGACCATCCTGGTCCCAATCATAAAGTGCGGAACCATTACTTGCTCCATGTAGAAACAACAAGTGGTCACGGAGCCACAACCGTAAAAGAGCAAATAAGTGCTGCACATCACTTTTAAGGCTGGCAATCTTTTCTGCGCAAGCCAGCCACCGGCCAACTTCTGAGTCTCTATAAAGAGATTTATCAATCAATAAATCTTGCAGCAAATTCCAGACAGGTAACACATCAGTACCGGCTACTTCTAAGGCTTTTCCAGGGCTACCCGATGCCAACTTAGCAAGCAGCACAAGTTCTTGTTCGTTACAACCCAGGTCTTTTCCTTCCATAACCTGAGCTGTTTCTTCTTCGGACAAACCGAAAAAGGGCACAACCTGACACCTTGAAGAAATAGTCGTTAGCACCTCACAGGAGCTTTCCGCTGTTAAGATTAACAAGTTATTCTCAGCCGGTTCCTCCAAAGTCTTTAAAAGGCTATTGGCAGCCTCCCGACGCATGGTATGAACATCTTCTAGCACCACAACCCTTGTGCTGGATTCATAAGGAGGATAAGATATTTCTCGACATATTTCTCGAACTTGTCCAATTTTAATAGCACCCTTATCTGGCTCTACAAAAGTGAAATCAGGGTGATTGCCAGACAACAATTTTTTACATGATACGCACTCACCACAAGCAAAAGTTCCGGCACGGTTCCGACAATTAACGGCTGCCGCTACTCCTTTTGCAAAGAGTTTTTTCCCAACTCCTGCCGGACCTCGAAAAAGATAAGCATGTGGTACTCTGTTGCCCGCAATGGCTTTTGTGATAATGGCCTTGGCTCTTTCATGTCCCAAAACCTCATTATAACTCAGCATTGTTTTCACCAGCACAGCCTAGTAAAGAGATAACTGCCTGATGGCAGGATCATCTTTGTCGTTACCAGACTCATTCTGATAACCTTTTAGGTACAAAAACCTCTCCATACCGCGTTGGTAATCGGTCCACTGGGCTTCTGGGGTATCCATCTTATGACGTAACTGCTCAGTAATATTAATTTTAGCATCAATATCATCCACAAAACCTAGTAAAATAGCTTCTACTGTCATCGGTACAATGGGAGAACCAAATTCTTGCTTGCTATGATGGCTCAAAATTAAATGCTGGAGTTCTTCTAAACGTTCTGTCGGAAAATCTTTTATTTCGGCAGCAAACTCCGCCACCATTTCACTGCCCATCACCAAATGGCCTTTCAAGCGCCCAACACTAGTATAATTTACAACACCACGATTATAAGTCATTTCTTTAATCTTACCAATGTCATGCAACAAAGCTCCAGTTAATAGCAATGAACGATCCACGCCGGCATAATGTTCTGCCATAGCGACTGCAAGTTTTGTCACCGAAAGGCTATGTTCCAAAAGGCCACCAATATAAGCATGATGCATACCTTTCGCCGCTGGAGCATCTTGAAAAACATTCCACATCTTGGTGTTTTTATTAAAAAACTTTAACAATAGTTTTCGCAAAAAAACATCTTCAACAGAATGCACCAAATGCTGTAATTCCAGCCCCATCTCTTCACGATCAAACGGTGTCGCGACCAAAAAATCACCAAGATCAACATCATCTTGAGGCACAGCTTCAGCACCATCGAGCTTTAGCTGCTTACTGTTTTGATATGATGCGACAACACCTTTAACATGAATGATATTGCCAGGAATAACGATGCCTTGATAATGAGGCACATTGTCCCAAACTGGACCTGAAATCTCCCCAGTTTTATCAGATACCGTGATAACTAGATATGCCTTTCCAGTCTTGGTTTCTCCGAGACGAATACTATTAACGAGAAACAGATCGTTTATACGATCACCTTCGGATAATTTGTCGACAAATTGTTGTTTACTCATCACCTAGCATCCTAATATTGCTCGTTTTGGGTTGGTATAACAAAAAAATTATTCTTAAAGGCACTCTTAAACGTTGAAGCGAAAATGCATACAATCCCCATCAGCAACTACATACTCTTTACCTTCAACCCGCATAAGACCCTGTTCTTTAGCCTTGTTTTCACCCTGACACGCCACATAATCATCGTAAGCAATTACCTCGGCACGAATAAAACCATGTTCAAAATCGGTATGGATTTTACCAGCCGCTTGGGGAGCCTTAGCGCCCACCGGGATAGTCCAAGCTCTTGTTTCTTTTTCGCCAACGGTAAAATATGTTTGCAAACCAAGCAGTTTATAACCAGCATCGACAAGACGAGTAAGACCTGCTGTTTCCATACCCATATCAGCCAAGAACTCCGCCTGCTCTTCCGCTTCTAACTGGCTTAATTCTTGTTCAATGGAACCTGCAATAATGACAACACTTGCACCCTCTTTGAGAGCTTCAGCTTCAAGCTTTCTAACATTTTCATTGCCATCATTAACATCATCTTCGTTCACATTAGCAACATAGAGAACAGGTTTGGTGGTTAACAAACACATTTCTGCGAGGAGTTTTTCTTCTAAGTCATCAGCTGGTTCAAAAAACCGTGCTGTCTGGCCCCCATCTAATACATCCCTTAATTTTTCTAAACAAGCAGCTTGGGCAATAAAAGTTTTATCACCAGATTTTGCCTTTCCTTGAGACGCTTTAAATCTCTTTTCGACGGTATCAAGATCAGCCAAAATCAATTCTGTGCTAATAACATCACGATCACGAACTGGATCAACACTACCATCAACGTGGACGACATTATCATCTTCAAAACAACGTACCACATGAACGATAGCATCAACCTGACGAATATGACCGAGGAACTGATTCCCCAAGCCCTCACCCTGACTAGCACCTTTTACCAAACCAGCTATATCGAGAAACTCCATCTGAGTGTGGATCGTTTTTCTGGTTTTTGCAATCTCAGACAATATCTCTAAACGAGGATCTAAAATTGGAACAATACCCACATTGGGTTCGATTGTACAAAAAGGATAATTCTCAGCATCGATGCCTGCGGCGGTAAGTGCATTAAAGATTGTAGATTTACCTACATTTGGCAAACCAACAATTCCACATTGAAAACCCATAACAACAGCTCCTTGCGATAAAACGTATCTATTTTTTCGAAACAGCAACAAAGCCATTAAAGGTTCATCACCATTTGATTTTATATTAATGTAATTGTAACTACAGCTTCAAATTGATCTAAAACTATCTTTAAGCGACATTAAATCAATCTGACAAAACACCGAATAATACCAGAAAATGCCAGAAAACGCCCATATTTTAGAAATTAATCTTCTGGACTCCGATATCTTGCTCTATTTTGATGGGAAAAGGTTTAGCGAAGAAAACGTAAACAGGAATCATGTGGGAAATACAAGAAATATTACCCTGTCAAAATCTTGGAAAATTCTATTATAAAAATCGTAGAGAAAATAAATATCTAGCTATACAATCACAGTAAGGTACCATCATATAGAACAATTCCTGAAAGATATCTGGAGAAATATATAACTAATTTATTTAACAAAAAAGACCGACACAATAACAAATTTACGATCTACTTTTATTAAAGAGTCATACTATTTTTATATTTGATTTAAAAAAACAAAAAATAACTATTATATTTTCAAATTAAAAGTAGTTCCTTTTCCCTCTTCAGAAGAGAAATAAACTTGCCCTTTAAGGATTTCTTCACCAAATAACTTCATTGAATAAGTACCAAGACCTCTTCCTTTTTTATTTTTTGTGCTGAAATTTTTCTGAAACAACCTTTGTTTAACGTCATCGTGAATTACCGCATTATTCCACACCGCAAAAACTATTTCTTCCTGAGATAATATTTCAGCCGACACTTTTACAGTTTCACCTTCGCAGGAAGCCTCAAAAGCATTTAAAATCATGTTGATTAGTATTTTTTCTATTAGATACTGGTCAGATACTATAGTTTTATCTTGATCAAGTAAAAAAACTGAAAGTGTTTTTTCTTGTCCTACTGGATGGTGTTTCAGAGAATTGCATATTTCTATAACTATAGAATTAACAGAGATTTCTTTTTCGACATGTTCAAATTCACTCAGTTCACCTTGGGAGATAATTCGTTGAAGTGCTACCTCCCTACATAAACTATTGGCACTTCTTTTTACACATAAGGCGTTTTCCAATGTCTCCCCTTCACAATTCAAGGTGAGTAATTCTGAATACCCCATTAAACTTGTTAACATATTGTTTACATCGTGAAAAAACACTCTTTCTAAAGTCGCAATCTCTTGTTGAGCTGATAAATCTTGCAAGAACAAAAGAACAAATCGACTACCAGACAATATAATTGGCGCAGCTCGTACTCCAAGATAAAGGTTATGACTATTTCCATCTTTATATACTTTAGCGACACATATTTTCTCTACAGGTTCATCCAACTCCAAACAAGATACTATGGCGATCACAGCACCACATGTCCTACAGCCCTTTGTTGTGCCACAACCATTTGGAAATCCAGAAGAATGAATACAGTGGAAAGCTTCTCCCGGTCGGCATCCTAAAATATCTTCGACATTATCAACATCAAGCATTTTAAGCATTGCATGATTAATTGTGACTATCTGTCTATTTTCGTCCAAAACTGCAAACAGCCCCCCAACAATTGTCATGAGGTTGTCAATCAATGAACTTTCCGCAATGATTTTTATTTCTTCATTTATTTGATTATTCGTGCTTCTCTGTGCTGTAGCAAAGTATGTTTCTTGCATATGACTCAAGCCCCATCATTTTATAGGTAACTACCAGTAAAACTAAATTGGCAAAAGTTAATAACCATTCATTCCAAAAATCACTTTATTAAATGAGTCTATCGAAAATCTGGCTGAAAGTAAATTTTTACTTGAAAAAAAATGGGGCTATTACGTCCGTTGAACAACTAGTTAAACGACACAGTAGCACCTAATGAAACAATAGAAAAAGAGGCTTAAGCAGGATCAATAAATGAGAAGGGAATGTTGCGATAAGAAAGTATGGGACAGATTGAACATTTTGTTATCAAAACTGATATTAATGTAACCTGCTGCCTGTCACATTGACAAAATTTTTTTACTTCTTTTGGGTTAATGGATGATGAAAAGGGGCGCTGTTCACTATATCAATTTAAATTTTTTTAATTTATAGCTTTAACACAAAATTTCAGCATCCAATCTTCTGACGAGGAAGTGTGCCACGACATTAATCACAGCACTCCACTCGATTACGTCCATTTTCTTTAGCAGCATAAAGAGCTTTATCTGAACGCATGATTAAATCATCGGCTGTTTCAACATCAGACATAGTTGCCACACCCATACTTATTGTGACAGATATGGACTTTCGAGAAAATATTATATCGAGATCTTCCACTTCTCGACGAATTTTCTCAGCAACTCTACTTGCTAAGTCTAAATCACTCTCAGGCAAAATGACAAGAAACTCTTCACCTCCCCAACGAAAAAGAATATCTGATTCTCTAATACTATGTTTTATCGTTTGAGATAAAGTCTTCAGCACCACATCACCTGTTGGATGGCCATATGTATCATTAACTTGTTTGAAATAGTCTATGTCACACATTATTGCTGACAGGTGCGTTTTGTTACGTTTTGATTGACTATATGCTTGCCGAAAGAGAACATCAAACACTTGACGATTGGCTATGCCAGTAAGCTTATCGGTAGTTGCCATAGCCTCCAGTTTTTCTTGATAGCCATTAATAATGAGATTCACTAAAATAATGATAACAATTGAAATAACGAGACTCACGCCTAAATTGATCATTAATGTGTTATGAATTCGCAACTCAGCCTCATCTTCCTGCTGTTCGACAATAAGATACCAGTCAAATTCAGGGACAAACCGGCTATTGAGATAATGCTTTTCCCCCTCTCTCTCATACACAATCGAACTACTTGGAGAAGTAAGAATTTTGGTTGCACACACCGACAATCCTTCCATTTGATGAATATTTCCTGCATCTGTATATGAAACACCACGCAAGGTAACTGAGCCTTTTTTATCAATAAAATATACCTGTCGGTCATAACGTTGTTTATAATAATCCATCAATTTCTGAACAGCATCTACAGCTAAGCCAACACCTATAACACCAATATATTGTCCAGAATAATCATAGACTCGGTGATTAATAAATATCGTTAATGATGTACTATCAGCAGTATCTATATCAACATTAATTTCATAATCTTGATGCATTTTCTGAACACGAAAATACCACGCATCTTCTTTCTCCATTTGATTAACTTTTTTCAAGACACCGCTAGAATGATAATATTTTCGCGTTTTATCTGAGACAAAAAAGCTAGTGACAGTACCGTAATGTTTCTGAATTTCTTTTAAATAACGAATAATAGCATTTTCATCATGTTCACCGTTCAAAACCCAATCTCGGACGAACGTATCTTTGGCCATTATCGAGGAAATGAAGATAGGCTGTAATAAATCTCTCTGAATCTCAGAATAAATATTATCACTTGTGAGTGGCAATGTAGTTTTTTCAACTTGTGTGGTAATGGATTCATGGGCAGTAAAATAACTGACAAAGCTTGTAAACAAGAACCCAAAAACTAATAATACAGCCAGCAGTGTCACAAAACGCAACTTTCTATTCCACATCAAATACCCTCAAAGTAACAAAGTCTTAATTTGACTATGCTAATTATTTTAACCTACTTTCTCAGGAACAATCCTATACACTCAGCGAACACGGTCACGACATCTTGTACATCCTGAATTTACTTATTGTACGAATTTTGACATACCAAAACAAGATATCCCATTTTTCGTTTATAAAATACAGTACAAAAGCAATTATTTACATTAAAAAGTAGATATTATAAACATCGAGAAACAAACAGCATAACAGTTGAGGTCCAACTCTTTGATGGGCACAATCAGTTCATTGAATTTAATTTTCGTAAATTGTTGAATCGAAGTTAATAGGTTTTCCTAAATTGAATAGTGGTACTCGAAGCATTTTTAGAGTGCCTTCTCTTGCATACATTTTACGTGAAATTCAGAGGCGAACTTCAGCGGTTTAGGTAAAACTTATCGTTACATCACCTTGCTAAATATTTTTTGACTTTTGATGTAACTATAGCCAAGTGATTCATAGAATAAATGAGCATCTTTTCTTGTTTCATTTGCTCTAATTCTTACCTTGCCTATATATTTACCTGCCCATTCTTCAGCTTTTATCACTAACGATTTACCAACACCTTTACCTCTCACACTTTTATCTACTACAAGACTTACTATTTCTGCACAAACGCCTTCTGCTAACCTTGTATCGATTATTACGCAAACACAGCCAATTACATTTTCCATATCATCTGCTACAATTATACTACCGCCGTGTTTAATTATACCTTCAACGTTCTTCTCTAATTCATCTTTCTCTAGAGAATACCCAGCTCAATAATCAAAAGTTGAAGGTCTGCTAAATCATTGTTTTTATATTCTCTATAATTGATATTCATCTTTTTATTAATAACTGGGGTTACAGTTAGGCCGAGATAATTGTGATGAAATAGAGTATGTAACGGCAATTGATAGCTAAATTAATTCGCTATATTTCATTTATTGTAGATTATTTAACTATACGTTTTTGCAAATAATAATTAGTTGAAAACAATATTACAAATGGGATCATTTCTCCAAAAAGCTGACTTTCTTTACTGTAAAATGATATAAAAAAAGCAACAACCGAAGTGACTAACAAAATTAGAGAGTTTTGCTTCATAGACTTTTTATCTGGTGTATCGACGCCAATAAACCCATAAGGGGTAACTGCATACGATAGGATTCCCACAACAACGATCCATGCCAGCATTCCTGAGGCATGTAAATCACCATATATTTTGTTCAGCCACCATTGATTAGTTATAATAGCCAGAGCACCACTAATAAAATATAAATTAATCCCTAAAAAGAGACGATTTAGTATATTTTTCGTAGTTAAAAAAACAATAATAGATATGAAAGCTAATATACCGCTTACCAGAAAGGGGGTATCCCAACCCTCTGAGGTTTCTATATTTACAAACCTAATATAGAAAAGGAAAAATGATAAAGGTGCAAATTCAAAGACTCGCATAATCAATTCCAAAAGCTATCTAATTGGTTTTATTAAATGATAAAATATAACATAGTGGAATATCTCAAACACCTGGTTAGAACTCTATTACTTAATTATAATGTCATACACATCTAATAAAGACAGAACATCTGGTGAAGAAAATATTGTTTTTTTCAATTTATTTCCATCAGGATGGATAGAATAATTTGATGCATATGAGAAATCAGTATACTCCAAATTTGTATTTACAAATCTGGTTCCGGAAAAATCTGAATACCTGCAATTAGATTTCGACAAATTTGTTTCTGAAAAATCAGCCTCTTTAATTATGCAATTGGTCATTTCTGTTTTTCTAAGATCAACGCCTATAAAGCTACAATAATTTAGAAAACATTGTTTAAATTTTACATCTAGGGGAATTCCCGCATCGGCCCATTGAATTCCGATTACTTTTGATTCTTCAAAAATAACACCATCAAAAACAGTATGCTTTATCGAAATTGAGCTTAAGTCGCAGTTTTGGAAGCGACAACGTTCAAATCGACAATCAAAAAAAATTGCTTTAGAAAATTTACAATTGATAAATCTACAATTATTAAACTCAACTTCAGCTAGCTGGGTATTTTCATCAAATTGTATTTCTGTAAATATCTCATCTTCAAACAAATCTGATTCATATATATTCATTTACTACCTTCACTTTATCTATTCCCAGCTCCTAACACCAAACTAACAATTGTCCAAACGCCTAAATTAGTATGATAATTTGCAAAACAAAGAACATAACAAGAATACAGAGATAGGACAATTTCTTCTCCACAACTGCACTCGATCGTGGCCCAGGACAGTTGTTAGAGATAATAGTATTATCAAAACAAAAGCACAGGGCATTTAACATTATGTAAAACATAATTGGCCACGGAACCGAAAAGAACATCACGGATTTCGCCACCACCTTCATGACGACCGATAACAACTAGTTGATATCCACCCTCGTTGGCTATATCTGTGATAGTTGTTCTAGGGGCTCCAAGTTCTAATTGAGTTACAGGATTGAACCCAGCTTCTGTAAATTTACTGGCTATCCTATCCAAGATAAGTTTTCCTGCTTTTTGAGCATTTTCTTTAACCATATCAAGCTGAAAATCTGGGATCATTCTATAAGCTAATTGCTCTTTATTTATCACATAGAGCAGAGTAATGGTTTTAGGAAACCGTTCTTTTTGGGCAATAATCGCTTGAACGGTTGCTTGGCCGGTCGGGGAATCATCAATTGGCACTAGTATTTTAGGTTCCATAATCTGCTCCACAATCATTTTTACAGTAGGTTATTTACCTATATCACCATTATTCTATATCGAGCTTTCACCGTAAATTAATCTCGGTAAGAACAAGACAATATCAGGCCAAAAAGTCAATATCATCAAAATTGCAATCTGGATCATTAAGAATGGTAGAACTGCTTTTGACACATAGAGAATATCACGATCGACTGTGGCACCAGAGATATATAAACTCACTCCAAGTGGTGGCGTGCAGTATCCGATACCAAGGTTGATAGTCATCAATAATCCAAAGTGCATTGTATCTATGCCAAACTTTGAAAGCAATGGCAGGAAGATAGGTGTAAGAATCAATGTTGCCGAAATAATATCCATAAACATACCAATAACAAGAAGTAGAATATTTACGGAGAGCAAAAATACCCAAGGTGATGAAATATTTTCCATAACCACGGTGGCAATTTTATTTGGGATTTGTTCAAAAGTCAGGTATTCACCAAAAACCGAAGCACCTGCAACTATGACAAGTAAAGTTGCAGAAGTGACAGCCGACGAGATAACAACCTTCTTGACCTGCTGAAGCTTCATATCTTTATGAAGAAATATTTCCACAAAAAAAGCGTAAAAACAAGCTACAACAGCGGCTTCATTGGCCGTAAATAAACCTGAATAAATACCACCAAAAATAAGCACAGGTAAGAGTAGCGCCCAGATACTTTCTTTAACCACGGCTAAAGCTTCTGCAAACGTCGGCCTTGGTTTTCTGGTCATCCCCTGCTTTTTACATACATAATAGGCATAAAAACTCATGGCTAGCATGATCATAAGCCCTGGTATAAAGCCCGTGAGAAAAAGAGCTTCAAGTTGATCGTTGCTTACCATGGAATAGAGAATCATGGCAATTGATGGAGGAATAATAACTCCTAGGATTGGCGCTGTGGTCATGAGTCCTACCGAGAATTTTTCATCATACTTATTCTCAATAAGTGCAGGAATCATAAAACCACCGATGGCAACAACCGTTGCAACGGTTGACCCTGAAATAGCACCAAAAAAGCCACACGCTAAAACACCTGCCATGGCAAGACCACCAGGCAGAAATCCCACTAGCACATTTGCTGTTTTAATCAGTTTTTTTACAATTGAGCCAGTGGTCATGATATTTCCACAAAGCACAAAAAACATAACCACCACTAGGGCAAACTTATCCATGGAGCGGTACAGAACTTCGATAACAATCTGTGGGTCTATACCAAGGAGATATACTAAACCAACCATTCCTGTGAAAAACAGAGACATAAACACAGGAACCGTAGTAGCAAGACAACCTACAAGGACAGCGACAATGAGAAGATAACTATTGTCCATGAGCTATTCCCCCCCTGTGATATCTTGTTTACCACGCCAATCTTCCCAAATGACGATGATTGTTCTGACGAACATCATAAAGCCCATAAGGGGAAGGACGGCATAAAAACACCATTCAGGAAATTGCAAAGTAGCTGTTTTGGCGTATTCATCTTCGAACATGGTGTAGGTCATTTCTCCGCCGAGATAAATCATAATCCCTGCGAATACAAGAACCGCAAAATGAGAGAAAATTGTGAGGGGTTTTCTGAGGCCGGGGAAAATTTGAGGAAGGGCGTCAATTTTAATCAATGACCTATTTCTGATGGCTGAAATACAGCCAATATATGTCGAAAAAAAGATAACTTTGCGGACAACTTCATCGGACCAGTATAAACTGAAATTGTCGGTTGTTTTACGTAATATCACATTTGCCATTGCCACAATCAATGCTACACAAACCGCACTAAAAAGTGACCAATCTTCAACAAATTTGAAACCACGGTCGATGGTTTTAAATATTTTTTTCAACATATTAGTTCTCTAAAGAGAAGAAAAGGTTGAAGAGGAGCACCTCTCCAACCTAATATTTAGATCAAAACCGATAATAAAACAATTATTTACTGTTTAGTTTTTCTCGAACTGTAGCTAAATACTCAGGACCAATTTTCTTGCTCCATTTTTCAATTACAGGTTCAGCCAGCACTTTTAATTGCTCGATATCTGCCTCTGAAAGCTGAATAAACTCAACACCGGATTCTTTTGCCTTAGCAACTTGCTCCTTATATTGAGCTCTTGTGGCGATACGAGAAGCCGCACTTTCTTCAGCAATTACTTCAAGAAAAATAACGCGAAGATCTTCAGGAAGTTTTTTCAACCAACGTTTATTGGTTAAATGTACATACAATCCCTGGGCGTAATTTAGATCGGTAAAAGATTTAGCGATAGTAAATTTTTTGGTAACATTACAAACAATAGCGGTATGATCAAGCCCTGAAATAACACCAGTTTGAAGTGCTTGTGGTACATCTGGCCATGGCATAACAGTGAATTTTAGTCCCCATGCTTTATAAATGTCTGTATTAACTGGTGCTTCGGCAATACGAAAATTAATACCTTTTGCATCGGCAATAGTTTTTACTGGAGTTGTGGTAGCCCAACCATAGGGCCCATAACCTGTAAAATCAGTAACGACAACTTTTTTGGGGGAATTTGCATATGGTTCCCATAGTTCTGGAGTATTTCTAAATGTATCAAGTTTATCGAAGGTATCAACAATATATGGAAGATTAACTACCCCAAGCTTATCCGCTACGTTCGCCGCTGCAACAGAAGAACTTAGCATACCATGAACAGCACCAAGATTTAGTTTGTTAATTACATCCTTTTCACCACCAAGTTGAGCGAGAGGACGAAAATCTACATAAATTTGGCCATTTGTTTTTTCCCAAACCTTATCGCGGATCTTGTAGCCTGCGGCAACGCCCTCAATTACTGGATGGGCAACGCTTGAAAGAATATAAGTATACTTAGCACCACTTGGATCAAACTTTGGTTGCCATGCGGCAAGTGGGTCTTTTTTATCTGCAGCAAGTGCAACAACTGGCAAAAATATCGTAATAATCAATGCCAAAACGAACAACTTCTTCATGATAAACTCCTCTGGTAGAAAAATATTATGGTGGGATTTACTCCAGGTTACTAATATTTGGGCAACAACTCGTTAACAATTACACTTTGACTTAACATAAATATTACTGATAAGCAATGAGACGCATATTTTGAATCATCCAAAATTAAACTGGATAATGTAAATTAATTGCTTACAATTAGACACCCATGCCTACTATGAGAGAATAACCCCTAACTGTAGTTACTCAATCACATCAAACATATACTACGTAATTAAATCCTCACTCGTCACACAGTTACGCCCATTTTTTTTTGATATATATATGGCTTGATCTGCTCTTTTCACAAGAGAGTCTACTGTATCAGCAAGATGATAAGTAGCGACTCCAAAACTTGCTGTAACCTGCTTGTTGATATTGGGGAACTCATGACTTTCAATATTTTCACGTAACTTTTCAGCGACGCTGGCTGCTCCAATCAACGTCGTTTCAGGGCAAACAACAAAAAACTCCTCCCCTCCCCATCGTCCGGCTGTATCCGTTTCTCGCAAAGTTTGTTTTATTATTTCTGCAAAATCTTTCAGGACAGCATCACCAGTAGGATGACCATAAGTATCATTCACTTGCTTAAAGTAATCAATATCCAGCAACACCACTGACAGGTCAACACCATAACGTTTAGCAAGAGATACTCCTCTGTTCAACTCGTCATCCAAGAAGTGCCTGTTGTAAAGGCCAGTAAGTTTATCTGTTTTATATAACAAATAAAGTTTATCATTTACCTCTGTTAGTCGCTTATTAAACCTTGATATAATAATTGTTCGAGCAAGTAGTAACAGAATGACAAAAACAAAAAAACATACAATATTAAATAACAATGTGTAGTCTGTAGGTTTTGTAAATTTCCCAGAGATCCATTGGTATAACATTTTCTGCCTATCTTGCTTTGGTACACTAATAATGGTTTTATTAATGATTGAATATAATAATGGATGATCACTTCTTACTCCAATTGAAATATCATACTCAACATCAAGCTCACCAGAAATCTTAATATCTTCGATACCATTACTTTGAATATAATAGCTGATAGTTGGCAATGTGCTTATGTACCCATAAACCTCTCCTTTCTTAATCATTTCAAGCCCGTCTTTTATATCAGCAACCTCTTTGATTTTTATATTAGGATATTGTACCCGAAGAATTTCAATTGCTGCATATCCTTTTACAATAGCGAACGTTTTCCCTAAAACTTGCTCAAGGTCAATAATGAAAAGTTCGTCTGTAGTAGTAGCCACGACTAAAGGTAAAAAAATATAAGGCTCACTGAAAGATAAAAACTTTCGCCGTTCAGGTGTCGAAACGGCTCCTGGCAAGATATCGCATCGTCCTTGCTCAATAGCAGAAACTGATTCTTTCCAGGTATCAGTTTTAATCACACGAAACTCTTTTCCAAGTTGATCAGAAAAAAGTTTCATATAATCTGCAACAAGTCCGATATATTGACCATCCCCATCAATCTTTTCATATGGCATCCAGTTAGGATCAACACAGATAGGGATGTAATCAATTAATGAAAGATAGTTCCGTTCTTCTTGGCTCAGAGCGATCTTAAAAGGTTGCGAACTCTCAATATTTGCATATGCTACATTTTCACTGCTGACTAAACAGGAAAATATAATCGCAAAGAGGAGAAAGTGTAAATATCGCATATTCATATATTGACTAAATATTTTTGAGTAAAAAAAACGGTATAACGTAGAGAAATCCAAACAACGAGCTATCACAACACAATGATTAGCCAGGTCACTTCCTCGTTTGTAGACATGTTTTCAGATACACTTAGCTCATATTTTTCATGAATTAAATGTGAACTAATTATCCCACTTAATGAAACTACGGGTTTCAATTGGATTACTCAAACTTAACGTTTTAGGAGCAGAAAATCTAACCACAACCCGTCTGTATTTAGTAAACAAAACCCCAACCTGTTTACCCGCTGGGTCGAACAAGTTAGCACCAGCACTCAGATTTCCATCCTTAGGTCTATTTCCAGATGTAAACCACTCACTCTGAATAGTGGAGTAAATATTTTTCATCCGTTCCTCGGTTAAATCAATAGGATGCCAATACTTACTGGTAAGAACGATGTCCTTATCTAACCCAACAATAGCTACAAGATTATTCTCCGGACCATTGTAATAATAATTGTATGTTGCTGGCATTTTTGCGTACACAAAAGCCTGCTGCACGTCATTACTCTGGACAAGTTTTCCATAACTACCGTCGCTTGCACAGCTAGTAACCATAAGTAAAGTCACCAACGACAAACCAAAATTCAATATTTTATTTTTCACAGAAGTCTCCATTATTAAAAATTCAACAAATCTCCTTTCAGCAAGGAGATATACAAAAGATAGCTTCATTATATCGCTTAACAAGTACACTATTTTCTTATTAAACCTAAAAGAAGAATACAATATTTAATTATTAATTCACAAATTAAAGATAACTAAAAATGACTACATCCAAGCAACATTCATTTCAAAATTACGAAATTCGTAGTTACCGATACCATAATCAAAGAAAAAACGAACAAACAAGCAAATTAAGCGAGAATAAATGTTACCAAAATACGCTTTACAAAGATGATTTTTCACCATTTACACCGCTTTTTCTTGCCCCTTTCGTCTAAGAGTGCCATAATATCTACTTATATAATTTTTTAATGGTGGCACCTTAATTGGTGCTTAAGAAAAACATAATATTCCACAAAAGCAAAGAACAATGAAAAAACAAATGATTATCTCGATTATGTCTAAAGACAGGCCGGGAATTGTTGCCGAAGTTTCAGGGGCTATTTTCTCTCTAGATGGGGATCTCGCAGACATCAACCAATCTGTTGTGTGCGGATACTTCACTATGATCGTAAGTGCTATCTTCGACAAAAAAGTAACAAAGGAAGATGTAATTTCTGAGCTTTTTCAGATAAATACCACAGATCGTTTTGAGATTTCAGTTAAAGAAATTGATCAAGATACGGATTTATCAAGCCCAGAAATCCCTAAAGAAACTTATATAATGACGTCACAAAATCCAAACAAAAAGGGGCTAGTTCATAGCATCAGCCAATTTTGTTACGCCCACAAAATAAGTATAGTTGATTTATCGACTAGCCTACGCAATGATATGTACACAATGGTTCTACAATTAGACTTAGAAAAATCATCGGGAATAGAGGCTATCGAAGAAGATCTCACCCGTTTCAACCGAGACAGCGGGCTGAATATCATAATCCAACACAATGATATTTTTCAAGTAACCAGCGAAGTAACTCTTCGTTAATATTAACAAAACAATACAACAATTAATTATGTTACACTCAGATGAGATACTTGCCACCGTCGAGATGATTCAAAAAGAGAACCTTGATGTTAGAACCGTAACCATGGGAATCAATCTTCTTGACTGCAGAGGCGGTGATGTTGCAGAAACTTGCAAAAGAATAGAAGAACGAATCCAATCCTACGCTGGAACCTTTGTAGAATGCTGTAATGAAGTTAGTAAAACCTACGGCATACCAGTTGTTAACAAACGAATTTCAGTTACTCCAATTGCCTTTGTGGGAGCAGGATTCGACAGACATGGTTTCGTAGAACTTGCCAAAAGTCTTGATAGAGCTGCAACAGCAGTAGGTGTTGATATTTTAGGTGGTTTTTCAGCCCAAGTAGAAAAAGGCATGACCGCCACAGATCGAGAATACATTGCCTCAATACCAGAAGCTTTAGCCGTTACTAATAAAGTTTGCGCTTCAATAAACATCGCAACCACAGCCAAAGGTATCAACATGGATGCCTTGGCTCTTCTTGGCCACACCATCAAAGATCTCGCTGAAAAAACCAAAGATCAAAATGGTTTTGGGGCCGCTAAATTTGTTGTGTTCTGCAACCAGCCCGGCGACAATCCATTTATGGCAGGAGCTATACATGGGCTTGAAGAGGCTGATGCGGTGCTAAATGTCGGCGTAAGCGGCCCAGGAGTTATTGCTCGCGCCCTTGAACGTCTAGTAAAAAAAGATACTGACAACTCTCTAACCCTTGATAAAATTGCAGAAGAAATCAAACAAACCACCTTCCGTGTTACCAGATGTGGTGAGCTTATTGGTCGTCAAGTATCGAAAAAACTAAATATCGAATTCGGTGTTGTTGATCTCAGCCTTGCTCCCACCCCTGCCATTGGTGATAGCGTCGGTGAAATCTTTAAGATACTAGGTGTTGATTCTGTCGGTGCCCCTGGCTCAACAGCAATCCTTGCTATGCTAAATGATGCGGTTAAAAAAGGTGGGATTTTTGCCAGTAAAACCGTGGGTGGATTAAGTGGTGCTTTTATTCCTGTAATGGAAGATGCGGTGCTAGCAGAAGCTGTGGAAGAAGGCGCATTAACTCTAGAAAAACTCGAAGCAATGACCTGTGTGTGTTCTGTCGGCCTCGACATGATTCCAATACCAGGTGATACTGATCCCAACACCATTTCCGCAATAATTGCAGATGAAATGGCTCTAGGCATGATCAACAGCAAGACCACTGCGGCAAGACTAATCCCAATTCCTGGTAAAAAAGCAGGCGAACACGTCAGTTTTGGTGGTCTTTTTGGTGCTAGCCCCATCATGTTTGTAAATAACAATGGCAAATCATCTCGTTTTATCAACTGGGGAGGAAAAATCCCAGCTCCTATCCATAGTTTCAAAAACTAAGGATATTTTATATGATTTAAGAGCGATAAACGAGCATATCAATATTTCCTTTAACTTTGAGAGACAATTATTATGACAACTTCTAAAATTGCAATGACAACTCCTCTCGTTGAGCTTGATGGCGACGAGATGACACGGGTTTTATGGCCCCTAATCAAAGAAAAATTACTTATGCCGTTTATCGATCTTAAAACTGAATATTACGATCTTGGAATTGAAGAACGTGACCGCACTAACGATGAAGTGACTGTTGCAGCCGCAGAAGCAATAAAAAAACATGGTGTCGGGGTAAAAAATGCCACCATCACCCCTAACCAAGACAGAGTTGTCGAGTACAAACTAAAAGAGCAGTGGAAATCACCAAATGCTACAGTACGATCCATCCTCGATGGTACCGTTTTTCGCAAACCAATAATGGTCAAAAACATCAGCCCAGCCGTAAAAACCTGGGTAAAGCCAATTACCGTTGGTCGTCATGCCTATGGTGATCTTTATAAAAATGCTGAGTTATTTTCCGAAAAAGGCGGCAAGCTCGAAATTGTTGCCACCGATAAAGATGGCAACGAGACTCGGGAAACCATCATCGAAACAAACCAGCCCATCATCATGCAGGGCATCCACAACACCATTTCTTCCATTGAAAGTTTTGCTAGATCTTGTTTTGAGTACTCGTTGGATCAAAAAATAGACTGCTGGTTTGCCACCAAAGACACCATCTCTAAACACTATGATCAACGCTTTAAAATAATTTTTGAAGAAATTTTTACTGCTGAATACAAAGAAAAATTTACAGAAGCTGGCATAGAATATTTCTACACCCTAATTGACGATGTCGTCGCCAGAATGATGAAAACAGATGGCGGTATGCTTTGGGCTTGTAAAAACTATGACGGCGACGTGATGAGCGACATGGTTGCTTCTGCCTTTGGTTCTCTTGCTATGATGTCTTCCGTTCTTGTTTCGCCCCATGGATTCTTTGAATATGAGGCCGCTCACGGAACAGTCCAGCGCCATTACTATCAACACTTGGAAGGAAAAACTACTTCCACCAACCCTGTGGCTTTAATTTGGGCTTGGACTGGGGCGTTGAAAAAACGTGGTGAACTTGACGGACTTGCTGACTTAGTAGACTTTGCAGATAAGCTAGAAAAGACTGTAATTACTTGCATTGAAGAAGGATACATGACTGGTGATCTTGCCAGAATCTGCGAACCAAAGGCTGTGAAAGTTTTAAGCTCAATAGAGTTTCTTGACGAACTTGCTAAAAGAATTCAATAAATCACAAGAGCCAATAGACCTCAATTATTCTTCAAATCTATTGGCTCTTTCTATAGGTTTCCTTGAAAAATTATCGGCAAATACATAATTTGCAATAAGCATTTAAGGAATATCCCGAAGATAAAATCTTAAAAGTCCTCTAAATATTTTTCGTATCCACGATTTTTGAGCTCAGAAACCGGAATGAATTCCAGTGCTGCGGAGTTAATACAATATCTTAATCCAGTCGATTCCGGTCCATCAGAAAAGACATGACCAAGATGGGAATCTACTTTTGAGCTTCTCACCTCAGTGCGAATACCAAAAAACGAAATATCCTTATGCTCTTCAACAGCTGAGTCCTCGATTGGACGATCAAAACTTGGCCATCCTGTGCCAGATACAAACTTATCTTTTGAACTAAACAGTGGTTCTCCCGATACAATATCTACATAGACACCCTGCTCTTTATTATCCCAATAAAGGTTATCAAATGCTGGTTCGGTACCATCCTTTTGGGTCACATTATACTGTAAAGGTGTGAGCTTCTTTTCAAGCTCTTCCTGACTTGGTTTTGTATATTTATCAGCCGCCCAAACTTTTTTAATAAATCCCTCTCTACCTGAACCTTTCTTGTAGGCATTATACCCTAAAACATTTTTAAGATAATAATCTTGATGATAATCTTCTGCTGGCCAAAATTTCATAGCAGGACGAATTACTGTCACTATCTCGCCTGGAAAAATCCCTGAACTAGCTAGCTCGTCCCTAGATTTTTCCGCCACATCCTTTTGTTCATCATCGGTATAAAATATTGCTGTAGTATAATGCTCACCTCTATCAGCAAATTGTCCTCCTGTGTCTGTGGGGTCGACCTGTCGCCAATATGTATACAGCAACGCAGCATAAGTTATCTTTTGCGGATCATAAATAACTTCGACTGCCTCAAGATGCCCTGTTCTACCCGATGAAACATCTTCATAAGCCGGGTTTTCTTCCTTTCCACCGCTATATCCCGCCCGAACACTCACAACTCCATCCAACTGCTCAAAGGGTGGTTCCATACACCAAAAGCAACCGCCACCAAATAATGCTACCTTATTCTCGTTTGCCATAATATCTACTCTCCCAGTCATGATAACTGAAATCAAAACAGTAAAAAAGATTATTAATAAACGCATAAAATCTCCCCTTTAGTAACTAATAGCAGATTGCCATCTGCTATTTTTATTGGTAACAATGTTAAATTATAGTCACCTTAACCATCTTATCAAGAATAATTCTCAAAACTAAGTGTATGAAATGGATGAAAATAAAACAGTATCTCTAGTTCTGGGTAGCGGTGGTGCCAGAGGATTAGCCCACATAGGCGTTATTCGATGGCTTGAAAGTAACAATTTCACAATTAAATCCATCGCCGGCTGTTCGGCTGGAGCATTAGTAGGTGGAATTTATGCAAGCGGCAAACTAGATATTTTTGAAAAATGGGTCAGGGGCATCGACACCCTGGATATTGTTACTCTTCTAGATTTATCATGGAGTTCTGGTGGCTTTCTCAAAGGTGAGAAATTCATTAACGAAATGATAAAGTTAGTAGGGGAAGTAGAAATAAATAAGCTACCGATTAACTTCACAGCCGTCGCCACAGACATCCATGCCGGCAAAGAAGTTTGGCTACAAGATGGAAATTTGTTCGATGCTATCCGCGCCTCAATCTCAATTCCTGTTTTATTTCAGCCTTTTCCCTACCACGGCAAAACATTAATAGATGGTGGTGTGCTAAACCCTGTCCCTATTGCTCCAACCTTTGGAGATAAAACCGATCTCACCATCGCTGTAAATCTGAATTCCAGCCGAGGTATTTCTAAAGAAATTGTAAATGAAGGCAAAAACAGTAAAAGACAAGATACGTCTATGAAAAATAAACTTAATAATATTATAGAAGACTTACAGAATAGTTTTTCGAGCAAAGACGTGTATATGGCGAAAAAACTAGGTATAGACAATATCGCCCTTCAAGCATTCGATGCGATGCAGGCAAGCATAACCAGAAGCAAATTAGCCGCATACCCGCCTGACAGAACCATCAATATAAACCAAAATGCGTGTAAGATGCTCGATTTCAACAAAGCCGAAGAAATGATCGAGCTAGGATTTCAAAGTTGTAAACATTATATGACCATCCGTTTAGAAACGGAACAACCAACTGACTAAGTAAAAATATGCTTTTGAAAATTCCCTCTATATTTACTTAGGGGAACCTCAAAAAAATTTAAGTTCTACGAAGAAGATGGGGCGAAGTAGCTATTCTCCAAGGTAACCTTAGATTATGACAACAAGATTAAAAGAGTAATCAGTAGACCGTTCACTAAAAAAATTATCCAGCTGTAGGTTTTACCAACAACCTCTTTTGTGCTACAAAACTTAGTCGTTACCGATCAAAATTTGTACTTACAATTCTACCAAAATTGAAAATTCCTGAGAAAATCAATCCAGTAGAATTACAAGCAACAAAAATCAAACTTTATTTTGTTAAATCTTCAAGTAAATCAACTATCCCAGCAGGATTTACTGAAGCACTAACCTTAGTGGAATTGGTATTTGTTGTGGTAGTTTCACTACCGTCAGCTCCAAACGAATGAGAGACATTTGTTGAACTATCAGTATGTGACTTAGTAATAGGTTGTAGTTGAGAGGCACCTATTTCTGCAGCACCAAAAGCCAATGCCTTAATATCTAGAGGTTTCACATCAGGGTGACCACTAACGTTATCCATTGGGTAACCTATACGCCAATCATTACGATTTTCACGGTATGTAGGATAAGTCGCATAATGCTTTTTACCATCCTTCATTGCCATTATCTTAATATCTCTTGTTAGCCTACCATTACTTCTTTGAGAAGTAGTTGGTGATACTTGAAAGTAATAGCCTGTCTGTGGACTTGTCCACTTCATCACCTGATTGTTGTTACCTGTTTCAAGAGCTCTATCCAACATTTCTCTATCAAAGTGGGTCATAAGAGAGATAATATCCCCAGTATTTCCAGGCTCACTGGTTTCTTGAGACATATCAACATTACTGCCTTGTTCATTGACACTACTAGAGGAATTTATCATTCCAGCCTTTGGAAGCAATCTAACCGAGATTGTTGCAGGGCTCAAAGTATAAGCTTCACCTGTCTGTTTTTGGGAAGACATTGAAGAAATGCCACTTTCAATTCCCATGGATGTGTTACCAAAAAAATCACCTGCGGAGACGCCTTTCCCAATTGCAGAAAGCAGGGTGCTTTCGGCGTCGTAAACTCTTTTCACACTCACATCTTCTTGCTTATATCCATCCTTGGTAAGGGTAACAATATGATCGCTATTTCTCGCTATCTGAACTGAGGTTGGTGTAATTCCCGCAGGGGTTCCATCAATAAAAACCTCCGCACCCATTGGATTGGTCGTGATAGGCACAGCTTGCTTATAAACCATGGCCTCACAACCAGTTAAACACAAAACTAAACCGAAACTAGCAATTTGCAAAAACTTCATAAAAGCCCCCTTAATATATATTTATTATCAAACTTAAGAACTGATAAAATATATAGCAATAAAGCTAATTTATCGCTAGAAAATTAGACTGTTATATATATATGGAAAACAAAGCAGGATTTTAAAATTTGCAGATTGTAAAACAATTATGCCCGACTCCAAGAAAGAAATCGGGCATAAAAAATAAATTCTAAAAACGTAGGCAAAACAAATTTACTTATTACCAAAATATTCAATAGTGCTACGAGCACCAATATCTGCATGACCTACAATTTCGAGATCTGTATAAAAAAACATACCTGTATCAATCTCTTCATAATCAATAAAATCTGCCAATTTTTGTATACTTGGAGATGATGCTGTAATTGTGGGTAAAATATAAAAACTAAGCAAATACACTCCAAAAATAGCGCCAGCTAACTGAATCAATCCACGACCCAACGGCTTTTTAGTTTCTTCCATAACACCCTCAGTGGCATCATCTGCCATTAAATATTTTGCTAACAAAAGCTTAGGTGACACCAAATGTATCACCTAGAGTCTCAAACTTAGATTGCTGCAGTAATGTCTGGGAATACTAGATAGAACATAATGTAAGACATTCCTAGAGTAAGAACCAAGTTCAAAGTCTGGCCACAAGCATAAAGAATTAATGGCTTTCCACCTTTGAAATATGGGGCAAGCGCGCGGAAATCCGTAGCAAGACCAATAGCAGCAAAAGAGAAACAGAAAAACCAACCACGACAAATCTTGGTGAAACCACGAAGCACACCTTGATCGATCATGGTGAAACCAGCGTCAGAACCTAGCATTGAGTATATAAAAGAAAAACCAACACTAGCAAATAAGAAACCAAGAACGAACTTTGGAAAACGATGCCAAATCTCCATCCAACCTACTTTCTTACCAGCTTCTGCATCCACCTTAACAGACCAGTAAATAGCGATACCGAATGCAGTAACACCAATTAGCACGTTTTGAATCATCTTAATGGTAGCAGCAACATAAAGAGCTTTCTCTGAAAGGAAAGCACCAGCAGCAGCAACAGCACCAGTTGCATCAATGGTACCACCCATCCATGCACCACCTAAAATATATGGCATACCAGTCGCCTTAATAACAGCTGGCATAACGATCATCATGATAGAGGTAAAAACTAGAGATAGACCAATAGCCAAGGTAAGCTCTTCTTTCTTTGCACGACAGGCAGCAGCAGCAGCAATAGCGGCAGATGTACCACAAACAGACATATCAGAAGAAATTACCATATTAAGGGTCTTAGATTCTATCTTTAGAACTTTCTGACCAAAAATAAAGGTGGAGATAAGAACTACAGGAGTAACAAACCATGCCACGAAAATACCAGGAACGCCAATAGCAATGATTTTATTAAATAGAACTTCAGCACCAAGAAGAACAAGACCAGTCTTAATAAAAAACTCAACCTGAAGACCTGGTTTAACCCACTTAGGGGTTCCTACAGTATTAGCGATAATCATACCGAGCGCGATAGCCCAGGCAGCATAGCCGATACCATAATGTTTCATGGTTGCTTGGCCTGCCATCACATAAGAAAAAACACTCACAGCAAAAACAGCAACAAAACCAATGAGAAATTTACCAACAGAACCACCCATGGATTTGATACCAATACTAAAGAAAAGACCCATGATAACCATCAAACCAATAAGGGTTGGGATGCGGTTAAAAGGCTTCTTACCTATCTTTTTCTTAGCGCTGGAAGCAAAACCATTCGCTTTACGCCAGTTATCAATCTTAGTGATGGTTTCTTCGTTTAAGGTTTCATTTTTAAAACCAGCCGCCTTGGCAGCAGCCTCAGAGGCAAGAGCTGTTTCCATAGCTAAAGCAGCACTGGCTTTAGCTTTTACATACTTAGGTGCATTTTTCTTATTGGTAGCATCCGCTCTCTCTTGAGTCATGATAAAGGCATCAAGAGGGTTAGTAGTCCACTTACCTGGCTTTGCCATGAATGAAGAGATCGATTTTGCAAATTTTTGACTCTTTGCTTTAACTTTTTCTTTACCATCCTGGGCAACATAAAATGCTACCGTTTTAAATGGTGCCGCTGCAGATTCCTCAGCCATAATAGCATTGGACTTTGCAAAGGTTTCTTCCATTCCATCTGGCGTGCGTGGTAGGAACATAATCAAACCAGCGATTAATAGGGAAAAACCCAACCAAATCGCCCAATAATCTTCCTTAGTCCACAGGTCACTCCAACTACTTCCTGCATCATCAACAACTACATTTGAATTCGCTGTCTCAGCCATTTTATCTCCTTTAAAAAACTTTATCGCATTTGCAACATCAATGTACCCAATTACTATCAATCATCTTCTATGTAGACAGAAGCAAAAGTTATACCAAAACAATGATAAACACAGACGAGTGACTGTAGATGCTGTTTTTTATAGGGATTACGACAAGAAAGAGGGAATGTGTGTTTTTTAAATAGTAATAAGATAGGGAGAGTTATCGCATACGGCAATATGCAGTGCATCCATGAGTATGCACTGCAACAATTATCAAAGCAACAAATAAAGATCAAAAAAATACCCACTAAACAATTTGTTTAGTGGGTATAAATCAACAGTAGTCATAGAGGTAGTCAGGCTAGAATCCCTACACCTGCCAGCCTGTAGATTTAATCATTTTATTATTATCACCAAGAAGTAGACACTCACTTTCAGGTTGGCTCTCAATAAATCTAACACCATCCTTTGGTTCCATAACAAAAACAGCTGTTGCCATAGCATCGGCATCCATAACACTATTTGCTGTAACAGTGACCGAATTAAAATAATTCGGGGAATGACCAGTCTTAGAGCTAACGATATGGTGAAAAATCTTTTCTCTGTCGTAGAATATTTCGTAATTTCCAGAAGTGGCAATGGCACCATCACCCATGGTAATAATATCTGGATATTCTTTTGATTTGTTTGGATCTTGAATCGCCACAGTCCACATTTTTCCAGCAGCGGCACGACCTCTAGTACGGATATCACCACCCGCATTAATCAAATGATTTTTGACACCATGTTGAGCAAGAACTTCAGAAGCTCTATCGACAATGAAGCCTTTACCGATGCCATCTAGAGTCACTGACATACCTGATCGTGCAAAGAAAATCTCTTTCCCTTGCATTTTAACATGCTGTGAACCAACATTTTTTAGCACCGCATCAATCTCCAAATCAGTTGGTTGATGGTTGCTGGCAAAAGAATTTTTATATAAATCTATAAGCGGCTTAACAGTAATATCAAAAGCACCGCCAGTTTGCTGGTTATAATAAAGAGATCTAGCCACCATTTCTCCTACCTCAGGAGCAGGAGAAACTAAACGACCTTCCACATTAAGTTCAGCAACGGGAGTATTTTTCTCATAGTGTGAGAGAACATTATTTAGGCGATCTATTTCTTCAAACGCTAAACCTATTGCATTTTCAGCTTCATCACGAGAAGAATGAATAGCAGTCATTGCCACAAAGGTTCCCAAGGCAAGACGGGTTTTAGTAACCTTGTATTCTTTGCCTGTAAATGTCAACGCTTCTGACTTTTCAGCAGGAAGAATAGTGCCAGCCATGGCACCAAGTCCCAAAAGTCCGGACATTTTCAGAAAAGATCGTCGTTTCTTGTCATATGCTGGCTGATTTTTTTTCATATTGTTTTCCTGTCTTACTATTTATTGTTCCTCGGCTTTGACTGTGCCGAAAAGATTTTTATATCCTATAAATTATTAAAGTCACCCTGCAAGGGTATCGCAAAAAGCATTCTTTTTCAAATTGCGAGTCCCTATTCTTAATAATGTTTTTAAGATGCCATCTTCAAACCAGAACCAGAATCTTTACTGAGAACCATAGGCCCTTCATAAACTCTAAATATCTTTCGTGGACACTTGTCTACACAGGCCTCACCACACTCCGGCCCGAAATCGATACATTTCTTATGATCGATAACAATCTTACTACCTTCATAGGCAACAGCATCGGCAGGACACGCCTTAACACATAACTTACAACCGATACAACCAACCTTACAAACCGCTCGAACTTCCTTGCCAAGATCTTTACTAGAACAGGGAACATACACCCGTGCTTTTAAAGTCTGCAATTCAATTATCGCTTTTGGACAAGTTCTAACACAGACACCACAACTAACGCATTTATTGGCATCAACGATAGGGAAGTTTTCCACCATGGTTATAGCATCAAACGGACAAACTGCCGCACATTCACCCATGCCAATGCAGGCATGATTACACTTGGAAGGCCCGCCGAATGCTAAATTAGCGGCGGTACAGGAGGCAAAACCAATATACTCATGTTTATGACTAACTCGCCCTTCTTCCCGTGAACAACGAATAACTGCCATCTGGTCTTCTACTGCTGCCATTTTCTTACCAGTAAGTTCGGCCACCGCATTAGCAACCTCTTCCTTACCGGGAAAACAAAGGTTTGGCGGAACATCTGGATCATTAACCACAGCGATAGCATATCCTTCACAACCTGCGTAACCACAACCACCACATTGAGCCATAGGCAGTGACTCCAACACCTCTTCAAGTAAGGGATTTGTCTCCACCGCAAACTTGTGAGCCGCAATGGCCAAACCAATACCAAAAAATAACCCTATGCATCCTAAGAGAGCGACACCACCTAGGGCAACTTTAACGAGTTCTACATCCATAATATTCTCTCTATAATTCCTATTTGGTTTAACAAAAACAATCTTAGAATATCTTTAGCCCAGAAAAACCCAAGAAAGCCATGGCGAATTGACCTGCCACGATAAAAGCGATAGGTAGCCCTTTAAAACTCGGTGGAATCTTAGCAAGCTCTAGACGCTCATTAACCGAACTCATTAAATACAATGCTAATAGAAAACCGCCACCGGCACCAAGGGACAACATAATGGTCTCTAGTATATTGTAGTTATTATTAGCGAGTATCAAAGGCACAGCAATAACAACACAGTTAGCAATTACCAACACAAGGTAAACACCAAAGGAGTTAAACAGAATAGGATTAACCTTCCTAAGTATCGTATCAACAGCCTGAACTGTTAAAGAAACAAGTCCGATAAAAACAACAATTTGCAGAAAGTTTAAGTCAAACGGAATGAGGAAAAATTGATAGAAAAACCAACTCATACAGGCTGACAAAACCATAACAATTGTAAAAACAACGCCCATACCTTTTGCTGTACTCTTACGCTTTGAAGTACCAAAAAATACGCAAAGGCCTAGGTATTTAGTAAATACAAAGTTGTTTACAAGTAGTGCTGAAATAAGGATCGATAATAAATACCCTAGATATGATTTACTCACATTGGTCACTGCCGGTTCGGATGATAATCCTCGCACTTCTACAACATGTGTTTGAGCACGATTAAGATTTTCAGCAAATTTCAAATCTAATGTAACACCATCAGTCGCCAATACAGCATCACTTGGTTTTATTCGGATATCAGGATCATTTTCCTCATAGACTGTATAGCTGGCAATGTTCTCCGCCGTAGCTTTATCCACAGGATGAGCAAATTTCAAAAGAATTTCTGGTCCATCGCCAAAACTCTGCTCAACTATTAACTGTCCAGCCCAAGCTTGACTCGAAAATAACAGCAAAGTAGCGAGGAGCATTTTAAATATTAATTTAGTCATTAGCTAACCCTCTTTCTGCGTTTATATTCCATTTCCAGCCAATTAAAAAATGCCATCATCAAGCCAACCACGAAAAAACCAGCACAAGGGAGAATGAAGAAAAGAAGAGGTCTAAACCCGAGAATATCGTACCCAAGGATTGTACCAAGCCCGAGTAACTCTCGAACCACACCAATAACCATCATACCAACCATAAAACCAAGCCCCATACCGATAGCATCGGAAAAGGAGTCTTTCACGCTTTCCTTACAGGCAAACATCTCAAGGCGCATGGTGATAATGGCAAATGCCACAATTAACTTCACAAAAATCCCCATCTGGGAGTAGGCACCTGGCATATAGGCTGCAAGCACCAAATCAATAACCGTAACCCAAGTGGCAATGGTTAAAGTGTAAGTAGGAATACGAATCCGTGGATGGATCATATTTTTAAAAATAGAAATGGTGACACTTGAAAATACTTGCACAAAAAGTACCGCTACACCGAGCAGAAAACCGTTCATAACCGTGGTGGAAATACCCACCGCAGGACACATGGAGAGAGCAAGTTTAAAAATCGGGTTTTCGCTAAGAATACCTCGACTAATTAATTGCATGCTTGATTTTGTATTTGCCACGTTTACCTCTCTTTATTATCGCAAAAATAAATTGTAAATCTGTTTAGAACGCTATATCTAGTTTCTGCTCTTTTATCACCTTTTCAAGGATGTTGAGCCGGTAAACAAATTTTTTCACAATTCCTTTCACACCATCGGTTACAGCGACACTAGAAATGGTGGCACCTGTAAGAGCATAAATATCTTTATCTCGATATTTTTCGATCACACTAGCCGCCATCTGGGCATCAACATTATTTTCTAAAGCGTCCAGATACTCTTCTGGCAATGGAGCCTTAACAACCCCTAGAGCATTAAGTCTAGAAAAAGGTTTCTCTTTAAACTGATTTCGAAAGTATGGCTGTTCAATTTCAGCACCTAAACCAGGATCTTCCTCGTGCTCTAAAATTTCAAGTCCAGTGATAGTGTAATTAAGGTCGATGGCTAGCATCACTTCGATAAAAGTTTTAAACCCTTGAAATTTACCGTCTAAGAGATAAGCAACACGTTTCCCGTCGTGGCTAACAATAACAATTTTATCTGCAAATCTTATTTCTTGCCCAGCACCAAGAACCTTCAAGATTGTTGCCTGACGGACTTCTTCTTCTCCGATCTCTTTTTCATCAATGGTGACATCGCTATTATCAATCAATTTGCCATCTAAATCAATTTGCACAAAAGAGAATGGCGATTTAGCTGATTCTCCCATGGGTAAAAGATAGCCGATATACTGCACGCCAGCCTTATTACCAACATATCTATAAATGGTATTTAAACTAACTAATTTAGCTTCCTCTGAATCAGCTTTCATACCCAAGAGTGCATAGCTGACTCTCTGTTCTGTTAAATGCTCGTTATGGGTTTTAGCATTCTTGGTGAAAATATAAGTGCCACCCATAACCAATCCCGCCATGATACAGGTAAGGGTTAAACGAAAAACAATGGTATAGATATCTTTCATTTGTCACCTCCTAAAGGCCCTGCAAAACGCTTTGGCTTAAACCACCCATCAAGAATATGACTAATAGGGTTCATCAAAAGAATTGCATAACAAACACCTTCCGGATAACCGCCTTTAAAACGGATAAGAACGGTTAAAGCACCGATACCAATTCCATAAATTATTTGTGATTTTTTATTTGTCGGACTGGTCACATAATCAGTAGCCATAAAAATAGCACCGAGCATTACGCCACCTGTTAAAACGGCAAGTAGAGGATCTCCTGAAAACAGGGTATCACCGCCAAAAGCCCAGCTAAATAGCGCAACCGAACCAATCATTGAGACAGGAATATGCCAAGTGATATAACCACGATACAATAGATAAATACCCGCAAGAAGCAGCAAGAAACCTGAAGTTTCTCCGATACAACCCGGCTGAGTACCTATAAAGAACGATTGATACATAGCAAATCCATCACCAAACTGCTGAGTGAAGGCAGCCATGCCATTTTCTTTTAACACCGCTAAAGGAGTTGCTGTTGATACAGCATCTATAGTCGGTGAGAAAAAATGAAAAATAGATACGCCATCCAAAGGTTTTAACCAAGCAGAAGTCATGGCAACAGGAAAAGTAGCCAATAAAAATGCTCGCCCCAAAAGAGCAGGGTTAAAAATGTTATAGCCGATACCGCCAAGAACATGTTTGCCAATATAAATCGCCATTACTGCTCCCAAAACTGGTAGTAAAGGTGACACTCCGGGAGGAATAATAAAGGCTAACAAAACACCCGTTAAAACAGCACTACCATCCTTGATAGAAATTTTTCTACCGAGTGCCTTTTGGCTCACCGCTTCGACAGCCACACAACTTAAAACTGAGGACAGTGTGATCAGCAAGACTTGAAAACCAAAGACATAAATAGATAAGAGTAGTGACGGCATTAAACAGGCCGTGACCGTCCACATAATTTTTTCAACCGACTCGGAGCTTTTCACATGGGGTGAAACAGCAACAGTCCATGCCGGTGGAGAATCGGCATTTTTGTTATCAGGTACTTGAGGTTCGATGACTATCCCCTTTTTCAAAAATTCTTTTATTTATATTTTCTACCTAACTTCTATGGTGCTATGAAAAGATTAGCAAAGCTTCTCAAAATCACCTTATCTTTTAGCTTTCATCTTAGCCAAGCGCACCATCTGTACAAGCGGTCGCTTAGAAGGACAAATATAGGCACAACTACCACATTCAAAGCAATCCCAAACACCAAATTCAGCTGTATCCTCTGGCCTGCCTGCCTCAACATATAAACCAATTTCCTTAGGTTCTAGTCCCATTGGACAAGCATCAAGACACCAACCACAACGAATACATTGGCTATGACCATTTATATCAATTTCATCTTCTGTTAGAAACAAAATGGCAGAAGTAGTTTTCGTTACAGGTACGCTTAAATCTGAAATGGCAAAACCCATCATCGGCCCGCCCATGATTACCCGTACTAAACCAGAATTTGTACCACCTAAGAAATCAACAATATCAGAGACCTTCGTTCCAACTTTCACAAGTAAATTGGCAGGACGAGCAATCCCTTTACCTGCAATGGTCACCACTTTCTCGTAGAGAGGTCTCTTAAAAGCAACCGCCTGGTAAATTGCCCGAGATGTACCGACATTATGAACCACAACCCCAACCGAAGAGGGCAGAGCCGCCGAAGGAACCTTTCTACCTGTTGCCGCCTGAATAAGCTGCTTTTCGGAGCCTTGCGGATACTTAACCTGCAAAGGTTTTACATCAAAGCTAATACTATTATTAGATACCGCCTTAGCAGCTTCAGACATAATAGTAATAGCATCAGGTTTATTACTTTCGATTCCGATTAGACACTTGTTGATCCCTAATATTTTACAAATTATCCTCGCACCATCAATAATCTCACGAGAATACTCCAGCATTTGGCGATGATCAGAGGTTATATATGGCTCACATTCAGCACCATTTAGAACCAAAACATCTACGGGATTAGAAGCAGGAGGGCTAAGTTTTACATGGGATGGAAACCCTGCACCACCAATACCGACAATACCGGCATCATGAACCATAGCAAGCAGTTCTTTGGGCTGAAAGGCCTGCCAATCAATCCGTTCCGCCTTGGGTTCAGGTGCATCTTTGTCCACCACAATGGTAATTGAAGGAGATTTAACTCGCATAGGATGAGCAGAAAGGCCAAGAGCCTTCACTGTACCAGCGACAGGAGAATGAAGAGGTACACCTAATCCTTTTTTGACCTCACCAATCATACTACCAACTTGCACCTCATCCTTTCGTTTAACAGTGGGAGCACATGGCGCACCAATATGCTGCCCCAGAATAATTTCCAACTCATCGGGCAGAGGCATAGTTTCAATTGCCAAAGCCGATGTTTGTTTTTTTGCTTCCGGTGGATGAACACCACCTTTGGGAAAAGTAAACAAAGACATAGTAGATTTAGTGGGTAAATATTATTTATTTAGACTTCCCTGTAGGAAGCCTGCAAAAAAAGCTATCGGAAAAAGCTAAGAGATACCACCGTAATACTTCATGAACTGTGTGCGTTCAAAATATGCCGGATTTTCACTATTGGTATACCCAAGTTTACCTCTAAAATCGGCAAGTGAAGTATAACCATTTTTTACCATCCACTTACTGAGGCCAGTATTTAGTTCTGTTATAGAAGAAATACCATGTTTATAAATTACAGAAACAACCTGCCCAGCGGTTGCTCCGGCAAGTAATTGTTTAATTAATGCCTCAGCATCATGTATACCAGTTCCGGCTACACAATCTTTTTCTAGGCGATTGGCAAGCAAGGCAATCCAACGAAGTGATTCTGAAATTTCAGATGGATGACTGAATATTTCGGCAGAACCTAATTCAATTTTTTCGATATTAATATCAGGACGAAAAAAACGACTAAAAAGGACAAAACCAGCAAAATTTTTCTTCCAACTGAGTTCTGTTAGTAGATTAGCTAGACCAGATGAGTAATTTGCCATCTTCAGGCATAGGGGGATTTTTACAATGGATGCTACTTTATCGATGGTCTCAGCATAACATTTTTCAGCCACAGCACCGGACACTTTAGGATCGCTAGGTAAAAGAGCTACATTTAACTCAATGGCATCAGCGCCAGCGCCCTCAATGCGTTTGGCAAATTCAACCCACTCATTTCCTGAAATACAGTTTACAGAAGCAATGATAGGAATATCGACTGCCGCTTTAGCATCAGTAATAAGGGTCAGGTATTTTTCTAAGATATCTTCCCTGGCGTACTGGGCAACGTAATCAATTGCTCCGGGATAGTCTGCGTGATACTCATCCAACTGACTTTTGAGTTCTGCGAGGATTTGTTCTTCGAAAAGGGATTTGAGAACTACTGCCCCAGCACCTGCTGCCGCAATTTCCTCAATTTTACTGAGCCTATTAGTAAAACCACAACTACCAACGATAACCGGAGATTTCAGTGACAAACCTAGGTAACTCGTGGACAGATCAACCATACGGACCTCCTAATAAGGGGTTTATCAAACAAACTAAACTATTAATCAGACATTATTTTTATAGGTCACAAGAAAAAGAGATAGCAAGGCTATAAAAAAATAGCAAGTTTAAATTTTTGATGCAAGGGATGATCACGTGCATCAAAGAGATTGGGCTTAAAACGCCACATCTAGATATCTGACTGGAGTCAAGAGAAGAAGAATACATATCAATATAACATTATTTCAAATCGATTAGATCACAGCCAAATCGCCCTTACAGAGAGAATTACACAATGTCACAAGAATACCTTCTACAGAGATAAACAGATATATAGAGATCATTCAGATTTGCTTATTATTAAACAAAATCTTAGCAGTAGCATGAACCAATACATCAAAAACTATGCAAAGAATATCAACACCCTAAATAACCAAGCAGCTCATCTTTAATAAATGGATTCGTCGCAACTATTCCTTTTTTAGGATAATCTCCACCTCCATTAAAATCCACAACTTCTCCTCCTGCTTCCTGTACTAAAAGGGCACCTGCCGCTACATCATAGGAATTGAGATTTAGCTCCCAAAAACCATCCAGTTTACCCGCAGCCACATATGCTAGATCGATGGCCGCTGAACCCATCCGACGGAAATCTCTTATTTTAGGTAATAGTTCGTTAAAAATTGGGATATTACTAGGAGTACCTGCATTTCTCATGCAAGTGAAACCTGTTGCCAAAACAGATTCGATAAGCCTTTCTTTACTAGAAACAGATATTTTCTTGCCGTTTAAGGTTGCTCCAGCACCTCGTTCAGCCAAAAACATTTGCTTGAATTCTGGGGCGAAAACAGCCGCCGCAATCATCTGACCTTCTTTTTCATACCCAATGCTAACTGAATAACCAGGTAAACCGTGGCAGTATGATGTAGTTCCATCAATGGGATCAATGTACCAACAGTGCGTTGAACTTTCCCCCTGCCTACCACCTTCCTCACCAATAATGGCATGATTGGGATATCGGGATCTAACTTCACTCACCAAAAACTCTTCCACCAAAATATCAACTCTAGAAACCAAATCCCTTGCCGACTTAAAACTAATATCACTAGTTTTTAATCCACCTTGCTCTTGCTGGGCAAGAGATCCAGCTCGAAAAGCAATTTCTTTTATAAAAGTCAGCATATAAAAAATCTCCAAAAAATAAATCTATATTTACAATTAACACTATAATTTCAAGATAATAACTTAAGAAAGTTCGATATAAATAAGCAAATCATAATCGCTTTAATCCGATTTTTAAAAAACAAAAAACTATTTTCAATTCCTTTGGGGTATCGACCTTGATAAAATTACCAAAAATGTTATGATTCTCAGCGGAAATTTTGCGTCTATAATTCAAAATAAATTACAGTCAAAAGTTATTGGGTCGATCATGAAAAATACAACAAATACCAAACGAACTAAATTCATTTTTGTTACTGGTGGAGTTCTCTCCTCTCTTGGCAAAGGTCTCGCCTCCGCTTCCCTTGGAGCCCTGCTTGAAAGTCGCGGATTAACCGTAACTTTCCAAAAGCTAGACCCTTATATCAATGTCGACCCAGGTACCATGAATCCTTTTCAGCACGGTGAAGTATATGTAACCGATGACGGTGCTGAAACTGATCTTGATATGGGACACTACGAGCGATACACCAACGCCGTAATGGGAAAGAAAAACAATTACACTTCTGGACGCATTTACTATTCTGTTATCAACAAGGAACGCCGTGGCGAATACTTGGGTGGAACTGTTCAGGTTATCCCACACATCACCGATGAAATCAAAAATGCTGTTCGTCAACTAGACGGAACCACTGATATTGCTATAATCGAAATCGGTGGCACCGTTGGTGATATTGAAGGACTTCCATTCATCGAAGCTATTAGGCAACTTCGTGGTGATCTTGGTCGAGAATACACTCTTTACATCCACCTAACCTTAGTTCCTTATATTAAAACCGCTGGCGAAGTAAAAACTAAGCCTACCCAGCATTCTGTTCGTGAGCTTAGAGCAGACGGTATCCAGCCAGACATTCTGGTTTGCCGTACCGAAGTTCCTTTAGAAGAAAGTCTTAAAGCTAAAATTGCTCTATTCTGCAATGTGGACAAAGATGCTGTTATCAATGCTGTTGACGCTGACACCATTTACGAACTACCTCTAGCTCTGCATGCAGAAGGACTTGACACTAAGGTCCTAGAATTGCTAAATATTTGGACAGCAAACCCCAAGATTGACAACTGGGCAGAATTAGTCCACAACATTAAAAACCCTCAACACGAGGTGACCATTGCCATCACTGGTAAATATGTCGACTTAACTGAATCATACAAGAGTTTACATGAAGCATTAATCCACGGTGGCCTAGCCAACAAAACCAAGGTTAATCTTCGTTATGTAAACGCCGAAGACCTCGAAACCGGTGATGCTAGTGAGTTGCTAGCTGGTTGTGATGGTATTTTGGTACCAGGTGGTTTTGGTAGTCGTGGTGTGGAAGGAAAGATGCAGGCCATCACTTATGCCCGTGAAAACAAAATCCCTTTCTTTGGAATTTGTCTGGGTATGCAACTTGCTGTTGTTGAGTTTGCCCGCAATGTGGCTGGAATTGAAGATGCACACTCCACTGAGCTAAAAGAAGATGCCAAGAGCCCTGTTATTTATCTCATTAAAGAGTGGTTCGATTATCGCACCAATAAACTTCAGGTTCGTGACGAAAACTCAGACATGGGTGGAACTCTTCGCCTTGGCGCATACCCATGTATGTTACAAAAAGATACCAACGCTGGTAAGGCCTATGCAACCCAAGAGGTTTTTGAACGCCATCGCCATCGCTTTGAATTCAATAATGATTATCGCCAGCAACTAATTGAAAAAGGACTTATTATTTCAGGAACTTCTCCTGATAACAACCTTGTTGAAATTGTTGAGCTTGAAGATCATCCTTGGTTTGTTGCTTGTCAATTCCATCCAGAATTCAAATCCAAGCCAATGAAAGCACATCCTTTATTTAAAGATTTCATAAGTGCTTCTTTAAAAAACACAAAGGATAAATAATGACTAGCCTAACGCCTGTTTCTGTTAATTGTCCTGCCGATGAATCTTTTCTAGTTGGTGACAAACAACCACTAATGTTAATTGGTGGTCCTTGTGCCCTTGAATCCGAATCTATCGCTAGAGAAGTTGCAGAAACAGTCGCTCCTATTTGTAAAAAGCTGGGTATTTCCTACGTTTTTAAAGCTTCATTTGATAAGGCCAATCGCACCTCTATAACTTCATATAGAGGACCTGGTCTAAAAGATGGGCTGGAAATTCTCGCACGAATCCGTGAGGATCTACAGGTACCAGTGGTTTCTGACATCCATGACTACACCCAGGCAGAAGCGGCAGGCAAAGTACTAGATATTATTCAAATCCCAGCTTTTCTATGTAGACAAACTGATCTTTTAGTTGCGGCTGCCAAAACGGGTAAGCCAATCAATGTAAAGAAAGGTCAATTTGTTTCTCCTTGGGATATGAAAAATGCAGTTAACAAACTACGAGAAGCAGGAAGCACTAAGGTTATGCTTGTTGAGCGTGGTGCAAGTTTTGGCTACAACAATCTTGTAGTTGACATGCGCTCTCTTCCTGTGATGCGTTCTTTTGATTGCCCCGTAATTTTCGATGCGACCCATTCAGTTCAACTACCAGGTGGCCAGGGCGGATCTTCATCAGGACAACGAGAATTTATAGAGCCCTTATCAAAGGCGGCAATTGCCGCAGGTATCGACGGTTTATTCATGGAAATACATCCCGACCCTGAAAAAGCACTTTGTGATGGACCCAACTCAATTGCACTAAAAGACGTGGAAGAATTGCTAACCAAGCTTGTCAAAGTTAGAGATGCAGTTAGCTAAATATCATTTTATAAGGTAGCCACAAGCTAAATACTAACAGAAAATGAACTGCAACCCTACCAAACCTGGTGAATATCCAAGCGACTGCCAAATCCTCGAACACATGCGAACAAAAGCTCGAGAAAAAGGTGAAAAAGGTGAAAAACCAATGAGCCAAAAAAGACAGTTAGCACTAGCAAAAGCTAAGGACATCAAGTTACTACTTCTTGATGTGGATGGTGTGCTCACCGATGGAACCTTGCTCTACAGTGGCAATGATGTGGAAAGCAAAAGCTTTAGCACCCTAGATGGCTTTGGCCTGCGTCTTCTCAGGGATGCAGGCATCGGTACTGGTGTCATAACAGCTCGTAAATCCACCGTTGTGCAAAGACGGGCGGAAGAGCTGAAAATGAGCCATATATATCAGGCTGCGGTGAACAAAAACACTGCTCTAAAAGAAATCATTAAGGATACTGGTTTAAAACCATTTGAAATTGCCTATATGGGTGATGATTGGCTTGACCTTGTCGTGCTTCAGCAAGTCGGCCTGTCAGTAACACCTGCAAATGGAGCCAAGGAAGTAAAAGAACTGGTCCATTATGTCACTGACCAAAAAGGTGGCTCAGGTGCTGTCCGTGAAATTTGCGATCTCATAATAGAGGCAAAAGGATTGACCCAAAGTCTTCTACAAACCTTCCTCAATAGATAAGGTATGAATAGTCGTAACGCCGTCTGGCTCATTCCTATTATCCTTCTAATCACCTTTCCTATTTGGAAAATACCTGTGGGTAATTTTCTCAAACCCCGAGGAGAAATAAACGCTCCTAAGCCCAAGAAAGATAAGGCCGAGACAACAAACCAGACCTTTGAAATGACCAAGATGGTTTTACATCGTTTTACCGATTCTAAAAAAACAGCCTTTATCACTGCCGAAAAAGTTTACACAGGCAAAGATGAAAATATCATTTTATTCGACAAAATTCACGCCGACAAATTTGAAAAGAAAGGTGACGATGGTAAGCTTATTATTATTGCAAACTTTGGAAATTATAATAAGAAAGAAGAACTACTCCACCTAAAAGGCGATGTGAATATTGAACAAACGATAAAACAGCAACTTCTTACCAGTGACCAAGTTATACACGATTCCGCAAACCAGACAATTTACTCGCCCGTTGCCACCACAATAACCACACCGAAAGCTAAAATCACAGGCGGAAATTTCAATTATGATATTGAAACAGAGACCTACAAAATGGGTGGCAGAGTAAACAGTGAGTTGCATAACAAGGTCAACATTGCCAACTAACCTTTAAAAATAACTAAGTTACTTGTCCACAGGAATAAATAACAAATTCTTCAGCACAGCCCTCTCTCACTTCTACCCGAAATCTAATATTCACATCCCATAATAATAACCCAAATTCTTTCCTATTACCCTTTTGACTTGCAGGTCTCGGGTCTTGAGCTATTACCTCTTTCGCTAAATTTTCGATATCACGCCCTGTTTTACTCTTATAGAGGTCGCAAAAGATTTTAGCTTCAGCAGAAATAGAAACCAACATTAAATTTATATTACCAGCATAAGATGAACTAGCCTCGGGTACACTATCGCTGTATGCAATATAGGGTTTAATATCCAAAATAGGTGTTCCATTTAACAAATCTACTCCTGCCACATCAAGAATAGTTTTACCATTTTTAGAACGTAAACCTAAGTAACGAACCACAGACATCCCCATATGATTTGGCCTATGTGGGCTCCTTGTGGCAAAAACACCAACCCGTTTTTTCCCTCCTAATCCTGGTGGTCTAACAGTTTCCCGCCATCCTGCAGACAAAGTACCATGAAACAAGAAATGCAACCAAATATGACTGAATTCTTCTAGTCCTGCGCACAATTCACGTCTATTATACGGCGCTAACAATTCAATTTCGGCTATAGAGGATACAAGCCCTGGTTGCCTTGGAATTCCAAACTTTTCGGTAAAACAAGACTTTAGGATACCAACAGGTTCTATTTCAATTCTCTTATTTGTTTTTTTCATAAACAATACTCTTGACAAGGTATATACCTGACAGTACAGTAACACGAATAAATTTTTAGTGTTACCACATGTTAATTAATTCACATTCAACTTTTATAAAAACACAATGCATATATCAGAAGGCATACTAAGTCCACAGGTATTAATGATAGGGGGAGCGATCACCGCTGTTGGAACCGCAATTGGTCTAAAAAACATTGACGGTGAAAAACTAATGACCTCAGCTCTGCTCACATCTACCTTTTTTGTTGCAAGCCTAATCCATGTCCCTGTGGGGCCTGCAAATATTCATCTAATTCTCACTGGAGTTATGGGACTTGCACTGGGATGGATCTGTTTCCCGGCCATTCTGGTAGCATTATTCTTACAAGTTATATTCTTCCAGTATGGTGGGTTTACTGTTATAGGGGTCAACACCGCAAATATGGCTCTCCCTGCCATTATTATCTTTTATTTCTTTCAAAAGCCAATAAGAAATGGTGGGAAAAGCCAAAAAATTGCATCCTTTCTGGGGGGCTTTTTAGCAGTTTTTCTAAGTAGCCTTTTTATGGCCTTAGCCGTTGGTGTAAGCGACAGTGGTTTTATTCAAACAGCCAAACTAACTTTTGTTAGCCATATACCTTTAATGATAATCGAAGGAATAATCACCATGTTCATCATTTCTTTTATCGCGAAAGTCCAGCCTCAAATTTTAAATCTAGAGAACTAATAAAATGTTACTAACAAAAAAAGTTCAAAAAGTATTAACAACATGCCTCTTACTTATTCTTACAATGGGTAGTACTGCTCAGGCCCATAGAATGAATGTTTTTGCTTATGAAAAAGGTGAAGAAATTATATGCGAAGCGACTTGGGCTGGTGGTAAAAAACTAGCTAGCGGCATTAGTGTTTCGGTAAAGCAAGATAATAATTTAATTGCAAATGGGAAAACCGACAAACAGGGTATATTCATTTTCCCCTCCCCAGACATGGCAAAAGATATTTTTATAACTGCAGACTCAGGCGATGGGCACTTAGCCAAATGGCTTATGCCAGCAGAAAATATCTCTAGTAAAACACAACCCATAAGCCTAGCAAAATCAAAACAAACTGCCTCACCATCGACTAATGATGAACTAAAAGAAATAATAAGAAATGAACTATCCGACCAATTAGCTCCGATCAAAAGACATCTTGCCGCTCAAGGATCTGCAGGTCCTAAACTACAAGATATCCTTGGAGGTCTTGGTTACATTATCGGATTACTTGGCCTTGCCGCTTACTATACTTCTAAAAGGAAAAAATAATGCAAATTAAAACAATTGGCGCCGCCACCTGCCTTACTGTTTTTTCAGCACTACCAAGCCATGCACACTTTGGTATGCTAATATCTGACCATAGTATTATTAATCAGGAAAATCGTGCCAGCAACTTGCAACTGTCTTTCTCCCATCCATTTGAAGGAATTGGAATGGTTCTGGAAAAACCGGAGAAATTCAATTTAACCTTAGCTGGCAAAAACACAGATCTCACCGCTGACTTAAAACAAAACATGGTCATGGGCAAAGAATCCTGGAACCTCGATTACAAATTCGCTAGACCTGGTGTTTATATTTTTTCCATGGAACCAAAACCATATTGGGAACCAAGCGAAAATGTTTCTATTATTCACTACACCAAAACAATCGTCCCAGCCTACGGCGCCGATACTGGTTGGGATGAGCCTGTTGGTTTACCTGCTGAAATAATCCCTCTAACCAGACCATACGGAAATTATGCGGGAAACTCATTTACAGGAAAAGTTCTAGTTAACGGTAAACCGCTTGCAATGGCAGATGTAGAGGTAGAATTCTACAATAAAGACAACAATTATAAGGCACCCAGTGAATATCATGTCACCCAAGTGGTAAAAGCTGATAAAAATGGTATATTCACCTTCACTTGCCCCCAAGCTGGTTGGTGGGGATTTTCTGCCCTAACAGAAGCTAGCTACACTTTAAAAGACCCCAATGGAGAAGATAAAGGCGTTGAAATAGGAGCTGTTCTTTGGACCTATATGTCTGAAATCAATAATAAATGATAAACGAAGAACTTGCCCAGGGTCATTCACTCCTCCATCGTCTTGATCCACGAGTTAAGATTATTATCGCAGGGCTTTTCGCCCTGCAAGTTGCAATCACCCAAAATCTCAACCTTGCACTTTTTTATCTTTTTCTAAGTACTGCTCTTCTCATCTTGGCCAAACTACCTTGGTGGCTAGTCTGCAAAAGACTTATCTTCGCAAACACGTTTATTCTTTTTATTTGGTTAACTCTGCCATTTAGTTACCATTCAGCAGACACCATTTCTGTCGGATCAATAAATTTAAGTCTACAAGGTTTGAAACTTGCCGGCTTAATAACTATTAAAGCCAATGCTGCTCTTCTTTCATTTATCAGCCTCCTCGCGACCTCAAATGCAGTTTCCATAGGCCATGCCTTAGAGAGCCTAAAGGTACCCAGCAAACTTTGCTATTTACTCCTATTTTCATACCGATATATCTTTGTCATACACCACGAATATCTAACCTTGTTAAGAGCTGCGAAAATGCGTTGTTTTAACGCAACAACCTCCATACACACCTATCAAACATATGCTTATCTATTCGCCATGACCTTGGTTCGTAGCCACAACCGAGCACAATGTGTTTACAAAGCCATGGTTCTACGTGGTTTCACTGGCAAATTCCAACCACTGATCCTTAGTAAATTACAAACTAAGGACTATATTTTCCTATTTATTTGCCTATTTATTTTCTTGGTAACACAAGCAGGACAATGGTTTTTATATGAATATTATTGAACTAAAAAATATCGACTATTCCTATGGGGAAAAACCTATATTACATGATATTAACATTGTATTTGGCAATGAAAAAATAGGTTTAGTTGGCCCCAATGGTTCTGGTAAAACCACTCTTTTCCATTTACTTGTAGGGCTATTAAAACCAAGTAAAGGGCAATTAATTTTCCATGGTAAAGAGATCGAAAACAAAAATGATTTAATAATGCTACGACGAAGCGTTGGTTTCTTGTTTCAAAGTTCCGACGATCAACTTTTTTCACCGACGGTTCTTGAAGATGTGTCTTTTGGTCCATTAAATCTAGGAAAAAGTCCTTCAGAGGCAAAAGAAATTAGCATGGCAACCCTCCATAAACTAGGACTACATGGTTTTGAAGATCGGATTACTCATCGACTATCAGGTGGCGAAAAGAAACTTGTTTCCCTTGCGACAATCCTCTCCATGGAACCTGAAGTCCTTTTGCTAGATGAGCCTACCAATAATCTTGACCCTGCAACCCGCGAACGACTTATCCAGATTCTCTGTGACCTGCCACAAACTCAAGTTATAATATCCCACGACCTTGAGTTTTTAGACAAGACCACTAGTAAACTTTATAGCATCAAAGATGGTAAAATAGATATATGTCCCCAAGGGGCAATCCATGAGCATAAACACATTCATGCAGGTGGCGATCATCACCATCATCATTAAGATGATTGCATAGCCAAAAATCCAAACCTACTCAATAATTAAAAACCAATCCATGTAGTGATATTATCCACAGGCTCTCGATTAGTTTTTAAAGCATTAGCTGGGAAATCATTATTGGGATACCCTAAGGCAACGGAAATTATAATCCGTTTGCTCTCAGGTATCTTACATTCATCACGCAGTACTTGCGGAAACATAACCCCTTGCTCTTCAATACATGTTCCTAAACCGTAATGATGTGCGGCAAGACATAGGTTTTGAGTAGCAGCACCAACATCAAAAATTGGCGTTCCTTCTGCAAGCATTCGATCAACGGTTACAATCACAGCAACAGGTGCGTTAAAAAACCTAAAACCTCTTTCAATCCACTTAGTACGTTCTTCACTATCTTCACGCCTGATGCCCATAAGATTAAAAAGACCTTTTGCTAGTTCCACCTGACGATTACGATAAACACTTTCTTTTGGCCATCCTTCTACAGAATGTTCTGACTTATTTCTTTCGCCAGCCTTTATTTTAGTAACAAATGTTTTTTTGATCTTATCTAAAACATTCCCAGTTACCACGGTAAACTCCCAAGGTTGCGTATTCATAGCAGAAGGAGCTTGGCTGGCGGCTATAAGAATTTCCCGAATAATAGCTTCTGGAACTGGGGTGTCCTTAAAGTCTCTAGTACTTTTCCTGGTCTTTATTGCTTTTAATACATCCATGTTTTACCTAACATTTCTAACTTTTAATTGCCCTTTTACACCAATTAACTCAATGAAATAGTTTTATTTAGACAATTCGATATTAAGAATCTGTTTGTATGTATCTATTGGTTGTGCACCCACCAGAGGGAGCTGATTTTCAATAATTACAGTTGGTATTGCATTTACGCCAGCACTACGCAATTGAGCACTCTCTTCTTCGACCTTTTTCCGTGCTTCGTGATCATCTAACCTGATCATCGCCTTTTGGCCGTCTAAGCCGACGCTCTCTACTTCACTAATAAGCGTTTTTCTAATTGAAAGATCCTTACGCTCAGACAAATAAGCCGCAAATAAACGCGTTTTCAACTCTGTTACCTTTCCGTATTCTCTCGCATAATCCAGTACGATATGAGCTTCCGTCGTATTTATAACTTTCATTTCATCAAAGAAATCGAACCTAAAGCCAAGATCCGCGCCAAGATCTGTCATTTGTTTAACCGTCTGCAGTCTATCTTCATTGGTCATGCCATATTTTTCACCATAATAAACAGCATGATTTGCACCTTCTATTGGCATATCTGGATTTAACTCAAAAAGTTGCCAGACTATTTCCACCTGATCTTCTATCCCAAGTTCAGCAATAGCTTTTTCTAATCGCCTATAGCCAATAACACACCAAGGACAAACTATATCTGTGATGAATCTAATATTAATTTTTCTTGCCATCGCAAACTCCTATGTCGATTTTATAATAATTATTTAATGAATTAATTGTCACTTATCCCAAATAATTGCGCCTATTACCTGATCTTCTTACCAACCACTGCAGTTGCTTCCTTATGAAAACCCATTAGCCGTTTCCGCAAACCTCAAAGAACGCACCTTAAAAGTGTAATTACCTTGTATTCCTTATTTACCCTTGAAAGAATTACCTCAACACATGATTTTACTTGTCAAATTTGTGCAAGTAGTCTTAGCTGACCTCGTCATTATAAACATTAATTAGCGAGTGAACCAATGAACCAACAAGACGCAATTGAGGAAATTTTTTCTCTTTTAAAAACGTATTACACAACCGATGTTGATAAAAACTTTTTAGACTATCAATCACCTAGTGAACTAACAAATATCCTCAACCTTGAAGAACAAGATGCACAAGGAAATCTCAAGCATACCATTTCTTGGGTAAAGCAATATTTGCAATATGGTATTCGGTCAAATCACCCCTCTTTCATGAACAGGATGTGGGCTGGTGCAAATCTGCCTTCTATTCTTGGTGAGCTCACAGTAGCCTTTTCAAACACTTCTGCTTGCACATACGAATCTGCTCCCGTCTCCACTCTCATGGAGAATTATATGATTCAGCAGATGCTCGAACTTGCGGGTTTCAAAAATGGTGAAGGTCAGATGACTACTGGCTCTAGCAATGCTAACATGATTGCCATGATGTCTGCCAGAAATACCATCTCTACCCAGGTGAAAGAAAAAGGGTTGTTCAGTTGTCAAAACATGTATGCATTCGTCAATAAAGATGCGCACTATTCAATGGACAAAGCAGCAAATATTCTCGGTATTGGCATTGATAATCTTATCAAAATCCCTGTTAATGAAAATGGTGAAATGCGTATAGATGCACTTGAAAGTGAACTTAAAGCTATCACATCTAAAGGAGGATTACCTTTTTTCGTTGCAGCAACTGCCGGTACTACGGTTCGCGGTGCATATGACCCTATTACCCCGCTCTTTGAGTTAAGAGACCAGTACAATTTCTGGCTACATGTTGATGGTGCTTGGGGAGGCGCTGCTGTAATGAGTGAATCCCTTCGTAAAAAATACCTAACCGGCCTTGAACAAGCTGATTCTTTCACCTGTGATTTCCATAAAATGCTTGGATCAGCTCTGATGTGTAATTTTTTACTCATCAATAATAAGCCAAAAATATTTAATAAAGTCCTCAGTGGTGGTGATGGTAGCTACCTTTTTAGAAACTCAGAGGATGACAACGTTGTTGACACTGGTACTTCATCGTTACAATGTGGACGAAGAGTTGATGCACTCAAATGGTTCCTGGATTGGAAGTATTATGGAAAAGAGGGCTTTGGAAAACGTATCGAAAACTATCTAACACTCTGTAAATATGCCGAAGAGGTAATTCACAAAACTCCTGAGCTTGAACTTGTAGCACCGAGGACGTCTTTCAATCTCTGTTTTCGTTATAAGGTTAATGAGGACTATTCCAACAACTTCAATCAGGAATTACGCACAAGACTCTACACCAGCGGAACCAACCTAGTTGGCATTGCTTTTGTTGAACAAAAGCTCACACTCAGATTTCTTATATGTAATCTGACCATTGAAGAAGAGGCTGTAAATAGGTTTTTTGACCAAGTCTTGGAAGTTGGGAGACAGCTCGAAAAGGAAGGCTTTAAATAATAAGCCAACTTTCAGATAATCCAAGTCGACAGGATAAATAAAGTTCAAGTCAATCGCCTACCTTGGGAGCAGGAGGCCGAGTGTTCGAGTTAATCTGCATGACAGGGGCATAAATGTATAAAATGTTTTGCTGTTTTGCTGTTTTGTCCACTTTTACTACTACTTTATCCTGAGATGTGGAAATATTTTCCTTATATCAACACTGTTCGTTAGGGATCTGGAGCAATTATGCAGAATATTTCAGTAGTAGAAGCAATAAATAGTGATTTTCTCGAAGTATCTGGATTGGTACAAGATCTGTTAATTGAACTTGAGCCTTCTGCAACTGAAGAAATTAAAAATATGAAGTTAGATTTAGTTACCAAAGAATTGTTTGAACATTCTAAAATATGGTCTTTTTTAGCTAAATATAATGATGTAAGTATCGGTGTAATTAATCTCCACGAATGCGCATCAATTTATGCAGGAGGAGTTTTTGGTAAAATATCTGAACTTTATGTTAAGCCAGATTTTCGTTCATCTAAAATTGGTCACCTTTTAATTCGTTCGGCGATTGAAAAAGGAAAGAAATTAGGCTGGAAAAGACTTGAAGTTGGCAGCCCTCCTGCAAATGAATCTCCGAGAACTATAAAGTTTTATGAGGGTAAAGGTTTTAAATGCATAGGCTCAAGACTACGGCTTTTAATCTAGCCATAACAAGTTAATAAACAAGGATAAAATACGGCTGGATATTTCGCTTCGCTCTATTTTAGCCGACTAAATTTTGCCTGTTATTAAGGCGTTACACAGACTGATCTGAAGCGACGAAAAGCAACGAAAAGATACCAGAAGCAACCACAGAGAATTGCTTAAGACGTAAAGCCCTATGTTTATTTAGTTTTATACCTGCCTTGGGAGCAGGAGGCCGAGTGTTCGAATCACTCCGCCCCGACCACTAGAATAAAAAAGCACTTACGACATTTAATGTTGTGAGTGCTTTTTTCGTTTCAGCTTTATTTCTTGAAATTCATAAATACCCCATCTAGCGATTTTAACGCCACTTCTTGCGACTTATCCACCGTGTGTAAATAAATTTCTGTAGTAGTTAAAGTCTTATGACCAAGAATATCTTGGATTGTTTTCTTACTTATCTTCGGATTATTGGCGAGTAATGAAACCATATAATGCCTAAAATCGTGGAACCCAAGTTTAGGCACGCCTGCCTCTTTACATATCCTATGCAGGAGCTTCCTATGCTTCTCTATTTTTATGTAGAACAGTAACACCTGTATGGAAATATGTTTCATTCCACATAACAGACAAAAAAATATCAAATATTAATCCAGCTAGGGCTATAGTGATTACTTATTTTATTTATATCTATTGGTTATCAGGTTGATTCTACCTGATAAGTTGAATTTTCTTCGAATCAAACGCCCTGCTCCCAAGGGAGGTAGAAATTTCAATAAACATGAGACTTTGCGTATTAAGCAATTCTCTGTGGTTGCTTCAGGTCTCTTTTCGTTGCTTTAAATAGATCTTTGCAACATTACTTTCATCGGTTAATCTGATGCATTGATTTGTTGAATGAAGAATAATTGTGATCTGTTTGAATGTATAAGTAGA